>JARAWT010000139.1:0-919 GCA_033793495.1 Streptomyces sp. MN03-5084-2B | reverse complement strand
GACAACGCCGGCACACCCGCCGCGCTCTCCGGCAGGTCGGGGGCGGCTCGCGACGCGGACGTCGGCGACTACGTGGAACGGCTGACCGCCGCGTTCGCCGAGGAGACCGGGCTGGCCGCTCCGGTGCTTCCGTGGCATTCGCTGCGGACGCCCGTCGCGGACCTCGCCGGTGCGCTCGCGTTCACGGCCGGAGCGCTGGGGAAGCTGGCCGTCGACGTCGAGACGCTCAGCCGGACCGAGCTGGGCGAGGTCGCCGAACCGGCCGCCGACGGGCGGGGCGGTTCCTCGGCGATGCCGCACAAGCGGAACCCGGTGCTCGCGACGCTGATCCGGTCGGCCGCGCTGCAGGTGCCCGTGCTGGCCGCGGGGGTCACGCAGTCGATGCTCGCCGAGGACGAGCGGTCGGCGGGGGTCTGGCACGCCGAGTGGCAGCTGGTCCGCGAGTGCCTGCGGCTGACCGGCGGCGCCGCGCACACCGCCGCCGAGCTCGCGCGCGGGCTCAGTGCGGAGCCCGGGCGGATGCGGGCGAACCTGGCGTCGACGCACGGGCTGATCGTCTCCGAACGGCTCTCCGCCGTGCTCGCGCCGCTGCTCGGCAAGGCGACGGCCAAGGAACTGCTGGGCGAGGCGTCCCGACGGGCGGTGCTGGAGGACCGGCCGCTTCGGGACGTCCTGGACGAGCTGCCCGCCATCACCGACGTGCTGACGCCGGCCGCGCTGGACGAGCTGCTCGACCCCGCCGGCTACACGGGCGCGGCGGCGGCCCTGGTCGACCGCGCCGTCGGCGGCGACGGACCGGAGCCGGGCGGTTCGGACTAACGGCCTGGCTCCGCTGCTCGGCCTCGCCCAGCAACGCAGGTCCCACCGCTCAGCCACCCCGGCAACGCAGGTCCCACCGCCCGGCCACCCGGACAACGCC
>JARAWT010000138.1:0-928 GCA_033793495.1 Streptomyces sp. MN03-5084-2B | reverse complement strand
GCCTCGGGGGTCTCCGGGGCCGGGCCTTCGGGCCAGTCCGGGCCCTCGGCCTCCTCGCCGGCGATGCGGTGGCGGCCCGCCCGGTTGGAGCGCAGGATCTTCGCCAGCACCATGTTGAACGTCAGCGCGATCTCCTGGGCGCCCGGCGAGTGCCACTCGTGGATCGGGCTGCAGGCGCCCTGGGCCTGCTGCACCGCGAGCCGGTCGGTGATCGCCGTCGGCATCACCAGCGAGCCGAAGTTCTCGCGCAGCTCGGCGATCCGGAACTGGTGCTCGTAGGAGCGCACGCGCAGCTTGTTCACCAGGACGCCGATCGGGCGCAGGTCCGGGTTCAGCTCCTTGCGGATCTTCTCGATCGCCTCCAGCGCGCGGGACGCGCCGGCCACGGCGTACATCGTCGGCTCGGTGACGATCAGCGCGCTGTCCGCGGCGACCAGCGCCGACTTCGTCAGACGGCCCAGCGACGGCGGGCAGTCCAGGATCACCAGCTCGTACGGGGTTTCGCGCAGCGGCGTGCGGTGCAGCTCGTCGAGTGCACGGGAGAAGTTCGCCAGGCGCTCGCTGTCGGCGTCCGGGTCGTTGAGCAGCTCCAGCTCCTCGGTGCCGACGAGGACGTCGACGTCCTCGCTCCAGACGCTCGGGGCGATCGCGCGTTCCAGCGTTTCCCGGGTCGGGGTCTCGAGCACGTCCGCGAGGGTGGCGTCGGTGAAGGGCGGGTCGAGCGAGGTGGTGGCGTTGCCCTGCGGGTCGAGGTCGACGACCAGCGTCCGCGTGCCCCTACGCAAGGCGGCGGACGCGATACCGAGAGCGACCGTCGTCTTGCCGACGCCTCCCTTGAGGCTGAGTACGGCGACCGTGTGCACGTTCTCCAGCCTACGGGTGCGCGCGGGAGGCGCTGCCGGGCAAGGGCCGTTCACTCGAAGGGAGG
>JARAWT010000137.1:0-1189 GCA_033793495.1 Streptomyces sp. MN03-5084-2B | reverse complement strand
CCCAGCAACCCTCCCCCGGCGCCGGTGCCCGGCGGTGCGGGAGGCGACGTCGCGTCGTGTGGCCTGACCGACCTCACCGGCTGCATGGTGGTCGCCGCGAGCGCGATGTTCGCCGCGGTCGTGGCCGCCGGACTGAACCCGTTGCTGGACCTGCTCGGCAAAACCCTGCTGTCCACCCCGGAGCCGGATCAGCTGCCCGGGCTCGGGGCGGCGTGGACCGGGTCGTGGCACATCCTGCTCACCGCCTACGTGGTCCTGGTGCTGCTGGCCGGGCTGATCATCATGGCCTACCAGACGCTGCAAACCCGCTACACCGTCAAGGAACTCGCACCCCGCCTGGTGGTCGGGTTTCTCGCCGGGACGCTGTCGCTGTTCCTGGCCACCAAGGGCATCCAGATCGCCAACGCCCTCTCCGCCGCCGTGCTCGGCGAAGGCGTCGACACCGCGGCGATGACCCGCGCCTTGATCACCATGGTGCAGGGGTCGCTGCACGGCGGCGGCCTGTTCCTCGGCGTGCTCGGCCTGGTGCTGGTCGCGTTGCTGCTGGTGCTGCTCGTCGTGTTCATCGTGCGGGTCCTGGTGACGGTCCTGCTGATCGCGGCCGCGCCGATCGCCCTGATGTTCCACGCCCTCCCGCACACCGAAGGCGTCGCCATCTTCTGGTGGAAGGGCTACGGCGGTGTGCTGGCGATCCAGGTCGGCCAGTCGCTGACGCTGGTGGTCACGGTCAAGATCTTCTTCGCCCCCGGCGGGTTCACCGTCTTCGGCCCCACTCCCTCGGCGCTGGTGAACCTGCTG
This sequence comes from Streptomyces sp. MN03-5084-2B, assembly GCA_033793495.1. Classification (GTDB taxonomy): domain Bacteria; phylum Actinomycetota; class Actinomycetes; order Mycobacteriales; family Pseudonocardiaceae; genus Amycolatopsis. The sequence continues at coordinate 391 of JARAWT010000137.1, read as the reverse complement.
CTGTGCATCGCGCTGTTCTACGTGCTGATCAAGATCCCGTTCTGGTTCCTTGCCCCGCTGCGCTCCGGCCGCCCCTCGCTGCTCGGGCGGATCGCGCGTGGCGTGATCGCCTACAAGACGATGGGACTGCTTAGCGGCGCCACCGCCGCCCTCGGCGGACGTCGCGGGCGAAGGCCCGGAACCCGCGGCCCCGGCGGGGGCGGGGGCGTGCATCCGCCGGCGGATCCGCCCTCGACCCGCACCGGCCAGTTCATGTTCCCGATGCGGGTCCGCCGGACCCGGCCCGGCGCGCCGCGCTCGCCGCGGCTGGGCGAGCTCGGCCCCGCCCAGCGGCTCACTGACCGGTATCCCGGACCGGGCCAGCTGTCGCTGTTCACCACCACCGGGTCGG
>JARAWT010000136.1:0-1271 GCA_033793495.1 Streptomyces sp. MN03-5084-2B | reverse complement strand
GTGGAGTTGCCCCTTGGGGCCGGACACCTTGCTTCCAGACGGTGGTCTGGAGGGAGGATGTCTTGGTGTCTCGCAGGTCGAAGTATCCGGAGCAGTTCCGTCGCGACGCCATTGAGCTGGTCAACTCCAGTGATCGGCCGTTGCGGCAGATCGCCCGGGAGCTGGGGGTCAACCACGAAACCCTGCGGTCCTGGGTCAACGTCGCCAAACAGGCCGCCGAGGCCGGGCCGCCGGAGGAGGATCCGGCTGAGGCTCAGGAGGTGCAGCGGTTGCGTAAAAGGGTCGCTGAGCTGGAGAAAGAGAAGGAGATCCTGCGGAAAGCGGCCGCCTATTTTGCGCGCGAGATGGATCGATGATCTACCGCTACCGGTTCATCTCCGAACACCGCGCCGAGTTCGGTGTGCAGCGGTTGTGCCAGGTTCTGGGCTTGCGCCGGCAAGGTTTCCACGAGTGGGTCGCCACCGAGCAGGCCCGGACCGCGCGGGCGGAGGCCGAGGCCGAGCTGGTGGCTCTGATCACCAAGATTCATGCCGAGCACCGCGGTGCCTACGGGGTCCCGCGGGTCACCGCGGAGCTGCACCGCCGCGGCCACCCGGTGAACCACAAACGGGTGGAGCGGCTGATGCGCGAGCACGGTCTGGCCGGGATCACCCGCCGCAAGCGCCGAGCGTTGACCCGGCCTGCGGCCGGCCCGGTCACCCCGGTCGGTGATCTGATCCGCCGCGACTTCACCGCCGAGAAACCCGGGACGCGACTGGTCGGAGACATCACCTGCCTGCCCACCTTCCAGGGCTGGCTCTACCTGGCCACCGTCATCGACCTGCACACCCGCGAAATCGTCGGGCACGCGATGGCCGACCATATGCGGACCGACCTGGTCTGCGACGCGGTCGACCTGGCCACCGCCCGCGGCCTCATCCAGCCGGATGCGGTGTTTCACACCGACCGCGGGGTCCAGTACACCTCCGGCCAGTTCCGGGCCGCTCTCGCCGAGAGGAAGATCCGGCCGTCGGTCGGACGGGTCGGGTCCTGCTACGACAACGCCGTCGCCGAAGCCTTCTTCGCCACCCTCAAAACCGAGATCGGCACCACCATCTGGCCCACCCGCGCCGCAGCCCGCCAGGACGTGTTCACCTGGCTGCAGTACTACAACCATCATCGGCTGCACTCCACGGTCGGCCACCACACCCCAGCCGAAGCCCGAAACAACCACTACGCTCAAGCACACGCTGCCTAACAACCCCGTGTCCGCCTCACCGGGGCAACTCCAC
>JARAWT010000135.1:0-1356 GCA_033793495.1 Streptomyces sp. MN03-5084-2B | reverse complement strand
CGCCCACGCGGTCCCGTCGGGCAGCAACTACGTCATCCTCCCGCCCGGCTACGACAGCGATCCCACCCGCCGCTACCCGGTCGTCTACCTGATCCACGGCTACCCCTTCGGCGGCCCCCGCGACTGGCTCACCTCGGGCGACGCCCCCGGCTCGCTCCTGGCGCTGCAGCAGGCCAACGTCATCGCGCCGATGATCGTGGTCAGCGTCGACATGACCGCGGGCAACCCCAGCACCGACTGGGAGTGCCTGGACGTGCCCGGCGGCCCGCAGCTGGAGACCTACCTGGCCGGCACCGTCGTCCCGGCGATCGACCATCGCTACCGCACCCTCGCCGACCGCACGCACCGGGCGCTGGGCGGCATGTCCGGCGGTGGCTTCGGCGCGCTCAACATCGGCCTCCACCACGTCGACGAGTTCGCCACCCTGGTCATCGCCCTCCCCTACGACGACCTCAACGACTCGGTCGGCATCCTCGACGGCAACCGGCAGGCCATCGCGGCCAACACACCCCGCCGCTACCTGCCGACGATGAAGTTCCCGGCGCCGATCTCGGTGATGCTCGCGGTCGGCACCGGCGCGCCGACCGACGTCTCGACGGCCCGCCGGATCGCCGACGCACTGCACGCCCGCGGCCAGGAGGCGGTGGTCCACGCCGAGCGCGGCTTCAACCACACCTGGCACACGGCCCGGGCCACGCTGCCGTACCTGCTGGCCTTCGCCGACCAGAACTTCCGGACGCCTCCTCCGGCATCCTGACCGGGTGGATCTCGACGCGCACTACCGCACCGGCCCGGCCGAGCACACCCGCCTCGCCCGCACCCCGCACGGCCGCCTGGAGTACCTGCGGACCCGTGAACTGCTCCGCCGCTTCCTGCCCGGCCGGGCTCGCGTCCTGGACGTCGGTGGCGGCACCGGGGTCCACGCCGAGTGGCTCGCCGCCGACGGGCACGTGGTCCACCTGGTCGACGTGGTCGCGGACCACGTCGCGCACGCCCGGACACTGCCCGGGGTGACCGCCTCGGTCGGTGACGCCCGCGGGTTGAGCTTCCCGGACGCCGCGTTCGACGTCGTGTTGCTGCTCGGGCCGCTCTATCACCTGGTTGATCGGGCCGACCGGATGCGGGCGCTTGCCGAAGCGCGCCGGGTGCTGCGGCCGGGTGGGGTGCTGGCGGCCGCGGGGATCAGCCGGTACCTCTCGCTGCTGGAGACCGGGGCGGCGGGGACGCTCACGGCCGCGTTGGAGGGTTCGGTTCGGGCGGTTGTCCGGACCGGGGCCTATGACGGGCACGTCGGGTTCGTTCCGACCCACTGGCACGGGGCCGGTGAGTTGCGGGACGAGGTGGCCGGGGCGGGGT
>JARAWT010000134.1:0-2320 GCA_033793495.1 Streptomyces sp. MN03-5084-2B | reverse complement strand
GGATGCGGGGGCGGGGCCTACCCTGGACCAATGCACCCGCAGCCGCTCGTGCCGGAGCCGCCCGGGGACCCCGTCGGTCCCTCGGGTGTCGCGTCGCGCCCCGAGCCGGCCGAGGAGCTCGCTGACCAGGCCGGACATCCCGAACCCGCCACCTGGCCGGCGCTGCCGGAACCGGTGCGCGACCGCATCGCGGAGCTCGCCGCGGCCGCCGTCGCCAAGCTGCCCGCCACCGACGTGCCCCGCCAGCTGCGGCCGGTCGCCAAGTTCGCCCCGGCCAAGCGCGCCAAGCTCGGCGGCGCGGCCCTGCTCACGGCGCTGGCCGACTCCTCCCAGTTCCGGACCGCCGTCATCGAGTGGCTGCGCGAGCACCGCACCGACGCCCTCGACCCCAACGCCGCCGACTCGGTCGCCGCGGCGACCGCCGCGGTCCTGCTCGGCGAGTCCGGGGCCACCGGGCGCGTCCGGCTGGTCGCCCGGAACGCCGGGGAAAACGCCCTGCGCGCCGAACGCGACGCCGCGCTCGCCCGCACCCAGCGGCTCGAAACCGAGCTCGCCCAGGTCCGCGCCGAGCTCGCCGAAGCGAAACAAGCCGCCGAGAGCGCCCGGGGCGAGCGCGAGGGCGAAGTCGAGAAGCTCCTGAAGCGCCTTCGCGAACAAGGCGTCCAGCTGCGCCAGGCCCGGGACGCGGCCGAAGCGGCGTCCGCCGAGGCCGAACGCGGTTCGGCGGCCCGCAACGACGAGATCGCGGCCCTGAACGCCCAGCTCGAGCGCGAACGGCAGCGCGTCGCGGCCGAACGGGCCCGCGCCGAACGCGCGGTCGCCGACGCCGAGATCGCCCGCCAGTCCGCGCGCGAGGCCCGGCAGGCCGACGAGGTGCGGCTCGCCCTGCTCGTCGACACCATCGACGGCGCCGTCACCGGCCTCCGCCGCGAGCTCGCCCTCGGCGCGCGCGGCGCCCGCCCGGCGGACATGGTCCGCGGCGCGAGTGCCGGCACCGGCCAGGGCGGCAAGATCGCCGACGTGTCCACGCTGGACCGCTACCTCGCGCTGCCCGCCGTGCACCTGATCGTCGACGGCTACAACGTCACCAAGACCGGCTATCCGGAACTGGCCCTCGCCGACCAGCGCGACCGGCTGATCCACCAGCTGTCCGCGCTGGCCGCGCGCACGTCTGCCGAGGTCACCGTCGTGTTCGACGGCGCCGGCGTGCTCTCCGTGCCCGCCTCGGTGCCTCGCGGGGTGCGGGTGCTGTTCTCCGACCGCGGGGTGCTGGCCGACGACGTCATCCGCAACCTCGTGGCGGCCGAGCCGGCGGGGCGGCCGATGGTCGTCGCGACGTCCGACCGGGCGGTCGCGGACTCGGTGCGGGGCCGCGGCGCCCACCCGACGCCGTCATCGGTGCTGGTCAGCCGCCTTTCGCGGGTCTGATCCACCGAAACTGTCGGTGGTGGCGCCTACCGTCTTCCCCAGTCACCACCGACGTGAGGAGGACCCCGTGACCGGCACCCCCGAGCTGTCCGCAGTGGACGTCTCGCACATCGCCGTTTCCGACATCGAGAACCTGGTGGTCGATTGCGACCGCTGCGTCGTGCGCGGCATCTCGTGCCACGACTGCGTGGTGAGCGTGCTGCTCGGCGCGCCACCCGCCGTGGTGTGGGACGCCGACGAGCGGCGGGCGATCGACGCGCTGGCCGAGGCGGGCATGGTGCCGCGCCTGAGGCTGGTGGAAGAACCGATCCGGCGCACCGCCTGATTTCCACCGTTTCGTGACGGCGCGCCGAATGGTCGATTGCATCGGTGAACGGTCGGTAGTCGAAAAGCCCTCCGGAGAAACCCCAGCGTGTAACGCCCATCACAACTTTTCTCCCGCCCTGGTCCGATGGTGTTCAGCGGCATCACGCAGTGTTTTTGGCCGTGAGGTGGTGGACGTGGTGGCGCTCTTTTCGTAACCTGTCCGAGATCTCGTGGCCCCCGGCCGTCTGCGGAGACGGCGACGCGAGATCGCCGCCGGACGCAGCTTTGTCGGGAAGCTGGGAACCGGAACCACCACCGCGTGCTTCACCTGTTGCGGCTCGTGCATGGCAAAAGCGCACGGCTGCGGGCGCGTGGTGGCGGGACAGCGGTGAAGAGGAACTCCCCGGCCTCTTCGTGCCCCGGTCCCCCTCGGCGGCCGAGACGCAAAGGAGACCCGCGCGACCGTGCAGTCGCATTCCCTCAGGCGCGTGGTTTCAGGTGCCCTCGCCGCGGTCTCGGTGATCACCCTCGTCACCGTGGCCCAGCCGACGGCCATCGCCGCCCCCGTCCCCGTTCTCCAGACCCC
>JARAWT010000133.1:0-2911 GCA_033793495.1 Streptomyces sp. MN03-5084-2B | reverse complement strand
CTCCCGTCCCGCGAGACGCCTCCCCAGTCACGCGAGATGCCCCTCCAATCACGCGAGATGCCTCCCCAATCACGCGAGATCCGCGCCCGATCACGCCAGTTACGGCTCTGATCACGCGAGATCGGGTTCTGGTCACGTGGATTCGGTCTTCGGTCACGCGAGCCGACCCTCCGGGTACGCAAGCCGACCCTCCGGGTGCGCGGGCCGACCGTTCATGTACGACGGCAGGTTCTCCGGGTACGCAAGTCGCCCGCTTGGACACGCGGACCGACTGCTCGGGTGCGTGGGCCGACTGTCCGGGTACGGTGGCCGACCCTTCGAGTACGCGGGTCGCTCCTCCGAGCGCGCCAGTCGCCCCTTCGAGTACGTGGGCCGACCGTTTGGGTACGCGAGCCGACCCTCCGGGTGCGCGGGCCGACCCGTCGGGTACGCCAGTCGACCCTCCGGGTGCGCGAGCCGATCCTCCGGGTGCGCCAGCCGACCCTCTGGGTACGCGAGCCGACCGCTCTGGGCTGCGGGCCGACCCCTCGCGCGCTCAAGCAGGCGCCCGAGTCGGCCACCCGGCCGCGTGATCCTGCCACTCCGTCACCTCCGCCCGCGTCCGGGCGGCGATCGGGTCCGGGAGGCCAGGTGACCGTTCCGTCCCCGCGGAGTGCGCCCGACGCACCCACCCGCATGCTGGTCCTGTGGTGCCCCGACTGGCCCGCCGTCGCTGCCGCGGCCGGGGGTGGGGTTGCCGCCGAGCTGCCCGTTGGCGTCTTCGAGGCCAACCGGGTCGTCGCCTGCAACGCCGTCGCCCGGCGGAGTGGCGTGCGGCGGGGGATGCGGCGGCGGGATGCCCAGTCGAACTGTCCGGAACTCGCCGTCTTCCCCGCCGACGATGGGCGGGACGCGCGGCTGTTCGAAACGGTCGCGCGGGCCGTCGAAGGGCTCGTTGTCGGGGTCGAAGTCGTGCGGCCCGGGCTGGTCGCCGTGCCCGTCGACGGGGCCGCCGGCTACTTCGGCGGGGAACACGCGCTGGTGGAACGGCTTCTCGACGAGGTCGCCGCCGCGGCCGGGGTCGAGTGTCAGGTCGGCGTCGCCGAGGGGCTCTTCGCCGCGACGCTCGCCGCGCGGTGTGGTGAGTTCGTCGAACCCGGGCGGGCAGGCGACTTCCTCGCCCCGCTTCCGGTCACCGAACTCGACCAGCCGGGAGCCGATCGTGCGGAGCTCGTAGACCTGCTGCGGCGGCTCGGGCTGAAGACGCTCGGTGCCTTCGCCGCCCTGTCCGAACGTGACGTCGCCAACCGCTTCGGTGCGGCCGGGCTGCTGGCCCACCGGCTGGCGCGGGGCCGCTCCGAACGGCCGCCGTTGCGCCGCCGGCCCGCGCCGGACTTGACCCTGGCCGAGGAGTTCGACCCCGTAGTCGAGCGGGTCGACGTCGCCGCGTTCGTCGCCAAGGGCCTCGCGACGCGGTTTTGCGCGGGCCTCGCCGGGCACGGCCTGGCCTGCACGCGGCTGGGCATCTACGCCGTCACCGAAGAAGGCGAACACGTCGGCCGGGCGTGGCGGTGCGCCGAACCGCTGACGCCCGCCGGCGTCGCCGATCGCGTGCGCTGGCAGTTCGAGGGCTGGCTGCGCGCCGCACCCGGGCAGCGTCCGACGTCCGGTGTCGTGCGGCTGCGGCTCGAACCCGAGGAGGTCGTCGAGGGGCGGTCGCTGCAGCTCGACCTGTGGCGCACCGGCCGTTCCGGCGAGGACGACGAGCGCGCGGCCCGCGCGTTCGTGCGTGTCCAGGGGCTGCTCGGGCCCGAAGGCGTGCTCACCCCGGTGCTCGACGGCGGACGCGACCCCGCGGGCCGGGTCCGGCTGGTGCCGTGGGGCGACCCGCGCGAGTGCACGACGTCGCCGGACGCGACCTGGCCGGGACGGCTGCCGTCGCCGTCCCCGGCGACGGTCCTCGCCCGGCCGGTGCCGGCGCAGGTCTTCGACGACGGCGGCCGCGCTGTCGGTATCACCGCCCGCGACCAGGTCACGGCGCCCCCGCGGCGGCTCACCATCGCGGGCGGCGCGGGCAGGGCGGTCGTGGGCTGGGCAGGCCCGTGGCCCCTGACGGGCGACCGACGGCGGCCGGGGCCGCGAAGGGCGCGGTTGCAGCTGGTGCTGGCCGGCGAAGGGGACGAGCCGCCCGAAGCGGTGCTGGTGCACTGCGCAGGCACGGAAAATCCACTGTGGATGGTCGAGGGAGTGTACGACTGAGCATGGACGAGAACTACGCACGAAAGCTGCGCAACTGGCTGCGAGCCGAGCCCGGGGGCACGCCCGGCGGGACGGCGGAGGAGCGCGAGTGGCTGCGCGAGATTCCCGCGCCGGCCTCGGACGAGCCGGCGGACACGCCCGACAGGTGGACGGTCCGCGGGCAACTCCCGCAAACCCCGGCGGACGACGATGACCGGATCTGCCCGGTGATCGCGCTCCCGGTCCCGCGCACGTCCGGGGAGAACGGCTGCCGCACGAGCGGGCTCGAGGTCCGCATCCGTTGGGGCCGCCCGGCGAACGCGGACCGCAGCACCGAGGTTCGGAACGCGAGCCCGATCAGCGATGCCGAGGCTCGCTCGCGCTGGGCGCATCCGACGAACGCGGACCGCCGCGCTCAAGCCTCGGCGCCGAGCCCCGTGACCGACGCCGAAGCGCGGACTCGCTGGAGCCAGCCCGCCGACGCGGACCGCCGCGCTCAAGCCTCGGCGCCGAGCCCCATGACCGACGCCGAAGCACGGTCTCGCTGGAGCCAGCCCGCCGACGCTGACCGGCGTGGGCAAGCCTCGGCCCCGAACCCGACGACCGGTGCCGACGCCCGCCGGACCCCAGCCCTGTCCCTGATACCAATCTCCGAGACCACGGCGCGGACTACACACGCGTAAGCGGGCGTTTG
>JARAWT010000132.1:0-3670 GCA_033793495.1 Streptomyces sp. MN03-5084-2B | reverse complement strand
ATGTGGCCTTCGGTGCGCTCACCGCCCCCAATGTGGCCTTGGTTGCGTTCACCGCACCGAAGGCCACATTGGGTGCGTTGAGCGCACCGAAGGCCACATCGGGGCGCTCACGACGGGGTCAGCCGGTCTGGCCGGGCATGGCGATCGCCACCGGCTTCTCGCCCGCCTCGGACCGCCACGGCGTGCCCCGCCGCGAAGCCGCGACCAGGGCGTTCAGGGCCGTGGTGCGCAGCCCGGCGTCGTCGGTGTGGTCGATCACCGCGAGCCACGCCGACGCGCAGTCCGCCTCGGCCGTCGCCACCACCTGGGACGCCGACTTCGCGTCCGTCACCGGGTTCTTCGGCACGTACGCCGCTTCGGGGGCCACCGGGGTCGCCCCGGCCGCCGCGAGCGCCGTCTGCAGGTAGTCGCGACGCAGGGCGTGCTCCGCCGCGCCGCTCTTCTCCGCGTCGCCGAACTCGCCCGGCAGGAACGCACTCACCAGGCCGTACACCCACACCGCGGCGTGCTCGGCCGCCAGCGCCACCTGCAGCGGGTCCACCGCCTCGGGTGGCACCGCGCCGGCCGGGGCGGTGCCCACCTTCGGGGCGTCCTCGCCCGGCCCCAGCGCCGGGGCGGTGCGCTGCAGCGCCGCGCAGCCCGCCGCCACCGCGGCGACCAGCCCGGCGCGGTAGCGCGGCAGCCCGGCGACGAGGTCTTCGGCCTGCTTGCGCGCGGTCGCCAGCCGCTCCTTCAGGCCGTCCAGCGCCGCCGGGGCCGGCGGTGCGGGGGACGGCGACGGTTTGGGCCGGTTCAGCCGGTCCACTTCGGACTTCAGCGCGGCCGCGTGTGCCGCGCGCGCGTCGGCCAGCTGGCCTGCGGCGTCGGCGTTCGCGCCCTTGGCCAGCGCTCGCGCGGCTTCGGCGTCGGCCTGGGCGGCGGCCAGCAGCGGCTGCAGCGGGTCGGGGCTTTCGTCGTAGCCGGGCCCGCAGGCGGCGAGGGGAACGGCCAGTGCGGCCAGTGCCCCGGCGCGGAGGGCGGTACGACGGGTCAGCTCGGTCGGTCTTCCGGTCACGCCGCCCCATCCTGCCAGGCCCCGGGGCGCCCCCGCCGCTCGCGCGGGGTGAGCGGGCGACCGGATAAGCTGGTCCACCACCGACCCGCGTACCCCCGGTCCGAACCAAGGAGAGCCCCACGTGCCAGGAGAACTCGCCAGCCGGCTTCAGCCGATAGTGGCCGAAGCCGTCACCGCCGCGGGTTTCGACCTCGATTCGTTCGAGGTGCAGCAGGCCGGCCGGCGCCAGCTGGTCAAGGTCGTCGTCGACTCCGACGACGGGGTCGGGCTGGACGAGATCGCCGAGATCAGCCGCACCGTCTCGGCGACGCTCGACGAGAACGAGCACGTGCTCGCGAGCGCCTACACGCTGGAGGTCACCTCGCCGGGCCTCGACCGCCCGCTCACCCAGCCGCGGCACTGGCGGCGCGCGCGGTTCCGCCTGGTGAAGGTCAGCCCGGTCGACGGCGCGCCGTTCGTGTGCCGGGTCGGTCACGCGGGCGAGGACGCCGCCCGCGTCCTCGAAGGCGGCAAGATCCGCGACGTCCGCTACGCCGACGTGGCGAAGGCGGTCGTGGAGATCGAGTTCAAGCAGCCGCCCGCCGAGGACCTGAAACTGCTCGAAAACGACGCGTCCGGCATGATCGGCGCCGGTCAGGCCGAGACGGAGAAGGGGTCGAAGTGAACGTCGACATCGCCGCGCTGCGGGCGATCGAACGGGACAAGGACATCCCCTTCGAAACGGTGATCGAGGCCATCGAGACGGCCTTGCTCACCGCGTACAAGCACACCGAGGGCCACCAGCCGCACGCCCGCATCGACATCGACCGCAAGTCGGGCCTGGTGCGCGTGCTCGCGCGCACGCTGACCCACGACGGCGAGACCGACGAGGAGTGGGACGACACCCCGGAGGGGTTCGGCCGGATCGCCGCCACCACCGCGCGCCAGGTCATCCTGCAGCGGCTGCGTGACGCCGAGCACGAGAAGACCTTCGGCGAGTTCTCCACCAAGGAGGGCGAGATCGTCGCCGGCGTCATCCAGCGCGACGCCCGCGCCAACGCCCGCGGCATGGTCGTGGTCCAGGTGGGTGACACCGAGGGCGTGCTGCCGTCCGGCGAGCAGGTCGCCGGCGAGTCCTACGAGCACGGCAGCCGGATCAAGGCGTACGTGGTCACCGTGTCGCGCAGCAACCGCGGCCCGCAGATCACGCTCTCGCGCTCGCACCCGAACCTGGTGCGCAAGCTGTTCGCGCTCGAGGTGCCGGAGATCGCCGACGGGACGGTCGAGATCGCCGCCGTCGCGCGCGAGCCGGGGCACCGCACGAAGATCGCGGTCAAGTCGACCGTGGCGGGCGTCAACGCCAAGGGCGCCTGCATCGGCCCGGTCGGTGCGCGCGTGCGCAACGTGATGAGCGAGCTGGCCGGCGAGAAGATCGACATCATCGACTACTCCGAGGACCCCGCTCGCTTCGTCGGGAATGCGCTGTCGCCCGCGAAGGTTGTCTCGGTACGAGTCGTGGACGAGCGGGCGAAGACAGCCCGCGTCGTGGTGCCGGACTTCCAGCTGTCGCTGGCGATCGGCAAGGAGGGCCAGAACGCCCGTCTTGCCGCCCGTCTGACCGGCTGGCGGATCGACATTCGCAGCGACGCCGCACCGGCGGACGACGAGGGTGATCAAGACCACGCCCGTCCGCCGCGGCCCGCCGCGACAACCGGTTCGGCTGAGTGAAGGTCGAAGCGCTAGACTCAGGAGTGGTTCAACGCCCGCGGCGGGTAGCCGAGCACCAGCCCCACCGGATTTCCCCGGTGCGGACTTGTGTCGGCTGCAAGCGGCGGGCATTGGCCGGTGAGCTGCTGCGCGTGGTCGCGGTGGCCGGGCGGGTGGTCGTCGACGAACGTCGGCGGCTGCCGGGCCGGGGGGCTTGGCTGCACCCCGACCCGGACTGCTTGGCCAAGGCCGAACGGCGGCGGGCTTTCCCGAGAGCCTTGCGGGCTCCCGGGGCGCTCGATGCCCGCGAGGTCCGCGAGCGCGTCGAGCACACCACCACGCACCACGAGCCCGGGACGTCCCCGGGGTCGCGAGGAACCAAGGAAGCAGGTCGGACCCGTCATGAGTCAGCCGTGAAGCTGAAGCCATGAGCGTCAGGCAATAAGGACGAGGTCAGCGGTGTGCCGCCTGGCCTCCCCTAGATGAGGAGAGTTGTGCCAGGCAAGGCCCGCGTACACGAGCTCGCGAAAGAGCTCGGCATCACCAGCAAGGACGTGCTCGCGAAGTTGAAGGAACAGGGCGAGTTCGTCAAGTCCGCGTCGTCCACGGTCGAGGCGCCCGTCGCCCGCCGTCTCCGCGACGCGTATGCGCCCAAGGGCGCCAAGAAGCCCACCCCCGGCCCGTCGGCGCGCCCCGGCCCGCCGGCCGCCAAGCCCGGACCCGCCGCTCCGAAGCCTCCCGCGCCTGCCCAGCAGGCTCCGGCGGCCCAGGCGGCCCCGGCTCCGGCGGTGTCGTCGGCTCCGGCCGCACCCCAGCAGCAGGCGCCCGCGGCGTCGAAGCCGGCCACCCCGGGGCAGCGCCCCCACGAGAGGCCCATGCACCCGTACGAGATGGCCACGCTCATGCGCGAGCGGTACGTCCACCTGCGGG
>JARAWT010000131.1:0-4064 GCA_033793495.1 Streptomyces sp. MN03-5084-2B | reverse complement strand
GCCGGGAGGGCGCTCGGGTGGTAGTCCGCCGCCAGGAGCAGGGGGCCTTCCGAGTCCGTCGGCGGGCGGAACGACAACACCCAGAACGAGCCCTTCTTGCTCGGCACCACGCCGCCGCGCGCTGCCGAGAGCTCCACTCCGTCGCGGTCCGCCAAGGCGCTCACCAGGTCCGGGATCACGCCTCCCTGGCTGCACACCACCGGTGTCCCGCCGTCACCCGCCACCGCCAGGAGGCGCGCCACGCCCAGGACCGGGTCCGGCCAGTAGCCCTCTTCGGAGAACAACGGCTCGTGGCGGACCTCCGCCGTCACGTCCTCCGCCACCCCGTGGACCGTCTGGACGCAACGCAACCGCGGGGCCGACAACACGCGGTCCGGGCCGAACAACGACAGCACCCGGCGCAGCGCCGCCGCCTGGCGTTGGCCCGCCTCGGACAGCGGCCGGAGGTCGTCGTCGCCGGACCACTCGTCGCGCTTGCCCGCCTTGGCGTGCCGCACCAGCAACAGCGTCGTCAAGCCCACCGGCAGCTCGCAGAACGCGCGCAGCACGCGGACGTCCTCCGGGCGCGTCAGCAGCTTTTCCGCCGCCATCGGGTCGAGCCAGCGCAGTTCGTCGACTTCGTCGTTCGCCGAAAACTCGCCGGAGACCGCTTCCGCCGCGAAGTAGTCGACCGTCTTCGGCACCGTCCCGGAGCCGTTGCGCGCCGGTACCGGGTACGCCGTCCGGGCCAGGTAGCGGCCCAGGACCGCCGTGAACCCCGTCTCCTCGCCGACTTCCCGCACCGCGGCCTCGGCGATCGTCTCGCCCGGGTCCAGTTTCCCCTTCGGCAACGACCAGTCGTCGTACCGCGGGCGGTGCACCAGCGCGACCTCCGTCGCACCCCCGGCGACGCGCCACAGCACCGCGCCGGCCGCCCGTACTCCCTGGGTCATCCGGCGGCCCCGTGCAGCTTCGCCAGCTCCAGCTGGTGGTCGCGCACCCGCGAGCCGTCGGCGGGGAACGGCGACCACTCGCCGCTCGCGGTCAGCACCCAGCAGCGCGTCGCCGGGTCCAGCGCCGAGTCGAAGATGTTGTCGAGCTGCGCGATGAGCTTCGCGTCCTTGACGCGCACCAGCGCCTCGATCCGCCGGTCCAGGTTGCGGTGCATCATGTCCGCGCTGCCGATCCAGTGCGTCCCGCCCGCGCGGAAGTTGAAGATCCGCGAGTGCTCCAGGAACCGGCCGAGGATCGACCGGACGTGGATGTTCTCCGACAGCCCTTCGACGCCGGGCTTGAGCGTGCAGATCCCGCGCACCACGATCTCGACCGGCACCCCGGCCTGCGACGCGTGGTACAGCGCGTCGATGACCTGCTCGTCGACCAGGGAGTTGCACTTGATCCGGATCCCGGCGTCCTGCCCGGCCCGCGCCAGCTCGATCTCTTCGCCGATCGCGCGCACGATGCCGCGGCGGATGCCGTGCGGCGACGTCAGGATCGTCCGGTAGGTGTCCTGCCGCGAGTAGCCGGTGAGCACGTTGAACAGGTCGGTGACGTCCGCGCCGATGCTCGGGTCGGCGGTGAACAGGCCGATGTCCTCGTAGAGCCGCGCGGTCTTCGGGTTGTAGTTGCCGGTGCCGATGTGGCAGTAGCGGCGGATGGTCGAGCCCTCCTGGCGCACGATCATCGACACCTTGCAGTGCGTCTTCAACCCGACCAGGCCGTACACGACGTGCACGCCCGCGCGCTCCAGCGTCCGCGCCCAGGTGATGTTCGCCTGCTCGTCGAAGCGCGCCTTGATCTCCACCAGCGCGACGACCTGCTTGCCCGCCTCGGCGGCGTCGATCAGCGCGTCGACGATCGGCGAGTCGCCGGACGTCCGGTACAGCGTCTGCTTGATGGCGAGGACCTTCGAGTCGGCCGCCGCCTGCTCGATGAACCGCTGCACGCTGGTCGAGAACGAGTCGTACGGGTGGTGCACCAGCACGTCGCCCTCGCGCAGCGTCGCGAAGACGCTCTTCGGCGTCTCGCGCTCGCCGAACGCCGGGTGCGTCGCCGGGACGAACGGCCGGTCCTTCAGCTCCTTGCGGTCCACAGCGGACAGCTGGTGCAGGCAGGTCAGGTCGAGCAGCCCGGGCACCTCGACTACGTCCGCCGGGTCGACGTCCAGCTCGCGCAGCAGCAGCTCGAGCATGTGCTCGCTCATGTCCTGCGCGACCTCGAGGCGCACCGGCGGGCCGAACCGGCGCTGCGCCAGTTCGCGCTCGAGGGCCTGCAGAAGGTCCTCGTCGCGGTCCTCGTCGACCTCGAAGTCGGCGTTGCGGGTGACGCGGAAGACGTGGTGCTCGGTGACGTCCATGCCGGTGAACAGCTCACCCAGATGGGCGGCGATGAGCTCTTCGAGGGGGAGGAACGTCGCCGTCCGGCTGGTCCGCTCGGTCTCGACGCGCATCAGGCGCGGCACGTTGCTCGGCACCTTCACCCTGGCGAAACGCTCGGTGCCGCCTTCCGGGTCGCGGACCGTCACCGCGAGGTTGAGCGACAGGCCCGAGATGTACGGGAACGGGTGCGCCGGGTCGACGGCCAACGGCGTCAGCACCGGGAAGATCTGCTCGGAGAAGTAGCTCGACAGCCGCAGCTGGTCGGCGCCGCCCAGGTCGGCCCAGCCGACGATGTGGATGTCCTGCTCGGCCAGCTGCGGACGCAGGTGCTTCTCGAAGGCGCCGGTCTGGCGCTCGACGAGGTCCTGGTTGCGCTTGGCGATGTAGCCGAGCTGCTCACGCGGGGTGAGCCCGTCCGCGCTGCGCACCAGCAGGCCGGTCTCGTCGCGGCGCTTCAGGCCGGCGACGCGGACCATGTAGAACTCGTCCAGATTGGACGCGAAGATGGCGAGGAACTTCGCCCGCTCCAGCAGCGGCTGCGACTCGTCCTCGGCCAGCGCGAGCACGCGGGCGTTGAAGTCCTGCCACGACAGCTCGCGGTTGAAGTACCGGTCGTCGGGCAGCGTCTCGACGGCGGTCGGCGCGGCGGTGACGGCGGGCGGCGCCGACGGGACGGCCCGGAACTCCTCGGCGCCGCGCGGGTTGCCCTGCGTGGAGCTGCGGCGCCGCGTCGTCGGCGGGGTGGCCGCCGCGGACGTGGTCTTGCGGGTTCTGGCCTTGCCGGCGGTGGCACGGGCGGCGGTGTCGCGCGCGGTGGACTTCGACGGGACCTTCTTCGCAGCCGCGGGTTTGGCCGCGGTGGTCTTCTTCGCCGTCTCCGAAGATCCGTTTGCCGGGTTCCGTCGCCTCCGCGGTGCGGGCGTGCCGCCGTCGTCTGTGCTCACGGCCCCCATTCTTCACTACGTGACGCGGAATTGCGCAGACCGCGGTGAAGGTCAGATGAACAGCTCAGCGCAGTACCGGGCGGTGTGTTTTCCGACACCGAGGGCGCGGGCGTTGGCGAGATCATCCGGGGTGTCGACATCGCTGCGGAGGGTGGGCAGGGCCTGGTGGAGGGGGATCGCGCCGGACTCGGCGTGGCTTCGGGCCGAACCGGGGCCGAACCGGGGATCGAGGGGCTCACCGGGGGCGGCCAGCAGCAGGGTGGTGCCGGTGCCCTGGCGATCGGCGACGAAGGCTCTCCGCCCGGCGGCCTCGGCGAGGGCGGCGGTGAGATCGCCGGCGCGCAGGGCGGGGAGGTCGGCTTGGAGCGCGCCGACGATCGTGCCCGGATCGTCGGCCTTGAGCAGGGCCTCGCCGTGGCGGAAGGCGGCGTTGAGGGTCTTCTCGGCGGGTTCGGCGACGATCTCGACGCCGAGTTCGCCCAGCTCGGCGACGGCCCCGGGATCGGCGGCGACGAGCAGGACGCGCCTGACCTGCGCACTCGAGACGACGGCGGCGAGCGTGTCCTTGGCGAGGGCGAGCACCAGGCCGGGGTGGCGGGCGGGTTCGACGGCACCACGCAGCCGCGACTTGCCGTCGCGGGGGTGTTTCATCGGCACGACCAGATCCACGTCCACGTGTCCATCTTTACCCGAAAGCCGGGAGAGCCGGTGGCGGGTGGGGCGGGTTGTCCACAGGCGACGGGTGTTGTGGACAGGTTCGGGG
>JARAWT010000130.1:1665-4543 GCA_033793495.1 Streptomyces sp. MN03-5084-2B | reverse complement strand
TAAGTTCGGCGGTGTCCTACTCTCCCACAACCCTTCGGTTGCAGTACCATCGGCGCTGTCAGGCTTAGCTTCCGGGTTCGGAATGGGACCGGGCGTTTCCCTGACGCTATAACCACCGAAACATCTCTGAAACAACACACACCGTGACATGTCACCAGTGTGGTGTTTCAGAACCGTAGAGTGGATGCGTAACATCTTTGTAGGCAAGTCCTCGGCCTATTAGTACCAGTCAACTCGACAACACATTACTGTGCTTCCATTTCTGGCCTATCAACCCAATGGTCTGTTGGGGGCCTTAACCCACAAAGGGGTGGGATACCTCATCTTGGAACAGGCTTCCCGCTTAGATGCCTTCAGCGGTTATCCCTTCCGAACGTGGCCAACCAGCCATGCCCTTGGCAGAACAACTGGCACACCAGAGGTTCGTCCGTCCCGGTCCTCTCGTACTAGGGACAGCCTTCCTCAAGTATCCTACGCGCGCGGCGGATAGGGACCGAACTGTCTCACGACGTTCTAAACCCAGCTCGCGTGCCGCTTTAATGGGCGAACAGCCCAACCCTTGGGACCTACTCCGGCCCCAGGATGCGACGAGCCGACATCGAGGTGCCAAACCATGCCGTCGATATGGACTCTTGGGCAAGATCAGCCTGTTATCCCCGGGGTACCTTTTATCCGTTGAGCGACACCCCTTCCACCAGGAGGTGCCGGATCACTAGTCCCGACTTTCGTCCCTGCTCGACATGTCTGTCTCACAGTCAAGCTCCCTTGTGCACTTGCACTCAACACCTGATTGCCAACCAGGCTGAGGGAACCTTTGGGCGCCTCCGTTACTCTTTAGGAGGCAACCGCCCCAGTTAAACTACCCATCAGGCACTGTCCCTG
This sequence comes from Streptomyces sp. MN03-5084-2B, assembly GCA_033793495.1. GTDB lineage: Bacteria > Actinomycetota > Actinomycetes > Mycobacteriales > Pseudonocardiaceae > Amycolatopsis. The sequence continues at coordinate 3,661 of JARAWT010000130.1, read as the reverse complement.
AACCAGATCATGGCCCGAGGTTCAGATTCCCAATTCGACCAGAGTGGTATTTCAACAACGACTCCACAACAACTAGCGTTGCCGCTTCACAGTCTCCCACCTATCCTACACAAGCCGAACCGAAAACCAATACCAAACTATAGTAAAGGTCCCGGGGTCTTTCCGTCCTGCCGCGCGTAACGAGCATCTTTACTCGTAGTGCAATTTCGCCGGGCCTGTGGTTGAGACAGCCGGAAAGTCGTTACGCCATTCGTGCAGGTCGGAACTTACCCGACAAGGAATTTCGCTACCTTAGGATGGTTATAGTTACCACCGCCGTTTACTGGCGCTTAAATTCTCAGCTTCGCCCCGAAAGGCTAACCGGTCCTCTTAACGTTCCAGCACCGGGCAGGCGTCAGTCCATATACATCGTCTTGCGACTTCGCATGGACCTGTGTTTTTAGTAAACAGTCGCTTTCCGCTGGTCTCTGCGGCCACCCACCCCTAGCCTGCAAGAGGCTTCAGGATGTTTGGCCCCCCTTCTCCCGAAGTTACGGGGGCATTTTGCCGAGTTCCTTAACCACAGTTCACCCGATCGCCTTGGTATTCTCTACCTGACCACCTGTGTTGGTTTGGGGTACGGGCCGTGCATGCACTCACTAGAGGCTTTTCTCGGCAGCATAGGATCACTCTACTTCGCCTCAAACGGCTACGCATCACGTCTCAGCCTACATGGAACACGGATTTGCCTATGTTCCGGCCTACACGCTTACACCAGGACAACCATCGCCTGGCGGAGCTACCTTCCTGCGTCACCCCATCGCTTGACTACTACGAAATCAGGTCCCACGCTCCACAATGCCAACTCAGCCCGAAGGCATCACCGGCACGCTTTGGGTGGTTAGTATCAAACGCCTCGTCATGGGCGCACATGCTCGGGTACGGGAATATCAACCCGTTGTCCATCGACTACGCCTGTCGGCCTCGCCTTAGGTCCCGACTTACCCTGGGCGGATTAGCCTGGCCCAGGAACCCTTGGTCATCCGGCGGCAGAGTTTCTCACTCTGCATTCGCTACTCATGCCTGCATTCTCACTCCCACACCCTCCACGACTGGCTTCCGCCGCCGCTTCCCTGGATGCAGGACGCTCCCCTACCCATCCACACCACTAGACAAGGACTTCAAGAGTCCAAGCCGATGTATACGTGCGAATGACACAGCTTCGGCGGTGTGCTTAAGCCCCGCTACATTGTCGGCGCAGGACCACTTGACCAGTGAGCTATTACGCACTCTTTCAAGGGTGGCTGCTTCTAAGCCAACCTCCTGGTTGTCTGGGCAATCCCACATCCTTTCCCACTGAGCACACACTTAGGGGCCTTAGCTGGTGTTCTGGGCTGTTTCCCTCTCGACGACGAAGCTTATCCCCCGCCGTCTCACTGCCGTACTCTAACACCACGGTATTCGGAGTTTGGTTGATTTCGGTAACCCGGTAAGGCCCCTAGACCATCCAGTAGCTCTACCCCCGTGGAGAAACATACGACGCTGCACCTAAATGCATTTCGGGGAGAACCAGCTATCACGGAGTTTGATTGGCCTTTCACCCCTACCCACAGCTCATCCCCTCAGTTTTCAACCTAAGTGGGTTCGGGCCTCCACGACGTCTTACCGTCGCTTCACCCTGGCCATGGGTAGATCACTCCGCTTCGGGTCTAGACCACGCGACTACAGACGCCCTATTCAGACTCGCTTTCGCTACGGCTACCCCACACGGGTTAACCTCGCCACGCAGCACTAACTCGCAGGCTCATTCTTCAAAAGGCACGCCATCACCCAAAGGCTCTGACGGCTTGTAGGCACACGGTTTCAGGTACTCTTTCACTCCCCTCCCGGGGTACTTTTCATCTTTCCCTCACGGTACTCGTCCGCTATCGGTCTTCAGGAAGTATTTAGGCTTACCGGGTGGTCCCGGCAGATTCACAGCAAATTCCACGAGCTCGCTGCTACTCGGGAACACCAC
>JARAWT010000012.1:0-174384 GCA_033793495.1 Streptomyces sp. MN03-5084-2B | reverse complement strand
GGAACTGCTCCGGATACTTCGACCTGCGAGACACCAAGACATCCTCCCTCCAGACCACCGTCTGGAAGCAAGGTGTCCGGCCCCAAGGGGCAACTCCACGAGATGCCTCCCCAGTCACGCGAGACACCCCTCCAGGCACGCCAACCGACCCTCTGAGCACGCCGGCCGACCCTCCAGGCACGCCGGCCGACCGTCCCGGCCCCTGACCCGGGCACAAATGCGGCCACGCGCGACCGGCATCGAGTGCCTGGTCGCGCGTGGCCTTGTGGGTCCGGCCCCGAAACGGGGGGTCGAGCCGAAGTTGGTCTCGGCCGCGCCAGGCGGCCGAGCGACTGGATGAGGATCAGTTGGGCTGGACCGGCTGCCCGCCGAGCGTCACCTCGACCGTGCGGCCGCCGGCCAGCGTGAACGTCGCCTTCTCGTCCGGGGCCCGGGTGCGGACCGCCGCCACCAGCGTGTCGGCCGAGTCGATCGGGCGGTCGTCGATCTTGGTGACGACGTCGCCCGCCTTCAGGCCGGCCTTGTCCGCCGGGCTGCCCGCGGTGATGGCACCGAGCTCGGCGCCGCCCTGCGGGGCGTCCTTCACCTGGGCGCCGATGTAGGTCTGCACCGCCTGGCCGGTCTTGATGATCGTGTCCGCCGTGCGGCGTGCCTGGTCGATCGGGATGGCGAAACCGATACCGACGTTGCCGCCTTCGGACGCACCCTGGCCCTGTCCACTGGACGCCGACTGCGGGCTGTAGATCGCCGAGTTGATGCCGATGACCTGGCCGGCCATGTTCGCCAGCGGACCGCCCGAGTTGCCCGGGTTGATCGCCGCGTCGGTCTGGACCGCGTCCATCACCGTGGTCTGGTCGCCGCTGCTGCCGCCCGCCCGCACCGGCCGGTGCAGCGAGCTGACGATGCCCGAGGTGACCGTGCCGGCCAGCTCGAACGGCGAGCCGATGGCGACCACCGACTGGCCGACCCGCAGGTCGTCGGACCGGCCGAGCTCCACCGGAGTCAGGTTGCCGACGCCGCTGACCTTGACGACCGCGATGTCGGTCGTCGGGTCGCGGCCGACGACCTTGGCGGCGGCCTTCTTGCCGTCCTGGAACACGGCCTGGATCTGGCCGCCGTTCGCGGCGACCTCGACGACGTGGTTGTTCGTCAGGATGTAGCCGTCGGTGCTGATGACGAATCCGGAGCCTTCGCCGGCTCCCTGCTGGCCGCTGACCTGCAGCTCGACCACGCTCGGCGACAGCTTCTGCGCGACGGACTCGACCGAGCCGGCGGGCGCGTTGCCCGTCTGCTGGGCCGGCTTCGGTGCGTCGAGCGCGTTGCCGGCCGGGCCGGACGACCCGCCGGTGAAGTACCCGACCGTCCCGCCCGCGATGCCGCCGACCAGCAGCGCGACCAGCGCGACGCCGGCGAGCAGCTTCCCGCCGGACCGCTTCGGCTCCGGCGCGGCGGCCACCGGGTAGCCGCCCGTCGGGGGCTGCCCGTACGGGTTCGGCGGCGGGTAGACGCTCTGCTGGGTCTGGCCGGACGGCATCTGCGCGCCTTGGGCGGACCAGGGGTTCGCGGTGTGCCCGCCGTACGCCGGATCGGCCCCGGTCACCGCGTGGTAGGACGGCTCGGAGTACTGCGGCGCGCCGCCGGACTCGGGCTGGGCCTGTTCACCGTACGGATGCCCCGCCCAACCGCCCTGGGCCGGCTGCTGGCCGGTCTCGGGGTGCCTCGGCGCCGCGGGGTCGTGTGCGCTGGGGTCGTTCTCGGTCATGTCCTCACCTTGCGCGATGGTCCTGAGAGGTTCCTGAGCCGAACCTGTGCATCGGAGATGAGTATGGCCTCCTCAGCCCGCCGCGCGGAGCCGTTCCGCGATCTGCTCCGGCGTCGCGTCGTTGATCCACACCGCCATGCCGGACTCGGACCCCGCCAGGTACTTCAGCTTGTCCTTCGCCCGCAGCACGGAGAACAGCTCCAGGTGCAGCCAGCCGAGCTCGCGGTCGCGACGCACCGGCGCCTGGTGCCACGCCGCGATGTACGGCAACGGCCGGTCGTACAGCGCGTCGCAGCGGCGCAGCACGTCGAGGTAGACGACGGCGAAGTCGTCGCGCTCGGCATCGGTCAGCGCGGGGATGTCGGGGACCTGCCGGTGCGGCACGATCTGGACCTGGACCGGCCAGCGGGCCGCCGGCGGCACGTACGCCGTCCAGTGCTCGCCGGAGGTCACCACGCGCGCGCCGGACTTGCGTTCGGCCGCGAGCACGTCGCCGAGCACCGGACGGCCGTGTTCGGCCTGGTAGGCGCGAGCCACGTCGAGCATCCGCTCGGTCTTCGGGGTGACGAACGGGTAGCCGTAGATCTGCCCGTGCGGGTGCGACAGCGTGACGCCGATTTCCTCGCCGCGGTTCTCGAAGGGGAAGACCTGCTCGACGCCGGGCACCGCGGACAGCCCGGTCGTGCGGTCCGCCCACGCGTCCACCACGGCCCGCACCTGCTCGGCGCTCAGCTGCGCGAAGGAACCCTCGTGGTTGCTGGTGAAGCAGACGACCTCGCAGCGGCCGCGACCGGGCCGCACCGGCACCAGCCCGAGACCATCCACAGTGGACGGTTCCCCGATGACGTCCTCGGCGAAGGAGGGGAACCGGTTCTCGAAGACGACGACGTCGTAATCGCTTTCCGGGATCTCGCTCGGCTTGCCGGGCTTGCTCGGGCACAGCGGGCAGAGGTCGGCCGGCGGCTTGTAGGTCCGCGTCTGCCGGTGCGCGGCCATCGCGACCCACTCCCCGGTCAGCGGGTCCCGCCGGATCTCCGACGCGGCCGACACCGGCGGCAGGTCGCGGGTGTCCTCGGCGACGCGGTCGGGCGCCCCGGGCTGGTCGAAGTAGATGATCTCCCGGCCGTCGGCCAGGTGTCGTACAGTGCGCTTCACGCTTCTCGGGCCTCGTCCGTCTCCGCCGTCTCGGCGATCATGAGTTCTCCCGCCCGTTCGGCGAGAATTTCCTTGGCCTCGTCGGGAATCCCGTCATCGGTGACGACGACGTCGGCCTCGTCAAGGTCGGCGATCGTCGAGATCCCGACGGTGCCCCACTTCGTGTGGTCGGCGAGCACGACGAGCTTGCGCCCGGCCTCGACCAGCGCGCGGTCGGTCTCGCTCTCGGTGAGGTTCGGTGTCGTGAACCCCGGTCCCTCGGCCATCCCGTGCACGCCGAGGAAGACGGCGTCCAGGTGCAGCGACCGCAGGCTGTGCACGGCAACCGGCCCGACCAGCGCGTCCGACGGCGTCCGCACCCCGCCGGTGAGCACGACCGTGCGGTCCGGCTGGGTCGACCCGCGGAGCACGTCCGCCACCTGGATCGAGTTGGTCACGATGGTGAGCCCGGGGATGGCGTCGAGCGCCCGCGCCAGCGTCCACGTGGTGGTGCCGGCGGAGATGCCGATCGCAGTGCCGGGCCGGACGAGCGTCGCGGCGAGCTCGGCGATGGCTTCCTTCTGCGCCCGCTGGCGCACGGACTTGGCCTCGAAGCCGGGTTCGTCGGTGCTCTTGCCGACGACCGAAGTGGCGCCGCCGTACACCTTCTCGACGAGCCCCCGCCCGGCGAGGACGTCGAGATCGCGGCGGACCGTCATGTCGGACACGCCCAGCCTGGTCACGAGGTCACTCACGCGGACCGCACCGGTCCGGCGTGCCTCTTCCAGGATCACCGCCTGTCGCTGACGCGCCAGCACCGTTCACTCCGTCCGTCGGACCTCAACCACACAAAATCCTACACGATTCAACACGGATTCTGCTGAGCAGAGGAGGGTGAACTTCGAAACACCAGGTCACGGTGCGGCAGCAGGTGGGGTACCGCGATCCCAGTGGACCACACCACCATCGGCGTGATGAGTGCAACGCGCCCGGCGAGCGAGTCAGCCGGGCGCCCCCGGCAGCCGGATCGTCATCAACGCGCCGCCTTCGGGCGCCTGCGAGGCGTAGACCGCCCCGCCGTGCCGCTCCGCCGCGTGCTTCACGATCGCCAGCCCGAGGCCGGAGCCCGGCAGCGTCCGGGCTTCCGAGGAGCGGTAGAAGCGGTCGAACACCTTGGGCAGGTCCTCTTCGGCGATGCCCGGCCCGGCGTCCGCAACCTCGACGACGGCGGTGCCGTCGCCGAGCGGGTAGAGCCGCACCCAGATCGTCGCATCGGGCGGCGAGAACTTCACCGCGTTGTCGAGCAGGTTCAGCACCGCGCGCTCGAGCGAGCTGTTGTCGCCGGTGAGCACCCACGGCTGCAGCGAGACGTCGAAGTTGATCTCGCCCGCGCGCCGCCGCGCCCGGTCGAGGGCCCGCTCGACGACCTCCAGCAGCTCGACGCGCTCGAAGCGCTCGCGCGGCTCGTCCTGGCGCGCGAGCTCGACCAGGTCGCCGATGAGCTGCGTCAGCTCGTCGAGCTGGCCGCTGATGTCCGCGATGATGTCGACGCGGTCTTCGTCGCGCAGCGGCGGCGCGCCGGGCTTGCTCGCGGCGAGCAGCAGCTCGAGGTTGGTCCGCAGCGAGGTCAGCGGCGTCCGGAGCTCGTGCCCGGCGTCCGCGACGAGCTGGCGCTGGCGTTCCTGGGAGTCCGCGACCGTGCCGAGCATGGTGTTGAACGTCTGGGTGAGGCGCGCGAGCTCGTCGTCGCCGCTGACCGGGATGGGCCGCAGGTCGCCGGTCCTGGCGACGCGCTCGGCGGCCGAGGTCAGCCGGTCGACCGGGCGCAGGCCGGTGCGCGCGACCGCGGTGCCCGCCGCCGCGGCGACCAGGATCCCGGCCCCGCCGATCAGGAAGAGCACCAGCGCGAGCTCGTTCAGCGTGCGCTTGGTCGGGCCCATCGACTGGGCCAGCACGATGGCCTCGCCGTGGCCGTTCGGTAGTGCGACGACGCGGCTGTCGGTGCGGAAATCCGTCCGCAGCGACTGCACCGAGTCGCCGTTCGCGACGTTCAGCTCCTCCTGGCCGAACGGCGGCGGCGAGCTGGACGTCGGGTAGATCATCACGGCGCGCTGGACGTCGGGCGCGGCGTTGAGCTGCCCGATCTGCAGGTCGGCGCTGGCGAGGAAGGCGCCGGGGACCTGCTGCAGCTGGGTCTGCACCTGCGGCGACTTGGCCGCCGCCTCCGCGCGCGCCAGCAGGCTGTCGTCGAGCTGCTGGTAGAGGTTGCTGCGCACGACCATGTAGGCGCCGATCGACACCAGCGCGACGGCGCCGGCGACGCAGGCGGCGGCGAGCAGCGTCACCCGGCCGCGCAGGGAGAACCGGCGGGCTCCCCAGCGCGTACCGCGGGGATCACCCGGTTCGGTCACGGCGGGGTTTCCCGCAGGACGTACCCCACTCCCCGCACCGTGTGGATCAGCCTCGGCTCCCCCTCCGCCTCCGTCTTGCGACGCAGATAACCGACGTAGACCTCCAGCGCGTTGCCCGACGTCGGGAAGTCGTAACCCCATACTTCCTCCAGGATCCGGCCACGCGTGAGGACGTGCTTCGGGTAGGAAAGGAACAGTTCCAGCAGGGCGAATTCGGTGCGGGTCAGGCTGATCTCGCGGCCGCCGCGGCGGACCTCCCGCGTGCCCGGGTCGAGCGTCAGGTCCGCGAAAGCCAGCGCCTCCGAGACCTGGCCGTTCTGCCCCTCCGGGATGGCGCGGCGCAGCAGCGCCCGCAGCCGGGCGAGCAGCTCCTCGAGCGCGAAGGGCTTCGGCAGGTAGTCGTCGGCGCCGGCGTCCAGCCCGGACACCCGGTCGGACACCGTGTCGCGGGCGGTGAGCACGAGGATCGGCAGGTCGTCACCGGTGCTGCGCAGGCGGCGGGCGACCTCCAGGCCGTCCAGCCGGGGCATCATGACGTCGAGGACCATGGCGTCCGGCCGGTCGGCGATGATCGCCTCAAGGGCCTGCGCACCGTCACTGGCCAGCTGGACCTGGTAGCCGTTGAACTCCAGGGACCGCCGGAGCGACTCACGGACGGCGCGGTCGTCGTCCACCACAAGGATGCGCATGGCGCTAGTTTTACGCAGCGTGCTGAGACCCGCCTAAGAACACACGCAGAACTCACAAAGGATTTCTCACTCGGGACCCCGCGCGACCGGCGCGTTCCAGTGCCGCCAGAGCGCGACCATCCTGACCGAAACCACGACGGCGGCCGCGACGACGGTCACCGGCCCTTCCGGAAGTTGCACAGCGTGACCGACGGCGACGAGCACCGAGCCGGCGAGCGCGGCCACGGCGTAGATCTCCTTCCGCAGGACGAGCGGGATTTCCCGGAGCAGCAGATCGCGCACGGCCCCGCCGCCGATGCCGGTCGTCATCCCGATCAGACACGCGGCGTAGACGGTGGCACCGGCGTTGAGCGCGATGGTCGTCCCGGCGGTGGCGAAGACGCCGAGCCCGAGCGCGTCGGCGAGGAGGACGCCCCGCCGCAGCCGCGCGACCTGCGGGTGGAAGACGAAGACGACCAGCGCGGTCCCGGCGCAGACGGCGAGGTAGGGCCAGTTCCGCAGCGTCGTGGGCGGGTGGATGCCGAGCAGGACGTCCCGGATGACACCCCCGCCGAGAGCGGTGGTGAGCCCGACCACGACGACGCCGAAGACATCGAGCCGCGCCCGCACCGCGGCGAGCGCGCCGGACGCGGCGAAGGCGACGAGCCCGACGAACTCCAGCGCCGTGAGCAGCATTTACTGGTCGAGCAGCCCGCCGCGGTAGGCCAGCAGAGCGGCCTGCACCCGGTTGGCCGCGCCGATCTTCGAGAGCACAGCGGAGACGTACCCCTTGACGGTGGCTTCGGAGAGGTGAAGCCGCCCGCCGATCTCGGCGTTGGACAGGCCCTGCCCGATCAAGGCGACGACCTCGCGTTCGCGTTCGGACAGGGAGGCGAGCAGCTTCCGGGCGGGCTGAGCAGCGCGTTGTTCGTCCCGATGCGACTGAACCATCCGCGCGGCCACACCCGGATCCAGGACGGCACCGCCTCTTGCCAGGTCCCTGACCGCGCGGAGCAGCGCGGCCGGATCGATGTCCTTGAGGAGGAACCCGTTGGCACCGAGCCGCAGCGCGAGGCTCACGTATTCGTCGATGTCGAAGGTGGTCAGCATGGCCACGGTGGGCGGGTCCGGGAGGGCGAGGATGGCCCGGAGGGCGCGAATGCCGTCGTCAGGGGCCCGCATCTTGATGTCGAGCAGGGCAACGTCGGGGTGATACCGCCGGGCGACCTCCACCGCGGATCTGCCGTCGCTCGCCTCGCCCACGATCTCGATGTCCTGGGCCCCGGACATCATCGCGCGCAACCCCGAGCGCACCAGTTCCTCGTCGTCGGCGAACATGAGCTTGATCAACGAAGCCCTCCGCAACAGCCGGTGGGAGCGGCTCCCCGCGTCCCGTTAACGAAGGTTACCTACTGTTGTTCAGCAGTTCGAAACCAGACACGACCAGGTGAGGCACTGGTCCGTCCAGGTCAGGCGGGGCGGACCCACCGGCAGGGTGTACCGGCGATGTGGGAGACGGGTGAGAACCACTCACCTGGGTGACGACGGGAGTCGGGTAGGCAACGCTCGCCCACCGGCTCAGCGACGACGTTTCCCCTTGCTGCCAGGCGACCGCGCCAGCCCGCCGAGGGGGTGCGCGGTGCGGACGGCCCGAATCTGCCCGAACACCTCGGCCAGCTCGGCGAGCCCGTCCCGGTCCGGGTGGCCCGAAGCCAGGACCGCCTTCGCCAGCCGGCCACGTTCCTCGCCGGGAACCTCGGCCAGCGTCGCGGACGTCGCTTCCGGTCCGACCATCTCGAGCATGACGAGGAACTGCTCCGTCACCCCGAGCAGGCCCTCCCGTTCATCGAGGTCCTCGGGGGCGAGCTCTTCACGTTCGACCAGCAGCTGCGTCGCGATCGGGGCCAGGACCGGGTCGGTGCGCAAATCACGCAGCAGCACTTCGCCGTCCTGAAGAGAGTCGGTGAGAACCTCGAGCATGGCGGACGCTCGGGTGCGGAAAGGGCACTCCCGGACGGCGTCCAGCAGCAAAGGCAGCCCGATCCCCCGGCCACCGCGGGCGGCCAGCCAGCCGGCGATCTCCGCCGCCGCCGTCTCTTCGCTGTAGTGCTCCGTGATCACCCCGAGAAGTGCGGCGGGAGCGGCGTCGGCGAGTTCCCCCACCAAGTGCGCCACCCGGCCTTCGCGCAGCAGCCTCGCCCGGACCGCCCGGGTCGCCAACGGGGTCAAGCCGGCCAGCTCGAGCGACGGCGCGACCAGCGCGGCCCGCAGCCGGTCCTGGACGTCCGGCGGGAGCTCGGGGTTTTCCGGGACCAGGTCCATGGTGTACATCGGGTCGGCGGGCCCCGCGGTCAGCTCGACCGCACCGAATTCGGCCAGCTTGGTGAGCAGCCGGCGGAACTCCATCGCGAACCCGTCCCGCCAGAGCGACTCGCTGGACGGTTCGAGATCGACGTGGCTGAATTCTTCGCAGGCCAGCCACGTGCTTTCCGCGAGCCGGACGACGGGAATCGGCTCCGGCATGCCGTAGATGGTGTTGAGCACGTCCGGAAGGACTATGCCGAGCATCTCGTCGAGCAAGATGGCGTAGCCGGGTGCCCAACCGGACGGCTTGACCAGCAGACCCGGCTCGGGCAGCGCGTCGAACGCCGCTGTCCACAACGCGAGAGCGTCCTTCAGCAGCGGCGCCGCCTTCGCCACGCGCACGAGCTTCCCCTTGACCACCCGCACGATCCGCGCACGCTTGGCGAGCTCGAAGAGGACGGCGAGGTGGGGCAGGTCGGCGCTGGTGCGGACGGGTGGGTCGTCCCCACCGAGCCCATCGCCGGTGTCCAGCAGCGCGACGAGCTCGCGGGCGTCGGCGAGCTTGAGGGTTCCGGTGCCGGTCAACGCCCGGCCGTCCCCCACCCATTCGGCGAACTTCCGCAGCTTGACGACGAGCGGCGAGCGCTCCGCCGCAGCCACGAGTTCCGCCTCCGGCGGCAACGAGACCGGCAGCTGCGGAAACGCTCGCCCGGCCTGTTCCTCGGCTTCCCGGGCGACGAGCTCGGCGAGCAGTTCCGGATCGCCACCGTGCCGCCCCGCGCGCACCTCGGAGAAGAACGCGTTCAGCGCCCCTTGGTCCGCGGGATCGACTCCATTCCGGATGGCGGTCATGATCCAGTACTTGCCCACCCCGAAGTTGCGTTCGTCGGCCATCGCGGCCGGGAACTCGGCGGCCGCTTTCGTGACAGCCCCCTCGAGATCCGCCGCCGGATCACTCAAGGGGTCGGCCAGCCCGGTCTCGTGCAGGTAGCGAAGGAAAAGCCGCAGCGTCTCGGGCACGAGCACGGCCTCGTCGACGGTCGCGGACAGCGTGCGCGGCAGGTATTCGAGCAGGAAGTCCTGGACGAGCGAGGCCGTCCAGAAGGCAAGCCGCCCATCGACGGACGCGTGCCGGAACTGCAGCGCCATGGCCACAGCGTTCGGAACGATCTCCTGGCCCCGCGCGGCCGCCCAGCCGGAGAGGCGCCGGATCAGCAAGTCCTGCCCGGCCGCGAAGCCGTCGTAGTCTTCCTCGTCGTAGTAAGTACGCACTCAGGGGTCCCGTCGTCTCGGTTGCCGAACACGGTAGCGACCGGAACCGACCCACCACACGGGGCAAACGCGCTACGGTCGGTGACGTGCAGTCACAGACCGCTGCCCACCTCGGCGAGTGCCCGCCGCCTCGCTGGGGACGACACGCAGAGCACACCGCCCGTCGGGTAGCCTGTCGGGAAGTTACGAGCCCTCGTAGCTCAGGGGATAGAGCACCGCTCTCCTAAAGCGGGTGTCGCAGGTTCGAATCCTGCCGGGGGCACAAAACCCCCTGGTCAAGTAGATGACCAGGGGCTTCGTACTACTTCGGCCCATGCTTAACCCTCATCTTTGGGAAGCTCGATCTTCGGACGCTCAGCCAGCGCCGGACCGACGTCCTCACCCACAACACCGCGTTCCATGTAGTCCTCTTGCGTCGTGCTGATGCGCTCATGCCCGAGGTAGTCGGCGATCTCCCGAGCGGACAGGCCAGCATCGTCGAGCACCCCGGCGACGTAGTGCCGGAAGTCGTGCGGGTGCAAGCCTTCCGTGAGGAGCTGTCAACACTGCGCGAAGCCGCGCAAACGCTAGAGCGCCACATCAGCCGTCTACGGCAGTCCCTGGAGCCTCGTCGGTAAGAGTGTGTTCAGAGTTTCTTTTCTTGTTCAAGGCGGCCCCTCCGGGGCCGCGCCGCTATCGGCCGGCACGCGCGGGGCCCGCCTCCGGCACCCACGCGACCGGCCGGCGGCTGCACCGGGGACCGCAGCTCAAGAAGAACAGAGTGTCCTCGCCGGACGGGCAGGTCTCCGAGATGGCCAAGTCGAGCGCGGCGGTTGCGTCCGTGTGCGGCCAAACGGCATCTCGACGACCTCCCCGAGGGCTATCACGCTGCGTCAAGGGGCAGTCGGGTGGGTATGCGGCGGCATGCACAGGTGCGCCCCCTTGACGCAGCGTGATCGGGCTACGCCAGGTCGACGAGATGCCGAAGACCACCCACTAGGATTCAGGTTGCACTGGATTCAACGTCAGATCGCGGCTCAGACGTCAAATTGCCACCATTCGCCTCCAGCTCACTAGATATTTTTATGATCGACCTTGGCACCCGCACCCGGACTATCCGCCAAAATAATAACGTGATCATAAACACAATCAATACTATAAATAAGGCGCTTACCCAAACAGGAAATGGAACAAGCAAAAGCCCTACGTGTGAAACTTCCCTTGCAAGATCCCGTTGTCCTTCCAAGGTTCTCAAGTTGTATTTAACGTAATCGACGAGCACTGGCGGCGGGCGGAAAAAATCACCTATCGCCAAGACGACACCCGAAGTACCCGTACCGACTGTAAGAACTAGCAATACTGCTATTCGAGGTGGCACGCGATCCTTTAAGCGCTTGTACCACGGCTTCGCCATGACCACCTGAGTCTCCGGCGAAAGGTTCAGACGGGACCGCTGCTCAAGGGAGGAACCCCTGATCGTACCAGTCACGCAAGGCGGCTCAGCACCCTGGTGAATCACCTCAATGAGACCACCATCGCCGGAGTCCAGGAAGTCGAAGTCGATATTTACAATCGATTGGTCTTCCGGATCAACTTCAGCACAGAGAGCGTTTTGCCCCCTACTTTTACTTGCGATTCTTACCTGCAGAACTTGGTCATCGTCATCGAGTTGAATTCGAAGGCGATCTTGCGGGACAATATCGATGCCACGCATGGTATCACCTTGGTGATTCCATAACGCAATCGTTGTGCGGCTGATTCGAGTGATCGGTTCACCTGATACTGAACGCATGAATCCGGCCGCAAAACCACCTTGCTTGGAGCTGGCGATCAACTGGAAGTCCACCACGTACCGCAGCAGTGGTCGCTTTCTCCCTCGTCGAGCGAGCACGAAAGCCAAAGGTATACCTACGATTGACAGGACCAGTCCCGCCAGCCCCATGGCATCACTTGCACTCATTTCATCCCAAACTTCGAGGCTGATCGTACCGGCCCTATGTCGCAGATCGATGCGCCTTCGTTACTCAGCAAGCATCACGTTTTGATGTCAGGCGCACCGCCCAGAGCGCACGGGCCCTTGAAATGCGCATCCGAACGCATGTCGAACCCCGTATCACACCGAAACGGCAGACATCAACCGGCGACCATCGATAACCGCCCGAAATCAGCAGGCCAACGCGCCTCACGACTCAGAGGTAGCCGGTCGAAGCGCCTCCCGATTAGGGCAAGGGACCTTCGGTCAACACTCGTCCTTCGGGATGTAGCCCTGCTGGCATCCATACTCGTGTTGTAGATCGCCCGAGGTCTTCTGTCGGCCTGGTCCTCCAGGATCGAGATACCCCTGGTACTCGTGGCATTTGGGGTTGAATTTGCCCGCAGCAACAGCCCGCTGCCCACAGCCTGGCCCATTCGAGGAACTCGACAGCTTCGTAGTAGACCGCGGAGGAGTGCTTGTTGCCGACGTCGTCGGCGCGGATGGCGTCGGTGACATCGAAGGAGAGGTTGGCGGCGTTTGTGTCGTCGGCGGACTCGACGACGCCTGGGGCACCACCGAGAGAACGGGCGCCGGTGTTGAGGGCTGGCCACACGCGGCCATGGCAAGGCCCACGGCAGTAGCCAGCAGTGCCCGCGTAGCCCAACTCGTCATACACGGGAGTCGACCTCAACGAACCCGGCGTTATGGTTCCACCTCGGCGACCGTCGGATCGTTACGTGGTTGCCCAGCTCTGACACGGCGCCCGTCCCATGCTTTACCCTCGCCAATGGTCGCGAGACGACCGCAGATGACCACGAACCCACCTTCGGCGCTGCCACTAGATCAGCTGGTCACGGCACATGTTGATCAGTCGCGATGACCGACGGAAGACATGATCCACAAAAGCGGTGTCGCAGGTTCGAACCCTGCCGGGGGCACCTTATTTTTTCCGTCACAAGGCCATGCCGAAAGTCGCCCAGGCGATCACCGAACAACCCGTGTTGCCCAAATACGAATGCGTGGCCGAAGAACGGCGGCGTGCGGGTGGCCGGCAAGCGCGCCTTACCGTGCCGGGCGGCGCTGGCGATCGATCCGCCGACGTGCCGCCGCATCGAGCAGGTCGGCCACCGTCCGGCGGGCCGGGCTGGAGCCGGCCGAAGCCGTGTCGTCGCGGTAGCGGTGCAGCAGCTCCGTTCGCACGCGCACGCCCTGCCCCTGCATGACCCGGACGAGGAGCCCGTCCTTTTCGGCGCCCGGCAGATCGGTCACCCAAGCAGCCAGGTCGTCGGGACCGGCCACGGATTCCTCGAACGGCGGAGAAGCCTGGGCCGCGACGGCAAGGAGGTCGTCGTCGAGGCGGAGGAAGTCGGCCAGCGCTTGCTGCGCCGCAGTCAGCTTGCCCAGCCCCGGCGGAACCGGTGGTTCGAGATCGTCGTCGGCTTCGCGGCCGAAAGCCTCCTCGTCGCGCTCCCACGCGCCGTATGCCGCCAGCCATGCGAGGTAGAGCGGGCGGAGGTCGCCGGCGGCGAGTTCGGCCCGGACGCCGATGATCGACGGCAGCACGTTCTCGGCGTCGTCGTCGTAGTCGGACTCGCCTGCGTCGTCTTCGCTCGCGAAGTCGAGGACGACGAATTCGCCCGTGACCCAGGCGCTCGTCTGCCCGGCGCAGTAATCCTCGACGACGTCCGGATCGAGCAATCCGGACGGCAGGCGGAACATCACCCGGTGGCTGCCCCAGTTCGCCACGTACAGGTGCGCGTCGTAATGGCGCTCCATCAGATCGCGCGGGTCACCCTTGAATTCGCCCCAGTGGTATTCGTTCACGAAGCTGGTGGCGCTGATCATCGCCCGCGTGGACAAGGACCGGACCGCGGCTTGCTCGCGGTCGTCCAGTGGCCGGTCGATCGCCAGGAACTCGTAGTACTGGTATTCGCTCACAACACATCCCGCTCGTCCGCGCCGGGAAACGGCTTTGCCCGGAAACTCGAGTCGTCTCCCAGATGGAAGAACAGCTGCCCCTCTACCGTGTCGCCGTCGACCAAGATCGCCCAGCCTCGCCCGCTGACCTGATCGCCCTCGTCGACGCCTTCCCAGGTGAACTCGACGCCGGGAGAACCGCCACGTTCGCTCGCGCGGCAGTCCAGCTGTCCGGTGACGGCAATGAACCCCAGCTGCCCGGTCCCGTCGGCGGCGAACTCGATGAAGGCTGGTTCGACCAGGTCGATCGCTTCACGGTCCCAGCCGCTCATCGCCTCGATCCGCCACCGGCCGACCAGTCCCTCCGGCGAATGTCGTATCACGAGGTTGCAGAGTAGCCATGCCTTCGCGGGCCGGCTCACCTCATCCTCTCCGCTCGCAACGTGCACGAAGGCGAACCTTCAGAGGACCGCTTCCTGCAGGCCCGAGAGTTCGACGCCGGGCAGCGCGCCCAGCATCGCGGACGCTCCTTCCCGCCCGGCCGTCTCCAGCAGGACGAGGAACTGCTCGGTCATGCCCGTGGCCGCGGCAAGCGGCTCGGTCAGAAGACGCTCACGGCCGATCCGCCCACCGGGCCCCGTACGCCAGCCCCGGCGTGAGGTGCTGGAACCGCAGGTGCAGCTCTCCCGACGGACCGACCGCCTGCAGCCGTCCGCGATAGCCCGGGTCCGACACGTCACGCTGGAATGCGCCGTCCAGTGTCCGGACCTCCGGGGGTTCCCCGAAGCGGACGCGGAGGTCGAAGGTGTCGCACGGCTGCCGCGGCACGCAAACCAGGTACGGCCGGAGCGCCGACGCCGAGGGCAGTCTGAACAGGACCGCCACCTCCCACGACTCGCCCCGGGCCAGCGGCCGGGGGAGCTCCATTTCGTATCCCCACCGGTCGCTCGCCTCCATTCCGCGGTCGGCCACCGTTCCGCCGTAGAGTCCCGTCACCTCCAGGTCGTGCCGGGACGGACCCGACACCGCGAGGTCCAGCGCACGCAGTCCGTCCTGGTCCGCGACCACCCGGCGCCGCTCCAGCACCACCGGCTCCGGTTGGTCGAGTACCAACGCGAGAGCCAGCGAAGCCGTGTGCCACCGGCTCGGCGAAGAGACGACCTCGGACGTCCCCGCCGCCAGCTCCGCCAGCAGGTCGATCGCCTCGTCGACGCGACGGCGGACCGTGCGGGGGTCGCGGTCGACGCGGCGGGCGGCCCATTGGATCCGCTCCTGGTACAGCGGCTGGCGGGCCTCCGAACAGATCGCGAAGGCCGCCAGCACCGTCACCCTCAGGTCCTCCGGCAGGTGCGCGGCCAGTTCGGCGAGACGACCGGCCACCTTCTGGCGGATCGCCACCGTCCCGTCCGCTTCCGAAATCGAACAGGCCGATCGCAGGGCCGGCCCGACCCGCTCCTCGACCCTGCCCAGCAAGCCACGTCCCTTGCGGAGGGCCTTCAGCTCCTGGACCAGCTCAGCGCGCCCCATGGTGGTCTCCTTCAGTGCGTTTCCATGGCCGACCCCCTTTCAGGACAGCGTGCGGCCGGTCGGTGGACGAGAAGTGGACAGAACGTGCATCACGGAGGCGAACAGCGCCGTTCCCAGGCGGACGCCGTCGCGGGAGAGGTAGGTGCGGAACGTGCCGATGGCACCCAGTGCGTCCGCGTCGCCCACCCCGAAGGCCACCACCAGGGGGCGGCGCGCCCAGCCCGGGTCCGTCAGCGCTGCGAACGCCGCCGGCCAGGTCGCCGGGTCCGTCGGCTGGCCGTCGGACAGGAAGAACACCAGCGGGCGGTGGACGTGCAGGCGGTGCCGCTCCAGTGCGAGGACGTCGTCGTCGATCACCGTGCGCAAGCACGTGAACGCCGGCCCGAAGTTCGTGCCGGCACACGGACCCGGTGCGGGCAGCTCGGCCAGCTCGTCCATCGGGAGCAGCCGCTGGACCACGTGCGGCTGCTCCCCGAACCCGACCACGCCGCACAGGACGCGGCCGGCCACCGACGCGTCCGCGTGGACCGCGCCGCGGAACTCCCGCAGGCCCGTGTTCAGCTCGTCCATGTGGTCGGCCATCGAAAGCGAGACGTCGCACGCCACGTAGCACGGCAACACGTCGGACCCCATACCGGTTTCTCCTTCACCCCAGATCGACCGGCGGAGTGTGCCGAGCCCGCGTATATCGAACGTGCAAGGAATGCGGATTCCCGAAACCCTTACGGCCGATTGCGCGATGTCAAACGCAGACAGCAGGCTGAAGCCGGGGAGGCTTTGTGGAGTTTCGGATGCTCGGCCCGCTGGAGGCGTGGCACGACGGCACCCCGGTGCAGCTGGGTGATCAGCAGCAGCGGTTCGTCCTCGTCGTGCTGCTCCTGCGGGCCAACAAGCCGGTGACGTCCGCGCGCCTCGCCGAGATCATCTGGCCCGAAGGCGAGGCCAAGCCGACCCTGGTGCGCAGCTACATCAAGCGGCTGCGCGACGTCGTGCAGGAGGCCGGTGACGTGCGCATCGAGACGACGCCCACCGGCTACCTGCTGCGGGTCGGCGCGGACCAGCTGGACACCCTGCGCTTCGACCGGCTCCGCGCCGAAGCCACCGAAGCCCGCACCGAAGACCCGCGCCGGGCGATCACGCTGCTGCGTGCCGCCGTCGACCTGTGGCGCGGGAAGTTCCTCGAGGACATCGACATCGACCGGGTCGGTGGCGCCGAGGTGATCTCGCCGGACGAGAGCTACCCCGACACCGTCGGTGACCTGGCCGAACTCGAGCTCGAGTCCGGCGACCACCGCTCGGCGCGCGACCGGCTGCGGCCCCTCGTGCGGAGCGATCCGGCCAGCCAGAAGCACGCCGCGCTCCTCATGCGTGCGCTGCTCGCGGGCGGCGACCAGGTCGGCGCGCTGCGCGTGTTCACGAGCACCCGCGACGCGCTCGCCGGCCTGCGGATGGAGCCGGGCCCGGTGCTGCGCAAGCTCGCCGCGCGGGCCGAACGCGGCGATCCGCCCAGCTCACTGCCGTCCCGGCCGGGCGGGTTCACCGGCCGCGCCGCGGAGATCGCGGCACTCGAAGCCGCCGCCGCAGCCGGGCGCCGCGCGGTCTGGGTGAGCGGCGCTCCGGGGGTCGGCAAGTCCGGCCTGGCCGTCGAGGTGGCGCACCGCCTGCGCGAGCGCTTTCCCGACGGCCAGCTCCTGGTCCGGCTCAACGGGTTCACGCCCGGCGTGGCCGAAACGACGGTCGGGGACGCGCTCACCGAGCTGCTCGTCGAACTCGGCGTGCCCGCCGAGCAGATCCCCGCGACCGTCGGCCGGAAGGCCCGGCTCTACCAGGACACGCTGTGGGGCACACGCACGCTGGTCGTGCTGGACAACGCCGCGTCGCCGGAGCAGATCCGGCCGCTGCTGCCCGAGCCGGACAGCTGCCTGGCCATCGTCACCAGCCGTCGGATGGGCGACGCGGACACCGGCGACCCCGTCCGGCTTTCACCGTTGCCACCGGCGGATGCGGCCGAGCTGTTCCACGCCCTGACCGACCCGCCGCGGGTGCGGGGCCGGGCGGCCGAGGTGGCCGCGATCGTCACGCGCTGCGGCTTCCTGCCGATGCCCGTCCGCGTCGCGGCGGCGCTGTTCCGGCGGCACGACCGGTGGCCGCTCTCCCACCTGGTGCGGCTGCTCGAAGAAAGCGGTCCCTGGGGCACGGACGACGGCATCGCCGCGGTCCGGGTTTCCTGCCGCCAGCTGGGCGAACCGCAGCGCGCCATGTTCGGGCTGCTGGGCAGCCTGCCCGGGCCGGACATCGACGTCGCGGGCGGGGCCGCGCTCGCCGGCTGCACCCCGGCCGAAGCGCGGCTGCTGCTGAACGACCTGCACGAGGTCAGCCTGCTGGAGGAGGCCGCACCCGAGCGCTACCACATGCTCGACCCGCTGAAGGCGTTCGCCGCCGCCGATCCGCCGCCGGAGCAGGCATTGGTGCGGCTGCTCGACTTCTACCTGGTGACGCTGGCCGCCGCGGTCGCCGCCGCCTACCCCTTCGACCGCGCCCAGCTGCCCGCGACCGGCCGGTCCTGTCCGGTGACACCGGTGTTCACCGACGCCGGCGCCGGGCTGCGGTGGATCGCCGCCGAGCGCGACAACCTGGTGGCCGCGATCCACCACGCGGCCGCGCACGGCCTGCCCGGGCACACGTGGCGGCTGGCCGTGCTGCTGTGGCGCTACTTCCACACGACGAACCAGTTCGAGGACTGGATCGACACTCTCGAACTCGCCTGGGAGATCGTCTCCGCCGGCGAGGGCGACGACTACGGCGAGGCGCACGTCCTGCTGCGGCTGGCCACCGCGCACGACCGGCGGGGGCAGCACGCCGAAGCGCTCGAGTTCGCCGCGCGAGCGCTGCCGAGGTGGCAGCGGCTCGGTGATCCGCGCGGCGAGGCGGCGACGTTGTGCGCGCTGGCCATCCCCACCATGGAACTGGGCAGGCACGACCAGGCCGCGGAACACCTGACCGCGGCACTCGAGAAGTACGAGCAGACCGAGGACCCGCGCGGCGAGGCCCACGCGCTGAGCATGCTCGGCTACCTCAACGAGCAGCACGGGAACTTCGCCGTGGCGCTGGGCCGGCACGAGTCCGCCGCGCGGATCCTGCGCGAGATCGGGCACGTCCAGGGCATTGCGCACGTCCTCAACAACCTCGGGTCGGTGCAGGAAAAGCTGGGTCTGCTCACGGAAGCGCTGGCCAGCTACACGGACGCGCACGCGTACGCCGCCGAGGTCGGCGACCACTGCGTCGAGGCCTACGCGCTGAACAACATCGGCAACGTGCACCGGCAGCGCGGGCGGTACGTCGAAGCCGTGCGCTATCACGACAAGGCCAAAGACGTGGCGGCGAACGTGCCGGACGCCGACCTCCGCACCCAGCTCTACCTCGACCGCGGCGCAACCGCGCTGGCCCGCGGCGCCCGCCGGGATGCACTCACCGCGTGCAAAGCGGCCCTGGACCTGGCCGAAGGCCACGGGAACCGCACCTACCGGGCCCGCGCGCACCGCGGCGTCGCCGAGACGTTGCACGCGATGGGTGAGCACGAAGGCGCCATCGCGCACTGGGCCGCGGCCGAGGCCGAGTTCGCCGCGCTCGAACTGCCGGAGGCCGGCGAGGTGCGCGAGGAACGGTCGGCGCTGGAGTGTCCCTGCTCGCGGTGACTTCAGTGCCGGTGCAGCACGCGGTTCAGCTGGGGGTAGACCTCCCGGACGGCGTGGCTGCCGCGCCACCGGCTGAGGCACCGGGCCAGTTCCCGCAGGTCCGTGCGCACGGTCGCGGAGTCGACCTGCACCACGTCGTCGATCGTCCCGGCCAGCGTCCGGCAGCTCTCGTCGATCTCCCCGTCCAGCGCGTGCGCCAGCGACCGGCGGACGCCGAACCGCGCCCGGGTGCGGCGGTTGGTGACGGGGATCCGGGCCAGCTCGTCACCCAGGACCGTCGCCGCTTCGCCTGCGCGGCCGAGGTCCGCCAGCGACCAGCCGCGGGCGAGAGCCAGCGGGTCCGGTGCGGTCGAGCCGAGCACCGGGTAGTCCGCCGTGTCCATAGTGGACGCATACAGCGGGCCGGCGGCACGGTCCATCGCCCGCTCGAAGGCATCCCGGTCGCCGGCCAGCGCGTGGCCCTGGGCCTCACGCCGGGCGGCCAAGCCGAACGTCCGCGAACCGGCTCGGCCGAGCCGCTGCGCCTGCCGGGCCAGGTCGATCGTCGCGATCGGATCGTGCCGGTAGAGCGCCAGCCCCGCTTCCCGGACGAACGCGTAGCTCGTGATCTCCCGGTCGCCGGCGGCGCGCGCCAGCTCAGAGGCGTGCCGTGTCCACGACAGCGCGTCCTGCTCCTGGCCGGCTTCCTGGCTCAGCCACCCGGTGTACTCGGCCATCCGCGCGGCGAGCGGCAGCAGCCGTGACCGGACCGGCTCCGGGTTTTCCCTGGCCAGCGCGTGCACCGTGTGCGTCTGGGTGACCAGTGGTTCGAGGACGACCGCGGGACTGGTCTGCATGCCGAGCGTGCGCAGCTGCTCGAACGACGCGCGCAGGCCGGTCACGACGTGCTCGTCCAGGATCGGCCGCGGCCCGCCGGCCAGTGCGATGCCGAGCACCGCCCCCGCGCCGGTCAGCATCTGACGGCGGTCCAGGGTGTTCGCGGCCTGCGAACGCGCCTCGTGCGCGGCTGCGATCAGCGCGCCACCGGCGTCGAGCACGTTGTCGCAGATCCGCGCCAGCATCGGGTTGGGCGGTTTGAGGTCGTTCTCGATCTTGCTGAGGTAGCTCTTGCTGTAGTTGACCCGCCTGGCCAGCTCCCCCAAGGAGAATCCGGCGCCCTCCCGGCATTCCCGCAACAACGCGCCAAAAGATTCGGGCATGCCGACCTCCATTTCAGCTGTCACCGAGTACACCATTTCCGGCGGACGGACGCAATTGCCCGGGCGGCCGCGGCGGTGGTCGCGGCCGCCCGGGCACGCGTCACCCGTGCCAGGGGTTGCCGTCGGTGGTCGCCGGCGGCGGCGCCGTACTGGTCGCCGCGGGTGCGCTGCTGCCGTCGCCGTCCGCGAGCGCCGACGGCGAGCCGATCAGCGGGGCCGCCGCGACGATGCAGAGGGCGAGCACCGGACCACCGATTTTGGCCAGCTTTTTGAACATGAGGAATCCTCCTTGCGAAAGGTGATTGATCGGGGCGATTCGACTGAATTCGGCGCCCTGCAATCAGGATTCGTCATGCGCGGTTCGGCGACAAGGAGTTGACCGTTTCCCGAAGCCGCGGTCAACGGGGTACACGCACGAAGGCCGCGTTCCCCCTCGGAACGCGGCCTTCGTGGTTCAGCGGCCGTTGCGGGCCCGGTCGAGCACTTCCTCGAGCCGCAACGGGCTGGGCGGGTGGTGGCTCAGGCACAGCGGCGCGCGCATGGCGCGGAACCCGAACGACTCACCGGTGACGTAGAACTGCCCGCGTTCCAGCCGTGAGATGTCCCCGACGGTACTGCCCTTGGCCCTGGCCATGTCATTCGCCGCGGCGATCTGCGCCGGGCTGTTCAGGCGGCCGAAGAACTGCGTCGTCGCGTTCCCGGTGATCTGGTTGTGCAGGCCCTTCGGTGCCTGGGTGGCGAGCAGCAGGCCGAGGCCGTACTTGCGGGCCTGCGACGCGAGCATGATGGTGCTCTGGGTGCTGGCCGTCCAGCCCCCGGACGGCGCGATCGTCTGGGCTTCGTCCATGACGAACAGCCCGCCGAGCGGGCGGTCGGCCGCCGGGTTGCGCTTGATCCAGGCGAACACCTCCAGCTGGAGCTGGCTGACGAACCCCTGCCGCTGCCCGTCGGACGGCAGCCCGACGAAGCTGATCACCGAGATCCGCGCCCGCTTCCCGGGAGACGGCGTGAGCAGCCCCGCGGGATCGGCGGGTTCCCCGGAGCCCCCGAGCAGCGGATCGTTGACCATCGCGGCCCGCAGCGTCTCGGCCAGGTCGGCGGCGGTCTTGGTGCCGGTGGCGAGCTTGCTGACGCCCATCGGCAGCTCGGCGAGCATGTCGACGAACCCGGAGAGGCTGCGCGACTCCTTTCGCGCATAGTGCGTCAAGGCTTCCCGCAGGACGGCTTGCCCCCGCACGGCAGCCTTGGCCCCACCGCTGACCCTGGCGTGCGGGATCAGCCGCGCAACGGCAGCCTCGACGGCAGCGGTGAACTCGTCTTCGTCGTCCCGGACGCCGGCGAAGTCGGGCAAGGGGTGAAAGCTGAGCGGCCGTCCGGCAGCACGCCCGGGAGTCCAGACGACAACCTCGGTCCCACCCAGGTAATCGGCGGCGGCTTCGGCGTCGCCGGGCCGCCAGGCTTCGGGCGGTTCCGGCCAGGCATCGCCGAGCCGGGCGAGGTCGTTGTTCGGATCCAGAACGATGGCGGAGACACCCCGCAGCGCGCACTCTTCGACGATGCGGCGGAGGAGGACGGTCTTGCCGGTACCCGAGCCGGCGAAGATCACGGCGTGCTTGCGGAGGGACTCGAGTTCGATGCGGATCTCGCCGTCCACGCCGAGGGTGAACTCACTTGGCCCGGCTTTCGGCTGGGCCTGGGTCTTTTCGGGCGGCGGGCGGGTCTCCCGCTGGTTGCCGCCGCGGGGCTGTCCCGGGTCGGGGAGGATCTTCTTCAGCAGCCCTGTGTTGCTCGCCGGCTTGCGGGCGACCAGCCAGTTGAGGAGTTCGTAGCTCTGCCTGGTGAGCATCTGACTGAGCGCCCAGAAAGCCCTGACGTCGTCCTCCGCGATTTCGACCCGGGGACTTCCCACCCGCGCCAGTTCCCCGACCAGAACCCGCGTCTTGCCACCGGTCCAGCCCCTCGTGCCGTGGTGGATCAGGACCAGATGCCGGTTTCGCACGCCGTCGCGGATCCCGGCGGCTTCCTTGGCGTCCCGGATCCGGCGCAGGATGCCGTTCCCGTGCCGGGGAGCGATGGCGCGGAACGCCCAGCGTTCGGCGATGTCCCGTTCTTCGTCCAAGATCCGGCGCAGCCCGGCGTGGAGCTGGCCACCGCCATCCGGCGGAGGCTCGGTCTGCCACGACTTGTCGTCGTTGCCCACCTCGGTGATCCAAGACCGCAGCCCCGCGTGCAGCAGTTCCGGCATGACGTCGTTCTCGGTGTGCTGGTTCAGCGCGGCCCCTACGTCGGCGCTCTTCCACAGCTCGTCGAACTGCCGGTCGAACTCCGCGAAATAGTCCGGCTCACCGTGGGGTTGCGGCGGCAACTCGGCCACCGGTTCGGCGGTCGTTTCGTCGAACGACCGAAGTTCGCGGATCTCCCCGTTGAGGCACGCCTCAGCGTGCTCCTGCACCCGCCTGAGCAGCTGCCGCGGCGTGTAGGCACGCCACGACTCGTCGAACGCGCTGGGCGCGGCCGGCCAGGTGGGATGCGGAGGCGTGAAACCGATGCGGGCGTAGATCGTGGCCAGCCACTTCGCCACCAGAGCACGACCGAGCTGCGGATCGGCGATCGCCCCGAGCAGCGGCGTCTTGGTGAACCGGTCCGAAACCGTGGCGGTCACCACCGAAGTCAGCAGCTTCCAGGTGTCCGGCAGGCAAGCGACAAGGGACAACGTGCGCCGGGTCGTCTCCCGGAGCTGCATCAATCCGTCGGCGATCAGGGTGAGTTCGCCGGCCAGCTCGGCGTCCACCTGCTCGTCGACCGCGGTGTACGCCTTGTTGACCACGGAATCCAGCTGGTCGATCGCCACCACACTGTGCCCGGTGAGCGCGAGCACCCGCGCGATCTCCGTGACGAGTGTGCGGTGCGGCTTCGGCCGCGGGTGGATGCTCCAAGCCTGCCGCTCGCCTTCGGACGCCTCCTCCAGACCCGTCAGGTAGTCGGTGCCGACCTTCATCTGCTTGCTGTCGATGGCGGCGTACAGCACGAGTGCGCGGATCGTGTCGGCACACTCGACCGCGACCTGTGCGTCGACCCGGCGCAGCGCCGCGACGAAACCATGCAGGTCTTCGACGGTGAGCGACGTACGGCCGAGAACCGCCGCAGCCACCTGCCCAGGCACGTCGGCTGCGTCACACAACCGCTTCAGCAGCTTGACCAGCTGGAGTTCGCCATCGTCGTCCGGCCGCCACAGTTCGCTTCGCATGGCACGGACGACGTCTTCCCAGAAAGCGGCACCGGTGGTGAGGTCGATGAGGAAGAAGTAGCCGCCTTCGCGTTGCGCGACCCGCCTGACGCGGCCGAGCAGGTGCGTCTTCCCCACGCCTTTCTGGCCCTGCAGGGTGAGCCCGACCGGGCTCGGGCCCTTGCTCTCCTTCGCCTCGTCCATGCTCACGCGGATGCGCTGTTCGGCCCTCGTGTGCAGCCCCTCCACGTGGAAGGGCGACACAGCCCAGACGTCGTCCGGTGTCTCCGCGGAGTTGAAGTGCACGGCAGCGAGCGCTTGGCGCAGCTCCTCGGTCATGATTCCTCGATCGCCACGAGATGCTTGTCCTCGCTGCCGATCCGGATGGCGGCCGCGTGGTCGGCTTCGGTGAGCGCCTTCAGGTTGGCGGACTGCGCAAGGTGCACCAGGCCCGTGTTGCTCATGTCGAGCAGTACCTCGTCGACTTCGTCCTTGCTCGCGCCGTTGAGCTTCGGCCGCAGCTTGGCCAGCCGTACCCAGTCCTGCGGCTCGTCGGACAACTCGGTGTACGCGGCGCGGATCAGCGACTCGAGGTCAGACCCGTCTCCCCCGGCCAAGATTTCGCGGAGTCGGATGTTCTTCCTCCGCAGGTACCGGACGGTGGACCGGAGCCACTCGAAACCCACTCGTGCCAAGGCGTTCGCCCGAGGCGGAGTTTCGATGACCGACAGCGCCTTCTCGCACCAGTTCTCCCCGTCCGGTGTGATCGAGTGGACCAGCCGCCTGCCCTCCTTACGGGTCACCAGAAGACCGTCCTTGTTCAGCTTGGTGCGTCCGGCCTCGGTCAGCTGAATGCCGTAGTCGTTCCTCAACTCCACATTCGGGATGTCCCTCCTCTCGACCAGTAGCAGGAGCAGCGTCGCCTGCTCGTGAGTTCCGTACCCTTTCGCCATTCCCCGCTCCTCACTTGGTGAACACGTCGATCCGGCGGTCGAGCCGGGTGATCAGTGCGTCGATGTGCGCGCGCAGCCCATTCGGTGGCGTGAACCGGCTTCCGTTCGCCCGGACTTCGTTGAGCAGTTCCAGGTCGACCGTCAGGTCCTTGAGAGACGCCACGTCGCCTTCGTCCAGCGCTGTGGTCATGTCACGTACGGTCTGCTCGATGATGGCCCAGCGTCCGTGGTGGGCCACCTCATCGGGCACCTTGCGCAACGCGGCCGCAGCATCCTGCAACGCGGCTTGGTCGGTGTCGGTGGAGCCGGCCGGGCCGTCCGTGATGATCTCGTGGAGCTGCCGCGCCACCTGCCGGGGCCGCGAAGCCGCATCCAACTGGAAGAGCCGGAGGTTCCTCAGGAAGGGCGGCAGCTGGTCACGATCGGTCCGCGCGGTCAGCACGCAGAACAGCTGCCGGCCACCGGTGTCGAGAGCGTGCCGCAGGAACCGCTCGGCCTCCGTCGCCTGCCACCGGCTCACCTCGCCGTCCACGATGAGGCACAGGTGCTCGGACGGATCGCTGTTCTGCTCGAAGAATTCAGGATCACCGGACAACGAACGATCGACCCGAAGACCGAGTGTGCGCAGTTCCTCGATGAGCTGGTTCGCGGTCCGCTGCACCGGCCGGGGACTCGAGACCAGCAGGTCCAAGCTGTACGACTTCCGGCTGGATCGCGCTGCGGCGACGTAGGCGTCCCGGTTGTCGGCAAGCAGGGCTGTGCGGTCGAACTGGTGCGCGAGGACCGCGGCCACCGTCTCCAGGGAGAACGAGACCTGGTCCGACGACGGCGTCGGCTCGTCGAGGACCGGCAGCTGTTCACCGAAGCTCCAGTAAGACACGTACGGCACTGTGCTGTGCCTCAGCATCTGTTCCTGCGACACGCTCTTGTCCAGCCAGTTCCGGAACAACGACGACGTCGCTTCGGCGCACCGCCCTTGCCAGGCCTCGGCTCTTTCGTACTCCACCCGGTTGTCCAGGCGGGACAGGATCGGCAGCACGAGATGAGGTGGCCGGTCGTAGGGCAGACGGTCGCGGGCGAGATCGGCTCGCTGCGCGATGTCGACGACGCCGTCGACACTCTGCTGGTTGGCTGTGAACAGCACGACCAGCCAATCGGGCAAGTGTGCGGTGCAGATACCACCGCTGTCCGAAATACCCGTTCGACTGTCGATCAACACGAAGTCGTAGTCTTCGGTCCATTGGGCCCGGCATCGCTCGAGAAAGGCGGCGAACCCCTGGCGGTACAGGTCTTCCCAGTCGAGGTCCTGCACGCGGCCGGTGTAGTTCGCGTCCTGCCGCCCGGCGGCCAGCAGCGCCACCGTGCCCTCCACCGCGAGGTCCAAGGGGATCGCGTGATCGATCGGGCGTTCCTTGCCCGCGATGAAGTCACCGGCGAGGTCGATCACTCCTCCCCGGGGTTCCCTGGGCAGCAGCGGACGGAAGTAGTGGTGCAGGCCCGGCGCCTCCAGGTCCCAGTCGACGGTGAGCACCCGGTGCCCCCAACGGGCGAGGAGCACGGCCACGTTGGCCATCGTGAAGCTCCGCCCGACACCACCCTTGTACGAGTAGAATGTCGTCACGGTCCCGGTCATCGGCCGAACCTCGGAATCGGCGGCGACGGCATCAACACGGGGTCGGGGCGCTCGGCGACCGGCCAGTCCGGCTGCCACGGCGGCACCTGCCGGATCAGTCCGGCGAGATCCTGCGCGAGCTCGACGACCGTGTTGTGGAACAACGGCCAGTCCCTGCTTTCCTGGAATACCGGCTCAGGCATGGAGAGCTTCTTGAAATCCCACCAGGAGCGGCGCAGGCCCTCTTCCTCCGGGAAGTTCTCCGAGTCGGAATACAGGATGGGGTAGATAAGGCCCTGCGGACACTCCGGACCCGCCAGGCCGAGCAACCTTTCCCTGGCCCGCATGCTCCGCAGTTCCGCCATGCACCAAGCCGACTCGAAGTACCGTGGCGTGAGCACGGCAATCATGATCCTGCTGCGATGCAAGGCGTTCTCCAGCATCGACGGCCAGTCGACGGCCCGCTCCATCGCCTTGTCCATGAAGAGCTTCGGCGCCGACCTCATGTGGTCGGTGAGGCAGTCCTTCACCTTCGGGTAGAAATGGTTTCTCAACCATTTCGGCGCACTCCCATGTCGGGAGTAGCTGATGAACACGTCGTACTCGTATCCCGGCACGCGAACGATGATAAGCAGACCGGGCAGCTCACCAACAGGACGAAAAAGTGGTCAGATCCGAGAAACAGTCCAAAAAGAGGTTAAAAAGTGGACACGCCGGCCGGCAACACCGCGGCCGCGGTGGCCAGCGCGAAGGCCGTCGACGTTGCCGGCACAGCACCGAGGACCGCCACGCCGAGCGCGGCGCCCGTCTGGCGGGAGGCGTTCAGGGCGCCGCCCGTGATACCCGCCAGCTCCGGCGGTGCCGCGCCAACCACCATGGCCAGCAGTGACGGGATGGCCGGCGAGACACCGAAACCCAGCAGAGCCAACGCCACCGCCGACACCGCCGGAACGCGCGGGCCGATCCTGGCCACGAGGCGGCCTGTGAAGATCGGGTTGAACGCCGTCGGGATCGTCATCGGCAGGAAAGCCAGGCCCGTCGACGACGGCGAGTCCTGGAAGTTCCGCCGGCTGGGGCTGCCACCGACGTGACCATGACCTACGGCGGCGCGACGAGCACAAGCCGAGCGTCGCCGCGCTGCTCGCCACCGCCTACGCGTTGTCCAGCACGGACAGCAGCTCGTCCGGCAGATCCAGGGTGAATGCAGGGGCTATCGACTCGTAGTGCGCCCACGTGCGCGGCCCGATCAGCGGGATGACCCCCTTGCGCAGCAACCACGCCAGCGCCACCTGGTTGCCCGACGCCCCCAGTGCCGACGCCACCTTCGCCACCGCGGCCAGGCGCGCTTCCGAGTCCGGGCCCGCGTAAGACCGCCAGACCGGAGTGGACTCGCGGTACGCGGTGTCGTCGTAGATTCCGCGCAGCAGCGACGAATACGCCGCCAGGGAGACGTCCGGGTGCAGCGACAGCCAGTCCAGGAGCTCGGCGCCCGCGATCGACGGGACGTCGGCGCCGGTGGGACGCAGGTACGAGTGCTGGACCTGGACCGCGACCGGGGAGGCCCAGCCGTTCGCCTGGGCCAGCGCGCGGATGCGTTCCAGGCGCCAAGTCCGGACGTTGCTCCAGCCGAGGTACCGCACCTTCCCCGCACGGACCAACGCGTCCAAAGCGGACAGTGTTTCCTCCAGCGGGACACGGCGGTCGTCGACGTGGACGTAGTAGAGGTCGATGTGATCGGTTCCAAGCCGCCGCAGGCTCGCTTCCGCCTCGCGCTCGACCACCGCCGCGCCCGCGCCTTCGTACGTGCGCTCCCGCGCTTCCCAGTCCGTCGTGCCGTCCGGCCGC
Source organism: Streptomyces sp. MN03-5084-2B (assembly GCA_033793495.1). Taxonomy (GTDB): domain Bacteria; phylum Actinomycetota; class Actinomycetes; order Mycobacteriales; family Pseudonocardiaceae; genus Amycolatopsis. The sequence goes on along the minus strand of JARAWT010000012.1, from coordinate 146,905 downwards.
GATGCCGCGCGGGCCGCGGGGACGTCCGTGATGCCCGCCGCCACCTTCGTCGCCAGGAACACGCGGTCGCGGCGGCCGCGAAGCAGCTTGCCGAGGAGTGCTTCGCTTTCGCCGCCGGAGAACTGCTCGCCCGCCCACCAGGCGTAGCAGTTCGCCGTGTCCAGGAAGTCGCCGCCCGCGTCGAGGTAGGCGTCCAGGATGCGTGCCGACGTCGGTTCGTCGGTCGACGTGCCCATCGTCATGCAGCCCAACGACACCTGGCTCACGTACTGGCCGGTCCGGCCCAGTTCCACCTTCTTCATGCCGATCACGCTAAGCCCGGATCGGTCCGGTACTACAGTCCAATTCCATGCCGGGACCACAGACCGATTGGGGCGTGCTGCTGGAGCCGGCCGGCCCGGGACCGAAGCACGAACAGCTGGCCAGGGCCCTGCGCAAGGCGATCCGCGGTGGCGTCCTGACCGGCACCGTCCCGCCGAGCCGCCGGCTCGCCGCCGACCTCGGGTGCTCGCGGTGGGTCGTCACGCAGGCCTACGCCCAGCTCGTCGCGGAGGGGTACCTGGCCGGGCGCACCGGGTCGGCCACCCGGGTCCGGCCAGTGGGTGACGCGGTGGCGGCGAAGGAACCGGAGCGCGCGGCGGCGCCGCGGTACGACCTCGCTCCCGGCCTGCCCGACCTGCGGAACTTCCCCCGCCGGGCCTGGGCGGAAGCGATTCGCGAGGTGCTCGCGAACACGCCACACCCGGACTTCGGGCTGCCCGAGCCGGGCGGCCACCCCCGGCTGCGGCGGGTCCTCGGCGAGTACCTCCGGCGCGTCCGCGGCGCCGCCCCCGGCACGGTGCTGATCGCCGGCGGCGTCACCGACGGCGTGACCGGCGTCTGCCGTGCCCTGGCCGAGCGCGGTATCACCCGGCTGGCCGTCGAAGACCCCGGGTGGACGCGGTTGTGGCAGTCCGCCGAAAGCGCCGGGATGACCGTCCACCCGGTGCCGGTCGACGACGAAGGCATCGACGCCGGGCGGATCCCGGCGGGCGTCCGCGCGGTGCTCGTCACGCCCGCGCACCAGTTCCCCACCGGCTCGGTCCTCTCCCCGCGGCGGCGCGCCGGGCTGCTGGCCTGGGCTCGGGACGTCGACGGCCTGATCCTGGAGGACGACTACGACGCCGAGTTCCGGTACGACCGGCGGCCGGTCGGGACCGTCCAGGGCACCGATCCGGGGCGGGTCGCGCTGTTCGGGTCGGTCAGCAAGACGCTCAGTCCCGCGCTCGGGCTCGGCTGGGTGGTGTTGCCTCCACAGTGGACAGTGTGGACGCACCCGCCACCCGTGGTCGACCAGCTGGCGCTGGCGGGCTTCATGGCGAGCGGCGGCTACGACCGGCACCTGCGTGCAGCGCGGCTGCGCTACCGCGCGCGGCGCGACAAGCTCGTCGGTGCGCTCGGGCCGGCCCGGCTTTCGGGTGTCGCGGCCGGGCTGCACCTCGTGCTCCACCTCGACCAGGACGCCGCGGCCGTGGTCCGGCGCGCGCGGGCGGCGGGCGTCAAGGTGGCCGACCTGGACGGCTACCGGACGACGGCGGGCGAACCCGCGCTCGTCCTCGGCTACGGCAACCTCGCCGACACCGGCGTCGAGGCTGCGGCGCGGCTGCTCCGGCGAGCAATGACAACGGCTTGACCTGGTTTCCGCCTTCTCAAATGCCCGCCGATGTGAAAAGCTGCGGAACAGTCCGCTTCTGACAACGTTGTCACCTGGGAGGTGCGCGCCCCATGGGGTCGCCAAGCAGACAGCTGATCGCCGCGGCGGCCGTCGGGCTCGTGGTCGCCGCCACGACCCAGGCCACCGCGCACGCCGAGACCACCGCCGATCCGGTGAGCCTGGTCAACCCGTTCGTCGGCACGCAGAACTTCGGGAACACCTTCCCCGGCGCCAGTGCGCCGTTCGGGATGGTGCAGGTCAGCCCGGACACCGGCGGCCAGGGCGGCTACGACTACCTGCAGAACGCGATCTACGGCTTCAGCCAGACGCACCTGTCCGGCGTCGGCTGCGGCGTGATGGGCGAGCTGCCGATCATGCCGACGACCGGGTCCGTCGACAACGTTGACAAAGACGCCTACAAGTCCGCTTACAGCCACGGCGACGAGCACGCCGAACCCGGCTACTACCGCGTCGGCCTGCAGAAATACGGGATCGACGCCGAGCTGACGGCCACCGCGCGCACCGGCTGGCAGCGCTACACGTTCCCGTCGACCGGGCAGGCGAACGTCCTGTTCAACACCGGCCAGGCCAACCAGTCGGTCAAGGACTCGGAGATCCACGTCGTGGGCGACCGGACCCTCGAAGGACGGGTCAAGGCCGGCGGTTTCTGCGCCGGGCACGACGAGCACACCGTCTACTTCACCGCGACCTTCGACCGGCCGTTCAGCTCGTTCGGCACCTGGCGCGGCTCGACGCGCACGCCGGGCGGCCGCGACGCCGCGGGCACCGGCGGCAACGGCGCCTGGGCGAGCTTCGACGCCACCACCGACCACGACGTCGTGCTCAAGGTCGGCCTGTCCTACACCGGCCTCGACGGCGCCCGGAAGAACCTCGCGGCCGAAACGACGGACTACGACTTCGACGCGACGCGGGCCGCCCTGCACCGGCAGTGGGCCGACCGGCTCGGCGCGATCAAGATCGCCGGTGGGACGACCGAGCGGCAGACGGCGTTCTACACCGCGCTCTACCACGCGCAACTGCACCCGAACCTGGCCGGCGACACCGACGGCGCGTACACCGGTTTCGACGGCAAGGTGCACACGGCGAGCGGCTACACGCCGTACCAGAACTTCTCGCTGTGGGACACCTACCGGCCGCAGAACCAGCTGCTCGAAATGCTGGAACCGCAGGTCGCCCGGGATGTCGCCCTGTCGGTCGTCGCCATCGGGCGTGACGGCGGGTGGCTGCCGCGCTGGGCGCTGGCCGAGAGCGAAACGAACATCATGACCGGCGACCCGGTGACGCCGTTCCTCGTCGAGGCCTGGTCGAAGGGCCTGCTCGCCGGGCACGAAGAAGAGGCGTACGCGCTGCTCAAGAAGAACGCGACGAGCACGCCACCGGCCGAATCGCCGTACAACGGCCGCTCCGGCGTCAACTTCTACAACGAGCGCGGGTACGTCCCGAGCGGGCTGGAACTCGGCAAGGACTGCGCGGACAAGGGCGGCGACAACGACTGCGAGCACCCGGCGTCGGCGACCATGGAGTACGCCGCCGCGGACGCGTCCCTCGCGCTGATGGCCCGCGGGCTCGGCCACCAAGCCGACGCGCGGATGTTCGCCGACCGCGGCCAGTGGTACCGCAACCTGTGGGACTCCTCGACCCGGCAGTTCCGGCCGCGCACGGCCGAGGGCACGTTCGTCTCGCCGTACAACCCGGTCGACGCCGGCCACCAGTTCCACGAGGGCGGCGCCTACCAGTACCAGTGGCTCGTCCCGCAGGACCCGGCCGGACTCGTCTCCCTGATGGGCGGCCGGACGGCGACCGAGAAGCGGCTCGACTCCTTCTTCGCCTACGGCAACCTCCTGAAGGACCCGGCCGGCACCGCCCGGAAGGACTGGATCGCCAGCCCGTACGACTACTACGGCAAGGCGACCTACAACCCGAACAACGAGCCCGACCTGCTCGCGCCCTACATGTACAACTGGGTCGGCGCGCCGGCGAAGACCGCGACCGTCGTCCGCGCGGCGATGACGCTGTTCACCACCGGCCCCGACGGCATGACCGGCAACGACGACCTCGGCACCATGTCGGCCTGGTACGTCTTCTCGTCGCTCGGCCTGTACCCGACGATGAGCGGCGCGAACTTCCTCGCGCTGTCGAGCCCGCAGTTCGAGTCGGCGACCGTCCGCATCGGACAGTACGGCGCCGCGCAGGGCGGGACGCTCACGGTGTCGGCACCGGGCGCGAGCGACGCGAACCGGTACATCCAGAGCGTGTCCCTCAACGGCCGGGACGTCCGGCAGACGTCCCTGGACTGGGCCGCGCTGGCCCACGGCGGAACGCTGACGCACAAGCTCGGCACCCGGCCCTCCTCGTGGGGGGCGTCGCCGTCCGCGGCCCCGCCGTCGGTGAACAACGCGCCGGGCGACCAGCGGCGGCACGTCGACGCTTCGCTGCGGCAGGCATCCGTGGTGATCCCTTCGGGTGCGGCGCAGCAGGTGCACCTCGACCTCGACGTCCTGGCGCAGAACCCGGGCCTGCAGCCGGTGACGGTCTCGGTGACTTCGCCGTGGAGGTCACGGGTCCAGCCGGTGCTCCTGGTCTGGTCGGGACGGCTCCCGGTGCAGCAATCCGTGCCGATCACGGTGGACGTGCCTGCTGGGGCGGCCGTCGGGACGTACCCGGTGCAGGTGAAGGTGTCCGGGCCGAACACGGTGACCCGCTCGGCGACGATCGAGGTCCGCACGCCATCGGCGTGCGTGACGCCGGGTCCGCAGTGCGCGGTCGACCTGGCCCGCGACCGCAACCACGACGGCACGGCCACCGTGGCCTCCCCGTCGGAGGGCAACTTCGACGGCGGCGGCTGGAGCTACGACGCCGCCCTGCTCCCGGCGGCGGGCCCGGTGGTCTGGGACGGCGTCACGTACGCGGCCCCGGACGCTTCGGGGACTTCGCCCAACTTCGTGGAGGCCCGCGGGCAGTCGCTGCTGCTGCCGGCCGGTCAGCACGCGGCGGTGAAGCTGGTCGGGGCGTCGCACAACGGACCGGTGTCGACGACGCTGACGGCGCACTACACCGACGGCACGAGCGCCGACCTTGCGTTGTCCTTCGGCGACTGGGCCGGGTCCGGGAGCCCGGTGGTGCTGGAGATGCCGCACCGGATCAAGGCGGGGAGCGGGGTCGACGGGCCGCCGGTCCGGCTGTTCGGGATTTCGGCCGCGCTGGACGGCGGGAAGACCGTGCAGTCGGTGAGCCTGCCGAACGACCCGCGAGTGGAGATCTACGCGCTCACCCTGGCGTGAGTGTCAGCCGCGGACTTCGGGCGCCTGTGGCGGGCGGTCGAGCTTGCGGAATTCGACCCATTGGCGGCTGGTTTCGTCCCAGACGACCTGGTGCTTGGCGAAGAATTCCGCAAGCCGTCCGCGGCTCAGCTCGGCCGCGGGGGTCGTGACGATGTAGTAGTCCAGCTCGTCCCGGAGGCGGTTGAAGCGGTAGCGCGTCTCCGTCATCAGCACCCAGCGCGAGCGCCAGTTGAAGAACGTCTCGAGCCCGCCGAGCACGGTGACCAGCGCGACCATCGGCAGGGCGATCGACGCGCGGGCCGGGATCTCCTGGATGCCGAGCACCACGGTCGACGCCGCGGTGAGCAGGAGCGCGGCGACGCGCACGATCGACGCCCGGCGGCGGAACTGGCTCTTCCGGCTGTCCACCCAGTCCATGTCGGCCGAAACCAGGTCCCGGAAAGCGAGCAGGGAGTCGCGCAGCGGACGGTCCGGATCACGGCCGGCGACTTCGAGGAAACCACGTTCGGAATCGATGGGCCGGCCGGGCAGCGAGGACGCCATCGGGCCAGGGTCGTGGAATCTCAGCACCCGGGCAAGACCGGCAAGGCCGTCAAGCGACGATCCGGGGCTCGGACGCCAGCCGCGACAGGACGTGCGTCAGCCGGCGGGCCGCCACCTCCCACTCCTCCAGCGCGCTGCCGCGGCCGAGCGCGGCCGTGCGCAGGGAGCGGCGCAGCTCCGGGTCGGCGTACCAGCGGTGCAGTGCGTCCGCCAGCGCGTACGGGTCGTCCGGCTCGACGAGCAGGCCCGGCATCTCGCCGTCGGCGTCGACGCCCAGTGCGTCGTACACCCCGCCCACCTCGGTGGCCAGCACCGGGATGCCCCTGGCCAGTGCCTGGGCCACGAACATGCCGGACGTCGCCGCGCGGGCCGGGACGACCAGCAGGTCCGCCGCGTTGTACGCCGCGCCGAGGTCGACCGCGTCGCCCGCGAGCGTGATGCGGTTGCCGAGGCCGAGGCGCTCGATCGACCAGCCGAGCTCGCCGACGTACGCCGGGTCGGTCTCCAGCGAGCCGGCGAAAACGCATGACAGGGCCAGGTGGTCGACCTCGCCGAGGGCCTGGACCAGCACGTCGTGGCCGTTGCGGCGGGTCACGTCACCCACGCAGAGCAGCCGGGACACGCCGTCCGCGCCCGCCGCGAGCGGGGCCGCGTCGGTGCCGGGCTTGGCGACGTAGACGCGGCCCGGGTCCAGGTCGTGGCGGTCGATCAGCAGGCGGGCGAGCCACGGGCTGGTCGCGACGACCATCCCGGCCATCCGCAGCGTCTCGCGCTCGCACGCGTCCAGCTCCGCGGCGTGGGCCGGGGTGAGGCCCGGCTCGTCGGCCAGCGCCTGGTGCACGAGCACGGCCAGGCGCAGGCGCCGCGCGTGCGGGACGACGATCTCGGGCACGCCGGAGGCGATCACGCCGTCGAGCAGCACGACCGTCCGGTCCGGGAGCGCGGCGAGGGACCGCGCCAATCTGCGTCTCGACGTCGCGTCGGGCTCCGGCCAGTCGCCGGCGATCGGCAGCTCCAGCACCGGCTGGCCGACGGCGGGCAGGTTCTGGCACATCCGCTTGTCGTAGGTGTCGCTGCCCGGCGGCGCGGCCGGGAGGATGAACACCATCGGGTCGGCGGGCCTCATCGCGCGCGCCGGGGCGAGGCGGTGGAAACGGGCACAGCTACCTCCAGCGTGGGTCGACGGCGGTGACGGCTCATACGTCACACGCACCCCAGGCCGGGACGGTTCAGCTCTGCGCGTCAATCATCCAGATTCCGTTCACCTGGACCAACGTGAAGGTGTCGTTCTCGGGCTTGGCCCCGTCGTAGGTGACGTGCGCCGTGACCTGGTTGTTCCCGACCTCCTTGACGTTGGACGCATCCACCTTCCGGTACTGGCCCCAGAAGCTCTTGTACTTGTCGTACGTCTGGTTGCGCGACGCCTTGAACTTGTCCGTGAGCAGGTTCCACGCCGCCTGCGGATTGGCCGGGAGCAGCGAGTAGTAGTCGCTCAGCGCCTGGGCCGCCGTCTTCGAGGAGGACACCGTCGAAACGGTCGGCGAGGTCGGCGGGGTCGAGGGAGCCGAGGTCGCCGACGTCGGCGGCGAAGAGGGCGCCGGCGTCGACGGCTGCGTCGAAGGCGCCGCGGACGCCGAGCTGGTCGGCGGCGGCGGCGGGGCCGCGACGTCGTCCGCCGGCCGCTTCTGCCGCACGACCAGCAGGATCGCCACGACGACCGCCACGCAGAGCAGCGCCGCGCCCGCCCCGACGGCGATCAGGCCCTTGCGCGCGCCCGGCGACACCGCGGTGACCTCGCCCGCGGGCACCGTGACGGCGGCCGGCACGACCGGCACCGCCGGCGGCTCGGTTTCCGGGATCGTGGCGGCGAGCACCGACTCGCCGGGCTCCTCGTCCGGCAGCAGCGCCAGCAGCTCCTGCTCCACCTCGTCCATCGACGGGCGCTCGGCCGGCTCGGAGGCGAGCATCCGCAGCAGCAGCGGCGTCAGCCGGCCCGCCTTCTCCGGCGGCACGATCTCGCCGCTGGAGGCCTTGTAGAGCAACGCGATCGGGTTGTCGGCGGTGCCGTAGGGCGACTGGCCCTCGACCGCCGCGTACAGCGTGGCGCCGAGCGAGAAGACGTCGGCGGCGAAGTCCGCGTCCTCGCCGCGGGCCACTTCGGGCGCGAGGTACGCGGGCGTGCCGGCGATCTCCCCGGTGGCCGTCAGCTTGACGTCACCGATCGCGCGCGAGATGCCGAAGTCGGTGATCTTCGCCGTGCCGTCCTCGGAGACCAGGATGTTGGCCGGCTTCACGTCGCGGTGCACGACCCCGGCGCGGTGCGCGCCGGCCAGTGCCGAGCTGATCTGGACGCCGACGCGGATGGCGTCGTCCACCGTGGCCGGCTCCTCGCCGAGCACGAGAGCCAAGCTCTTCGACGGCAGGTACTCCATCACCAGCCACGGCCGGTCCTCCTCTTCGAGGACGGCGAACACGGTGATCGCGTGGGAATGCTGCAGCCGCGCGGCGATCCGGGCCTCGCGCATCGCGCGGTTCTTCGCCTCTTGGGTGCGTTGCTCGTCGTGGTCGTGCGGCAGCAGGAGTTCCTTGATCGCCACCGTGCGGTCGAGCTTTTCGTCCTGGGCCCGCCACACCGTGCCCATCGCGCCGCCGCCGATCGGCTCGAGCAGCCGGTACCGATCGCGGATCCGGCGACTTTCCACGAGCATCCACCATTCTCCGAAGTGGCCGACGAGATCCGGTCAGCATGCCAGCCGCGACGGCCGACCGGTACAACCTAACCGAAATCCCTGGGCGGGCAGCGCAAAAGAGCGCTGTGGCGCCGCCCACGGTGTACCCCGGAATCCTAACGAACAACCCCGTAGGCACGATCAAGCGCGTCCACGATCTCCTTGCGCAGCCCGGCGCCGACGGCGATCGTCGCCGCGGAACCGACCGTGTGCTCGCTGCCGTCGCGGTCCACGACGACCCCGCCGGCCTCGCGCACGAGCAGCACGCCGGCCATGGTGTCCCACGGGTTGTTGGAGAGGATCAGTGCGGCGTCGAGCTTTCCGTCCGCCACCCAGGCGAGGTCGATGGCCGCCGTGCCGAGCATCCGGATCTTCTGCGCCCGCGCGCCGAGGTCCGACAGCAGGGTCAGCCGCGCGCGGTTCTTCTCCTCGGCGAGCTCGCCGATCGCGAAGTCCCCGACGGCGATCATGGCGTCGGACATTTCCGTCGCGGTGGAAGCGCCGACGCGCTTTCCGTTCGCGAAGGCGCCTTCGCCGCGCGCGGCGGTGTACGTGACGCCGAGGTACGGCAGCGTGATCGCGGCGACCGTGCTGTGCTCGCCGTCCACCAGCGCCAGGGAAATCCCGCAGAGCGGAATTCCGCGGGCGAAGTTCGCCGTCCCGTCGATCGGGTCGAGCGCCCACCAGCGACCGCCGCCGTCCCCGCTGCGGCCGCGCTCCTCACCGAGGATCCCGATCTCCGGCGTCTCGGCGGCGAGGAACTCCCGCAGCGCGTCCTCGACCGCGGTGTCGACGTCGGTCACCAGGTCGCGATCGCCTTTCGCGGAAACGGAAAAACTCGGGCGCGACCTGACGATCTCCGTCGCTTTCGCCACGGCCTCGCGCGCGACGTCCAGTAGTGCGGCATGCTCGGTCATGCCACCAACCTAGTGAAGGGCCGCGCGCATGACCGATCTGTTCCCGCTCGCCACCACCGCCGACGCGCAGGAGCGGCAGGCGTCGGTCGCGGTGCTGCCGGTCGGCAGCTTCGAACAGCACGGCGCGCACCTCCCGCTGGCCACCGACACGGTGATCGCGGCCACCCTCGCCGGCGCGGTGGCCGACCGGTACCCCGTGCTCCACCTGCCGCCGATCACGATCTCGTGCTCGCACGAGCACGCGGGGTGGGCGGGCACGGTGAGCATTTCGGCGCGCACGCTGCACGCGGTCGTCACCGACGTCGCCGCCTCGCTGAAAGCGTCCGGGGTGGACCGGCTCGTGCTGGTCAACGGGCACGGCGGCAACTACGTACTGTCCAATGTGGTCCAGGAGGCGGCGGGCGCGATGGCGCTGTTCCCGGGCGTCGCCGACTGGCAGGCGGCGCACACCGCGGCCGGCCTGCGGACGTCGCTGGACGACGACATGCACGCGGGCGAGCTGGAGACGTCGATCCTGCTGCACGCCCATCCGCACCTGGTCCGCCCGGCATACGAAACGGCCGACCACGTCACCGACCGGGAGCACCTGCTGACGCTGGGCCTGCGGGCGTACACGGAGTCGGGAGTGGTCGGCCGTCCTTCGCTGGCGAGCGCGGCCAAGGGGCACGTCCTGCTGGACACGCTGGTCCAGCGCTTCGCCGCGGTACTCGAGGTCCTAGGCGCCTGAGAAGACCTGGTCCAGGTGCGGGAGCAGGTGGGCCATCCGCTCGGCCTTCGTCCGCAGGTACCGCAGGTTCTCCGGATTCGGCGGAACCAGCAGCGGGACCTGCTCGCTGATCCGGATTCCGTAGCGCGTGAGCTGTTCGACCTTCGCGGGGTTGTTCGACAGCAGCCGCACCGAGCGGATGCCGAGGTCGGTCAGGATGCCCGCGGCCGCGTGGTAGTCGCGGGCGTCGACCGGCAGGCCCTGTGCCACGTTCGCGTCGACCGTGTCGAGGCCCTCGTCCTGCTGCAGCCGCATCGCCTCGAGCTTCGCGAGCAGGCCGATCCCGCGGCCCTCGTGGCCCCGGACGTACACGAGCACGCCCGAGCCCTCCTCGACGATCCGGTCCAGCGCCGCCGCCAGCTGGTCGCCGCATTCGCAGTGCGTCGAGCCGAGGACGTCGCCGGTCAGGCACTCGCTGTGCACCCGGGTCAGTGCGCCGAGCGGGGCGACGTCGCCGTAGACCAGCGCGACCTGCTCGGTGCCGATGCGGTCCAGGTAACCGACTGCGCGGAACGTCCCGTGCCGGGTCGGCAACCGGGTTTCGACCACCCGCTCGACCACGGCCCGGCGCGGCAGATCCCCGACGACCTCACTTGCGGTCATGACTTCAACCCCACTTCCGTTTCGATCCCGGCGCCGGCCGCGGTGCGCGGAGCAGGCACGACACCGGTGTGCGGAGCGCGGGTCACGCGGAACCCGGCGACGCTCCGGACGAGCAGGACACCGGCGCCCGGCAGGCTCGCGACCAGCGTGAGCACGCCGTAGACCACGGCAACGGTGACACCTTGGGCGGCCCCCAGACCGGCCGCGCCGAAGAGCAGGGCGCAGACGCCCTCGCGCGGGCCGAAGCCGCCGACGTTGAGGGGAAGGCCCATCGCGAGCAGGGCCAGGACCATCAGGGGCACGAGCTGCCACACCGGCGCGCCGACCCCGGCGACGCGGGCGGCGACGACGAACAGCGCCAGGTGCCCGGCCAGGGTCGCGACGGACAGGAAGCCCACGCTGGGCCAGGTCTCGCGGGTCAGCAGGCCGAGCCGGACGTCGGCGAGGGTGACGGCGAAGCCGCGGCGGAACTTCGACGGGCTGTGGATCCAGCGCCCGCCCAGCAGCCGGCCCACGACCAGCGCGGCGACGGCGGCCAGCGCGACGACCACCCCGGCCACCACGACGACCTCGCGGAACGCGGCGGGCACGACCGAAGGCGACGCGAGCACGACGGTGACCGCGGACGCGATGAGCACGACCTGGCCCGCGGTGCGCTCCAGGACGACGGCCCGGACGCCGCGCGGCACGTCCCCGCTGTCGCGGCCGTGCTGGACGGCGCGGTGGACGTCGCCGAGGACGCCCGCGGGCAGCACGCCGTTGAGGAACAGCGCGCGGTAGTAGTCGCCGACCGCGGTGCGCAGCGAAAGCCGCAGGCCGAGCCGGGTGGCGACGATCTGCCAGCGGCCCGCGCTGAACAGCGTCGTCGCGAACCCGATGGCGAGGGCGGCCAGCACGCCGGGCGCGCTGATCCGGCCGAGCCCGTCCAGGAAGGCGGCGCTGCCGAGCTGCCAGACGAGGACGGCGAGGATCGCGACCGCGCCGAGGATCCGCAGCCAGGCCAGTGCGCGCTTCACGCCGCCGCCTCCAGGCTCGGCGGCAGGACCAGCAGGTCGCCGTGGTGGATCACGGCGTGCAGCTCGCCCGCCGCCGCCATCTCGAGCCGTCGCTGCAGGTAGACGTCGGCGACCGGGCGCAGCTGGGGCAGCTGCTCGACGGCGGCGCCGACCCAGCCCTCGAGCCACTGCCGCTGCAGTTCGGCCTGGTCCGGGCCGAGCCGCCAGGCGCTGTCCGCGCGGACGACCTTGGCGCCGAGCCTGCCGAACGCCGTCGCGGCGACGTCGACCGCGTTCGGGCCGAGCAGCCGCCGGCCGTCGTCGGTGACCCGGCGCTGGTGGGCGTTGAACGCGGCGGCCAGCGCGGGGTCGATCGGGTCGGCGGGCGAGAGCTCCACCTTGCCGGTGACCGACAGCATGAACAGCGCCGCGCAGCCCGCTTCGACGACCGCGGTGGCCAGCGCCGTGATCTCGTCCCTGGTCAGCAGGTCGAGCAGCGCGGACGCGGTGACCAGCGACGTCCCGGCGAGGTCGGCGGCCCGCAACGCGGTGACGTCGCGCTGCTCGGCGACGACGTCGACCGGGCTGCCGTCGAGCGCGGTGCCCGGGAGGCTGGCCTGCGCGTGGGTGAGCAGCTCGGTGTCGTGGTCGTGCAGGATCCAGTGCTGGGTGCCGGGCAGGCGGGCGGCCAGCCAGCGGCCGAGCGAGCCGGTGCCGCAGCCCAGGTCGCGGATCACGACGTCCTCACCGGAGGGCAGGTGCCTGCGCAGCGGGTCGAGGAGCTCGGTGGCGCGGGCCGCCGCGTCCGCGGGTTCACGCAGGTAGAGCCAGTCCGGCTCGAACGCGGTCATGCCGCCGCCTCCTGCCGGAGCAGGATGTCGGCGATCCGGCGGGCGGTGTCGTCCCAGCCGGTCAGGGTCTCGCGACGCAGCTTCGCCGACGCCCGCAGCTGAGCCCGCAGCGCCGGCTCGGTGAGCCAGCGGCGCAGGGCGGCGCCGAGCGCCTCGACGTCGTCGCCGGGGACGAGCATGCCGGGCACCGAGCCGTCCGGCGCGCGGCCGACCGTGTCGGGCAGCGCGTCGACGTCGGTGGTCAGCACCGGCACGCCGCGGGCGAGGGCCTCGGTGACCACCATGCCGAAGGTCTCGGCGCGCGAAGGCAGCACGAGCAGGTCGGCGGTGTGGTAGGTCGCCTCGAGCGCCCGGCCGGTGCGCGGGCCGGTGAGCTTGAAGCGGTCGCCGAGCCGGTGCTCGCGCAGCCGCTCGACGTACTTGGTCTCGCGGCGGATCCCGCCGACGCATTCGCAGGTCCAGCGCAGGTCCGCGACGGTTTCGAGGGCCTGGGCGAGCACGCCCTGGCCCTTGCGCGGGGTCACGTTGGCCACGCAGACCAGGCGGGACATCCCGTCGGTGCCGACGGCGAGCGGCGCCGGGTCGACGCCCGGCGTCACCGAGTGCACGCGGTGCGGGGCCAGCCCGTGGTGGCCGATCAGCCGCTGCGCGGCCCACTCGCTGGTCGCGACGACCGAGCCGACCGCCTGCAGCGTCTCCCGCTCCAGCGCGTCGAGCTCGGCGGCGAGCGCGGGCGGCAGGCCCGTCTCGTCGGCCAGCGGCAGGTGCACCAGCACCGCCACCGACAGCCGCCGCGCCTGCGGGACGACGACCTCGGGCACGCCGCAGGCGACCAGGCCGTCGAGCAGCACGGCCGAGCCGGTGGGCAGCGCGGAGAGGAGGTGGCCGAGGACCGCGCGGGCCTCGGTGTCCGGCCGCGGCCAGCTGCCCGAGACGGCGATCTCGTGGACGTCGACGCCGGCGTCGGCGAGCCGGTCGCACATCCGCCGGTCGTAGGTGTTGCCGCCACTGGGGACGGACGAGTCGCCGACGTCCCCGGGAACGATCACGTAGAGACTGTTCACAGTGCACGCTCGTAACTCGCCCACGCGATGTGCGATTCGTGCAGCGAGACGGTGATCCCTTCGAGGCCGCGCGCGCCCTCGCCGAGGCGTCCGGCGTGGACGGCGTCGGCCAGGCGGTCGGCGACGACCTTCGCGAGGAACTCCGTCGAGGTGTTGATGCCCTTGAACTCGGGCTCGTCGTCGAGGTTGCGGTAGTTCAGGTCGCTCAGCACCGCCCCGAGCTCTTCCGTGGCCTTGCCGATGTCGACGACGATGTTGTCGTCGTCGAGCTCGGTGCGGCGGAACGTCGCATCCACCAGGAAAGTCGCGCCGTGCAGGCGTTGCGCGGGTCCGAAGACTTCCCCGCGGAAGCTGTGGGCGACCATCACGTGGTCACGGACGGTGATGCTGAACACCAAGACCTCCGATGCGGTTCGGGTGGACTGGTCACTGCGGCTGATACATGACACGGAGGCACAGGGCGGAAAGTTCATTCGCGACCAGCCGGGGTAACACGGATGGAAGATCTTTAAACGCGCATTCCCCGCTGACCAGCGCTTCGAACGCCGGATCGGCCAGCAGATCCAGGGCGACGGCGAGGCGCTCGGCGTAGCTGCGGTCGGGCCGCGCGACCGTCCCGACCTGGCTGCTGCGGATCACCAGCCGTCGCGAGTGGAAGTTCTCGCCGAGCGGGACGCTGATCCGGCGGTCGCCGTACCAGGACAGCTCGACGACCTCGCCTTCCGGCGCGAGCAGCTCGAGGGCTTTGGCGAGGCCCTTCTCGGACGCGCTGGCGTGCACGACGAGGTCGCAGCCGCCTTCGGCTTCTTCCGGGGTCGAGAAGTCGACACCGAGCGCGGCGGCGATGTCCGCTTTGGCGGGATCGACGTCGATCAGCTGCACCCTCGTCGCGGGGAAGCCGCTGAGGAGCTTGGCGACGCTCGCGCCGACCATCCCGGCGCCGATGACGGCGATCCGGTCACCGAGCCGCGGGCGCGCGTCCCACACGGCGTTCACCGCGGTCTCCACCGTGCCGGCGAGGATCGCGCGCCCGGGCGGGACGGCGTCCGGCACCGGCGTCACCGCGGTCGCCGGGACGACGTAGGCGGTCTGGTGCGGGTAGAGGCAGAAGACGGTCCTGCCTTCGAGGTGCGCCGGGCCACGTTCGACGACACCGACGTTGAGGTAGCCGTACTTGACCGGGCCGGGGAACTCACCCTCCTGGAAGGGGGCGCGCATGACGTCGTACTGGCTCGCCGGGACACCGCCGCCGAAGACGAGGGTTTCGGTGCCGCGGCTCACCCCCGAGCACAGCGTCCGGACGAGCACGTCGTCCGGCCCGGGGGTGGGCAGCCGCTCCTCGCGCAGCTGTCCCGAGCCGGGACTTTGAACCCAGAAAGCCTGTTCCACGTGTTTCTCCTCAGCGGGCGACCGGAGGCTGGTGTCGCCACCCTATGAGCAATTCGCGGAGTCGACGATGATCAAACAGGACCTGCTCCTGCGCGCGGTGGTTCCGGCGCCGGTGCTCGCCGCGGGGGTCTTCGCGGGCGGTTTCTCGCCGCTCGCCTGGGCGACCGGAGTCGTCTACAGCCTGGCGCTGGTGCTGCTCACCGAATGGGGGCTGCGCCGCAGCGGCCGGGGCGCCTTCGGGCCGGCGGACTGGATCACCTTCGCCCGCGCGCTCCTCGTCGGCTGCGCCGCCGCGCTGATCGCCGAGGGTGATTTTTCCCTCGGCTGGCTGGTCGGGCTGGTCGGCGTGGCGTTGCTCCTCGACGGGCTCGACGGCCAGGTGGCCCGCCGCACCGGGACGGCGTCGGAGTTCGGCGCGCGCTTCGACATGGAGGTCGACGCGTTCCTGATCCTGCTGCTGTGCATCCAGGTGTCCCGCACGCTCGGGTTGTGGGTGCTGGCGATCGGCCTGATGCGGTACGTGTTCGTCGCCGCCTCGTGGACCATGCCGTGGCTGACCGCGCCGCTGTACCCGAGCATGGCGCGCAAGACGGTGGCCGCGGTGCAGGGCGTGGTCCTGGTGGTGGCGGTGTCCGGGCTGCTGCCGGTTTCGGTGACGTTCGCCGCGGTCGCGCTCGCGCTGGCGTCGCTGGCGTGGTCGTTCGGCCGGGACGTCGTGTGGCTGGCCCGGCACCGCGTCGAGCACCGGCCGGCCCGGATCGTCGCGATCACCCGCGCCACCCTGCGCCGCCCCCTCGGCTACGGCCACAACCAGGCCGCCTGACCGCGTGCGCTGAAGGGCACCTTCCTCGCATCTGACGGGAGGAAGGTGCCCTTCAGCGCACCAGATGAGATGAAGGGCACCTTCAGCCCCGCCTGAGACTTAGCCGGACTCGCGGGCCGCGCGGGCCCGGCGCTTGCCCTCGTGCATCGCGGCCACCCGGGCGATCGGGATCGTGTGCCCCTCCTCGACCAGGTCCGCGGGCAGCACGAACGGCTCCGGCATCTCCTCGACCCACGGATCACCGCCGGCCAGCAGGTCCGGGACCGTGTGCACGGTGAAGTCGGCCGGCTTGACGCCGTCGACGTCGGCCCAGCGGACCGGGAACGACACCGGCGCGCCCGGGCGGTGGCGCGGGCTGTAGACCGAGACGACCGTTCCGCCGCCGGCCCGCGTCGAATCCAGGAACACCTTGCCTTCGCGGCGCTCGACCACGAACTCCGTCGTACCCAGGGTCGGGTCGATCCGCTCGGCGCGGGCCGCCACCGCGCGGGTCGCCGCCGCGATGTCCTCGGTCGCCTGGCCCGGCGCGAGCGGCACGAAGACGTGGACGCCCTTGGAGCCGCTGGTCTTCACCGCGCCGTCGAGCCCGTCCTTGCGCAACGCCTCCCGCACCAGCTTCGCGGCGCCGACGGCCAGCGAGAACGGGGCGTCCGCGGGCGGGTCGAGGTCGAGAATCAGGTGCGTCGGCCCGCTCGCGGGCTCACCGCGGTACAGCGACGTGTGGTACTCGATCGCCCGCTGGTTGCCGAACCAGATCAGCGTCCGCAGGTCGTTGCAGAGGGCGTAGACGACTTCGCGCCGCGAGCGGTCGGCCCACAGTGCCCGGCGTTCCACCCACTCCGGCGTGTACTTCGGCAGGTTCTTCTGCATGAACGGCCCCTGCCCGCGCAGCACCCGCACGACGCTCAGCAGCCGGTCGTGCAGCTCCGGCAGCATCCGGTCCGCCACCGCTTCGAGGTAGTCGAGCAGCTCCCGCTTGGTGACCCCCGCGCCCGCGAAGACCTCCTGGTCGAGACTGCTCAGCTTGACGCCGTGCCTGACTTCGTCGCCGCTCATCCGCCCACCCTCGCGTCACCGCGCGAAGCGGTCAACTCTCAAACAGGCGGGCGTCCGGTCCGCAGCCGCCACCGGAGATCCTGCAGGCAGAGGTTGAACGGGAACCGCCGCAACGGGCCGGGCAGCACGCGGACGACCCGGCCGAGCGCGGCGAGCAGGGCGTCGAACCGGCGCTGGTCGGCGGCGGTCCACGGCAGCCGCATCTCGTCGCGGAAGCGCTGCGGGAGGAACCCGGTGGTCACGAACCGGTGGAACCGCCGTCCGGGCACGGCGAAGACCGGCGGCAGGAACTCCAGGTCGACGATCCGGGTGAGGTAGCGGCGGACGTCGTCGTCGATGCGCACCTCGGCCAGCCCGGCGGCCCAGTACTCCGCGAAGGCCGCCCGGTCGCCGGGCCACATCTCGGGACGCACCTGCAGCGTGGTGCCGAGGGCGGCGGCCTCGGCGTAGAACCCCTCGGGCTCGCCGCCGAAGAAGGCGAGGCAGACGTCTTCGAACCCCTTGTACAGGCAGGCCGCGACCCACAGCTGGAGGTCGGTGTCGAAGGCGTCGTAGGCGACCGGGCTCGACGCGGTCGACCGGACCTGCGCGTGGGCCCGGTTGACGCCCTTCCGGTACTCCGCGCGCTCGGCGTCGGTGCCCATCATCGCGACCGCCAGGTAGGTCAGGGTGGTCCGGGTCCGCTTCACCGGGTGGCGGAAGAGGTTGCCGCTGTCGACCCGGCTCTCCAGGACGCCGTGCCCCACGGGCGCACGGGCGAGCTGCATGATCACGTTCGCGCTGCCGGCCAGCAGCCCGGCGCCGACGGCGGCGTCGCGAAGGGCGGTCTCGGTCATCATCCGATGAGAGCGCCCTTGTTGACCACCTGTCAAGAGCGGTAAGCCGCCCGGGCGAACGCGATCAACGCGCGCGCGGCCGGGCTCAACGGCCCCTCCGTCCGCCACGCCAGCGCGAGCACGCCCCGCAGCCCCGGCCCGCGGAGCCCGATGATCCGCAGCTCCGCCTGGTGGTACCGGGCCAGCGACTCCGGCACGATCGCCACCCCGAGCCCGCGCGTCGCCAGCTGCACCAGGACGTTGGGGTCAGCCGCCTCGAACGCGATCCGCGGGGTCAGGCCCGCCCGCGCGAAGGCCGCGTCCAACGCCGTGCGCAGGCCCGTCCCCTTCGGCAGCGCCATCAGCGGCAGGCCGTCGAGCTCGGGGATTTCGACCTCGTCCCGGCCGGCGAGGGGGCCGGCCGGCGCGGTGACGGCCAGGAACGGCTCTTCGAGCAGCACCTGCGTCGCGATGCCGGCCGGCGGAACCGTCGAGATGCCGACGACGGCGAGGTCGAGCCGTCCTTCGCGCAGCGCCGCCAGCATCGTGTCCGAGTCGGCCTCCGACAGCGTGATCTCCACCGCCGGGTACCGCTCGTGGAAGCCGGCCAGCAGATCGGGCAGCCCGACCGGGCCCACCGACGTCACCATGCCGATCGCGACCTGCCCGCGGACCAGCCCGGCGAGCTCCTCGACGGCCTCGCGCACCCCCGTCACCGCCGCGAGCGCGGCCCGGGCGTGGGGCAGCGCCGCGGCGCCGACGTCGGTGAGCCGGACCGTCCGGCCGGAGCGGTCCAGCAGCTCCTGCCCCAGTTCCCGCTCCAGGCGCTTGACCTGCGCACTGACCCCTGGCTGGGCGACGTGCAGCCGCTCCGCCGCGCGCGTGAAGTTGCCTTCCTCCGCGACGGCGACGAAGTACGCGAGCTGGTGCAGTTCCATAAGCGTTGATTCTAGTTGGCAGACAAACCAGATCTTGGACTTCTGATCAAGTGCGCCGGAAACTGGAACCAGCGAACGAAAGGACCCGAGATGCACCTCCTCCACCCCGGTCAGGACGGGTACGCCGAAGAAGCCGCCGGATTCCAGACGTCGGTGCCGACCGCCCCCGCGGCCGTCGTCGCGGCCGAAAGCGCCGAGGACGTCGTCGCCGCGGTGCGTCACGCGGTCGAGCACGGGTTGCCCGTCGCGGTCCAGGCCACCGGGCACGGCCTGACCGCGGGCACCGGCGGCGTCCTGATCAGCACCCGGCGGATGACCGGCGTCGAGATCGACGCCGGCGCCCGCACCGCCCGCGTCGAAGCGGGCGCCCGGTGGGAAGCCGTGCTCGAAGCCGCCGGGAAGCACGGCCTGGCGCCGCTCAGCGGCTCGTCCCCCGATGTCGGCGTCGTCGGCTACACGCTCAGCGGCGGCTTCGGGCTGCTGGCCCGCCGGTACGGCCGCGCCGCCGACCACGTCCGCGCCCTCGACGTCGTGACCGCCGACGGCGAGCTCCGGCGGGTCGAGCCGGGCTCGGACCTGTTCTGGGCGCTGCGCGGCGGCCGCGACGGCTTCGGCGTCGTGACGGCGATCGAGTTCGGCCTCATGCCGGTCCGCGACCTCTTCGGCGGCAGCCTCACCTTCGACAGCGCCGCCGTGCCGGCCGTGCTGCGGGCCTGGCGCACGTGGTCGGCGGCCGCGCCGGACACGCTGACGACGTCACTGGCCATGATCCGGTACCCCGACCTGCCGATGGTGCCGGAGCCGGTGCGCGGCCGGCACGTCGCCCAGGTCCGGATCGCCTACCTCGGCGAGGACGGCGACGACGTCGTCGCGCCGCTGCGCGCGGTGGCCCCCGCGCTGACGGACACGCTGCGGCGGATGCCGTTCACCGAGTCCGGGTCGATCGCGGCCGAGCCGCGGCAGCCGCACGGCTACCACGGCACCAACGCGACCGTCACCCAGCTGAACGACGCCATGCTCGACGCGGTCATCGAGCACGCCGGGCCGGGCGCGGCCACGCCGCCGGTGCTCATCATCGACCGGCTGGGCGGCGCGCTCGCCCGCACACCGGAGACGCCGGGCGTGGGCTGGGACTCCTCGGCCGAGTACGTCGTCCGGGCGCTGTCGATGGTGGGCGACGACGGCGTCACGGCGATCCGGCGTGCGCACGCGAAGCTGTTCGACGCGCTGGCGCCGTGGACGACCGGCCGTCTCCTGCCGTTCGTCTACGGCGAGCACGCGCCGGAGGAGGTGGCGGAAAGCGTCTTTCCGGCGGCCGACCTGCGGCGGCTCCGGGAGCTGAAGCAACGGTACGACGCCGGGAACGTCTTCCGGGCCGGGTGAGGAGGGCACACGGCCGGGAAACGGGGGCGCCCTATACTCGGCCGGCCTGATCGCACCGTTAGGGGAACCGTCTTGCGCACGATGAGCCACGAGGACTACCTCGGCATGCGGCGGTTCCCCGGGCTCGACGGCCTGCGCGCGCTCGCCGCGACGATGGTCATCTTCTTCCACTTCGGCGGGCCGAACTGGACGTGGCTGTCGGGCTGGGTCGGCGTCTACCTCTTCTTCGTGCTGTCCGGGTTCCTCATCACGACGCTGCTGCTGCGCGAGCAGGACCGGACCGGCCGGATCTCGCTGTCGAACTTCTACATCCGGCGCGTGTTCCGGATCCTGCCGCCGTACCTGGTGATCCTCGGCGGGATCGTCGCGTTCGTCATCCTGCGCGGCGAGTTCTACTCGCGCGACTTCCCGCAGGCGCTGAAGTACTACCTGACGTTCCTCAACGAGTTCCTGCCGGCGGCCACCACCGGCACGGACAACTTCTTCAGCGGCTCGTGGACGCTCGGGATCGAGGAGAAGTTCTACCTGGTCTGGCCGTTCCTGCTGGTCGCGATCGGGATCGGTGCGGCGAAGCGCAAGTTCCTGCTGGTCGGCGCGTCGATGGTGGCCCTGCTGGCCCTGGTCCCGCTGACCACCGGCGGCTTCGTGCTGAACGAATCACAGACCGCGATCTACCGCTCGACGATCCACTACTTCATCCTGGCCGGCGGCTGCCTGCTGGCGATCCTGCTGCACTACCCCCGCGGGTACGCGCTGCTGAAGCCGCTGACGCACCCGCTGGCGGCGATCCCGATCGTCGTGGCCTTCGCGCTGCTGCACACGAACTTCGACGACCTGTGGCACGAGACCCGCAACAACCTCTGGCTGTTGGTCGCGTACGCGGCGCTGACGATGCTGCTGCTGATCGTGCTGGTGAGCCCGGGCCCGCTGCGGTGGCTGCTCGGCACGGCTCCGATGCGGTTCGTCGGCGAGCGGTCGTACTCGCTGTACCTGCTGCAGGGGCCGGTGCACTTCGCCGTCGTGCAGGCGGTGCCCGGGCTCGGGCAGCACCGGACGGTCACCGGGCTGACGGTGTTCCTGGTCGGCCTGGCGATCGCGGACCTGATCCACCGCTGGGTCGAGAAGCCGCTGATCGACGTCGGCAAGCAGGTCATCGCCCGCAAGGACGCCCGGCGCGCGGAGCGGCAGGAGGCGGACCGCCCTGCCGAGACGCGCGCCGAGCCCGAGCCGGCGCCGGTCGGTTCCTAGCGCTCCAGGACCACGATCGGGATGACCCGGTCGGTCTTCGTCTCGTACTCCGCGAAGCCCTCGGCGTGCGCGACCATGCCCGCGTACAGGCGGTCGCGCTCGGCGCGGTCCGCGATCACGGTGGCCGTGGCCTCGAACTTCTCGGTGCCGACCTCGACGGTGACCTTCGGGTTGGCGACGAGGTTGTGGTACCAGGCCGGGTTCTTCGGCGCGCCGCCCATGGACGCCGCGACGACGTAGCGGTCGCCGTCCTTCGTGTAGACCAGCGGGGACAGGCGCTCCGCCCCGCTCTTCGCGCCCGTGGTCGTGAGCAAGAGCACGTTCTTGCCCTCGAAGTAGTTGCCGACCTTGCCCTCGTTGGCCCGGAACTCTTCGACGACCTGCTTGTTGAAGTCGTTCATGTCGGCTGGCGTGGTCATGGGATCCCCTGTTTCTGGCCGGTACGCTCGACCGGACGCGAGTAGGCTCACAAGTATTTGCTTTGCAAACAAAGTTACCGACGGGAGGTGAGCGGTGTCAACGGAGGCCGGACCGAGTGTCGAGGACGGCGTGCGGCAGCTGCTGCTGCTCATGCCGCGCCTGGTCGGCCGGGCCAAGCGCACACCGGTGCCGGCGGAGCTGGACGGCTGCGCGCTGGCCCCGAGGCACCTTTCGCTGCTGTCGTACCTGCTCTTCGACGGCCCGATGACGGTCACCGAGCTGGCCACCCGCCTGCAGGTGGCGCCGACCACGGCGAGCCTGATGGTCGGCGACCTCAGCCGTCAGGGCGTGCTGAACCGCGACGAGGACCCGGCCGACCGCCGCCGCACGATCGTCAGCATCGCCGAGGACAAGCGTCCGGCGGTCGACGCCTGGCTCGCCCGCGGCGCCAAGGCCTGGAGCGACGCCCTGTCGCCGTTGTCCCCCGCCGAACGGCGGCTGGTGATCACGACGCTGGAAGCCTACGAACGCGGCACCTGCGACGGACCGGCCTGCTAGGCGTCGTCGCGCTTTTCGCGGGCCAGCTTGCGCTGGGCTTCCGCGCGTTCCCGGCACTTGCGGAGGAATTCGTCGTCGTCCTCCGGGCTCGTCGCCGCGAACCGGCCCGGCCGGTCGTACTCCGGGAACGCCGGCGCGTGCCGCTCGTACGGGCCGCGCGCCCGCGCCACCTGCTGCGGACGGCCCGCCACCAGCCAGATGATCGAGCCGACCAGCGGGACCACCAGGACGAGCAGCAACCACAGCCCCTTCGGCAGGTTGCGGCAGGACGACTCGTCCGTGGTGATCACGTCGACCAGGCAGAAGATCCACAATCCGAGCGTGACGATGCCGAGCACGCCGTCGAAGTACAGCAATTCCCCCACCTTCCCCCAAGGAATGAACGCGGTAAGTCTTAGCAGAAGATCACGACAGTTCAGCCGCGGGTCACCCGCAGCACGGCGGGCATCCGGAGATTCGGCGCCGAAACCCACGCGGTTTCCCCTTCTGTCAGGCGGAAACCCCGCAACGCCTCGAGAACTCCGGCGGCGAGGGCCTGCGCGTGCCGCGACCCCGGGCAAGCGCGCGGCCCGGCCCCGAACGGCGTCCCGGCGAGGGACACCGTGACGTCCTCGCCGTCGATCCGGCGGCGGGTGGCGAGCACCGGTTGCTCGGCGGGTTTTCCGGTCAGGGCCGCGAAAAGCCCGTTG
Organism: Streptomyces sp. MN03-5084-2B; assembly: GCA_033793495.1. GTDB lineage: Bacteria > Actinomycetota > Actinomycetes > Mycobacteriales > Pseudonocardiaceae > Amycolatopsis. The sequence goes on along the minus strand of JARAWT010000012.1, from coordinate 124,123 downwards.
CCGACGAGGCCCGCCGTGGCGTCGCAGGCCTGGACGAGCAGGCCGATCCGGGCAGCGGCCGGTTCGGCCGGCCCGCCGCAGGCCGCGACCAGCCGCGCCAACGCCGCTTCGGCGGCCACGTCCGGCGTCACGTGGGGGTGGTACGCCGCCGCGACCGGAACCACGTCGGCCGAGACGTCCGGCAGGCCCAGCGCCTCGGCGAGCACGCCAACCGGCACCGGCCGGGCGATCCGGGTCATCACGTCGATGATTTCGACGTCGGCCACGATGCTGCGGGTACGCGCGAAAGCCTTGTGCTGCAACGAATCCGCGTCGACCGATGCCAGGAGATCCACGGCGAGCGCCCGGCGGCGGACGTGGTCGGCACCGTTGCTGAAGCGGGCCACCGACGCACGCAACCAGGCCATGCTCCCCGGAGGAACGTCGACGGGCACGGGCGGAACCGGAGCGGAAAGCGAAGTCATGCGGCGAAGTTAGCCGCGGAAAACGTCGGCGGGCACCGAAGTATCAGTGACATCCGAGGCTTCGCCTCGGGCCGGGGGCTCCGCCACCCGGACCCCCAAGAGCTGTCACAACACCGAAGACGCCGGAAACCACTTCGCCTGCGGGCCACCGCAGCGCGCCGGGCGGGGGACGTCGTGCTGGAACCACCACGCCTCGATGATCCGGTCGTCCGGCAGCCGGTACGTCGGCGGCCCGCCCACCCGGACGAGCCCGGCGGCCTGCAGCGACCGTGCGCTGGCGACGTTGCCGACCTCCACCCCCGCGCGCACCCGCGCCAGGCCGAGGTGGCCGTGGGCGAGCGTCAGCCCGGCCGCGAAGAGCACCCGCCCGTACCCGCGCCCGCGATAGTCCGGGGCGAGGTAGCCGCCGGTCTCCGGGCTGCCGTCCTCGCCGGTGTGCACGCTCACCAGCCCGGCGCAGCGGTTGGCCTCGACGTCGATCATCACCAGGTCGACGGACTGCGGATCGGGTGACGCCCAGTTCGGCCCGGTGCCGGGCACGACCCGCAGCGCGTCCGCCCGCATCGGCTCGGCGACGATCGAGTCGCGCTGCCAGCCGAGCCACCGCTGCGCGGCCGGATCGCTGCCCCCGGCCGCGGCGGCGGCGTACTCCCACGCGGTGGGCGTGCGGAAGAGGAAACGCCCGGCGCGCAGCACGTGGCCCTGCCCGTCGCAGGTCCGCTTGGTCATCAGGCGGCCCCGACGGGTGAGCCGGTCGAAGATCCCCTTGGTGGCTGGCAGCATCGCGGCGAAATCGTAGCGGAGCGATCCGGGCGGGAGTTGCTATCGTGGCGCGATGACGGCCGTACCCGAGGCAACCGAACTGGACGGCTCCGGCCGCTCCGCCCAGCCTCGCCAGCTCATCGTGACGGTGTACGGCCTCTACTCGCGCACCGAGGGCGGCTGGCTCTCGGTCGCCTCGCTGATCGACCTGCTGGCCGCCGTCGGCGTCGACGAGCCCGCGGTGCGCTCGTCCATCTCCCGGCTGAAGCGGCGCGGGATCCTCGAAGCGGTCCGCCGCGACGCGACGGCGGGCTACGAGCTGTCCGACGAAGCCCGCGAAATCCTGCGCGAGGGCGACGAGCGGATCTTCCGCCGAGGACGCGCGACGCCGGCCGACGGCTGGCTGCTCGCGGTGTTCTCGGTGCCCGAGACCGAGCGCCACAAGCGCCACCTCCTGCGCACCCAGCTCGCCCGGATGGGCTTCGGCACTGCGGCTTCCGGCGTCTGGATCGCCCCGGCCCACCTGCACGCGGCGACCGAAGAAGCGCTCACCCGCCTGGGCCTGGCCGGGTACGCCGACCTGTTCCGCGCCGAGCACCTGGCCTTCGGCGACGTCGCGGCGAAGGTCCGCGACTGGTGGGACCTCGACCGGCTGGACGAGCTGTACACGACGTTCCTCGACGAGCACGGCCCGGCGCTGCGCCGCAAGTCCGTGACGGAGGAGCAGGCTTTCGCCGACTACGTCCGCGTGCTCACCGGCTGGCGGCGGATGCCCTACCTCGACCCGGGGCTGCCCGCCGAGTTCCTGCCCGCCGGCTGGTCCGGGATCCGCGCGGCCGAGCTGTTCTTCGAGCTGCACGCGCAGCTGGAGACGCCGGCCCGCGCGTACGTCGCCAAGGCGATCAACCTCGGCTGAGCACCGCGAAGCCCTGGACCTCCACCAAGGCCTCCTCGTCCCACAAGCGGGACACGCCGATGCCTGCCATCGCCGGGTACTCCGTGCCGGCGAGGCGCTTCCAGACGCGGCCGATCTCGCGCGCGTGGGCCTGGTAATCGACCATGTCGACGATGTAGATCGTCACGCTGCAGAGGTCTTCCGGGGTCCCGCCCGCCGCGCGCAGCGACGCCAGCAGGTTGCCGAGCGCGCGCTCGAACTGCTCGACGACGCCGTCGCCGACGATCCTGTTCGACGCGTCCAGCGCGGTCTGCCCGGCGAGGAAGACCACGCGCCCCTCGGCCACCACCGCGTGCGAGAACCCGGACGGCTTGCCCAGCTCCGGCGGGTTGATGCGTTCCATGCGGGACACGGTACGCCATCTTTCGCGTTATTGACGGTCGTACTCATCACGACATACCCTGGACGGCGTGCGAATCGCGGTCATCGGTGGCGGCCCGGCGGGTCTGTACTTCGCCGCGCTCGCGAAACAGCTCGGTCCCGGCCACGAAATCACCGTCTGGGAGCGCAACGCGCCGGACGACACCTTCGGCTTCGGCGTGGTGTTCTCCGACGAGACGCTCGGCGGCATCGAGCACGCCGACGCGGCCGTGCACGAGGCCATGAAGGCCGAATTCGCGCGCTGGGACGACATCGACGTCCACTACCGCGGCACGGTCACCACCTCGGGCGGCCACGGCTTCGCCGCGATGAGCCGCAAGCGCCTGCTCGGCATCCTGCAGAGCCGCTGCGGCGAGCTCGGCGTCGGGCTGCACTTCCGGGAAGAGGCCCCCACCGACCTCGACGGCTACGACCTGGTCATCGCCGCCGACGGCGTCAACTCGGCGATGCGCGCGCGGTACGCCGAAACCTTCCGGCCGAGCGTCGAAACCCGCCGGTGCCGGTACATCTGGCTGGGCACGGACCTGGTGTTCGACGCGTTCAAGTTCTACGTCCTCGAAACGCCGGCCGGGATCATGCAGATCCACGGCTACCCGTACGGCCGCGAGGGCAGCACGTTCATCCTCGAGGTCTCCGAAGACGTCTGGCAGCGGACGTTCGGGCCGATCGCGGCGACCTCGCTCAAGCCCGGCGAGAGCGACGAGAAGTCGATCGCGCTGATCCGCGAGCTGTGCGCCGACGTCCTCGACGGCCACCAGGTGATGGCGAACAACTCGAAGTGGGTCTCGTTCGGCACCGTCCGCTGCGAGACCTGGGTGCACGAGAACGTCGTCCTCCTCGGCGACGCCGCGCACACCGCGCACTTCTCGATCGGCTCCGGCACGAAGCTGGCGATGGAGGACGCGCTCGCGCTGGCCGCGTGCCTGCACGAGAACGACGGCGTCGCGGCGGCCTTGAAGGCCTACGAGCTGGAACGGCGGCCGGTCGTCACGTCGACGCAGCGCGCCGCGCAGGCCAGCCTGGAGTGGTTCGAGAACATCGCGCAGTACGCCCACCAGGATCCGCCGCAGTTCGCGTTCAACATCCTCACGCGCAGCCGCCGCGTCACCTACGACAACCTCCGCCTGCGTGACCCCGAGTTCGCCGCCGAGCTGGACCACTGGTTCGCGCGGAAGCTCGGGACGACGTCGCGGCCGCCGATGTTCCAGCCGTTCTCCCTGGGTGGGCTGGAACTGCCGAACCGGATCATCGTGTCCCCGATGGACATGTACTCCGCAGTGGACGGTGTGCCCGGCGACTTCCACCTGGTGCACCTGGGCGGCAAGGCGCTGGGCGGGGCCGGGCTGGTGATGACCGAGATGGTCTGCGTCTCCCCCGAAGGCCGGATCACCCCCGGCTGCGGCGGACTGTACACATCGGAACAGGAAGCGGCCTGGAAGCGGGTCGTCGACTTCGTGCACGGGCAGACGCCGGCGCGGATCGGCGTCCAGTTGGGACACTCCGGGCGCAAGGGCTCGACGAAACTCATGTGGGACGGGATCGACGAGCCGCTCCCGTCCGGCAACTGGGAGGTCTGCGCGCCTTCGTCCCTGCCGTATTCCGAACGCAACCAAGTCCCGCGTGAACTGTCCACAACGGACCTCGCGGAGATCCGGGACCAGTTCGTCGCCTGCGCCCAGGCCGCCGCTCGCGCCGGGTTCGACGTCCTCGAGCTGCACTGCGCGCACGGCTACCTGCTGTCGTCGTTCCTCTCGCCGCTGACCAACCAGCGGACCGATTCCTACGGCGGCTCCCTCGAAAACCGGCTGCGCTTCCCGCTGGAAGTCTTCGACGCGGTCCGGGCGGCCTGGCCCGCTTCCCGGCCCATGACGGTCCGGATCTCCGCGACCGACTGGTGCGAGGGCGGCATCGACGCCGACGACGCCGTCGAGATCGCGCGGGCGTTCGCCGCCCACGGCGCCGCGGGCATCGACGTCTCGACCGGCCAGGTCGTCAGCGAAGAACGCCCGCAGTACGGCCGCAGCTACCAGACGCCGTACGCCGACCGGATCCGCAACGAAATCGGCGAGGAGTACGGGATCGCGGTGATCGCGGTCGGCGCGATCTCGTCCTACGACGACGTCAACTCGCTGATCCTGGCCGGGCGCGCGGACCTCTGCGCACTGGGCCGGACCCACCTCTACGATCCACAGTGGACGTTGCACGCGGCGGCCGAGCAGGACTACCCGATGGCGTGGCCGAAGCCGTTCGCCGCGGGCAGCCGCAAGCCGCAGACGGGCCGCTCCGACGGGCCCGAACCCCGCCTCGACCTCGTCCGGTCGGGCCCCACCGGCACTGCCCATGCCCGCTGGCGACCGGGAGCTTCCGCATGACTTTCGCCTTGAACCCCGAGCAGCAGGCGTTCGCCGCCGAGGTGCGCCGGCTGGCGGCCGAGCAGCTGCTCCCGCTCGCCGAGTCCGGTGTGGAGGGTGCGGTCAACCGCCCGCTGCTCAAGGCGATGGGTGCGCTGGGCCTGCTCGCGCGGCTCTTCCCCGGCGTCGGTTCGGGCACGCCGTCGAGGCAGGCGGCCGCGACGGACCTGTGCATCCTGCGCGAGAACCTCGCCACGGTGAGCACGGAAGCCGAAACGGCGCTGGCGTTGCAGGGACTGGGAAGTTACCCGATCCTCCAGTCCGGACAGGACGAGCAGGTCGCGAAGTGGCTGCCCGCGGTGGCGGCCGGCGACGCGGTGGCGGCGTTCGCGCTGACCGAGCCGGACGCCGGCTCCGACGCGGCGGCACTGTCCCTGGCGGCGGAGCCGGATGGCGACGGCTGGCGCCTGACAGGGTCGAAGATGTGGATCTCGAACGCCCCGGAAGCCGACTTCTACACGGTGTTCGCGCGCACGACACCGGACGCCGGTTCGCGCGGGGTCAGCGCGTTCGTCGTGCCGGCCGACCGGCCCGGCCTCGGCGGCGAGCACCTCGACCTGGTGAGCCCGCACCCGATCGGCACGGTGACGTTCGACGGCGTTTCTGTGCGGCGTGCGGAACTGCTCGGCGAGGAGAACCGCGGCTTCGCCGTCGCGATGCGGACCTTGGACCTGTTCCGCCCGAGCGTCGGTGCGTTCGCGGTCGGCATGGCGCAGGCCGCACTGGACGCCACGGTGGACCACACCGGGTCCCGCGAAGCGTTCGGCGGCCCGCTGATCAAGCAGCAGGCCGTGGCGCACACGCTGGCCGAGATGGCCACCCGCACGGAAGCGGCCCGGCTGCTGGTCTACGCGGCGGCGGGCGCCTACGACGCGGGCGAGCCGAACCTCGGCGGCCGGGCGGCGATGGCGAAGCTGTTCGCGACCGAGGCAGCGCAGTTCGTCGTCGACTCGGCGGTCCAGCTCCACGGTGCCCGCGCACTGCGGCGCGGGCACCTGCTGGAGCACCTGTACCGGGAGGTCCGGGCGCCCCGGATCTACGAAGGCGCGTCGGAGATCCAGCGGACGATCATCGCGCGGTGGCTGGCTTCCGCTCGATCCACCACCACTGGCTGAGCGGCAACCCGGGCCCCGCCGAGCTCACCCGAAGAGCAGTTCGACGCTCTTGTCCACGCAGACCTGCGCGACGACCACCAACTGACGGGCGTCGTCCCGGTGCCGTCGGACGAGGGGATCGACGCTTCCGCCTCGAGGCCGGTCGGCGATCTCCCGCAGGCGAGGCAGGAGCACGGCGCACTGCGCCGGGGTGAGGCCGGGCCCCTCGTCATCGGCGTGGTCGAGGAGGGGGCCAGCGTGGTGGAGACGCCCGCCCACGGACGCTCTCCGCCGAAGCCGTGCATCTCGTCCAGGGCGAGCCCCACGTGCCCGCCTCCTGGATGCCGGGCTCGGATCATCGCACGCCGGCCGGCTTCCGCTCGATCCACCACTGGCTGAGCAGCAGCAGCGTCAGGACGCTCAGCGCGGCGGACACGGTGGCGGCGCTGAGGATCATCGCCTCCTTGCCCAGGCCCCGCGGCATGACCACCAGGTAGCCGACCGGGGACAGGGCGCGGGTCATCAACGTGTTCATGCACATCGCGAAGCTGCGGATCATCCACTTCCGGTGGTCACCGAACCGCCGTTGCCGCCCCGCCCGCCACCCGGCGACGGTGAAGCCGAGCCACAGCACGGCGGCCACGACGTCGAGCGCGGCGACGACCGGCCCGAACGGGCTCACGGCCCCGATGGTCGCCGCCATGACGGCTGCCGGGATGGCACCGCCGAAGACGTAAACGCGTCCGACGCGGCGGTGCACGACCGGGTGCGTCCGGCGCAGCCACGGCCAGACCTGCAGGATGACACCGACGATGGCGACGGTCCCGAAGGCGACGTGCGCGACGAGCAGCCAGTAGTGCGCGGGGAACCCAGCCGGGGCCGGAACCCGCGACTGCGCGGGATCAAGCGTGAGGTAAGGCGGCACGGAGTAGGCGAGGAAGACGGCGACGACCAGGGCGAGCGGCGCCACCCAGGGCCGCCGCCACCACTTCGGTTGCGGCTGGACGGATGCGGGTCTGACTTCCGTGCGGACGGTCATGACTCCCCCAGGTCGCCGGTCGGGATTTCGCCCGACCGACGCTAGGGAAATGCCCGGAGGCGGGCCATGGGGCGCACCACCGCCACCCTGGTGGGGTGCGCCCTACCGCCGAAAGCTCAGCTGCCGCGGACCCGCCGGACGGTGTCGCGGTAGAAGTACCCGCTCTGCTTGATCGTCCGCTCCTGCGTCTCGTAGTCCACCCGGATCAGCCCGAACCGCTTCGCGTACCCGTACGCCCATTCGAAGTTGTCCAAAAGGGACCATGCGAAATAGCCCCGGACGTCGGCGCCCGCCTGACGGGCTTCCGCCACCGCGGCGATGTGTGAGGCCAGGTATGCCGTACGCCCGTCGTCGCGCACGAACCCGGACGAGTCCGGGTCGTCGTCGAAGGCCGAGCCGTTCTCCGTGATGTACATCGGCAGGCCCGGGTAGTCGCGGCCCAGCCGGGTCAGCAGCTCCGTGAACTTGCCCGGCAGGATCTCCCAGCCCATCGCCGTCGTCGGCTCGCCGAACGGGACCAGGCGGGACGCCGGGACGCCGTCCGCGTCCACCGCGGCGCCCCGCTCGTCCACCCCCGAGAACCGCTGGCCGAAGTAGTAGTTCACGCCCAGGAAGTCCAGCGGGGTCGAAATCACCGCCAGGTCGCCGTCCTGGACCGGGAGGCGGACTCCGCGCGCGGCCAGGTCCTCCACCACGTCCGCCGGGTACCGGCCGTGGACCAGCGGGTCCAGGTAGATGCGGACACCGAGGCCGTCGGCCTGACGCGCCGCGCGGACGTCCTCCGGCGAGTCCGTCGCCGGGTCGGCCGTGCACATGTTGAGCGTGATGCCGAACTGCGTGTCCGCCGGGGACGCCGCACGCATCCGCTGGGTCGCCAGCCCGTGGCCGAGCAGCAGGTGGTGCACCGCGTGCAACCCGGCCGCGTAGTCACGCCGGCCCGGCGCCATCACGCCGTGGACGTACCCGTGCATCGCCGAGCACCACGGCTCGTTCAACGTCGTCCAGTGCCGGACTCGATCCTTGAGCCGGTCGAACACCAGCATCGCGTAGTCCGCGAAGCGGTACGCGGTGTCACGCGCCGGCCAGCCGCCCGCGTCCTCCAGTTCCTGCGGGAGGTCCCAGTGGTACAGCGTCAGCCACGGCGTGATGCCGCGGCTCAGCGTCTCGTCGACGAGCCGGTCGTAGAACCCGATGCCCGCCTCGTTGATCCCGCCCCGTCCGCGCGGCTGAACCCGGGGCCACGCCACGGAAAACCGGTAGGTGTCCGCACCGAGCGAGCGCACCAGCTCGATGTCCGAGGGCATCCGGTGGTAGTGGTCGCACGCCACGTTCCCGTTGTCGTTGTTGTCGATCGCCCACGGCTCCCGGCAGAACGTGTCCCAAATGGACGGTGTGCGCCCGTCTTCGGCGACCGCTCCTTCGATCTGGTACGCGGCGGTGGCCACGCCCCAGCGGAAGTCCGGCGGCAGGGTGTCGATCAGCGCCTGCTGTTCGGCGGTCGCGGCGGTGGTCTCGGTCAAGGCAGCACTCCTCCAGTGGTACCGGACAGGTCGGACGGCGTTCAGGGAGCGACGGGGTGCAGCCAGCACGCCACCTCGCGCGCCGGGTCGCCGGGCGTGCCCAGCAGCGGCACGCGGTCGGGGCACGGCTCGAAAGCCTTGGGGCACCGCGGGTGGAACGCGCAGCCGGCCGGCATCCCGCGCGTGTCCGGCGGCGATCCGGGGATCCCGGCCAGTTCGCGGCGCGGCCCGCGCAGCGCGGGGAACGAGTTCAGCAGGCCGTGGCTGTACGGGTGCAGCGCGTCCCGGTAGAGGTCCGACGCGGGCGCCTGCTCGACGATCCGGCCGCCGTACATGATCGCGATCCGGTCCGAGAACTCCACCAGCAGCGACAGGTCGTGCGTGATGAACAGGACCGAGAAACCCAGCCGTTCCCGCAGTTCCACGAGCTGGCCGAGGATCTGCCGCTGCATGACGACGTCGAGCGCGGTGGTCGGCTCGTCCATGATGACGACCCGCGGCTCCAGCGCGAGCGCCATCGCGATCATCACCCGCTGCCGCATCCCGCCGGACAGCTGGTGCGGGTACGCCTCCAGCCGGTCGGCCGAAATCCCCACCAGTTTCAGCAGGTCCTTCGCACGCGCGATCCGGCCCCCGCGCGTCGTGCCCGGTTCGTGCGCCTTGATGACGTCGACCAGCTGCGTGACGACCTTGTGCACCGGGTTCAGCGAGTTCATCGCGCCCTGGAACACAATGGACGTCTCCGCCCACCGGAAGTCCCGCAGCTGCTTGTCGGTCAGGCGAAGGACGTCGTACGGCTCGCCGTCGGCGGGGTGGTAGATCACCTCGCCGCCGCGGATGACGCCCGGTGGCGCCAGCAGCCGCGTCAGCCCGTAGGCCAAAGTGGACTTCCCGCTGCCGCTTTCCCCGGCCAGGCCGAGGACTTCGCCGCGGTGCAGCGTCAGGTGCACGTCCCGGACCGCGCGGACGGCTTCCTCGCCGACGCCGTAGTCGACGTCCAGGCCCTTGATCTCCAGCACCGGGTCCATCATGGTTTTTCCTCTCGCCCGAGCACGGGCGTGAAGCCCACCCGCATGCGGTGCGTCCGCCCGTCGGCACCGCGCACGCGGGCCTTGCCGCTGCCGCGCAGCCGCGGGCTGACGAACTCGTCGATGCCGAAGTTCAGCAGGGACAACGCCGTGCCGAGGATGGCGATCGCCAGCCCGGCCGGCACGAACCACCACCACGCGCCCTGCGCGAGCGCCTGCTGGCTCTGCGCCCAGAACAGGATCGTGCCCCAGTTCCAGTTGGACAGCCCGGAGACGCCGACGAACGCCAGCGTGATCTCCGACATCACGGCGAAGATCACCGTGCCGACGAAGCTGGACGCGATCACCGCAGTCAGGTTCGGCAGGATCTCGAAGAAGATGATCCGCCAGGTCGATTCGCCGGTCGCCCGGGCCGCTTCGACGTACTCCCGGCCTCGCAACGACAGCGTCTGCGCCCTCAGCACCCGGGCGCCCCACGCCCACGACGTGAACCCGATGATCACCGCCACCAGGATGTCGCCGCCGGTGGGCACCGCGCTGCCGATGATGATGATCAGCGGCAGCGCCGGGATCACCAGGAACACGTTGGACAGTGCGGACAGACCTTCGCCCGGCGTGCCGCCGAGGTACCCGGACGTCACCCCGACGATCACCGCGAGGATCGTCGCCACGATCCCGGCGGCCAGCCCGACCAGCATGACGCTGCGCGTGCCGACCACGACCTGGCTGAAGATGTCCTGGCCGAGGTGGGTGGTGCCGAACCAGTGCCGCGCCGACGGCGATTCCAGCAGGTCGCTGCTGCGGGCCGACGGGTCGTACGGCGCGATCCAGTCCCCGATGACCGCGAGCACCACGAAGAACACGATGACGGCGAGCCCGGTGCCGGTCTTGCCGCCGGTGAGGAACCGGAAGCGGCGCCGGCGCGCGACCGCTTCGAGCGGGAGGGCTTGGGCGGCTTTGACGTCCGCCGCGGGTACGGCCATGTCAGCCCTCCTTCCGGGTGCGCGGGTCGAGCGCGAGGTAGGCGACGTCGGCGAGCAGGTTCGCCACCAGCACCGACAGCGTGATGATCAGGAAGATGCCCTGCATCAGCGGGTAGTCCTGCGAGCCGACGGCCTGGAACAGCTGGTAGCCGACGCCCGGGTAGGAGAAGACGATCTCCACCAGCAGCGTGCCGCCGACGATGAACCCGAGCGCCAGCGCGAAGCCGGACACGCTGGGCAGCAACGCGTTGCGCGCCGCGTACCCGACCATCACCCGGCGTTCCGGCAGGCCCTTGGCGTGCGCGACGGTGACGTAGTCCTCCGACGCGACCGTGACCATCATGTTCCGCATGCCCAGGATCCAGCTGCCCATCGAGCTGATCAGGATGGTCAGCGCGGGCAGCAGGCTGTGCTGGATCGCGCTGCCGATGAACGCCGGGTCCCAGCCCGGGATGGTGCCCGGGTCGTAGCCGCCGGACGACGGGAAGAAGCTGCCCGGGCCGGCCAGCACGGTCAGCGCGATCAGGCCGAGCCAGAAGTACGGGATCGACGAGAGGAACGTCGTCACCGGCAGCAGGCCGTCGACCCACGAGCCGCGCTTCCAGCCGGCGACCACGCCGAGCCCGGTGCCGATGGCGAAGCCGACGACCGTGGTGATGCCGACCAGGATGATCGTCCACGGCAGGCTGTCGGTGAGCAGGTCGGACACCGGCGTCGGGAAGAACGTGAACGAGATCCCGAGGTCGCCGCGGAAGAGCTGCCCCCAGTAGTCGAAGTACTGGGAGATCAGGCTTTCGTTCTTGTCGAGTCCGAACAGGACGTAGAGCGATTCGATGGCGTCCGCGCTGATCATGCCCTGGTTCTTGGCGATCAGCGACTGCACCGGGTCGCCCGGGATCATCCGCGGGATGAAGAAGTTGATGGTGACGGCGGCCCACGCGGTGAAGACGTAGAAGCCCAGCCGTTGCAGCAGGTACCTCATCGGGCGGCTCCGTCGTAGAGCCAGCAGGCGGCCCAGTGCCCCGGCGCGTCGCCGACGTCGAGCCGCGGCGGCAGCTCGGTCTCGCACCGGGCCATCGCGACCGGGCAGCGCGGGTGGAACCGGCAGCCGGAGGGCGGGTCGATCAGGCTCGGCGGTTCGCCGGACCCGCGTTCGGCCGGCGTCTCCGCGGGGTCGCCGCCCGCCGCGATCCGGTCCGGGTCGGGAGCGGATTCGATCAGCAGCCGGGTGTACGGGTGCGCCGGCCGCTGCGTGATGGTCTCGCTGTCGCCGCCTTCGACCATCCGGCCCGCGTACATCACCATCGTGTCGTCGGCGAAGTAGCGCGCGGACGCGATGTCGTGCGTGATGTACAGGATCGCCAGGTGCAGGCGCTCCTTGAGGTCCCGCAGCAGGTTCAGCACACCGAGCCGGATGGAGACGTCCAACATGGACACCGGTTCGTCGGCCAGCAGCGCCTCGGGGTCGGCGCCGAGCGCCCGCGCGATCGCGACCCGCTGGCGCTGGCCGCCGGACAGCTCGTGCGGGAACTTGTCGACGTACCGCTCGGGCGGGGTCAGCTGGACGCGGGAGAGCAGCTCGTGCAGCGACTGCTCGAGGTCGTCACCCGCCCGGCCGTGGATCTTCAGCGCCCGCGTCAGGTGGTAGCGCACGGTGTGCACCGGGTTCAGCGACGCGAACGGGTCCTGGAAGATCATCTGGACCCGGCGGGCGTAGGCGCGGAACGCCCTGCCGCGCTTGACGTTCACCGTCTCGCCGTGCAACCGGATGTCGCCGCCGGTGCGTGGGTAGAGGCCCGCGAGCAGGCGCGCGACCGTCGACTTGCCGGAGCCGGACTCGCCGACCAGCGCGGTGACGCGGCCGCGGCGGAGCGTCAAGGTCACGTCGTCGACGGCCTGGATGCTGCGCCGGGGGCCGGTGAGCGCGGCCCGCCCCTTGCGACGGAGGGGGAAGTGTTTGGTGAGGCCCGCGGCTTCGAGGACCACGGGGAGGTCCCCCTCCGACCCGACGGCGACGGGATCGGAGGGGGACTGCTCGGTCGTCACAGCTGAATCCGCCATCGTCAGGCCGCGGGCTTGAGGTGCAGGACGATGTCGAGCGCGTTGCGCAGCGTCGGCTGGGCCGGCGCGTACGGGTTGGCGTCGTCCGGCCAGCCGACCCAGTTCTTCGTGCTGTACTCGCCGCCGGAGTTGGCCGCCGACGTGGGGATCATCGGCTGCTGCTCGATCATGATCTTCTGCAGCGTCGCCATGGCCGCGGTGCGGGCGGCGTCGTCCTCGGCGTTGGCGTAGGTCTCGAGCGCCTTGGTCGCCTCGTCGTTCTTGTAGCGGCCGTAGTTGCCGTTGATGCCGCCCTGGCCGGTCGGCTTGTAGCGGTTGCCGTCCATGACGTCGCGGTACATGTCGTACGGCGTCGACCCGTCGTTGGTCCAGTGCATCAGGCCCTCGAAGTCACCGGTGTCGACCGACTTCATCCAGGCGTCCTGGTTCATCTTCTCGACCGTGGCGGTGATGCCGATCTGTGCCAGGTTGTCCTTGATGATCTCCAGGTCGGTGACGTAGTCCGACCAGCCGGACGGCACGGTGAGCTTGATGGTGACCGGCTTGCCGCCCGGGTCGGCCAGCTTGTCGCCGGTGAACCGGTAGCCCGCGCCGGTCAGCAGTGCCTTCGCGCCCGGGACGTCGACCTGGACCGACTGGCCCTTGTACTGCGGCGCGATGAACGGGTCGCCCGCCGGGGTCGGAATGCCGGTGACCTGGTCGTTCTTCGGGTAGAAGTAGCCGGCCTCGCCCTGGTTGAAGATGTCGTCGCGGTTGATCACCTTGTTGATCGCCTGGCGCAGCTTCGGGTCGTTCCACGGCGCCTTCTCGGTGTTGAACCACAGGCCGTGCACGGCCAGCTGCGCGGGGAACCACAGCTTGTAGTGCTGCGGGTCCTTGTTCGTGTAGACCGCCTTGTAGTTCGGGATGAACACGAAGCTCCACTCGGATGCCCCGTTGACCAGCGCGCTGACCTGCGCGTTGTTGTCGGTGTAGGAGGTGTAGCGGATCTCCTTCACCTTCGGCGCTTCCTGCCAGTATCCGCTGTCGCGCCGCGTGACGATCATCGTCTGCGGGGTGGCCGACTTGAGCGTGTACGGGCCGGTGCCGATCGGGTTCTTCACGAGGTCGAGGGCCGGGTCCTTGACGTCCTTCCAGACGTGCTTCGGCACGACCAGGGTCTGCAGGATCTTGACCTGGTTGACGAACTGCGAGCCGTCGAAGGCCAGGGTCACCTGGTTGCCGGCCGCGGTGATGTCCTTGTACGGGACGGCGTCGACGTTCAGCGCCTTGTTGTCGCGCAGCAGCTGGAAGGTGTAGGCGACGTCCTCGGCGGTCATCGGCTGGCCGTCGGAGAACTTCACGCCGTCACGGACGGTCAGAACCAGCTTCTTGTAGTTGTCCGACCAGTCCCACTTGGTGGCCAGCCAGGGCTTGCCCGGCTCCTGCGGCTTGACGCGGTTCAGCATGACGAGGGGCTCGTAGATCATCCACCGGTAGCCCATGTTCGACAGGGCGGAGGTCTCCAGGAACGGGTTGTTGTTCTCCGCCTGCGGGCCGTCCGGCTTGCCGACGTTGAGCACGGCGTCCGGGTTGCCCTGGGCGGCGTTGGAGCTGCCGCCGGAGCACGCGGTGAGGCCGCTCAAGGCCGTGATGGCTACTAGCGCTGCAACGATGGAGCGCTTGACTCGCATCGGTTCCTCCTGGTCATCGACGACTTGCTTGCTGTCGACTGGTAGCGAGCCCCGACCGCCGGCGACCGAACGACGTCCCGAAGTCAACCCGGGTGACTCGGGTCACGTCAATAACACGGCGGTAACGTTTTGTACCTAAGTTTAAGTACTGAAAGAACGGGCGGTCTGGACCTGTTGGCTGGACTACTCCTTGCCGCGCAAGGGTTTCAGCCGGTGCGCCCGCCGTTGGCCAGCAGTTCGGCGATCGGCAGGGTCGCCGCGCCGAGCGCGACGGCCTCGGGCCCCAGCGCGCCCAGGACGACCTCGGTGCGCTCGGCCAGGTAGTCCAGGGCGTGCCGCTGGACGGCGTCCCGGACCGCGGGGAGGATCGCCTGCCCCATGATCGCCCCCGCCGAGCCGGAAAGCACCACCCGGTCGGGGGTGAGCAGGTTGATCAGGTTGGCGATGCCGATGCCGAGGTATTCACCGGTCTCGGCGAGCACCTCGGCGGCCGGGCCGCCCCGCGCCGCTTCGGCGACGATCCGGGCCAGCTCGCCGTCGCTTTCGTCCCCGATGACCGGTTGTTCGCCGACCCGGGCGGCGTAGTGGCGGACGATCGCCTCGGTGCCGACGTAGGCCTCCAGGCAGCCGTGCGAGCCACACCGGCAGGGCGCCCCGGCCGCCTTGACGACGGTGTGGCCCCACTCGCTGGTCGTGATGGCGGGGTGCGACCGCCCCGCCGTGGCGACGGCAGCCCCGACGCCGACGCCGAGCAGGGCGACGATGGCGCGTTCGGCACCACGGCCGGCGCCGCGCCAGGCCTCGACCTGACCGAGGGTGCGGGCCCGGTTGTCCAGGTGGAGGGGAGCCTGGATGTGCGGATGGATCAGCTCGGCGAAGTCCACGCCCTGCCAGCCGAGGGTGGGGGCGTGCACGATCCCGCCGTCGCGGACCGCGCCCGGCACGCCGATGCCGACGCCGAACACCGCGTCCGGATTGCCCCCTTCGAGCACTTCGGCGATGCCGGTGCACACCAGACCGGCCACTTCGTCCGGGTCGAGCCGGGTGCCGACCAGCGGGTGGCGCACGGTCCCGAGGGTGCCGAGGGCGCAGTCGAAGAGGCCGACCTCGACGTGCGTCTCACTGACGTCCACGCCCACGACGTGCCCGAACTCCGGCCGAACGGCCAGCAGCGTCCGGGGGCGGCCGCCGTCCGATTCGACCGATCCGGCCTCCGCCACGACGCCGTCCGCGATGAGCTCGGAGACGACGTTGGTAACGGTGGCGGCCGACAGTCCCGATTCAGCTACCAGTTCCAGTCTGCTGACGGGACCGCGGAGGTAGAGCGAGGAGAGCAGTGCCGCGCGGTTGTGCCGCCTGAGGTCACGGGTCGTCTGGCGCGCCACCTGGGTCACCGGGAGGATTCTGCCAGACCGCGGCCCCGCCACCATGGGTTCGGGACTTAGTTCACCACTTAATACATAGCCACAACTTACGGTGATCGGGCATCCTGTCAGTGAGCCGGTAAGAAGTTAGATGGGTTGCCCATGGCGAGCAAGCGCACCACCGTCCGTGATCTGCGGCGGCACAACCGATCCCTGCTGCTGTCGAAACTGTACTTCGACGGCCCGCTGTCGAGGCACGAGCTCAGCCAGCTCACCGGATTGAGTGCCGCCACGGTGAGCAACGTGACCGCCGAACTGGGCGAAGAACGCCTGATCACCGAGGCCGGCCAGGTCGAGTCGGACGGCGGCCGCCCCCGGGTGCTGCTGCGGGTGGACCCGGCGTACGGGCACGTCGCCGGCGTCGACATCGGCGAAACGGGTGTCAAGGTCGAGCTGTTCGACCTGGCGATGAACCGGCTGGCGACGGTCGAGCACCCGCTCCCGAAGGCGCCCGACCCGGCGACCGCGGTCGAGCAGGTGACGTCCGGGCTCCGGGAGGTGTTCGCGAGCGCGGGTATCGACGAATCGGGCGTGCTGGGGGTCGGCATCGGCGTGCCGGGCACGGTCGAGCAGGGGTCACGGGTGCTGGTCCACGCCCCCACGGTCGGCTGGGACGGGGTCCCGTTCGCTTCGCTGCTGGAGGAGGCCGGAGTGGGCCTGCCGCTGTTCATCGACAACGGCGCGAAGACGCAGGGCCAGGCGGAGATGTGGTTCGGGGCGGGCCGCGGAGCCCGCCACGCGGTGATCGCGCTGATCGGCTCGGGCGTCGGCGCGGCGGTGGTGACGGACGGAACGACGTACCGGGGCTCGACGAGCAGCGCGGGCGAGTGGGGCCACACGACGATCGCGTACGGCGGCCAGGAGTGCCGCTGCGGCTCGCGCGGGTGCCTGGAGGCGTACATCGGCGCGGGCGCGGTCCTGGCGCGGTACCGCCGGGCGCGCGGCAAGGACATCACGGGCGAGGACGAGCAGGCCCAGTTTTCGGCCTTGATGGCAGCGGCCCCGAAGTCCAAGACGGCGGCCAAGATCCTCGACGAGACGGCGGGCTACGTCGGAGCGGGCATCGCCAACTTGATCAACTTGTTCAACCCGGAGCGCATCGTGATCGGCGGCTGGGCCGGCCTGGCCCTGGGCGAGCAGCTGCTGCCCCGAATCCGCGAGGCGGCGGGCGAGCACGCGCTGAGGCACCCGTTCAGCCAGACGTCGATCCAGCTCGGGTCGCTGGGCCTGGACGCGGTGGCGACGGGCGCGGCGACGCTCCCGGTGGCGGACCTGCTGGAGCAGGGAGCGACGTCCAGGATCGCCAAGCCGGGAGCCCCGGACTCCGACGCGGCGTAACCCGCCCTGCTCCGGGTCACCGGTTCGTGGTGGGCGGCTGAGCGGCCCCCGAGCAGCGCCCACCCTCCCAGGGGGTCCATCCCCGCTTCAGCGTATCGCGGCTGCCCGACAGGAAGCGGCCCAAACCCCCATTCAGCCCGCCTTGTCCACACCCCACCACGGTTGTGGACAACGCAACAGGCACCGCCGAGAACCCAGGGCTCCCCCGCACCCCGATCCGAAGCCCCAACACGGCCGGCGGCACCGGGTCAAGGCACGCTTTCCCGCCTTGACCCGGTGCCGCCGGCCGTAGTCACAATCAGGCTTCGGGGTGCCGGAAGAACGCAAACGGAACAGCGACCCCAGTCCAGCAGCCCACCCGAAGCGGACCAAAACCACCATGCCCCACTGAGCGGGAACCACACCCCCACTTCAACCAACACTTAATTCGGGATGAAAAAAATGACCCGCGTGAGTGTTGCCCGGCTTGTCTGGACCATGCATACTTTGTTGCCAGACACAACAAAGCACCCGCCGCCACTCGCCAAGTCCGAGCTGCCAGGACCCGCCCAAGGACCGCGAGCGCCGGCCGATCGGTCGTGCCTGCCGCCGCCCCGGCACGCGCGGCCATCTCCCCTCCCCGCGTTCCGTGCTGCGCGCGGAACGCCGTTCCCCCGGTGAAAGAGGCGACAACGATGTCCACCTCCACAAAGAACCGCTGGGCGGCACTCCTCGCCGCCTGCTCACTGCTCCTCCTCGGGCAGCAGGCCCTCACCCCACCCGAAGCGGCTGCCGCAGCCACGTTCACCGACGACTTCAACGGCCCCGCGGGCGCCGCCGTCGACGGGTCGAAGTGGCAGCTCGAAACCGGCGACAACGTCAACAACCACGAGCGGCAGTACTACACCTCGGGCACCAGCAACGCCCAGCTCGACGGCCAGGGTCACCTCGTCATCACCGCCAAGAAGGAAAACCCCGGCAACTACAACTGCTGGTACGGCCGCTGCGAGTACACCTCCGCGCGGCTCAACACGGCCGGCCGGTTCAGCCAGGCCTACGGCCACTTCGAGACGCGCATGAAACTCCCGCGCGGGCAGGGCATGTGGCCGGCCTTCTGGATGCTCGGCGGCGGGAACTGGCCCACCGACGGCGAAATCGACATCATGGAGAACGTCGGTTTCGAGCCGAACACCGTGCACGGCACCATCCACGGCCCCGGCTACTCCGGCGCCGGCGGCATCGGCGCCGCCTACAACGGCCCGAACTTCTCCGACGACTTCCACACCTACGCCATCGACTGGGCCCCCAACCAGATCAAGTGGTACGTCGACGGCAACCTCTACCAGACGCGCACGCCGTCGGACCTCAACGGCAACCGCTGGGTCTACGACCACAACTTCTTCATCATCCTCAACCTCGCTGTGGGCGGCTACTGGCCCGGCGACCCCAACAGCAGCACGCAGTTCCCGCAGCAGCTGATCGTCGACTACGTGCACGTCACGAACACCTCGAGCCAGGGCGGCGGCCGCACCGGCACGATCACCGGCATCGGCGGCAAGTGCGTCGACGTCGCCGGCGCGAACAGCGCCAACGGGACGCCCATCCAGATCACCGACTGCAATGGGAACGCCGCGCAGAACTGGACCGTCGGCACCGACGGCACGATCCGCGCGCTCGGCAAGTGCATGGACGTCAGTGGCGCGGGTACCGCGGACGGCACGGCGGTGCAGCTCTACGACTGCAACGGAACCGGCGCCCAGCAGTGGGTCGTGACCGGCGCCAAGGACATCGTGAACCCCAACGCGAACAAGTGCCTCGACGCCACCGGCAACTCCAGCGCCAACGGCACCCGGCTGCAGATCTGGACCTGCGGCGGCGGCGCGAACCAGAAGTGGACCACTCCCTGACCCTCGTCCCCTCGTGAGTGGTAAGGCGGGTTCCAACCCGCCTTACCACTCACAACCCCAGTTCCCACAAGGAGAAACCAGTGCGGCGAATTCTCGTCGCGCTAATGGGGTGTGCCCTGTTAGCGCTTTCCTTCCTCACGTCCGGACCGGCTCAGGCCACAGTGGACGCCGGTCCGTCCGCGAGCCAGCTGCTCGCCAAAACCCAGTCCTGTCAGCAGATCTCGAACGGCAAGTATTCCTTCGACGAAGGCGGCGCGGCCACCGTTCCCGTCTGCCAGGGCAACGGCGCGGTGTTCTTCACCGCCGACCTGGACGTCGACTGCGACGGCGTCCGCACCACGCAGTGCAACGAGAACACCGACTGCTGCTTCTACCCCGACACCGCGTTCCACACCTCGACCGACCAGCCACTGAACGCGGCGCAACTGCCCTACATCGTCCTTCCCCAGCCGACGTCCACCTGGGACTACCGCAACTACGGCATCGACGGCGGCTCGGTCGTGGCGGTGGTCTACAACAACCAGGTCACCTACGCGGTCGTCGGTGACACCGGCCCGACGAGCATCATCGGCGAGGCGTCCTACGCCACCGCCGTCAGCCTCGGCATCAACCCCGACCCGAAGAACGGTGGCACCGAGGGCCCGGTGACGTACATCGTGTTCCCGAACACGCACGTCAACCCGATCGAGAACCACGCCAACGCGGTCAGCCTCGGCGAGCAGGTCGCGACGCAGTTCGCCGGCGGCACGACGACGCCACCCACCCAGCACACAGGACAGATCACCGGTCTCGGCGGCAAGTGCGTCGACGTCGCCGGCGCGAACAACGCCAACGGAACCGCCGTCCAGCTCTACGACTGCAACGGCACCGGCGCTCAACAATGGGCAGTCGGCAGCGACGGATCCGTGAAGGCGCTGGGCAAGTGCCTCGACGTCACGAGCGCGGGCACGGCCAACGGCACGACGACGCAGCTCTGGGACTGCAACGGCTCCAACGCCCAGAAGTGGACGACCAACTCGGCGAAGAACCTCGTCAACACCGGCTCCGGCAAGTGCCTCGACGCCACCGGCAACTCCAGCGCCAACGGGACGCGGCTGCAGATCTGGGCCTGCGGCTCCGGTGCGAACCAGAAGTGGACTCTGCCATGAGAAAGCGTTCTCTCCTAGCGGCGACAGCCGCGGTAGCACTCACCGCGGCCACCTTCGCCGCGCCCGCTCAGGCTGCCGGCGAAACGGTCAACGTCTGGCTCACCACGACCAGCGACTCCGGCGGCCGGACGGTCACCCGCGGCCTCCAGCCGCAGACGCCGGTGACGTTCGCCGCGGGCACCGGCAGTGGCGGCGTGACCATCAACGTCAACGAAAACACCACCTACCAGCAGTTCGAAGGCGGCGGAGCGTCCTTTACGGACACTGCGGCCTGGCTGCTGAACTCCAGCGGGGCGCTGTCCCAGGCCACTCGCGACGACACCATGCGCAAGCTGTTCGACCCGAACAACGGCATCGGGCTGAGCTTCATCCGCAACCCGCTCGGCGCATCCGACCTGGCCCGCTACAGCTACACCTTCGACGACGTGCCGGCCGGCCAGACCGACCCGAACCTGACGCACTTCTCCATCGCACACGACCAGGCCGACGTGCTGCCGCTGACCAAGCAGGCCAAGCAGCTCAACCCGCAGGCCAAGGTGATGGCGTCGCCGTGGAGCGCGCCGCCGTGGATGAAGGACAACGACAGCTACCTGCTCGGCTGGGTCGAATCGCAGTACTACCCGGCCTACGCGCAGTACTTCGTCAAGTACCTCCAGGCCTACCGGGACGCGGGCGTGCCGATCGACTACGTCTCGATGCAGAACGAGCCGACGTGCTGCGCGAGCTACCCGTCGACGAACTGGAACGGCGCCGGGCTGGCGTACTTCGCGAAGAACAACCTGCTGCCCGCACTCCAGAACGCCGGCCTGTCCACGAAGGTCCTGGCGCTCGACTGGAACTGGGACACCTACGCCTCCTACGGCGCACCCACGCTGGACGATCCGGCCATCCGCAGCCACCCGAACTTCGGTGGCGTGGCGTGGCACGGCTACGGCGGCGACATCGCGCAGCAGACGACCACGCACAACCAGTACCCGAACGTCAACGCCTACTCGACCGAGCACTCCGGTGGCACCTGGATCTCGAACCAGCAGGCCGAGGACATGAACAACATCGTGGACTACACCCGCAACTGGTCGAAGAGCTTCGTCAAGTGGAGCCTCGGCGTCGACCAGAACATGGGTCCGCACAACGGCGGCTGCGGCACCTGCACCGGCCTGATCACCGTCCACAACGGAGACTCGCGCAGCGGGCAGGTCGACTACACCGTCGAGTACTACACGATGGGCCACCTGACGAAGTTCGTGAAGCCGGGCGCGTACCGGATCGACTCGAACGACAACTCGACCGTCCGCAACGTCGCCTGGAAGAACCCCGACGGCTCCAAGGCGCTCATCGCGTACAACTCGAGCACCGGCAACCAGAGCGTCCGCGTGAACTGGGGCAGCTCCTCGTTCACCTACACGCTGCCCGGCCACACGTCGGCGACGTTCACCTGGAGCGGCACCCAAGGTTCAAGTGGCGGCAAGACCGGCCCGATCACCGGTCTCGGCGGCAAGTGCCTCGACGTCGCGGGCGCGAACAGCGCCAACGGCACCGCGGTCCAGCTCTACGACTGCAACGGCTCGAGCGCTCAACAGTGGACGGTGGGCGCCGACGGAACCCTGAAGGCGCTCGGTAAGTGCCTCGACGTCATCGGCCAGTCCACTGCGGACGGTGCGCAGCTCCAGCTCTGGGACTGCGGCGGCACGGCCAACCAGCGGTGGGCGGCCACCGCGGCCCGTGAACTCGTCGGCGCGGGCTCGAACAAGTGCGCCGACGCGACCGGCAACTCCAGCGCCAACGGCACCCGGCTGCAGATCTGGACCTGCACCGGCGCCGCCAACCAGAAGTGGAACGTGCCCGCATGAAGAAGACAGCAGCAATCGGCGCCCTGATCGCCGCCTCGGCGATGGTCCTCGCCCCGGGCGTCGCGCAGGCGGCGACCGGCCCGATCACCGGTCTCGGCGGCAAGTGCGTCGACGTCGCCGGCGCGAACAGCACCAACGGAACCGCCGTCCAGATCTACGACTGCAACGGCACCGGCGCTCAACAATGGACAGTCGGCGCCGACGGATCCCTGCAGGCGCTCGGCAAGTGCCTCGACGTCACGAGCGCGGGCACGGCCAACGGCACCACCGTCCAGCTCTGGGACTGCAACGGGAGCAACGCCCAGAAGTGGACCGCCAACTCGGCGAAGAACCTCGTCAACACCGGCTCCGGCAAGTGCCTCGACGCCACCGGCAACTCCAGCGCCAACGGGACGCGGCTGCAGATCTGGACCTGCGCGAGCACGGCCAACCAGCAGTGGACGCTGCCGGGCGGGACCACGACACCGCCCGGACCGGGAGTGATGGCCGTGGCGCCGTACCTCTACAACGGCTGGGGCGACCCGCCCAACCCGGCGACGATCCAGAACGCCACCGGCGTCAAGTGGTTCACGCTGGCGTTCATCCTGTCCAACGGCTACTGCAACCCGCAGTGGGACGGCGGCCGGGCGCTCACCGGCGGGGTCGACCAGAACACGATCAACACCGTCCGCGCGGGCGGCGGCGACGTCATCCCGTCGTTCGGCGGCTACTCCGGCAACAAGCTGGAGTCGTCGTGCGGCAGTGCGGGCGAGCTGGCGGCGGGCTACCAGAAGGTGATCAACGCGTACGGCCTCAAGGCGATCGACATCGACATCGAGGCCGACGCCTACAGCAACCCGACGGTGCAGCAGCGCACGGTCGACGCGCTGAAGACGGTCCGGGCGAACAACCCGGGCATCAAGCTCTACGTCACCTTCGGCACCGGCCAGTCCGGGCCCGACAACAGCCTGGTCAACCGGGCGGCGCAGTCCGGGCTGACCGTCGACGGCTGGGTCATCATGCCGTTCGACTTCGGCGGCGCGGGCCAGAACATGGGCACGCTGACGCAGCGGGCGGCCGAGGGGCTCAAGAACGTCGTCAAGAGCGCGTACGGCTACGACGACGACACCGCCTACCGGCACATGGGCATCTCGTCGATGAACGGCATCACCGACAACAACGAGACGGTCACCCTGGCCGACTTCACCGCGATCCTGGCCTACGCGAACTCCCACCACCTGGCCCGGCTGACGTTCTGGTCGGCGAACCGCGACCGCCCGTGCCCCGGCGCGTACCCGAACAACGACACCTGTTCGGGTGTTTCGCAGCAGGCGTGGGACTTCACGAGGATCTTCGCCCGCTACGCCGGCTGAGCGAGGGCTGCCGGGCCGCGGCCCTGGGGAAGCGGCGACCCGGCAGCGTGGGGTCCCGCGGCCGCTGGGGGTCTCCGGCGACGGAACCGACACCGAGGTTATCGACCGGGGGTCGCGTCCGGCTCGTGGTCGGGCCGTCCGGACGCGAACCCTGCCCAAACGCCCCAATGTGGCCTTCGGTGCGTTGAACGCACCGAAGGCCGCATTGGGGCGCTTCGGTCACTCCGCCGCGCTGGCCGCGCGCGCCGCCTCGGCGCGGTCGGCGTAGGCGCCCACCAGCTGCTCTTCGGCGTCGTCGAGGTACTTCATCAGCAGCTGCTCCGCGCCCGGGCCGTCGCCGGCCTCGATGCGGTCGAGGATTTCGTGGTTGCGCGGCAGGTAGCGCTCGTGGAAGCGCCGCGGCTCGGCCATGATGTGGAACACCAGCCGCAGCTCGGCGGTCAGCCTGCCGACGAGCTCGTTCACCCGCTCGCTGCCGGACAGCGCGGCCAGCTCCTGGTGGAACCAGACGTTCGCGGTACCGAGGTCCTTCCAGTTGCCGGTGCGCGCGGCCTCATCCCCGATCTCGACCTTCTCCTTGATCCGCGCGAAGGACGCCGGCTTGGCCTTCAGCCCGCGGACCGCGGCACACTCGATGATCTTGCGCACCCGGTAGATGTCGATGACGTCCTCGACGCTCGGGATGCGGACGAAGACCCCGCGGTTGAGCTCGTGGGCGAGCAGCCGTTCGTGCGTGAGCAGCCGGAACGCCTCGCGGAGCGTGTTGCGGGAGACGCCGAGCGCGTTGCCGATGTCCTGCTCCGACAGCCGCCCGCCGGGCAGGAAGAACCCCTCCGCGATGCGCTTGCGGAGGACGCCGGCGACCCGCTCGGCCGTGCTCTTGCGCGTGACCAGGCCGCGATCGGCTTCGAGTCCCGGGACCTCACTGTCTTCGATGACCACGTCACCAAGGCTACCCGCCACTCGGGGGACGATCCAATTGCCGTCTTGTGGAATTGTTCAACAATCCCTACCGTGTGAGGCACGCCACGATGAGAGACACTGGCCAGGAGGTGCCCATGACTGCCACTACCGCTACCGAGGCCCGGCCGTTCGACTGGTTCCGCACGCTGGGAAAACGTGGCCGTCGCGCCTTCGTGGGCGCGTTCGGCGGGTACGGCCTGGACTCGTTCGACTACCAGACCCTGCCGCTCGGCCTGGCCGCGATCACCGCGTACTTCGGGATTTCGAGCGGTGAAGCCGGCCTGCTCGGCACGACAACGCTGGTCGTGTCCGCCCTCGGCGGGGTCGGCGCCGGCATGCTGGCCGACCGGATCGGCCGCGTCCGGACGCTGCAGATCACCATCGCGATGTACACGATCTTCACCGTGCTCTGCGGCTTCGCGCCCAACTTCGAGACGCTGCTGATCTTCCGCGCGCTGCAGGGCCTCGGCTTCGGTGGCGAGTGGGCGGCCGGCGCGGCCCTGGTCGCCGAGTACTCGCAGGCGAAGTACCGCGGCCGGACCGTGGCGTTCGTGCAGAGCGCGTGGGCGGTCGGCTGGGGCCTGTCGGTGGTCGTCTACACCGTCGTGTTCAGCGTGGCCAGCGACGACGTGGCCTGGCGGATCATGTTCTGGACCGGCGTCATCCCGGCCCTGCTCGTGCTGTGGGTCCGCAAGAGCGTCCAGGACGCGCCCCGCGCCGAGGAACGGCTGAAGACCGAACGCCCGAAGGGCACCCTCGGCCGGATCTTCAAGGGCGACCTCCTGCGCACGACGTTCTTCGCCGCCCTGCTGTCCACCGGTGTCCAAGGCGGGTACTACGCCATCAACACCTGGCTGCCCACCTACCTGAAGAAGACACGCGACCTGACCGTGATCGGCACCGGCGGCTACCTCGCCTTCCTCATCACCGGCGCCTTCGTCGGGTACGTCTGCGGCGGCTACCTGACCGACCTGCTGGGGCGCAAGAAGACCTTCCTGACGTTCGCGCTGCTTTCGGCCGCGCTGATCGTCGCGTACACGCAGATCCCCAAGGGCGCCAACGGGCTCGTGCTCATCCTCGGCTTTCCGCTCGGCTTCGCGATGTCCGCGATCTTCAGCGGCTTCGGCGCGTTCCTCGCCGAGCTGTACCCGACCGCGTTGCGCGGCACCGGGCAAGGCTTCACCTACAACTTCGGCCGGGCCGTCGGGGCGATCTTCCCGGCGATCGTGGGATTCCTCGGCGCGGGCGGCGCGATCGTCATCGGCGCCGTCGGCTACGGCGTCGCCGTGCTGGCCCTGCTCGGACTTCCGGAAACCCGCGGTATCGAACTCGTCGATTGATTGTGGGGGTGCAACCCCCACACCCCGCCCGGGGGCCCGCCCCCGGACCCTGGAACCTTCCCGAGAGGGGGAACTCATGACGACCTTTGACGAACCGGCCACCTACACACCCGCCCAGGCGCGAGCGGCGTTCCGCACCGGCACCGCCCACCCCACGACCGGCTGGGCCACCGGCTTCACCCAGACCAACCTGATCGCCGTGCCCGAGGACTGGGCCTACGACGTCCTGCTGTTCTGCACCCGCAACCCGCAGGCCTGCCCGGTGCTCGACGTCACCGACCCCGGCGACCCGGCCACCCGGCTCGCCGAGGACGCGGACCTGCGCACCGACCTGCCGCGCTACCGGATCTGGCAGAACGGCGTCCTGGCCGGCGAGGTGTCGGACGCAACCGGGCTGTGGCGCAGCGACATGGTCGCCTTCTCCCTCGGCTGCAGCTTCACGTTCGAGACGGCGCTGGCCGCCGAAGGCGTCCCGCTGCGGCACGTCGACCAGGGCCGCAACGTGGCGATGTACGTGACGAACCGGCCGTGCGAGCCCGCCGGACGGCTGTTCGGCCCGATGGTGGTCTCGATGCGGCAGATCCCGGAGGACCGCGTCGCCGACACGATCCGGATCACCCGTGCGATGCCCGCGGTACACGGCGGCCCGGTGCACATCGGCGACCCGCGCGCGCTGGGCATCGAGGACCTGGCCCGGCCGGACTTCGGCGACCCGGTGGACGCGGAGCCGGGTGACGTCCCGGTGTTCTGGGCCTGCGGGGTCACGCCGCAGGCGGCGCTGATGGCGTCACAGCCCCCCTTTGCGATCACCCACGCTCCGGGGTACATGTTCATCACCGATCGGTACGACAGCGAATACCGGGTGGGCTGAAATGGATCTGAACAGCGATCTCGGCGAGGGCTTCGGCGCCTGGAAGATGGGCGACGACGAAGCCATGCTCGACATCGTGACCAGCGCGAACATCGCGTGCGGCTTCCACGCCGGCGACCCGTCGGTGATGCGGCGGGTGTGCGAGCTGGCGGCCGAACGCGGCGTCGCGATCGGCGCGCACGTCGGCTACCGCGACCTGGCCGGCTTCGGCAGGCGCGCGCTCGCCATCGCGCCGGACGACCTGGCGGACGAGGTGCTGTACCAGATCGGCGCGCTCGACGCGTTCGCCCGCGCGGCCGGCAGCCGCGTGACGTACGTGAAGCCGCACGGCGCGTTGTACAACACGGCGGCAGTGGACGCCGAGCAGGCGGCCGCGATCGTCGAGGGCCTGCGCCGCTACGACCCCGCGCTGGCGCTGCTCTGCCTGCCGAACTCGGAAATGCAGCGGGAGGCGGAGAAGGCCGGTGTCGTGGCGTACGCGGAGGCGTTCGCGGACCGGGCCTACACCGCGGACGGCAAGCTCGTGCCGCGCGGGCGGCCGGGCGCGGTCCTGCACGACACCGACGTCGTCGCCACACGGGCGGTCGGCATGGCGACCGGCGGCGTCGTGACGGAAGACGGCACCAAGCTCGACGTGCGACCCGATTCCCTGTGCGTGCACGGGGACACGCCGGGCGCGGTCGAGCTGGCCCGGCGGATCGAGGCGGCACTGACCGGGGCGGGCATCCAGCTCGGCGCGTTCACCGGATGACCGTCCGGCTGCTGCCGTGCGGGCGGCGCGCGGTGCTCGTGGAACCGGACGACGTGCTGGGGTTCCAGGCGGCGGTGTCCCGTTTGGACCTGGCCGGGGTGGAAGAGCTGGTCCCGGCGGCCCGGACGCTGCTGGTCCGCTTCGACCCGGCGGTGACGAACGCGGAACGGCTGGGCGCGGTGCTGCGTCAGGTGTCCCCTGTGGACAGTGTGGTGGCGGACGCGGGCGAGGTGGTGGTCCCGGTGGTGTACGACGGCGAAGACCTGGCCGAAGTCGCCGGGGAGACGGGGTTGAGCGTGGGTTCGCTGATCGCCCGGCACACCGCGGGGGCGTACGTCTCGGCGTTCTGCGGCTTCGCGCCGGGGTTCGCCTACCTCACCGGGTCGGATCCCGTGCTGCACGTGTCCCGGCGGTCGTCGCCGCGCACGCGGATCCCGGCCGGTTCGGTGGCGATCGCCGGTGAGTACAGCGCGGTCTACCCGAGCGCGTCGCCGGGCGGCTGGCGGTTGCTGGGCCGGACGGACGTGCCGGTGTGGGACGTCGAACGCGACCCGCCGAACCTGCTGCCGCCGGGCACCCGGGTCCGGTTCACGGCGGTGCCGTCGTGAAGCTCGAAGTCGTCCGGCCCGGGTTCGCGACGACCGTGCAGGACCTCGGCCGGCCGGGCCACGCGGCGCTCGGCGTCGGCCGGTCCGGCGCGGCCGACCGCGAGTCGTTCCGGCTGGCCAACCGGCTCGTCGGGAACCCGGCCGGGGCGGCGGCCCTGGAGGTCACGCTCGGTGGGCTGGTGCTGCGCGCTTCGGCCGTGACGACGGTGGCGGTCACCGGCGCGCTTTGCCCGCTCTCGAAAGGCGGGCTCAACGGGCCGATCACGTTGTGGCCAGGGGAAGAACTGTCGCTGGGCACGGCGGTGTCGGGCCTGCGGTGTTACGTCGCGGTGCGCGGCGGGGTCGACGTGCCGCCGGTGCTCGGTTCGAGGGCGACGGACACGCTCGGGAAGCTGGGCCCACCCCCGGTGACGGCCGGGATGCTGCTGCCGATCGGCCCGGCCCCGCGAGAGTTCCCGGTGGTGGACCTCGCGCCCCGGGCGGCGTGGCCAGCGGAACCGGTGTTGCGCGTGACGCCGGGCCCGCGTCGCGACTGGTTCGCCGCGCCGGACGAGCTGCTGTCCACTGTGTACACGGTGTCGCCGGATTCGGACCGCGTCGGCATCCGGCTGACCGGACCGGCGCTGTCCCGCGCGCGCCACGACGAGCTGCCGTCGGAGGCGTGCGTGCCCGGGTCGCTGCAGGTGCCGCCGTCGGGCCGGCCGATCCTGTTCCACGCCGACCACCCGACGACGGGTGGCTATCCGGTCATCGCCGTCGTCGAGGAGGAGGACCTCGACCTGGCCGCCCAGCTGCGCCCCGGCCAGACCGTGCGCTTCCGTCCCGCGTCGTGAGTGCGTAACAGTGTTAGAACACTGTTACGCACTCACGACCACCAGCCAGGCGACGTTCGTGGCCGCGATCGCGAGCCACGCCGCCCAGGCCGCGCCCGGGACCAGCCAGGTGGTGACGACCCCCAGTGCCACCGTCACCACCACCGGCCACGCGCGCCGCGGCCGGCCCGGCCACCACCGCCGCTCGGCGAGGTAGGTGTCCAGGGCCTCGGCGACCTGGTCGTCGATCTCGTCGCGCAGCCGCGCGTCCAGCTCAGACATGCGCCGGCACCGGTCGCGGCACGGCGACCGACAGGCACGCCAGCGCTAGCGGCACCTCCAGGCCGGCCATGAGCAGGGAAAACACCACGTCGTCGCCGGCCGTGACCACGTCGAACCAGGCGTCGGCCAGCAGCAGCGTCGCCGTGGCCGTCGCGACCAGCGGCGTCCGTGCGTCGCCACGGCCCAGCAGCCAGGCGGTGAGCAGCAGGCCGACGGCCTCGGCCGCGTCAAAGCCCGTCCAGGCCAGCCGCCAGTGCTGCGCCGCCACGACGTCCGGCAGCGTCAGCCCCAGTACCGCGATCCACGGCAGCAGGCACAGTCCCGCGGCCCAGAACAGCTTCTTCATGCGAACCCCCGAGTTCTCTCCCGACCCAAGGTAGCGATTGCAGAGGTTCTTTGCAAACAATCTCTGTAGTAGGCTCGGACCATGGTCGAACGTCCCGAAAAACGCGTGCTCACCGGCGCGGACCTCAAGGCCTTCTACAAGGCCCTGGCCAACCCGGTGCGCCGAGACATCCTCAGCTACCTGGGCAAACACGGCGAAGCGAACTCGACGAGCGTCGCGAAGGCGCTCCGCGAGAGCACCGGGACGACCAGCTACCACCTCCGCAAGCTCGCCGACCTGGAGCTGATCGAAGAGCTCACGGACCGCGGGGACGGCCGCGAGCGCTGGTGGAAGTCGCGCTCGAAGGACATCTACACCCCGCCCGGCCTCGACCTGGCGCCCGACGAACGCGAAGCGATGCTCAAGCTCGGCGCGCTCAAGATGAGCCACGACCTGGGCCTGGTCACGCGCGCCTACGCGGGCTACGAGAACTCCGAAGGCTGGAACCAGATCTACCGCGCCGGACTGCACCTGACGAAGGAGCAGGTCACGTCCTTCGTCGAGGAGTACCAGAACCTGGTGTGGAAGTACGCCACCGAGCCGGGGCAGCACCCCGAAGGCTCGCGATCGGTGGCCGTCCGGTTCATCGTCGTCCCCGACGAAGACGAGTCCACAGAGGACTAGAAACCGGACACTCGGAGGGTGATGTTCAACCGGCCGTCGAGACCCAGTGCCGGGTCCGCCGTGCCCGGCAGCGTCTTCGGCACGCCGTGGTAGGCGAGCCGGGACGGGCCGCCGAACACGAACACGTCACCCGACTGCAGTTCGACGTCGGTGTACGGCCGGCCGCGGGTTTCGGTGTTGCCGAAGCGGAACACGCAGGCGTCACCGAGGCTGACCGACACCACCGGTTCGAGGCTGCGCTCGTCCTTGTCCTGGTGCAGCCCCATCTTCGCGGTGGCGTCGTAGAAGTTGACCAGTGCGATGTCCGGCGCGTACGCCTCGGCCGGCTCCCCGTAGGCGGCGGCCAGCGCCCGGCGGCCGAGGTCGCCGAGCCAGTCCGGGAACGGCAGCACCGGTGTCCCGTCGCCGGTGGTGCGCGAGTAGCCGTACGGGTACCAGTGCCAGCCGAGGCAGACCGACTTCACCGACATCACGCCGCCGTTGGGCAGCCGGGTGTGGCGGTAGCCGGACCAGCCGCGGCAGGCCGCGACCAGCGCACGCTGCTCGTCGAAACCGAGCCAGCCGGGCAGGTGCACCGCCCCGGGCGCGAGCTCGGCGCGCGGGCGCGGCAGAAGGGCGTCCATCACCTCGATTGTGCCGGAGAACAGCTGAAGGAGCCGTCCCACGGACCAGCGGACGACTCCTGCAGCCGCATCCCCTCGCCTTGGGCCACCGTGAACTAGACGTTCCCACACCTGAATGTCACATGCCAGCGTGGATCAGCTACGAACGGGTCTCTTGATCGGGGCGCCGCCGATCAGTCACGGAAGGTCACGACGGTGACGCCCGCCTGCGCCGGCACGGGGTCGTTCATCGCGGCCAGCGCGGCCGGGACGTCGTCGAGCCCGATGCGCCGTCCGATGAGCGCGGCGAGGTCGATGCCCGCCGTCTCGACGACCCGCAGCAGCTCCGGGTACTCGTGGGCCTGGAGCCCGTGGATGCCCACGAGCTCCAGCTCGCCGCCGATGACGCGGTGCATCGGGATCGGGGCCGCGCCCTGCGCGGGCGGCATCAGCCCGGCCTGGACGTGCCGGCCGCGCTTGCGGAGGCTGCCGACCGACGCCGCGCAGGTCGACGGCGCCCCGAGGCAGTCGAGCGAGACGTGCGTGCCGCCATCGGTCAGGTCACGCACGTGCGCGGCGACGGCTTCCGGGCCGTCGAAGGCCGAGGAGTCGACGGTCAGGGCGGCACCCGACTTCGCGGCGAGCTGGAGGGCCGCCGGCGAGACGTCGACCGCGACGACCTTCGCGCCCGCCGCGACGGCCAGCAGCACCGCGGAGATCCCGACGCCGCCGCAGCCGTACACCGAGACCCATTGGCCCGCCGTGACGCGCCCCTGCCGCAGCACCGCGCGGAACGCCGTGCCGAACCGGCAGCCGAGCGCCGCGGCCTCGGCGGCGCCGAGCGAACCCGGCAGCGCGACCAGGTTCGTCTCGGCGTGCTCGATGGCGACGCGCTCGGCGAACGACCCCCAGTGCGTGGCGCCGGGCTGGAACTCGCGGTCGCAGATCTGCTGGTCACCGCGGGCGCACTGGGCGCAGCTGCCGCAGGCGCAGACGAAGGGCACGGTGACGCGCGCGCCGAGCTCCCAGCCGCGGACGCCGTCGCCGAGCGCGACGATCCGGCCGGCGAGCTCGTGCCCGGCGACGTGCGGCAGCGTGACGGCGGTGTCGTGCCCCTGCCAGGTGTGCCAGTCGCTGCGGCAGACACCGGTGGCGTCGACCTCGATCACCGCACCGCCCGGGGCGGCCACCGGCTCCGGCACGTCCCGCACGACGGGCGGGACGCGGAACTCCTCCATCACCACAGCTCGCATGGCGCGAGCCTAACCGCTCAGCTGAGCGGTCACCCCGACGTCGCTCAGGTGAGCGCGTGGAACCGCGTCCTGCTGCGAGGCGGCCCGAGGAGCTTGCTGAGCGAGCCGTCCGGCACGTTCAGGATGTCCTCGAGATTCCGCAGGGCCTCCAACGATTCCGGCCGCTCGGGCCGGCACCGTCCGGACTGCCAGTGGCTGAGGGTGGCCAGGCTGACCGTGGTTCCCCTGCCGCGCAAGCGATAGCGGATCCGCTCGAGGCCGAGGCCGCGGGCTCGGATCGCCGCCCGCAGGGCCACGTCGAACGGTCCGGCTGCCAGCAGCCGGCTCAGCTCCGCCTGTTCCCCCCGGTCGATGGTGCGTGTTTGCTGACCGGTCATCACAACGCTCCGAAGCACTCCCGAATACGAACATTGGAGCGTAGGCGCAGCTTCGCAAGATCGGAAGGGCCCTCACCCACCTGCCTTGCGCGCCTCGTCGGCGATCGCCGCGAACGGTTCCGCATAGCCGGAGTTGATCGTGACGTAGGAAATCCCCCACCGTTCCCGCCACCGGAGAAGGGTTTCCGTGGCCGCGCCGGGATCCTCGGGCAGGACGGTCACGGCGCCCCCGGCGGCGAGTTCGGGCACGTCGACCCCGGCCCACCGGGCGATCCCGGGCGACGGTTCGCTTCCGACGGCCATCAGGTTCAGGCCCAGCTCGATCTCCGGCAGCCGCGGCCCGGCGAGCTCCCGGAATTGATCCACAATGGACTGCGCTTCGGCTTCGGTGGTCGTCGGCCGCCACGTGAAGGTGACGGTGTCGGCTTCTTGCGCGGCGAGCGCCAGCATTTTCGGTCCACCGCCGGCCAGCACCAGCCGCGGCCGGTCGGCGTCGCGCTTGAGGTGCGCGATGGTGGCCGCCATCCGTGTGATGCGCTCACCCGGTGAGGGGAATTCCCGGCCGAGGGTTTCCGCGTGGGGTCCGGCCCCGGGCCGCCCGACGCCGAGCCCGAGCTCGAACCGGCCGCGGGTCTGCTGGTGGAGGGTTTTCGCCTGCCAGTCGAGAGCGCGCGCGTCGCGGAAGGGGTCGGCGAGCACGAAGGTGCCGACGGTGAGGTCCAGGGTGACCGCGGCGGCCGCCCCGAGCAGGACGAAGGGATCGGCCTGGCCGACGGGATCGGTGGCGAGCAGGGTGTCGAAGCCGAGCTTCTCGATGCGCTCGGCCTGGGCGGTCCACGAGGTGAGGTCGGGCGCGTAACCGGCGACGACGCCGAAGCGGAAGGGTTTCATGCGGTCATGGTCGTGCGGACGGGGTCGTCACCACATCCGCTTCACGACGTCACCCGCGCGTACGTCCCTCAGCGCAGGGTGACCGACAACGCCTGCGCGATCTCCTTGCCGATGGCGTGCGTGGCCGCGTCCGGTGGCGAACCGACCTTGACGACCATCGGGCCGCCGAACGGCTGCCGCTCCACGACCTCGATGCGCTCGCCCAGGTTGATCGCGTGTTCCGTCAGGTACCTCAGCAGCTCCGGGTCCGTGTCCCAGACCCGGACGATCTCGCCGACCGCACCCGGCGGGAGGTCGTCCAGGATCCGGACCGGCAGCTCCTCGACGCTGCCGTCCGGCGCCGGGATGGGGTCGCCGTGCGGGTCGCGGACCGGGTTGCCCAGCTTCGCCGCGATGCGCTCGACCAGCCTGTCCGACACCGCGTGCTCCAGCGCGTCCGCCTCCGCGTGGACCTCGTCCCACGTGTAGCCGAGCTCCGAGACCAGGTACGTCTCGATCAGCCGGTGGCGCCGGAGCACCGAGCGCGCCAGGAGCCGGCCGTCGGCCGTGAGCTCGATGCCGCGGTACGGCACGTGGGTGACCAGGCCCAGCTGGGACAGCTTCGTGACCATCCCCGACGCCGAGGACGGGCTGACCTCCAGCCGGCCGGCGAGCGACGCGTTGGTGACCGCTTCACCCCGCTCGACCAGCCCGTAGATCACCCGGACGTAGTCCTCGACCGACGAGGACCTCCGGACCGAACCATCTCCCATACCGCATACGATACGGGGCCGGGTACTTTCTCGTGAAAGTTCACGGCCGCCAGCGGTAGCGGATCCAGCCCGGCACCGGCTCCGCGCCGAGCTGGGCGTAGAACGCGGCCCCCTTTTCGTTGCCTTCCTGCATGTCCCACTCGACGCGCCCGCTCGTGCGGTTGCGCAGCTCGTCGAGCAGCTCGCTGCCGAGCCCGTAGCGCCGGTGCGCGGGCCGGACGAACAGGTCGTCCAGCCAGATCCCCGGCCGCGCCTCCCAGGTGGAGAAGTTCCAGCTGCAGAAGGCGAAGCCGGCCACCGTCCCGGGCTCGCCGGGCGGGGTCGCGAGCAGCACCCACGCCTTCGGGTCCGGCCCGAACAGGTGACCGCTCATCTCGGCGCGGTCGAGCTTCAGGTCGTGGTTGTCCTCGTAGACGGCGTGCTCCTCGATGAGCGCGCAGATTTCCTCGATGTCTTCGAAGACGGCGTCGCGGACGGGCATCTCGCCTCCCTTTTTGTCGGTGGTGGTCGTTACGGTCGGGGTCGGAGGTGGTCGATGTCACCAGAGGAGCGGTTCGAGGACCTGGTCGACGAGTTCACCGGACGTCCGGGCATCACGCCACCCGGCACGACCGGCGGGTTCGGGCGCTCGGCGCTGCGCGCGCACGGCCGGATCTTCGCGATGTTCGTCCGCGGGCAGCTGGTGCTCAAGCTGCCGAAGGGCCGGGTGGACGAGCTGGTCGCGGGTGGGCACGGGGTGCGCTTCGACGCCAACAAGGGCACCCCGATGAAGGAATGGCTGGCGTTGGACGCGCAGTCGCCACAACCGTGGGCCGCGCTGGCCGAGGAAGCACTCGAACACGTGGGAAGGAAGTGAGTCATCAGGCTTGGTAACGCAGTTCGCCGCCGACGGCGGTGCCTTGCACGCTGAGCTCGCCGGAAGCGAGCGCGTCCACAGCGGACTCGTCCAGGGGCGAACCGGACAGCACGGCGAAGTCGGCGAGCTTCCCGGGTTCGAGTGTGCCCAGGTCACGCTCGGCGAAGGTCGCGTACGCCGAGCCGTACGTGTACGCGCGCAACGCCTGCTCCGGCGTCAGCGCCTCTTCGGGTGCGAAGGGCGCGCCTGACGCCGTGCGCCGACGCACCATGTCGGCCAGGGCGAGCAGCGGCGCGCCGTTCACGACGGGCCGGTCCGAGGACGCGGGAAGCACGCAGCCCGCGTCGAGGACGCTGCGCAGCCGGTAGCACCACGGGACGCGCGCCTCGCCGAGCGCGGCGCGCATGCCGTCGCCGAGCTCGTTGACGAACCGGCCCTGCGGCGACGGGATGAGCTCCAGCGAGGCGAGCCGGGTCAGCTCCGCGGGCTGGAGCACCGCGCAGTGCTCGATGCGGTGCCGGTGGTCCGTGCGCGGCGAAGCGGCCAACGCGGCTTCGTAGGCGTCGAGGACGACGGTGATCGCACGGTCGCCGATCGCGTGCGTCGCGATCTGCCAGCCCGCTTCGTGGGCACGGCGGATCGTGCGGGCCAGCTCGTCCTCGGGCACCTGGAAGTAGCCGACGTTGTCCGGCTCGCCGTCGAAGGGCTCGTGCATCGCGCAGGTGCGCCCGACCAGGGAGCCGTCGGCGAACAACTTCATCGGGCCGACGCGCAGCCACTCGTCGCCGAGGCCGGTGCGCAGGCCGAGGTCGAGGCCGAAGCCGGCGTCGTCGGGCAGGTCGTGCAGCACGCTCGCGGCGACCATCACCGTGCTGCGCACGCGCAGCACGCCGCGGTCGCGCGCCTCCTGGTAGGCGGCCAGCTCGGCGGGCGTCTCACCGACCAGGCCGCCGCCGATCCCGGCCTCCTGGACGCTGGTGATGCCCTCGGCCAGGTACCGCTCGGACGCCCGCTCGAGCCCGCGCACGACCCGGTCGACCGGCGTCGGGTACGTCAGCGGCCGCAGCAGCAGCTGGGCCTGCTCGCGCAGCAGGCCGGTCGGCGAGCCGTCGGCGTCCAGCACGACGTCACCGCCGACCGGGACGTTCGCCAGGTCGAGGCGGTCGAGCACGGCCGAGTTGACCACGGTCATGTGCCCGGACGTGTGCTTGAGCCGCACGAGCATGCCCGGCGCCGCGCGGTCGAGACCGTGCCGGTCCGGGTGCCCGCCGGCGAGCTTGTTCTGGTCGTACCCGCTGCCGACCACCCAGCTCCCGGACGGCAGCGTCGCGGCGCGCGCGGCGACGGCGTCGTAGACCTCCTCGACGCTGCGGCAGTCGCTCAGCGGGACGTCGTCGAGGCCCATGCCGTACCAGGCCATGTGGTTGTGGGCGTCGTGGAAGCCGGGCACGACGAAGCCGCCGGCCAGGTCGACGCGCGAGCGTGCGGAAAGCGACAGGGCGTCGTCCCCCAGCGCGACCACCCGGCCGTGCAGGACGGCGATGGCGCTGGTCACGCCCGCACCCGTCCACACCGTGGTGTTCTCGTAGACCGTGTCGACCCTCATCGTCCAGAGGCTATCGATCGATCGATCGAACGTCTAGCATCGGCCTCATGCCCACCGTGGACTTCGCCGTCGAGGACGGCATCGCGCAGATCCGGCTCAACCGGCCCGAGCGGCTGAACGCGGTCGCCGCCGTCCTGGTCGACGACTTCCTCGCCGCTCTCGACGCGGCCGCCCGCAGCGACGCCCGCGTCGTCGTGCTGTCCGGGAACGGCCGGGCCTTCTGCGCCGGCCACGACCTCAAGGAACCCACCCCCGCGGGTGACTCGCGGGCGCGGCTGGACCGGCTCCAGGACGTCACGCGGCGGCTGCGCGGGCTGCGCCAGCCGGTGATCGCGGCGGTGCACGGCTACGCGATCGGCGCCGGCGCGGAGTTCGCGCTCGGCTGCGACCTGATCCTGGCCGCCGAGGACGCCGTGTTCGCCTTCCCCGAGGTCTCGCTCGGCCTGAGCGTCACCGGCGCGGCGTCGCGGCTGCTCCCGCTGCTGGTCGGCCCGCTCAAGGCGAAGGAGCTCCTGCTGCTCGGCGAGCGCTTCGACGGCCGGAAGGCCGCCGAGCTGGGCATGGTCAACGCCGCCGTCCCGGCCGAGCATCTGCAGGCCGAGGCGCTGAGCTGGGCCAAGCGGATCGCCGAGCACCCGCCCGCGGCGGCAGCCATGGCGAAGCGGGTGCTCGACGCGCCGATCGACGTCGAACCCGCCCTCGAACTCGAGGTCAGCCACGCCCTGATCACCGAGCACTCGGCCGCGGTCGCCGCGTCGACGGAAGCCTTCCGGAGCCGGGCGTGACCTCGCTGGCCGAGATCGGGACGCTCGCCCAGCTCGTCACGCGGGCCGCCGCGTTGTGGCCGGACCGCACCGCCTGGGTGTTCGACCACCTCGACGAGCGATTCACGTTCGCCGAAGTCGACCGCGAAAGCTCGAGAATCGCCGCGGCGCTGGCCGAGCGTGGGGTCGGCCCCGGCGACCGGGTCGCGGTGATGCTGCGGAACGTGCCCGGGTTCCCCCTCACCTGGCTCGCGCTGGCGAAGATCGGCGCGCAGCTGGTCCCGGTCAACACGAACTACCAGGAGTTCGACGGCGCCCACATCCTGCGGCACTCCGGCGCGAAACTGGTCGTCGCCGCCGCGGAGTTCACCGACCTGCTCGGCCGGATCGGGGTCACCGAGGTCGTCACGCCGGACAAGCTCCGGTCCGACGCCGAACCGCCGGACTTCACCCCGGTGCCCGAACTGCCGGTCAACATCCAGTACACCTCCGGCACCACCGGCGCGCCCAAGGGCTGCGTCCTGCCGAACCGCTACTGGACGACGTTGGCCGTGAGCCTGGCCACCGACTTCCCCGCCGTCGGCGAGCAGGACGTCGTCCTGACCGCGCAGCCGTTCCACTACATCGATCCACAGTGGAATGTCGCGTTGGGGCTGGCGGGCGGCGCCACCCTCGTCGTCCTGGACCGGTTCCACCCCAGCACGTTCTGGGCGAAGGTCCGCAAACACGGCGTCACCTGGTTCTACTGCCTCGGCCTGATGCCGACGCTGCTGCTGCGCCAGGAACCGTCCGAAGCCGACCGCGACCACCGCGTCCGCGGGATCTGCGCGTCGGCAATCCCGCGCGACCTGCACGCCGAGCTGGAAGCCCGCTGGGGCGTGCCGTGGCACGAGGCGTTCGGGATGACCGAAACCGGCGCCGACATCCGGATGACCGCCGCCGACCACGACGAGACCGTCGGCACCGGCTGCATCGGCCGGCCCGTCCGCGACCGCGAGGTCCTGATCGCCGGCGACGACGGGAAGCCGGTGCCCCGCGGGGAAACCGGGCAGCTGCTGATCCGCGGGATCGGCCTGATGCACGGCTACCACGACGATCCGGACGCGACGGCGAAAGCGTTCGAAAACGGCTGGTTCCACACCGGCGACCTGGCCCGGATGGACGCCGCCGGCCGCGTCTACTACGTCGGCCGGACGAAGGACATGATCCGCCGCAGCGGCGAAAACGTCTCCGCCGACGAGGTCGAGCGCGCGCTGCTGCTGCACCCGGCGGTCCGGCTGGCCGCCGTCGTCGCGGTGCCGGACGAGCTGCGCGGCGAGGAGATCAAGGCGTACGTCGTGTGCGACGGCGACCGGCCGGACCCGGCCGAGCTCGCCGCGTTCTGCGCCGGGAAACTGGCCTACTTCAAGGTTCCGCGGTTCTGGGCGTTCGCCGGCGCGCTGCCGATGACGCCGTCGGAGCGGGTGGCCAAGGGCGAGCTGCGGAAGGTCGCCGACCCGCGGGCCGGGTCCTGGGACGCGAAGGCGGAAGCATGGCTGTGAGCAGCCGGGAGCGGGTGCGCGCGGCGGCGGTGAAGCTGTTCGCCACCAAGGGCTTCCACGGCACCGGCATCCGGGATCTGGCGCAGGAGGCGGAACTGTCCTCGGCCAGCCTGTACCACTACATGGGCACCAAGGAGGACCTGCTCGCCGAGATCATGCACACGGCGCTGAACCGGCTGCTCGACGCGGCCCGCGAGGCGACCGCGGGCGGCGGCGACCCGGTGCACCGGGTGCGCACGCTGGTCGCGCTGCACGTCCTCGCGCACGCCGTCGGGCCGGCGGAAACCCGGGTGGTGGACAACGAAGTCGACGTCCTGTCCCCGGCCGCGCGCGAGCCGGTGGTCGCCCTGCGGGACGCCTACGAACGACTGTGGGCGGCCGCGATCGACGAAGGGGTGGCGGCGGGGGTGTTCCGTGTGGAGCACCCGGCGGTGACCCGGCTCGCCCTGCTGGAGATGTGCAGCGGCGTCGCGAGGTGGTATTCCCCACGCGGCCCGCTGGCGCTGGACGAGCTCGCCGAGCACTACGCGGAACTGGCGTCGAGGGCCCTGGGCTGCACGTCCGCGCCCGGCGTCACCGACTTGCGGCGGTGCCGGGAAATCGTCGCGAAAGAGTGGGGCGTGTCCGTTTAGCGGCGCTTTTACCTGTGTACGCCTTGCCCAGACGGCGCGGGTGGGGGACGCTCGAAGGGTGACTGAGGAAACGATCCAACTGGAACTGGACGACTCGGGTCTCGCGCCGGGCCTCCCGGCGCCGGCACACCCCCGCGATCAGGTGCAGGATGTCCCCTATCGCCCCGTCGAGTTCCGCGATGACGATCTCCCCACCGCCCTGGAACGGTGCTCCGCCTGGCTACGGCAGGCGCAGGAATGGCTGGGCGAGCCACTCGACGTGCTCGCCATCCACCTCGACTACGACGACCGCCAGGGTTCGCCGTACTACGACGTGAAGCTCCTGTGCAACGAAGAGGATCTCGCGGGCGTCCCGATCGCCATCCGCAACAAGAAGTAAGCAGGCCGAACAGCCGTCAGGGCCGCCCGGAAAGGCGGCCCTGACGGTTTCGACATCCGGGGCTTCGCCCCGGGCCGGGGGCTCCGCCACCCGGAACCCCCGAAAAGCGACTTCTCGCGTTCTCAGCCCAGCGTCCCGCCGACCTTGACGTGCCCCTTGAGCAGGTTGCGCGCGATCGTCCGGCGCTGGATCTCGTCGGTGCCCTCGTAGATGCGCAGCAGCCGCAGCTCGCGGTACCACCGCTCCACCGGCAGCTCGCGCGTGTAGCCCATGCCGCCGTGGATCTGCAGGACGCGGTCGACGATTTCGTTGGCCTTCTGGCCGCCGTACAGCTTCGCCATCGACTGCGCGTGCCGCGAATCAACGCCCTGGTCGACCTGCCAGGCGGCGTGCAGCACCAGCCACCGCAGCGCCTCCAGTTCGACGCCGGAGTCGGCGATCATCCACTGGATGGCCTGCCGCTCGGCGATCTTCTGGCCGAACGTCTCGCGGGTGTTGGCGTGCTCGATGGCCATCGTGATCAGCCGTTCGCACGAACCGATCGCCCGGGCGGGCAGCAGGTAGCGTCCCTGGCCGATCCACTGCATGGCGAGCTCGAAACCGCGGCCCTCCTCGCCGAGGATCTGCGTCTCCGGCACGCGCACGTCCTGGAAGATCAGCGACGCCGGCCCCCACTCGCCCATGGTGTCGATGTATTCGGACTTCCAGCCGGCTTCGCGGTCGACGAGGAAGCAGGTGACGCCGCCGTTCGCGCCCTTCTCGGGGTCGGTGATGGCGAAGACCATGGTGAAGTCGGCCTCGTTGCCGCCGGTGATGAAGGTCTTCTCGCCGTTGATGATCCAGTCGGAGCCGTCCTTGCGGGCGGTGGTCCGGATGGCCTTGGCGTCCGATCCGGCACCCGGCTCGGTGATCGCGAAGCAGGACTTGCGCTCGCCCGAGATGGTCGGCAGGAGGTAGGTCTGCTTCTGCTCTTCGTTGGCGTGGAACAGGATGTTGTCGGCGGCACCGCCGAAGCGGAACGGCACGAAGGTCCGGCCGAGCTCGGCCTCCAGCAGCGCGGCCATCACGGCGGACAGGCCCATGCCGCCGTACTCCTCCGGGGTCAGCACGCCCCAGAAGCCGGACTCCTTCGCCTTGAGCTGGAGGTCCTTGAGCTCCTCGCCGGTGAGGCCGGGCTGGTGGGCGCGCTCGCGCCGGAGGACTTCCTGCTCGAGCGGGACCAGCTCCCGCTGGACGAACGTGCGGACCCAGTCGCGCACTTCCCGTTCTTCGGTGCTGAGTGAAAAGTCCATGGCCCGGGTACTCCTCCGACTCTGGCTAAGCGCTTGCTTACCCGAGGGTACCTCCTGAGGCGCGGATAACCCCAGACCTCGGCCGGAATTCGTGACAACGGCTTCCGGGCCCGGAAGGATCGGAGGGGTGATGGAGATCGAGGTCCGCTGGTCGTCGCCGTTGCCCGCCGAAGAACGCTTCCTGCGCCTGCTCGACGACGTCGAGCAGGGGCGGTTCGAGGCGTACCGGCAGGACGCGGACAAGCGGCGGTTCCTCACCGGCCGTGTCCTGGCGAAGACGGTCGCGGCCGAGCGGCTCGGCCTGGCGCTGGAAACCGTTAAGTTCGACGCGACCTGCGAGGACTGCGGCAAGCCCCACGGGCGCCCGCGGATCCCGGGCGCGGACCTCACGCTGTCGATCTCGCACTCGGGCGAGCTGATCGGCATCGCGGCGACGCCGTCGGTCCCGGTGGGCCTCGACGTCGAGACGGCCACCCGCCGCGCGGACGACGGCCTGGTCGAATACGCGCTGAGCCCGGTCGAGGCGGAACACCTGACGGGCCTCGACGCGGAGGAGAAGGCCGCGGCGTTCTTCGTCTACTGGACGCGCAAGGAGGCGGTGATGAAGGCCACCGGCAAGGGCCTGCGCATCCCGCTGCAGAGCATCACGTTCTCGCGTTACGACGAGCCGGCGAGCTTGGTCTCCTCGGGCGACCCGGCCCTGGACCCGGCGACGACCCGGCTGGTGGATTTGAAGGCCGTGGACGGCTACCGCGCGGCCATCGCGGTGCTGACCACCGAGGAGCTGTCGGTCACCGAGGAGCACTGGGTCCCGTAGGCCCGGCCCACGCTCAGACCGGCAGATCCTCCAGCCCCATCGCCGTCAGCAAGGTGCGGAACTTCGCCGTCGTCTCGTCGAGTTCCGACTGCGGGTCCGAAGCCGCCACGATGCCTCCGCCCGCGTACAGCCGCATCGACGTCGAGGCGATCTCGGCGCAGCGGATCGCCACCGCCCACTCGCCGTCGCCTGCCGCGTCGACCCAGCCGACCGCTCCCGCGTAGTAGTCGCGGTCGAACGGCTCCAGCTCCTGCACCAGGTCGCGGGCTCCCTCGGTCGGGGTGCCGCAGATCGCCGGGGTCGGGTGCAGCGCCGCCGCCAGGTCCAGTGCCGTGAT
Source organism: Streptomyces sp. MN03-5084-2B (assembly GCA_033793495.1). Classification (GTDB taxonomy): domain Bacteria; phylum Actinomycetota; class Actinomycetes; order Mycobacteriales; family Pseudonocardiaceae; genus Amycolatopsis. The sequence goes on along the minus strand of JARAWT010000012.1, from coordinate 82,019 downwards.
GTCCGGGTCCGCCAGCTCGCCCGTGATCGGGGTCCGCAGGTGCCAGATCGCCGGGGTCGTGACCAGCTCCGGGCCGGCCGGGACGTCCAGCGTCCGGCAGAACGGCCGCAGCGCCTCGACCAGGTAGTCGATCACCACCGCGTGCTCGAGCTGGTCCTTGCGGGACGTCCGCAGCGCCTCGCCGTTCGCGCGGTCGGCGACCGGGTCGGCCGAACGCGGCATCGAGCCGGCGTGCGGTGACGAGAACACCGTCCGGCCGGTGCGGCGCAGCAGCAGCTCCGGCGTCGCGCCGACGAGCGACCGGCCGCCCGGCAGCTCGGCCGCGTACGTGAAGTGGCGCGGATTGCCGACGGCCAGGTTCCGCACGATGCTCTCGGCGGGCACCGGCGCGGTGAACTCGAGGTCCAGTGCCCGCGCCAGGACGGCTTTCCGCAGGTCACGGGACGCCAGGAAGGAAACCGCGGAACGCACAGCGGCCATGTGCAGCGCGGGAGACGGCACGGCACGCACCCGCACGGGTGCCGGCAGGGTTTCCCGCGGCAGGGAGGGCGCGCCCGAGGACCGGTGGACGATCCGGGGGACGACGAGGTGGCCCGGCACCTTCGTGTCGGGCCCGGTGTCGAACGGCAGGACGCCGACGGCCAGCGGGGCGCCCGTCTCGGCCAGGACGCCGGGGATCGCCGAGGCGAGCCGCCGCGGGTCCGTCTCGGTCACGGTCCGGATCGTGCCCTGCGCGAGGAGTGCGCGCTCGGCCGTCGTGAAGAGGAAGTCGCCTCGCTGGTAGCGGGCGGCGAGGTCAGCCGGGGTTGCCGGACTGACCGCTCCTGGGGGGTCCAGGGGGGCTTGCCCCCCGGCTGGGGTCTGGGGCTCGGCCCCAGAGGACAGAGAACTCACAACACCAGCGTCCCAGGCTCCGGGAGATCCGCGAGGGGAGTGTCACGAGCGACACTCCCCTCGCGGGCAGCTCCTGGTGACGCGCTACTTGAGCGCGTCGATGAGCGCCTCGCGCTGACGCTCGCCCAGGCCGGCCGCACGCCGGTCCGGGTCGATGCCGGCCTGCTCGAGCAGGGCGGCGACCTTCACCGCGCCGAGGCCGGGGACGGCCTTCAGCAGCTGGGTGACCTTCGTCTTCCCGATGGTCTTGTTCTCCTTGGCCTTCATCAGCACCTTGTCGATGCTCTCCTGGCCGGACTTGATCGACGCGAGCAGCTCCGAACGCGCCTTGCGAGCCTCGGCGGCCTTGGCCAGGGCCTCGGCGCGCTGCTCCGGAGTCAACGTAGGCAGAGCCAACGTAGTGTCCTTTCCTCTCAGGTCTCCGCTTTCGCGGCCGACAGCTTTTGTGAGCGCTTGCTCCTGCAAGCGCTGCTCAGCCGTCTCTTGCCACGGGCCCAGTAAACGCCACCCGCTTCGCGGCCGTGCAACCGACACGCACTTATTACCCCCGGAGGTGATACCGGGCAACCTGCTCCGGCCTGCGGAAACGCTCCCAAGAAGCGTGAGGCGTGGCCCTTCTCACCCGGAAGTGGAGCCTCCGTTACGCACTGTTCTCGTGCACATTTCCTTACACATAAGGAAAAGCCGAAAAACTGATGATCTTGATCATCGACCGGTCGTCGCCCGATCGCGCGACGACCGTGACCGAACGGAGCCATTGTTGACCATGCCCGCTTCACCCGATCCGCACTAGAGTCGGCGCAACCCCAGTTCACCGGCGAACGACCCCGGGAGCGACCATGTTGAGCACCATGCAGGACGGCCAGCTGTCGCTGGCGAACCTGCTCCGCCACGGCACGTCGGTGCACTCGGCGAGCGAAGTCATCACCTGGACCGGTTCAGAAGCCCGGCGCGAGAGCTACGGCGACCTGGGCAGGCACGCCGCCCGCCTCGCGAACGCCCTCCGGAGCCTGGGTGTGACCGGCGACCAGCGCGTCGGCACGTTCATGTGGAACAACGCCGAGCACATGGCCGCCTACCTGGCCGTCCCGGCGATGGGCGCCGTGCTGCACACGCTGAACATCCGGCTGTTCCCGGAGCAGCTCGTGTTCGTCGCCAACCACGCCGAGGACCACGTCGTCATCGTCGACGGCACCCTCGTCCCCCTGCTGGCGAAGCAGCTGCCGCAGTTCAAGACCGTCCGGCACGTCATCGTGGCCAACGGCGACGCCGCGGCCCTCGAAGCACCCGACGGCGTCGAGGTGCACGCCTACGCCGACCTGCTGGCCGCCCAGCCCGACACCTTCGACTGGCCGGACGTCGACGAGCGCTCGGCCGCCGCGATGTGTTACACCTCGGGCACGACCGGTGACCCCAAGGGCGTCGCCTATTCGCACCGGTCGATCTGGCTGCACTCGATGCAGGTCTGCATGACCGACAGCATGAAGCTGGCCCAGCACGACAAGGCCCTCGCCATCGTGCCGATGTTCCACGCGATGGCGTGGGGCCTGCCGTACGCGTCGCTCATGGTCGGCGCGTCGCTGCTGATGCCGGACCGGTTCCTCCAGCCGGCGCCGATCTCGGCGATGCTGGCCGCGGAGAAGCCGACGTTCGCCGGCGCGGTGCCGACCGTCTGGCAGGGCCTGCTCGCCCACCTCGAAGCCCACCCGCAGGACATCTCGCACCTGCGCGAGGTCGTCGTCGGCGGGTCGGCGGTGCCGCCGTCGCTGATGCACGCCTTCCAGGAGCGGCACAACGTCCCGATCCTGCACGCCTGGGGCATGACGGAGACGTCGCCGCTGGGCAGCGTGGCCCGGCCGCCGGCGTCGGCGACCGGCGAAGACGCCTGGAAGTACCGCTACACGCAGGGCCGCTTCCCGGCGTCCGTGCGCGCCCGGCTGATCGACGACGACGGCGCGGTGCTGCCCTGGGACAACGAGGCCGTCGGCGAGCTCGAGGTCCAGGGTCCGTGGATCGCGGCGGCGTACTACGGCGGCGCGGAAGTCGACCCGGACAAGTTCCACGACGGCTGGCTGCGCACCGGCGACGTCGGCAAGATCAGCTCCGACGGCTTCCTCACGCTGACCGACCGCGCCAAGGACGTCATCAAGTCCGGCGGCGAGTGGATCTCCTCGGTCGACCTGGAGAACCAGGTGATGGGCCACCCGGCGGTGGCCGAGGCCGCGGTCGTCGGCATCCCGGACGAGAAGTGGGACGAGCGGCCGCTGGTCGCCGTCGTGCTCAAGGAGGGGCAGAGCGTCACGCCGGAAGAGTTGCGCGACTACCTCAGCGACAAGGTCGCGAAGTGGCAGCTGCCGGAGAACTGGACGTTCGTCGACGAGGTGCCCAAGACCAGCGTCGGCAAGTTCGACAAGAAGCGGATCCGCGCGTCCTACTCCGAGGGAAAGCTCGACATCGCGCAGCTCTAACGGGTAAATCTCCGGCGAGTCTCATGCCTCTGGCGGTCGCCATAAGGGACCCTTGCGCCCTTATGGTGGCCTTCGGAGCACGTCGGAGAGGTTCTGGGGATGCAGCGGAACAGGCGGAGTTTCCTCGCACTGGCGGGCATGGGCGCGCTGGCGACGGCCTGCGGGTCCAACACCGGGCGGCAGGGTGACCCACCGCCGTCGACGGCGTACTCCGCGGGCCCGCCGCCGTCCCAGGCTTCGAAGGTCGCGCTCCAGCAGTGGTACCACGCGTACGGCGAGGACGGCGTCCAGGACGCCGTCAAGCGGTACGCCGCGAGCTATCCCGGCGCGGCCGTGAACGTGCAGTGGAACCCGGGCGACTACGACTCGAAGATCGTCACCGCGCTGCAGAACAGCAAGGTGCCCGACGTCTTCGAGGCCCAGGTCAAGATCGACTGGGTGCGGCAGAAGCAGGTCGTGCCGCTCGACGACGTCGTCGGACCGGTGAAGGGCGACTTCAGCCCGGCCGTGCTGGCCGCGCAGACCGTCGAGGGCCGGGTCTACGGCATCCCGCAGGCCACCGACACGCAGGTGCTCTTCTACCGCAAGAGCCTGCTGCAGGCCGCCGGCGTCCAGCCGCCGCAGACCGTCGACGAGCTCGTCGACGCGGCCGCGAAGCTCACCAAGGACGGCGTCAAGGGCCTCTTCGCGGGCAACGACGGCGGCGTCGGCGTGCTCACCGGCCCGCTGCTGTGGTCCGCCGGCCTCGACTACCTGAAGAACGGCAACCGCGAAGTCGGCTTCGACGACCCGCGCGCGGCGACGGCACTGGCGAAGCTGCACACCTTGAACGCCAACGGTTCCCTGTTGCTCGGCGCACCCGCGGACTGGTCGGACCCGGGCGCGTTCATCGACGGGCTGACGGCGATGCAGTGGACCGGGCTGTGGAACGTGCCGAAGATCCGGCAGGCGTTCGACGACGACTTCGGCGTCCTGCCCTTCCCCAAGCTGGACGGCAGCGGCGCGCCGTCGGTGCCGGTCGGCGCGTACGGCGCGATGGTCAACGCCAAGGGCGCGCACGTCGTCGAGGCCAAGGCGTTCGTGAAGTGGCTGTGGATCGACCAGACGCAGGACCAGCTGGAGTTCGCGACGAAGTTCGGCTTCCACGTACCGGCCCGGCAGAGCCTGATCGGCCGCGCGGACAGCCTCAAGTCCGGCCCGGCCGCCGACGCGGCCCGGTTCGTCCAGGAGAACGGCCACCTCGTCGGCGGCCCGGTGTGGACGCAGCAGTCGAACACGGCGCTGTCCGACGCGGTCGCGAAGATCGCGAAGGAGGGCGCCGACCCGGTCGCGCAGACCAAGACCGCCGTCGAGGTCGCGAAGGCCGAGCTGAAGCGCCTCTTCGGATGAGGAAGCGCGATGCGCGCGCGTTCTGGCTGTTCGTCGGGCCGTTCCTGATCGGCTTGGCGGTCTTCGCGTACCTGCCGATCGGCTGGAGCGCGTACCTGTCCTTCTTCGACGCGCGCAACACGGTGACGCCGACCGAGTTCGTCGGGCTGGACAACTACGGGCACATGCTCACCGACGAGCCGTTCCTGTCGAGCCTGGGGACGTTCAGCGCGTTCGCGGTGTTCATCGTGCCGCTGACGTTCGCGTTGTCGCTCGCGCTGGCTCTCGGCGTCAACCGGCTGCGGTTCGCGCGCGCGTTCTTCCGGTCGGTGTTCTTCCTGCCGTTCGCGTGCTCGTACGTGGTGGCGTCGCTGATCTGGAAGACGTCCCTGTTCTCGGGTGTCCGATACGGACTCGCGAACACGGTGCTCGGCCTGTTCGGCGTCGACCCGGTGGCGTGGACCGGGACGGTCGATCCGCCGCTGTACTGGATCGTGCTGGTGACCGCACGGCTGTGGCTGCAGCTGGGGTTCTACATGATCCTGTTCATCGCGGCCCTGCAGCGGATCCCGGCCCGGCTGTACGAAGCGGCGTGGCTGGACGGCGCCAAGCCGGGCTGGCAGGTGTTCCGGTACATCACGCTGCCGCAGCTGCGCGCGACGGCGGTGGCGGTGCTGCTGCTCAACCTGATCAACGCCTACCAGGCGTTCGACGAGTTCTACAACATCATGGGCGACGCACGCGGCTACCCGCCGTTCGCCCGGCCACCACTGGTCTACCTGTACTACACGTCGCTGGGTTCGGGTGGCCAGGACCTCGGCCGCGGCAGCGCCGGCGCGGTGATCCTGGCGCTGCTCATCGCGCTGGTGACGTTGCTGCAGGGCCGGGTGCTGCGGTTCGGGCGGGCAGCGTGAGGACGTTCCTGCGGTGGGCCTGCCTGTCGGTGGCGGCGGTGCTCTTCCTGCTGCCGTTCTACCTGCTGCTGCGCAACGGGCTGGCGTCCCGAGCGGACCTGACGTCTCCACAGTGGACGTTCTTTCCGTCCACAGTGCACTGGGAGAACTTCTCACGGCTCTTCTCCCTGGAAGACGTCCCGTTCGCGCGCAGCCTGCTGAACTCGGCGCTGGTCGCCACCCTGCAGACCACCGGCCTGCTGGTGCTGTGCTCGCTGGCGGGCTACGGCCTCGCCCGGATTCCGTACCGGCATTCCGGGATCGTGTTCTACGCCGTGCTGGCGACACTGATGGTCCCGACGTCGGTGACGTTCGTGCCGAGCTTCGTGGTCGTCTCGTCGCTCGGCTGGCTGTCGGACTTCCGCGGCCTGGTGATCCCCGGGCTGTTCAGCGCCTTCAGCGTGTTCCTGTTCCGCCAGTACTTCCTCGGCTTCCCGCGCGAACTGGAGGAGGCCGGGCGGATGGACGGCCTGTCCCGCTGGGGCGTGTTCTGGCGGATCGTGGTGCCGAATTCGAAGGGCTTCTTCGCCGCGATCGCGGTGATCACGGTGATCGGCAGCTGGAACGCGTTCCTGTGGCCGCTGATCATCGCCCAGTCCCCCGATTCGTGGACGGTCCAGGTGGCGCTGTCGGGCCTGCTGACGGCGCAGAACCCGCAGCTGAACCTGCTGTTCCTGGCGGCCGCGGTGTCGATCCTGCCGATCGTGCTGCTGTTCGCCTTCCTGCAGCGGTACCTGGTGCGCGGGGTGGCGGAGTCCGGCCTCAAGGGCTGACCGGTGGGCCGAATTGCCCACAACCTTCGGCGGTACAGCACCCCTCATGATCTGTGACAGGGTGAACTGAACTGTCACGGTGAATGTTTTTCACGTTCACCCCGCGTCCACCCGAATCCGGCAGCGTGCCGGGTAACCGAAAGACTGGGGAGCGAACACATGGCCGAACTCACCCGGCGCACCTTCGCCACCGCGGGCGCCGCCGGTGTCGGGCTCCTGCTCTGCACGCCCACCGCGAACGCCCTCGACCGCGCCCTCCGGCTGACCGGCGCCCGCTCGGTCGCCACCGCCGGCACCACGCTCGAGCAGGTCGCCACGGGCGGCGGCACGAGCACCTACTCGCGGCTGTCCGCGGGCCCCGGCTGGCCGCTGGTCGTCCGCAGCGACCTCGCGACGCCGAAGAGCGGGCGCGACGACCGGCGCCGGGCGCTGTCGGCCTTCGTCCAGTTCACCGACCTGCACATCACCGACGCGGAAAGCCCCGCGCGCTTCGAGTACCTGCACCCCTTCATCGGCTCCGCGCACCGGCCGCAGGAGGCGCTCGGCACCGTCGCCACCAGCGCGCTGGTCGAGCGCGTCAACAGCGTGCGGCAGGGCCCGTTCACCGGGCGGCCGTTCGACCTGATGGTCACCACCGGCGACAACACCGACAACCACGAGCTGATCGAGCTGGACTGGTTCCTCAAGGTCCTCAACGGCGGCACGGTCACCCCGAACTCCGGTGACGCGAACGCGTACGAAGGCGTCCAGAGCTCGGGCAACGCCGAGTACTGGAACCCCTCGATCCCCGGCGTGGGCGACAAGTACTCGGCGAAGGGCTTCCCGCAGCTCCCCGGCCTGCTCGAAGCGGGCACGAAGACGTTCACCGCGCCCGGCCTCGACGTCCCGTGGTTCTGCACCTTCGGCAACCACGACGACAGCATCGTCGGCTCGCTGCCGGCGCAGATCCCCGGGATCGACGCCTGGTACACCGGCCGGTACAAGATCATCGGCAAGGACGAGACCACCGCGAAGAAGCTCGCGGACGCCATCAAGAGCGGCTCCGGCGTGCCGGTCGCCGAGCTGTTCGGCGGCAGCGGCACCATCCGCGAAGTGACGCCGGACGCGCGGCGGCGCCCGTTCAGCACCGGCGAGTTCGTCCGCGCCCACCTCGACACCGCCAACACCGGGCCCGGCCCGGTCGGCCACGGCTTCACCAGCGCCAACGCCGACGGCCAGAACGTCTACTACACCTTCCGGATCGCGCCGGGCATCACCGGGATCAGCCTCGACACGACCACCGACGCCGGGTTCGCCGACGGCTCGATCGGGCTCGCGCAGTACTCCTGGGTGGAGTCGACGCTGAAGCGCAACAGCTCCACCTACTACGACTTCTTCGGCCGCAAGGTCACCCACTCCGTCACCGACGAGCTGTTCCTCCTCTTCAGCCACCACACCAGCGGCTCGATGGGCAACGTGCTGCCGGACTCGCGCCACCTGCTCGACCCGCGCCTGGACGGCAACGCGTTCGTCGCGCTGCTCAAGCGGTTCCCGAACGTGCTGGCCTGGGTCAACGGCCACACGCACCTCAACAAGATCACCCCGCACGCCGGGAACACCCCGCAGCAGGGCTTCTGGGAGATCAACACGGCGTCCCACGTCGACTTCCCGCAGCACGCGCGGATCGTCGAGGTCGCGGACAACGCCGACGGCACGTTGTCGCTGTTCACCACGCTGATCGAGGCCGAAGCGCCGTACGCCGCGGACTACGACGCCCGGACGCCGCAAGCGCTTGCCTCGCTGTACCGCGAGCTGTCGTACAACGACATCCACGTCGACCTCGGCCGCGTCGGCGCGGGCGAGGACCACAACACGGAGCTGCTGCTGGTCAACCCGCTGGGCTGAGGTGCGGCACAGTGGTCGCATGACCGATCTTGAAGGCACGCAGCTCTTCCACCGCTCCATGCCGTTCTCCGAACGCCTCGGCGTCGAGGTGCTGGAGCACGGGCGCGAACTCGTCCGCAGCCGGCTGAAGTGGGACGAGAGCCTCTGCACGCTCGGCGGCGCGCTGCACGGGGGCGCGCTCATGGCGCTGGCCGACTCGACCGGCGCCGTGTGCGCGTTCCTCAACCTGCCCGAGGGCGGCCAGGGCACGACGACCGTCGAGTCGAAGACGAACTTCCTGCGCGCGGTGCGTTCGGGCTACGCCGTTGCGTCGTCCAGACCACTGCACGCGGGCCGCAAGTTCGTCGTGGTGGAGACCGAAATCCACGACGACGACGGCAAGTTGGTCGCGAAAGTGACACAGACGCAGGCCGTCCTGTAGGTACCTGTTTACAGACCCGGCCGGACCGGCGAAAATTCCTGGCTACTGGGTGGGCCGATCAGGGAGCCAGGATGCGCGTACGCAAGTTGTTCACCTTATTGTCAGTGGTTGTGTTGTCTGCCGTAACCACGCAGGTCGCCGAGGCCGGGCCCGGCCGGCCCCGCGACGACGAGGCGATCGACTACCACGAGTGGACCGGCGGCCGCTTCCACGAAGGCGGCTTCGCCGGGCTCACGCTCACCCGCGACGGCCTGCGCATCGCGCACCCGGCCGGCACGGTCGAGCACACCGAGCCGGAGCTCGGCACGACGAGAACGTACGAGTACGGCCAGTGGACGTCACCGGAGTACCGCCAGGGCTTCGGTGCGACGCAGCTGGTGGCGTCCTGGAACGCGAAGACGCCGGCGAAGACCTGGCTGCAGGTCGAGGCGCAGGGCCGGACGTCGGCGGGCGCCGAAACCGCCTGGTACGTCATGGGCCGCTGGGCCAGCGGTGACGCCGACGTCCTGCGCACCAGCGTCGACGGCCAGGACGACGCGAACGCGCTGGTCGACGTCGACACGCTGGTCATGAAGACCGGCGTGACGCTGAAGTCGTACCACCTGCGGGTCAGCCTGTACCGCGAAGCCGGGTCGGGCGCGACACCGTCGGTGAGCCTGCTGGGCGCGATGACGTCGGCCGTCCCGGACCGCTTCGAGGTGCAGCCGACGAAGCCCGGGCGCGCCACCGGGATCGAGCTGAAGGTGCCCGCGTACGCGCAGAACCTCCACAAGGGACAGTTCCCGCAGTACGGCGGGGGCGGCGAAGCCTGGTGCAGCCCGACGTCGACCGAGATGGTGGCCGAGTACTGGGGCAAGAAGCCGTCGGCGGCGGAGATGTCGTGGATCCCGGCGGACTACGTCGACCCACAGGTGGCGTTCGCGGCGCGCTACACCTACGACCACGCCTACGACGGCACCGGCAACTGGCCGTTCAACACCGCGTATGCGGCGTCGCGCGGGCTGCGCGGGCACATCACGCGGCTGCACTCGCTGAACGAGCTGGAGAACTACATCGCGCGCGGCATCCCGGTGATCACCTCGCAGTCGTTCCTGTCCTCGGAGCTGGACGGCGCCGGGTACGGGACGGCGGGCCACATCATGGTCGTCGTCGGCTTCACCAAGGACGGCGACGTGATCGCGAACGATCCGGCGTCGAGCAGCAACGACCGCGTCCGCAACGTCTACCGGCGCGACCAGTTCGAGAAGATCTGGCAGCGGACGAAGCGCTACCGCGCGGACGGCACCGTGGCGGGCGGCCCGGGCGGCATCGCCTACATCATCACGCCGGCCTGACGCGGTCCGGTGGGGCACCGGCCCCGGCGCCCCACGGGGCCCACCACGTCTTGCCGGCCTGTTCCCGGATCGCGCGGTTGATGCGGGTGAAGAAGCCGGGTGGACCAGCTCGATCAGCAGCGGGCACTCCCCGGACCTACGGGTCGCCTGCGCGGCCAGGCGTCCGTTCGCCTGGATCGACGACGAGATCACCGGCGCCGATCGGGCCTGGGTCGCAAGCCACCACCCGGGTCCGTCACTGCTGCACCCCGTCGACCCCACCACCGGCCTCACCGGCCAAGACCTCGCCACCCTCGCCACTTGGCGGACCACTGTTGCGTAACGCGCAACAGGTTGCAAAAACCTCACTCATGCGGATGTCGCCATCTCCGCATGATCCGTGATTAGCTGCGGTCGACCAGCAGCGCAGCCGGAAGGTGGTTTCGAATGCCGTACGAGGTCCAGGGGGTCGTTTCGCGGGCGAAGGGCGAGCCCGTCTCGCTGGAGACCGTCCTCGTGCCCGATCCCGGTCCCGGCGAAGCCGTCGTGAACGTCCAGGCCTGCGGGGTCTGCCACACCGACCTGCACTACCGCGAGGGCGGGATCAACGACGAGTTCCCGTTCCTGCTCGGCCACGAGGCCGCCGGGGTCGTCGAGGCCGTCGGCGAAGGCGTCACCGATCTCGAGCCGGGCGACTACGTCATCCTCAACTGGCGCGCCGTCTGCGGCACCTGCCGGGCCTGCAGGCGCGGCAAGCCGTGGTACTGCTTCTCCACCTTCAACGCCACCCAGCCCATGACGCTCGGGGACGGCACCAAACTGTCGCCCGCCCTCGGCGTCGGCGCCTTCCTCGAGAAGACCCTTGTCCACAGCGGACAGTGCACGAAGGTGAACCGCGAGGCCGAACCCGCCGTCGCCGGGCTGCTCGGCTGCGGTGTCATGGCGGGGCTCGGCGCGGCCATCAACACCGGCGCCGTCACGCGCGGGGACTCGGTCGCCGTCATCGGCTGCGGTGGCGTCGGCGACGCCGCCATCGCCGGCGCGAAGCTCGCCGGGGCCACCACGATCGTCGCGATCGACATGGACGACCGGAAGCTCGCGTGGGCCAAGGACTTCGGCGCCACCCACACCATCAACAGCAAGGGGCTGGCCGAGGACGAAGTCGTCGAAGCCATGCAGGACGCCACCAACAGCTTCGGCCCCGATGTCGTCATCGACGCCGTCGGCCGTCCCGAAACCTGGCGGCAGGCGTTCTACGGGCGCGACCTGGCCGGCACGGTCGTGCTGGTCGGCGTGCCGACGCCGGACATGCGCCTGAACGACCTGCCGCTCATCGACTTCTTCTCGCGCGGCGGCTCGCTCAAGTCCTCCTGGTACGGCGACTGCCTGCCCAGCCGCGACTTCCCGATGCTGGTCGACCTCTACCTGCAGGGCCGGCTGCCGCTCGACAAGTTCGTCACCGAGCGCATCGGCGTCGACGGCGTCGAACAGGCCTTCGAGCGCATGCACCACGGAGACGTCCTGCGCAGCGTGGTGACCTTCTGACCCTCTTCACCGACGACGAGTACCCGGCCGAGCCCTACCCGGGCACCCGGCCGGGCCACTCGTTCGTGCACGTCGACGGCGTCGGACACCCCCTGGAAACCGCGCCGGACGGCTGGCGTGACCGGACGGCCGTCCTGGCCTACGGCTCGAACGCGAACCCGTCGAAGATCACCTGGCTGCGCGCCCGGCTCGGCCTCGAAGGCCCGGTCGTCGTGGCGCACGCGCGCTGCGCCGGGCTCGCCGCCGTGTGGGCGGCCGGGTTCCGCGTGGTCGACGACCAGCGCCCGGCCACGCTCACCGCGTTGCCCGGCGTCGAGGACCACGCCATCTGGTTCGTGACCCCGGACCAGCTGGCGGTCCTGGACCGCTGCGAAGGCCGCGGAACGCGCTACCACCTGGCCCGGCTGACCGAACCCGACATCACCCTCGAAGACGGGACGCGCCTGGCCGACGTCCACACCTACGTCGGCGCCGCGCCGATCCGCTACCCACTGCTGGTCGACGGCGCTCCGGTGCGCACGGCCGACGTCCCGCAGGCCGAAGCGGCCCGGCTCGACGGCGTCGCGGCCGACGGTCACGGCGTGCCCTGCGAAGTCGTCACACCAGCTTTCCCGGGTTGAGGATCCCCGTCGGATCCACAGTGGACTTGGCCGCGCGCAGCACCTCGACGCCCAGCGAACCGATTTCCGCGCTCAGGTAGGGCGCGTGGTCGACGCCGACGGCGTGGTGGTGCGAAATCGTGCCCAGCCCGGCGATCGCCTCGCAGGCCGCCGCCTTCGCGCGTTGCCACTGGCCGACGGGGTCGGCTTCGTCGCGGGCTGTCAGCACCGTGAAGTACAGCGACGCACCCGTCTCGTAAGCGTGCGAAATGTGGCACATGACGATCGCCCGGCCCAGCGAGGCCGTCAGCGCCGCGCGGACGTCGTCGCGCAACTCGTCCACAGTGGACCAATAGGCCGCCGTTTCGAGGGTCTCGACGCAGACACCCATGTCCAGCAGGGTGTCGCGCTGCCGCGGCCCGGCGAACCGGCCGTGCCGCCACGACTCGCCGAGCGCCTTGCCGACGCGCACGGCACCCGCAGCCTTCAGCCGCCGAGCCGTCTCGCGGCGGCGCAGCGCCACGTCGTGCGCGGTACCTTCCCAGCCGACAATGAGGAAGCACGGCCGCCGCACGCCCCGCGCGGCGAGGTAGCGGCGCAGCGCCGCCGTCTTCAAGCCCGCGTTCAGCGCGAGCGACACCTCGGTCTCGTCCACATCGGACAGCCGGGTGACGTCGGCGAGCGCGTGGTGCTGCGCGAGATCCCGCACCGCTTCGGCGCCGGCCGCCCAGCCGGGCAGCGCGTAACCCTCGTAGCGCCGGACCTTGGGCGACGGCCGCACCCGCAGCGCGACTTCGGTGATCACGCCGAGCGTGCCCTCGCTGCCGATCGCGAGCTGGCGCAGGTCCGGCCCCGCCGCGGACGCCGGGGCGACGCCGAGCTTCCACGGGCCGCGCGGGGTGGCCAGCCGCACGCCGGTGACCATGTCCTCGAACCGCCCGTAGCCCGACGACGCCTGGCCGGCCGAGCGCGTTGCCGCGAAGCCGCCGATCGTGGCGCGTTCGAAGGACTGCGGCACATGGCCGAGCGTCAGGCCGTGCCCGGCGAGCAGCCGCTCGGCCTCGGGCCCGCGGACGCCGGCCTGCAGGACGGCGATGCGCGACTCGGCGTCCACCGACACCAGCGCGTCGAGCCGGACGAGGTCCAGCGCGATCACCGAGGTCTTCTCCCCGCGCAGCGCGGCGACGCCGCCGACCACCGACGTTCCGCCACCGAAGGGCACGACCCCGACATCGTGCCGCACGCAGACGTCGAGGACCGCCTGGACCTCGTCCGGGTCCGCGGGCAGCACGACGGCGTCGGGCACCGGGAAGTCCGCCGAGGGCGAACGGCGCCGCAGGAGGTCGAGGTACGACAGCCCGGTCGCCCGCGCGAGCCGCGCCGGGTCGTCGACCAGCACGTTCTCCGCGCCGACAACTTCGGCGAGTGCTTCTTCGGCAGGATTCGACAGTTTCGGTGACGGTATTTTTACCGGCATGCCGCCCGTCGGAGCGGCGGCGGGGGCACCAGGACCGATACGCTGTTCAAGCCACTTGGCCGCCCGCGCGGGCAGCGGGGCGGCGCCGGCGGCATCCGCGGTCCAGGACCGGCGGAGGCGGTGGTCAATGAGAGCGTTCACGACTACAGTGTGACATATGGACGTAAAACGTCACACTACGCAGACGGCGGGTTCCTCCGCGCTCGCGGACACCCGCAACCGCCAGACCGCGACGCGAGTGGCCGATGACGTGCTGCTCGACGCGGCGCGCTCGTGCGTGCTGGCCGTCGGTGTGCGCCGCACCACACTCGCCGAAATCGCCCGCACCGCCCGCGTCAGCCGGATGACGGTCTACCGCCGCTTCCCCGACGTCCGCAGCGTGCTCGCCGCCCTGATGACCCGCGAGTTCAGCGGGCTGCTGCGCACGGCGAGCGAAGGCGGCGCCGACGCCGCGCACAGCCGCGACCGGCTCGTACTCATCGCGGCGGCCGGCGTCCGCGCGCTGTCGACCGACCCGCTGTTCCGCACCCTGCTCGACGTCGACCCGGAGCTCGTCCTCCCGTACATCGTGGAGCGGCTCGGCGCGACGCAGAAGTTCGCCGAGCAGGCGCTGCACGGGCTCCTGGAGGCCGGCCACCAGGACGGCTCGATCCGGCGGGCGCCGGTCGCGGTGCAGTGCCGGTCGGTGCTGCTGGTGGTGCAGTCGTTCGCCTTCTCGCTGCGCCCGGCCACGGTGGACGTCGACGAGGCGGCGCTGATGGCGGAGTTCACCCACGTGCTCGACGCGGCTCTGCGGCCATGACGTCGGGCTCGCTCAACGCGCGGCGCCGCGAACGCGAGCTCGCGGCGCTGGCGTCGGGCGAGCGCGTCGACATCGTCGTGGTCGGCGGCGGCGTCACCGGCACGGGCATCGCGCTGGACGCGGCTTCGCGGGGCCTGTCGGTGGCGCTCGTGGAGGCGCACGACCTGGCGTTCGGAACGTCGCGGTGGTCGTCGAAGCTGGTCCACGGCGGCCTGCGGTACCTGGCGCACGGCGAACTCGGCTTGGCGCACGAGAGCGCGGTCGAGCGCGGGATCCTGATGACGCGCACGGCACCGCACCTCACGCGGGCGATGCCCCAGCTGTTTCCGTTGTACCCCGGCACATCCCGGGTCCAGGAGCGCGTGGTCGCGGCCGGCCTGCACGCCGGCGACGCTCTCCGCCGGGCGGCGCGAACGCCGTCCTCGGTGCTGCCTCGGCCGCGGTCGGTTCCGGCCGCGCTCGCCCTGGCACTGGCACCCGGACTTTCGCCCGAGGGGTTGCGCGGCGCTTTGCTGGCCTACGACGGCGCTTTGGTCGACGACGCGCGTCTGGTGGTCACCCTCGCCCGGACGGCGGCTTCGTTCGGCGCGCGAATCCTCACACGGCTTTCGGCTTCTTCGCTGTCGGCGGACCGGGTCACCGTCTCGGACGGCCTTTCCGGTTCCACTGTGGACATCCACGCGCGACAGGTGATCAACGCGACGGGGGTGTGGGCGGGAACGCTGACGGGCGCGGTCCGGCTTCGGCCGTCACTGGGGTCGCACCTGGTGCTGGCCCCGGGGACGGTGCCGATGGGGACGACGTCGGTGAACATCGGCGTGCCCGGGGAGACGAACCGGTTCGTCTTCCTGCTCCCCCAGCCGGACGGGCGGGTCTACCTGGGACTGACCGACGAGCCCGTTTCCGGCCCGATCCCCCCGGTTCCGGTGGTTCCCGAGTCCGATGTGGACTTCCTGTTGACGCTGGCTTCGTCGGTGCTCGCCCGGCCACTGACCCGGGCGGACGTCGCCGGGTCGTATGCGGGCTTGCGTCCACTGGTCGAGGGAACGGGCGGCCGGTCGGCCGACCTGTCCCGCAAGCACGCGGTCCTCGCGGGACCCGACGGTCTGCTGACGGTGGTGGGCGGCAAGCTCACGACGTACCGCCGGATGGCCGAGGACGCGGTCGACGCGGCGGTGCGCTCGGCGGGACTTCCGGCATCGCCCTGCCGGACGGCTCGGTTGCCGTTGCTGGGAGCGGCTTCACGGCCGAAACTGTCCCTTGTGGACGCTCCGCCACGGCTGGTGGCGCGGTACGGCACGGAGGCCCCGCGCGTGGCGGCCCTGGGCGAGCTGGACGCGGAGTTCGCGGCGCCGGTGGGACCGGGAACGGAGATCACGGCGGCGGAGGTGGTGTGGGCGGTCCGCAACGAGGGCGCGCTGGACGTGGCGGACGTGCTCGAGCGCCGGACGCGGCTGGCACTGATCCCGTCGGACGCCGAGGCCGCGCGGGCGCGGGTCGCGGAGCTTGTCGACAAGTCGCTCGCGGGTTTGACCTGACCCCGCCGCCGGGACAAACCTCCCCCACCCCTCGGCGGTTTCTAGTCGTCGTTGCAACACTGCTGCTGGTTGTGGGTGGTGGTGAGTAACTGTGTCATGCGTTCGGCCGGAGTGTCCCAGTCGAGGGTCATTCTTGGCCGGTCGTTGAGCCCGGCCGCGACGGTGTCGAGGTGCTCTTCGGTGTGGGCACTCAGGTCGGTGCCTTTGGGGAAGTACTGGCGCAGCAGGCCGTTGGTGTTCTCGTTGGAGCCGCGTTGCCAGGGTGCGTGCGGGTCGCAGAAGTAGACCGGCATGTTCGTGGCCTGAGTGAACTGGCTGTGCAGGTGCATCTCGCTGCCCTGGTCCCAGGTCAGCGACCGCCGCAGCTGCTCGGGCAGCGTCTGGATCTTGGTGACCAGGGCATCCCGGACCAGGGTCGGGGTGTAGCCGGCGGGCAGGTGCAGCAACATCACATAGCGGGTATTGCGTTCCACCAGCGTCCCGATCGCGCAACGGTTGTGGGCACCCATGATCAGATCGCCTTCCCAGTGCCCGGGCACCGCCCGGTCCGCCACCTCCGCGGGCCGGTCGCTGATCATCACCATCGGGGTGGCCATCCGCGGCCTGCGTTGATCCGGACGGACATGCGGCCGACGCTGGATGCGGCCGCTGCGCAGCCACCCCGCGACCTCCCGCCGCAAACCTCCCCGGGCCTGCAGGTAGAGGGCTTGGTAGATGGTTTCCCAGCTCACATGCCACTCCGGCCGGTCAGGATAGTCGCGGCGAAGCCGGCGGGTGATCTGCTGCGGGCTCCACCGCACGTCCAGCCCATCCTGAACGATCGCCCGCAACACCGGATCCGCGACCAGCTTGCCGACCTTGGGCCGGGCTCGCCGGACCGTGGCCCGCTCGTGCGCGGCGTGGGGCTGATAGGTCCCGTCGGGTTGCTGATTGCGGTCCAGCTCCCGGCTGATCGTCGACACCGGACGGCCCAACTCGGCCGCGATGGCCCGCAACGACACCCCGGGCTCGCGGACCCGGTCGGCGATCCGGATCCGCTCCTGCAAGCTCAAGAGCCGCGAGGACACCTCCACCGGCACCGCTGCGGCCTGGGCTGCCCCAGCACGCCAGCGCTTCGCGGTCCGGTAATTGACTCCGACCCGCCGCGCCGCTTCCCTGACTCCGACACCTGCTTCCACCAGGCCAAATAGGCCGCCCGCTCCGCGATCAACGGTTTGCCGGGCCGACCAGGACTGCAGGAAAGGCAGCCCGGGGCACGATCTCGATCCCGCCTAGGCACGAGGCAACTCCTGAACACTCAGGTGCTGCAACCACCCCTAGAAACCGCCCTCCCAGGGGGGCGTGCCCAAGTCCAGTCTATCGGCACCCCCCGGCGAAAGGCCGGAAAAGGCCACCGCGCCCCCGACTTGTCCACAACCACCGCACCCTGTGAACAACCCCGCTTCACGTTCTCCAGACTTGACGTCTCGTTGGGTTTTTGCAACAGTACGTTCATGAATCCGGTCAGACGCGGCAAAGAGCTGCCGATCTACAACCGGCTTCCCGTGCTCCGGGCCGAGCGCGGGATGACCAGAGCCGCGCTCGCCACGGCCGTCGAGGTGAACCCGCAGACCATCGGCGCGCTCGAGCGGGGAGACCACTATCCGAGCCTGGATCTGGCGTTCCGGATCTGCGCGGTGTTCGACCTGCCCGTCGAGGCGGTCTTCAGCCGCGAGCCGTTCACGCCGCTTTCCACCCAGGTCTACCGCGAGGGGGGAGCATGACCGAGCAACCGGGCCGTCTCGCGGCCTACTGGGAACGACAGCTCGACAAGCTGGAAGAAGCCGAACGGAAACGGGCGCGGAAGCTGCCCGGCTGGCGCACCCGGAAGCACCGCCGGGCGCTCGTCGTCGTGCTGGTCGTCGCGGATCTCGTGCTCGTCGCCGGAGCCACCCAGTTCAAGGCGGACCCGCACTGGGTCTTCCCGGCCTTCTGGCTGAGCGGCCTGGGCGCCGGCGGGTTCGCGTTCGTCACGCTGCGCATCCTGACCGGGCGGATGAGCGGCAGCTTCTCGCGTCTGCTCGACGAACGCGAGCGCGAATGGCGCCACCGCGTCACCTACATCGGCTACCAGGCGCTCAGCTACCTGATGCTGATCGCCATGTTCTACGGCCTGATCGTCGCCGACACCGCGGCGCAAGGCGCGATGATGCTGTCCGCGCTGCTGGTCACCGGCACCACCATCCCCGCCATCGTGCTGGGCTGGTCGCTGCCGGACGACGACCCCGAAGACTTCGAAGAGGGGATGGGGAATGCCTGAGGGGACACTGGAGATCGACCGGATCTCCAAGCGCTACGGCGCCAAGGTCGCGTTGGACGGCGTTTCGTTCGACGTCCGCGCCGGCGAGCTGTTCGGCTTCGTCGGCAGCAACGGCGCCGGCAAGACCACCACCATGCGGATCGCTCTGGGCGTGCTGGCCGCCGACGGCGGGGAGGTGCGCTTCGACGGCGAGCCGATCACGCACGAGACGCGCACGCACATCGGCTACATGCCGGAAGAACGCGGGCTGTACCCGAAGATGAAGGTGCTCGAACAGCTCGTCTACCTGGCCGAGCTGCACGGGCTCAGCGCGAACGAAGCCCACCGCAACGCCGAAAGCTGGATCACCCGGCTCGGGCTGGCCGAGCGCCGCAAGGACGAGGTGCAGAAGCTCAGCCTCGGCAACCAGCAACGTGTCCAGCTGGCCGCCGCGCTGGTGCACGACCCCGCGGTGCTGGTGCTCGACGAGCCGTTCTCCGGCCTCGACCCGCTCGCCGTCGACGTGATGAGCGGCGTCCTGCGGGAGAAGGCCGCCGCGGGGGTGCCGGTCGTGTTCTCCAGCCACCAGCTCGACCTCGTCGAGCGGCTGTGCGACCGGGTCGGGATCATCCGCGGCGGCCGGATGGTCGCCGTCGGCACGGTCGACGAACTGACCGCGGGCGCGCGCAGCAAGCTCGTCGTGACGGCGCCGGCCGCGGACCACGGCTGGGCCGCGGCCCTGCCCGGCGTACGCGTGCTGGAACAGAACGGCACCACCACCGTCCTGGACCTCGAACCGGGCGCGGACGACCAGGCCGTGCTCGCGGCCGCGCTGGCGACCGGGCCGGTCACCGAGTTCAGCCGCCGTCGCCGCTCGCTCACCGAACTGTTCCGCGACGCCGTGTCGACCGGCACCACCGAGGGGGATCCGCGATGAGGACGTTGAGTGGCCGCCGCGCCGTCTGGCTCGTGATGAAGCGCGAGCTGAACACGCGGCTGCGCACGAGGTCGTTCGTGGTCGGTACCGGCGTGCTGCTGGTGCTGCTGCTGGGATACGTCCTCTTCCAGACGTCGCTGGCCGGTTCGTCGGACAAGAAGACCGTCGGGCTGACCGGCCAGGCGATCGGGATCGCCCGCCAGCTGCAGACCGAAGCGGCGCTTTCCGGCCGCGAGATCAGCACGGTCGTCGTCACCGACCCGGCGGAGGGCCGCCAGAAGGTCGAAGCCGGCGACCTCGACGCGCTCGTCTCGGGCAGCGCGGCGCAGCTGACCGCCACCTACAAGTCCTCTTTGGACACCGAGCTGCGCCGGGTGCTCGACCAGGTCGCCCAGCAGCAGGTGCTCGACGGCGTGCTGTCGTCCGCGCAGCTCGAACCGGCCGAGGTGATGGCCAGGGTCAACGGCACCCACGTCCAGGACGACGCCCTCTCGCCGGAGCCGGCCGACCAGACGCAACGGCTGGTCGTCGGGCTGGTCGTGGCGTTCCTGCTGTACATGAGCATCATCACCTACGGGATGATGGTCGCCCAGGGCGTCGTCGAGGAGAAGTCGAGCCGGGTCGTGGAGATCCTGCTCGCCAGCGTCCGGCCGTGGCAGCTGTTGCTGGGCAAGGTGATCGGGCTCGGCCTGGTCGGCCTGACCCAGCTGGTGATCCTCGCGGTGGTCGGCCTGGGCGCGGCGTCGGCGACCGGCGTGTTCACGCTGTCCGGCTTCGCGACGGGCGCGGTGCTGTGGGGCCTGCTCTGGTACCTGCTGGGTTTCCTGTTGTACGCCACCATCTACGGCGCGCTGGGGTCGCTGGTCTCCCGGCAGGAGGACACCCAGTCGGTGGTCGGGCCGCTCAACATCATCCTGGTGGTCGGGTTCATCGCCGGGGTCAACCTGCTGGTCCAGAACCCGGCGGGCTCGGCGACGAAGATCGTCTCGCTGATCCCCCTGCTCTCGCCGATCCTGATGCCGGCCCGGATTTCGACGGGCGCGGCCGCGGGCTGGGAGATCGGGCTGTCGCTGACGCTGACCGTCGCGCTCGTCGCCCTGCTCACCTGGGTCGGCGGGAAGATCTACGGCAACAGCGTGCTGCGGATCGGCAGCCGCATCAAGCTGAAGGAAGCGTTGCGTGGCTGAGGTGCGGGCGGCGGGGCCCGGCGACGCAGGTGCCATCCGCCGGTTCGGCGAAACGCACGTCCGGGCCCACTACGCCCTGCTGATCGGCGCGGCCGCGGCGGACGCGCAGGTCCGCGACTGGTGGAACGAGACGCACGTCGCCGCGGCCGTGGCGGCCGGGCTGGTGGTCGTCGCCGAGGCCGGCGGGGAGCTCCTCGGCGTCGGGCAACGCGGCCGCAGCGGCGCCGATCACGCGATCTACAAGCTCTACGTCCACCCCGGGCAGCGCGGCCGCGGGCTGGGCCCGCGGCTGCTCGAGGCCCTGGTCGCGCAGCTGCCCGCCGATGCGGAGCGGCTGTACATCGAGCACTTCGCGGCCAACGAGCGGGCCGGCGCGTTCTACGAGCGCGAAGGCTTCGCCGTGGAGCGGATCGAGCCGAGCCGCACCGGCGATCCCGCCCTCGCGGTCGTGTGGCGCGTCAAGCCGCTGATCACGAGGTGATCCTGCCGTACCGCTCCAAGGACACCTGGCGCTCGTGGCCGTGGTCGACCATGGGTTCCGGGTAGTCCTCGGGGCGGTCCTTCAGCTTGTGCACCGCCTTGCCGGGCACCGACCGCAGCTCCGGCACGTACTTCCGCACGTAGTCGCCGTTCGGGTCGAACTTCTCGCCCTGGGTGGTCGGGTTGAAGATGCGGAAGTACGGCGCCGCGTCGGTGCCGCAGCCCGCCACCCACTGCCAGTTCAGCTGGTTCGACGCCAGGTCGCCGTCCACCAGGTGCTTCATGAAGTGACGCGCGCCCAGCCACCACGGCAGGTGCAGGTCCTTCACCAGGAAGCTCGCGACGACCATCCGCACCCGGTTGTGCATCCAGCCCTCGGCCAGCAGCTGCCGCATCCCGGCGTCGACGATCGGGTAGCCCGTGCGGCCCTCGCACCACCGCGAGAAGGCCTCCGGGTCGTCGTCGTGCTTCATGCCGTCGAACCGCTTGTCGTAGTTCTCGCGCGCGGTTTCCGGGCGGTGCCACAGGACGTCGGCGTGGAATTCGCGCCAGCAGATCTCGCTGCGCAGTGACTTCGCGCCGACGCGGTCGTCGCCGGTCAGGTCGGCCAAGATCGTCCGCGGGTGGATGCAGCCCCAGCGCAGGTACGGCGAAAGCCGCGTGGTCCCTTCGCGGTCCGGGCGGTCGCGATCCTCGTCGTAGGTCTCGATGCCGTCTTCGAGGAACGCGTGCCAGACGTCCAGTGCGGCCTGCTCGCCCGGCTCGGGCAACGCCGCGGAAACCTTGGGCGCCCGCGGGATCTTCAACGAGCGCGGTGGTTCCACCCAGTCCACAAGGGACTGTCCGGTGTCCGCGGGCGAATGCCAGCCGCGGGCGGTCCAGGCGCGGAAGAACGGCGTGAAGACGCGGTACGGGCTGCCGTCCGGCTTGGTGACGCGGCCCGGCGTCACGGCGTACGACGAACCCGTCTCGACCCAGTCGATGTTGTGCTCCGCCAACGCTTTCGCCACCGCGGCGTCCCGGCGACGGCCGTAGGGACCGGTGTCGGCGCTGACGTGCACCGCCGCCGCGCCGATCGCGCGTGCCGCGCGGACGACCTCGGTCGCCGGGTCGCCGCGGACCAGCATCAGCCGGCCACCGAGCTGCTCGTCCAAGGCCCGGAGACAGCCGTACAGGAACGCTTCCCGCGGCGCGCCACCCGGCTTCAGCAGCGCCTCGTCGAGGACGTACAGCGCGAGCACGTGCTTGCTGTGCCGGGACGCCTCCAGCAGCGCGGCGTGGTCGCCGAGCCGCAGGTCACGGCGGAACCACAGGACGACCGGCGCTTCTCGAGTCACGACGGACAACGATAACGCCCCGCCGTGCGGGTGCACGACGGGGCGGAATCGTCAAGCGAAGGAGACTCAGCGCTCCGACATCGGGACGTAGTCCCGGGTCGCGTGGCCGGTGTAGATCTGGCGCGGGCGGCCGATCTTGGTGGCCGGGTCGTTGATCATCTCGCGCCAGTGCGCGATCCAGCCCGGGAGCCGGCCGAGCGCGAACAGCACCGTGAAGAACTTCGTCGGGAAGCCCAGCGCCCGGTAGATCAGGCCGGTGTAGAAGTCCACGTTCGGGTACAGCTTGCGCGAAATGAAGTACTCGTCGGAAAGCGCGACCTCTTCGAGCTTCTTGGCGATGTCGAGCAGCTGGTCGCCGCCCTTCAGCTTGCCGAGGATCTCGTCCGCGGTGTTCTTGATGATCTTCGCGCGCGGGTCGTAGTTCTTGTACACCCGGTGCCCGAAGCCCATCAGCTTCACGCCCTTTTCCTTGTTCTTCACCCGCTCGACGAACTTGGCGACGTCGCCGCCGTCGTTCTTGATGCCCTCGAGCATGTCGAGCACCGCGGCGTTCGCGCCGCCGTGCAGCGGGCCGAACAGCGCGTTGATGCCGGCCGAGATCGAGGCGAACAGGTTCGCCTCGGACGAGCCGACCAGGCGCACGGTCGAGGTCGAGCAGTTCTGCTCGTGGTCGGCGTGCAGGATGAACAGCAGGTCGAGCGCCTTCGCGACGTCCGGGTCGACCTCGTACGGCTCGGCCGGGAAGCCGAACGTCATCCGCAGGAAGTTCTCGACCAGGCCGAGCGAGTTGTCCGGGTACAGCAGCGGCTGTCCCACGGACTTCTTGTAGGCGTAGGCGGCCAGCGTCGGCACCTTGGCCAGCAGCCGGATCGTCGACAGCTCGACGTTCGGCTCGTCGAACGGGTCGAGCGAGTCCTGGTAGAAGGTCGACAGCGCCGAAACCGCGCTGGACAGGACCGGCATCGGGTGCGCGTCACGCGGGAAGCCGCTGAAGAACGCCTTGAGGTCCTCGTGCAGCAGCGTGTGCCGCTGGATCTTCTCGGTGAAGTCGGCCAGCTGGGTCTCGGTCGGCAGCTCGCCGTAGATCAGCAGGTAGGAGACCTCGACGAAGGTCGACTTCTCGGCCAGCTGCTCGATCGGGTACCCGCGGTAGCGGAGGATGCCGGCGTCACCGTCGATGTAGGCGATGGCGGACGACGCGGCACCGGTGTTGACGAAACCCGGGTCGTAGGTGATGTACCCCGTCTGCGCCAGCAGCTTGCCCAGCTCGATCCCGGGCGCGCCCTCGACCGGGTGGACGATCTTGAACTCGTGCTCGCCACTCGGCAGGGTCAGCTTCGCGGTTTCTCCGCCGGACTGCCCCGCAGTCGTCGCGTCGGACATGCAAGTCCCTCTCACGTTGGGCACGGGCCGGCGGCGCCTGTACGTTCCACAGGTAGCCACGTGTTCACGCGAGGAAACACTGGCGCCTCGCTGCACACCGCCCCGCTGGGGTATGAAGAATGCCCCTCAACGTTAGTCGAGAAACCCGCCTTCGCGCAGCGGTGACGTTGCGCTGGAGGCCCTGTTTGGGACCAGGTTCACACGGCGGAAGCCATGTCGGCGGAGGTGGGCGGCTCGGCGCCGCTGCGGGACACCGTGATCGACGCCGCTTTCGCCGCGAATTCCAGCGCCTCGCGCCACGCGCCGGCGTCGAGGGACGCCAGGTCGGTGGCCTCGCGGGTGTGCAGCCAGGCCAGCAGCGCGCCGTGCACGGTGTCGCCCGCGCCGATGGTGTCCACGACGGCGACCTTGCGCGACGGCACGTGGGCCAGCTCACCTGCGGCGGTGATCACCGAGAGCCCGTCGGCGCCCCGGGTGAGCACCACGGCGTCCACACCGGACTCGATCCACGTCTTCGCCGCGGCGACCGGGTCGGCGCCTTCGGTGAGCCACGCGGCATCGTCGTCGGAGATCTTCAGCAGCCGGACGTCCGGCAGCCAGGACGCGAACCGGGCCCGGTAGGCGGCCGGGTCGGTGATGAGCGCTTCGCGGATGTTGGGGTCGAGCACGGTCAGCACGCCGCGGGCCGCTTCGCGCCGCAGCATCGCCTCGTACGCCGAAGCGCCGGGCTCGAGGACCATGCCGAGCGTGCCGAGTGAGAGCGCCGTCACATCCCCGGCGAGCGGGCCCGGGTCCTCGACGAGCCGGTCGGCGGTGCCCTCGACGTAGAACGAGTAGCGCGCGGCGCCCTTCGCGTCGAGCGCCACGACGGCCAGCGTCGTCGGCTCGTCGCCGCGCTGCAGCAGCGAGGTGTCGACGGCGGAGGCGTGCAGCCGCTCGATCATCGCTTCGCCGAAGCGGTCGGTGGACACGCGCGAGAAGAACGCCGCCGGCACCCCGAGGCGCCCGGCGGCCAGCGCGACGTTGTACGGGCCGCCACCCAGCCGGGGCAGCAGCGCGCGCAGCCCACCGTCCACAGTGGAATCCAGGGGGTCGCCGGGAACCAGGTCGACCAGAGCTTCTCCGCCTACGACGATCACGACGGCAGTTTAATTGACCGCGGTCTGACAATTCCTGTCCGCTATTTGTTCAGGCCGCCGAGCAGCAGTTCCCCCAAAGCGGTGAACGCGTCGGCGTCGGACACGTCGGTCCGCTGGGCGAGCACGCCGGTCTGGATGCCCTCGATGATCAGCCCGGTCATCTCGGCCACCAGCCGGGCGTGGACGTCGCGGAACACGCCCTCGGCGACGCCGTCGTCGATGAACTGCCGGAGCCGTTGCGCGGCGAACCGGCTGTTGAGCTGGTAGGCCTCCCGGGTCGGGCCGAACTCGGCGAGGTCCCGCATGAAGGCGGCGGACGCCCGGTTGAGCTGCTCGGCGACGCCGGCCAGGTACTCGCCGATGAGCTTGCGGGCGTCGTCGATCCCGGCGATGCGCTCCTCGATCCGCTCCGCGGCGCCGCGGAAGAACCGGGTGACGACCTTGACGGCGAGCTGCTCCTTGCTGGGTGCGAGCGCGTAGAGCGTCGACTTCGAGCAGCGCAGGCGGCCGGCGAGGTCGTCCAGCGTGAAGACGGCGAAGCCCTCGGCCAGGAAGAGCGCCTCGAGGTCGCCGAGCAGCGCCTGCTGGCGAGCGGTCGGCCGTCGTCGGGGTTCGGGGCGCATCGGCTCACTATCTCCTACGTCTTCCGGCCACCCCAGGCCTGTCGTACAGTACTCTGAACAGACCCACAGTACTGTTTTCAGTACCGCTTTGGAGGACAACGATGCCCGCCGAACGCCTGCTGCCCGACTCGGACGCGGAGGCCCTGGTCGCGCTGACCCGGGAGATCGCGCGCGACGAACTCGCCCCGCGCGCGGCAGCGGCCGAGGAGGCGGAGCAGTTCCCGCGCGAGCAGTTCCGCCTGCTGGGCAAGTCCGGCCTGCTGGGCCTGCCGTACGCGGAACGCTGGGGCGGCGGAGCCGTGCCGTACGAGGTCTACCTGCAGGTCCTGGAGGAGATCGCGACGGCGTGGATGACGGTCGGCGTCGGGCTGTCGGTGCACACGATGTCCTGCTACGCGCTGGCGGAGTACGGCACCGACGAGCAGCGCGACCAGTGGCTGCCGGACATGCTCGAAGGCTCGCTCCTGGGCGCGTACGCGCTGTCGGAGACGCAGGCGGGCTCGGACGCGGCGGCGCTGTCGACGCGCGCGCGTCTCGACGGCGCGGACTACGTCGTCACCGGCACCAAGGCATGGATCACCCACGCGGGTGTGGCGGACTTCTACACGACGATGGTCCGCACCGGTTCGGACGAGATTTCCTGCCTCCTGGTCGACGGCGCCACCGAGGGCCTGTCGGCCGCACCGCGCGAGCGGAAGATGGGCCTGACCGGCTCGCCGACGGCCCAGATGATCTTCGACGGCGCGCGGGTGCCTTCTTCGCGGCTCTTGGGCACGCCGGGCGCCGGCCTCCGCATCGCGCTGTCGTCGCTGAGTTCGGGACGGCTGGGGATCGCGGCGTGCGCGGTGGGCCTGGCCCAGGCGGCGCTGGACGAAGCGGTGGCGTACGCGAAGGGCCGCTCCCAGTTCGGCCGTCCGATCATCGACTTCCAGGGCGTCGAGTTCCTGCTGGCGGACATGGCGGCGACGGTGGAGGCGTCCCGCGCGCTGTACCTGGACGCGGCCCGCCGCCGCGACCGCGGGCTGCCGTTCAAGCGCCAGGCCTCGATCGCCAAGCTGGTGGCGACCGACGGCGCGATGAAGGTGACGACGGACGCCGTCCAGGTCCTCGGCGGGGCCGGGTACACGCGGGACTTCCCGGTGGAGCGGTACATGCGGGAGGCGAAGGTGCCGCAGATCTTCGAAGGAACGAACCAGATCCAGCGGGTCGTCATCGCGCGGGAGCTGAAGAACGCGTAGCCCGATCCAGCGACCGGTGTCACCGATCGGGGACGGCTAGCGTTTTCCGCATGCCCGGTCATCTGCTGACTGTCGACGAGTACGCGGCCCTCGACGGAACCGGTTTCACGGAGCTGGTGGAGGGCCGCCTGGTGACCTCACCCGGCGCGGGCCGCCGGCACGACGTGGCGGTGTGCCTGCTGGCCGCCCAGCTCGAACGCCAGCTGCCGCGCGGGTTCGCCTTCGTCGTGCGCAACGAACTGGACCTGCGCCTGGCCCCCGACGGCGAACCCGGCTTCGCACGGAGGCCGGACCTGATGGTCGTCGGCCGGGCGGCGCTCGACCGCGGGGAGCGGATGCTCTGCGCGAAGGACGTGGTCCTGGTGGCCGAGGTGGTGTCGCTGGGCTCGAAGCGCACGGACTACCGGGTGAAGCGCGACGAGTACGCCGACGCGGGGATCCCGCACTACTGGATCGTCGATCTGGCCGGGCCGGTCTCGCTGGTCGCGTGCCGGGCCGGTGGGTCGGGCTACGTCGACGCGCCGGCGGTGAGCGGGACCTTTGTCGCCGACGTTCCCTTCCCGGTGAAGCTGGACCTGGGGGGTTTGCTCCCTTGATCAGGCGCAGAGTTCGCCGGTTCGAGGCAAAGATGTCACACACGCGGCACAGATAACGTTGCCGCACGGCCGGATGATCGGTCGTCGGGAGGGGAGGCGCGATGCCGGTAGTTCCGGTGCGGCTGCTGACGATCGAGGAGTACGCGACACTCGTTGACCGGCACCTTCACCACCGACGTCCCGTTCCCCGTCAAGCTGGACCTGACCACCCTCCTCGACTGATCGGGCAGCACGCCGGAACCGCCCGGTCACCGGCGTGCCACCCGAAACTCAGCGAGCCTCCCGGTACCGGCGGTCCTTCGACACGCCCTCGCCCAGCGACTCGTCGAAGTGGTACACCTCGTCGCCGCGGACGAACACGCGCAGGGCGCGGTTCATCACGTCGAGCGGGTCGCCCGACCACAGCACCACGTCGGCGTCCAAGCCCGGCTTGAGCGAGCCGATCTGCTCGTCGAGGCCCAGCATCGACGCCGGGTTCACGGTCAGCGACCGCAGCGCCGTCGCCGGGTCGAGGCCGTCCTTCACCGCGAGGGCCGCCTGGTACACCAGGAAGTTGATCGGGATCACCGGGTGGTCCGTCGTGATCGCGATCTTCACGCCGGCGCGGGCGAGGATGCCCGCCGAGCGCAGCGTGCGGTTGCGCAGCTCCACCTTGGACTTCGTCGTGAACAGCGGGCCCAGGATCACCGGCACCTCGCGCGAAGCCAGCAGGTCCGCGATCAGGTGGCCCTCGGTGCCGTGGTTGATCACCAGCTTGTAGCCGAACTCGTCGGCCAGCCGGATCGCCGTCACGATGTCGTCCGCGCGGTGGACGTGCTGGTCCCAGTACAGCTCGCCGTCGAGGACCTTCGAGAGCGTTTCCAGCGTCAGGTCCACCTCGTGCGGCTTGCCTTCGGACTCCGCGTGCGCGCGCTTCGCCTGGTAGTTGCGGGCCTTGGTGAACGCCTCACGCAGGATCGCCGCGACACCCAGCCGCGTCGACGGGGTCTGCTTCTTGTCGCCGTACACGCGCTTCGGGTTTTCGCCGAGCGCGCTCTTCACGCTGACGTGCTCGGCGAACGTCATGTCCAGGATGCTGCGGCCCCAGGTCTTGACGCCGATCGTCTGCCCACCGATCGGGTTGCCGGAGCCGGGCTTGATGACGACGCTCGTGACGCCGCCCGAGAGCGCGTCGTCGAAGCCGGGCTCGTAGGGGTCGATGCCGTCGACGGCGCGGAAGCGGGCGCCGTTCGGGTCGGTCATCTCGTTGGTGTCGTTGCCCGCCCAGCCTTCGCCGTCCTCGTGCACGCCGAGGTGGGCGTGGGCGTCGATGAAGCCGGGCAGCACCCAGGTGCCGGCCGCGTCGACCAGTTCGGCGTCCTCCGGGATGTCGACGTCGGCCTCGGTACCGACCGCGACGATCCTGCCGCCGTCGATCAGGACCGTGCCGCCCTCGATGGGATCACCGTCGATGGGGACGACATAGCCCCCGACAATTGCCTTCGCCATAGTTCGCCACGCTAACGAACTCACCCGGGCGCGTGCACGCGGGCCTTCTCCAAGTGCACCAGTTCGTGGTTGTTCTCCGGCGTCCGGTGCGTCTCCCGGTACCCGTGCTTGGCGTACAGGTGCAGCGGCCCCACGCTCTTCGAGCCGGTGAAGAGCCGGAACAGCGTCACCTCCGGCGGCGCCGCCGACTCCGCGAACCGCAGCAACCCGCCGCCCAGCCCGGCCCCCTGGCGGTCCGGCGCGACGACCAGGCGGCCGATCACCGCGACCGACCCCGTCACCGTCAGCCGCACCGACGCCACCAGGCGATCAGACTCGCGCACGCCCCACGACAACCCCGCGAGCGCCACGCGCGTCTGCTCCAGCGTCTCCAGCAACGGCGGCAGGTCCAGGTCGCCGTGCGCCCGCGCCTCGGTGACGTACGCGGCGCGTTGCAGCGTCAGCACCTCGCCCGCGTCGGCGGGACCCAGGCGAAGCGGGGTCACCGGACCCGGATGCCCCAGCTGCCCGACCACGACGCCGACGGCTCCAGCTCGATCAGGTCGGTGCCCGTGTTGAGCGCGTCGGCCGGGCAGGTCATCGGCTCGATCGCGACCGCGCGGCCGCGGCCGATCAGGTCGTCCGGGGTGAACACCTGCGCCCAGTGGAAGTCGGGGCCGGTCCAGACCAGGAGCTCCTGGCCCTCGTGGCTCAGGACGATGTGGTGCCGGCCGTCGGCGTCCGCCGCGAGGCCGCCGAACGCCGTGTCCAGGTTGACGCCCGCCAGCACGCGGCCGGCACGGAAGTCGTACTCGGTGCCGTCGACGTCCTGCTCTTCGGCGTACGGCATCTGCTCGTCGGGCAACGACGGCCGGACGCGGCTCGCGGGCAGCGTCAACGTCAGCTCGTCGGTCGGGACGTCGCCGATCCGGAAGTACGGGTGCGTGCCGACACCGACGCCGATCGGCTGCTCGCCTTCGTTGCGGATCTCGTGGGTGATGGTCAGCTCGCGCGGCGACACTTCGTACGTCACGGTCGCGCGCAGGGGCACCGGCCAGCCGGGCTGCACCTCGACGTCGACGGCCAGGGTGACCGACGACTCGGCGTGCTCCAGCAGCTCCCACTCGAGGTGACGGGTCAGGCCGTGGATGGCGTTGCCGCGCGCCTCCTCGGTGACCTCGAGCTGCTGGGTCTCTCCCTGGAACGTCCACTGGCCGCCCCTGGTCCGGTTCGGCCAGGGCAGCAGCACCTGCCCGGCGCCCAGCGGCGGCTTCGCGTCCTCGGGGAACTCCTCGACGTACGGCACTCCGCCGACTTCGAACGCACGCAGGCCGGCACCGATTTCGGTGACGACGGCGCGCGCGTTGCCGCGGGTGATCTCGAACTGCTGACCGGTCGGGTTGCCCATGCGCAAACCTTACCGATCCGCGAAGTCACTAGACCGGTCGTCATAGTTTGCGCTACGGTTCCGTCATGGTTCGCCGCACCGACACGCGGCAGCGGATGCTCGACACCGCCGCCGACCTGTTCCAGACCCAGGGCTACCACGCCACCGGCCTCACCCAGCTGACCACGGCCGGCGGGGCGCCGAAGGGGTCGCTGTACTTCCACTTCCCCGGCGGGAAGGAGCAGCTCGCCGCCGAAGCCGTCCGGCTGTCGAGCGAACGCACCGGCGCGCTCCTCGAAGCCGTTCTCGCCGACGCCCCCGACCCCGCGACCGGGATGGATCGCGCGGTCGGCGCGCTCGCGAGCTTCCTGACCGAATCGGACTTCCAGCGCGGTTGCCCACTCGCGACAGTCGCGCTCGACGCCGCCGGGACGAGCGAACCCATCCGGGAAGCCTGCACCGACGGCTATGCGTCCTGGCACGGTGTCCTGAGTGGATATCTTGCCACACAAGGACTTTCCACCGACCGAGCCGACGAGCTCGCCACCGTCGTGCTCGCCACGATCGAAGGCGCGCTGCTGCTGGCCCGCACCCGCCGCGACCTCGCGCCGCTGCGCGCCGTCGCCACCCACCTGCACACCACCCTCGAACGGGAGTTCGGCTGATGCGCGTCCACCACCTCGACTGCGGCACCCTGCGGCCGCCGGGCGGCAAGCTGATCGACGGCCGGCCGGGCCTGTTCCGGCGCGCCACCATGGTCTGCCACTGCCTGCTGCTCGAGACCGGCACCGGGCTCGTGCTCGTCGAGACGGGCATGGGCACGCCGGCCGCCGTCGACCGGAACGCCTGGCTGGGCGCCGGGTTCGTCCGGCAGTCCAACCCGGTCGCCGACCCGGCGCAGACGGCGATCGCGCAGATCCGCGCGCTCGGCTTCGACCCGGCGGACGTCCGCGACATCGTGCTGACCCACCTCGACCTCGACCACGCCGGCGGGCTCATCGACTTCCCGTGGGCACGCGTGCACGTCTACGCCGAAGAGCTGCGGGCGTTCACCGATCCACGCGCGGACGAACGCGGCCGGTACCGCCGGATCCAGTTCGCCCATGGTCCACAGTGGACGTCCTATGCGGACACCGGCGAGCCGTGGTTCGGCTTCGACGCGGTCCGCTCGCTCGAAGGGCTGCCGGAGGACATCCTGCTGGTCCCGCTGTCCGGGCACACCCGCGGGCACGCCGGGATCGCCGTCGACACGGGCCACGGCTGGCTGCTCAACGCGGGTGACTCGTACTTCTTCCACGGCCAGGTCGACCCGGCCGCACCGCACTGCCCGCCGGGGCTGAAGTGGTTCGAAGGCCGCGTGGAGACGGTGGCGGGCGCCCGGCTGGACAATCACCGCCGCCTGCGCCAGCTTGTTCAGGAGCACGGCGACGAGGTGAGCGTCTTCGCCGCGCACGACGAGACCGAATTCCTCCGGCTGAGCACCAGGAGCAGCGTATGAAGGTGCACCACCTGAACTGCGGATCGATGCGCCCGGCGGGTGGCAAGCTGCTCGACGGGGAGCCCGGCCTGCTGCGGCGGGCGGAGCTGGTCGCCCACTGCCTGCTGATCGAGACCGGCGACAGCCTGGTGCTGGTCGACACCGGGTTCGGCTGCGAAGGCGTGGCCCGCCCGGGCGAGTGGCTGGGCAGGCCGTTCATGGCGATGGTCGGCGCCCGGGTCGAGGCCGCCGAGACGGCGGTCGCACAGATCGAGGCCCTCGGCCTCGACCCGGCCGACGTCCGCCACATCGTGATGACCCACCTCGACGTCGACCACGCGGGCGGGCTCGCCGACTTCCCCAACGCCGTCGTCCACGTCCGCTCCGAGGAGCACCGCGCGGCGACGTCCCCGGCGAACGCGGCGGAGAAGAACCGCTACCGGGCGGCCCAGTTCGCGCACCGCCCGTTGTGGAGCACCTACGCCGAGACGGGCGAGCCGTGGTTCGGCTTCGAGGCGGTCCGCTCGCTCAAGGGCCTGCCCGAGGAGATCCTGCTGGTCCCGCTCACCGGCCACACGCGCGGCCACACGGGCGTGGCGGTCGACACCGGCGACGGCTGGCTCCTGCACGCCGGCGACGCGTACTTCTTCCACGGCCAGCTGGACCCGGTGGCCCCCCACTGCCCGCCGGGCCTGACGGCGTTCCAGGTCCTGGTCCAGACGCTGCGCGGGCCACGGCTGGAGAACCTGGCGAGGCTGCACGAGCTGGCGCGGACCCACCAGGACGAGGTCACGGTGTTCTCGGCGCACAGTCCGGTCGAGCTGGCCGCGCTGCGCCGGTAAAACTCCGGGAACCGAATGATCTTCCGCGCCATCAGAGCGTCCGACGACAGGAGGTTCGATGGTGGCGAAGATCCGCTGGTGCGCGGCCGTGATCGGGGTGGTGGCCGCGCTGACGACGGCGTGCGGGAGCGAGCCGGGCCCGCGTCCGGCCGAGGCCGCGGTGCCGGAAGCGGCGGCGCTCGACCTCTCCGGCGTCGTGCTGCTGCAGCGTTCCGAGAAGACCGGCTTCGACGACGTCGTCTTCGCCGATCCGGTCTCCGGCGCGGCGAAGACGACCCTGTCCTTGCCCGGCTACGACTCGTCGCTGAACCGCTTCGACGGACCGGCCACCAAGCTGGATCTCGTCTCGCCCGACGGCCAGTACGCGACGCTCGAGACCGACGAAGGCGTCGACGTCTTCAAGCTCGACGCCGCCGACCGGAGGTACGAACGCACGGGCACCGTGCCGGCACCGGAGCGGTCGATGAGCGAGAAGGCGTCGCGGTTCCGGAACCCGCGGTTCAGCCCCGTCGGGTCGAAGCTGTACTTCGACGACGGCAAGGCGGTGTACTCCGTCGACTACCGGCAGCTCGGCCGGCCGGTGCTGGAGGCCGCCATCGTGCCGGACAAGAGCTCCGACCAGCACGTCGAGGACTGGTGGATCGGATCGCGGGGCGAGGTGCTGACCTGGCGGGACGTCCGGCACGCCGGCGACCGGCTGGCTTATCTGGCCGACTCGTCGGGCGCCATCGCGTACGCCTACTACGAAGAACCCGGAGCCACCTACCAATTCGTCACCGCGCTCGACGCCACGACGACGCTGATGTCCGCCGTCACCGGAACCGACGAGCACGGCGTGCTGATGAGCCTGACGCTCGACGGCGGAACGCCCCGGGTGACCAAGCTCGTGGAGAAGTCCGAGCCGATGATCGGGAAGGTGGCCGCCTCGCCGGACCGGGCCACCGCGCTCTACCAGACCTACCAGGGCGAGTGGTTCTCCTCGCCGGTCACGCCGGGCGCGGTCGCGCGGCCCGCCCTCCCGCAGCTGCCGCCCACGGGGACGGTGTCGGAGCGGCAGCTCGTCGGGTGGGCCTGATCAGCCGGCGGTGAGGGCCTGCTTGACGAGCGGGGCGAGCTGCTCCGGCGTCATCTTCGCCGGGCCGGTGTAGTTGACCAGCACCGGAGTGCCCGCGACCAGCTCGGCGGCGGCGAGGGTCGCCGTCTTCTGGCCGTCGACGTAGTAGACGGCGCCGCCCGGGAAGCCCGGGACGTCCTGGGCGCCCGGCTTCGCCTTCTTGATCGACGCGACCAGTTCGGTGGGCTTGCCCTGCTTGCCCTCGTAGCGGGTCACCGCGAGCGCGCCGGCGGCCTTGCCGTCGTGCTGGTACTCGCAGCTGCGTGCCTTGCCGCCGTTGGCCGCGTTGTCCTGGACCGGGCCCGGCACCGCCTTGAGGTTGTCGAGGAACAGCGCCTTCGAGACGGCCTCCGCGGGGAGCAGCTTGCACGGGTCGAGCGACGCGGCGGCGGCCTTTGTGCCCGGCGCCGGCTTCGGGGGCGCGGACGACGAAGGGGCCTTCGACGGCTCGTCCCCGGAGGAGCAGGCGGTCAACGCAGCGAAAGCGACAAAAGCGACAACAAGGGTACGCATGCCCGCACCCTACCTAGGCCGTCGGCGCCCGGTATCGCCAGAAGGCCGGGAGCACGAACATCGACGCGCACACCAGCACGATGACGAGCAGGCCGCCGCCGGTCGCCGCGGCCGTCGTCCCGAACGCGGCGGCGCCCCAGCCGTGGGTGAGGTCGGCGATCCGCGGGCCGCCGGCGACGACGACCGTGAAGACGCCCTGGAGCCGGCCGCGCATCTCGTCGGTGGTCGCGACCTGCAGGATCGCCATCCGGTAGACGGCGCTGACCATGTCCGCGGCACCGGCCAGCGCCATGAAGACGACGGCGAGCCAGAGCGAGTGCGCGAGCCCGAAGCCGGCCACCGCGGCGCCCCACGCGCAGATCGACACGACGACCGCCACGCCCTGGCGGTGGATGCGCGTCAGCCAGCCGGAGAACAGCCCGATCAGCATCGCGCCCAGCGGCAGGGCGGCGTAGAGCCAGCCGAGGGCGGGTCCGCCGCCGGGCGGGTCGCCGAAGGTGCGTTCGGCCATCTCCGGGATCAGCGCGCGCGGCATGCCGAAGACCATGGCGATGATGTCGGCGACGAAGGAAGCCAGCAGGATCTTCTGCCCGGCGAGGTACTTGAAGCCGTCGACGACGTCCCGGATCCCGGCGCGGCGCGAGGGGCCGTTGAGCGGCGGGATCGACGGCAGCCGCCAGACGGCGAAGAGCGTGATCGTCAGGGCGACGACGTCGATGAGGTAGAGGGTGGAGAGGCCGAGGACGGGGATCAGCACCCCGGCGAGCAGCGGCCCGAAGACGGCGCCGAAGGTGAACATGGTGGAGTTGAGCGCGTTCGCCGACGGCAGTAGTTCGGCGGGCACGAGCCGCGCGACGACGGCACCGCGGGTGGGCATGTTGATCGCGAAGAAGGCCTGGTTGACGGCGAGCAGGCCGAGAACGAGCCACACGGAACCGAAGTTCGCGAAGGCCTGCAGCCAGAGCAGCGCGGAGGTGATCGCGACGCCGACGTTGGTGACGAAGAGCAGCTTCCGCCGATCGACGGCATCGGCGACGGCGCCGCCCCAGAGCCCGAAGACCAGCAGCGGCAGGAGGGCGACGAGCCCGGTGAGGCCGACGTAGGCG
Organism: Streptomyces sp. MN03-5084-2B; assembly: GCA_033793495.1. Taxonomy (GTDB): domain Bacteria; phylum Actinomycetota; class Actinomycetes; order Mycobacteriales; family Pseudonocardiaceae; genus Amycolatopsis. The sequence continues at coordinate 46,880 of JARAWT010000012.1, read as the reverse complement.
GAGGACCCGGTGAGGTCGAAGACCTGCTTGGGCACGGCGACGGCGGTCAGCTGGGAGCCGACGGCGGTGACCACAGTGGACAGCCAGAGCCGCCGGAAGGCCGGGATCTTGAGCGGCCGCGTGTCGACGACGATGCGGCCGAGGACCCTGCGGATGCCCGAGCGGGGCGGCAAGGTCCCCGGTTCACCAGTCACGACACATCAGCTTAGCGGGGCTAACTATCTGGCGTCGCGTGATTTACCTCGCCCAGAGCGGACTGAAGGGCACCTTCCTCGCATCTGACGGGAGGAAGGTGCCCTTCAGCGCATGCGCGCTCGGAACTCAGGGTGCGACGCGCTCGATGTGCCAGCCGTCGTCGTTGCGCACGTACCGCAGCCGGTCGTGCATGCGGTCCTCCCGGCCCTGCCAGAACTCCACCAGGTCCGGGCGGATCCGCCAGCCACCCCAGTGCGGCGGCGCCGGGATCCGCTCGACGTCGGCGAAGCGCCGCTCGATCCCGTGCAGTGCGTTGTCCAGCGCCCGGCGGCCGTCGACCACCCGGGACTGCGGGGACGCCCACGCCCCCAGCTGCGAACCGCGGGGGCGCTTGGCCCAGTACTCCGCCGTCTCCTTGACGCCGACCTTCTCGACCTCGCCGCGGACGTGGACCTGGCGGTGGAGCGCGTACCAGGGAAACGTCACCGACGCGTACCGGGTCGCCGTCAGGTCGTGGCTCTTCGAGGACGTGTAGTTCGTGTAGAACACCACGCCGCGGTCGTCGAGGCCCTTGCAGAGCACCGTCCGGGACGACGGGCGGCCCTCGGCGTCCGCCGTGGCCAGGACCATCGCGTTCGGTTCGGCTATGCCGGCGGCGACGGCCTGGTTCAACCAGCCTTGCAACTGGTCGGTCCAGGTGGCCGCCAGCGCGGATTCGTCGAACGCCGCGCCGTCGTAGGCGACGCGCATTCCCGGCAGGCGCACTACGGCGTCTTCCACCTGGTCCTCGATCTCCGGCATCATCGCCAAACCTCCGTACCCGGTCGGGGCAGCTGTCACTTCGGCTCCTGCGCACGTTAAGGCCTCACGAGCGACAGCGGAACCCACAGAACGGTGACACCTGCCACCCCGGGCCGTAACCGCTGGACAACAAGCCGTAACTCCCGCGTTACCCACCGGACCAGGATCGATACAGGAAAGACCTACCTTCGGCCCGTTCCCCACCACCCCGGAGGCAGGCATGACCGAGACCCTGTCCAACGCCGAAGAAACCGCTCCGCCGAAACGCCGGTACGCCCCGCTCGCGGCGAACGAAAACCGCGAGGACTACTCCCTCCGCTTCGCCGCCCACTCGTTCCGGAAATGGTCCCCGTTCGTGGTCGCGACGACGGCACTGGGCGGCATCGCCTACCTCGCCGACTTCGCCATCGGCGCCAGCATCGTCCTCTCCTACGGCTTCACCTCCGGCGTGCTGGCGATCCTCGCCGCGGCCGTCGTCATCTTCGTGACCGGCGTGCCCATCGCGGCCGCCTGCGCGAAGTCCGGAGTGGACATGGACCTGCTGACCCGCGGAGCGGGCTTCGGCTACTTCGGGTCGACGCTGACGTCGCTCGTGTACGCGAGCTTCACCGTCATCTTCTTCTCGCTCGAAGGCTCGATCATGGGCCAGGCCTTCGAGCTCGCCCTCGGCATCCCACTGCCCATCGGCTACCTCCTGGCGACGCTCATCGTGCTGCCCTTCGCGCTCTACGGCATGGGCGCGGTCGCGAAGATGCAGACCTGGACGCAGCCGCTGTGGATCGCCGGCCTGGTGCTGCCGTTCGTCGTCGTGCTGGTCCGGGAGCCCGGCAAGTTCGCCGAGTTCACCCACTTCGGGGGTACCGAGGGGGCCGGCGCCGGGTTCTCCGCGATCGGGTTCGGCTTCGGCATGGGTGTCGCGCTGTCGCTGATCGGGCAGATCGGCGAGCAGGCCGACTACCTGCGGTTCATGCCCGAGAAGACGGCGGAGAACAAGCGGTCGTGGTGGGCCGCGGTGCTCGCCGCCGGCCCCGGCTGGGTGATCCTCGGCGCCGCGAAGCAGATCGGCGGCGCGCTGCTGGCCTTCCTCGCGCTGGGCGTCGTCGGGAAGTCGCACGCGCTGGAGCCGATCGCGCCGTACCTCGAAGCGGTGAAACCCGCGCTCGGGCCGGTGGCGCTGACGTTCGCCGCGCTGTTCGTCGTGGTCTCGCAGATCAAGATCAACACCACCAACGCCTACTCCGGCTCGCTGTCGTTCGCGAACTTCTTCTCCCGCGTGCTGCACAAGCACCCCGGCCGGGTCTGGTACGTGCTGGTCAACTGCGGGATCGCGCTCGCGCTGATGGAGTTCGGCGCCTTCGGCTTCCTGAACAAGATCCTCGGCTTCTACTCGAACGTGGCCATCGCGTGGATCGGCGCCGTCTGCGCCGACCTGGTGATCGCCAAGCCGCTGGGCCTCTCCCCGCGGTACATCGAGTTCAAGCGGGCCTACCTGCACAAGATCAACCCGGTCGGGTTCGGCTCGATGATGGTCGCGTCGGCGGTGTCGATCGCGGCCTACTTCGGCGCGTTCGGGCAGTTCCTGGCCGCGTTCAGCCCGCTGCTCGCGCTGGTCATCGCCATCGTCCTGGTGCCGACGCTGGCCGTCGCCACGAAGGGGAAGTACTACCTGGCGCGGCCGAACACGGTCGCCGGGCCGGACACCGACGTCGACCTGAGGGCAACGCACGACTGCTCGGTCTGCGGCGACCCGTACGAGCTGCCGGACGTCGCCGACTGCGCGAAGCAGGACGGCCCGATCTGCTCGCTGTGCTGCACGCTCGACAACACCTGCCACGACGTGTGCCAGACGACCGGCCCGGTCTCGCTCGGCCTGCCGGCCGTCCGGACCCCGTAAAGTCCATGAAGGCCCTTTCCCGGCGTCCGCAGCCGGGAAAGGGCCTTCACGTTCGCCGGGCTCCCCCCTGCTCCCCCGCCCGGCTCGACTGTTCCACGCCGGAGGGCCCGCCGGGGTTGCCGGGGATTTCCAAGATTTTTCCGGGCCGCATGATGGCCGCCAGCATCAGCGCGCGCAGCTCCGCGCCGACGTCCTCCACCGGCAGCGGCGGCTCGTGCGCCTGCCACTCGCGCAGCAGCCCGGTGGCCGCGCCGACCAGGGCGATCGCCGTCAGCCGGTAGTCGCGGTCGGGGGCGGCGCCGCGCTCGGCCGCGCGTCGCGCCTCCGTTTCGATGAAGGTCGCCCAGCGGTCGACCCACACCTGGTGCTGCTCCTCCAGCTCCGCGCTGACGCCGACGGCTTCGACGTAGTTGAGCCGCGGGAGCCGGGGGTCGACGGTGACCGTGTCGATGAAGACGTCGAGCAGCGTGGCGATGCGGGTCATCGCGTCGGCTTCGGCGACCTTGTCGAGCGCGGCGGTGACGTGCTCCAGCGCGAGGCTGTTGATCCGGTCGTGGAGGGTGCGCAGCACGTCCTCCTTGCCGGTGAACTCCTCGTAGAAGTTCCGCGTCGACACCCCGGCGCGGGCGCACACCTCGGTGATCTTCGTCTGCCGGAAGCCGGTGGTCGTGAACAGCTCGAGCCCGGCCGTGAGCAGCCGCTCGCGGCGGTCGGCGCGACGTTGTTCGGGAGCTACGCCGCCGTACGTGCGAGCCAACGGTGGTCTCCTCCTTCTGAGGGATTGCCGGATCCTACCGGCCTGGCTAAATTGTGAAAACCTCGATTACCACTCTGCTCATTTCAACCAGCCGGAGGCAACGATGCTTCGTCGGTTACTGGTCGCCGTCGCGCTCCTTTTCGTGACAGCCGCCCCCTCCGCGCACGCGGATCCGGGTGTTCTCCTGGAACAGCAGCCGACGACGGTGTTCGTCGGTCCCTTCCCAGCTCCGGTCAGGGCCTGGCACCTCCTGTACCGCTCGACGTCGGCGACCGGCGAGCCGAACGCCGTCTCCGGAACGCTGCTGGTGCCGCCGACACCGTGGTTGCGCGGCGGCCCGCGGCCGCTGATCACGTACGCGGTGGGCACGCACGGCCTCGGCGACCAGTGCGCGCCCTCGAACCTCCTGGCCCACGGCATCGAGAACGAGAGCGCGCTGCTGGCGCAGGCGTTGACCCAGGGCTGGGCCGTCGTGGTCACCGACTACGAAGGCCTCGGCACGCCGGGAACGCACACGTACGCGGTCGGGCAGTCCGAAGGCCGCGCGGTGCTCGACGCGGCACGTGCCGCGTCCCGGGTGACCGGTGCGGGGCTGTCCCCGTCCGGCCCGGTGGGCGTGTTCGGCTACTCGCAGGGCGGCCAGGCCGCGGCGTGGGCCGCCGAACTGCAGGCGACGTACGCGCCTTCGCTGAACGTGGTCGGGGTGGCGGCCGGCGGGGTCCCGGCGGACCTGAACGCGGTGTTCGCCTCCAACGACGGCGGCGCGGCGTTCGGCTTGGTGCTGGGCGCGGCAACGGGCTTCGCGGCGGCGTACCCGGACGTCCCGTTCGCGTCGATCCTGAACGACCGCGGCCGGGAGGCGGTGGCGCGCGTCTCGAAGGCGTGCACGATCGAACTGGGCGCGGCGGCGCCGTTCGCGCACCTGCAGGACTTCGTGACGGTGCCGGACCCGATCCACGACCCGCGCTGGCAGGCCCGCCTGGCGGAGAACTACCTGGGCACGACGGCGCCGAAGCCGCCGGTGTACCTGTACCACGGGACGCTGGACGAGCTGATCCCGTTCAGCGTCGGAACGGGGTTGCGCGACCGCTGGCAGGCCCTGGGCGCGAAGGTGACGTGGCAGGAGTTCCCGCTGCTGGAGCACATCGGGGGCGTGTCGATCGGCGGCCCGGTGGCGATGACCTGGCTGGGCACGAAGTTCTGAAGGTTCCGCTCGCCGGGGACGGGCGCAGGGGTCCTCCCCCGGCGAGCGGCGCGGGTTGTCCGGCCGGCACGGGCGAACCGTAACGAGCAGGCGTGCGACGCCGACCTCTTGGTGTCGATCAACCACCGAGAGGACTCCCGATGCGCCGCCCGGGCCGGCCCGCTCTCGCTGTGCTTTCCGCGATCGCACTCGCCGGTTGCGGCACCGACGCACCGCCCGACCCGAAGGCGGAGTGGACGGCCGCGGTGAAATCGGCCGGGTTCACGCCGAACGCGCCGCACACGTACGACGAGATGTTCGAGTCGGCGAAGAACTTCTGCGCCACCGGTTCGGCGCTGGCGATCTCCGGGTTCGCCCGCACTGCACTGGACCCGGCGCAGGCTTCCGAGGTGGCGATGCCCGCCCCCGGCAAGAACCCTGACGAGGCCGCCAAGGCATACGGCGACGCGACGTGGAAGTTGGCTTGCGGCCAAACCCGCTGAATCCCGGCCACCCGAAAGTTCGCCGAGCGAAACCGTCGGTGGCCACCGGTAGCGCGGAAAACGGGGGCTGCTCAGAACGGCCGCAACGCGGTGACCGCGTCCGGGGCGAGGGAAGTGGTGAGGGTACCGCCCGCAGCGAGGGGGCTGCGGGACCACCACTCGCCCGAGGCCGCCGGGAGTTCCGGGCCGCCGACCTCCAGGTCCGTGGCCAGCACCCGGCGGCCTGCCAGCACGGCCAAGCTCCCGTCCAAGCCCGCGTCCCCCACCGAAAGCGTCTGCCGAAGCACCGGGGTCCCGGCTCGGACCACGTCCAAAGTGGTCACCAGCGAACCCGGGCTTTCCCCGGCCCGCCCCAGCACCAGCACCTCCCGAGTGTGCAGGTAGGCATCCGACGCCAGCGAAGCCCGGAAGACCGCGTGGTGCCGGGCCCGCGCGGTGACCACCGTCGGCTCCGGCAGGAATTCCAGCGACCCGCCCTCCGCCACCACGACATCCACAGTGGACAAAGACGGCTCGCCGTGCAGGCCCGGCAGGGCCAACGTGGCCGCCACCCCCGACAACCGGAGAGAGGCACCGGGCCCGACGTGGACGGACAACAGCAGGTCGTCCCCGCCCAGCGGAGACGTCGCCGAGTTGACCAGGTGGACCACGGCCGTCGCACCCGGACGCCGGCGCGGGAACAACGTCAACGGCGCCATCGAGCGCAGCTCCCGCAGCACCGTGCGCGAACCGTCGAAGCACGCCGTCAGCCGGGCATGGGCCTTCACAGCAGCGAACGGACCCAGTCGGCGACCGCCGGGGCGTCCGGAGTGTCCACGAGGGACTGGGTGATCACCGGCAGCGACCCCCGCATCCGGTGCGCGTCCGACGTCATCACGTCCATGTCCGCGCCGACCAGGTGGGCGATGTCGATCTTGTTGATCACCAGCAGGTCCGCGGTCGTGACGCCGGGGCCGCCCTTGCGCGGCACCTTGTCACCGCCCGCGACGTCGACGACGAAGATCTGGCTGTCCGCCAGGCCGCGGCTGAACACCGCCGTCAGGTTGTCGCCGCCGCTCTCGATGATCACCAGGTCGAGGCCCGGGAACTTCTCCTCCAGCCGCTCGACCGCGTCGAGGTTGGCCGTGATGTCGTCGCGGATCGCCGTGTGCGGGCACGCGCCCGTCTGCACCGCCTCGATCCGTTCCGGGTCCAGCACGCCCGCGCGACGCAGGAAGTCCGCGTCTTCGGTCGTGTAGATGTCGTTCGTGACCACGGCGAGCCGGATCTCGTCGCCGAGCGCGCGGCAGAGCGCCGCGGTGAGCGCCGTCTTGCCGGAGCCGACCGGGCCGCCGATGCCGATCCGGTACGCGCGGCCGGCCGTCGGCGCCGCGTCGTAGTGGTCGGGTTCGGCAGCCGTCGGGTCGAAGTTGACCTCGTGGAAGTGACCGTGGCCGTGGCCTTCAGCTGGCAAAGAGACGCACCTCTTCCTGGTGGTGCCGGGCGTGGGCCTCGGCGAACAGATCCAACGCGGGCGACCCCGGCGACGGCAACATCGCCGGATCGTCGCCCGCCACGGCGGCCGCGGCCGCACAAACAGAAGCGAGATCGAGCCGCGCGACCACGGCGTTCACGGCGAAGGGATCCAGCCCCAGCAGCCGCACCGCGGCACTCGCCGGACCGCTCACCGACAGGTACGCGGCCGCCATCGCCGCGTCGTACGGCGAGCCGCCCGCGACGCCGACCAGCGCACCCAGCACGATCGGGTGGTGCGGCCGCGGAGTCTCGGCAAGCAGCCCTTCCAAGACCGGTGAAGGCCAAGCGATCCGCCCGGCCCGCGCGGTGCCGCGGCCCTGTGCCCGCGAGGCCGCACGCTGGGCGAGCGAGGGAGTGCGCGCATCGAGTTCGAGATCCAAGCGAGTCCAATGTCCACCGGCGACGGATCGCGCGGCAGCATGCGCTGCGGCAGCCGCGAAAACCGCCGCCAGGAAACCGGCCGTCCGCAACCGTCCGGAAAGGAATCCCGGGAGGTCGCGCACCGAGGTCACCAGTTTCCGCGCGACGACCTCTTCCAGCCCGCCACTGTGGACGTGCCCGCCGCCGGGAAAACGGGAGTCTGCGAGGATCAGCGCCGAGAGGTCCATCAGAAGAGGAAGTACCTCTGCGCCATCGGCAGTTCCGTCACCGGCTGCGGTTCGATCAGCTCGCCGTCGACGTGCACCGCGAAGCTGTCCGGTTCGACCCGGACGTCCGGCGTCGTGTCGTTGAGCACCATGTCCGCCTTCGTCCGCGCGCGCATGTTCGACACGGCAACCAGCGGGCGCGTGATGCCGAACGTCTCGCGCAGGCCACTGTCCAAAGCGGACGGAGCGACGAAGTGCAGGCTCAGCGCGGCCCCGATGTTCGCCCCGAACATGGGACGAGCCAGCACCGGCTGCGGTGTCGGGATGGACGCGTTCGCGTCGCCCATCGCCGCCCACGCCGGGAAGCCGCCCTTCAGCACCACGTGCGGGCGGACGCCGAAGAACTTCGGCTCCCACAGCACGAGGTCGGCGAGCTTGCCGACCTCGACCGAGCCGATCTCGGTCTCCATGCCGTGCGCGATGGCCGGGTTGATCGTGTACTTGGCGACATAGCGACGCGCGCGCAGGTTGTCGGCCGCGCCGTCGCCGGGCAGCGCGCCGCGGCGGCGCTTCATCACGTGCGCGGTCTGCCAGGTTCGGATGATGACCTCGCCGATCCGGCCCATCGCCTGCGAGTCGGAGCTCATCATCGAGATCGCGCCCATGTCGTGCAGCACGTCCTCGGCGGCGATCGTGGTCGGCCGGATCCGGCTCTCGGCGAAGGCGAGGTCCTCGGGCACCGACGGGTTGAGGTGGTGGCAGACCACCAGCATGTCGAGGTGCTCGTCGAGGGTGTTGGCGGTGTGCGGGCGGGTCGGGTTGGTCGACGACGGCAGCACGTTCGGCAGCGAGACGACCTGGATGATGTCCGGCGCGTGGCCGCCGCCGGCACCCTCGGTGTGGTACGCGTTGATCGAGCGCCCGCCGATGGCATCCACAGTGGACTCCAGGAACCCGGCCTCGTTCAGCGTGTCGGTGTGGATCGCCACCTGGACGCCGGCTTCGTCGGCCACGGTCAGGCAGGCGTCGATCGCGGCCGGCGTCGTACCCCAGTCCTCGTGGAGCTTGAAGCCGCCGGCGCCCGCGGCCAGCTGCTCGCGCAGTGCCTCGTGCCGGACGGTGTTCCCCTTGCCCAGCAACAGGACGTTGATCGGGTAACCGTCCATGGCGGACAGCATCCGGCCGAGGTTCCACGCGCCGGGTGTGACGGTGGTGGCCTTCGTGCCCTCGTTGGGGCCGGTGCCGCCACCGACCAAAGTGGTCAGCCCGGCGGCCAGTGCCGTGTCGACGAGCTGCGGGCAGATGAAGTGGACGTGGCAGTCGATGCCACCGGCGGTGAGGATCTTGCCGTTGCCGGACAGCACCTCGGTGGACGGCCCGATGACCAGGGCCGGGTCGACGCCGTCCATCGTGTCCGGGTTGCCGGCCTTGCCGATGCCGACGATCCGGCCGTCGCGCACGCCGACGTCGGCCTTGACGATGCCCCAGTGGTCGAGGATCACCGCGCCGGTGATGATCAGGTCCGGCGCGCCTTCGGCCCGGGTCGCCGTGCCCTGGCCCATGGACTCGCGGATGACCTTGCCACCGCCGAAGAGCACCTCGTCGCCGGAGCCGCCGGGGCCCATCGAGCGGTCTTCGGTGACCTCGATCAGCAGGTCGGTGTCGGCGAGCCGGATCCGGTCGCCGGTGGTCGGGCCGAATAGCTCGGCGTAGCGCTCGCGGTCGATCTGCGGCATTTCAGAACTCTCCCGAAAACTCGGAGCGCAGCCCCGGCACGCGGCGAGCGCCGGCGAGCGGAACGAGGTCGACTTCCCGTTCGACGCCCGGCTCGAACCGCACCGACGTCCCCGCCGGGACGTCGAGCCGGTGGCCGCGGGCGGCGTCCCGGTCGAATTCGAGGCCCGGGTTCACGGCCGCGAAGTGGTAGTGCGAGCCGACCTGCACCGGGCGGTCGCCGAGGTTGCGGACCAGCAGCCGGACGCGCGCGCGGCCGGGGTTCAGCTCGACCGGCTCCTCGCCGGGAATGATCTCGCCAGGGTGCATGCCGCTGCTCCTCACACGATCGGGTCGTGCACGGTGACGAGCTTCGTGCCGTCCGGGAAGGTGGCCTCGACCTGCACGGAGTCGACCATCTCGGGCACGCCGTCCAGCACCTGCGCCCGGGAGAGCACGGTCCGGCCGCTCGCCACCAGCTCACTGACCGTGCGGCCGTCGCGGGCGCCTTCGAGGACGTGGTCGGTGATGAGCGCGACCGCCTCGGGGTAGTTGAGCCGGACGCCACGGTCCAGCCGCTTCCGCGCGACGTCGGCCGCCACGTGGATGAGCAGCTTGTCGCGCTCCTGCGGGCTGAGGTGCATGCGGTAGGTCTATCACCCGAAACACGGGGGCGCCGGGTTCGGAAACACAGGATTTACCTGGACTTCGTCACACTGAGTGGTGAAAATTCTCCTGCCTGGCGGCTGGAGTGACTGAATCGTTCTCGTAATCGTGACCGAAACCACCGTATCTTTCGATTGCCAGCCGCCGGTCAAGAGAGCAAGGTCTATCCATCCGTGCGATGTGGCGCGCGTTCAGTGCGCTCTGACCCAACCGCGCGACCAGCACCAACCAGCCGGGGAAAAGCGCACCGAAAGGTTCCGCGAAACAGTGACTACCTCCACGATCAGCAAGCCACAGCCGTCCGGCCAACCCGACGACGGCTTCCGACCGGGCCTGGAGGGCGTCGTCGCCTTCCACACCGAAATCGCCGAACCCGACCGGGACGGCGGGGCCCTGCGCTACCGCGGCGTCGACATCGAGGACCTCGCCGGCAAGGTGACCTTCGGTGACGTCTGGGGCCTCCTCGTGGACGGCCGGTTCGGCCACGGCCTGCCGCCCGCCGAGCCGTTCCCGCTGCCGGTGCACACTGGTGACGTCCGGGTCGACGTCCAGGCCGCGCTGGCCATGCTCGCCCCGATCTGGGGCTACCGCCCGCTGCTCGACATCACCGACGAAGAGGCCCGCGAGCAGCTGGCCCGCGCCTCGGTGATGGCACTGTCCTACGTCGCCCAGTCGGCGCGGGGCATCGGCCAGCCCGCGGTGCCGCAGGCCCGCGTCGACGAGGCCCACTCGATCACCGAGCGGTTCCTGATCCGCTGGCGTGGCGAGCCGGACCCGGCGCACGTCAAGGCGCTGGACGCCTACTGGGTGTCGGCCGCCGAGCACGGCCTCAACGCCTCGACCTTCACCGCCCGCGTCATCGCCTCCACCGGCGCGGACGTGGCGGCGGCCATGTCGGGCGCCATCGGCGCCATGTCGGGCCCGCTGCACGGCGGCGCCCCGGCGCGCGTGCTGCCGATGATCGAAGAGGTCGAGCGCACCGGCGACCCCGCGGGCCTGGTCAAGGGCATCCTCGACCGCAAGGAACGCCTGATGGGCTTCGGCCACCGCGTCTACCGGGCCGAGGACCCGCGGGCGCGCGTGCTGCGCCGGACCTGCCAGGAGCTGGGCGCGACCCGCTACGAGGCGGCCGCCGCGCTGGAGCAGGCCGCGCTGAAGGAGCTGCGCGAGCGGCGCCCGGATCACCCGATCGAGACCAACGTCGAGTTCTGGGCCGCGGTCATCCTGGACTTCGCGCAGGTTCCGCCGCACATGATGCCGGCGATGTTCAGCTCGGCCCGCACCGCCGGCTGGGCCGCGCACATCCTGGAGCAGAAGCGCACCGGACGTCTCGTGCGGCCGTCGGCCAAGTACGTCGGCCCGGCGCCCCGCACCCCCGAGGACGTCGAGGGCTGGGAGCTCGTCACCAAGCACTGACGCTACGACCGCCGAAGCGGCACTTTCACGTGAAAGTGCCGCTTCGGTCGTGGGCGGCGGTGGTGGTGACCATCGCCGTGAGCTGGTCGACGAGCCAGGTGTCGAGGTCTTCCCGCGCGACGCTGCGTTCCTGCAGCCAGCTCAGCAGCGCACCCTCGACGACCGCCGTCCAGCACCGCAGCGTGAGCGACAGCAGTGGCGAGGGGTCGGTGACGCCGAGGGCGTCCAGGATCAGGGCCACCGCCCGGTTGCGGACCTCGTCGATCGCCGCGTCGGTCTCCGACGTCGCGATCACCGAGCCGCTGCGCAGCAGGGCGATGTAGCCCGCGCGGTAGTGGTCGGCGACGTCGATCAGGCCCCGGACGGCCGCGCGCAGCCGGGTTTCGGGTGGGCCCTCCTCGAGCCCGGCCAGGCCGTCGATCAGCCCGTCGGTGACCGTGCGCAGCGCCTCGACCTGCAGGTCGCGCAGGTTGGCGAAGTACCGGTAGAACAGCGGCCGCGACACCTCGGCGCGCGCGACGATGTCGTCCACGGTGACCAGCTCGGGCGCCCGTGAGCCGAACAGGTCGAGCGCGGCGCGGATCAGGTCGTCGCGGCGGGCCTGCGGCGACATCCGCCGCGGCCGGCTCACGGCGTCAGGTCCAGTTTCGCGGCCTTGCGGAGCAGTCCGGGCGTCAGTCGCGAAAGGACCAATGCGGCCTTCGCCTCCGGTGTGGACGGAGCGATCGCGAGGTCCTTTTCCACGGCCCGAAGGATGTCCCGCGCGACCCCTTCAGGGCCGAACCCGCGCCGTGCGTACAGCTTCGAACTTTCCTTCTGCCGCCGTCGTTGCTCCTCTTCGGACACCCCGACGAACCTCGTCGTGTTCGTGATGTTGGTCTTGACGATCCCCGGGCACACCGCCGTGACGCCGATGTGGTGCGCGGCCAGCTCGGCCCGCAGGCAGACGCTCAGCGTCAGCACGGCCGACTTCGTCGTCGCGTAAGCGGAAAGGATCTTCGACGGCAGGTAGGCCGCCGCCGAAGCGAGGTTGACGATCTGGCCACCTTCGGCGCGTTCGGCGAGCATCGGCGCGAACGCCCGGCAGCCGTGGATCACGCCCCAGAGGTTGACGTCGATGACGCGTTCCCAGTCCTCGACGGACGTGTCGAGGAACGGGCCGGACATCCCGATGCCCGCGTTGTTCACCACGATGTCCGGGACACCGTGCTCGGCGCGGACCCGCTCGGCGAAGCGGTGCACGGCTTCGCCGTCCGAAGAGTCCACTGTGTACTCGGCGAGTCCGTGCTCTCCGAGCAGCTTCAGCGTTTCCGCCGCGCTGGATGCGTCGACGTCGGTGATCACGACGTCGGCGCCCCGCTCGGCGAACGCGAGCGCGGTGGCGCGGCCGATCCCGCTGCCCGCCCCGGTGACGACGACGAGCTTGTGCGCGAACGGCCCGGCACCGACCCGAGCCCGGCGCAGCCCACGGCTTTCGGCGCCGGTCTCGGCGTACTCGATCAGCTCGGCGGCCGCGGCGGCCACCACCTCCGGCTTCGCCCTGGTCACCCAGTGCGTCCCGACGATCCGGCGGATCCGCAGGTCGGGCACCCAGCGGGTGACCTCGGTCTGCAGCGGCGCCGTGACGTAGGCGTCGCCGGTCGGGGCGAGCACCTGCACCGGGACGTCGACGGGACGGGGCGCCGGCCGCGAAAGCCGGGTGAACATGTTGGCGCGGTAGAGCTGGAGGCCGTGCAGGCCGTCGGACTTCTCCGGCGGCGCCGCGTCCGGCTCCATGCGCTGGATCTGCTTGCCCAGCAGGCCGGTGCGCCACAGCAGGTCCGGGACGAGCGGGATCTGGAACGCCAGGATGTACCACGAGTGCAGGAACTGGCTCAGCGCGTTCTTGAGCCGCTTCGGCGTCGGACGCCGCAGCTGGGCGCGGAACCACGCGCCGGCGTGGTCGAGGCTCGGCCCGGAGAGGGACGTGTAGGAGGCGACCCGCCCGCGCAGGCCTTCGCCGGTGACGGCGTGCCAGGTCTGGATCGAGCCCCAGTCGTGGGCGACCAGGTGCACCTTGCCGGCGGGCTGGACCGCCTCGACGACCGCGCGCAGGTCGTCGGCCAGCTGGTCCAGCCGGTAGGACGCGCGTCCCGACGGCTTGTCCGACTGTCCCGCTCCCCGGACGTCGTAGGTGACGACGCGGTGTTTCGCGGCCAGCCCGGCGGCTACCCCGCCCCACATCGAGCTGTTGTCCGGGTAGCCGTGCACGAGCACAACCGTGGGCCCGTCACTCCGGCCCTCGACGGTCACGGAGAGGCGGACACCGTCGCTGGCGGTCACCCACTTGTGAGACATTCTGTCATGTTAGACAACTTGTCAACAGTGCGTTCACCCGCGCGGCGGTTCCGCAGGCTCGGATGTTCGGATTTTTGCTTGTATGACAGCGTTTTCGTGGTTCCACGGGAAACCAAGCGCCCGTGTCCACCGTTCGGTGGACAGCCGGATTCCACTGGCCGTTGGTCGGATCCGGCGGCGTGAACGGCCAGGCTTGAGCCATGACCACAGCAGTCAGCGTGCGCGGCCTGCGCAAGCAGTACCCGGGTCACCTCGCGGTGGCCGGTCTCGATCTCGAAATAGCCCGCGGCGAGGTGTTCGCCCTGCTCGGCCCGAACGGCGCGGGGAAGACCACGACCGTCGAGATCCTCGAGGGACACCGGCAGCGGACGGCCGGCGAGGTCACCGTGCTCGGCGAGGACCCCGGCAAGGCCGGCCGTGCCTGGCGGGCCCGGCTCGGCATCGTCCTGCAGACGGCGACCGACGCCGCCGAGCTGAACGTCGCCGAGACCGTCCGGCACTTCGCGAAGTACTACCCCGACCCGCGTGACCCCGACGAGGTGATCGAGAAGGTCGGGCTCACCGAGAAGGCCGGGACGCGGGTCAAGGCGCTCTCCGGCGGGCAGCGCCGCCGCGTCGACGTCGCGCTCGGCATCATCGGGCGCCCCGAGCTGCTCTTCCTCGACGAGCCGACCACCGGCTTCGACCCGGAGGCGCGGCGGCAGTTCTGGACGCTGATCAGCGACCTCGCCGCCGAGGGCACCACCATCCTGCTGACCACGCACTACCTCGACGAGGCCGAGGCGCTCGCCGGCCGGGTCGCGGTCATCGCGCGCGGCGAGATCGTCGCCCAGGACACGCCGCAGAACCTCGGCGGCCGGGCGGCGGCCGAGGCCACCGTGCGCTGGGTCGACGAACGCGGTGAGCACGTCGAGCGCACCGCGTACCCGACCAAGCTCGTCACCGAGCTCTCGGCCGGGGGTCGGGAGCTCGCCGGGCTGACCGTGACCAGGCCGAGCCTGGAGGACATCTACCTGGACCTGATCGGAGACAAGGCATGACCACCCTGGCACTGCCCGGCCCACTGTCCCTGGGCCTGGCCCGCGGCGGCACCGAGCTGCGGCAGTTCTTCCGGCACAAGGAACAGGTGGTCTTCACCTTCTCCCTGCCGGCGGTGCTGATGGTCCTGCTCGGGTCCATCCTGGACGGACCGACGCGGCTCGACGGCGTCACGTCCGGCCAGCTGCTGGCCGCCGGGATGATCGGCTCCGGCATCGTGTCGACGTCGTTCAACAGCATCGCGACCGGCGTCTCGGCCGACCGGGAAACCGGCGCCCTCAAGCGCCTGCGCGGCACGCCCATGCCGCCGGCGTCGTACTTCGTCGGCAAGATGGTGCTGGTCGCGGTGTCGAGCCTGGCCCAGACCGTGCTGATGGCCGCGGTCGCCGTGCTGCTGTTCGGGCTGCACCTGCCGTCCGACCCGGCGAAGTGGCTGACGCTGCTGTGGGTGTTCGCGCTCGGCATCGTCTCGTGCACCCTGCTCGGCATCGCGATCAGCTCGCTCGCGAAGTCCACCAACGGCGCGGTCGCCATCGTGCAGATGCTGTACCTGGTCCTGCAGTTCATCTCCGGCGTCTTCGTCTCGCCGATCACGAACCTGCCGAAAGTTATGGTGGACATCGCGTCGTTCTTCCCGCTGAAGTGGATCTGCCAGGGGTTCCGGTCGGTCTTCCTGCCGGACGGCGCCGTGAGGATGGAGATGGCCGGGACATGGGAACTGCCGCGGGTGGCGCTGGTGCTGGGGATCTGGTGCCTGGTGGGAGCGGTGCTGGCTCGGCTGACGTTCCGGTGGACCGACGCGAAGTGAAGGACGCCTGGGACCGGTTCAACTGGCTCTGGGAGATCCTCTTCGCGGTGGCCTACCTGGCCACGACGCTGCTGGTGGTCCTCGACGAGGGCGATCCGGTGCGCACGGCGGTCGCGGTCGGGGCGCTCACCGCGCTGGCCCTGAGCTACCTGCTGTGGGGCCGCCGGCTCGTCCGGGACGACGACTCGTCCCTCCGGCAGCGATGGGTGTTCGCCCTGCTGGTGCTGGCGCTGGTCTGGATCGCCATGTTCGCCGAGGGCACGTCCGGCTTCATCCTCTTCATGGCGTGCCCGCTGCTGTTCTCGACGCTCGAATTCCGGCCGGCGGCGGTCCTCACCACGGTGGCGATCCTGCTCAACCCCACGGCGGCCATCGTGAACGACGGATTCCGGGGCCCGACGCTGCACATCATGCTGCCGATGACGGCCATCCTGGTCGTCTTCGGCGTGCTGTGCGGCAAGTTCATCGGGCACGTCATCGAGGAGAGCCGGGGGCGCGCCGACCTGATCGCGAAGCTCGAGGAGAGCCAGGCGGAAGTCGCCCGGCTCTCCCGGGAGGCGGGCACCGCGGCCGAGCGCGAACGGCTGGCGCGCGAGATCCACGACACCTTGGCGCAGGGGTTCACCAGCATCGTCACCCTCGCGCAGGCCATCGAGTCCGAATTGGACACCGATCCGGCCGCGGCCCGGCGGCACGCCGAGCTGGCCGCCCGCACCGCGCGGGAGAACCTCACCGAGGCCCGCGCGATGGTCGCCGCGCTGGCCCCGGCGGATCTGGCGGCCGGCTCACTGGTGGACGCCGTCCGGCGGCAGGCCGACCGGCTGGCCGACGAGACGGGCGTGCCGGTCGAGTACGAAGTGGACGGTCTGCTGCCGCCGATCGGCATGGCGGGCGAAGTGGTCTTGCTGCGGGGCGCGCAGGAAGCGCTGAACAACATCCGCCGGCACGCGGCCGCGTCGGCGGTGTCGGTGCGGTTGTCCGTTGTGGACGGTTCGGTGCGACTGTCGGTGCGCGACGACGGCGCCGGCTTCGACCCCGGCCACGCCACCGGGTTCGGCCTGCGCGGGATGCGGTCCCGGGCCGAGCAGGTCGGTGGCAGACTGAGTGTCCGGAGTGGCCCCAGCGGCACCGAACTCACCCTGGAGGTGCCGGCTTGATCCGCGTCATGCTCGTCGACGACCACCCCGTCGTCCGCGAAGGCCTCCGCGGCATGCTCGAAGCGGAACCGGACCTCACGGTCGTCGGCGAAGCGGGTTCCGGGGACGAAGCCGTCGCGCTCGACCGGGTCGCCGCGCCCGACGTCGTGCTGATGGACCTGCGGATGCCCGGCCTCGACGGCGTCGGCGCCACCAAGCGGATCCTGCGCGAGCAGCCCGGACGCCGGATCGTCGTGCTCACGACGTACGAAACGGACGCGGACATCCTGCGCGCGGTGGAGGCGGGCGCGTCGGGCTACCTGCTGAAGGACGCCTCGCGCGCGGAGCTGGCGAACGCGATCCGCGCGGCGGCCCGCGGGGAGACGGTGCTGGCGCCGTCGGTGGCCGGCAAGCTGGTCAACCGCGTCCGCAACCCGGAACCGCAGCCGCTGTCGGCCCGCGAGGTGGAGGTGCTGCAGCTGGTCGCGAAGGGCGGCACGAACGCCGACATCGGCCGCGCGCTCCACATCAGCGAAGCCACGGTGAAGACCCACCTGCTGCGGGTGTTCGGCAAGCTCGGCGTCTCCGACCGCACCGCCGCGGTGACGACGGCAATGGCGAGGAACCTGCTGAGCTGAAGGGCACCTTCCTGCCGTCAGATGCGAGGAAGGTGCCCTTCAGCTCGTCACATGTGCTGAAGGTGCCCTTCAGCGGCGGGCCAGGACCTGCTTCGGGAGGGCGCGCGCGGCAGAATGCCCCCATGCTTGCCTCGACCGAACTCGCCCTGCTCCGCCGGATCGCCCACGAGCAGGCCGCCTGCCGGGCTCCGTCGCTGGTCGCCGCCGTGGTGCGGGACGGCGAGATCGTCTGGTCCGGCGGCCGGGGACGTGTCGGCGGGGAGGCTCCGACCACCGACACCCAGTACCGGCTGGGCTCGATCACCAAGACCCTCGTCGCCACCGCCGTCATGCGGCTGCGCGACGAAGGCCTGCTCGACCTCAACGACCCGCTCGAGAAGCACATCCCCGGCACGCCGTTCGGCGCCGCCACGGTCGCCCAGCTGCTGTCCCACACCTCCGGCCTGACGTCCGAATCGCCCGGCCTCTGGTGGGAGCGGACCCCGGGCGCCGACTGGGACGCGCTGGTCGGCAGCCTCGCCGACGGCGCGACCAAGCACCGGCCGGGCGCGCGGTTCCACTACTCGAACGTCGGCTACGGCGTCCTCGGCGAGCTCCTCTCCCGCCACCGCGGCAAGGGCTGGCTCTCCGTGCTCGACGAAGAGGTCCTCGGCCCGCTCGGGATGACCCGCACCACCCCGCACCCGGTCGGCGCGCACGCCGAGGGCTTCGCCGTGCACCCCTTCGCCGACGTCCTGCTGCCCGAGCCGAGCCCGGACGCCGGCGCGATGGCCCCAGCCGGGCAGCTGTGGTCGACCGTGCGGGACCTCGGCCGCTGGACGGCGTTCCTCGGCGGCGACACCGGTGACGTGCTCGCGCCGGACACCGTCGCCGAGATGCGGACCATGGTCACCGTCGACGACGCCGACGTCTGGACGACCGGGTTCGGCCTCGGCCTGATGCTCGTGCGCTACCAGGGCCGCCGGTTCGCCGGCCACACCGGCTCCATGCCCGGCTTCCTCGCCGTGACGCTGGTCGACCCGGCCGCGCGGACCGGTGCGCTGGTGCTCGCCAACTCGACGTCCGGCGTCGGCATCACCCAGCTCTGCCTCGACCTCGTCACGATGACCGACGAGCTGGAGCCGCGGCTGCCCGCCGAATGGCTGCCGTCCCCGGTCGACCCCGATCTGCTCGCGCTGACCGGGCTCTGGCACTGGGGCCCCACGCCGTACCACCTGCGCGTCCAGGGCGACGGCCTGCTGCTGCTCGCGCCGGTCGACGGTGTCGGGCGCGGCTCGCGCTTCCGCGCCACCGGCAAGGACACCTACCTCGGCCTCGACGCCTACTACGCCGGCGAGACGCTCGAAGTGGGCCGCAACGCCGACGGCGTCGCCACCCACCTCGACCTGGCGACGTTCGTCTTCACCCGCACGCCGTACGACCCGGCCGCCCCGGTGCCGGGCGGCGTCGAAGACTGGCGCTGAGAACGGGCCCCGCTCGCACCCCCAGGGTGGCGAGCGGGACCCTCAGTTCAGGGCGGCGGTGCGCGCCGCGTACGCGACGGCGGTGGCGAACCGGGCGGCGAGGCGCTTGCCCTCGCCCCAGTCCCAGACGCCGAGCTTCATCTTGGTGACGATCGTGAGCGTCGAGCCGCCGTCGGACGGCGACACCGTCACGTTGACGTACTGCCCCCAGCTCAGGATCGACATCCCGGTGCGGCAGGTGGCGAACCCGCGCGGTCCGTCGTAGGCCGGCTGCTGCCCGCCGATCGCCGCGACCCCGGCCGGGAGCGCGTTCCACAGCACTTCGGGCGGTACCGGGAAGCTCTGCTGCACAGTCGTCACGGCCAGGGACGCTACCGGCGGCCCGAGGCGGCGGTAACCGTGTTTTTACCCCCACCGCGGTGCTCACCCATGAGCCCGACGGCGTAGCTGTCGCCGTCCGGAAGGCCGACGACGAGCTCCTCCAAGGGCAGGCCCGCCAGCCACAGCCGCCGCCGGTCCCGCAGCTCGGCGGCGACGTCGGCCGGTGCCACGGGCAGGTGGAAGCGGATCCGGCAGTCTCCGGGCAGCACGGCCCAGCCGTCGACCGGCTCGCCCGCCCGCACGTCCAACGCCGCCGCCGCGACCGGCGTCCAGGTGCCGCTCGCGAGGTGCCGGGCCGGGAGGGCGAGGTCGGCGCGCCACACGGCGAGCGCCAGCACCGCGATCACGGCCGGCACCGGCAGGAACCACGGCAACCAGCCGCCGGTCACGACGATGACCGCCACCTCGGCCGCGAGCGCGAAGCCGCCGACCGCCCACACCGCCGCGGTGGCGAACACGAGCTTCCACCGCAGGACCGCTCGCCGCGTCGACGGCCGCTTCGGCAGCAGCTTGGTCAGGCCGTACACCGAAGCACCGGCGAAGATCGTGACGAACGCCCCGGCGTACCCGAGGTCGGCGCCGTGCGGCGGGTGTTCGACGAGGCCGGCGACGATCGCGGCGGCCACCAGGAGCCACAGCACCCCGAAGACGGCCACCTTCACGCAGCCGGCCACCGCACCGGGACGCGCCTCGCCGGTCGCCCACCACGGCAGCCGCGGGACGAAGACGAGGACCAGCGTCGCCGCGAACCCGACCGGCAGCCCGATGGCGGTCGTGTCCGTCCAGCCATCGATGGCGAGGTGCACCGCGGCCAGCACGGCGAACCACGCGAAAAAGTACCAACGAGGCTTCATCGATTCCACATGTCGGACTCCTGGCCACCTGCGTTAGCAGCCGCGTCCCGACCTGAGAGACTGGCCACATGACCGACGCTGAGTTGACCATCCCCGCCGAACTCAAGCCGGCCGACGGCCGCTTCGGCTGCGGCCCGTCGAAGGTCCGCGCCGAGCAGCTGAGTGCGCTGGCGGAGTCCGGCTCCACCTACCTCGGCACGTCGCACCGGCAGAAGCCGGTCAAGTCCCTCGTCGGGCGCGTCCGGGCGGGTCTGTCCGAGCTGTTCTCCCTGCCCGAGGGCTACGAGGTGATCCTCGGCAACGGCGGCACCACGGCGTTCTGGGACGCGGCCGCCTTCGGCCTGGTCCGCGAGCGCTCGCAGCACTTCACCTACGGCGAGTTCTCCTCGAAGTTCGCCACCGTGACCAAGGGCGCGCCGTTCCTGGCCGACCCGATCGTCGTCAAGGCCGAGCCGGGCAGCGCGCCGGACATCGCCTACGAAGCCGGCGCCGACCTGGTCGGCTGGGCGCACAACGAGACGTCCACCGGCGTGGCCGTGCCGGTCCGCCGCCCCGAGGGCAGCGAAGGCGCTCTGGTCGCGATCGACGCCACCTCCGGCGCCGGCGGCCTGCCGGTCAAGGCCGAGGACTTCGACGTCTACTACTTCGCGCCGCAGAAGTCCTTCGCCTCCGACGGCGGGCTCTGGATCGCGCTGGCCTCCCCCGCCGCCGTCGAGCGGATCGGCGAGATCGGCGGCGGCGACCGCTGGATCCCCGAGTTCCTGTCGCTGACCACCGCGCTGGACAACTCCCGCAAGGACCAGACGTACAACACCCCGGCCGTGGCCACGCTGATCCTGCTCGCCGAGCAGATCGAGTGGATGAACGGCCAGGGCGGCCTCGCCTGGACGACGGCGCGCACGAAGGACTCTTCGTCGCGGCTGTACGACTGGGCCGAGAAGACCAGCTACACGACGCCGTTCGTGAAGGACCCGGAGCTGCGCTCGCAGGTCGTCGGCACGGTGGACTTCAGCGACGACGTCGACGCCGCCGCGGTCGCGAAGGTGCTGCGCGCCAACGGGATCGTCGACACCGAGCCGTACCGCAAGCTGGGCCGCAACCAGCTGCGCGTCGGCCTGTTCCCGGCGATCGACCCGGACGACGTCACCAAGCTGACGCAGGCCATCGAGTACGTCGTCGAGCGGCTCAGCTGACCTGAGGCTCCTTGGAGGGGACCTCCGCCGCTTCCGCGGTGGGGGTCCCCTTCTTCGTGCTCAGCCGGCGGGCGCCGAACGCGGCGAGGGCCAGCAGGAGCAGGCCGAACAGCTCGTAGGACTCGGTGGCCAGCCACCAGGCGGGCGACGGCGCCGGACGCGGGGCGAACCACATCGGGCCGGCGATGAACAGCGCCAGTCCCGCGACGACGACCGCGGCCGCCACCCACCGGACCGCCCGGTCGAAGCGCCACGCGTACCAGCCGGCGAGGACGAGGATCGGCACGCACCACGTCCAGTGGTGGGTCCACGAGATCGGCGAGACCAGCAGCCCGCCGAGCGCACAGGCGGTGAGCCCGAGCACCGGCTCGGCGGCGCGCACGATGATCACCGCGACGACGGCCATCACGGCCAGCGCGGCCAGCGCCCAGACGAACTCCGGCAGGCCGACGCGCACGGTCAGGCCGTGCAGCGACTGGTTGCCGACGTAGTCGACGCCGCCGATGCGGCCCGCGTCGAAGACGAGCTTCGTCCAGTAGGTGAAGGACGCCGACGGCCGGATCAGCCACAGCAGCGCGCCGGCCACCACGAACCCGGCGACGGCCCGCGCGGCCGAGCGGAAGTCGCGGCGGAACAGGAAGTAGACGACGAAGACGGCCGGCGTCAGCTTGATCGCCGCGGCCACGCCGATCAGCAGGCCCTTCGTCCGCTTCCGCTCGCCGGGCAGCAGGACGTCGAGCACCACCAGCACCATCAGCAGCGCGTTGATCTGCCCGAAGCCCAGCGTCGAGCGCACCGGCTCGAGCAGGGCCCCCGCGAGCTGCGCGCCGATGGCGACCAGCGCGGCCACCACCCGGCCGTTGACCTTGGCGGCGTCGGTCAGCGAACCGTTGAGCGTCGCGACGTAGAGGTACGCGACCACGCCGGTCGCGACGATCGAGGCGATGCTGACCAGCTTCATCGTCACCGCGAACGGCAGCAGCGTCCCGGGCAGGAAGACCGCGGCGGCGAACGGCGTGTAGGTGAACGGCAGCAGGATCTGGTGCGTGGTCGGCACCCAGGCGTCGTACGGCGAGCCCTGCTCGGCCAGCGCTTTCGCGCCGCCCAGGTAGACCTCGAGGTCGAGGCCGTCGAAGCGCTTCAACACGAGCACCAGGACGACGGCTGCTGCTTCGAGACCGACCAGCGACCACGCGAGCTTCCGCCCAGACCACCCCGCCAGCGCCACGCGTCCCCCTCAGCCAGGTCTTCGACCGGCCGAGATTACCGGGCGCTCCTCGCCTCCCGCCGCTGACCTGGCGTTCGCGGTCTGCCGCGGCGAGATGTCGTGAGTGAGAAACAGTGTTCTAACCCTGTTTCTCACTCACGACCAGCCGCGGCAGACCGCTCAGGCGAGGGCCTGGGTGGGGGCCAGGCGGGCCGCCCGCACCGCCGGGTAGGCCCCGGCGACCGCGCCCACCAGCGCCGCGACGCCCACCCCGCCGGCCAGTGCCGCCGTCGGCAGCACCGCGGGCCACCCCTGGCTCAGCGAGTACCCCGCCGTCACCATGACCCCGACCAGCACCCCCGCCAGCCCGCCGAGCCCCGACAACAGCACCGACTCCGCCAGGAACTGCCCGCGGACCTGCCGTTTCGTCGCCCCGAGCGCCCGGCGCAGGCCGATCTCGCGCCGCCGCTCCAGCACCGAAATCACCATCGTGTTCGCCACCCCGACCCCGCCGACGAGCAGCGCCACCCCGCCGAGGCCGAGGAACAGCGCGCTGTAGGTCGTGTCCGTCAGCTTCTGCGCCGCCAGCGCGTCCGACGGACGCCGGACCTGGACCTCGTTCGGCGCCTGCGGGTTCAGCGTCGCCGCCAGCACCGACCGGACACCGTCCACTTGGGACTCCTGGGCGCGGACGTACACAGTGGACGGATGGCCGTCGAAGCCGAGCAACCGCTTCGCGACGTCCCAGCCGACCAGGGCCGACCGCTCGATCTCCGGCGCGAGCGGCATCGGGGCCAGGATGCCCACCACGGTGAACCACTGCGTCCCGATCAGCACCTGCGGCGGCCGCGCCGGGTCGACGTGGTCGATGCCCAGCCGGGCCGCGGCCTGGGACCCGAGCACCGTCACCGGGTAGTTCTGGTTGCCCGCCGCGAGAAAGGCACCGACGCGTACCTTGCCGCCCAGCACGGCGAGCAGGTCCGGCCGCGCCGCGTACACCGCCAGCCCGGACGTGTCGTCCTGGCTGATCCTGTCGCTGCGGCGGACGCTCGCCGACGTCGTCCCCGTGGCCGCCGCCGCCTGCACCGGCCCGATCCGCCGGGCCATCGCGACCGCGTCGTCCGGCAAGGTCGCGTTGGCCCCGAACAGCGTCTGGCCCGGTCCGGCGGTGAGCAGGTTGGGACCGAGCGCGGCCAGCCGGTCGTGCAGTGCCTGGGCCCCGGACGCCGGGATCGCCAGCACCGCCACCATCGCGGCGACGCCGATCGCGATGCCCAGCGCGGACAGCACCGCCCGCACCGGCCGCGTGCGCATGCCGTGGGCGCCCAGCGCGACGACGTCCGGGGGCTTCAGCCGGGCGGGCTCCGGCAGCGTCACCAGGGTCATCGCGCACCCACCAGGCCGGTGTCGAGCCGCAGGTGCCCGTCGAGCAGCTCGATCCGCCGGGGCATGCCCGCGGCGATCTCGCGGTCGTGGGTGATCACGACGATCGTGGTCCCGTCCGCCGACAGCTCGCCGAGCAGCGAGAGCACCGAAGCGCCGGTGCCGGTGTCGAGGTTGCCGGTCGGCTCGTCGGCCAGCAGGATCGCCGGGTCGTTCACGACGGCCCTGGCGATCGCGACGCGCTGGCGTTCGCCACCGGACAGCTCGCCGGGGCGGTGCCACGCCCGGTGCCCGAGCTTGACGCGGTCGAGGGCCGCCATGGCCCGCGCGCGCCGCCGTCGCCGCGGCACCCCGGCGTAGAGCAGGCCGGTGCACACGTTGTCCACCGCACTCATCCCTTCGTCGAGGAAGAACTGCTGGAACACGAACCCGATCCAGCGCGACCGCAGTGCCGAGACCTTGCGGTCGGGCAGCGCGGCGACGTCGTGGCCGCGCAGCTCCACCCGCCCGGACGACGGCCGGTCGAGCGTGCCCATCAGGTGCAGCAGGGTGGACTTGCCGGACCCGGACGGCCCGACGATCGCCACCATCTCGCCGTCCTCCAGGGCGAGCGAGACGCCGTCGAGCGCGGCGACCCCGCCAGGGTAGGTGCGCGTGACCTCGTGCACGCGCAGCACGGGCGTCACGACGTCGTCACCACCCGCATGCCCGCGGCCAGGCCGGTGCCGGAGACCTCGACCTTCCCGCCGCTGAA
This sequence comes from Streptomyces sp. MN03-5084-2B, assembly GCA_033793495.1. Classification (GTDB taxonomy): domain Bacteria; phylum Actinomycetota; class Actinomycetes; order Mycobacteriales; family Pseudonocardiaceae; genus Amycolatopsis. Next base: position 22,458 of record JARAWT010000012.1, on the reverse strand, counting down.
GAGTCCCGTCCGGACGGCGATCAGCCGTCGCTGGCCGTTTTCGTCGACCTCGACCGCGTACCCGCCTTCGGCGAGCGCGAGCAGCGCGCCGACCGGGACCGCGAGCACGCCCTTCCGGACGTCCTTGGTGAAGCGGACGCTCGCCGGTGACGAGTCGAGCGTCCCGGCGGCGGCCGGGTCGTCGAGCTGGACGGTCACGGTGATCTTGGGCTTTCCGTCGGGCTGGCCGGCCCCGTCCTTGCCCTCGACCGCGGTCCGCCCGACGTCGGTGATCGTGCCCTGCGTCGTCTTCCCGTTGATCGTCACGGACGCCTTCGCGCCCTGCTGGGCGAGGCTCTGCTTGGCCGCGTCGAGCTTCACCTGCACCGACCGGACGGTGCCGGTGGTCTTGAGGATCTCGCCCTGGGCGGGCGCGCCGGGCTTGGCGGTCAGCGCCGACACGCGCAGCTCACCGGCGGCCAGCACGACGTCGCCCTGGCCGAACGCGCCGGTCTGCTCCAGGCCGAGGGACTTCTGCCACTTCTTCAGCGCGGCCGCCGTCGCCGCGGTGAACTTCTTGTCCGGCGTGCCGAACCCGCCGAAGCCGCACGCCTTGAGGTTCTCCTCGAGCTGCTTGACGTCGGCGCCGTCGTCCGCGCCCTCGGCGAGGTCGCGGTAGAACGGCAAGGTGCCGTAGAACAGCGGCACCGGCTTCGCGTCCACTCCGTACACCGCCTTGCAGCGGGTCAGGGTGGCGCCGGCGTCCGGCAGCGACGTGATCGTGCCCGGCTTGCGCCCCTGGACGACCGATTCGTCGCCGTAGCCCAGGGTCCCGTCGGCCTCTTCTTCCTCGCTCAGGTCCGTTTTGGCCACCTCCGCGGTCTCGACGGCGGGCGGTGCGGTCTCCTTGACCGGCGTCGCGCTCGACACCCGCGTCAGGATCACGGCGGAGCCGGTGCCGAGCACCACGACCAGGACGGCGGCCGCGACGAACCAGCGCGTCCGGCCGCGGCGGCGGGGCTTGAGGTGCGTCACGTCGTTCACTGGCCCGCCTTGGAGCTGACGCTCATGCCGAGCCCGCACGCCTTGGCGGCCTCTTCGAACTTCTTCGGGTCTTCGCCCACCCCGCCGATGCGCGTGGCGCCCTTGCCGGCCGGGTCGGGGTCCGGCATGTCGATGCCGTGGTCGCGCATGCACTTGGCGTCCTTGCGCATCTTGTCGAGCTCCTCGGCGCTCGGCGGCTTCATCTCGCCGCCGTTGGGCATCAGGTGCTTGCACGCGCTCTGCGCGGCTTCCAGCTTCGAGCCGTCGACCCCGTCGCCCAGCTGGATCGCCACCCCACCGTGGTTCCCGTCCGACTTCGGGTCGGGCATGTCGACGCCGTGCTCGCGCATGCACTTGGCGAAGTCCCGCATCTTGTCTTCGTCGCTCTTGCCGCTGTTGTCGGCGGCGGCAGGGCCGCCCGACTTGGGCGGCGTCGAGATCGAGGCGACCTTCGACCCGTCGTCGGTCTTCGCGCCGCAGCCGCCGAGCAGCAGGGCCGTCCCGAGCGCCGCGACGGCTATCCGTGTCCGCATGGCTCGATTCCTTTCGTCCGGATGGGTGCCAGGTCTACGGATCAGGGGATTCGGGCGCGCTAAGCGACGTCGCTTATGCGGTCCTTATGGCCTCCCGGCGCAGACTGGGCCGGTGCGGGTGCTGGTGGTGGAGGACGAGCGGTTGCTGGCCGACTCGGTCGCGGAGGGGCTGCGGCGGTTCTCGATGGCCGTCGACGTCTGTTACGACGGCGAGCAGGCCATGGAACGCGTCGGCGTGCACGGCTACGACGTCGTGGTGCTCGACCGCGACCTGCCGAAGGTGCACGGCGACGACGTCTGCGCGGCGGTGGTCCGCGCGGGCGGCGAGGCGCGGGTGCTGATGCTGACCGCGGCCGCCGACGTCACCGACCGGGTCGCCGGCCTCGGCCTCGGCGCCGACGACTACCTGACCAAGCCGTTCGCGTTCGCCGAGCTGGTCGCCCGGGTCCAGGCGTTGTCGCGGCGCGCGCGGCCCGCGTTGCCGCCGGTGCTGGAACGCGACGGCGTCGTGCTCGACCTGCCGCGTCACCAGGCCGCGCGCGACGGCCGGTTCCTGCTGCTCTCCCCCAAGGAGTTCGCCGTGCTGGAGGTGCTCATGCGGGCGGAGGGCACCGTGGTCAGTGCCGAAGACCTGCTGGAAAAGGCGTGGGACGAGCACGCGGATCCGTTCACCAACGCGGTGCGCGTCGCGGTGATGACACTGCGGCGCAAGCTCGGCGACCCGCCGGTGATCGAGACCGTGCCGGGCGCCGGCTACCGGTTCGGCGCGCCGTGAACGGCTTTTCCGTCCGGACGAAGCTCACGGCCTGGTACGGCGGGCTGTTCCTGCTCGCCGGGGTGATCCTGGTCGTCATCAACTACCTGCTGGTGCGGAGCACGCTGCCGGACCCCACCCGGGCCGCGCTGACGACGGTCGGCGACCCGGACGTGACCTTCGGCGTCGCGGCCCGCGCGGCCATTCCGCCGGGCACCGCGGTGCAGCTGCTCACCGGCTCGCTCGACGAGTACCGCTCCTCGACGTTGTCGACGCTGGTGGTCGGCTCGGCGATCGCACTCGTGGTCACGGCGGCGCTGGCGGTGCTGCTCGGCTGGCTGATGGCCGGCCGCGCGCTGCGGCCGCTGCACGACATCACCTCGACCGCACGACGGCTGGAGGCCGGCAAGCTCGACCGGCGGATCAACCTCGACGGGCCGCCGGACGAGCTGAAGGAGCTGGCGGACACGTTCGACGGCATGCTCGACCGGCTCGCGGAGTCGTTCGACAGCCAGAAGCGGTTCGTCGCGAACGCGTCCCACGAGCTCAGGACACCCCTGGCGGTGCAGCGGACGCTGATCGAAGTGGCGATGGCCGACCCCGACGTCCCGCCCGAGCTCCAGAAGCTCGGCACGCACCTGCTCCACACCAACGAGCGCAGCGAGCGGATGATCGAGGGCCTGCTGGTACTGGCCCGCAGCGACCGCGGGCTGCACGCGCGCACGCCGGTGCGCCTCGACCAGGTCGTCGCGTCGGTCGTCCGGGCCACCGCGGCGCAGGCCAGCGCGGCCGGGGTGACGGTGGAGACGCGGCTGCGGCCGCGGACGGTGGCGGGCGACCCGGTGCTGCTCGAGCGGCTGGCGACGAACCTGCTGGTCAACGCGATCACGTACAACGCCGTGGGTGGCTGGGTGTACGTCGAGGTGCGCGGCGACCCGGCGCTGGAGGTGCGGAACTCCGGGCCGGTGGTCCCGCCGGAGGCGGTGCCGACGCTGTTCGAGCCGTTCCGGCGGCTGGGCGGGGCGGAGCGGACCGGGGACACCCGCAACGCGGGGCTCGGGCTGTCGATCGTCCGCTCGGTGGCCCAGGCCCACGGCGGCCGCGCCGAGGCCCAGCCCGGCCGGCGCGGCGGCCTCGCCGTGACGGTCCGGCTGGCGCCCGCTTGATCCACTCGATCGTGACTTTGCGTGCCCGGCGTGTCATCCCGTTGCCGCTGACCTGCCTGAGTGAGGATGCGGAGGACGCAAAATGAACAGTGGGCAGTTCGGTGCGGACTCGGCGCGCCTCTCACGTCAAGCCGACGCGCCGTTCTAACGTGGGCACCCACAACGGTGAAGAAGATCGGGGAGGCGAGAACAATGCGGGCCCTGCGAGTGGTCGGACTGCACGAGGACGGCAAGTCCATCGTGCTCGAAGACCCGGCGAGCCGTACTCGCTTCCTGCTCCCGGCTGATGAGCGACTGCGCGCGGCGGCGCGGGGTGACATCACCCGCCTCGGCCAGATCGAAATCGAGTTGGAGAGCCAGATGCGGCCACGCGAGATCCAGCAGCGCATCCGGGCGGGCGAGTCCGTCGAGCAGGTCGCCGCGAGCGCCGGTGTTTCGACGCAGCGCGTCGAGCGCTACGCCTACCCCGTGCTGCTCGAGCGGTCCCGGACCGCCGAGCTGGCGCAGAGCGCCCACCCGGTCCGCGAAGACGGTCCCGACGTGCAGACCCTCGGCGAGGTCGTCGCGCACAGCTTCGGCGTCCGCGGCCACGACTACTCACGGGCCACCTGGGACTCCTGGAAGGGCGACGACGGCCGCTGGGTCGTCGTGCTCAGCTGGAAGGCCGGGCGGTCGGACAACCGCGCGCACTGGGCGTTCTCGCCGGGCGCGCACGGCGGCACGGTGACGGCGCTGGACGAGAACGCCGAGGTCCTGCTGGACCCGAACGCCTACCGCGCACCACGCACGGTCCGTGCCCTCGCGCCGGCCCGCGAAACGGAGTTCCAGCCGACGCTGGATTCGGTGGAGCCGGAGCGCGCGCAGCTGCCGTCGGCCGAGCCCGACCCGGACGACGACACCCGCGAGATCCCGCGCGTCCCGGCGGACCCGGACGAGGACACGGCGGTACCGGAGCCACGGCCGAAGACCAAGAAGAACCACCCGATCGTGCCGTCCTGGGAGGACGTGCTGCTCGGGGTCCGGTCCCAGCGCGGCTAACCCTCAAGCGCCGACCTGGGCGGCGAGCGCCTTCGGGGCCACGAGCCGGTACGCCTCGCGCACGATCCGGTCGATCTCCGTCCAGTCGACGTCGACGTCGAGGCGCACCCCGAGCCACCCGCGGTGGCCGACGTAGGGCGGCCGGAAGAACCGGTCCGGCTCGGTGCGCGCCAGCTCCTCCTGCACCCCGGGCGGCGCCGGGCACCAGAAGGCGAGCATGTCGTCGTGGTGGCGGCCGGCGAACATCACGAACGTCTTCTTGCCGCGCACGAACCACGTCGGTTCGCCGTGGCTGAGGCGCTCGGTCGTCTCCGGCAGGGCCAGGCACAACTTCCGCAACGCGTCCAGCTGCTCCATCCCGTCAGGCTCCCTAGAAGGCGATCACCAGCACGCCGAACCAGGCGATCACGACCCCGCCCGCCGCGCCGTAGGCGATCCAGCGCAGGATCGGGGTGCGGCGGATCAGCCAGACCGACGGCGAGATCCCGGCCGTCACGACGACCGAGGCCACCAGCGCCACCCAGCCGCTGCTGGTCTCGCGGACCACGGCCGAGGCGAGCGCCAGCATGGCGACGACGACGACGGCCGCGATGAACGCCGACACGGTCAGCCCGGTCAGCCACGGCGTCGGCTCCCCCGGCGGGCCCGGCGGCCCGAGCACCGCCCGGACGAACCGGTGGCCGGGTTCGGAGGACGGCGGGGGCGGCTCGACGACCGTGTCGACCCCGGTCACCGGATCCACGAACCGCACGGACGTGCCCATCACCGAGGCCAGGCGGCCGGCCAGTTGGCGGCCGCGCTGCGAGACCACCGCGCCCGCCTCCGCACCCGGGTCGGCGGTGACCGCGGACGCCACGCGCGCCCACTCGTGCAGGGCCTGCGCCAGCTCGGCACCGATCGCGAGCTTGTGCGGGTCCACCTCGCGCGCGTGCTCCCCGCCCGGGCCGGCCAGCACGGCGCGCTCGCCGCGGATCCGCAGCTCCATGATGTCCCTGTGTCCCTTCCCGCCTCGGAGACCAAAACCCCTCGAAGCCGAAAACCTTAGCCGCCCCGGGCCAGTTCGTAGAAGGCAACGGCGGCGGCCGTGGCGATGTTCAATGAATCGACTCCGGCAGGCATGGGTATCCGGACGGCATGATCAGCCGCCGCGAGCGCCGTCTCGGTCAGCCCGGGACCTTCGGCGCCGAAGAGCATCGCCACCCGCCCGGGCGCGTGCTCACGCAGCGCGGACAGCGGGATCGACCCCGGTCGCGGGGTGAACGCCGCGACGGCGAACCCCCGCGCCCGCAGGTCGTCGAGGCCGCCCGGCCAGTCCGTCAGGTGCCCGAACGGCACGCGCAGGACGTGGCCCATCGACACGCGCACGCTGCGCCGGTAGAGCGGGTCGGAACAGCCGGGACCGAGCAGCACGCCGCCGGCTCCGAGCGCGGCCGCGTTCCGGAAGAGCGCGCCGAGGTTTTCGTGGTCGCCGACGCCCTCCAGCACGGCGACCGGGCCGGTGCCGCCGACGACCTCGGCCACCGTCAGCGGCGCGGGGCGGTCGGCGACGGCGAGGATCCCGCGGTTGAGGTGGAACCCGACCACGTCGGCCATGGTTTCCGCGGAGGCGACGTACTGGGGCACGTCGAGCCCGGCCAGGTCGCCGGCCAGCTCGGCGAACCGCCGCTGCACGCCCAGCAGCGCCCGTACCGGGTAGCGGGACGCCAGCAGCCGGGACACCACGATGGTGCCTTCGGCGATGACGAGCCCCCGCCCACCGGGGCGGTCGGGCCGACGGTCCGCAGTGGACAGGTCGCGGAAATCGTCGACGCGGGGATCGTCGGAGTGGTCGATGTGGATCACGCCCATCCGCCCAGTCTGTCATCCGCCTGCCGGGCACCGCATTGGTCCGAACGTCCACCTCCCGGTGGTACGAACGGGCTCATTTTGCTGTGGGTTAACCGACCGTGACGGACTGCACCAGTTTGGCCGCTAGCCCGGGTGCATCGGCTGTGTAACGGTTGTCCGCCGGGCTGAAACACGTCCTAGTCCACGCCGACACGAAGCAGGGATGGTCATGGGGATGGACCTCGAGGCTCAGCCGTTCAACACGCTGGACCGAGGACGGTACCGCCGCAAGGTGCAGCGTTGCCTCGACACGCTGGCGCGGATGCTCACCGACGGCAGCTTTTCGTTCCCCCGCAAGAACATCGGCCTCGAAGTCGAGCTGAACCTGGTCGACCGCGAGCTGCGCCCGTCGATGACGAACACCGCGGTGCTGGAGGCGCTCGACGACCCGTCGTTCACCACCGAGCTGGGCCAGCACAACATCGAGCTGAACGTCCCGCCGCGGCCGCTGGCGGGCGATTCCGCGCTCCAGCTCGAAGACGATCTGCGCGCGTACCTCGACACCGCGGCGACGAAGGCGCGCGACACCGGCTCGTCGCTGGCGATGATCGGCATCCTGCCGACGCTGAAGCACGAGCACTTCGACCAGAAGTGGCTCACCAACAAGACCCGGTACTCCACGCTGAACGACCAGATCTTCGCCGCCCGCGGAGAACGCACGGTGCTCGCCATGGAAGGCGCGCCGCTGCCGGGCCAGCAGCCCGAACGCCTGCGCAGCTACGCGGAGTCGATCCTGCCGGAGGCCGCGTGCACGAGCGTGCAGCTGCACCTGCAGGTCGCGCCCGAGGAGTTCGCCGCGCACTGGAACGCGGCGCAGTGCCTGGCCGGGCTGCAGATCGCGCTCGCGTCGAACTCGCCGTTCCTGCTCGGCAAGGCCCTCTGGCACGAGACGCGCATCCCGCTCTTCCTGCAGGCGACCGACACCCGGCCGGAGGAGTTGAAGAACCAGGGCGTCCGGCCGCGGGTGTGGTTCGGCGAGCGCTGGATCACGTCGATCTTCGACCTGTTCGAGGAGAACGTCCGCTACTTCCCCGGCCTGCTCCCGGAAACCGACGCCGAGGACCCGATCGAGGCGCTCGACGCGGGGCAGGCGCCCAAGCTCACCGAGCTGCGCATGCACAACGGCACCATCTGGCGCTGGAACCGCCCGGTGTACGACGTCGTCGACGGCCTGCCGCACCTGCGCATCGAGAACCGGGTGCTGCCGGCCGGGCCGACGGTGGTCGACACGGTGGCGAACGCGGCCTTCTTCTACGGCGCCCAGCGCGCGCTGGCCGAGGCGGAACGCCCGGTGTGGAGCCAGATGTCGTTCCAGGCCGCCGAGGAAAACCTTTACGCGGGTGCGCGGCGGGGGTTCGACGGGCAGCTGTACTGGCCGGGCATCGGCTGGATCCCGCCGGACGAGCTGGCGCTGCGCGTGCTGCTGCCGCTCGCCCACGAGGGCCTGCGCCGCTCCGACGTCTCCGACGAGGCCCGCGAGCGCTACCTCGGGATCATCGAGCGCCGCTGCCTGGCGCGGCGGACGGGCGCGACCTGGCAGCGCGACTACGTCCTGCGCGCGCAGGACCGTGGTCTGGACCGCGAGGCGGCGCTGAGCCTGATGCTGGGGCGCTACCTGGAGCTGTCCGAAGCGGGCGAACCGGTGCACACGTGGCCGGTGGCGGATTGACGCTAGCCTGAGGGGATGCCGAAGATTCTCGGTGCGTCCCTGGAGGCACACCGGCGCGAGGTGCGGGCCCGGGTCTTCGACGTCCTGCGCGCGCAGCTCTACGAACGCGGCTTCGACGCGATCACGCTCGCCGGCGTCGCCTCGGCGGCCGGGGTGGGCCGCACGGCGCTGTACAACCACTTCCCGGACAAGGAGAGCCTGCTCGTCGCATTCGTCGAGGACGAAGCGGCCCGGTACGTCACCCGGCTGACCGAAGCCGTCGAGGCCCGGACCGACCCGGTCGACCAGCTGGCCACGTTCGTCCGGCTGCAGCTGCGCGTGCTGGCCGAGTACCACATGCCACCGGGCACGGCGCTCGCGTCGGCACTGGCGCCCGCGGCGTACCGGCGGATCAGCGCGCACGCCGACCCGATCACCGACCGCCTCCGGGCGATCCTCGCCGGCGGCGTCGACCTGGGCCGCTGGCCCGCCGAGGACCCCGACGTCCTGATCCCGATGATCACCGCCGCCCTGGGCAACCGGACCCTGGTGGACGGCCCTGCCGACCAGCTGGCGGAGGTCGTCGAGGCGGCGGTGCGGTTCGTCCTGCGCGCGGTGGGAGCCACGGTTTAGGGTGGCCTAAGTCCGATTCATGCCCTACGATCTTTCTGACAGCGTGTCAGATCGATCGCCGGGAGGCCTGCCCATGTCGGTGACCACGGACGCCCGCCCGTTCTCGGCGACCCTGCGCGCGTCGACCCTCGAAGTCCACGACCGGGCGAACTACTCGGCGTACATGCGTGCCCTGCTCGGCGGGGAGCTGACCCGCGACGGCTACACCCAGCTGGCGATCCAGTACTACTTCGTCTACGGCGCGATCGAGGCGGCGAGCGACGCGATGGCCGGCGACGGCGTCGGCGGCGAGTTCGTCTTCGACGAGCTGCGGCGCCTGCCGAACCTCGAGCGCGACCTCGCCCACCTCGTCGGCCCGGACTGGCGCGCGACGATCTCACCGCTCGCTTCCACCCGCGAGTACGTGGCCCGGATCCGCGAAGCGTCGACGTGGGCCGGCGGGTACGTCGCCCACCACTACACGCGCTACCTCGGCGACATCGCCGGCGGCCAGGTCATCCGGCGGACGCTCGAGAAGAACTACGACGTCGCCGAGGCCGGCGCGCTCTTCTACCACTTCGACGGCATCAGCGCGCCTCGCTTCCGCGACGCGTACCGGGCGAAACTGGACAACGCGCCGTGGGACGACGACGAGCGCGCCCGGGTGATCGACGAGACGCTGGTGGCGTTCGAGTGCAACGTCGCCGTCTTCGACGAGCTGGCGCTCCGGCTCGACGAGTTCCGTGCCTGATCTCACACGTCGTTGACCTCCAGTTAAGTCCAAGTTGCAGGCTCGGTTTCGGGTGACCTCCCCACGGGGTACGCCACTTACGAACCGCCGTCTCACGCTGTGACGGCCACCTGCCCCCGCTCGCCGCGAGGGGGCCTGTGCTACTAGGTTCGGTACCGGAAACTTGTGTCGAAGACAGAAGGAGGGCCAATGGCCCGCTACGTGCTCCCCGATCTCGACTACGACTACGGCGCCCTCGCGCCGCACATCTCCGGCGAGATCAACGAGCTGCACCACAGCAAGCACCACGCGACCTACGTCAAGGGCGCGAACGACACGCTCGACAAGATCGCCGAAGCCCGTGACGCCGGCAACTTCGGTGACATCGTCGGCCTGCAGACCACGCTCGCCTTCCACCTGGCCGGGCACGCCAACCACGTCGTGTGGTGGAAGATCCTGTCGCCGGAGGGTGGCGACAAGCCGACCGGCGAGCTGGCCGCGGCGATCGACGAGGCGTTCGGCTCCTTCGACAAGTTCAAGGCGCAGTTCACCGCCGTCGCGACGACCATCCAGGGCAACGGCTGGGGCGCGCTCTCCTGGGACCCGATCGGCAAGACGCTGATCACCCAGCAGCTGCGCGACCACCACAACAACCTGGTGCTGCCGACCACGCCGATCCTCCTGGTCGACGTCTGGGAGCACGCGTTCTACCTCGACTACAAGAACGTCAAGCCGAAGTACGTCGAGGCCCTGTGGAACATCTTCAACTGGGCCGAGATCAGCAAGCGCTTCGACAACGCCGTCGCCGGCGGCAACGGCCTGCTGCTCGGCTGAGCCGTCTCGCGTCGAACGGGGTCCCCCTTTCCGGGAGGGCCCCGTTTTCGTCGGCGGGTGAAAACACCTTGACCTCGAGCACGGTCGAGGTGTTTGAGTGAACGGCATGGACATCGACGCGTACCTGGACCGCCTCGGCGTCGCCCGGCCGGCGACGCCCGACCTCGGGACGCTGCGGCACCTGCAGGAACACCACCTGGCCGCGGTGCCGTTCGAGAACCTGAGCAGCCACCTCGGGGAGCCGGTCGTGCTGGCGGAGGACGCGCTGTTCACCAAGATCGTGCACCACCGCCGAGGCGGGTTCTGCTACGAGCTGAACGGCCTGTTCGCCGCGTTGCTGCGCGAACTGGGCTACGACGCTTCCCTGCGCGCGGCCCAGGTGTTCCGCCCCGACGGCACGCTCGGCCCGCCGTTGGACCACGCGGCGATCGTCGTTTCCCTGGACGCCGAGGACTGGCTGGTCGACGTCGGTTTCGGCCGGTTCTCCCGGCACCCGCTGCGCCTGTCCGCCGTGGACGCCCAGCCGGACCCCGACGGCGAGTTCCTGATCCTCGACGCACCCCACGGCGACGTCGACGTCCTGCTGGACGGCGAGCCGCAGTACCGCCTCGAGCGCCGTCCGCGCCCGCTGGCCGACTTCATCCCGATGGCGTGGTGGCAGACGACGTCACCGGAGTCCCACTTCACCCGCTCGCTGACGTGCTCCCGCCCGACGTCCCAGGGCCGGGTGACACTGTCGGGTGACAAGCTGATCGAGACGGTGGACGGCGTGCGGAACGAGGTGATCCTGCCTTCGCCCGAGGCGATCCACGCGGCGTACCGCGTGTACTTCGGGATGAGGTTGACGCGCTTGCCGGTACCACCGGGCGGGAGTCCCTTGACGCAGGACGCGCCCCAGCCCGACACTGCGCTGATGTGAACGAAGCCCCGGCCTGGGGTTTTCCCAGGGCCGGGGCTCCGTCCGTTCCCGAACTGACTGCCGCTCCCACCACGAAGCGGACGTGTATGAGGTTAGCCTAACCTCATCTCTCCCGGCAAGGGGTGAGCCGCGGAGACTCCGATCTCACTCGTCCGAGTGACCTCAGATGTGCGGGCCGCCGGTTCTGTCGGTGCGTGCCGATACGGTCACAGCGTGAACACAAGGGGGAACCCCACTCGCACCGCGGCGCTGATCGTCGCCGCCGTCCTGGTCTTCTCCGCCGTGCTCGGCGGCGGCACCTGGCTGGTCCTGCGCGGCACCGTGTTCCGGCCCGTCGCGCTGCCCGACCCGCCGAAGGAGCTGCCCAGCCCCTGGCCGGAACCGGGGGCGGAGGCGGTCCGCGCGGTGCCGATGCCCACCGGCGAGATGGCCGCGGCGCTGCCGGACTACACGGCGCCCCACGTCCTCTGCTCGGCACTGCCGGAGCAGAGCTGGGCGAAACTGCTGGGCGGCCCGGTCCTGCGCGAGGTCTCGGCGGCGTTCGGCTGCACCGTGGTCACCACGACCCTGCGGGTCAGGGCCGAGCTGAGCGACGGAAAGCCGGCCGCCTCGACCGGAACACCCGAGCGGACCTCCGTCGGCGGCCGCGACGCGACGATCCACCGGTCGTCGGACCGGCGGGCGACCGCGGTGGTCCGGCTGCTCGGCACGAGCGCACCGAGCTGGGCGAAACCGGTGCTGGAGATCTCGCTCGAGCAGGACGTCTGGGACCGGGCACCGCGTGACCTGCCGACGATGGTGCGTGACGGGGGCGAGGGCATCGTCAACGCCGTCACCACGCCGGGGCCGTCACTTCCCGCGGATTCGGCCGAAACCGCGATGCCGGCCCGCGAGGCGGGTCCTGTCCCGGGCAGCGGCATCGTCGACGCGGCGGGCCCGATGATCGCCTGGCAGCTCTGCTCCGCGCTCTCGCGGTCCACCGGGCGCCCGCTCGAGGAGTTCGTCCCGAAGCACGACGGGGAGTGCGAATACCGGAGGGACAAGGAGTTCGGGTCCAGGCCGCCGGCCGCACCCGTCTCGCGACGTCCTTACCGGACACCATCGGCGGCCGGCCGGCCTTCGTGCAGAACCCGTCGGTGACCATCCAGCTCACCGACGGGTCGCCCCAGCAGGTCCGGCTCTCCTGGCTCTCCCCGCGCAAGCCCGATGCGGAACTGCGCGCCTGGGCCGAATCCCTGGTTCCGCGGTTGCTCGGGACCTGGCGCAGGCGCGCGGCTCAGACCTTGGCCCGCTTCAGCACCCGCAGCCCGAGGCCCCGCTTCACCGGCCAGGAAACCCCACCCCGCCGGATCAGCACCACGGCACACACCACCGCGGCGAGCGCCGAAACCGCCCCGCCGATGTAGAACGGCGACCGCCCGCCGAACTCCTGGGCCATCCACCCCACCATCGGGCCGCCGACCGGGTTGCCGCCGATCAGCACCAGGACGTACAGCCCCATCACGCGGCCGCGCATCTCCGGGCTGACCGACGTCTGCACCAGCGCGTTCGCCGTGTTGAGGAACGTCATCGTGGCGAAGCCGAGCGGGATCAGGCCGAGGCCGAACGTCAGGTACGTCGGCATGAACGCCGTGATCAGCTCGAACACGCCCAGGAAGAACGCCGACACCAGCATCAGCCGGACCCGTGGCCTGCCCTTGGTCCCGCGGCGGGCGGACATCAGCGCGCCGGTGAAGGTGCCGACCGCGACCAGCGTCGACAGGAGGCCGTAGCCGTCGGCCGCGGTGTGGAACACGTTCGCCGCGACGATCGGGAGCGAGCTGAAGTACGTGATGCCGAACGTGCTGACGAACAGCACCAGGACCATCACCGTCATCAGGTCCGGGCGGCGGCGGACGTACCGCAGGCCCTCGGCGAGCTGTCCCTTCTCGCGCGGCACGGCGGCGACGCGGAACAGCTTGTCCGGGTTCATCAGCACCAGCCCGACGATCACCGCGACCGTGCTGAGCGCGTTCGCGACGAACAGCCAGCCGGTGCCGATCCAGGTGATCGCGAACCCGGCGATCGCCGGCCCGACGATCCGCGCCATGTTGAAGATCGAGGAGTTCAGCGCGACCGCGTTCGCGATCTGGTCGCGGCCGACCATTTCGGCGACGAACGACTGCCGCGTCGGCACTTCGAGCGACGCCGTGATGCCGAGCGTGAAGCAGAGGACGTAGACCTGCCACAGCGCCACGAGCCCGGTGATGTCGAGCACGCCGAGGATCGCGGCCTGCGAACACGCGGCCACCTGGATCCAGGTGAGCAGGCGTCGCTTGTCGACGCGGTCGGCGAGCACCCCGGCCCACAGCGACAGGAACAGCGTCGGCGTGAACTGCAGCGCAACCGCGACACCGAGCGCGATCGGGTTGTTGCCACTGAGGGTGAACACCAGCCAGTCCTGGGCGATGCGCTGCATCCAGGTGCCGATGTTCGAGATGACCTGGCCGGTGAAGAACAGCCGGTAGTTGCGGACGCGCAGCGAGGCGAACATGCTGCCGCGCTTGGCTTCGGACGGTGGGGACGTGGACGGCGGCGAGGCCGATTCCCGGGTAGCAGTGGTCTGGATCGAACGCTTGGTTTCGCTACCCGTGGCCGTCACCGTGGTTAGTTCCCCGCCATCCTGTCTATGATTTCGGCGGCTTGGGAGAGCACTTCGCGCTCTTCGTCGCCGAGTTCCGCCAGTTGCCTGTCCAGCCACGCCTCCCGCACGGAGATGGCCTTGCGAACGTAGGCCAGCCCGCTCTCGGACAACTCGACGATGGCTTGCCTGCCGTCGGTCGGGTGCGGGCGCCGCTCGACGAACCCCATGTCCTCGAGCGCGGCGATCACCCTCGTCATCGAAGGTGGCTGGACGCCTTCCTTCGCGGCGAGCTGACCCGGGGTCAGCGCACCGCACTTGTGCAGGGTGGACAGCGCGGCGACCTGCGTCAGCGTGAGGTCGTCCCCGACGCGCTGTGCCCGCAGCCGGCGGTTGAGCCGGACCACCGCGAGACGCAGACGGCTCGCCAACGAGCGTTCGTGCGTGTCGCCGGACATATAGTTAGCATACCTTACGAAACTTCGACCGCGCGGGTGATCTCGGTCAAGCCGCAACCTGGACCAGGCCCGCACGTCCTCACCAGGGACAGAACCTGGGGAGTCGGATGAACAAGAAGCTGGTGGGCTCGGCCGTGGTCGGCGCGGCGATCGTGGCGGTCGTGGTGGCCCAGTTCGCGGGCGGAGCGGAGGCCCCGGCGGCGGCACCACCTTCACCGCCGCCGTCACCTCCGCCGTCGCCGTACATCACCGAACAGTCCGTGGAGGCCTACAACTTCCCCGACGCGGCCGGCGGGCGCGGCTGGTCGATCATGATCCCGGTCCCGTCGGGCTGGACCGTCACCCATGAGAACGACCGCGCGAGCTACACCAAGGGCCATCTCCTGCTCGAGACCGACAAGGTGCCGATCACGCAGGAGGACACGCTGAGCGGGCTCAAGGCCATTGCCGCGAAGGCGCACCAAGAGGGCTCGTCGGTCAAGCCCGTGCAGGCCGGCGACTTCGGAGACGCGGCGGAGTGGGACTACACCTACCTCCGCGACGGCCGCTACCCCGAACGGGTCACCGTCATCGGGCTCGGGGCGGGCGACAGCCTCGTCACGATCCGCTACGAGGCGCCGCCCGCCGAGTTCGACGCCAACCGCGGCGTGCTGGACACCGCGATGAAGGTCAGCGCGCCGGGCTGATCACCGGAACGCCGCCTGGAGCGGGCCGACCGCGAAGTACGCCACGAAGGCCAGCGCGATCACCCACATCAGCGGGTGCACCTGGCGGGCCTTGCCGGTCGCCGCGCGGATCACGACGTAGCTGACGAACCCGGCGCCGATGCCGTTCGCGATGGAGTACGTGAACGGCATGACGACGATGGTCAGGAACGCCGGCAGCGCGATCGAGTAGTCGGTGAAGTCGATGTCGCGGACCTGCGACATCAGCATCGCGCCGACCACGACCAGCGCCGGCGCGGCCGCCTCGACCGGCACCACCTGGTAGAGCGGGGTCAGGAACATCGCGGCGATGAACAGCACGCCGGTGACCACGTTCGCCAGGCCGGTCCGCGCGCCTTCGGCGATGCCGGACGCCGACTCCACGAACACCGTGTTCGAGCTGGCCGAGCCGAAGCCGCCGGCCGCGCCGGCGAGGCCCTCGACGAACAGCGCCTTGCCGACGTTGGGCAGCTGGCCGTCCTTCGGGAGCAGGTCGGCCTCCTTCGCGAGGCCGGTCATGGTGCCCATCGCGTCGAAGAAGTCGGCGAGCACCAGGGTGAACACCAGCAGGCAGACGGTGATGATCGGCAGCCGCGTCCAGGCGCCGAACGAGACGTCGCCCACGAGCGAGAGGTTCGGCAGGCCGAACACCTGGTCCGGCAGCGCCGGGTAGCCGAGGTTCCAGCCCTTCGGGTTGGTCCCCTTCGACGGCCCGGCGTCGACGATCGCCTCGACGACGATGGCCAGCACGGTCGAGCTCAGCACGCCGATCAGGATTGCGCCCTTGACCTTGCGGACGACCAGGATGCCGGTGACCAGCAGGCCGACGACGAACACCGCGGTCGGCCAGGAGGCGATCGAGCCGTTGATGCCCAAGCCCACCGGGACGGTCGTGTGCGCGGCGTCCGGCAGCCGGCGCACGAACCCGGCGTCGACCAGGCCGATCAGGCAGATGAACACGCCGATGCCGACGGCGATCGCGGACTTCAGCGCGGCCGGCACGGCCCGGAACACCGCGGTCCGGAACCCGGTGAGCACCAGCAGGACGATGATCACGCCCTCGATGACCACCAGGCCCATCGCCTCGGGCCAGGTCATCTGCGGGGCGATGGTGACCGCGACCAGGCTGTTGATGCCCAGTCCGGTCGCGATGGCGAACGGGTAGTTCGCGACCAGGCCCATGAGGATGGTCAGCACGCCGGCGACCAGCGCGGTCACCGCGGCGACCTGCGGCACCGGCAGGATGCCGCCGAGGACGTCCTTGTGCGCGCCCGCGTCGTCGGCCGAGAAACTGCCGATGATCAGCGGGTTCAGCACCACGATGTAGGCCATCGTGACGAAGGTGACCAGGCCGCCGCGCAACTCGCGCGGCACGGTCGACCCGCGCTCGGTGATCTTGAAGAACCGGTCCAGTGTGGACGTCCCGGTGCGGGTCGTCTCCTGCTCCGCCATTCGCCTGCCCATTCTCTCGCTGCTGCGGAGTACCCTGCACCTCGTGAGTGAACCGATCAATCCACCGGAGGTTACGGGCTCGTTGCGGCACACGCCGGAGCTGCCCAAGAGGCTGACCGACCTGACGCCGGTGGTGATCGTAGGCACCTCGATCTGGGCTGTCGCGCTGGTGGTGCTCTTCTTCACGACTTCGGGGCTTTGGGTGCAGACGGCGCTCTCCGGTTTCGCGCTCGGTTTCGTCGGCCTGGCGATCATCGCCTGGCAACGCGCCGCCGCCCGTCGCGGGTCGAAGTCGGCCCAGCGGCTCTGAGCCTTATGCGAGCAAGGTCCTCGGCGAGGGGTCTTCGAGCAGCGCCGTGATCAAGTGCCGGTCGGGCCAGCGCCCGGCCGCCCAGGCGAACGCACGGGCCAGACCTTCCGACGTGTCGGCCGCGTGCAGCCGATCATCGGACCACCACTGGACGTCGTGCTCGGCGCCCTGGATGCGCACGGTGAGCGGGTCGTGGACCAGCACACCGCCGTCCGGGAGCCGGATGCCGAGCTGGTCCGCGACGAGTTTCAGCGCGGGGAGCTCGGCCCAGGGCGCGTATTCGCCTTCGCTGGTCACCTCAGCGGGTGCTTCGCTGGCCAGGGGTTCGTCGAGCAGGAACGAGAGCCGGTCGGGATTCGCGGGCGCGACCACGTACCGGTTCGGCTCCAGCGCCCCGGCGACCCACGGCACGTCGAGGATGAGCGCGCCCCCGACGACCGAACCGTCCGCCGCGCGCAGGCCACCCGGCTCCCAGACCTCGAACCCGGACTCGACGACCGCGTCGTAGGCGCGCGCGGCCAGCCCCGGGGAGATCTGCCGGTGGCCGTCCGAGAGCCGGTGCAGGACGTTCTGCGCCTCATCCAAAGTGGACAGGGTGAGGTCGGCGCGGACACCGGCGATCCTGAGGAGGTCTTCGCTCAGGCCGACGTCGGGAACCTCGTCGAAGAGCCCGGCCAGGTCGGCGCCCGGGAGCCGCCACTCGTTCGGCGCGGCCCCGCCGAGCACGGCGTACTGCGCGATCCACCAGGCGGCGTGCCCGTCCGGCGCGCGCAAGGCGTGCCACGTCTCCGGCCGCGCGGCGAGCAGCCTGATCGCCGCGGGCCAGGCGTCGTCGGCGACGAGGTCGAGGTCCCGGATCGCGACGAGCGTCGACGGTGGCTCCGGCAGCGAGTCCCACCAGGCTTCCTCGTCCGGCAGGTCGTGGTCGGGCTCGTGCGGCTCGTCGTCGGCGACCACGGCGAAGGAGTCGAGCACCCCGGCGGCTTCGAGCGTGCTTTGCGGCCAGTCCCCGGCGAAGTCCTCGTCGAGGACGTCCATCGCGCCGTCTTCTTCGAAGACCTCGTCGTCGAAGATGTCGAGCAGCGGCGACGCCGGCAGGACGAGTTCGTCGGCCCGGCGCCAGGTGTCGGTGCCGGGCAGGGCGAGCGCCCCGACCCAGCGCGGGGCGTCGTCGCCGCAGTCGGCGATCAGCCGCAGCACGGCCCCGGCGAGCGTCGTACCGTCCAATCCGGACCGGACGTCCTCGACGCTGCGCTCGACGGCGTCACGCAGCTGGTCGGCGTTGAGCAGCTCGCGGGCATCGGCATGCTTGGCGCCCAAGCGTTCCAGGAGCGGGTGAGAAGCGGCGGGGTGCACCAGCCGGAGGCCCGATATGTCCACATCGGACAACAGGTCGAGCAGTTCGGCCGAGCCTTCGACGAGCAGGCAGCCCCGGGCACCCGGCAGCGTCCGGCCGTCCGAAAGGGGGACGGGCAGGCCGTCCAGCCGTTCCCCGGCGAGCGCGTGCGACTCGACGGCGATCGCCAGTGCCGCGTAGAGTTCCCGCCACCAGCCGGGATCGCGGGTAACACCGGTGAGCGTGTCGAGTACTTCTTCGATGCCGATCACTTGCACCGCAACGGCCTTGAGGACCTGCGCGGGCCCTTCGATCAGCCCCGGCACGAGATCTTCAAGCAGCGCGGACAGTCCCGGCACGTCGACGTCAAGCACCTTCGCCTGGCGACCGGCGACTTCCTTGCCGTCCGTTGTGGACAGCCATGGTTCCGCGCTGAGGGCCGCCAGGACTTCGTCCCGAAGCTTGTTGTCCACAGTAGATTTGGGGAACCCGGGAACCGGAACGAGCGCGAACCGCCGCTCGGGCGGCAGCAGCCGGACGAGCCCGACGTACTCCTTCGCGGCGGCCTCGAGTACTTGCGCCAGCTCGGGCCCGGGCAGCGCACGACGGCGCGACGGTTCGACCGGAACGGAGGCGAGCAGCCGGGCGGGCAGCGAGAGCCCGTCGTCAGTGGGCGTGGGGGCGTGCAGGACGTCCTCTTCGAGTGGCCGAGGCGCCCCATCGGCGTCGACCGGGACGGCCCACACGACGTCACCGCGATGCGTCAGCCAGCGCGTTTCCTTTTCCGGACCACGGATTTCGACGAAGTCGCCGTCGGCATGACGTGTCCAAACGCGACCGTCCACATCGAACTCGCCCAGCCAGGGCAGGGCGAGCAGCAGATCGGCGACGTCCCGGGCGAGGTCGTCGAGAAGGGCACGCCCGTCGACGCCGTCCCGCAACGGCAGCCGGACCTCGGTGTCGAAACCGGGCGGCACGTCGGCGGGGACGGGCCAGGGAAGCCGGAGGACGGGAACGTCCCCCTCGATCCCGGCGGCCTGCCGGGTGCGCTCGGCGGAGAAGGCGACCCCACCGGTGGCGGAGACGACGCGAGGTTCGTCGGAGACGGTCCGCACGGCGGCGAACCCGACCCCGAAGCGCCCGACGGTGTCCCCGGTCTTGCCGGAGGCCCGCAGCGAGGCGAGCGAGGCGACACCCCGGGCGTCGAGCGGAGCGCCGGTGTTGGCGAACCGGAGTTCGGAGTCCACAAGGGACACTTTCACCCGCCCGGGCTTGCCCCCGGCCATGGCGGCATCGGCGGCGTTCTGGGCGAGTTCGACGAAGAGCCGATCCCGGTAGGCGCCGACACGGAGGTCGCGTTCGACGTTGGTGTCTTCGGTGAGCCGGGTGGGTGAGTCCCGCCAGGAGCGCAGGGTGGCCTCGCGCAGCCGCGCGGTCCCGAAGGGATCCCCCGGTTCAGGGGTGTCGCCGATCACCGTTCGGGAGCGCCATCGACCTGGGCTTGCGCTTCGTCGGCGGGGAGGCCCTCGGTCACGACATCCCCGGTGAGGGCGGCTCGGGGGAGCTCACGTTCCCCACCGGCATCGGCCCGAGCCGGTTCGGCCTCGGGCGTGGTCACCACACCGGCAACCTCGGCCTGGGCCGGCTCCGCATCGGCAGCCTCGGAGACGGCGGGCGCGACCACGGCATCGGCAACCTCGGCCTGACTCGCTTCGACCTCGGCGGCTTCCGGCACCACAGCCTCCTGCGGCTCGGCAACCGCAGCCTCGGCCGACCCGGCCTCGGCGCTCTCCGGCGCCACCGTTTCCTCCGGTTCGGCAGCCAAGCCGGTCGCCTCAGCCGGGGTCGATTCCGCCACTTCCTGCGGCCCGGCAGCCGAGTCGTCCGCCTCAGCCGGGGTCGGCTCCACAGCCGCCGGGGTCTCGCCCACCTCTGGCTCGGTCGTCGCTTCCTGCGGCTCCGGGGCTGCGCGCAGCTCGGTCGCGTCGGTCACTTCGGCCTGCGTCGGCTCGGCTTCCGCGGGCTCCGGCACCTCGGCCACGACCGGCTCGCCGACCGCATCGGTCGCCGCCGGTGCCTCCACGGCCGCCGGTGCCTCGGCGGGCTCGGCGATCCCGTCGGCCACCGTCGCCGCCTCGGCTGCCGCCGCAGCAGCCGGTTCCGCAACTTCACCGGTCGTCTCCGCCGGCTCGGCCAGTGCCTCGATCGGCTCGCCGACCGCCCCCACCGGGTCAGCCGCCGCAACCACCGGCTCGGGCGCTTCCGCCACCTCACCCGGCTCAGCAACCTCGTCAGCCACCGCCACCGAAGCAGCCGCCTCCGGAACCACCGGCTCGCTCCGCTCCGGCGAAGCAACCGCCTCCGGAACCACCTCGGCCTGCTCCGACTCCGCAGCCGCCACCGGCGAAGCGACCGCCTCCGGAACCACCGGCTCAGCCTGCTCCAGCTCCGCAGCCGTCCCCGAAGCAGCCGCCCCCGAAGCAGCCACCACCGAAGCAGCCCCCTCCTCCGAAGCAGCCGCCTCCGGCTCGACCTCCGCCGGCGATACGTCCGACTCCGCGATCGCCGTCTCCGGCTCGGCCGCCGCCGTTTCCACGACCTCCGGCTCCACGACCTCCGGGGATGGCGCCGGCGTGAAGTCCAGCAGCGAATCGTCGTACACCAGCTCGGCCACCGGGACCGACGAGGTCAGCTCGACCTCGACCTCCGAGTGCGCTCCGCACCCGTACTCCACGTCCACCACGTGGCCGTCCGCCGGGGCGATGTCGTTGCTGCACACCCCGAAGACCCCGCGCAACGAGCCCGCCAGCGGCACGAAGAACCCGCACGTCCCGCACACGTCCGGGGCGCTGCGGGCCATGTCCGAGCGCGGCCCGAACTCACCCGCGTGCCAGCGGGCCGCCGCCTCGGTGCGGCCGAGGCGGGACAGCGCGTGCACCCGGCCCAGGCCCGCCTCGCGGGCGACCTCCTCGACCGCCGGGTCGTCCGACTGGAGGTACGCCGGGGCCAGGCGGGGGTCGTCGTCCGCCGTCGGGAAGATGTCGCCCACTCCGAGGTCGCCCGCGCGGACGCGGCGCTCCCAGGGCACCCAGGCCGGGGCGACCAGCGCCGAGGGGCCCGGCACCAGCACGACCTCACTGACCGTCACCGGCTCGTCTTCACCCGCGGCCGCGACCGTGACCGACCAGCGCCAGCCTCCGTAGCCCGGGACCTGGGCCTCGAACAGGTGACTCGCCGTGACCGCGTCTTCGCGGCTGACCCCCACGTGGGCGCCGAGCTGCTCCTCGGGTGCGTCCTCCAGCACCGCAGCTCGCGCGAACTCCACCGCGTCGGCGAGTTTGCGCTGCACGGAGCCGTCGTCCAGGGTCAGCAGCAGAGTCATGCGGCCAATTGTGCCGCACGCATCCGCGGCGCCCGTGCCAGGCTGTTCATCGTGCGCACGCCGATCGTCACCGTCCTGCTGCTGGCCGCCGCGCTCGGCGGCTGTGCCGGTGCCCCAGAACAGCCGGCCGGGCCGGAACGGCTCACCGTCCAGGTCCTCGAAACCCTTCCGCACGACCCCGCCGCCTTCACCGAAGGCCTCGAGTTCGCCGGCGACACGCTGTACGAGAGCACCGGGCTCGCCGGCCGGTCCACGCTCACCGCGGGCCCGGCGGGCGGGCCGCCGCGGACCACCGCCACGCTGCCGTCGCCGCTGTTCGGCGAGGGCGTCACCGTCCTCGGGCCGACGCTGTGGCAGCTCACCTGGCAGGACGGCTTCGCCATCGAACGCGACGCCGCCACCCTCGCCGAGCTGCGGCGCGTCCCGTTCCAGGGCGAAGGCTGGGGCCTGTGCCACCAGGCCGGCGGCCGCCTGGTGATGAGCAACGGCTCTTCGCGGCTCACCTTCCGGGACCCGAAGACGTTCGCCGTCACCGGGGGCGTCGACGTCGGCCGCGACCAGCTCAACGAGCTCGAATGCGTGGGCGACGACGTCTACGCAAACGTTTGGCACACCGACACCGTCCTGCGGGTCGAGGCCGCCACCGGGCGCATCACCGGGACGATCGACGCAGGTCAGCTGCGTGCGAAAGTGAACGCAACGGGCGCCGAAGACGTGCTCAACGGTATCGCCGCCGTTCCGGGAACCGGCGATTTCCTCCTCACCGGGAAGCAGTGGCCGGTCACGTTCCGGGTGAGGTTCGTCCCGGCTCCGGCGTGAAAGCACGGATGAGCAGGCGGAACCGGCCCCCGGTAAGGCAGGATTGACACGTGGCACTCTTCGGCTCCCGCTCCGACGGCACCCCGCCGGGCCAGCCGCGCGGCCGGAAGTCCAAGCGGCGCTGGACGCCGGAACCGGGCGCCGCGCAGGCCAGGTCCTGGCGCGACGCCGCCGCGCCGCGCGCCGAGCACGGCAGCCCGCCGCCCCCCACCCGCGTCGCCCCGCAGCCGGGC
>JARAWT010000129.1:0-5439 GCA_033793495.1 Streptomyces sp. MN03-5084-2B | reverse complement strand
GGCGCTGCGACACCTGCTGCTCGGCCCCGCCCTCGTTCGCCCACCCGTTCGGCACCGACGCCCTCGGCCGCGACCTGCTGGCCCGCCTCGGGCACGGGGCCCTGCGCACGACAGGCGCGGCGAGTCCGCCGTCGCGCAGGGCGGGGCCGAGCAGCAGGTGTCGCAGCGCCTTGACGAGCAGGCCGGCGGCGACGCCGAGCAGGGCCAGGAGCAGGGTCGCGGTCTGCAGCGGCGGGAGGTCCTGGGCCAGGGCGGCATCCAGGGCGAGCCGGCCGAGCCCCGGGATGTCGAAGACCTTCTCCACCGCGACCGCACCGCCGACCAGGCCGACGACGCTGGGTACCAGCTGCGGGAGCACCCCGGCCAGCGCGCGGCGCAGGACGGGGAACACCAGCCGGTCCGGCGGGAACCCGCCGGCGTGCCAGGTCCGGACCCACGGCTCGCCGAAGGTGGCGGGCAGGGCGTGGTCGAGCAGGCCGCCGATCACCGCCCCGGTCGGGACGCCGAGGGCGAGCGCGGGCAGCACCGTGGACGCCGGCCCGGTCCAGCCGCCGGGCGGGAACCAGCCCAGCCACACGCCGAAGACGGTGGCGAGCAGCGAGGCGAGCAGGAACTTCGGCAGCGCGGCGAGCGACGCGGCCACCGCGCCGGTGGCGCGGGCGTCCAGGAGCCGCCGGGAGCCGAGGTACAGCGTGCGGGCGCTGACCAGGGCGGCCACCGCGATCGTCACCACGAGCGTGGCGAGCATCACCGTGACCGAGACGCCCAGCGCGCTCGTGACCTGCGGCAGGACCGGCTCGCCCGACACCCAGGACGTGCCCGCGTCCCCGCGCGGCAGCCCGCCGAGCCAGTGCACGAGGTGGGGGAGCGGTCCGGAGTCCAGGCCGAGTTGCTCCCGCACCGCGGCCAGCTGGTCGGCGGTCGGGGCCTGGTCGGCGGACCGGGCCCGCAGGACCGTCAGCGCGGGGTCGGTACCGGACAGCCACGGCAGGAAGGCGACGGCCGCCAGCAAGGTGCTTCCGGCGGCGAGGCGGCCTGCGCCCGCGCGCCACCGAGGGGCGTCCACTACTTCAGGTGCGTGTCGACGGTGATCAGCGAGCGCTCGCGCGGGTCGAGGACCACGCCTTCCACGCCCGCGCCGATGCCCTGCACGACTTTCTCGTGGACCAGCGGGACCACGGCGTCGGTGCGGAGGATTTCCGCTTCGGCCTGCATGATCTTCTGCTGCCGGAGCGTGGTGTCGCCTTCCTCGGCGGCCGCGGCGACGGCCCGGTCGACGCCGGCGTCCTTCAGGCCGGAGATGTTGTAGGCACCGTTGGTCGTGTAGTCGCTCGCGAGGTAGGCGACCGCGTCCCCGGTGTCGAGCAGGGTCACCCGCGACAGGATCAGGGCGTCGTACTTGCCCGCGAGGAGGTCGGCCTCCATCTGGGTGTACTCGCGCACGTCCTGCTGCACGGTGAAGCCCGCCCGCTCGAGCTGCTGCTGCAGGACGGTCGCGGCCTCGGGCAGCTCGGCGCGGTTGGTGTAGGCGGCCAGACGCAATGTCCGGCCCTGCGTCTTCGCCCGGGTTTCCGCGACGGTCGCGGCCTGCGCCCGTCCGCTCACCTCGACCCGCTTCCCGGCGGCCCAGGGGATGGCGGGCCCGAACAGGCCCTGCGCGGGGTCGGCGTAGCCGCCGAAGACGGAGCCGGCGAGGGCCGAGCCGTCGACGGCGCCGCGGGCGGCGGCCCGCAACACCGGGTCGGTGAAGATCCCGGCGGAGGTGTTGAGGATCAGGCTGTCGCACCGGACCGACGACACCTCGTGCCGGGTGGCCGGGTCCAGCAGGGGCGCTTGGGCGGTCGGGATCCACTCGGCGATGTCGGCTTCGTGGGCGCGCAGGGCATTGGTGCGGGCGGTGCCGTCGGCGATCCACGTCACGTCGATCCCGGCGACCTTCGCCTTGCCACCCCAGTAGCCGTCGAACCGGTCCAGGGTCGCCTGGGTCTTCCCGCCGAGTTTGGTGATCCGGAAGGCGCCGGTTCCGGTGCCGACCGGGCTGACGGTGCCGTCCGCGGCGTACGCCTTCGCGGAGAAGATGCCCAGTGCCGGGCTGGCGAGCCGGAGCGGGAGCACCGGGTCGGCGGTCTTCGTCCGGATCGTGACGGTGCCGGGGTCGTCGGCCTGCGCGGTCAGCGTCACGTCGCTGAGCACCCGGGGCTTGGGCTTGGCCACGATGGCGTGGCCGAGCGCGCCGACCACGGCGGCGGCGGTGAAGTCGGTGCCGTCGTGGAACTTCGCCTGGCGCAGGTGGAAGACCCAGGTGGTGGCGTCCTGCCGGGTCCAGGACGTCGCCAGCGCGGGCGCGGCAGCCCCGTCGCGGTCCAGCGCGGTGAGTCCTTCGGCCACGGACAGCTTGCCGAGCACGGTGGCATCGTTGCTGTAGGGGGACAGCGCCTGCGCCGGCGGCACCGCCAGCGCGACGCGGAGGCGGCCGCCTGCCGGGTCCGAAGTGGCGGCACCGGCGAAACAGCCTCCCAGCAACGAGACGAGGGCGAGTGCCGCGAAGAGGCGAGAGGTCGAACGCACGATCAGTCCTGTCCTGCGGAAGTGGTCGTCCCCGTTCGGCTCGGGGCGCGGCGGGGCAGGGCCGGGCCAGCATATGAGGTAAGCCTAGCCATACCCATCGCAGGTGATTGAGGTCTCAATGAGGTTGGGGTGCGCGGCGGCCGCGTGCCGCGGTCACGGCCAGGGCTCCGAGCAGGGCGAGCACGGCGGCGGGCGCCAGTACGGCCCAGGGAGCGCGTTCGGCGTACGGGTGGTTCTCGGCGATCAGCAAGCCCCACTCCGGGGACGGCGGCTGGGCGCCCAGTCCCAGGAAGCTCAGCGCCGCCAGCGCCAGGGCGATGCCGGGCAGCCGCAGCAGGGCGTGGCGAGCCACGGGCGGCAGGACGGCCGGAAGCAGCCGGCGGCGCAGCAGGTACCACTCCCCGGCGCCCAGCGCGCGGGTCGCGGTCATGAGGGTGGTCGCGCGTTCCTGGTGCAGCAGGGCCGCGGTGTGGGCGGCCAGCGGGGACCACGCGACGGCGGCCACGGCCAGCGCGGGGGTCCACGGGCCGCTGCCCGCGACCCCCGTGATCAGCAGGCCGGCCACGACCGCCGGGACGGCGTTGACCAGTTCGACCAGTGGCCCGGACAGCCGGGGCAGGAAACCCAGCAGTACTCCGATGACGAGGGCGGCCGCGACGATGGCGGTGGCCACGGCCAGCGTGCCGACCGCGCCGTGGCCGATCCGGGCGAGGACGTCGCGGCCGAGTGCGTCGGTGCCGAACGGCAGCGCCGGGGACGGCGGCCGGAGCCGGGCGGCGGGATCCACGGCGAAGGGGTCGCGCGTCAGGCCGAGGCCGATGACGCCGAGCAGCAGTGTCGCGTACAGCACGGGCAGCGCGCGGGGGACAGGGGCGGCCGGCGCGCTCAGGGACCGCAGTTCGCGGCCCCGCACCGCCGGCCCGATCAGGAACCGGGCGGCCAGCCGGGTCACCACGCCGGTCACCGCCGCGAGGGCGAGCAGGACGAGTGTGCCGGACTGCAGGACGGGCAGGTCCTGGGCGAGCGCGGCGTCCAACGTCGTCCGGCCGAGGCCGGGGATGTCGAACAGCTTCTCCACGGCCACGGCACCGCCGGTCAGCCCGACCACGAACAGGCCGAGGTTGGGCACCAGCGCGGGCACACTGCGTCGCAGCGCTTGCCGGGCGATGCATCCCGGCGGCAGGCCGCAGGCGGCGGCGGTCAGCGTCCACGGCTCGGCGAACGCGCCGGGCAGCAGGTCGTCGAGCATCCGCCCGAGGACCGCGCCGGCGGGCAGGCCGAGCGACAGCGCGGGCAGCACCATCCATTGTGGACCGTACCAGCCCAGCGCGGGCAGCAGGCCCAGCTGGACGGCGACGACGGTGACCAGCACCGAGGCGACGAGGAACTCGGGCAGGGCGGCCAGCACCGCCGCCCCGCTGCCGCCGGCCCCGCGACCGCCGAGACGGCGCCGCGAGCCGAGCCACAGCGTGCGGGCGCACACCACCGCGGCGGTGGCCACGGCGACAGTCAGCGCGGCGGCCATCAGCAGGAGCGAGACCCCGAGAGCCGGCAGGAGGGACGGCAGCACTTCGCGGCCGGACACCCACGACCGGCCCGCGTCGCCGTGCAGCAGGCCGCCGAGCCAGCGCCCGAGCGGCCGCAGTGGACCGTCCCCCAGGCCGAGTTCGTCGCGGACGGCGTGCAGCGCCTCCGGAGTGGGATCGCCGTCCGCCGAGCGGGCCTTGAGCACGGTCAACGCCGGGTCGGTCCGCGAAAGCCAGGGCAGCAGGCCGATTCCGCACACCAGGAGGGTGGTGAGCGCGGCCCGCCACAGCACGAGCGCGCGCCGCACCACGCTCGCGCTCAGCGGTGGGTCCCGGTGCCGACCAAGGCCCGCTCGTACGGGTCCGGCACCGCGTCTTGGACCGACGGGCCGATCCCGGCCGCCGCCTTCAGGTGCACCAGCGGGATCGTCGCGTCCGTGGCGAGAACGGCCGCTTCGGCGGCCATGACCGCGTCCTGCCGCCGGGTGGGATCGGTGACGGGTTGGGCGGCGGCGACGGCTTCGTCGACCCGCTGATCGCAGACCCTGGACAGGTTGTAGCTGCCGGCGCAGGTGAAGTCGCTCGTGAGGACGGAGACCGGATCTCCGGTTTCCAGCAGCACGTTGCGGGAACTGACGACGGCGTCGAACTTCCCGGCCAGCGCGTCGCTGTCCAGCCGTGCGGGGTCGAGGACCGTCAGGTGCACCGTGAAGCCGGCCTTCTGGAGTTGCTGGTGCAGCACTTGGGCGACCTCCGGCAACTCGGGACGGCTGCCGTGGGTGGCGATCGTGATGGCCGCGCCTGCCGGGCTCGCCGCCTTCGCCCGGCCCGCCGGCGGGACCCGCTTGCCCGCGGCCCAGGTCAGTGCGGGCCCGAAGAGGCCTCGAGCGGGTTCGGCGTGGCCCTCGTACACGTTTGTGGCCAGGACGGAGGTGTCGATCGCCTCCCGGGCGGCGGCCCGCAGCCCGGGGTCGGCGAAGGCGCCGGATTTCGTGTTCAGGAGGAGGACGGTGGTGCGCGGGGTGGCCTTCACCTGGACCAGCTGCTTGTCCAGCGAAGGGAGCTGGGCGACCGGAAGGGCTTCGACGATGTCGGCCTGGCCGGTGCGCAGCGCGTTGGCGCGGGCGGTGCCGTCGGCGACGAACTTCGCGTCGATGCCCGGCGACCGGGCGAGGCCGCCCCAGTAGCCGTCGAAACGGTCCAAGGTGGCCGCTGCGGCGCCGGTGATCTCCTTGAGCGCGAACGGTCCGGTCGCGGTGCCCAGTGGGGTGGGGGTGCCCCGGTTTTCGTACGCCTTCGGGGAAAACACCGCGAGGGCGGGGTTGGACAGCCGCAGGGGGAGCAC
>JARAWT010000128.1:0-5872 GCA_033793495.1 Streptomyces sp. MN03-5084-2B | reverse complement strand
CGGGCACGCCTTCGGGGAGCGCGCCGGAACCCGCCGCGCTCCCCGAAGGCGTGCCCGTCACCGAAGCCGGCGAGGGCACCTGGTACGTCGTTCCCGGCGCCGGGCCCGACCTCGGCACCGGCGAACGGCTCCTCACCTACACCATCGAGATCGAAGACGGCGTCGACCTCCCCGCCTTCGGGCACGACGTCGACACCATCCTCGCCGACCCGCGCGGGTGGACCGGTCTCGGCGTCGTCAGATTCCGGCGGATCACCGGCTCCGACCCCGACGTGCGGATCAGCCTGACCACTCCCGGCACCGCCCGGCGGCCGGACCTCTGCGGCTTCGGCATCCCCTTCGACTCCTCGTGCCGCCTCGCCCGCGACCACCGGATCGTCCTCAACCTCGCCCGGTGGCTCCGCGGCGCCCACTCCTACGACGGCGACCTGGCCGGCTACCGCGCCTACGCCGTCAACCACGAGATGGGGCACGCCCTCGGCTTCGGCCACGTCGGCTGCCCCGCCCCCGGCGCGCCGGCGCCGGTGATGATGCAGCAGACCTTCGGGCTCTCCAACACCTATCTCGCGCACCTCAACCGCGCCGAACCCGGTGCCGCCACGAAGGTCCGGCCCGACGGGGCCGTCTGCCGCGCCTATCCGTGGCCACGCTGAACCCGGTGGCCACCGGCCCGAACCGGTTCACGACGGAGGGTCCCACGCCCATTCGGTGAGCGCGGTGCGCATCAGCCGGGCCGCGGCGGGCAGGCGGTCGCCCGCCGCCCAGTACAGGGTGATCGTGCGCCGGCAGTCCGGGCTGTCCACCGGGATCCAGACGACGGGTACCTGCGCGGCGACCCGGCGGGCCATCGCCGGGTTGAGCCCGATGCCGAGCCCCGCGCTGATGAGTTCCTGGATCGCGCCGGGCTCGTCGCCCTCGAAGACGATCTTCGGCGTCAGGTCCCGGGCGGCGAAGAGCCGGTCGAGCAGCCGCCGGTGCCAGTGCCCCGGCCGGGCGGTGACGAAAGGCTCGCCGGCGAGGTCTTCGACACCGACCGAGGTGCGGTCCGCCAGCCGGTGCCCGAGCGGCGTGGCCACCAGCACCGGCTCGTCGAGCAGTTGCACCCCGGCCAGCCCGTCGTCGGGAATCGGTTGCGACGCCACGCAAAGGTCGATCTCGTGGGCCCGCAGCGCCCGCGCCATCGCGACGGCGGGCAGCTGGTGCAGCTCGACCTCGACGTCCGGGTGCGCCCGCTTGAACGCGGCGAGCGGCCGGGTGAGGGTGAGGAAGGTTTCCGACGCCAGCCGCACGGTGCCGAAGCCCTCCGCCTCGGCCACCGCGCGGCGGCCCGCGTCGAGCTCCCCGAGTGCGCGTTCGACGTAACCGCGGAAGAGCTTTCCGGCGTCGTTGAGCCGGAGCCGGCCGGCCCGGTCGAACAACGGGGTACCGAGCTCGTTCTCCAGCCGCGCGATGGTGCGGCTCAGCGACGGCTGGGCGACGCGCAGCTCGTCGGCCGCGCGGCTGAGGTGCTCGAGCCGGGCCACCACGAGGAACTGCCGCAGGGTCCCCAGGTCCACGTCATGCCTCCCGCGTCATAACGCCATAGCGATATTGATCTTAGACGCAATGCCTTCCCGGTCATAGCTTCGTGGTGTGGAAAGAACCGGAAAGACAAGCTGGGTGCTGCGGGTCGTGGCGGCCGCGCACCTGGTCGCGATCGCCGGTCAGCCGGTGTTCGCCGGGGTGTACCTGAGCGGCGACTACGACGGCCTGCGCCTGCACGCGGCCGGGGCCGACGTCGTCACGTCCCTCGGTTACCTGCAGCTGGTCGTCGCGGTCGCGGTCCGGGTCCGGCTGCGGCGGGCGTGGCCGCTGCTCGCCACGGCGGCGGTGGCGGCCGCGGAGACGGTCCAGTACTTCGCCGGGCTGGACGGCGCTCTGTGGCTGCACCTCCCGCTGGGCGTGCTGACCGTCGCCGGGCTCGTCACGCTGGTCGTCGCGCTGTGGCGCCGTCCCCTGGAGGCCGTCGATGCGTGACCTGAGCCGTCGCCAGGTGCTGCGCCTCGGCGGGGCCTTCGGCCTGCTGACCGGGGCAGCAGCGCTGTCCACCGCGGCCGCGCTGTCCCGGCGTCCCGCGCTCACCGGCGCCGAACTCCGCAGCGCCGTGCCGCTGCCACCGCCGTTCCAGGTGCCGTTGCCGCTGCCGCGGGTGCTGCAGCCGGTGTCGCCCGGCCGCTACGAGATCACGCAGCGCGTCGCGGAAGTCGAGATCCTGCCCGGGATCCGGACGCCGATGTGGACCTACGACGGCACGTTCCCGGGGCCGGCGATCGAGTCGCGCCGAGGTCAGCCGATCACCGTGACCCACCGCAACGAGCTGCCCGTCCCGACCGTGGTGCACCTGCACGGCGGGCGGACGCCGGCGGAGTCCGACGGCTACCCGACCGACCTGGTGCTGCCCGCGGACTGGACTCCCGCCCACCACACGATGCCCGATCCGCGGGCCGTGCGGACCCGGCTGACCCGCGGCTACACGTTCCCGCTCGACCAGCGGCCCGCCCTGCTCTGGTACCACGACCACCGGATGGACTTCACGGCTCCGGCGCTCTGGCGCGGCCTCGCCGGGCTGCACATCGTGCGCGACGACGCCGAGGAGGCGCTCGGGCTGCCCGCGGGGCCGCGGGAACTGCCGCTGCTGATCGCCGACCGCGCGTTCGCCGCCGACGGCAGCCTCGACTACCCGTCGGTCGACGGGACGCTGCGGGAGCGGCCGGGCGTGCGGGAGAGCTTCCTGGGCGGGGTGCTCGGCGACGTGATCCTGGTCAACGGCGCGCCGTGGCCGGTGCACGAGGTCGACGCGGTCCGGTACCGGCTGCGGATCCTCAACGCCTCCAACGCCCGCCACTACGAGCTCGAGGCGGTCACCGACGACGGGCGGCGGCTCCCGCTCGTCCAGATCGGCGCGGACCAGGGACTCCTGGCCGCTCCGGTCACCCACGCGGCCCTGCCGGTCGGGCCGGCCGAACGCTACGACGTCGTCGTCGACTTCGCGGACGTTCCGCTCGGCGGCCGCGTGCGCCTGCTCAACCGCCTCGGCTCCGGGCGCACCGCCGAGGTGATGGCCTTCCGGGTCGCGCGCACGGCTCGTGACGACAGCCGTGTTCCCGCTGTCCTGTCGACGGATCTGCCGTCGTGGGACCGGCCCGTCCGGGTGCGCGACTTCTCCTTCCTCGCCGGGCAGCTGGACCACGGGCGCGGCTGGCTGATCGACGGGCGGCCGTTCGACCCGGCCCGCACGGACGTCACCGTCGCCCTCGGCGACGTCGAGGTGTGGCGGCTGGTCGCCGACGTCCACCACCCGGTGCACCTGCACCTGGCCGGGTTCCGCGTGCTCTCGCGCGGTGGGCGGCCGCCGCTGCCGCACGACGCCGGGCTCAAGGACACCGTTTCCCTGCGCCCGGGGGAGGCGGTGGAGATCCTCGCCCGCTTCGACGGCTACCGCGGGCGGTACCTCTTCCACTGCCACAACGCCGAACACGAGGACAGGGGCATGATGGCGAACCTCGAAATCACCTGACACGGGCGGTCGCGTTTCGTCACCCGGTCGTGGCGACGCCGATCTCGAACGAGGGTCGGCGTGCTGGTCCCGACCACCTGGGGCGCGGGCCGCACTGGGCCGGTCGGGCACGGACGGCGAAGCCGGGGTGAAGCTCCTTGTCCCTGCGAAACTCCCGCCACTAGCGTCTGCAGGCAAGGGGGAAGCCGCGGAGCGGATCCCTTGCCTGCCAAGGAAACGACGAGGAGTGCCATCGATGACCGCTCTCGAGAAGCCCGTGACCCGCACCGCGTACCAGCAGTCGGTCGCCGACTACTGGAACGCGGAAAAGGATCCGGTCAACCTCCGGCTGGGCGACGTCGACGGGCTCTACCACCACCACTACGGCCTCGGCGACTACGACCCGGCCGTGCTCGAAACCCCGGCCGCCACCCGCGACGAAGCGATCATCGCGGAGATGCACCGGCTCGAGACCGCGCAGGCGGACGTCCTGCTCGACCACCTCGGCCCGATCACGCCGGAGGACAGGCTGCTCGACGCCGGCTGCGGCCGCGGCGGCACGAGCGTCATGGCCCACCAGCGATTCGGCTGCCGGGTCGACGGCATCTCCATTTCGGAGCAGCAGGTCGGGTTCGCCAACGCGCACGTGCGGCAGCGCGGGATCGACGGCTCGGTGCGCTACCACCTGCGCAACATGCTCGACACCGGGTTCGAGTCCGGGGCGTTCCAGGGCATCTGGAACAACGAGAGCACGATGTACGTGGACCTGAACGAACTGTTCGCCGAGCACGCGCGGCAGCTGAAGCCCGGCGGCCGGTACGTGACGATCACCGGGTGCTACAACGACGTCACGGGCGGCCGGTCGCGCGCGGTGAGCCAGATCGACCAGCACTACATCTGCAACATCCACGCCCGCGGCGACTACTTCAAGGCCATGGCCGCCAACGGGTTCGTGCCGATCAACGTCGTCGACCTGACCGCGGCGACGATCCCCTACTGGGAGCTGCGGGAGAGGTCGTCGGTCGCCACCGGCGTCGAAAAGCCGTTCCTGACCGCCTACCGCGAAGGCAGTTTCCACTACCTGCTGATCGCCGCCGACCGCATCTGAGGCGGGCGCGGTGACCGGGGAGAGCACCATTTGTCCACAGTGGACCGCCGGCGGGCTGCCGGCGGCGCCGTTCGGGCTCGGGACGTCGGCGGCGCGGATCGCGACGCAGTTCGCGCCGTCGCCCGGGCAGGACCCGGCGTACGCGTACCTGCCGTGGGGTGACGGCAGCGCGTCGCCGCTGTACTGCCCGGTCGTGGGCCGCGTCGACGACGGCCTGGCCGCGGAGGTCGACCGGCGGCTGGTCGCCTGGGCGGACGGCTGCGGGTTCACCGGCAAGGGCCTGGAGCAGATCGCCGGGGCCGGGTTCGGCCGGCTGGCGATGCTCGCCCACGCCGACTGCGACGACCCGGACCGGCTGCTGGTCGCGGCGCAGCTCAACGCGGTCTGGTGGGCGGCCGACGACTACTACGCCGACGACAGCACGCTGGGCGCGGCGCCCACCGAGCTGCCGCCGCGGCTGGCGCTGGTCATGGCGGCGATGGACCCGGTCGCCCCGGCCGGGGAGTTTTCGGCGCCCCTGGACGAAGCCCTGCGCAGCGACCCGATCCTCGTCGGCCTGCACTCGGCGATCGGCCACCTGGGCCGGCACGGCTCGCCGGTGCTCGTGCAGCGGGTCTGCTACGCGACGTTCTCGATGTTCGTCAGCTGGGACGCCTACGCGGCGTGGCGCCACACCGGCCGGTACCCCCCGGCGTGGGAGTACCTGGCGGCCCGCCAGCACGACAGCTTCTACACGTCGATGACGCTGGTCGACGCCGTCGGCGGCTACGAGCTGGCCGCCCCGTTCTACTACGACCCGCGCGTGCGCGAGGCGATGATGCGGGCCGGGACGGCGTCGGTGCTGGTCAACGACCTGCACTCGGTGGCCAAGGACGCCGCCGACGAGAAACCGGTCTGCAACATGGTGCTGCAGATCGCCGCCGACCGGGGCTGCCCGATCGAAGACGCAGTGGCTGCCACCGTCGAGCTGCACAACAAGATCGTCCACGAGTTCGAGGACGGCCACCGGGAGCTGCTGGCCGTGCCGTCACCCGAGCTGCAGCGGTTCCTCGTGGGCGTCCGTTCCTGGATGGGCGGCGGGTTCACCTGGCACGCCACCAATCCCCGTTACCAGTGATCGAGGTTCAGTCGTGACTGTCACCGACCCGGTGGGATCCGAGCAGGTGGAATCCGAACAGGCGCCGTCAAGCCTGGGACGGGCCGCGGCCCGGACACTGGCCACCACCACC
>JARAWT010000127.1:0-8534 GCA_033793495.1 Streptomyces sp. MN03-5084-2B | reverse complement strand
AGCCGGGGTTCGGCGGCGGGCCCGCGACCGACGCCGGCTCCGCTGCCCCCGCCGCCGGTGGCCGGGCCGCCGCCGGTCGCGGGCCCGCCGCCGAACCCCGGCTCGCCCGCGCCGTTGCCGCCGCTCGGCTCGCCGCGCAAGGAACGGGAAAGCGTCGTCGCGCTGTTCCTGGTGCACATGTTCCCGATCGGGCACCTGCCGGTGGCGATGGACAAGCCGGCCCGCCAGCTGCCGCTGCCCGACGACCTGGACGGGTTCCCGCCGAACGACCACCCGGACGCCCGGCTGATCTTCGACGACCAGGCCCTGACCAACGTCACCGCGGGCTTCCGCCGGTCTCCGACCGCCCCCTCGCGGCCGGTGCCGCGACACCTGAAAGAGGGGTACGTGCCGTACGCCCGGGCGACGCAGGCGGTCTGGATCCGCCGGTTCGTCCTCGGGCACAGCGAGCTCGGCCCCGAGTACGCGTGGCCGCCGGGCGAGCAGTTCCCCGAGAGCAGCGTGGACTGGCCCGAACCGGTGATGGTCCCGGCCGACACGGTCCTCGACCGCTTCGGACCGGCCTACGGGCGCGTCCTCTACGAGGACGGCACGCCGTTCGCGGAACGCTCGCTGCCACCCGCGTTCCTGGACGCCGAGTACCGCCGGTACGTCGTGGTGCGCAAGGTGCCGATGTGGCGCTCGGAGTCCGCGAACTGGTTCGGCCAGGTCGGCGGCGGCACGCGGTACCGTGCCCTGCTGGCGGCCGACGAACTGGTGACCCTCGGCTACCTCGCCGAGGCCAAGGGGGAAGAGGACTGATGAACACCCAGTCGATCCAGCGGTGGCTCGGCGTGCTGGGCGTACCGCCGGAGGTCGTCTCGCTCGGCGCCGAGGTCGACAACGCCTGGTGCCTGATGCAGGGCGAGGACGAGGCCTGGGAGGTGTTCTGGCGCGAGCAGGGCAACCGCTACGACTGGGCCCGGTTCACCAGTGAGCAGGTGGCCTGCCACTACCTGTTCGGCCGGCTCGCCTGGGCCCAGGTCGCCCGCGGCGCCGTCGGCCTGCTCCCCGGCTCGTGAGTGCAAAGGCGCCTTACCACTCACGAGGGCTTCAGCGCTTGAGGATCGCCAGGGTCTCGTCGTGGAGGCGGCCGTTCGTCGACACCGCGCTTCCGTTGTCGTAGCGGCCGACGCCGTCCAGGTCGCTGAACCGGCCGCCCGCCTCGGTCACGATCACCTGCGCGGCCGCGACGTCCCACGGGTTGACGATGCACTCCGCCGCCACGTCCAGGGCGCCTTCGGCCACCAGCACGTGGTGCCAGAAGTCGCCGAACGCGCGGGTCTCCCAGCACGCGTCCACCAGATCGAGGTACTTCTCGCGCGAGTGGTACTTCGTCCACGAGTTCAGGTCCGTTGTGGACAGATAGGCGTCCGAAAGGGACGAAACCTTCGAAACCGACAGCCGGCGGGTCCCGGCGGAGTCCGAAGAGAACGCGCCGTCGCCCGCGGCCGCCCACCAGCGGCGGCCCAGCAGGGGCGCGCTGACCAGGCCGACCACCGGGTCACCGTCGGAAACCAGCGCGATGAGGGTCGCCCAAACGGGTACTCCGCGGAGGAAGTTCTTGGTGCCGTCGATCGGGTCGAGCACCCACGCGCGGCCCGTCGCCGCCGAGCCACCGCGCTCCTCGCCGAGCACCGCGTCGCCGGGACGTTCCGCGGCGAGCAGGGCGCGGATCGCGTCCTCCACCGCGGTGTCGGCGTCGGTCACCGGGGTGCGGTCGGGCTTGCGCTCCACCGCCAGGTCCAGGGCGCGGAACCGCGCCGTCGTGATCGCGTCGGCGGCATCCGCCAGCCGGGTGGCGAGAGCCAGATCATCTTCGTAGCCAGGCACGGTCACGATGGTTTCACGCCCGTGCGCCGTAGAGTTGGCCAGGTGAGCATGGTCCTACTTGCCGAAGACGATCCGGCCATCGCCGAACCGCTCTCCCGCGCCCTCGAACGCGAGGGATACGAGATCCACGTCGTCACCGACGGCCCTTCGGTGCTCGACGCCACCGCCGCCCAGCGCGTCGACCTGCTCGTGCTGGACCTCGGCCTGCCCGGGATGGACGGTCTCGAGGTCTGCCGGCGCCTGCGCGCGGCCGGCACCGAGCTGCCCGTCCTGATGCTCACCGCCCGCACCGACGAGGTCGACTTCGTCGTCGGCCTGGACGCGGGCGCCGACGACTACGTCGCCAAGCCGTTCCGCCTCGCCGAGCTGCTGGCCCGGATCCGCGCGCTGCTGCGCCGCCGGGTGCCCGAAGTCCTGGAGGCCGGCGGGGTCCGGATGGACCTCGGCGCCCGGCTGGTCACCGTGGACAACCACGAGGTCCAGCTGGCGAACAAGGAGTTCGAGCTGCTGCGCGTGCTGATGACCCGAGCCGGGCAGGTCGTCAGCCGCGACGAGATCCTCGCCGAGGTCTGGAACGACCTCGAGTCGAAGACGTCCAAGACGCTCGACATGCACATGTCGTGGCTGCGGCGGAAGCTCGCCATCGCCGCCGACGAGGCCGCCGGGCGCACCAGCAAGGCCCACGACGGCGAACGGCGGATCGCGACCGTCCGCGGCGTCGGCTTCCGCTTCAACAGCGAATAAGCCGTGCGCCGCCGCATCCTGCTGGCCATCCTGCTCGCCGTCGCGGTCAGCGCGGTCGTCCTGGGCATCCCGCTCGGCATCGTGGCGAGCTGGCAGATCGAGTCGAGCTACCGCGAAACGCTCGCGGAGAACGCCCGCGCGGCGGCGGCGATCCTGGACACCGAGATCGCCAACGGCCAGGAGATCGACCTCGACCAGGTGCGCGCGGCGGTCCCGGCGAACGGGCTGCTGACCGTCCGCGCCAGCGGCCAGACCGAGAAGCGCTACGGCAGCAGTCCCGGGCCCGACACCGTCACCGAAACAGCCGACCTGGCCCGCGACGGCAAGGTCGAGATCGCCGTCCCGGCCGGCCCGATGCACGAGCGGCAGACGACGGTGACGCTGGTCGTCGTGCTGCTGGTGCTGCTGTCGGTGGGCACCGGCGCGGTGGTGGCGATCGCGACGGCCAGACGGCTCGCGAAGCCGCTGCGGCACGTGGCCGAGCGCGCGGCCCGCCTCGGCGGCGGCGACTTCCGGCCCGACCCCAGCCGCTACGGCGTCGGCGAGCTCGACATGGTCGCCGAGGCACTGGACGCGTCCGGCACCGCGCTGGCCCAGCTCGTGCAGCGGGAGCGTCAGCTCGTCGGGGACGTCTCGCACCAGCTGCGCAGCCGGCTGACGGCGTTGCAGCTGCGGCTGGAACCGCTCACCGTGCACCCGGACGACGAGGTGGCCGACGAGTCGAAGGCGGCCCAGGAGCAGGCCGACCGGCTCGCCGAGGCCTTGGACGAGCTGCTGGCCGCGGCCCGTGCGGCCCGCGAGGTCGGCGCGGAACCGGTGGACCTGCCGCACCAGCTCCCGGAAATGGCGCAGGAGTGGCGCGAGCTGCTCCGCTCGGAGGGCCGCAACCTGCGCACGCGCGTCGCGGACGGCTTGATGGCCCGGGCCACTCCGGGCCGGCTTCGCGAGGTCATCGGCGTGCTGCTGGACAACGCGCTGCGCCACGGCTCGGGCACGGTGACGCTCATCGGCCGCCGCGGCGACGCCGAGGGCACGGTGGTGATCGAGGTGAGCGACACCGGCCCCGGTGTGCCGGACGAGCTGGCGCCGCACATCTTCGAGCGCGGTTTTTCCGGCGGCGGCTCCACGGGCGTGGGGCTGGCGCTGGCGCGGGCCCTGGTCGAGGCCGACGGCGGCCGTCTCGAGCTGTCGAACCGGCGTCCGGCGGTGTTCAGCCTGTTCCTGAAGGTGCCGCGGCCGAGCGACGTCCCCGAGGTGCGCTGGCCGGCCGAGCGCGTCCCGCGTTAGATCACCCCCCTCCCGCAGCGCGTAGGCGACCGCGTCAGCGCGACCTCGCCGACGACCTCGATCCCGGATCGGCGAGCAGCGTGCCCACGCCGATCCGGAACTCGGGTCACTCCTGGTGGTGGTACGCGGACGCGTTCTCCCGTGCCCAGGCCGCGAAGGTCAGCGGCGGCCGGCCGAGGAGCCGCTCGACCGTGTCGAAGACGACGCGTTCGTGCGGGGCGGACTCGCGCTTGAGGGCGAAGAGGCCGTCGATGGCCTTCGCGGGCCAGCCGTACATCCGGATCAGGCGGTCCTTCGCGGCGCTTTCGGTTTCTTCGACGTACTTCAGCGGACGGCCGATCGCCTCGGACAGGATGGCGACCTGCTGCTCGGTGGTGAGGGCTTCGCCGCCGGTGAGCTCGTAGGTCGCGCCTTCGTGCCCGGACGTCGTCAGCGCCAGCGTCGCGACGTCGGCGATGTCGCGGACGTGGACCAGCGCGGACGGCGGGTCGGTGTCCGGCACGTACACGGCGTTTTCCTCGCGGATCGAGCCGATCCAGGCGAACCGGTTGTCCATGAAGGCACCCGGCCGCAGGATCGTCCACGCCGGCCCGGCTTCGCGGATCGCCTGCTCGGCTTCGGTGTGGGCGCGGGTGATCGCGTCTTTCTGTCCGAAGTGGACACCGGTGGTGGACAGCTTGACGAGGTGGGTGACGCCGACCCGTGCGGCAGCCTGCGCGACCGCCGCTTCGCGGTCGGCGTTGTGCCCCTGGGTCAGGACGAACACGCGGTCCGCGCCGTCGAGCAGGGCGGGCAGGTCCGAGGTGTCGAGGTCGCCGCGCACCACTTCGGCACGCGGGTCGATCCGGGCCTTCGCCGGGTCTCGGGTCAGCGCGCGGACTCCGGTGCCGGCGTCGAGCAGGGCGGGGACGAGGTGGCGGCCGACCTTGCCGGTGGCGCCGAGGACGAAGATCATCTGGTTCTCCTAACGGGAAAGCGGGACGTGTGGGAGCGCGAACGCCGTGACGAGACCGAGCGCGAGCACGGGCAGCAGCGCGAGGAAGACGCCGTGGATGCCGGCGCTGTAGGCGAAGCCGAGCGCGACCGGGCCGAGGGCCGAGCCGAGCGCGCGGGCGAGGTTGACGCCGGCGGCGACCGCACCGCGGTCCGCGGCGGGGGCGGTGTTCTGCGTGGCCATGGCGAGCACCTGCAGGTTCAGCCCGGCCGCGAAGCCGAAGACGACCAAGCAGGCGAGAACCTGCGGCAAGCCGTCCAGTACGAGCAGGCCGAGCACGGCGAGCAGGCCGAGCGCCATGCTCGCCCGCGGCGCCCAGCGATAGGCGCCGGTGCGGGCGATGACCTTGCTCGCCACGACGGAGGCGACGGACACGGCGAGCGTCATCGGCAGCAGCCGCAGCCCGCCTTCCGCCGGTCCGGCGTCGGCCTGCAGGTAGACCGCGATGTAGTTGACCGAACCGAGGAACGCGAACCCGGCGAGCACGCTGAGCAGCACGGAGACGGTGAACGTCCGGTCGCGGAACAGCCGCAGCGGCAGGACGGGCGCCTCGGCCCGTCGTTCGACGACCACGAACACCACGGCCGCGGCCACCCCGAGGGCGATCGACCACGGCGTGAGCAGGGTGAACCCGGTGATCGCCGTGCCGAGCAGGAGCACGCCGGCGAAGTCGAACGGCGCTTCCCGGCGCCGGGTCGACAGGTCGAGCGTCCTGAGGCAGGCCAGGGCGACGAGCCCGAGCGGCAGGTTGACCAGGAAGATCGACCGCCACCCGGCCAGTCCGGTGAGCAGGCCGCCGACGACCGGTCCGGCGAGTGAAGCGACGGCGAAGCAGATCGAGAACCAGCCGAAGTACTTCGCGCCTTCGCGAGGCGAGAACATCTCACCGAGCGAAGCGCCGACGGAGACGAAGAGGCCACCGGAGCCGGCGCCCTGCAGGACGCGCCCGGCGATCAGGAACGCCGCCGACGGCGCCAGGCCGCAGGCGAGCGAGCCCAGCAGGAACAGCGCGAGTGCGCCCAGGAGCACACGCTTGCGGCCGAAGACGTCACCGAGCTTGCCGTACAGGGGCGCGGTGGCGCTCCCGGCGAGCAGGTAGGCGGTGGTGACCCAGGCGTAGGCGCCGGTCCCGCCGAACTCGGCGGCGATCCGGGGTAGCGCGGTGGCGACGACCTGGGCGTCGAGCATCGCGAGGAAAACGGACAGGAACAGGCCCGTGAGGGCAGGTTTGAGGGCGCGCGGAGGCGCGATCGTGCTCAAGAAGAATTCCTTGGTTCGTCAGAAGGGACGAGAGATGCGGACGCGCGGGAAAACGCGTCCCGTCGAGTCGGGAAAAGGCTCCATCGTCATCCGCGGACGGATGCGACCTCTTCGCGCTCGGAAACCACCTCGAATCGTCCCGCTCGCCCGGTCGAACCCGGACGGCGTCCGTTACGCAGGAACACTGACGACCATGACACTAGACAACTACATGTCAAAGTGCAAGTACTTGCTCAGGGGAGGCGGCTGACCTGGTCGTTGTCCCGGCGGCGCTCGCCCAGCTCGTCCGGGAACACCCACTTCTTGAAGCCCCAGAAGCGGAAGAACATGGCCATCAGCATGCCGATGATCGAGCCGCTGGCGAAGTCCGCGATCTCCTGGACCAAGAACGTCACGTGCGGGACCTCGAGGTCGAGCACGTACCGCGAGATGATCAGGGGAACCAGGTTGACGCCGACGGCGATACCGCTGATGACGAAGAACAACGCCGCTTCGTGGTGCCGTTCGCGTCCGCCGCGGGTCCGGAAGGACCACTCGCGGTTGAGGATGTAGGACACGATGGTCGCGACGATGATCGCGATCGCCTTCGCCGTCGTCGGTTTCGGCTCCAGCACGGTCAGCTTCAGCGTGTACCAGACGCCGTTGTCGACCAGGAACGTCGTGCCGCCCACGATCCCGAACTTCAGCAGCTCCCGGTGCTTGATCAGCACCGAACGCAGTGGCTCCGGCGTGCGCTTGAGGACGGTTTCCACAACGGTCACACCACGCAGTCTAGGGACCCGCGGCGTTGACCTGTGGTTCAGGCGGCCTCGCTGTCGTGAATGTCCGGATCTTCGGTGGTCTCGGTGGCCACCGCGCTCAGCCGGCCGTCTTCCTCCGGGAACACCCACCTCTTGAAGGCCCACCACCGGAACAGCGTGCCCAGCAGCGTGCCGATGACGATGCCGCTGACGAAGTCGGCCACCTCGACGCCGAACGGGGACAGTCGCGGCGCCTGCAGGTCCAGCACGTACCGCGAGAACCACTGCGGCAGCGCGTTCAGGCCCAGCGCGATCCCGCTGAACAGGAAGAACAGCGCAGCCTCGTGCGCCCGCTCCCGGCCGCCGCGGGTGCGGAACGACCACTCGCGGTTGGCGACGTAGGAGAAGATCGTCGCGATGAGGACGCCGACGATCAGCGCCGTCACCGGGTGGGTTCGCAGCACGGTGAACTTCAAGCCGTAGTTGACGGACATCGTGATCACGAAGCTGATCCCGCCGACGACGGCGAAGCGGAGGAGCTCGCGATGCTTCTTCAGCAACTCGCGCACCGCGCCGACGCTACCCGGTCAGCCAGCCGAAAGCCTTCTCGGGAGTGACGGTCGGCGGTTTGGC
Source organism: Streptomyces sp. MN03-5084-2B (assembly GCA_033793495.1). GTDB lineage: Bacteria > Actinomycetota > Actinomycetes > Mycobacteriales > Pseudonocardiaceae > Amycolatopsis. The sequence continues at coordinate 1,004 of JARAWT010000127.1, read as the reverse complement.
CCCGGGCTGCCCGCCGGACCGCGGCGGGGCGCTCGTCGTGGTCGAGGACACCGGTGGCTCGGCCGGCGGCTCTTCCGTCGTCGTCACCGGCGGTGTCGACATCGGCTTCGACGGGGTCGGCTTCGGCGGCTTCGACGGCTTGGGGACCGACGGGGGCGTCGGCGTGGGCGGCGTCGGCAGCGGGTGCTTGCCGCACCAGTGGCGCCAGCAGCCGAAGTTCACCGTCGCCGGCGGCGCCGCCGCCCGGCCGAGCTGCGCGGTGACCGTCACCCGCTCCTCGTCGGGACGGCCGTTCAGCATCACCCACAGGTTGACGTGCTGGCCCGGCGCCAGCGCGCTCTTCGTCGTGCAGCTCGCGCCCTCGTCCGTCGTCGTGCAGGGGAAGCCGCGCAGGCTGAACCACTGCTTGAGCGGGTGGTCGAAGGTGACCGTGACCGGCTTGGTCGTCTCGCCGGTGTTGTGGATCGTCAGGTAGACCCGCGGGTCGGGGAACCACGGCAACATCGAGATCGGGTCGGTGTGCGCGTCCAGGGCCACCGCGTCCGGCGGCAGCTTGACGGTGACCTTGACGCTCACGTCGACAGAGATCTGCACGCCGGCGGTGACCGACCCGGTCACCGTGCCGCCTTCGGCGTCTTCGTCGGCCTGCAGGCGGAAGTTCAGCGTCGCGCTCTGGCCGGGTTGCAGCCCCGCGCCGGTCTTGCAGGTGACCGTGCCCTCGCCGCCGGGGCAGTTCACCGACACCGGGCCGGGGGCTTGGGCGCGGGCCAGCGGCGCGCCGCCACCGCCGGTTTCGACCGCGCGCACCCCGCGCGGCAGCTTCAACGCGACGGCCACGGGCTCGGACACGCTGCCGCCGTCGTTGCGCACGGTGATCGGCAGGGTGGTCGCGGAGCCCGGGCTGAGCAGGACGCCGTCCGGCGGGGTCGTCGCGGACATCGACGGCGGTGCCGGAGCCTGTTCCTTCTACACAATTCCGAGCCACCGAAACGGGACCCCACCTC
>JARAWT010000126.1:0-8736 GCA_033793495.1 Streptomyces sp. MN03-5084-2B | reverse complement strand
GGTGGTGGTCCGGGACGGGCGGGTCTGTGCGGCGGGTGGGGCGGAGGTCCGGGGACGAGCAGGCCCGCGCGGGAGGCGGGGCGGAAGTCCGGGTGACGAGCGCGCCCGCGCGGGAGGCGAGGCCAAAACCCGGGTGACAAGCGCCGTTATCCTGGATTCGTGGCCGTCGTTGCGGAGTACCGCCGATTTACCGGCCCCCTGGCCCGTTCCGGGCGCCGGCGGGGTCCCGGCGCCATGTCCGCCTGAACCTTCGCCGGGCCGCCCGGGCCAGGGGGAACCGCCCTCGAAACCCGCCCGAGCCCGGAGGTTCCGTCATGCCCGCAACGCTCACCCCTGCCCAGCTCACCCGCGATCTCGCCGTCCGGGATCTCACCGATCCCGCCGCCGGGCCGCACGCCGTCCAGCTCGTCGTCGACCAAGCCGTCGAAACCCTCGCCGGCCTGTGGCCGTGTGACGTCCGGAGAAGCCCGGGCGACCGCATCGTCACCGTCGCCGACAACTACGACAACCTCGGCTACGACCCCGCCGACGTCACGCGCGACGCCCGCTACACCCGATACGTCGACGCCGGTCACGTCCTGCGCAGCCACGCCACCGCGCTGATCCCCGGCGCGCTGCGGAACCTGGCCGCGAACCCCGCCGACGACGTCCTGCTCGTCTGTCCCGGCCTCGTCTACCGCCGCGACAGCATCGACCGGCTGCACAGCGGCACGCCGCACCAGCTCGACCTCTGGCGGATCGTCCGCGGGACCGTCACCCGGGCCGACCTCGAGGCAATGGTCGCCGCCCTCGTGCCGGACCGGCGGTGGCGGCTGGAACCACGCCGTCATCCGTACACAGTGGACGGTGCCCAGCTCGACGTCGAGCAGGACGGGCGCTGGGTCGAGGTCGCCGAGTGCGGCCGAGCCCACCCGGGCGTGCTCGCGCGCGCCGGGCTCGGCGACGGCTGGTCCGGCCTGGGCCTCGACCGGATGGTCATGCTCCGCAAGGGCATCCCGGACATCCGGCTGCTGCGCTCCGCCGAGCCCGCCGTCGCCGCGCAGCTGACGGACCTCGCGCCCTACCGGCCGGTCTCCGCGCTGCCGCCGGTGCGCCGCGACCTGTCGATCGCGGTGCCGGCCGAGGACCGCGCCGAAGACCTCGGCGACCGCGTCCGCGACGCCCTCGGCGACGAAGCCGACGTCGTCGAGTCGGTCCAGATCCGGCAGGAGACGCCGTACGCCCGGCTGCCGGCGCAGGCACGAGCCCGGCTCGGCGCGACGCCGGACCAGAAGAACCTCCTCGTCCGCCTGGTCCTCCGTCCCCTGGACCGGACCCTGTCCGATCACGAGGCGAACGTCCTCAGGGACCGGGCCTACGCCGCCCTGCACCGGGGAAGCGTGCACCAGTGGGCCGGACTCACCGGAGGACGCGATAGCGCAGGTGCGTGACCGAAGGGGTCGCCCGCGCGTCCACCTGCTCGAGGTTCAGTGGCGGAACGCCGTCGAACAACCGGACACCGCCGCCGAGCGTGTACGGCGCGACGTGCAGCCGCAGCTCGTCGACCAGGCCCGCGGCGAGGTACTGGTTGACGGTGGTCGGGCCGCCGTGGACGGAGATCCCGCCGTCGCCGGCGGCTTCGCGGGCGCGGGCCATCGCGGCCTCGATGCCGTCGGTGACGAAGTGGAACGTGGTGCCGCCCGCCATCGGCTGCGGCTCGCGCGGGTGGTGGGTGAGCACGAAGACCGGGCCGTGGTAGGGCGGGTTGTCGCCCCACCAGCCCGTCCACGGCCGGTCCCACTCGCCGCGCACCGGGCCGAACATGTTGCGCCCCATGATGAACGCCTTGGCCGTCAGTATCCGGTCGAACTCGGCGGGGTGCTCGTCGCGGCCTTCGCCGAACCAGGCGTGCAGCTTGTCGCCCCAGCCGTCGCCGCCGTCGTCGCCGAACGGGCGCTGTTCGGTCTGGTGGTGCCCGGCTGCGTACCCGTCGAGGGTGATCGTGAGGTCGCAGGTCACCGTGCCGGTCATGTCCGTTCCTCCTTGGTCGGCTGACAACCAGGATGGTCTGCGCGTCACATGACGTCCAATGCCAATCGAGCCGGTGAAGCATTGATATTCTCGATGAATGCTGAACCTGGTCCAGCTCAAGGTCCTGGCCGCGGTGGCCCGGTACGGCTCGGTGACGGAAGCGGCCCGGGAACTCCACTACTCGCAGCCGTCGGTGAGCCACCACCTGGCCCGGCTGGAAGCGGCCACCGGTGCCCGCCTCGTGCAGCGGGCCGGACGCGGGATCCGCCTGACGCCGGAAGGCCGCCTGCTGGCCGACCGCGCCGCCGAAATCGCCGGACGCGTGGACGCGGCAGCCGAAGAGCTGGCCGCGCAGGTCGGCCTGCGGGCCGGGCGCGTCCGGCTGGCCGCCCACGCGTCCGCGCTGAGCACCCTCGTTCCGAAAGCCGCCGCGTCGCTGGCGGAGGCGCACCCGGGGCTCGAGCTGAGCCTGGTCGACCGGCATCCCGTGGAAGCACTGGACATGCTGCGCCGCGGCGAACTCGACGCGGCGCTCGTTTTCCAGCACGCCGGCGCCCCGCTCGAGGAGGACGGATTCCGCTTCCGCCACCTCGCCGACGACCCGGTCCACCTGATCAGCCGACGGCCGGGCGACAGCCTGGCCGACCACCGCGACTCCGCTTGGATCGGCGGCTGCCCCCGGTGCCGCGCGGAGCTGACCGCCATCTGCGCGAAAGCGGGGTTCAGTCCGCGCCTGGGTTCGTCCAGTGACGACATGGTCGTCGTGCAGTCCCTGGTCGCGGCCGGCCTCGGCGTCGCGACCCTGCCCGGTCTTGCGCTGGAAGCGCATCGCCACCCCGGCATTCACGCGACCGAACTCCCGGGCGCCCACCGCCGCATCCACGCGGCCACCTACGGCGACCCGCCGGACCCGCCCGCGGTGGCGGCCGTCCTGGCGGCCCTCGCCCAGGCCGCCGCGCCGGGGCGGACCGTAGGGTGTCCGGCATGACTGATCGGCTCTACTTCCGGCAGCTGCTCGCCGGCCGCGACTTCGCCGTCGGGGACCCCGTCGCGACGCAGATGGTGAACTTCGCCTACCTGATCGGCGACCGCGAAACCCGGGACGCGGTCATCGTCGACCCCGCCTACGCGGTGCGGGACCTGCTCGACGTGCTGGCGCAGGACGGGATGCGGCTCACCGGCGTGCTGGCCACCCACCACCACCCCGACCACGTCGGCGGCGAAATGCTCGGCTTCTCCCTGCCCGGGATCGCCGAACTCCTCGCTGCCGAGCCGGTGCCGATCCACGTCAACAGCGCCGAGACCGAGTGGGTCAAGCGGGTCACCGGTGTCTCCGGCACCGATCTGCGCGCCCACGACCACGACGACGTCCTCGAGGTCGGGGCCATCCCGATCCGGCTGCTGCACACGCCCGGGCACACGCCGGGCAGCCAGTGCTTCCTGGTCGAGGACAAGCTCGTCTCCGGCGACACGCTCTTCCTGGAAGGCTGTGGCCGCACCGACTTCCCGGGCGGCGACGCCGACGAGATCTACCGCAGCCTGCAGGCGCTCGCCGGCCTGCCCGGCGACCCGGTCGTCTACCCGGGCCACCAGTACTCGGCCGAACCCTCGGCCGCGCTGTCCGAGGTCAAGCGCTCCAACTTCGTCTACCGGCCGCGGTCGCTCGCCGAATGGAAGGTCATGTTCGGCGGCTGAGCCAAGCCGTTCCACGGGGTGAAACACGGCGTGTTCACGGAGTGGGCGCCGATTGACTTCGCTTCCCGGGGGCCGGAAGGTCGGGACCACGCAACCCCGAACACCCCCCTCCCCGGGAGAAATCCGTGTCGATTTCCACCACGGGCGTGCTCGCGCACGCCCGGAAACGCGCCGCCGAGCCGCCGCGCAAACCCGTGCGGCGGCTCGACCTGCGGCGCTGGATCAGCCCGGTGGTGCTGCTGGCCGCCTGGCAGGTCGCCAGTGCCACCGGAGTACTGCCGCCGGACAAGCTCAGTTCACCGTGGACGGTCGTGCAGGCCGGCCTCGAAACCGCGCGCACCGGCGAACTCGGCGACGCCTTCGCCGTTTCGCTCGGCCGGGTCGGTGCCGGCTTCGCGCTCGGAGCGGTCGTCGGCGTCCTGCTCGGCATCGTCTCCGGGCTGTCGCGCTGGGGTGAGGCCCTGGTCGACCCGCCGGTGCAGATGCTGCGCACGCTGCCGTTCCTCGGCCTGATCCCGCTGTTCATCCTGTGGTTCGGCATCGGCGAAGAGACCAAGATCGTGCTGGTCGCGCTCGGCGTGGCCTTCCCGCTCTACCTCAATGTCCACTCGGGAATCCGCGGCGCCGACCCCACCCTCGTCGAAGCCGCCCGGGCGCTCGGGTTCGGCCGCGCGGAACGGCTCTGGCACGTCGTCCTGCCCGGCGCGCTGCCCCAGGCACTCGTCGGGCTGCGGCAGTCGCTCGGCCTCGCCTGGCTCGCGCTGATCGTCGGCGAGACGGTCAACGCCGACGCCGGCGTCGGCTACCTCATCAACAACGCGCGGGAATTCCTGCGCACCGACGTCGTGGTCGTCGGGCTCGTCCTGTACGCCGTGCTCGGCCTGGTCACCGACGCGCTGGTCCGGCTGCTCGAACGGAAGGTCCTGCGGTGGCGAACCCGGTAGCCGAGGTCACCGGTCTCACCAAGCGGTTCGGCGAGCGGACCGTCCTCAACGGACTCGACCTGACCGTCGAGCGCGGCGAGTTCGTCGCCCTGCTCGGCCGCAGCGGGTCCGGCAAGTCGACCCTCCTGCGCGTGCTGGCCGGCCTCGATGGTGACGTCGAAGGCCGCGCGGAAGTCACCGGGACCGTTTCGGTCGCGTTCCAGCAGCCGAGACTGCTGCCGTGGCGGAAGGTCTGGCGCAACGTCGTCCTCGGCCTGCACCAGGACGGCGTGACGAAGTCCCGCAACCGCGCACTGGCCGAGCGGGCGCTGGCCGAGGTGCACCTGGCCGGGCACGCCGACGACTGGCCGCTCACGCTGTCCGGCGGCGAGGCCCAGCGCGTGTCGCTGGCCCGCGCGCTCGTGCGAGAACCCGATCTGCTGCTGCTCGACGAGCCGTTCGGCGCCCTGGACGCGCTCACCCGGATCTCCATGCACGGCCTGGTGCAGGACCTCTGGCGGCGGCACCGGCCGGGCGTGCTGCTGGTGACCCACGACGTCGACGAGGCCCTGCGGCTCGCCGACCGCGTCCTGGTGCTGGACGGCGGCCGGATCGTGGCCGCGCACCGGCCGCGTGACGCCGCCGATCACGACGACCTCCGCCGCCGCGTGCTGGCCGACCTGGGAGTGACCGAAGATGCTGTGGCGTAACGGAATTGTCGCCCTCGCGGCGGCTCTCGCGGTCTCCGCGTGCGGCACGGCGACCGGGAACGAAGCTCCCGTGCCGGCTTCGGTGAGCGCGGCCGACCTGGCGAAGGTGACGCTCGAGGTGGGTGACCAGAAGGGCGGCGTCAAGTCCCTGCTCACCGCGGCGAACCTGCTGCAGGGGACGCCGTACAGGATCGAATGGTCCACGTTCACGTCGGGCCCGCCGCTGCTCGAAGCCGCCTCGGCCGGCGCGATCGACACCGGACGCGTCGGCAACACGCCGCCGATCTTCGCGGCCGCCGCGAAGGCGAAGATCAAGGTGATCAGCGTGTCGCGCAGCAACGTCGAGCGGGAAGCCGTGCTCGTCCCGCCGGACTCGCCGCTGCAGGACGTCGCTTCGCTGAAGGGCAAGACGATCGGCGTCGCGAAGGGCTCCTCGGCGCACGGACAGCTGCTGAACACGCTGCACCACAACGGACTGTCCACGAAGGACGTCAAGCTGAGCTTCCTGCAGCCGGCCGAGGCCTACGCCGCCTTCACCCAGCACACCATCGACGCCTGGGCCATCTGGGACCCCTACACCGCGCAGGCGCAGATCGAAGCGCACGCGCGGGTGCTGGCCGACGGCCGGGGCGCGTCGAACGGCCTCGGCTTCCTGACCGCGAGCACGGCCGCGCTCGGCGATCCGGGCAAGAACGCCGCGCTGCGCGACTTCGCCGTGCGCGTGGTCAAGGCGCAGAAGTGGGCCGACACGCACCGCGAAGAGTGGGCGCAGGCGTGGGCCAAGGAGACCGGGCTCAAGCTGGAAGTCGCGCAGAAGGCCGTCGAAGCGGGCCGCGACGTGCCGATCGTGCTCGACGACTCCGTGGTGGCGTCCGAACAGCAGCTCGCGGACGCCTTCACCGACGAGAAGACTCTGCCGGGCAAGGTGGACTTCGCCGCCTTCGTCGACCGGCGGTTCGGTCCCGACCTGGACCAGGCGAGGAGCAACGGATGAGCATCAGGCTGCACTGGTTCCTGCCCACCAGCGGCGACGGCCGCACGATCGTGGAACGCTTCCACGCCAACCGGTCCGCCGGCCCGTCCGCCCAGCGCGACCCGGACCTCGACTACCTGGCCCAGGTCGCCCGCGCGGCCGAACGCCAGGGCTTCGAAGGCGTCCTGACGCCGACCGGCACCTGGTGCGAGGACGCGTGGCTCACCACGGCCGCGCTGATCCGGGAGACGACCCGGCTGAAGTTCCTGGTCGCCTTCCGCCCGGGCGTCCTCTCGCCGACCCTGGCCGCGCAGATGGCGGGCACCTTCCAACGGCTGTCGGGCGGCCGCGTGCTGCTCAACATCGTCACCGGCGGCGACGCGGTGGAGCAGCGCCGCTTCGGCGACTGGCACGACCACGACGCCCGCTACGCCCGCACGGACGAGTTCCTGACCATCGTGCGCGGCGTCTGGTCCGGCGAGCCGTTCAGCTTCACGGGCGAGCACCTGCGCGTCGAAGGCGCGACGACCCTCGCCGCGCCCGACCCGGTGCCGCCGATCTACTTCGGCGGCTCGTCACCGGCCGCGCTGCCGGTCGCGGCGCGGCACGCCGACGTCTACCTGACCTGGGGCGAGCCGCCCGCCCAGGTCGCCGAGAAGATCGGCAAGGTGCGCGAGCTGGCCGGGGACCGGCCGATCCGGTTCGGCGTCCGGCTGCACACGATCTCCCGGGACACCTCGGCCGAGGCCTGGGCGGAGGCGCAGAAGCTGCTCGACGCGCTGAGCCCCGAGCAGGTCGCGAAGGCGCAGACGCAGCTGGCCGCGAGCGAGTCGGTGGGGCAGCAGCGGATGGTCGCGCTGCACGGCGGCCGGACCGGCGGCGGCGTCCGCGGGCTGGAGATCCACCCGCACCTGTGGGCGGGCGTCGGCCTGGTCCGCGGCGGTGCCGGCACCGCGCTGGTCGGGAGCCACGAGGAGGTCGCGGACCTGATCGAGGAGTACCACTCGATCGGCGTCACCGAGTTCGTGCTGTCCGGTTACCCGCACCTGGAGGAGGCGTACTGGTTCGGCGACGGCGTCCGGCCCGAACTGGCCCGGCGCGGCCTGCTGGCCGACGTCCCGGCCCTGCCCCGGCCGGCGCACCCGGAACGCCACGTCGCCGCGCTGTAGCGGTGGCGCGGGGATGTGCCGCTCATCCCCGCACCACCGGCGCTACCGCTGCGACTCGGCGAGCAACCGCAACGCCAGCTCCTTGAGCTGCGGGCTCGCGGCCGCCGCGTCACCCGCGTCGAACGGCGGCTGCGGGTCGTACTCCACGGCCAGCTGGACGGCGCGGGCGACCTCCTCGCCGGCGAGTTCGCCCGCCAGGAACAAGGCCAGGTCGATGCCCGCGGAAACGCCCGCCGCGGTGACCACCTTGCCCACCCGGACGTACCGGTCCGGCACGTACTCGACGCCGAAGGTGGCCTCGAGGTAGTCCGCCGACGCCCAGTACGTCGTCGCGCGCTCGCGCAGCAGGCCCGCCGAGCCGAGGACCAGGGCGCCGGTGCACACCGACGTCGTCCAGGTCGTGTGGCGGTCGATGCGGCGGATCCAGTCCAGCAGCACCGGGTTCTGCATCGCGGCGACCGTGCCGCGGTTGCCCGCGCCGGGCACGAGCAGGACGTCGAGCCGGTCCACTTCGGACACCGCGCGGTCGGCGAAGACGGCCGTGCGGTGGGTGTCGGTGCGGACGGGCCCGCGGCGCTCGCCGATCATGGTGACCGTCGCGCCCGGGAGCCGGGACAGCAGCTCTGCCGGGCCGGTCGGGTCCAGCAGGCTGAACCCGTCGTAGAGGAGGATGCCGATCTTCGGTCCGGGACGGCCGTCCCGGACCGGCACCGCGGCCGCGGTGCCGGTGGCGGCCGGCAGGGCCAGCGCGGCGGCCGCGGCCAGCCCGCCGAGCACGGTCCGGCGGGTCGTCTGTGTGGTGGTCATGCCCCGGAGTCTGGACGGCCGCCGCGCGCCGGGGCCGGGAGATGTCCGTGATCCTGCGAGGCGTGTCCTCGAGCGGGTCAGGGGGAGGAGAACGGGACGAGGAGCCCGGGCGGGGCGAACAGCGGGTAGGTGACGAGCACGCCGCCGGCGGTGCGGACGACCGACGCCGGGCGGAACAGGTCGCGCTGGCCGGTGTAGAAGGCGGTCGTGCTGTCCTCGCCACCGGTCAGCAGGACCCGGCGGCGTGGCTGCCCGGCGGCGTCCTCGCCGGGGACCTCGGGGAAGGCCGCGACGTCCACGGGCTGGATGGCCGCGAGCGCGGCGATCGTCGCGATGAGCCGCGGGTCGGCGCAGCCCTCGCGCAGCACGGCGGCGGCCTCGGGGGTCAGGGCGATCCGCGCGGACGCGGTCAGGGCTTCGCCGGCGTGCTGCGCGAGGGCTGCGCCGAC
>JARAWT010000125.1:0-9368 GCA_033793495.1 Streptomyces sp. MN03-5084-2B | reverse complement strand
GAACGCGGGCGGCGGGGCCGTGGCCGCGGCGGGGACCGGCGGCGGGACGCCGACGACCTCCAGCACCACCCCGGCGCCCACGACCACCACCGAGGCGACGCCGACGCCGACGACGTCGGCCAAGCCCACGCAGACGTCCACGAAGCCGACGCCGAGCACCACCAAGCCGAAGCCGACGCCCAAGCCGACCCCGAAGCCGACGCCCGCGCCGGACCCGGGCGTCCCGTGCGCCGCCGCGGCCGCGGCTGCGGGCACCGCCGCCTGCGTCGACATCTCCGCGCACAAGGCGTGGCTGCTGGAGGGCGGCAAGGTCATCTACGGTCCGGTGCCGATGCTGCCGGGCCGCAAGGGCAACGAGACCCCGACCGGCTCCTTCCGCGTGCTGTCGAAGGAGAAGATGCACCTGTCGAAGGAATTCGACAACGCGGAGATGCCGAACTCGGTCTTCTTCTACCCGGGCGACGCCTTCCACACGGGCAGCCTCTCGGTGTACTCGCACGGCTGCATCCACCTGTCGCCGGGCGCGTCCCTGAAGTTCTTCAACACGCTGAACATCGGTGACGTCGTGCAGGTCGTCCCGTAAAACGCTACGGACCGTCACGTGGTGTAGGTCACATTAAGATCAAGTAATCGGGATCGGTGCAACTGGTCCCCCTTCTCTTGCGACAAATGATCGCTTGGGAAGGGGGCCAAATGGCCGTGCGGAAGCTTCGCCTGCTGCTGGCAGCGGTCCTGACCGGGGTGTTGCTGCCCGTGGTGCCGCCGGGGGTGGCGGCGGCCGCGGCGGCGCTCCCGCCGGGGTTCGTGCTCCGGGACACCGACTCCGGGCTGGGCATCTACCAGCTCACGGACTTCGCGTACCTGCCGGACAACTCGGTCCTCGCCACCGGCAAGGACGGCCGCGTCCGCTGGCTGCCGCTGACCGGCGCCGGCCGGACCATCGCCACGCTGCCGGTGCACGCCGACGGGGACCTCGGCCTCGTCGGGCTGGCCGTGGCACCCGACTACGCTACGTCACGGTCCATCTATCTCACGCGGTCGATCGACGTCGCCGGTGGCTTCGCCATGCGGCTGTCGCGGTTCACCGTGACCGCCGACGACGCGGGCGCGCCGGCCGGCCTGACCGGTGAGCAGCAGCTGTTCCAGGCGCCGGCCACCTTCAACGTCCACGGGATCGACACCGTCCTCGCCGCCGCGGACGGGACGCTGTGGCTCTCCGTCGGCGACGACAGCGACTACGAGATGACGGACCCCGGTGCGCTGCGCGCCCAGGACGTCAACCAGCCCTACGGCAAGCTCCTCCACCTGACCGCCGGCGGCCAGGGCGTGCCGGGGAACCCGTACTACGACGCGGCCGCGCCGGGCTCGACCGCGAGCAAGGTGTTCGCGCGCGGGTTCCGGAACCCGTTCCGCTTCAGCATCGACCCGAGCCTCGGCCTGCCGGTCGGCGGCGACGTCGGCTGGAGCAGCTGGGAAGAGCTCGATGTCGTCCAGCGCGGCGCCAACCAGGGCTGGCCGTGCTGGGAGGGCAACCACCAGACACCGGGCTACAGCTCCCTCCCGGGGTGTGCCGGCGTGCCGAACCAGCCGCCGCTCTTCGAGCTCCCGCACGGGGACGGGGTCATGGCGGGCAACAGCATCACCGGCGGCATCGTCTACAACGGATCGAGCTATCCGGCGGCCTACCGCGGCTCGTACTTCTTCGGCGACTACGTCGCGAACAAGATCTGGACGCTGCGGTACGACGACCAGGGAAAGCTCACGCAGGCCCCGGAAAACCCGCCGGTCTTCGCCGGCATCGGCGGCCCGGTGAAGTTCGCGGCGGCCCCGAACGGCGACATCGTCTACGCCGACATCCTGTCCGGCAACCTGCGCCGCCTGAGCTACACCGCCGGGGACACCGCACCGGTCGCCAAGGCCACGACGTCGACGAACCCGGACACCCGCACGGTGTCGTTCGACGGCTCGCCTTCGGTCGACTACGACAACGACGTGCTCACCTACGACTGGGAGTTCGGGGACGGGACCACCGCGGCCGACGCCGGGCCCAAGGTGTCGCACGCGTACGCCGCGGGCACCGCGTCGTTCACCGCGAAGCTGCGGGTCCGGGACCCGCTGGGACTCACCGGCGAGGCCGCCGTCGCGGTCGCGCCCGGCAACCACACCCCGGTGCTCACGGTGAGTTCGCCGGGGACCACGACGTTCGCCGTGAACCAGCCGGTCGCCGTGAGCGCCACCGCGACCGACGCCGAGGACGGCGCCCTCCCGATCACCTGGACCACGGCGGTGCGGCACTGCCCGAGCGAAGCGACGTGCCACTCGCACCCGGGCATCGGCGGGACCGGGGCGAGCTTCTCGCAGGCGTTCACGACGCACCCGGACTCTCGGATGGAGTTCACCGCGACGTTGACCGACAAGGCGGGCGTCGCCACGGCCAAGACCTACACGGCGATGCCGCGGCGGCACCGGATCACGCTGCTCGGCACGCAACCCGCCGCGTTGAGCATCCCGGTGGCGGGCGGGTCCAGCTCGGCCATGGTCACCGAAGGCGCTTCCTTCGACGTCGAGGCCGCGCCACTGGGCACCGACGGCGCTTCGAAGTTTTCCGGCTGGCAGGGCGGTCCCGCGGACCCGACCTGGATCGTCACCGTCGGCTCGGGCGACCTGACGCTGACAGCGAACTACGCGACCCCGATCGACCAGCGCTACGACGCCGACGAGGCACTGCGGGCGACGCTCGGCGCACCCGCGGCGCCCGAGATCACCGACGGCCCGGTCCACTACCGCGTCTACGCAAACGGCCGCGTGTACTGGAGCGCGGAGACCGGCACCCGGTTCGTCACCGGTCCGGTGCTGGACAAGTACCTCGGCTACGGCGGGCACAGCGTCCTCGGCCCACCGACGTCCGACACGCTGACGACCCCGGACGGAACGGCTCAGTACAACCACTTCCTCATCAACGGCACCGTGGGTTCGATCTACTCGACGGCCGCGACGGGCACGCACCTGATCTTCGGGGAGATCCGGAAGAAGTGGGCGGAGCTGGATTACGAGCGCGGTGTGGGTTATCCGACGACGGACGAGCTGGGGACGCCGGACGGGGTGGCGCGCTACAACCACTTCGTCAAGGGTGGCACGGTGGGGTCGATCTACTACACGCCGTCGACGGGTGCGCACGCGATTTACGGGGAGATCCGGAAGAAGTGGGCGGAGCTGGACTACGAGCGCGGTGTGGGTTATCCGACCACGGACGAGCTGGGGACGCCGGACGGTGTCGCTCGCTACAACCACTTCGTCAACGGCGGCACCGTGGGGTCGATCTACTACACGCCGTCGACGGGTGCGCACGCGATCTACGGGGAGATCCGGAAGAAGTGGGCGGCGCTCGACTACGAGCGCGGTCTCGGCTACCCGACGACCGATGAGCTGGGCACGCCGGACGGCCGTGGCCGCTACAACCACTTCACCGTCGGCGGCTCGATCTACTACACCTGGAGCACCGGTGCCCACATGGTGAAGGGCGAGATCCGCAAGCGCTGGGCGGCGCTCGGCTGGGAGTACTCCTACCTGCGCTACCCGAAGTCGGACGAGTACGTGACGAGCAGCGGTTGGCGCAGCGACTTCGAGGGCGGCTACATCACCTACACCTCCGTCGGGGCCCGGGACCGTCGTTGGTGACCCGCCGGGAAGATTTTTCCCGCCCGCTCAACCTCCGGCCACCACCGCACGTCTTGGGTGGCAGAAAGCGGGAAACACGAACTCCTGGGGGAACACATGCGCGTGCGGCGCGTTCTGGCTGCTCTGTCCACTTTGGCCGCGGCGGCGGTGCTGACCGCCTGTTCGGCCGGCGGGTCCGCGGACGTCCGGCTGGCGGCGAACACGCCGCCGGCCACTTCCGCCCCCTCTTCCACCTCCGCCACCTCCGCTCCGACGAAGTCCACGCCGGCTCCGGCTTCGACACCGACTTCGGCCCCGGCCAAGGCGAAACCGGTGATGGCGGCCGGAGTTCCCTGCACGATCACGGCGAAGGCGTGTGTGTCCCTTTCAGGCAAGCAGGCTTGGCTGCTCGACGACGGCAAGATCGTGTACGGCCCGGTGAAGATGTTGCCCGGCAAGAAGGACGACCCGACCCCGGTGGGCAAGTTCAAGGTGCAGTACAAGGAAAAGCTGCACCTCAGCACCGAGTTCAACGGTGCGCCGATGCCGAACTCGGTCTTCTTCGCCCCCGGCGGCATCGCCTTCCACGAAGGCAGCCTCGGCAGGTACTCGGCCGGCTGCGTGCACCTCTCGAGCGCGGCGTCGCTGAAGTTCTTCAACACCCTCGAGAAGGGCGATGAAGTCCAGGTCGTCCGTTAAGTCCTCTTAGGACCGGAGCAGGTCGGCCGGGATCGTTCCGGCCGACGTCAGCGGCAGGCCGAGGGCGACGCGCTCGGTGAGCCACGGGCTCGGCCGGTAGCGGGGATCGCCGGTGGCCGCGGTGAGGCCGAGCAGGATGCGCAGCACCACGTCGCCGCCGACGAGGTCGCCCCACGCCAGCGGGCCGCGGGGGTAGCCGAGGCCGAGGCGGACCGCCGTGTCGATGTCCGACGGCGTCGCGAGGTGCTGGCCCGCGATGAAACAGGCCGTGTTGACGATCGACGCCAGCAGGCGCTGCGCGATCGGGGCGGGCCCGTCGCGGACGACCGTCACGGGGTGACCGGTCGCGGCCAGCGCGCCCCACGCGGCGCGGCCCGCCGCCGGGTCGAGTCCCGGGTGGACGGACATGGTCAGCCGGCGTTCGTAGCCGCCCAGCGGGTCGACGCCGGCGACGCGGTCGAGCGGCAGCCCGGCGCGCTTCGCTGCGTCCACTGTGGATTCTCCGTAGAGCGGCACGAGCAGGACGGCGTCCGGGTAGGCGTCGGAAACCACCTGGACGCCCGCGGACGACAGGGCGCGGGCGAGGTGCTCGTCCGCGGTGAACACCGGGCTCGCCGGCTTCGGCGGGGCGGCGGGCTCGTCGGCGACCTGCTGCTTGCCTTCGGCGTAGGAGTAGAAGCCTTCGCCGTTCTTGCGCCCGAACAGGCCGGCGGCGACGCGCGGCCGGGTCAGCCACGACGGCCGCAGCCGCGGGTCGCCGTGGAAGCCGCTCCAGATGCTTTCGAGGACGGCGTGCGAAACGTCGAGGCCGGTGAGGTCGAGCAGCTCGAACGGGCCGAGCTTCAGGCCGAGGACGTCCCGGGCGACGCGGTCGACGTCGGCGGGCTCGGCCAGCGCCTCGGCGAGGATCTGCAGTGCTTCGGTGTTCAGGCCGCGGCCGGCGTGGTTGACCAGGAAGCCGGGGGCGTCCTTCGCGAGCACCGGCTCGTGGCCCCAGCTCTTGACCAGTTCGAGTGCTTCGCCCGGCAGCCGGTCGTGCGTGCGGGCGCCGGGGACCACCTCGACCAGCCGCATCAGCGGCACCGGGTTGAAGAAGTGCAGGCCGATCAGCCGGCCGGGGTCGGCCAGCTCCGCGGCGATCTCGGTGACCGACAGCGAACTCGTGTTGGTCGCGAAGACCGTCTCCTGTGGACAGACGCGCTCGAGGCTCGCGAACAGGGCGCGTTTCGTCTCGAGGTCCTCCCGGACGGCTTCGATCACGAGGTCGACGCCGTCCGCGGGCGCGTCGGGCGCGTCCACGGCGACCAGCCGGTCCTTCACCGCCTGCGGCGCTCCGGTGAGCTTGCCCTTGGCGGCGAGCTTGTCGATCATCCCGCCGACGAACTCGATCGCCTCGGCGACGGCCTCGCGCCGGACGTCGGCCAGCTCGACGGTCACCCCCGCGGTCGCGGCCAGCTGGACGATCCCGCGGCCCATCACCCCGGTCCCGATCACCCGGATCCTGCCGACCTTCCCGGCCCACCCCGTCACGTCGTGCCGCCTTCCGCCGTTGGACTCCCGCCCCAGCCTAGAGCCCGACGAACTCCGCCATCCGCTTCGCCGAGTGGGCGAAGAACGCGTCGGCCGGGTCGACGCTGCCGACGTACTGGCCGAACAGGTCGAAGCTGATCGCGCCGAACAGCTGGGTCCAGGCCATGATCAGCCGGGCCACCGTCTCGGGACCGGCGATGATCCCGAGGACCTTCGTGAGCGCCTCGGCCTGGGCGCGCAGCTCGGGCGGGACTTCGCCCTCGACCGCCCGCAGTTCGGTGTGCGTGAGCACCTTGACCAGGGCGAGGGCGACGCGGGAGGCCGGCACGACGGTGTCCTGCGGTGCCGCGTACCCGGGGATCGGCGAGCCGTAGATCAGCGCGTACTCGTGCGGGTGCGCACGGGCCCAGTCTCGGGTGCCCTGCCAGATCGCCAGCCAGCGTTCGCGGAGGTCACCGGTGCCCGGATCCGCCTTCTCGGCCGCTTCGCCGATCGCGTTGTAGGCGTCGACGATCAGGTCGGTCAGCAGCCGGTCGCGGCTCGGGAAGTACCGGTAGATCGCGGACGACACCATGCCCAGCTCCCGGGCCACCGCGCGCAGCGAGAGTCCCTGCGCACCGACTTCGCCGAGCTGGCGGCGGGCTTCGTCCTTGATCTCCTGGGTCAGTTCGGCGCGGGCACGTTCGCGTGCGGTACGGGAGGCGGTCATGCGATCAGTGTGCCACGACGAGAGCGGTGCACAAAAGCGAGAGCACTGCTCTTGACAGAGTGCAGAGCTCTGGTGTTCACTGCTCTTAACCGAGAGCACTGCTCTCCCGAACCGCGGAGGACACCATGACCGACACCCGCTACATCAAGCCCGGCAAGTCCACCAGCGTCTTCAACGAGGTGGTCGCGAAGCTGACCAACCTGGGCGTGAGCGTCTGGGGGAGCCGGGTGCTGACCGTCGTCGGCCGCAAGAGCGGCGAGCCGCGCTCGATCCCGGTCAACCTGCTGACCGTCGACGGCGTCCGCTACCTCGTCGCCCCGCGCGGCGAGACGCAGTGGGTGCGCAACCTGCGTGCCGCCGGCCAGGGAACGCTGCGGGTCGGGCGCCGCGTCGAGACGTTCACCTTCCGCGAGCTGGCCCACGACGAGAAGCCGGGCATCCTCCGCGCCTACCTCAAGCGCTGGAAGTTCGAGGTCGGCGTGTTCTTCGACGGCGTCGACGCCAAGGCCTCGGACGAGAAGCTGCGCGAGATCGCCCCGGGTTACCCGATCTTCGAGATCTTCACGAAGTAGGTTTGCGCCGCTTGGTCAGGTTCGCCGCCATCAGGACGACACCGACGAGGAACGCGACGAGCCCGATGAGGAACCACAGCTTCTGCCCGGTCATGAAGCTGCCGGTGATGACGCCGATGCCCTGCAGCACCCAGACGGCGCCGACGAGCACGAGCACGACCCCGACCGCGAAGGTGATCCAGCGCCTCATGCGGCCAGTCTAGGCAGGCCGGTCGTCCGGGACGAGCTTGTGGCGGTAGGCGTAGACGACGGCGTGCACCCGGTCGGGCAGCCCGAGCTTGCTCAGCACCCGCGACACGTGCGTCTTGACCGTCTCCTCGCCGACGTGCAGCTTCCGCGCGATCTCGGCGTTGCTGCAGGCCCCGGCGAGCAGCAGCAGCACCTCGCGTTCGCGGGAGGTCAGCCGGGCCAGCTCCGGGGGTTCGGCGGCCGCCGGTTCGAGGACCGACGCGAACTTCGCCACCAGCCGCCGCGTCACCGAGGGGTCGATCAGCGCGTCCCCGCGCGCCGCCACCCGCATCGCCGCGACCAGCTCCTCCGGCGCCAGGCTCTTCAGCAGGAATCCGCTCGCCCCCGCCCGCAGCGCGCGGTAGACGTACTCGTCGGCGTCGTAGGTCGTGAGCACGAGGACGCGGGTGTCGTTGCCCGGCGCGGCGAGGATCGCCTCGGTCGCGGCGAGGCCGTCGAGGCGGGGCATGCGGACGTCGAGGACCGCGACGTCCGGGCGCAGGCGCGCGGTCTCGGCGACGGCTTCGCGGCCGTCGGACGCCTCGCCGACGCAGGTGAAGTCGGGCTGGGTGTCGAGCAGCGCGCGCATCCCGGACCGGAACATGGCGTGGTCGTCGGCCAGCAGGACGCGGATCATGTGCTCTCCACCGGGAAGGTCGTGCGCAGCTGCCAGAGCCCGCCGGTCTCGCCGTAGGAAACCTGGCCGCCGAACAGGGTGACGCGCCGGCGGATGCCGGCCAGGCCGCGGTGCGCGTGCTCGCTTCCGGCCGTCCGGTTCGCGCGCAACCCGTTGGTCACCGTGAGCACGACTTCGGTGCGGCCGTGGTTCAGCTCGACCTCGACCGGGCCTTCGCCGTGGCGCAGGGCGTTGGTGAGGGCTTCCTGGGCGATCCGGTAGAGCGCGATGTCGAGCGAGCCCGGCAGCTCACGGGGTTCGCCGCGCAGCGTCAGCCGGGTCGGCAGCCCGGCCTCGCGGACCGTCTCGACCAGCTCGTCGAGGTTGTCCAGCCCGGGCTGTTCGACGTTGGTCTCGGCGTGCAGGAGGTCCAGCATCCGGCGCAGGTCGGCCATCGCCGAGCGGCTCGCCGACTCGACGGCGCCGAGGGACTTCCGCGCCGGTTCGGCGCCTTCGGGCAGGCCGAGCCGGGCGGCGCCGGCGTGCACGCCGATGGCGCTGACGTGGTGGGAGATCACGTCGTGCAGGTCGCGCGCGATGGTGGTGCGTTCCTCGAGGACGGCTCGTTTGACGGCTTCTTCTTCGTGCTGGCGGCGTTCGTCGGCTTCGCGTTCGAGATCGGCGATGTAGGCGCGCCGGGCGGTCGTGTACCGGCCGACCAGCCACGGCAGCAGCGCGGAGACGCCGACGTTGATGGCGATGAGCCGCCAGTCCGACGCCGTCCGCCCGCCGCCTTCGATGCAGCCGGCGGTGACCCCGGCGAGCAGGGCCCCGAGCGCGAGCACCGCGGGTCTCGTCCGCAGCCACGCCCCGGCCCGGTAGCCGGCGATCAGGATCCCGGCGTTGTTGCCGGTGACGTACCCCTGGCAGGTGCACAGGAGGAAGGGCGCACCGGCGTAGAGAACGGCGTGGGCGAGCGCGACCCACCCGGAGTACCGCGCGGCCCCGGCGAGCGCGGCGTTGACGGCGACGCCGGCGATCAGCACGACCCAGGCCCGCCACCCGGCCTCGCCGAGCGGGCCGCGAAGGGTGAAGAGGGCGCCGTCGCAGACCACGCAGACGAACGCGACCAGCAGCGACTGCCGTCTCAGCGACCCCCGGATGTCCGGCACACCCGCAACTGTGCCCTACCCGCGGCGGGGAAGGGACGGGAACACCCCGATGCGGCGTGAGGGGGAGGGCGCAGCACCGGGGCGTTCCCTGCTCGAGGGGCACTGCGGCAGTGGTCCCGAACGCCCCGAAGGCCGCCTTGGGTGCGTTGAGCGCACCGAAGGCCACATTGGGGCGCTGGGGGCGC
>JARAWT010000124.1:0-11804 GCA_033793495.1 Streptomyces sp. MN03-5084-2B | reverse complement strand
GCCCCCAGCGGCCTCCTGGCTGTTCCGCCTCGGCCCGGCCGTGCTCACCGCCTTCGCTGCCCTGCTGGCCGTCGGTGGCCTCTTCCTGCCGCTCTTCCAGGTGGTCCAGAATCTCGACTTCCGCCAGGGGTTCCTCGGCGCCCAGCTGACCCTCACCCAGACCGCGTGGGGCACCCGCATCGAGATCTCCGAGCAGCGGGACGCGATCGAGCGGGCGGGCGCGCCCCTGGGGATCCTGGTGATCGTCGGGATCGTCGTGCTGGCCGCCGCGGCCTTCTCCCGGCCGGGCCGCGGCGTCACCCGGTGGCTGCTCTCGACCGGCGCGGTCTTCATGACCGGCGTCGTCGCCACCATCGGGATGGGCCGGTTCGACCTGGAAGCCATGGCCGGCGACCAAACGAAGCTGGAGGTCACCACCGGGCCCGGCATGTGGCTGCTGATCGTGGCCACCGTGCTGGCCGCCGGCGCCGCGGTACTGGCCCACCTGCCGCTCCGGGCCGCCGCCGGGAGTCCCGGCTGGGCCGATCCGGCGCTCGCCTACGCCGACACCCCGACGCCGCCCTCCGGGGTCGCTATCACCGTCCTGCCGCCCGACGAGGAGCCGGGCAACCCGGGCGAACCGCGGCTACGGTGAACACGTGTGGGTCTTCTTCGGCGCTTCGGTGCTCGTCGCGCTTACGCCAGGGGCGAACAACCTGCTCGGCCTCCACCACGGCATGACGCACGGTGTTCGCCACGGCCTCGCCGGACTCGGTGGCCGGCTGGCCGCCTTCACCCTGCTGATCGCCGCCGTGGCGGCCGGGCTGGGGCAGCTCCTGGCCGCGTCCGAGACCGCGCTGACGATCATCAAGTGGGCCGGTGCCGCCTACCTGCTCTACCTCGGCGTCCGCCTGCTCTGGTCCACCTTCCGGGGGCAGCACACCACGGCGGAGCTGCCCACGACCCCCACCACGACCTGGCGCGTCACCCGCAAGGAGTTCGGCGTCGCCATCACGAACCCGAAGGCGATCCTGATCTTCACCGCCTTCGTCCCGCAGTTCATCGACGCAGGTCACGGCTCATTTCCGGGGCAGATCGCCCTGCTCGGCGCGGTGTACCTGCTGGCCGAGTTCCTGGCCGGCTCGGTCTACGTCGGCGTCGGCGCCGCGGTGAAGACGGTCCGGCTCTCCCGCCGGGCCCGGCGCACCGTCGACCGGGGCACCGGGGTGGTCCTCGTCGGCCTGGCCGGAGTGCTCGCGGCGTCGAACGCCTGAGCGCAATCTGTCAAGGAATACGGCCAAGACGGCGATGTGGATCAACCCGCCGGAGCAACCTTGGTACGGAAAACGCACACGGACTGCGGACACGCCCTGTGAAGCTGTTAGAGTCGGCGACACGCTTCGGGACGAGTGTGCCCCGAAGCGTTCCTGGCTTGCGTGCCAGTAGTGCTGTGTGTTCCTGCCGGCTCCGTGCCGGCCAAGCCGATCGTCGGTTAGGACAGCCGACGACGCCGAGGAGGTCCCCCGCGTGCTCAGCGCCTTCCGCTCGGCTCTCGCGACGCCGGATCTACGCAAGAAGATCCTGTTCACGCTAGCCATCGTCGCGGTTTACCGAATCGGTGCGACCATTCCGGCGCCCGGCATCTCGTACGGTGCCGTACAGGCCTGTAGCTCCCAGGCGCAGCAGGAGGGCGTCTACCAGCTGCTGAACCTGTTCAGCGGTGGTGCGCTGCTGCAGCTGTCGCTCTTCTCGACCGGCATCATGCCGTACATCACGGCGAGCATCATCATCCAGCTGCTCACCGTGGTCATCCCGCGGTTCGAGGAGCTGAAGAAGGAAGGGCAGTCCGGCCAGGGCAAGCTGACCCAGTACACCCGGTACCTGACGATCGCGCTGGCGATCCTGCAGGCCACCGGCGTGGTCGCGCTCGCGGACCGCAAGCAGCTCTTCCCGGACTGCAGCCAGCCGATCATCCCGGACAACAGCGTCTACTCGCTGGCGATCATCGTCATCACCATGACCGCGGGCACCGCCGTCATGATGTGGCTGGGCGAGCTGATCACCGAGCGCGGCGTCGGCAACGGCATGTCCGTCCTGATCTTCCTGAACATCGCGGCGCGCATCCCGGTCGAGGGCGGCAACATCCTCAGCAACGCGGGTGGGGTCGGCCTGGCGATCGTCTGCGTCTTCGGCCTGGTGATCATCGCCAGCGTCATCTTCGTCGAGCAGGGGCAGCGCCGGATCCCGGTGCAGTACGCCAAGCGCATGATCGGCCGCCGGATGTACGGCGGCACGTCGACCTACCTGCCGATCAAGGTCAACCAGGCCGGTGTCATCCCGGTCATCTTCGCGTCGTCCCTGCTGTACCTGCCGGACCTGATCAGCCGCCTCGTCGGCGACCAGAACGCCAACTCCGGCTGGCAGGTGTTCATCAAGAACTACATCGTGAACCAGTCCAGCTGGGTACACATCGCGCTGTACTTCGGCCTGATCATCTTCTTCACGTACTTCTACATCACGATCACGTTCAACGTGGACGAGCGTGCGGAGGAGATGAAGAAGTTCGGTGGCTTCATCCCGGGCATCCGCCCCGGCCGCCCGACCGCCGAATACCTGAGCTTCGTGCTCGGCCGCATCACCCTGCCGGGTTCGCTGTACCTGGGCATCATCGCGATCCTTCCGAACTTCTTCCTGTCTCTGACCGGTAGCGGGAACAACCAGAACTTCCCGTTCGGTGGCACCGCTGTGCTGATCATGGTCGGTGTCGGCCTCGACACCGTGAAGCAGATCGAAAGCCAGCTGATGCAGCGCAACTACGAAGGGTTCTTGAAGTGACGCGCCTGGTTCTCGTCGGCCCGCCCGGTGCGGGCAAGGGCACGCAGGCGGTGGCCCTGTCCGAGCAGCTGCGCATCCCGCACATCTCCACCGGTGACCTGTTCCGCGCCCACGTCGGCCAGGAGACCCCGCTGGGCCAGGAGGCGAAGCGCTACCTGGACTCGGGCGAGCTCGTGCCCGACTCGGTGACCAACGAAATGGTCCGCGAGCGGCTCGCCGAGCCGGACGCCAAGGTCGGCTTCCTGCTCGACGGCTTCCCCCGCAACACCAAGCAGGCCGAGGTCCTCGGCGAGATCCTGGGCGACGCGGACGTCGCGCTCGACGCGGTGATCCAGCTCCAGGTCCCGGAGGACGTCGTCGTCGCGCGGCTCATGTCGCGCGGCCGCGCGGACGACACCGAAGAGGTCATCCGCCGCCGTCAGCAGATCTACGTGTCGGACACCGCGCCGCTGCTGGAGTACTACGCCGATCTCCTGGTCACCGTCGACGGTGTCGGCAGTGTCGAGGAGATCTCCGGCCGGGTGCTGAAAGCGCTGCGCGACCGCACGTGAACCTCGGAGGATTGCGTGTTCTGCAAGTGCTCCGGCGTGGGCGCATGATCGAAGTCAAGACCCCGGACGAGCTGCAGGCGATGCGGGCCGCGGGCCTGGTCGTCGCCCGCACGCTCGCGGCGGTCCGCGCGGCGGCGAAACCGGGCGTCAGCACCGCCGAGCTCGACGAGCTGGCCGAGCAGACGATCCGGGACGCCGGCGCGGTGCCGTCGTTCAAGGGCTACCACGGTTTCCCGGCGTCGATCTGCGCCTCGGTCAACGAGCAGATCGTCCACGGCATCCCGGCGAAGACCCAGGTGCTGGCCGACGGCGACATCATCTCCGTCGACTGCGGCGCCATCCTCGACGGCTGGCACGGCGACTCCGCCGTGACGCTGGCCATCGGCGAGGTCTCCGACGCCGACCTCGCGCTGTCCGCGGCGACCGAGGCGGCGATGTGGGCCGGCATCGAGGCGGTCAGCGCCGGTGGCCGGCTCACCGACATCTCCTACGCCGTCCAGTCCGCAGCCGAGCGCGCGGGCCGCGACGACGGCATCGAGTACGGGATGATCGTCGAGTACGGCGGCCACGGCATCGGCCGCCAGATGCACATGGACCCGTTCCTGCCGAACGTCGGCAAGCCCGGCAAGGGCCCCCGGCTCAAGCCCGGCATGGCCCTGGCGATCGAGCCGATGCTCACCGGCGGCGGCGGCGAGACCCGCGAGCTGGACGACGGCTGGACGGTCGTCACGGCCGACGGCTCCCGCGCGGCCCACTGGGAGCACACCGTCGCGATCACCGAAGAGGGTCCCTGGGTGCTCACGGCCCCGGAAGACTCCTGAACTGCGGTTTCACCCTTTCGTGGTGATCGCCATCACGCCCACCTGCACGGTCCTTTAGCATGGTCACCCCCGGTTTGGGGGTCGCGACACGACATGCGTACACTGTCAAGTCGGCGCACTTATCGCGCCCGGATCCTGCGCGCTCGTGAATTCACGGTCTTGGGAGCCGGGCACCAGTGTGCCACGCAACACCCGACCCAGCACTAGTGCTCGAGTTGATCAGGTGTGGCGACAGACGATACCGACAGGGAAATGCGGAGGACATGGCGAAGAAAGACGGGGCCATCGAGGTCGAAGGCCGCGTAGTCGAGCCGCTCCCCAACGCGATGTTCCGCGTCGAGTTGGAGAACGGTCACAAGGTCCTGGCACACATCAGCGGCAAGATGCGGCAGCACTACATCCGCATCCTGCCCGAGGACAGGGTTGTCGTGGAGCTCTCGCCCTACGACCTCTCTCGTGGTCGCATCGTCTACCGCTACAAGTGATCACGAAGAGCAGCTAACAGCAGGAGAGCAGAAGACGTGAAGGTTCAGCCGAGCGTCAAGAAGATCTGCGACAAGTGCAAGGTGATCCGCCGTCACGGCCGGATCATGGTGATCTGCGAGAACCTGCGGCACAAGCAGCGGCAGGGCTGATCACCCGCACTCGACCAGAGCGGATTGACGGCTACACAACCTCCCCGCACCTGCCGGGCCACGCGAGTGGGCCGGTTCACCCCCGGACTTCAGGCCGGGGCCGGGACACCCGAAGCGCAAGCCGAGGGCACGACAGGCGAGTCGGTCCCGGAACCGGACGGGGAGCAGACCTGAAGATGAAACCGAAGAAGGAGCATCAACGCCAATGGCACGACTCGCTGGCGTAGACCTCCCCCGCGAAAAGCGGTTGGAGATCGCGCTTACCTACATCTACGGCATCGGCCGTACCCGCTCGAAGCAGCTCATCAAGGCTGCCGAGCTCAACGCGGACACCCGCGTCAAGGACCTCAGCGATGACGACCTCGCGAAGCTGCGTACGTACATCGAAGAGAACTTCAAGGTCGAGGGTGACCTTCGCCGTGAGGTGAACGCCGACATCCGTCGGAAGATCGAGATCGGGTGCTACGAGGGCCTTCGCTGGCGCCGCGGACTTCCCGTCCGTGGTCAGCGCACGAAGACGAACGCCCGCACCCGCAAGGGTCCGAAGAAGACGGTCGCCGGCAAGAAGAAGGCTGGCAAGAAGTGAGCGTCCAGGGCAAGAAGGTCGTGCAGATGGGTGGCGTTCACCGCCGCGGCTCGGCTTGTGTCTCGCCCAAGGCGCTCTACGCCCGCCCGATGGCGCTCCGCAACCTGTACACCGACGCCGGTTCGATCATCCGGCGTGGCCAGGCCGAAGCGGTCGCCGCTCACCAAGAGAACGCGCGCTAACAGGAGATCCCTCACAACATGCCACCGAAGTCTCGTACTGCGGCCGGGGCCAAGAAGGTCCGCCGCAAGGAAAAGAAGAATGTTGCGCACGGTCACGCGCACATCAAGAGCACCTTCAACAACACCATCGTCTCGATCACGGACCCGACCGGTGCCGTGATCGCGTGGGCGTCGAGTGGTCACGTGGGCTTCAAGGGCTCGCGCAAGTCCACCCCGTTCGCCGCGCAGATGGCCGCCGAGAACGCTGCCCGCAAGGCCGCCGAGCACGGCATGAAGAAGGTCGACGTCTTCGTGAAGGGCCCGGGTTCGGGCCGCGAGACGGCGATCCGCTCGCTGCAGGCGGCCGGCCTCGAGGTCGGCACCATCCAGGACGTGACCCCGCAGCCTCACAACGGCTGCCGCCCGCCCAAGCGGCGCCGGGTCTGAGGAACGGGGAGGAGTAAGAAGAAATGGCTCGTTACACCGGCCCCGCGACGCGTATTTCGCGTCGCCTCAAGGTTGACCTCATCGGCGGCGACCAGGCTTTCGAGCGTCGCCCCTACCCGCCGGGCCAGCACGGCCGCGGGCGCATCAAGGAGTCCGAGTACCTCCTGCAGTCGCAGGAGAAGCAGAAGGCTCGCTACACCTACGGCGTTCTCGAGCGTCAGTTCGTCCGGTACTACAAGGAAGCCGTCCGGCGTCCGGGCAAGACCGGTGAGAACCTGCTCCAGATCCTCGAGTCCCGCCTGGACAACGTGATCTACCGCGCCGGCATCGCCCGCACGCGCCGCCAGGCGCGTCAGCTGGTGAGCCACGGCCACTTCCTGGTCAACGGCCAGAAGGTGAACGTCCCGTCGTTCCAGGTCACCAAGTGGGACATCATCGACGTGCGGCCGAAGTCGTTCGCGATGCTGCCCTTCGTCGTGGCGAAGGAGTCCTTCGGCGACCGCCCGATCCCGGCGTGGCTGCAGGTCGTCCAGTCCAACCTCCGCGTGCTGGTCCACCAGCTGCCGGAGCGTGCGCAGATCGACGTTCCGGTTCAGGAACAGCTGATCGTCGAGCTCTACTCGAAGTAGTCCGGCCCCGGCTGGAGTACGGGCGGCGGCGCAACAGGTGCGCCGCCGCCGCGCCATCCCTTCGACGTCATATGGCGGGCGTCGTCTGGAAAGGAATTAGGAAGAAATGCTGATTTCCCAGCGGCCGGCTCTCGGCGAAGAGACGGTCAACGAGACCCGCTCCCGGTTCACCATCGAACCGCTGGAGCCCGGCTTCGGCTACACGCTCGGCAACTCGCTGCGTCGCACGCTGCTGTCGTCCATCCCGGGCGCGGCCGTGACGAGCATCCGCATCGACGGCGTGCTGCACGAGTTCACCACCGTTCCCGGGGTGAAGGAAGACGTCACCGACATCATCCTGAACCTCAAGGAGCTCGTGGTGTCCTCGGAAGAGGACGAGCCGGTCACCATGTACCTGCGCAAGCAGGGCCCTGGTGAGGTCACGGCGGCCGACATCGTGCCGCCGGCGGGTGTCACCGTGCACAACCCGGACCTGCACATCGCGTCGCTGAACGGCAAGGGCAAGCTCGAGATCGAGCTCGTCGTCGAGCGCGGCCGCGGTTACGTTCCGGCCCTGCAGAACAAGCAGGCGGGCGCGGAGATCGGCCGGATCCCGGTCGACTCGATCTACTCGCCGGTGCTGAAGGTGACCTACAAGGTCGAGGCCACCCGTGTCGAGCAGCGCACCGACTTCGACAAGCTGATCCTGGACGTCGAGACCAAGCCGTCGATCACGCCGCGCGACGCGGTTGCGTCGGCCGGCAAGACGCTGGTGGAGCTGTTCGGTCTCGCTCGCGAGCTGAACGTCGACGCCGAGGGCATCGAGATCGGCCCGTCGCCGCAGGAGGCGGACACCATCGCCGCCTACGCGATGCCGATCGAGGACCTGGACCTCACCGTCCGGTCGTACAACTGCCTCAAGCGCGAAGGCATCCACACGGTGGGCGAGCTCGTCTCGCGCAGCGAGGCGGACCTGCTCGACATCCGCAACTTCGGCGCCAAGTCGATCGACGAGGTCAAGCTCAAGCTCGTCGGCCTCGGCCTCGCGCTGAAGGACAGCCCGCCCGGGTTCGACCCGACCGCGGCTGCGGCCAGCTACGACGGTGAAGGCTGGTCGGAGGGTGTCGGTGGCATCGCCGACGGGATTTCGGACGGCCACGACGATGGCCAGGACTACGCAGAGACCGAGCAGCTCTAGGGCTCTGTGCCTGGACGCTGCGAGCTGAACTAGTAGGAGAACCAATGCCCACCCCTACCAAGGGAGCCCGGCTCGGCGGGTCGTCCGCGCACGAGCGGCTGATCCTGGCCAACTTGGCCACGCAGCTGTTCGAGCACGGCAAGATCACGACCACCGAGGCGAAGGCCCGCCGGGTCCGCCCGCTGGCCGAGAAGCTGATCACGAAGGCGAAGCGGGGCGACCTGCACAACCGTCGTCAGGTGCAGAAGGTCGTCCGTGACAAGGACGTCGTGCACAAGCTGTTCGCCGAGATCGGTCCGCACTTCGCGGAGCGTGCGGGTGGCTACACCCGGATCACCAAGACGATGCCGCGCAAGGGCGACAACGCCGCCATGGCCGTCATCGAGCTGGTGGCCGAGAAGACGGTGACTTCGGAAGCCGAGCGCGCTCGCAAGACGAAGTTCGCCAAGGACGAGAAGGCCGCCGCTCCGGCTGCTGCCGAGGAGACCACTGAGGCGCCCGCCGCCGAAGAGGCTCCGGCTGCCGAAGAGGCCAAGGCCGAGGACACCGCCGCCGAGACCGAGGCTCCGGCTTCGGAAGACGCGGACGCCAAGAAGGACTGACGTCCTGACGGCCGATTCGACACCGGACGAGCCCGCCACTCCCCTCGGGGAGGGCGGGCTCGTTCGTCTGCGCCTGGACGTCTCCTACGACGGCACGGACTTCTCGGGCTGGGCCCGCCAGCCGGGCCGCCGCACGGTCCAGGGGCTCCTGGAAGAGGCGCTGCGGAAGCAGCCACCGGGGGCCGCGGTCCCGAAGTCCGTCGTCGTGGCGGGCCGCACGGACGCCGGCGTGCACGCGACCGGCCAGGTGGTGCACGTCGACGTGGTGCCCCTTTCCGAGCCCTCCGGGCGGATTCCCGTGTCCCCTGAAGGCATTCCGGACCTGGAGCGCATGACGGGCCGCTGGAACCGCCTGCTGCCGGGTGACGTCCGGGTGCTGGGCGCCCGGATCGCGCCCGAGGGCTTCGACGCCCGGTTCTCGGCGATCCGCCGTCACTACCGCTACCGGGTCTCGGACGCGCCCTGGGGCGTGGACCCGTTGCACCGCCACGACACGCTGGCGTGGAACCGTCCACTGTCGACGGACGCGATGAACGCCGCGGCCGCGGAACTGCTGGGCCTGCACGACTTCGCGGCCTACTGCAAGCAGCGCGAC
Organism: Streptomyces sp. MN03-5084-2B; assembly: GCA_033793495.1. Taxonomy (GTDB): domain Bacteria; phylum Actinomycetota; class Actinomycetes; order Mycobacteriales; family Pseudonocardiaceae; genus Amycolatopsis. Next base: position 2,786 of record JARAWT010000124.1, on the reverse strand, counting down.
ACGGGCACGACGATCCGCGAGCTGCAGCGCCTGGAGTGGGCGCGGGTGGCCGAGCACCTGCTGGAGGTCCGGGTCTCGGCGGACGCGTTCTGCCACTCGATGGTCCGCAGCCTGGTCGGCGTGCTGCTGTTGGTGGGCGACGGCCGCCGCACCGGCGCGTGGCCGGGAAAGGTGCTGGAGAGCGGCATCCGCGACAGCGCGGTGGCCCCTGCCCACGGCTTGACGCTCCTGGGCGTGGACTACCCGCCCGACGCCGAGCTGGCCGCCCGCGCCGAGCAAACCCGCAACGTCCGCACGTCGCCGTAGCGATCGGCGGAAGTATCTTTCGCATTGCTCGCAAGGGCATGGCCTCCCGCACCGTCCGCTGCTTACCTTCTGGCGCGGCATTCCGGCCGCAGGGAAGGGCGGGAACATGAATCGCAAGAAGGTCTTCGCGGGCACGGCCGCGGCGGTCGTGATGGCGGCCGGTGCCGTGGTGCTGACCGCCGGCCCGGCCGCCGCCGCGGGCTGTTCGGCACCGGGCGACAAGTCCTGCGTGGCCGTCACCTACCAAACCTCGGCCGTCCGGAGCATCCGGGTGAACGGAAGGTGCCTGACGGGCCCTTCGAGCCACCACTCGGACGTTCTCGTCGACCGGTTCGGCACGCCCGACGTGCAGACGTACGCCGGGAACAGCTGTGAGAGCAACACCCACAACTCCGCCACGGTCCGCTGGGGCAGCGAGGACTCCGAGCACTTCCGCTGGGTGCGGATCGCGTAGCGGCGCGGCACACCGACGCGAAAGCGGGTGGTTCCCCCGGGAACCACCCGCTTTCGGCTGTCCGAAGAGGACTCAGTCGCCGCGGCGGACCGGGCCCAGGAGCTGCTGCTCCTTGCCGGTCGTGACCAGCCGCAGGGGCCGCCAGAGGTTGCGGCCGAGCGCCACCACCTGGTCGTCCTTCAACGTCGTCAGCTGGCGCATCATCTGGGGCGGCAGGCGCCAGATGCGGGCCGCCAGCTCGGCCTGGCCGGCCGGGAGGCGCTGCATCAGCACCAGGTCCGCGGCGTTGGCCGTCGCGCCCGCCTGCGGGTGCAGGTACGGGAGCACGTAGACCGTCGTCTGCCAGGGCGAGCGGGGCGGGAACAGGTCCTGCGGGGTCGGGCCGCCGTCGGTGACCACCAGCAGCGGCGCGTCCTCCGACGGCCGCGGCAGCTCGACCGGCGACAGCCGGCGGATCTGCACCAGCGGCGACGGCCGCCCGTCGCGGCTGCCCGCCGCCCGGGACAGCACCTGCCACTCGGTCGGGCGCCCGGTCGCGACCACGACCCACGCGCCGACCGCCATCGCGCGCATGGCCACCTGGCGGGCCAGGTAGAGCCCGCCCACCAGCACGATCCGGGTGGGGGTCGAGCGCAGCGCCGAGATCGTCAGCGGCTCGCCCTTGAGGCCGGAGCCGAGGACGATGCCACCGCGGTCACCCGACGGGCTGATCGCGTCGAGCAGCGCGGGATCCACCGTGAACTCCGGTGCCACGCCACTGTTCTGCCCGGCGTCACGCACCCGGGAACTCATGCTGTGCCTCCGATCGGCAACGTCGCGGCGAACGCGGACACCTGCAGCCCGCGCAGCGGCGTCAGGTCGACGCCCAGCCGCTCGGACAGGCTCTGCAGCCGCTGGTCGGCGGCGTCGAGCTCACGCGGGTTCCGCGCGCTCAGCCGGACCACGCCGCGCAGCCCGATCTTGCCCTCGTCGGACGCCGGGGAAATCGACATCGCGAGCGTCGCCGACAGCGCACGGACGCTCGTCAGCGCGTTCAGGCTGCTGGTGACCTTGCCCTTCGGCCAGCCGGTGATGGCGTAGCTCGCGTGCCCGATCCCGGCGGCGGTGACGCCGGACCAGCGTTCCTGCAACGTCACCTTGGTGGGCGAACCGGCCACCGACGTCAGCTCCGCGGCGGAGATGCCGGCCCGCAGCAGCTCGTCCGGGTCCAGCGGCCGCGTCGGCACGCCCTGGGACTCCAGCGCGTTGCGCACCCGCGACAGCGCCCCGATCAGCGCGCGGTGGGCGCCGACGACGCCGCCGCCGCGTTCCCGGATCGCCGCCGGGCAGCGCCGCGGATCGAGCCGGATCGCCACCCAGGTCGTCCGGCGGGCCGCCGCGGGCAGCGGTCCCAGCACCTCCATGTAGGAGCTCAGCGCCGGCGAGTCCGACGGCAGCGCCGCGCTGCCCGGGTAGCAGTGCCAGATCATCTGGATGGAGTCGAGGACCACGCCGCGGTCTTCGAGGCAGGGCGCTAGCGCCGACAGCGGCAGGCTGGGCGCGCCGTCGGCCTGGGTGATCAACGCCGGCGTCGGCTCGACGAGCAGCACCGCCGTCCAGGTGCCGTCGTTCCAGGCGAGGCCGACCTGCTGGCGCTCGTGGTCGACGCCGTGGGCGACCACGAGGTCCGGCACGGCGATGCGGAGCAGGTTGACGCGGGCGTCGTCGGGGCCGGTGACCGTGGTCTCTTCGGCGGTCATGGCTTCGACGGTGCTCGGCGGCAGCGGGTTCGCGACCCGGTCGTGCGAGCGGAAGGTGTAGCGCAGCGTCAGGCCGACCCACTGGGTGAACCAGCGGCCGCGCCAGCGCAGCAGCGCGACGATGAGGGCGAAGCCGACGATGCCGATGCCGACGTACTTGAGCGACATGTCGATCGCGAGCAGGACCAGGCCGATCGCGAGGCCGACCTCGAGCACGACGAGGTTGGCCACGGGCAGCGGGCCGAGGGTGACGCCGGCGGACCGCCGCTGTGCCGGCGGGGCCACCC
>JARAWT010000123.1:0-12295 GCA_033793495.1 Streptomyces sp. MN03-5084-2B | reverse complement strand
CACCACAACTGCCCTGGTCACCACACCGACAGGCCGGTCAGTGTCCGCGATGTCCTGAGACATCAACTGTCGGCGATGTCCTGAGACTCAGCAGCGGGTCAAACCCGCCTCACCACTCACGACCGGTGCGGCAGAGCGCTAGCCGAGGCTCTCGTAGGGATCGGCCGGTGGCGCGACCGGTCGGGCCTGGCCGACGTCGACGAACGGGATGGTGCCGCCGTTGACCGGGTCCCCGGCCCGCTCGGCGCTGTAGGCGCCGGTGACCTCCAGCCACGAATCGGGCTGGAGCACCGGCGGAACCCGGCCGGTCAGGCCGACCTTCACCGGCTGGGCGTCCGCCGCGCAGCAGTTCAGGAGCATGCGGACCAGGTACGGCGCACCGGCGGCGTCGAAGGCCACGAACCCGGTGATCGTGACGGTCCGCCCGGCCAGCGACCGGCCGTGGTCGAAGACCGCGCGGTCCGCGTAGTCGATCACGGTCAGGCGGACCGGGTTGCCGGCCGGGAGCGGGGTGAGGATCCGCGGCGCCGTCACCGCCGTGCCGGCCCGCATCGCGCTGTAGGAACCCAACGCCGGTGGCGCCGCGAGGATCAGCGCGAACACGGGCAGCACCAGCAGCCACGAGACCCGGGGCGCCGGATGCCCGGCCGGGTGGCGCCGCGCGTACCAGACGGTCGCCACGGCCGCGACCACCAGGACCACGCCGGCCGCCAGCACCAGCGGGCGCAGGCCGGCCTTGACGTACCGCAGGTACAGCCCGGTCACGCCGGCGTGGAGCAGGACGCCACCGACGAGGAACAGCAGGATCGCCTGCACGGTCCGGTTCACCGCAGCACCGCCCCGGTCACCACCGCGGCCAGCACGGCCACGACGAAGGTCACCGGCGCGAACCGCAGGGCGAACCCGCGGCCGAACGTGGCGGCCTGCATGCCGAACAGCTTGAGGTCGATCATCGGGCCGACGACCAGGAACGCCAGCCGTGCCGTCGGCGAGAACTGCGTCAGCGACGAGGCGACGAACGCGTCCGCTTCCGAGCAGATCGACAACAGCACCGCGAGCGCCGAGAGAGCCAGGACCGCCACGACCGGGTGGCCCGCCGCGGCGTGCAGCCAGCTCGCGGGCACCACGGCCTTGAGCGTCGCGGCGGCCATCGCGCCGCCGACGAGGAACCCGCCCGCGTGCATGACGTCGTGCCGCACCGATCCCCAGAACACCGCTCCCCTGGTGCCGCCGTCACCGTGGTCGTGCGGGCGGGGGCGCAGCCAGTCCGGACGGCCGAGCCGCTGCCACAGCCAGCCCATCACGCACGACGCCGCGAGGCTCGCGGCGAACCGGGCGACGACCATCCGCGGCTGCCCGGGGAACGCGACCGCCGTCGCCGTCAGCACCACCGGGTTGATCGCGGGCGCCGACAACAGGAACGCCACCGCGGCCGAAGGGGTCACGCCGCCGCGCACCAGCGCTCCGGCCACGGGGACCGACGCGCATTCGCAGCCGGGCAGGACCGCGCCGGCCAGCCCGGCGACCGGCACCGCCAGCACCGGGCGCTTCGGCAGCACGCGCGTGAAGAACGACGGCGGCACGAAGACCGCGAGCCCGGCCGACAGCAGCACGCCGAGGACGAGGAACGGCAGCGCCTGCACGACCACCGCCACGAACACCGTCATCCAGCTCTGCATGACCGGAGTGGACAGCAGCCGCCGAACCGGGCCCTGCGCCAGGAACCCGACCAACAGGACCAACGTCAGGACGAGGACGGGATCGACGTTCCAGCCCGGCCGTTCGTCCCGTTCCCCGCGGCGGCCGGCGCCGGGCCGTGCTTCGTCGATGGCAGTCACCAGGTTTTCTCCCGTACTTCCGCTCCACACCCGTCCTTGACCACGGACGGCGGGCCCCTCCGGTTCAGTTCCGCCCGACGAAAGTCGGGGGCGGTTCACGACGAAAGTCGGACGGGCGCACCGGCCGATTCGTCCCGATCGGGTCCGAACGGGACACCCTGGCCGGTTGGTCCGCGGGCCATTCGGCGCAACCGCGGCCGCGGCGGCGGGCACCAATTGCGTTGCCCGCCCCGGAACGGGGTCACCGGCGGCGGCCCGACTGTATAAACAGGACACCCATGGGCCCCCGCCACTTCGCTGCTTTCCCCAGGAGTGATCCATGCGCCGAAGAGTCCTCGCCGTAGCCGGTTTCGCGGCTTTGGCCTTGACCGTCCCCGCGCTCCCCGCCACCGCGCTGCCCGCCACCGCGGCCGCGGTCCACCCGACCGCCCGCGTCTGCGCCCAGGCCGTGAAGCCCGGTATGGCAACGTGTTTCGCCGAACGCCAGACCGACACGATCCGCGCCGCGCTCGCCCCGAACGCCCTGCCGGGCGGGTTCGGACCCTCCGGGCTGCGCTCCGCGTACAACCTCACCGCGACCGGCAGCGCGTCGGCCACCGTGGCCATTGTGGACGCCAACGACGACCCCAACGCCGAAAGCGACCTCGCCACCTACCGGTCGACCTACGGCCTGCCCGCCTGCACCACGGCGAACGGCTGTTTCAAGAAGGTCAACGAGAACGGGCAGGCCAGTCCGCTCCCGGCCGCGGACAGCGGCTGGGCCGGCGAGATCTCCCTCGACGTCGACATGGTCTCGGCGATCTGCCCGAACTGCCACATCCTGCTCGTCGAAGCGAACCAGGCGAGCATGGCCGACCTCGGCACCGCGGTGAACACCGCCGTGGCGCTGGGCGCCAAGTACGTCTCCAACAGCTACGGCGGCGGTGAAGACGGCAGCGAGGCCACTTCCGACTCGACCTACTTCCACCACCCCGGCGTCGCGATCACCGCGAGCACCGGCGACAACGGCTACGGCATCAGCTACCCGGCGTCGTCGCAGTACGTCACCGCGGTCGGCGGCACGTCGCTCACCCAGGGCGGCGGCACCCGCGGCTGGACCGAAACCGCCTGGAGCGGCGCGGGCAGCGGCTGCTCGACCAGCGTGGCCAAGCCGGCGTTCCAGAACGGGACGACCGGCTGCGCCAAGCGCGCCAACGCCGACGTCTCGGCGGTCGCCGACCCGCAGACCGGCGTCGCGGTCTACCAGACCTACGGCGGCAGCGGCTGGGCCGTCTACGGCGGGACCAGCGCGTCCTCGCCGATCATCGCCTCGGTCTACGCGCTCGCCGGCACGCCCGGCGCGGCCGACACCCCGGCCGCCTACCCGTACGCCCACGCCGGGAACCTCAACGACGTCACCTCCGGCAGCAACGGCACCTGCACGACGGCCGTGCAGTGCAAGGCCGGCGCGGGCTGGGACGGCCCGACCGGGCTCGGCACCCCGAACGGCACGGCGGCGTTCACGGCCGGCACGACCTCGGGCGGGGTCACGGCGGCGAACCCGGGCGGCCAGAGCGGCGTCGTCGGGACGGCGGCGAGCCTGCAGCTGTCCGCGTCCGGCGGCAGCGGCGGGTACACGTGGACGGCGACCGGCCTGCCCGCCGGCCTGTCGATCAGTGCGGCGGGCCTGGTTTCCGGCACGCCGACCACCGCGGGAACGTCCTCGGTGACCGCGACCGCGAAGGACTCCTCGGGAGCCACCGGCAGCACGACGTTCTCGTGGACCATCACCTCCTCCGGCGGCAGCGGCTGCTCGGGCCAGAAGCTGGCCGACCCGGGCTTCGAAAGCGGCGCGACGGCGTGGACGGCGTCCAGCGGCGTGATCACCACGGCGAGCGGCAGCGAGACCCCGCATTCCGGGACGTACCTGGCCTACCTCGACGGCTACGGCAGCGCGCACACCGACACGCTGTCGCAGTCGGTGACGATCCCGGCGGGCTGCCACGCGTCGCTCAGCTATTACCTGCATGTCGACACCGCCGAGACCACGACGTCGACGCAGTACGACAAGCTCACGGTCAAGGCGGGCTCGACGACCCTGGCCACGTATTCCAACCTGGACAAGGGAACCGGCTACCAGCAGCGCACGGTCGACGTCTCGGCGTTCGCCGGGCAGACGGTGACGCTGACGTTCACCGGGACCGAGGACTCGTCGCTGCAGACGTCGTTCTGCCTCGACGACACCGCGCTGACGGTGAGCTGATCAAGGTGGGGAAGGGCCGTCCCGGAGCTGCTCCGGGACGGCCCTTCCCGTCTCCGCGGTCGGCGGTCACCCCGTGGTGGCGGCCGGTGCCGGGAACTCAGTCCCGGCGAGCCAGCTTCCGCAGCAGCGGCCCGGAAACCGACACCGGCACCGCCCGCAGCACCCGGACCAGCGCGGCCGTCGGCCACGGGAAGGCCGCGTCGGCGGGCTCCCGCCGCAGCGCCCGCACCACGTGCCGGGCGGCCCGCTTCTCGCTGATCTGGAACGGTTTCGGCAGCCCGTCGGCGGAGACGCGCGCGGTGGCCACGAACCCGGGGTACAGCGAAGTGAACCGGATCCCCTCCGGCGCGAGCTCGACCCGCGCGGCGTCGATCAGGATCCGCACCGCGGCCTTCGCCGCCGAATACGGACCTTGACGCGGGATGCCCATCAGTCCCGCCAGTGAGTTGGTCTGCGCGATCAACCCCCCGCCCTGCCGGCGCAGCTGGGCGATCAGCGGGACGAGGTAGTTCACGGTGACGTCGTAGTTCAGGGCCATCATCCGGGCGATGTCGTCGACCCCGGCTTCGGCCATGGCCAGGTCCGGCCCCTGGCCCACGTTGAGCAGCGCGATGTCCACCGCGCCGAACTCGGCCACCGTCCGCGCCACCACCGCCGCCGCGGCGCCGGGGTCGAGCGCGTCGGCCACGAGGTCGAGGCAGGCGCTCCCGGCCGCGCGGACGTCGGCCGCCACGGCCGCCAGCTCCGCCGTCCGGCGGGCCACGAGGACCAGCCGGTTGCCGTGGCCGGCGAGGTCGCGGGCCACCTGGGCGCCGATCCCCGAGGACGCCCCGACGATCAGGATCGTCCGGTCCACCAGCGTCGCCATCCTGCTCCCCCGTTCAGTGCGCACTCGCTCGTTCCGTCGCCGCGAGCCTACGCATCGCCCGCACCTCGGAAAACCTGAACGTGACTTTGTTTCATGTTTGCCCTACGCTGAGCCGATGACACCGGGGACAGCGCTCCTGCAGGCCGAGCGGCAGGCCGTGGTCGCGGCCTGCCACGAGCTGGCCGCCGCCGGGCTGCTCATCGGGACGGCCGGCAACGTGAGCGTCCGCGCCGGTGACCACGTCGCGGTGACCGCGACCGGCGTCGTGCTCGGGAAGGCCACCGCGGACCAGGTCACCGTGGTCGACCTGGACGGCACCGTGGTCGCCGGGACGCTCGCGCCGACGTCGGAACTGGAACTGCACCTCGGGATCTACCGCCGCTCGGGCACCGGTGCGGTGGTGCACACGCATTCGCCGCAGGCGACCGCGGTCTCCCTCGTGCTCGACGAACTCCCCTGCGTGCACTACCAGCAGCTGCTGCTCGGCGGGGCCGTGCGGGTCGCGCCGTTCGCCGTCTTCGGCAGCGACGAGCTGGCCGAGCACGTGTGGACCGCGCTGGAAGGCAAGTCGGCGGCACTGATGGCCAACCACGGCGCGGTCGTGCACGGCCCCACGCTCCCGGCGGCGGTGGACAACGCGCTGCTGCTCGAGTGGGCCTGTGAGCTCTACCGGAACGCCGCGTCGCTCGGCACCCCGCGAGTCCTGGACACCGCCCAGCAGACCGCGGTGATCGAAGCCGCCCTGCGGCGCGGTTACGGCAGCACCCAACGGATCGAGGAGGATCTGTGACGCAAACGGTGATCACGCTCGGCGCGCACGTGTTCGACGTGCAGGTCCGGCCGGTCGAGGCCATCCCGGACGGGCAGGGCGCGGCCCTGGTCGAGCAGATCCGCTTCGGCCCGGCCGGAACCGCCGCCGCCACCGCACTGACCCTGGCCAAGCTCGGCGCCACCGTCCGCACCGCCGGCGCCGTCGGCACCGACGCCATCGGCGACCTGCTGCTGGCCATGCTGGCCAAGTACGGCGTCGACACCTCACTGGTGGTCCGGCGCGACGACGTGCAGACCTCGGCGTCGGTGCTGCCCATCCGCCCGGACGGCAGCCGGCCCGCCTTCCACGTCCCGGGCGCGAACCTCACCTTCGGGCCGGACGACATCGCGCAGGCCGACGTCGCCCAGGCGACCCACCTGCACCTCGGCGCGCCCGAGCTGATGGGCGGCGAGAACGCGGCGAAGATCCTCGCCCCCGCCCGGGCGGCCGGGGTGGTCACGTCGGCCGACCTGCTCGCCCCCGGCGATCCCGGCATCCTGGCCTGGATCGCCCCCGCGCTGTCCTCTTTGGACTACCTGCTGCCCAACGAACAGCAGCTACTGGGGCTCACCGGCGCCGGGACCCTCGAGGACGGCGCCAGAGCGTTGATCGACCAGGGGGTCGGGTGCGTCGCGGTCACCTGCGAAGCCCGGGGTGCCCTGGTGATCACGGCGGACGAGGTGATCGCCGTGCCCGCGTTCGCGGTCGACGTCGTCGACACCACCGGCTGCGGGGACGCGTTCTCCGCCGGCTTCCTCCGCGGCGTCGGCCTCGGCCGTTCCCCGCGGGACGCCGCCGTCCTCGGCTCCGCCGCCGCGGCCCTGGTCGCCCGGGGACTGGGCAGCGACCACGGCGAGTTCGACCTCGCGGCCGCCGACGCCTTCGCCGCGGCCACGCCCGCGCTGGAGACCGCCGATGCGCCGCAGTGACGTCGTCGTGGTCGGCGCGGGCCTGGCCGGGCTCACCGCCGCCCGCGAGCTGACCGCGGCCGGCCGGGACGTCGTCGTCCTGGAAGCCCGCGACCGGGTCGGCGGCCGCACCGTGAACCACGACCTCGGCGACGGCAAGGTCGTGGAAGCGGGCGGGCAGTTCGTCGGCCCCACCCAGGACCACGTCCTCGCGCTGGCCAAGCAGGTCGGCGTCGAGACGTTCCCGGCCTACACCCAGGGCGCGTCGGTCTACGTCAACGGCGGCCGGGCCCGCCGGTACCGCGGCGACATCCCGCCCGACCCGCTCGCGTTGCCCGACCTCGGCATCGCCATGCGGCGGATCAACCAGCTCGCCCGGAAGATCCCCCTGGACGCGCCGTGGCGCGCACCCAAGGCGCGGGCGTGGGACAGCATGACGTTCGAAAGCTGGATCCGGCACACCACCGCCGGCTCCGGCGCGCTCGACCTGGTCAACGTGCTGCTCGGCTCGGCCTACGGCGGCAGCGCCGCCGACGCCTCGCTGCTTTACAGCCTCTGGTACATCGCCGGTTTCGGCAACGAAACCACCCCCGGCACGATCGAACGCGGCATCGGCGTCACCGGCGGCGCCCAGGAGTCCCGCTTCGCCGGCGGATCCCAGCTGATTTCCCAGCGCCTGAGCGACGAACTCGACGGACGCGTGGTGCTCGGCGCGCCGGTGCGGGCGATCGAGCAGGACGACGACCGCGTCACGGTCAAATCCGATGTGGACACCTGGAGCGCGCGGCACGTCGTGGTCGCCGTCCCGCCCGCGCTGGCCGCCCGGATCTCCTGGCGCCCGCTGCTGCCACCGCAGCAGGACGCGCTGTTCTCCCGGATGGCCTTCGGCGCGCTGATGAAGTGCGAAGCCGTGTACCCCGAGCCGTTCTGGCGCGCCGACGACCTCAACGGCCAGGCCGTGTTCCGGCACGGCTTCCCGATCTGCTCCATGTTCGACAACTCCCCGCCCGACGGCAAGCCGGGTGTCCTCATGGGCTTCCTCGGCGGCCCGCAGTGGCACACCTGGGCCGGACGCCCACCGCACGAGCGACGCGCGGCCGTCCTGCGCTCCTTCGCCGCCGCCGTCGGGAAACCCGCGCTGCGGCCGGTGGAATACTTCGAACAGGACTGGGTCGGCGAGGAATGGACCCGCGGCGGACCGACGTCCGTGCCCGGGACCGGCGTGCTGACCGAGCTCGGCCCCTGGCGCGACCGGCCCTTCGGCCGCGTGCACTGGGCCGGCGCCGAACACTCGGACCACTGGAACGGCTACATGGACGGCGCGGTCCGCTCCGGCGAAACCGCCGCCCGCGCCGTCCTCGGCCACGGCTGAAGGGACGATGGTGCGCGACTACACCGTTTCCGAGCAGGCACTCATCCCGCACCCGGTGCGGCGGGTGTGGGAGGTGATCTCCGCGACCCACCGCTACGCCGAGTGGGTCCCGACCGTCCTGGAGGTGACCGAGCACCACGGCACCGCCGAGATCGGCCGGACCTATCGCGAGCACAACAAGTCCCTCGGCCCGCTGACCACCCGGTCCACCTGGACGGTCCGCGAGATCGAGCCGCTCGCCCGCCGCGTCGACACCGGCGTCGGGTTCGCGCCGCTGCAGGACCTGACCAACGTGTTCGAGTTCGAGCCGATCACCCGCGGCGACGGCAGCGAAAGCACGCTCATGACCTACGCCGTCCGGTACCGCCTCGGCCTGGGGCCGCTCGGTCCGCTCGTGCACCGCGTCGTCGCCGCGGGGCTGCGCGCCGACATGAAGCACGCGATGGACAACCTCGCCGACGTCATCCTCGCGGAGGGGATCCACCCGTAGGGCGCGGACCTACAGCAGCTTCCACGCCTGGGTCAGCGCGTCCCGCAGGATCTGTTCCATCTCGTCGAACTGCGCCTGGCCGCACACCAGCGGCGGCGACAGCTGCACCACCGGCTCGGCCCGGTCGTCGGCCCGGCAGTACAGCCCGCCCTCGAACAGCGCCTCGGACAGGAACCCCCGCAGGACGCGCTCCGACTCGTCGGCCGAGAACGTCTCCTTGGTCGCCTTGTCCTTCACCAGCTCGATGCCGTAGAAGAACCCCGCCCCCCGGACGTCCCCGACGATGGGCAGGTCCGCCAGCTTGTCCAAAGTGGACCGGAAGGCTCCCTCCTGCCGCAGCACGTGGCCGTAGATGTCTTCCCGCTCCATCAGGTCGAGGTTGGCCAGCGCCACCGCGCACGACACCGGGTGCCCGCCGTAGGTGGACCCGTGCATGAACGTCGTCGCACCGCGGGTGAACGGCTCCATCAGCCGCTCCGAAGCCAGCACCGCACCCAGCGGCGCGTACCCGGACGTCAGCCCCTTCGCCGTGGTGATGATGTCCGGCTGGTAGCCGTACCGCTTGGCCGCGAAGTCGTACCCCACCCGGCCGAAGGCGCAGATGACCTCGTCGGACACGAGCAGCACGTCGTGCTTGTCGCAGATTTCCCGCACCCGCGCGAAGTAGCCCGGCGGCGGCACGAAACACCCGCCGGTGTTCTGCACCGGCTCGAGGAACACCGCGGCGACGGTGTCCGCACCCTCGAACTCGATCGCCTGCTCGATCTGGTCGGCGGCCCAGCGGCCGTAGGCCTCGTAGTCGTCCGCGTGCTCGGGCGCGCGGTAGAAGTTCGTGTTCGGCACGCGCAGGGTGCTCGGCACCAGCGGCTCGAAGTCCGCCTTCGCGGCCGGGATGCCGGTGATCGACAGCGCGCCCTGCGACGTCCCGTGGTAGGCCAGCGCGCGGCTGATCACCTTGTGCTTGCCCGGTTTCCCGACGAGCTTGAAGTACTGCTTCGCGAGCTTCCACGCCGTCTCGACCGACTCTCCCCCGCTGACGGTGAAGAACACGCGGTTCAGGTCGCCGGGCGAAGCGTCGGCGAGCCGCGAAGCCAGCTCGATCGCCGTCGGGTGCGCGTGCCCCCACAGCGGGAAGTACGCCAGCTGCTTCGTCTGCCGCGCCGCGGCCTCGGCGAGCTCCTCGCGGCCGTGGCCGACCTGCACCGCGAACAGCCCGGCGAGCCCGTCCAGGTAGCGCTTGCCGTGGACGTCCCAGATGTAGGCCCCTTCGCCCCGCACGATCACCGGGACGTCGGTCTCGTCGTAGGCGGAGTGGCGGGTGAAGTGCATCCAGAGGTTGCGGCGGGCGGCCTCGGCCAGGCCGGCGGTAGTGGTCATGCCCCGGTTATCGCATGCCACGGCCCCGCGGGGCAAGTGATTCAGTCGTCCAGACGAACTTCGGCAACTAATCCATGATCTCGAAGGACCTTCGAGCTTCGGATTTAGTCGTCACGGTCAGCGAGTGCCCCACTGGTAGGTCTGCTTCCGCAGCTTGAGGTAGACCATCGCTTCGGCGTGCCGGACGCCGGGCAGGGCCCGGATGCGCGTCGAGATCAGCCGGAGCAGCGCCTCGTCGTCGGCGCAGACGGCCTCGCAGAGCAGGTCGTAGCGCCCGGCGCAGAGGATCACGTAGGCGATCTCGTCCATTTCGGCCAGTGCGTCGCCGACCGGCTCCAGCGGGCCGTCGACGGTGATCGCGATCATCGCCTGCCGGAACAGCCCGACCTGCAAGGGATCCGAGACGGCGACGATCTGGATGACGCCGGAGTCGGACAGCCGCTGCACCCGCTGCCGGACCGCCGCCTCGGACAGGCCGACCGCCTTGCCGATCGTCGCGTACGCGCGCCGCCCGTCCTCCTGCAGCTGCGCGATGATCTGCCGCGAGATGTCGTCGAGCACCGGCGGGGCGGGCCGGCCGGTCGTGTCCTGGCTGCTCACGCCCCGGATCATCCCCGACCCGGACCGGCACAGGCAAACCCGCCCCACCGTGACGGTCGGTGACTAAATCCGAATACCGTCGCCGGTCAGGACAACGAAATCGGTCGTCTTCGCGCCGTTGACAGCGCCGAATCGGTGCTGTTCCATCCGTCGCACCCTGCTCCTGGCCGGAGGGAACGCCCATGCCCCGCACCCCCGCCCCGCCCGACGTCGCCGCCACGCCGGCCGGCTCCCGCACCCTCACCCGGTCCATCGGCGTCGGCGGCGGCACGCTGCTCACCCTCAGCTGCGTGACGCCGGCGTCGTCGCTGTTCGTCCTCGTGCCCGCGCTCTTCGCCGACCTCGGCACCGGCACGGCGCTCGCCATCGCGCTCGCGGTCGTGCTCTGCGTCGGGATCGCCTTCTGCTACTCCGAGCTCGGCACGCTGGTGCCCAGCGCCGGCGGCGAATACGCGATGGTGACGACGGTGGCGAACCGGTTCGCCGGCTGGCTGACGTTCGTGCTGTCGTTCGTCGTCATCCTCGTCGTGCCCCCGATCATCGCGATCGGCGTCGCCGCCTACCTCGCCCCCGTCGCCGGCGTCAGCCCGTCGGTGGCGGGGGCGCTCGTCATGCTCGCGGGCACCGTGATGGGACTGCTGAACCTCCGCTCCAACGCCTGGATCACCGGGATCTTCCTGGTCATCGAGATCGCCGCGATCTTCGTCGTGTCCCTGCTCGGCTTCACGCACACGACGCAGAGCCCGGCCGTGCTGCTGAAGCCAGCCCTCGGCACGAGCGGGATCGGGCTGATCGCCGTGGTCACCGGGCTCGCCGTCGCGCTGTTCGTGACGCAGGGCTTCAGCACCGCGGTCTACCTCGCCGAGGAGATGCGGGAGCCGCGGCGGACCGTCGCGCGGACGGTGTTCTGGACGCTCGGCGTCAGCGCCGTCGTCCTCCTCGTGCCGGTGGTGGCGATCACCCTGGCCGTGCCGGACACCGCCGCGCTCGCCGGGATCGACCTGACCGCGCTGGTCACCGGCTGGAGCGGCAGCGCCGTCGGGGTGGCGATCAGCCTCTGCATCGCGGCGGCGATCGTCAACGCGGTGATCGTCATGGTCATCCAGAACTCGCGCGTGCTCTACGCCTCCGCGCGCGACCAGGCCTGGCCGGCGCCGGTCAACCGCGCGATGAGCGTCGTCGGCTCCCGGTTCGGCTCGCCCTGGGTCGCGACGCTGGTGACCGGGCTGTCCGAAGCCGTCCTCTGCTTCGTGCCGGTGGAGACGCTGAGCGGGGTCACCGGGGTCGCCGTCGTCGCGCTCTACCTGAGCGTCGCGGCCGCCGCGCTCGGCGCACGCCGGGCGGCGCACCGGAAGCCGCACGTGTGGCGGATGCCGGCGTGGCCGCTGGTGCCGGTCGTCGCCGTCGCGGCGCTGGCGTACGTCCTGGCCGAGCAGAGCGCGCTCGACCTCGGCATCACCGCCGGGGTCCTGGCCGTGTCGGCGCTGTACTGGTGGGGGTACCTGCGCCGGCGTCCCGGGCGCTGGGTCGTGACGGTGCCGCAGGAATAGCCGTCGCCCTTTCGGGGTAACTCCTCCGCGCTCAACCTTCGGGGCCGCTCACCCGTACTGATCCCCGGCAGGACCTTCGGCGAGGGGACGACGGATGCGCAGGACCGGGGTGGTGGCCCTGCTGGGGGCGGTGCTGGTCGCGGCGGCCTGCTCGGCGCCGCGCACCACGACGCCGAGCCCGATCGCCGAACCGGTGCCGCCGACCACGACCACCCCACCGGTCACGACCACCCCACCGC
>JARAWT010000122.1:0-12362 GCA_033793495.1 Streptomyces sp. MN03-5084-2B | reverse complement strand
CCCCCGCCCCGCTCGTCGGCGCGGACACCCCGGCTCGCGAGGCACTGATCACGCTCGCCGCGCACACCGGCGCCCTCCGGCCGCTGGCGGTCCGGCCCGGCCAGTTCGTGTACTCGCACACGCGCGGTCAGGGCGTGCACGGGATCCCGGTGGGCGCGGACGGCGAGGCCCAGGTGGTCTGGGAGGACGAGACCAAGGCGTGGTCCGCGGCGGACGGGCTGCAGACGGTGCGCATGGAGATGACGACCAACCTCGACGCACGCCCGTCGACGGACGCCGACGCGCGCAAGCTCGCCGCGAACGGCAAGTCCCTGCCGAAGCCGCGCACCCAGGTGTACCCGAACCCGAACGGCGATCCGAAGGAACAGCTGCCGGTCGGCCAGCCGAAGGCACCGGGCGTCGCCAACCCCACGCTGTCCTGGGTGGCGAGCCTGCCCACCGACCCGGCGCGGCTGCTGGCGGTGTTCCGGGACGCCGCGGGCCCGAACACCAAGCACGACCCCGACTACCTGACCTTCAAGACCGCGGCCGGCTTCGCCGCCCGCGCCGACGCGCTGCTCACCCCGGCGGTCCGCACGGCGTTGTACCAAGCCATCGCCCTGCTGCCGGGCATCGAGCGGGTGCCGGGCCAGGTCGACTTCTCCGGCCGCGCCGGCGTGGCCATCGGACGGGACGGGGAAGGCTTCCGCAGCGAGATCATCCTCGACCCGGTGACCTCCCGGGTGATCGGCACCAGGATGATGGCGACGGCCGGGGCCGACTGGCCGACCGGGACCGTGATCGCCTGGTCCAGCACCGACCAGGTGGTCGTCGACTCGGTGGGAGCGACCTCGTGACGCGGTCGGCCGGACGACGCCTCGGCCGCGCGGCACTGGCCCTCGTCGCGGCGCTCGCCGTCGTGGTCGTCCCCCCGGCCGCGTCCGCGAACGGCGCCGCCGCCGCCGCACCGGCGCGGCCGGCCGGGAAGACCGTCACCCTCGTGACCGGCGACCGGGTGACGCTCACCGGCCGGGACGACGTCCGGGTGCGACCCGCGCCGGGCCGCGAGCACGTCGGTTTCGAGCAGCGGATCGACGAGAACGGCCACAGCACCGTGGTCCCTCGCGACGTCGCGGCGCTCGTCGCGGGCGGACAGCTCGACCCGCGGCTGTTCGACGTCTCGGCACTGGTCGAGGCCGGTTACCACGACGAAGCCCGGCGGGACCTGCCGCTGGTGGTCACCCACACCGAAGGCGGCCTGCGCGCCGGGCTCGCGGCCGTCGCCGGCGGCCGCGAGCTGCCCAGCGTCGGAGCCACCGCCATCCGCCCGGCCAAGGACGCGGTGTCCTCGGTGTGGGCGGCGCTGGACGCCGGGGGCGAGAAAGCGCTGTCGCCGGGTGTCCGGCGGGTGGCGCTCGACGGTCCGGTGCACGTCGACCTGGACCACAGCGTGCCGCAGATCGGGGCGCCGCAGGCCTGGCAGGCCGGGCACACCGGCGGCGGCACGACCGTCGCCGTCCTCGACACCGGCCTCGACACCACCCACCCGGACCTCGCCGACGCGGTGGCCGGGACCAGGGACTTCACCGGAAGTCCCAGCGGCAGCGACGACCGGGTCGGCCACGGCACGCACGTCGCGTCGATCATCACCGGCAGCGGCGCGGCCTCGGCCGGCCGGTTCCGGGGCGTCGCTCCCGACACCCGGCTCCTGGTGGGGAAGGTGCTCGACGACAACGGCGACGGCACCGAATCCTCGGTCGTCGCGGGCATGGAGTGGGCGGCCGCGCAGGGGGCCGACGTCGTCGCGATGAGCCTGAGCGGGCCGGTGGCCGGCGGCAAGGACCCGAGCGTGGACGTCCTGTCGGATGCGGTGAACCGGCTCACTGCGCAGTCGGGCGCGCTGTTCGTGGTCTCCGCCGGGAACAAGGGTCCGCGCGGCGGGTCGGTCGGCAGCCCCGGCGTCGCAGACGCCGCGCTGACGGTCGGGGCGGTGGACGGCAGCGACGCGCTGGCCGAGTTCTCCAGCCGTGGCCCGCGCGCCGGCGACGGCGCGATCAAGCCGGACATCACCGCACCGGGGGTGGGCATCGTCGCCGCCCGCGCGAAGAACGGGACCATCGGGACGCCCGTCGATGACGCGTACACCGCCCTGTCCGGCACGTCGATGGCGGCACCGCACGTGGCCGGCGCGGCGGCGATCCTCGCCGGGATGCACCCGGACTGGGACGCGGCGCGGCTGAAGTCCGCGCTGATGGGCAGCGCCGCGCCCCGCGACGGGGTGACGGTGTACGAACAGGGTGCCGGCCGGGTCGACGTCGCGAGGGCGGTCGGCCAGCCCGTGCTGGCCACCCCGGCGAGCGTGTCCCTCGGGCAGGCGCGGTGGCCGCACGGGGACGACCAGCCGATCCCGACGGTCCTCACCTACGCGAACACCGGCACGACCCCGGTCACCCTGGACCTGACCGTGGCCGTGCGTGACGAGGCCGGGAAACCGGCGCCCGCCGGGATGTTCACCGTGGCGCCGCGCACCCTCGAGGTCCCCGCGGGCGGGCAGGCCACCGCGACGCTGACCGCGGACACCGCGGTCGACGGCCCGGACGGCACCTACGGCGGCACGGTCGTCGCCACCGGGGGCGGGAACGTGGTCCGCACCCCGCTCGGCGTCCAGCGGGAGGCCGAGCACCACGACGTCAAGCTCGACTTCCTCGACTGGCAGGGAAACACCGCAAAGATCGCCGATTACCGCTTCGTCGGCCTCGACCGGCCCGCGGCGTACCTGGCCACCGTGACGACCGGGTCGGCCGTCGTCCGGCTGCCACCCGGGCGGTACTTCTTCCACGCCACCGTCCTCGGCCGGGACGCCGGCAACGAGCTGATCAGGGCGCTGTTCGCCGAACCGGAGATCACCGTCACCGGGGACACCCGGATGGCCATCGACGCCCGGGACGCCAAACCCGTCGGGATGAAGGTCGATCGGCCGGACGCCGGCGACTCCGAGACGATCCAGTCGTTCCTGCGCACGACGCCCTACGGCGAGACGGGCTTCCGCACCTTCGGTTCGTTCGACAAGGTGTGGGTGCGGCCCTCGGCCACGAGCGCACCCGAGTTCACGTTCAGCGTGGAGGGTCTGTTCGCCCGGCGCGACGGGCAGGGCGGCTTCACCGGAAGTCCGTACCTGTACCACCTCCGGTGGGCGGAGCAGGGCCGCGTGCCGGCCGAGCTCGTGCGGCACTTCGCGGATCGCGACCTCGCCACCGTCCGGTCCACGCACGCCGCGAGCGGCAGCGGGGAGATCGGCGAACGCGACTACACGGTGCGGACGCCACTTCCGTTCACGCTCCAGGAGTACTACAGCCCCGACACGCCTTGGGACCGTTTCTTCGGCAAGCCCGCGGAAAAGCCGCAGTACCACTGGTACACGCAGAGCGTGCCGAGGACGTTCCGGCGGGGCGAGTCCGTGGCCGAACACTGGAACTCCGGGGTGTTCGGGCCGGCCTTCCCGCCGTATCCCGGGTCCCCGGCGGAATGGGCGGGCCGGACCGGTGACACGGCGTACTTCGACCTGTCGCCGTTCGGCGACTCGTCGTCCGGCCACTATGGACAGTCGGTGACGGACTCCGCCGAAACCGTGCTGTACCGGGGAGACGAGCGGATCGGCAGCCGGCCGTGGGTGGGCTACCACGAGTTCGACGTGCCACCGGGGGAGAGCCCGTACCGGCTGCACAGCGAGGCGGTGCGGAGCGGCTCGGCCGAGCTGTCCACGAAGGTCACCGCGGACTGGACGTTCCGTTCGGGCACGGCACCGGGAACGGAGGTGCGGCCGATCCCGATGATGGCGGTGCGGTTCACGCCGCTGCTCGACGACCACAACCGTGCGCCGGGCGGTGTCCCGTTCGTCGTTCCGGTGCGGGTGGAGCACACCGACCCGCAGGCCCGCATCACGTCGTTGACGGTCCGGGTGTCCTACGACGACGGCGGCACCTGGCAGACCGTGCCGGTGCAGCGCGTCGACGGACAGTGGCTCGCCGGCCTGCGGCACCCCGCCGGGGCCGCCTTCGTGTCGTTGCGGGCCACCGCGACCGACGGTGCGGGCAACACCGTCGACCAGACGATCATCCGCGGGTATCGGCTGAGGTAGCGGGCGTGGTCACGGCGCGTTGCGTCGTGGCGAGGTGGTCAGCAGGGCCGTGATGCCGTCGACCAGGATGTCGCCGGTCTCGGCCCACCCCGGGATGCCGGACCGGTCGCCTGCCTCGGCCAGTTCGGCCTCTCGTTCCGCGCAGGTGTGGATGATCGCGTGCCGGGCCATCGCCGACCGGGTGAGGATCGCGGGGTCGGTGGGGTCGCCGGCGTAGGCGGCCACCGCCTGCAGGGCGCGGTGCATCGCCGGCGTCGACGTCGTGACCGACAGCGCCGGCGCGCGCAGGACCGGGTCGCTGACGACGTGGGCGGCGAAGCGGGCGTAGTAGCTGGGGACGCCCAGTTCCGCGAGGTGCCGGGTGGTGGGCAGGACCAGGGCGGCCACGTGGTCGCGCAGCCGCGTCGATCCCGCGGCCGCGGCCACCATCCCGGCGCGGATGCGGTCCATCGCCTCGCCGTGCTCGCGCAGCACGGCGAGGACGACCTCCGCCATCGTGCCGACGTGGTAGGCGACCGCGGAGTTGTTGGCCTGCCCGGCTTCCTGACCGAGGCGCCGGCTCGACACCTGGGCGACGCCGTCCTGGGCGATCAGCCGTTCCGCGGTCGCCAGCAGCCGGGCCCGGGTGCCCGCCGACCGCCCGCCCGGTGCGGTCACCACCGCACCAGCACCCGGTCGATGCCGCCGACGATCAGTCCCTGCCGGGCGCGCAGGTCGGTGGGGTCCTCGACCAGCTCCAGGGTGGGCAGGCGGCGCACGAGCACGTCGAGGACGGTCTGCAGCTCCACCCGCGCGAGCTGCTGGCCGACACACGAATGCGGGCCGGCGCCGAACGCCAGGTGCGGGTTGGGCCGGCGGGCCAGGTCCATCTCGTCGGCGCCGTCGAACGCGCTGGTGTCGCGGTTGCCCGACGCCATGCTGCACACCACGGTCGTGCCGCGCGGCAGGGTGACGCCCCCGGCCACGGTCTCTTCCGAGAGGTAGCGCGGCATCCCGAACCCCGGGTTGGCGTCGAACCGCAGTGCCTCCTCGACGGCGGACGGGACCAGGGCTGGGTCGGCAAGCAGCCGTTCCCAGCGGTGCTCGCGGTCGGCCAGCAGCATCGCGACCATCTTGCCGATCATGTTCGCGGTGGTCTCGTGGCCGGCGATGAGCAGACCCTGCCCGGTCATGACCAGCTCGGTCGCGGTCATTTCGGCGGCGAGGTCGCTCAGCAGGTCGTCACCCGGCTCGGATCGCTTGGCGGCGACCAGTTCCGTCATGTACCCGTGGAACTCGCGGCCCGACCGGTCGATCTCGTCCTGGGTGAACCGGGTCATGTTGAGCATCGTGTCGGACCAGCGCGCGAACCGGCCCCGGTCGGTCCGCGGCACGCCGAGCAGATCGCAGATCACGAACACCGGCAGCGGGAACCCCAGCGCGGGGCCGAGATCGGCGGGCGCGCCGGATTCGACCATGTCGGCGACCAGCTGCTCGGCCAGCTCCACCATCCCCGGGCGCAACGCCTGGACCCGCTTGACGGTGAACGCTTTCCCGACCAGCCGCCGCCAGCGCCGGTGCCCGGGGCCGCCGAGCATCGACGCCTCCGGTTCGTCCGTGTCCGCCGCCTCGCCGGTCGCCGTGGAGGGCCTGCTGAACACCCCGCCGTCTTCGCTGTCGGAGACCCGGGAGGCGTCCTCGGCGTCGAGCTGGCGGCTGAACCGGGGATCCGACAGCATCGCCCGGACGTCGTCGTAGCGCGTCAGCAACAGCGCTTCGTCGCCACTGGCCAGCTCGATGCGAGCCACCGGGCACTGCGACCGCAGCCGTTCCCACTCCGGCGGTGGCTCCAGCGCGGTGGGGTTCGGGAACGGGTAGGGCGGCAGTCCCTGCGGAACCGAGGCCGCGGCCGGGGGGTCGCCTGCGTGTGCTCCGTCGTCGGGCATGTCCGCAGCCTAGGTAAGGCGCGTGTCTTAATCAAGGCGACTGTCTCCACTTACATAGACGATGAATATAAATCTGCTATGTTTCGGGAGTGAGCCGTCAAGCCGCCGCCATCGGAGCCGCCCTCTACGGCCTGGCCACCCGGGCCGCGAGGCGCCTGCCCCGGGACATGAGCCTGACCTCCGCCGCCACCCTGGCCACCCTGGACCGGGCCGGCCCGCAGCGCATCACCGATCTGGCCGCGGTCGAGGGGGTCACCCAGCCCGCGATGACCACGCTGGTCCGGGTGATGGAGGAGGCCGGCCTGGTCGAGCGGCGGGGCGACGCGTCCGACAAGCGGGTCACGCTGGTGTGCCTGACCGAGGCCGGCGCCGCCTACGTCCGGACCCGGCGCCAGGCGGGCGTCGACGCGTTCGAGCGGTTGATCGGCGAGCTCACCGGCGACGAGGTCGAGGCGCTCGTGGCGGCCCTGCCGGCGCTGAAACACCTGGCAGAGCTCGAAAGCCGGCCGAAGCGGTGACCGGGCGGCCGGTCGGGGAGGCACGGCTGCTGGTCCCCGCCCTGGTGTTCATCGCGCTGGTCGTGGCGGCGGTCGCCAGCCTCGGGACGCCGCTCGTCACCAGCGTGGCGACCTCGTTCGGGGTTTCGCTCGGCAGCGCGCAGTGGACGCTGACCATCGCCCTGCTCAGCGGCGCCGTCGCCACTCCCGTCCTCGGCCGGCTCGGAGCCGGTCCGCACCGGCGGGCCGCGATCCTCGCCACGCTGGCGATCGTCGTCGCCGGCAGCGCGCTCACCGTGCTGCCGCTGCCGTTCGCGTGGCTGCTCGTCGGCCGGGCGGCCCAAGGCGTCGGGCTCGGGCTGACGGCGCTGATGATGGGCGTGGCCCGCGACCACCTTTCCGAGGAGCGCGGTGCGGCCGTGATCGCCCTGATCTCGGTGGTCTCGATCATCGGGGCCGGGGTCGGCTACCCGCTGGCCGCTCTGCTCGCCGAGCTCGGCGGGGTCCGGGCCGCCTACGGCTTCGGTCTGGCCGTCACCGCCGCCGCCCTCCTGACCGCGTGGCGCTCCATGCCCGCGGCGCCCGAAGGCCGCTCCGCCCGCGTGGACGTGGCCGGCGCAGTCGTCCTGGCCGCGGCGCTGCTTCTGGTGCTTTTCCTTGCGGGCGAACGGGATCTGTGGAGCCGGCACCTCGTCGTGGCGGCGGGCCTCGCCGTCGTGGCGGTGGTGCTGCTCGGCGTCTGGGCCGTCATCGAGCTACGCAGCACGACGCCGCTGGTCGACGTGCGGGCGGTGCGGCACCCGGCGGTCGCCGGGGCGAACCTCGCCATGTTCGCCGGCGGGATCGGCATGTACCTGCTGCTCACGCTCATCACCCGGTACGCGCAGACACCGCACGGCGCCGGCTACGGCTTCGGGCTGACGACCTTCGTCGCCGGGCTGGTCCTCATCCCGTTCTCGGTGCTGGGGTTCGCCGCCGGCAAGCTCACGCCGCGGATCCGGCCGCGGGTCGCCGGCCCGCTGCTCCTGGCCGGCAGCGCCGTCGTGGTCGGCGGCGGGTTCGCCCTTTTCGCGGCGGCCCGGTCCACCCTGGCCGAACTGTTCGCGGCGATGGGCGTGCTCGGCTTCGGCGTCGGCGGCTTTTCGGCCGCGATGCCCGGCGTGATCCTGGCCGTCACGCCTCAAAGCGAGACCTCGAGCGCCATGAGCTTCAACTACGTCGTCCGCAGCGTCGGGTACTCCCTGGGCAGCGCCCTCGGCGGCCTGATCCTCGCCACGGGCACCGGCCTCGGCCACCTCTTCCCCGACGACCGCGCCTACACGACCGCGGCGCTGGCCGGCATCGGTGCCATGGCGATCACGACGCTGATCAGCCTCGCCCTCGTCCGCTCGTCCGAGACCACCCCGTAAGTCATCCCGACACTGGAGGTTCCATGCCCAAGGGCTACTGGGTCAGCGTTTACCCCACCATCGAAGACCCCGAGAAGCTGGCTGCGTACAACGAGCTGGCCCGTGCGGCCGTCCAGGCCGCGGGCGGGCGGACGTTCGCCCGCGGCGGCGGCCGGGTCGTCGCCCACGAAGCCGGAATCGCCGAGCGCGTCGTCCTGATCGAGTTCGCCAGCTTCGAACAGGCGGTCGCCGCCTACGAGAGTGCGGCCTACCGGAAGGCGCTGGCCGAACTCCCCGACGGCTTCGAGCGCGACTTCCGCATCGTCGAAGGCTTCGAATGACCGAGGCCGGGTCCGCCGCCGGGAAGCGGCTCAGTCGCCGACCGAGCCGGACGAGGGGGTGGGGTTTTCGCGCATGCCGTCGGGCAGCCGGGGGAACGGTCCGCGACGGATATAGCGCCACTGCGAAACGAACGCGACGAGGGGCGGCAGGAGGCTCAGCGAGCCCCAGATCAGGAACGTCGTCCAGTCGTCGTGCAGGAACAGCCCCGCGGCGATGGCGAGAACCAGGATCGCGCCACCGACCGGCAGTTCGCGCCGAACCGACCGCTTGAGGTCGTGCATCCGCTCGCGCTGCTCGTCGTCCAGCTCCCGCTTCCCCACGCACCGATCTTCCCACGGCTCCGTCAGTCCGGGACCGCGCGCTCCCGTGCGAGCAGCAGTGCGCCGTGCAGCGAAGAGAGCCCGCCGAGCACGGCGCCGCGGACGGGCAGCGCCGGCCGGCCGGTGCGGCTCGTCCGTTCGAGCTCTTCGGCCACCAGGCCGGCCAAGGCCGGCGTGCCCGCGGCAAACCCGCCGCCGAGCACCAGGAGCGCCGGCTGCACCAGCTCGCTCACCCCGGTCGCGACGGCCGCGAGGGCCGCCGCGCTTTCGCGCAGGACGTCCAGCGCCCACGGTGTGCCCGCGCCGGCGGCCTCGGCCAGCTCGGCGAACGGGACCTCCCGCCCGCGCGCCCGCGCGGCACGGCGCAGCGTCGCCGGGCCGGACGCGTAAGCCTGGACGCAGCCCGCCCGGCCGCAGTCGCAGCGGGGTCCCGCCATGCCGACCACGACGTGGCCGACCTCGCACGAGCTTCCCGGGCGACCCGGCCACAGCCGGCCGCCCAGGACGATGCCGCCGCCGATCCCGGTCCCGACGCCCAGGTACAGCACGTCCGGGCAGTCCGCGGCGCGCGCTTCGGCGAGCGCGGCGAGGTCGCCGTCGTCGGCCAGGGCCACCGGCGTGGCCCCGAAAACCGACCGCAACGCCGCCGCCAGGTCGAGCCCGGCCCACCCCGGCCGCCCCGGCCAGGTCGTGACCACGCCGGAAGCGTCGCAGAGGGCGGGCATCGCCACCCCGACCGCGGCGGCCGGCGCCGGCCGGGTGGCGAGCAGCGCCTCGGCCCGCGCGCCGAGCAGGGCCAGGTCGTCGGCCGCCGACCCGGCCGCCGGCCAGCGGAACGTCTCTTCGCGCGGGCCGGACCCGCCTTCGACGCGCAAGGCGACCTTCGTGCCGCCGACGTCGATTCCCAGGAGCTCGATGACGTCCTCCTCCGGGTCAGCTGCCCACGCTCTGGCCGTGGTGGAACAGGTTGCCGGGGTCGTACTGCCGCTTGACCCGCAGCAGCCGCGGGTAGTTCCCGCCGTAGTACGCCTGCTGCCAGTCCGTCAGCCGGGTGTCCGGGAAGTTGACGTAGGACTCGTGCGCCGACACCGGTTCGAGCACCTGGTAGCCCCGGTCCACCCAGGCCGTCATCGCCGCTTCCTCGTCGGCGGTCACCGACGGCCGGGACGTGAGCGCGGCGAACCCGGTCAGGAACTGGGCGTTCCGGTGCCAGTAGGCCGTCGCGGTCCGGGAGGTTTCGTTCGCCCGCCCACCGGTGGCGGTGAAGCTCAGGAAGCGCGTTTCCCCGGCGCGGCGGTCGGCGTCGAACGCCGCGAGCGCGTCGCCGAGGACCGGTCCGACGACCGGACGGTCGAAGATGCGGGTGCGCTCGCGCAGCAATCCGTTGCGCGGCAGCTTCGCGTCCGGGTTCTGGCCGACGAGGTGGCACTCCCGCGTGGTGATCTGCCCGCAGCCGTACACCTGGCGCATGACGTCCTCGTAAGCCAGCTCCCGGACCTCCCGGGTCGTCGGCCGCGTGCCCGCCTCGGCCGCCAGCGCGTCCAGCCCGGCTTCGAGCTCCCGCTGCGAGCCCCAGTACGCGCCGGTCAGCATGATCGTCGGCGTCGCACCGGGAGCGGCGTCCGGCAGCGCGAGCAGCAGGCTCGAGCCGAGGTCGTGGGAGCTCGACACGCTCCACTTCTGCCAGGCCTCGATGACCTCGGCCGCCTTGTCCCAGCCCCAGACGGTGTCGAAGTAGACACCGCGCGGCTGGTCGACCGGGACGATCTCGAAGTCCAGCACCACGCCGAAGTTCCCGCCGCCACCGCCGCGCAGTGCCCAGAACAGGTCCGGTTCGCTGGTTTCGGAGGCCTGGACGACCCGGCCGTCGGCGAGCACGACGGTCGCGCCGACCAGCCGGTCCGAGGCGGTGCCGAACTTGCGTGTCTGAGGCCGACGCCGCCGCCGCTCACGAACCCGCCGGGACACACCGTCGGGCAGGTCCCGGTGACGATCTGGCGGCCGGCGGGGGCCAGCGCGGCAAGGGCTTCGATCGACATCGCGGCGGGGCCGACGTGCACGGTGTTGCCGGTGACCAGCGCCTGCTTGAAGTTCGAGAGGTCGATCACCAGGCCTTCGCCGGTCGACCAGCCCGCGAGGTTGTGGCCGCCGCTGCGCGTGCGCAGGTCCACCCGGTGGGTCCGGGCGAACCGCAGGCAGGTCTGCACGTCCTCGACCGTCGTGCAGTAGGCGACCGCCTGCGGGTTCACCGCGCTGTATTCGCCGAGGTAGACGGTCTTCGCGTAGCCGTAGGCGGTGTCACCGGGCCGGATCAGCGCACCGTCGAGCGAGCCCCGCAGGCGCTCCCACTTGTCGGTCGCCGTCGCACCCGCGGCGAAGGCGCCGGTTCCCAGCGCGGTCGCGGCGGTGGCCAGCGCGAGGCCGCCCGCAGATTTGAGAATGCTTCTTCTGGTAGGCATGAATTCCTCCCTCGGTGCACCGAAACCGTACGGACGCCCCATCGGGTGCCGTAACCCCTGAAACCCCCCTGTGGCTTCCGTCACGCCGGAGCGTTCCGGCGCGACGGATTCCGATCACGCGATTGGCAAACCGTGAAGGGCTGGTCCCGGTGGCTTATCGGTCATCCTTTCGGGCCAGTCGCGGTGTCGTTCCGAGATGGCCGCTGCGGCAAACGGGTGGATTTACCGAGCCATCCGCATCCGGTGCTCACTCAGTGAATCGTCTACGGCGGCTCCGGCGTGGGGCGGCTATACTTCTGGCGAGCGCAAGGGGGGCCTTGTCCTTGGGGGGCTGGGGGTTGATCAGCATGTTCCGGCGAAGGCGAAGCCCGGCTGTGATGATCGATTTCCGGAACGAACTGCAGTCGTGGGTAACGAATGAAATTCCATGTCCTCGGTCCATTACGCTTATTCGAAGACGACGTTTTCGTCCAGCTGAGCGGGATCAAACGGCGGGCTGCGCTGGGCTATTTGCTGCTGCACGCCAACAGCGTGGTCGCCACCAGTGAGCTGGTGACCGCGCTGTGGGGGGAGAATCCGCCGCCGACCGCCCGCAAGATCCTGCAGAACGCGATCTCCGGCCTGCGCCGGACCTTGCCCGCCCACAGCGGCGACCCGGACTCGGAACTGCTGGTCACGCACGCGCCCGGCTACCTGCTGCGGGTCGACCCGGAGTGCGTCGACCTGCTGCAGTTCCGCGCGCTGGCGAAGCGTGGGCAAGCCGCGCTGGCCGCCGGCCGGTGGCACGAGGCCGAGCGCGACCTGCGCGGCGCGCTCGAACTCTGGCGCGGCCCCGCCCTGTCCGACCTGCTCGAAGACGGGTACGACTGGCCGGAGCTGACCGCGCTGCAGAACGAGCGGTTCGCCGTGCTGGAAAGCCAGATGGAGGCGGCGCTGGCCGCGGGCAAGGAACAGCAGGTCATCAGCGAACTCGAACCGGTCGTCGGAGCGGACCCGTTGCGGGAACGGCTCGCCCGCCAGCTGATGCTCGCGCTGTACCGCTCGGGCCGCCAGGTCGACGCGCTCGGCGTCTACCGGCGCACCCGGTCCGCGCTCGTCGAAGGCCTCGGCCTGGATCCGAGCCCCGACCTCCGCGCGCTCGAACGCGCGATCCTCGACCACGATCCCGGCCTGGCGCTCGGGGCCACCGAAGCGCGTCCGGCCACCCCGCCGGTCGTGGCGGGCACGCCGCCGCCCCCGCCGGACGCGCTTCGGTGGCCCCGAGCGCCAGGCCGGGATCGTGGTCGAGGATCGCGCGTTCGAGCGCGCGGAGGT
>JARAWT010000121.1:0-12755 GCA_033793495.1 Streptomyces sp. MN03-5084-2B | reverse complement strand
CACTACACCGAGTCACCCTCTGCCCCCACCGCATCGGCGCGATCGTCCAAGCCGCCCTCGTCCTCACCCACCACGAACACCACGGACGCTACTGAGAAAGCCTCAATGTGGCCTTCGGTGCGCTCAACGCACCCAAGGCGGCCCTCGGTGCACTCACGCACCCCAAGGCAGCCCTCGGTGCACTCAACGCACCCAATGCGGCCTTCGGTGCGTTGAACGCAACCAAGGCCACATTGGGGCGCTGGGGGCCGGTGGGCGAGGGTCAGCGGAGGAGCTTCGCCAGAGCCGGAGCCAGGTCGCCGCGGGAACCCACCGCCACACCCGACAACCCCAGCCACTCCGCCATGTGCCGCAGCTCCGCCGCCAGCTCCGGCAGGACCCGCGCCACGTCGGCGCCCTCCTCCGCGAACGCCCCCTGCACCCGCAGCAGTCCCGCCGCGCGGTCGGACTTGAGGTCCACCCGGGCCACCAGGGAACCGTCCAGCAGGAACGGGAACACGTAGTACCCGTACACCCGCTTCGGCTCCGGGACGTAGATCTCGATCCGGTAGTGGAAGCCGAACAGCCGTTCCGTCCGGGCCCGCTCCCAGATCAGCGGGTCGAACGGGCACAGCAGGGCCCGGCCCACGACATTCCGCGGCGTCCGGGCCGAGACGTGCCGGTAGGCCACCGGCTTCCAGCCGCGGACCGCGACCGGCTCCAGCTCGCCCGACTCCACCAGCTCCGCCACCGCCTGGCGGGCCGTGGCGGGGCCGAGGCGGTAGTAGTCGCGCAGGTCCGTCTCCGTCGCGACGCCCAGCGCCCGCGCCGAACGCGAAATCAGGCCCCGCGCGCCCTCCTCCGCGGACACCGAGCGCGTCAGGATCTCCGGCGGGACCACCCGCTCGGTGAGGTCGTAGAGACGCTCGAAGGAACGCCGGGTGCCCGTGGTCAGCTGGCCGATGCCGAACAGGTACTCGCAGACGCGCTTGACCTCCGACCGCTCCCACCACGAGCCCGGCCCGCGGCGCTGGGCGTCGGCCTCCACCGCGCGCTCGATGCCGCCCGCGCCGATCGGGCCCAGCTCCTTCACCACCGACAGGATCTCGTCGACCAGGCCCGGCGACTTCTCGATCAACGGCCCGTAGTGCCGCCACCAGCCGTCGCGCTTCGCACCCGAACGGATCAGGGGCCAGTCGTCGATCGGGAGCAGGCTCGCCTCGTGCGCCCACGTCTCCACCAGCATGCGCGGGCGACGCGCCGAGTGCGCCCACGCCGCTTCGTCGAGCAACGCCGGGTCGTACACGCCCAGCCGCGCGAACACCGGCATGTAGTGGGCCCGGACCGCCACGTTCACCGAGTCCAGCTGCAACAGCTGGACCCGGGAGAGCACCCGTTTCAGGTGCTGCCGCGAAGGCACGCCGGACGGACGCGGGTCGGTGAAGCCCTGTGCGGCCAGGAACGTCTTCCGGGCCGTCGAGACGCTGATCGTTTGCATGGTGAGCTCATGGTGCCACCCACCACCGACAAAAACCGGCGCCCCAGTATCTTCGGCCCATGAGCGACGCCGCCGTCCGTCCCGCCGACCTGTCCGACGCCGCGGAGATCGCCCGCATCCAGCGGGAAACCTGGCACGCCGCCTACGAGGACCTGCTCGGCAAGCAGGCCCTCGCGCAGCTGGACGCCACCGACCTCGCCGGCACCTGGACCGAGACCATCGACTACCCCGGCAGCCTCGTCTACGTCGCCACCGAGGGCGAGTTCACCGTCGGCTTCTGCGTCGCCGGCCGCGCGCCCGAAGACGAGGTCGCCCAGGCCGACGGCAGCCTGCCCGAGGACGCCGAAACCACGGGCCTGATCGCCACCCTGCTCGTCGAGCCGCGCTGGGGGCGCCGCGGGCACGCCGGACGGCTACTCGCGACGGCCGCCGCGGGCCTGCGGGCCGACGGCGCCTCCCGCGGCATCGCCTGGGTCGCCCAGGGCGACCACGCCACCCTCGGCTTCTACCGGCGGGCCGGCTGGAACCCCGACGGCACCGTCCGCACCCTCGACACCGGCGACCGCACCCTCCGCGAGGTCCGCCTCACCGGCACCCTCGACCTGACCCTGAGCTGAGTCCCGGAAGATCACCCACCGCATCACGGCGTACATGAACACGCCTTCGCACGCGCCCGCGAGCAGCCGCGAGACGTGGTATTCGACGCCCAGCGCCGTCAGCCCCGCGCCCACACCCAGCAGGAACGCCGCATAATTGACACCGATCGCAACTATGTAAAGCGCCAGCTGGATTCCGACGGCCGCGTGGGAATGGAAGTTGAACGTCCGGTTCAGCGCGAAGCTCAGCCCGAACGCGCAGGCGTACGCCACCGTGATCGCGAGCCACACCGGCCAGCCGAGCAGGCCGTGGAAGACGGTCAGCAGCGCGAGGTCGACGCCGAACGTGCACCCGTTGATCAGGCAGAACCCGAGAAACGTCGGCGCCACGACCCGCGACAGACCCAGCGGCAACACGCGCACGACGGCCCGGCAGAGGGCGCCGAATCGGTCAGCGGGCGTACGGGGGTGCTCGGCGGCCACCCCGCCAGTGTTCCGGCGCAGGGTGACCGGAAGCCGTCCGGCAGGTGATCTTCTGGTGCCGACCACCGGCCGAATGGTGAGGCCAACCCCCGTGCGCGGAGATTTCGAACTGATAACTTGGAGGAACGCGAGCGATTTTCAGGAGGTGACACGATGAGCTGGATCCTGCTGACGCTGGGCGTCGCGTTCGGTTCGGCCATCGTGCCGCTGGTGAACGCCGAGATCTTCCTGATCGGGCTCTGCGCGAGCCAGCCGGGGCTGCACTGGCTGTGGCTCGGGGCGGCGGTGGCCGTCGGGCAGATCGCCGGGAAGACGCTGTACTACCTGGCCGCGCGCGGCACGATCAAGCTGCCGAAGCCGCTGCACGACCGGCTCCATCGGGAGCGCCCGCTGACGCCCCGGCGCGTGCGCTGGCAGCTGCGGACGAAGAGACTGCGCGGCTGGGTCGACCGGCTGCGCGAGCGCTGCCACCGGCACCCGCACTGGATGGCCGGGACGTACGGCGTGAGCTCCCTGGTCGGGCTGCCCCCGTTCATGGCGACGAGCGTGCTGGCCGGGCTGGTACGGATGCGGCTCGCGACCTTCCTGACGGCGGGACTCGCCGGAAGGTGGATCCGCTTCAGTTTGATTGCGGCTTCACCCGCGGTGTTCGCGGGCTGGCTCCACCACTGAGATCAAGGCGGACCAGGCGGAGCGCGAGACGGTGAGCTGGCCTAGGTGACGGGCCTTGGTGTCCCGCACCCCGACAGTCTCGGCAAGAAGAACCTCTACGCACTCGTCTTTTGCGGTGTAACTCGATTTACGCCACGTGAACACGATGCCCCCTATCGCGCCATCTCCTGAAGCAAGGCCCGCGAGTTCTCCTCGCTCAAAGCTTTGCCCGACAACAGCTTTACCAGCTTCCGGTAGCTGGCGATAGCGTCCAACTCGTTGACGAAGGCGCTGGCATGGTGATGTTCCAGCAAGACGATCGCCGGGTCGCTGGGGAACTCGTAGAGAGCGAACATACCGCTCTTGCCCGGGTGGTATCCCACGTCGGCGGGAACGATCCGCACTGAAATGTTAGATGTAACCGCCGACCGAAGCAGATGGTCGACCTGGTCCGACATGATGCCCGCATCGCCGACCACCTCCCGGATCGCCAGTTCGGAGATGATCGCCTTGAGCTGAACCGGCTGATAGCCGGAGAGAATGCGCTGCCGTTTCAGGCGGGCCACCAACCGCACATCGGCTTCCTCGACCTTGATGTCGGAGGCGGCGAGCAAAGCGCGCGCGTAGTCAGGAGTCTGCAACAACCCCGGGATGATCAGCGGCGACCAGTTGATGATCTGGCTGGCCGACCGCTCGCACTGGATGACCGCCGTGAGCGCGGCGGGCACGTCCGACGGGTTCGAGTCCAGCCAATTGGGCTGCTTCACATGCTGCACCAACTCCAAGATCCGGTTGGTCACCACGCGATCGACCCTCAGGTACCCGAGAATCCGGGCCACCTCCTCGATCGGCGGCACCCGGATCCCCAGCTCCCACTGCGACAGCAACCGCGGATCCACTTCCAGCGCCCGGGCCAGCTCACGCAGCCCGAAGTTCCGCGCCTCACGCACCTCACGCAGCGACGCGGACAACGCCCGGGAACCCGGAGAAGACGAAGTCGGTTTCATGCAGGCGATGCTACGAAACCGCGCATTTTCCCGAACGAACGACAACTGTCAGCGAAATGCCACACCCGCAGAACACAGCAGGATTCAGCGGTCGGCGGCTTCCAATTCCACTGCTTTCTTCATCGTCTCGCGCGCCCGACGCCTGTCCCCCGCGATGTCGTACGCGTACGCGAGCTTGTACCAGGCCCGCCAGTTCCCCTGGTCGGCCTGGACCTCCGCGCGGCGCTGCTCGAACCACGCGTCGGCCGCATCACGATCCACCCGGCCCGAGGGGCGGCGCGGGAGGTCGGAGACGTCCGGGAGCGCGCCCTCCTCGTCCAGGCGCCGGGACAGGCGCTGGACCTGCAGGCCGTTGCGCCAGGTCATCACGACGACCCAGAGGCCCAGCACCGGCAGCAACAGCACGCCTGCGCCCAGCGCGATGCCGACACCCGTCCCCGTCTTGAACAGGGCGATCGCCCGGTCCGCCAGCAGGAACAGGTAGACGATCAGCGCCGCCGTCAGCAGCAGCGCCACATTGCGAGCCCTCACAGGTCGAGGACGTTTTCCAGGCCGACCGTCAGGCCGGGGCGCTTCAGCACCTCGCGCACCCCGAGCAGTACGCCCGGCATGAAGGACGTCCGGTCGAGGGAGTCGTGGCGGATCGTCAGGGTCTCCCCCTCGCCGCCGAACAGGATCTCCTCGTGCGCGACCAGGCCCGGCAGGCGGACCGAGTGCACGCGGACCTCCTCGACCGTCGCACCGCGGGCGCCGTCCAGCTCCGCCGTCGTCGCGTCCGGACCCGGGGTCACGCCGGCTTCGGCACGCGCGGCGGCGATCATCCGGGCGGTGTGCGCGGCGGTGCCCGACGGCGCGTCGGCCTTGCGGTTGTGGTGCAGCTCGATGATCTCGGCCGAGGCGTAGAACTTCGCCGCCTGGGCCGCGAAGCGCATCGCGAGAACCGCGCCGAGGGCGAAGTTCGGCGCGATCAGCACCCCCAGTCCGGTGGGAGGCTCCAAGAGCGAACGCACGTAGGCCAGCCGGTCCTCGCTGAAGCCCGTGGTGCCGACCACCGCGTGGATGTCGTGCGCGATCAGGTACTCCAGGTTGCCCATCACCGCATCGGGATGGGTGAAGTCGACGACGACCTGCGCCCCGGCCAGCGCCGCGAAGTTGTCACCTGCGTCCAGCGCCGCCACGAGCTTCATGTCCGAAGCGCCTTCGACGGCGTTCACCACCGTCGCGCCCATCCGGCCGCGCGCACCGAGCACACCGACGTTGATGGTCATGAAGCGATCACCTCGTGCAAGTCGTCAGGAAGGTCGTCGGCGTGAGCGTACGGCCCCACGACCGCCGCCGCCGAGACGCCACCGGGCCGTGCGAACAAAGTGCGAGCGAGCGCACACACGTCCTCGGTGGTCACCGCGTCGATGCGCGCGATCGTGGCGTCGACGCCCAGGTAGTGGCCGTAGTTCAGCTCGTTCTTGCCGATCCGCGACATCCGCGACGACGTGTCCTCCAGGCCCAGCACCAGCCCACCGCGCAGCTGGCCCTTGGCGCGGGCCACCTCGGCTTCGGTGAGGCCGTCGACGCCGACCTTGTCGAGCACCTCGCGGATGACGCCGGCGACGTCGCCGAGCTTCTCCGGCTGGCAACCCGCGTACACGGCCATGTGCCCGGTGTCGGCGTAGCTCGCGACCGACGAGTACACCTGGTACGCCAGCCCGCGCTGCTCGCGGATCTCCTGGAACAGCCGCGACGACATGCCGCCGCCGAGGGCCGCGTTGAGCACCGACAGCGCGAAGCGACGGTCGTCGTGGCGCGACAGCGAGCGCAGGCCGAGCATGACGTGCGCCTGCTCGGTGTCGTCGGTGTGCAGGGCCAGCTTCGGCACGGTCTTGATCCGGGCGCGGCCCTCGCGGGGCGCGATCGGCGTCGCGGTGCCTGCCAGGCGCTCGCCGAGCGCCTTGCGCACGAGCCGCAGCACCTGGTTGTGGTCGATGTTGCCGGCCACGGACAGGACCATCCGCGGCAGCGTGTACCGGCGCTTGTAGAAGTTCCGCAGGGCGGCCGGGGCCATCTCCACGATCGACTTCTCGGTGCCGAGCACCGGGCGGCCGAGCGGGTGGTCGCCGAGGATGGCGGTCACGAACGTCTCGTGCAGCAGGTCCTCGGGGTCGTCGTCGCGCATCGAGATCTCTTCGAGGACGACGCTGCGTTCCATGTCCATGTCGCGGTCGGTGCACAGCGCGTCGAACACGACGTCGGTGACCAGGTCCACGGCGAGCGGGAGGTCGGCGTCGAGCACCTGCGCGTAGTAGCAGGTGTGCTCCTTGGCCGTGAAGGCGTTGAACTCGCCGCCGACGGCGTCGATCTCCTCGGCGATCTGCGTGGCGTCGCGGTGCTTCGTGCCCTTGAACAGCAGGTGCTCGAGGTAGTGCGCGGCACCGGCGACGGCGGCCGGCTCGTCGCGGGAGCCGATGCCGACCCACAGCCCGACCGTGGCCGAGCGGGACGCCGGGACGTGCTCGGTGATCACGCGCAGACCGCCGGGCAGGACGCTGCGCTTGACGACCGCACCGTCCGAAGTGGACTCGAGGGTGCGGGTGGTGCCGACGGGCTGCTCGTGCCCGGAAACCTGCCGTGCCATGGGTTCCTTACTCACCTTGCCGTGAAGGCCACCTCGGGACATCCCGAGGTGGCCTTCACGAACCAGAAACGAGCTGTCTTACTTGGCTTCGGCCTTCTCGGCGTCGGCGGCGGGAGCCTCACCCTCGGCGGGCTTGGCGGCCTCGTCTTCCTTGACCACGATCAGGCTGATCTTGCCGCGGTTGTCGATGTCGGCGATCTCGACGCGGAGCTTGTCGCCCACGTTGACCACGTCCTCGACCTTGTTGATCCGCTTGCCGTTGCCCAGCTTGGAGATGTGCACCAGGCCGTCCTTGCCCGGCAGCAGCGAGACGAACGCGCCGAACGCGGCCGTCTTCACCACGGTGCCGAGGAAGCGCTCGCCGACCTTGGGCAGCTGCGGGTTGGCGATGGCGTTGATCAGGTCGATCGCCGCCTCCGCCGACGGGCCGTCGGCCGCGCCCACGTAGATCGTGCCGTCGTCCTCGATGGAGATGTCGGCGCCGGTCTGCTCGGTGATCGAGTTGATCATCTTGCCCTTCGGGCCGATGACCTCGCCGATCTTGTCCACCGGGATCTTCACGCTGGTGACGCGCGGGGAGTACGGGCTCATCTCGTCCGGGCTGTCGATCGCCTCGGCGATGACCTCCAGGATGGTGTGGCGCGCGTCCTTCGCCTGCTTCAGCGCGGCCGCGAGGACCTCCGACGGGATGCCGTCGAGCTTCGTGTCGAGCTGCAGCGCGGTGATGATGTCCTTGGTGCCGGCGACCTTGAAGTCCATGTCGCCGAGGGCGTCCTCGGCACCGAGGATGTCGGTGAGCGCCACGTAGCGGGTCTCGCCGTCGACCTCGTCGGAGACCAGGCCCATCGCGATGCCCGCGACCGGCGCCTTCAGCGGCACACCGGCGTTGTACAGCGCCATGGTGGACGCGCAGACCGAGCCCATCGAGGTCGAGCCGTTGGAGCCCAGCGCCTCGGAGACCTGGCGGATCGCGTACGGGAACTCGTCACGCTTCGGCAGCACCGGCACCAGGGCGCGCTCGGCGAGCATGCCGTGGCCGATCTCGCGGCGCTTCGGCGAACCGACGCGGCCGGTCTCGCCGGTGGAGAACGGCGGGAAGTTGTAGTGGTGCATGTAGCGCTTGTGCGTCTCCGGGGACAGCGAGTCGATCTGCTGCTCCAGGCGAAGCATGTTCAGCGTGGTGACGCCCAGGATCTGGGTCTCGCCGCGCTCGAACAGCGCCGAACCGTGCGCCCGCGGGATCACGGCGACCTCGGCCGCGAGCGACCGGATGTCGGTGAGGCCACGGCCGTCCATGCGGATCTTCTCCGTGAGGACGCGCTGGCGCATGATCTTCTTCGTCAGGGCCTTGAACGCCCCGCCGATCTCCTTGTCGCGGCCCTCGAAGGCCTCGCCCTCGCCCAGGCCGACCTTCTCCAGGACGGCGGCCTTGACCTCGTCGGTCGCGGCGTCGCGGTCCTGCTTGCCGGCGATCTGCAGCGCGCGGGCCAGGTCGTCGGTCGCGATGGCGGCGACGGCCTCGTAGACGTCCTGCTGGTAGGCCGGGTAGACCGGGAACTCGCCGGTCGGCTTCGCGGCGGCGTCGGCCAGGCGCTGCTGCGCCTCGCAGAGGACCTTGATGAACGGCTTCGCGGCCTCGAGGCCCTCGGCGACGGCGACCTCGTCGGGCGCCTTGCCGCCGGCGGCGATCAGGTCGAGCGTGTTCTCGGTGCCCTCGGCCTCGACCATCATGATCGCGACGTCGTCACCGACGATGCGGCCGGCGACGACCATGTTGAAGGTCGCCTTCTCCAGCTGCGACCAGGTCGGGAACGCGACCCACTGGCCCTCGATCAGGGCGACGCGGACGCCGCCGACCGGGCCCGAGAACGGCAGGCCGGCGATCTGGGTCGACGCCGAGGCGGCGTTGATGGCCAGCACGTCGTACGGGTCGTCCGGGTTGAGGCTCTGGACGGTGATGACGACCTGGATCTCGTTGCGGAGACCGTCGGTGAACGACGGGCGCAGCGGCCGGTCGATCAGGCGGCAGGTCAGGATCGCGTCGGTCGACGGGCGGCCCTCGCGGCGGAAGAACGCGCCGGGGATGCGGCCCGCGGCGTACATGCGCTCTTCGACGTCCACGGTCAGCGGGAAGAAGTCGAAGTGCTCCTTCGGGTGCTTCGACGCGGTCGTCGCCGAGAGCAGCATGGTCTCTTCGTCGAGGTACGCGACGACGGCGCCGGCGGCCTGCTTGGCCAGGCGGCCCGTCTCGAAACGAACGGTGCGAGTGCCGAACTTGCCGTTGTCGATGACGGCTTCGGTCTCGTGCACGGTGACTCCGGTGGAGTCGGTCATAGATGTTTCTCCTCTTTGGTTCCTTCGTACGACGCGAGTCTCCCACCCTGGGACCCGTTTCGCCTGAGGACGCTCGAGGAATGAGGCCGGTCTTCGATCGAAGTTCACGGGACGCTTCCCGGGAACCACTACCGAGGACCGGCGGACGGACCCTCGTGCGCGCTCGCGCCGTTCTTTCTTTTTGGACCGAGGGGGAGCGACCGTCGTGGTCACTCCCCCTCGGGTTCGAGCTATCGGCGCAGGCCGAGGCGCTGGATCAGCGCACGGTAACGCTCGATGTCCACCTTCATCACGTAGTTCAGCAGCCGGCGGCGACGGCCGACCAGCAGCAGGAGCCCGCGACGCGAGTGGTGGTCGTGCTTGTGAGCCTTGAGGTGCTCGGTGAGGCCGACGATGCGCTTGGTGAGCAGCGCCACCTGGGCCTCGGGGGATCCGGTGTCCGAGTCGTGCACGCCGTACTCGGCCAGGATCGACTTCTTCTCTTCGGTGGACAGCGCCACTTGTGTTGCTCCTCGAAATAATCAGTGCCGTGCGGCCCCGGACGTGGATGCACGCCGGGAAGACGGTCACGGCCGCCACGGACTGCAGCCGGACCCGATCGTTGAGGTTACCAGCCCGCTGAACTGCGTCTTCAGCCGCGGTCCAGCGCGAAGGCGCGGGCCACCGAGTACCGGGGACCACCCGGCTCGCGCTCGCTGGTCATCAGCGCCACCTCGGTGGCCTGCCACTTCCGGCTCGTGAAGTTCGCGAGGCGTTCGGTCCAACGCGCGGCGAGCCCCGGTTCTTCCCGGGGGAACCGCGCGAGCGTCAGGTGGGCCCGGTAGGGCCTCGGTTCGGCGTCGGCGCCCGCGGCGTGCGCGAGCGGCGTCAGTTTTGTTCCGGCGACAGTCAACCACAGCACCCCGGGGAAGGTCGCGGCCTTTTCCAGCCGGACGTCGACCGGGCCGTGGCCGGCCAGCCGCTCGCCCAGCCAGGCGGCGCGGGTCTCGACGTCGTCCGGCCCGTAGTAGGCGAGGGTGACGTGCCAGCGCTCGGGCGGCTCCCAGCGGAGGCCGTCCTTCTCGCCGAGGGCCGCGGTGATCGCCTCGGCGACGTCGTCCGGTGGGAGCAGGGCGCTGAACAGGACCGGCATCAGGCGCCGCTGCCCGCCCGGCGGAGCAGGTCGGCGATGGCCGGGAAGTCGTCGTCGAGGCGCTTGGCGGCCTCGCCGAGGTCCTCGTCCTCGGCGAGGTCACGCAGGTAGGCGAGGACCTTGGCGTCTTCGTTGACCACCGGGATGTTGTCGCGGCCGACGGTCGGGCGGGAGTCTCGGACGTCCTCCATCGCGGCCAGCATCGCGTCGCGGTTGCCGGCGGCGACCTCGGGCACCAGGATCTTGCGCTCGAGCATGATCATCCTGGCCAGCACGACCGGGTTGCCGATCTTGGCCCGCCGCCCGCTCATCACCTGGCTGAGCATGGGGGCGCTGATTCCGAGGACCTCGGCCAGGAACGCCTGCGAAACGTCGAACGCGACGACGAGCCGGCGCACGCGGTCGCCGAGCGGCTCCCCGTACCACTCGCGCTGCAACGCGATGTTCCGCTGGACGATCTTGTGGTCCTCCACCAGTCTCAAGCTCCCCTGTTCGCGCACACCGTCCGTGAGCATCTTGCCATCGCTTCCCGGTGCGTGGACGGGGAATCCCCTATTCGTCCCCGGTCAGGGCGTCCGGGGGCAGTTCGAGTGCCTTCCTGGTCTCCACCACGTCGTCGTCGATCTGCGCGACCAGCCCGGCCGAGTCGGCGAACCGCACCTGGTCACGCAGCCGCGCCACGAAGTCGATGGCCACGTGCTGGCCGTAGAAGTCCTCGTCGACGTCGAGGACGAAGGCCTCGACGGTCCGCTCGCGGCCGGAGAACGTCGGGTTGGTGCCCACCGAGACCGCGGCGCGCAGCCGGCGCGTCGGGTCCGCCGAACGGGTGAACCACGCGCTGTAGACGCCGTCGGCCGGGACGGCGGCGAACCGCGGGGTCGACAGGTTCGCCGTCGGGTAGCCGAGCTCGTGACCCCGGCCGTCGCCGCGGACGACGATCCCCTCCAGGCGGTGCGGGCGGCCGAGCGCTTCGGCCGCGGCGACCACGTCACCGGCGTCGATGCACGACCGGACGTAGGTGCTGGAGAAGGTGATCGCCGACTGGTCCTCTTCGGACAGTTCCTTGCCCTGCAGCTCGGCGCCGAACGCGGCGAAGCCGAACCGACGGCCGAGGGTGCGGAGCAGGGCGACGTCGCCGGCCGCCTTCGCGCCGAAGGTGAAGTTGTCGCCGACGATCACCGCGGCCGCGTGCAGCCGGTCGACCAGCACCTCGTGCACGAACTCCTCCGGCTGCAGCCGGGACAGCTCCAGGGTGAACGGCAGCACGCAGAAGACGTCGACGCCGAGGCTCTCGACGATCTCGGCCTTGCGCCGCAACGTCGTCAGCTGCGCCGGGTGGCTGCCCGGGCGCAGCACCTCCGACGGGTGCGGGTCGAACGTCAGCATGACGCTCGGCAGGCCGCGCTCGGCCGCCGCCGACACCGTCCGGCTGATCAGCTCCTGGTGCCCGCGGTGGACACCGTCGAACACGCCGATGGTGACCACGCACCGGCCCCAGCTGCCGGGGAGGTCCCCCAGCCCACGCCACCGAAGCACGTCGCACTCCCGTCTCTCGAGCCCACCCTAGGCGGGCAGCAACACGACCACTGCGCGGGACACACCCTGTTCGTCGGCGGCCAGTGCGAGCACCCGGCCGTCGGGACCGAAGAGCCCGTAGGTGCCCTCGACGCCGGCCGCCGGGATGCGCTGGCCGTGGCGGACCGCCTTCGCCGTGGCGGCGTCGAGGTCGCGGCGCGGGAACGCGGCGGCGACGGCGGCGTCGAGGTCGAGGCTCAGTTCGGGCTGTTCTTCGAGCTGGTCGAGGGTCCTCGCCTTGGCGAGGGTGAAGGGGCCGACGGTGGTGCGCCGGAGGGCCTTCAGGTGGCCGCCGACGCCGAGGTCCGCGCCCAGGTCGCGGGCCAGCGCGCGGACGTAGGTGCCGGAGGAGCACTCGACGACGGCGTCGACCTCGACGTGGTCCTCCTCGTGGCGGACGGCGAGGACGTCGAAGCGGTAGACGGTGACCGGGCGGGCCGGGATGACGACGTCCTCGCCGGCGCGGACGCGGGCGTAGGCGCGCTTGCCGTCGATCTTGACCGCGCTGACCGCGCTGGGGACCTGCTGGATGTCCCCGGTGAGCTTCTCGACGCCGTGGGCGATGCCTTCGTCGGTGACTTCGCCCGTCGCGGCTTGGCTCAGGACTTCGCCCTCGGCGTCGTCGGTGGTGGTGCTGCTGCCGAGGCTGAGGGTGGCCAGGTAGGTCTTGCGGTCCAGGGCCAGGTGGCCGAGCAGCTTGGTGGCGCGCTCGATGCCGAGCACCAGCACGCCGGTCGCCATCGGGTCGAGCGTGCCGGCGTGCCCGACCTTGCGGGTGCCCATGATCCGGCGGGCGCGCGCGACGACGTCGTGCGACGTCATGCCGGCGGGCTTGTCGACGATGAGGAGGCCGGGAGGCGGGGCGGGGCGG
>JARAWT010000120.1:0-13250 GCA_033793495.1 Streptomyces sp. MN03-5084-2B | reverse complement strand
CACCCACCGCCACCGGAGCTCGGCGACCACTTCCAGCTCGGCGGGCCGCGCGGCCCGCCGAGCTGGAAGTGGTCGCCGAGCTCCGGTGGCGGTGGGTGGCCGAGCGCGACGGCCTGCCCGAGGCGGGCCGGGACGTGTTCGTGCGGGAGTTCGCCGCCTGGGCACGGGAGAACGCCGCCACCCACCGCTGCCTGGTCCTGGTGTGCGACGGCCGGGTGCGCGGGATGGCGTTCCTGGCGATCACCCCGCGCGTCCCGACGCCGGCGGCGCCGACGCGGGCAGCCGGGGACCTGCAGAGTGTGTACGTCGTGCCGGAAGCGCGTGACGGCGGCCTCGGCGGGCAGCTGATCGACGGCGTCCTGCGGCTCGCCGCGGAGCTGGGCCTGGAGCGCGTCACCGTGCACTCGTCGCCGCGGGCCGTGCCCGCCTACGAGCGGCGCGGCTTCGCCGTGGCGCCGGAGCTGCTGCAGACACCGGTCAGGCGGCCACGATCGGCGTCTCCGGAAGGGCCGCGTCCCAGCGGCGGCGGGTGATCCGGACCGGCAGCTCCTCGCCGCGGGCCTCGGCGAGGAACAGGTGCGCGCGCGTCCGGCGCCACCACACGAGCATCCGGACCGTGCCGAAGGCCAGCACCGCGACCAGCGCCAGCAGCGACAGCCGGAAGTTGCCGCCGGTGGTTTGGAGCAGCACGCCGACGGCGAGCGCGGCGATCGTCGTCGCCACGAAGCCGCCGACGTTGACCACGCCCGTCGCCGTCCCGACGCGGCTGAGCGGGTTGTAGTCGCGGGCCAGCGCGAAGCCGATCATCGACGCCGGGCCGCCGAGGGCGAGGAAGGCGAACGCGGGCACCAGGACCGGCAGCGGCACCTGGCCCGGCCAGCCCAGCAGCACCGCCCAGACCAGCGCCGCCCCGCCGATGTAGCCGCCGACCAGCGGCATCCGCAGCGACGGCCGGCGGCCGATCAGGCCGCCGAGCGCCGGGCCGCCGGCCATCGAGCCGAACACGAACACCGTGAGCAGCGCGCTCGCCGTCGCCTTCGACTGCCCTTGGCCCTGGACCAGCCAGGGGACGCCCCACAGCAGCGTCAGGGCGTTCGGGGCGAACATCGTGCTGAAGTGGACCCAGAAGCCCAGGCGGGTCCCCGGCGTCCGCCAGGCCTCCGCGACCC
The DNA here is from genome assembly GCA_033793495.1 of Streptomyces sp. MN03-5084-2B. Classification (GTDB taxonomy): domain Bacteria; phylum Actinomycetota; class Actinomycetes; order Mycobacteriales; family Pseudonocardiaceae; genus Amycolatopsis. The sequence continues at coordinate 12,081 of JARAWT010000120.1, read as the reverse complement.
GGCCGGCCAGCTCGCGCGGGCGGACTTCTTCGCGGACGGGCGGCTGTTCGCCCGCCGGGACGTCGCGGACCCGCAGGGCCACGACGACGGTGTAGAGGACCGTGACGGCGCCGGCGGCCAGGAAGGTGAGGGTCCAGCCGGCGCTGTCGAGGACCAGGGCCAGCGGGACGGTGGCGGCGAGGTTGCCGATGTAGCCGAAGGCCGCGGTGAACGACGTCAGCAGCGCGTACTGGCGGCCCGGGAAGTGGGCCGCGACCAGGCGCAGGACGCTGACGAAGGTGAGCGCGTCGCCGAGACCGAGGACGCCGCGGGCGAGCAGGCCGAGGCCGTAGGAGTGGGCGACGCCGAGCAGGAGCTGGCCGGCCCCGAGGACCAGCACGGCGACGGTGAGGACGCGGCGGGGGCCGTAGCGGTCGACCAGGACGCCGGTCGGGATCTGCATCGCGGCGTAGACGCCGACCTGCAGGACGGTGAAGGTGCCGAGCGCGGCCGCGCCGACGCCGAACCGCTCGGCGGCCTGCAGCCCGGCGACCCCGAACGACGTCCGGTGGAAGACGGCGAGGAGGTAGACGGTGACGGCGGCGAGCCAGATCAGCCAGGACCGGGCGGTGGCACGGCCGGTGGCGGGCACAGGTTCCTCCAGAGGTGGGGCGATTCGGGGCGCAGGACGCCCACGCTGCCGTCCCTACTACTTGTATCGCCTAAGCAACCACGAACCATAGCCACGACCCGGGTGGTTTTCCCCACAGGTAACCCCCATCACCCGTGCTCAGAGGGTCGGCCTGCGTACCCAGGCGGTCGGTTCGCGTACCTGGAGGGTCGGTTCGTGAGCCGACCCTCCAGGTACGCAGGCCGACGCTCTGGGTACGCGGGCCGACCGTCCGGGTACGGGGTCAGGTGGGGCGGGTGGCGCCGGTTATGGCCCAGCTTCCGGAGCGCCAGCGGACCAGGACCGCGGCGAGGCGGAGGAGCATGAAGAGGGAGAGGCCGGTCCAGATGCCGGTGAGGCCCCAGCCGAAGCCGAGGGACGCCCAGATCAGCGGGAGGAAGCCGAGGGCCGCGCTGCCGAGCGTCGCGTTGCGGAGGAAGGCCGCGTCGCCCGCGCCCAGGAGGACGCCGTCCAGGGCGAAGACCACGCCCGCGATCGGCTGGAGGGCCACGAAGAACCACCACGCGTGCGGGATCTCCGCCAGCACGCCCGGGTCGGACGTGAACGCGTGCGGCAGCACCCACGACAACGCCGCGAACAGCACGCCCAGGAAGCACCCCATCAGCAGCCCGTACCCGGTGATCTGCGACGCCACCCCGCGCGCCTGCCGCGCCGAGTTCGCCCCCAGCGCCGCCCCGACCAGCGACTGCGCGGCGATCGCCACCGAATCCAGCACCAGCGCCAGGAACGTCCACAGCTGCAGCACCACCTGGTGCGCGCCGACCGCCTCGGTCGACGTCCGGGCCGCGACGGCCGCCGCCGACACGAAGCACGCCTGGAACGCCAGGCTGCGCAGCACCAGGTCGCGGCCGAGGCCCAGCTGGGCACGCATCACCTTGAAGTCCGGCCGAAGCCCGACCTTCTCGCGCACCAGCGCCATGACGAACAGCGACGCCGAGATCACCTGCGCGGCGACGTTCGCGATCGCCGAGCCCTCCAGCCCCAGCCCGGCCCAGTAGACGAGGACCGGGCACAGCACGGCCGAGATCCCGTTGCCCGCCAGCACGTACCGCAACGGCTTCGCGGCGTCCTGCACCCCGCGCATCCAGCCGTTGCCGGCCATGGTGACCAGGATCAGCGGCGCCCCGAACAACGCGATCCGCAGCCACGACACCGCGGCCGAAGCGATCTCGTCACTCCCCGAGAGCACCCGCGCGATCGGCCAGGCCAGCAGCTGCCCCGCGGCCAGCACGACGAGCCCGACGAACACCGCCAGCCACGTCGCCTGCACCCCTTCGCGCACCGCGTCGGCCCGGCGGCCGGCGCCGTGCAGCCGGGCGGTGCGGGACGTCGTGCCGTAGGACAGGAACGTCAGCTGGCTCGACACCTGCGCCAGCACGACGCCGCCGAGCGCGAGCCCGGCCAGCGACAGCGCGTCGAGGTGACCGACCACGGCGGTGTCGACCAGCACGTACAGCGGCTCGGCGGCCAGCACCCCCAGCGCGGGCACGGCCAAGCCGAGCACGCGCTTCGCCGGGACCCGCTCGATCTCCTCCACGTTCACCACGATCCGGACTCTAATCGCCACCACCGACAGTTCCGGCCGGTGGGAACCCGGCCGGGTGGCTACAGCAGCGGCGCCCGCTCCAGAGCCTCGCGCAGCCCCGCGACGACGTCCGAAGCCGAGCCCGCGATGGTGCAGCCCGCGGCCTGCCGGTGCCCGCCGCCGCCGAACTCGGCCGCCACCGCCGAGACGTCGATCCCGATGGAACGCAACGAAATCTGCCACTGCTCCGGGTGCGACGGGTCCTGTTTGAGCACCGCGGCAACGGCGGCCTCGCGCACCGAGCGGACGACGTCGATGACCGACTCGACCTCCTCGCCGCGCACCGTGCGCGCAGCGTCGACGGAAACCACCGCGTGCACGAAACCCCGGCCCTGCGCGGCTTCCGGCTCCAGCCGCGCCTCGCGCAGCACGGACGAGAGCATCGGCAGCCACGCGAACGGGCGCTCGTCGACGATCCGGCGCACGATCGCCTCCGGGTCGGCGCCCGCTTCCAGCAGCCGCGCCGCCATCCGGTGCGTCTCCGGGCTCGCCCGGCGGAACCCGCTCGTGTCGGTGACGATGCCCGCGTAGAGCCCCCGCGCGATCGGCTCGTCCAGCTCGGCGCCCAGTTCCTCCAGCACGCGGAACACGAGCACCGCGCTGGCCTCGGCGCTCTCGTCGACGACGTGGCAGGTGCCGTAGAACGTGTTGGTCGCGTGGTGGTCGATCACCAGCACCCCGCCGGCGAGCTCGACGCGCCCGGCGAGCCGGCCGAGCCGCTTCGGCGTCGGCGTGTCGACGCAGACGAGCAGCTCCTCGGTGTCCGGGAGGTCGTCCGGGTGGGTGAGCAGGCCGTCCTCGTCGAGCCACCGCAGCGTCTCCGGGGCCTCGTCGGGCTCGCCGAACGACACGCGTACGGAAGCGCCGCGCCGGAGCAGCGCCCGGCCGAGGGCCAGCGCGCTGCCCAGGGCGTCCGCGTCCGGCCGCACGTGGCCGAGGATCGTCACGTCGCCGGCCGCGGCGAGCAGCGCCGCCGCGTCCCGGATGTCCTGCACCGAAGCCGAGGTAGGGGTCACGGTGCGTCACGCTACGCTCTGCGGGATGCCTGAGTACGCGATGCTGGTCTACCCGTCGGCCAACCGGGTCTACGCCGCCTCCTCCCCCGCGCTGCTGCGCGCCGAGCTGGCGGTGTTCGGCGCGGCCCTGGCGGCCGAGCTGTCCGCGATCGAGGAGGTCGAGCTCGGCGGCGTCGGCTACGTGCGCTTCACCAGCTCGGTGCCCCTCGGCGAGCGCGACCTCGCCCTCCTGTCGAACGTCTCGTCGCTGTACGCGCTGTTCGAGCTGGGTGACGGCGTCCTCCGGCCGGTGCCGGTGACGCCGCTGGCGAAGGCCGACTCGGACCTGCTGACCATCCAGAAGTACGCGGGCAAGACGAACGAGCTGTTCACCAAGCTGCTGGTGAACGTGACCCTGCTGGCGACGGCGGACCCGTTCTCGGACCGGCCGAAGTACCTGCTCGACCCGCTGTGCGGCCGCGGCACCACGCTGAACCAGGCGATGATGTACGGCCTGCACGCCACCGGCCTGGACGTCGACGCCAAGGACTTCGAGGCCTACGAGGCGTTCATCAAGACCTGGCTGCGGAACAAGCGCGTGAAGCACACCGCGGACTCGGGCCAGCTGCGGCGCAACAAGGTCCGGCTCGGCCGTCGGCTCGACATCGAGTACGCGCTGGACAAGGAAGCGTACAAAGCGGGCGACACGCGCAAGCTCACCTACTTCGGCGCCGACACGCTGACGACCGACGAGGTGCTGCGGGCGAACTCCTGCGACGTGATCGTCACCGACGCGCCGTACGGCGTCCAGCACGGCAGCCACCGCGAGGCCGGTTTGCAGCGCAGCCCGCGCGACCTGCTCGCGGCGGCCGTTCCCGTGTGGACACGCGTGCTGAAGCCCGGCGGGGCGCTCGGGATTTCGTGGAACACGACCGTGCTGCCGCGGGAAGAGCTCGTCGAGGTGCTCCGGAAGGCCGGGCTGGACGTCCGCGAGGGCGGGCCGTGGGACGAGTTCGCCCACCGCGTCGACCAGGCCATCCTGCGTGACCTGGTCGTCGCGGTGAAACCCGCCTCCTGAGTCGACAAAGCGCTACTGCGTGAGCTCCGCCGGCGCCTGACCGTTCTCCACCGGAGCCGGAGCAGGAGCGGGAGCGGGAGCCGCCGGAGGCGTGCTCAGGCCGCGCTTCACCGAGTCCAGAATGGACAGTCCCTGGCCGACGAGCCCGGCGGCCATCTCACCGAGGCCGTCGGCACCGTTGAGGATGTTGACGTTCGCCCCGGACAGCCCGCGCCCGGCTTCCTTGACGATCTGCGGCAGCTGGTCGATGAGCATCCGGTCGAGCGCGACCCGGTTGTGCGACGCGGCCGCCTCCGCCTGGATGCGCATCTTCTCCGCCTCGGCGACCGCCAGGATGCGGATCCGCTCGGCCTCGGCGTCGGCGGGCTTGATGACCTCGGCGACCAGTTGCTGCTGCCGCAGCTCGGCCTCGCGCTGGGCCAGCTCGGTGCGTGCGTCGATGACCTCCTGCTGCGCCTTCGCCTGCGCGAGCGGGCCGGCCTGGGCCGCCTGGGCCTGCGCCGCCTCGACCTCGGCGCGGTACCGCGCCTGCACGATCGACGTCTGCCGGGCGTACTCGGCCTGCGTCCGCTGCGACTCCTGCTCGGCCTCCGCCGCGGTCTTGTTGGCCACGGCCTGGGCGATCTGCGCGTCCCGCTGGATGGCGGCGTTGTGCGGCGCGGCCATCGCGGCGATGTAGCCGAGCTTCATGTCGTCGATCGACTGGATCTGCAGGGCGTCGACGGTGAGGCCGATCTTGGCCATCTCCACCGCCGAGCCGTCCAGCACCTCGGTCGCGAGCTTCTGCCGCTCGGTGATGATCTCCTCGACGGTCATCGACCCGATGATGGACCGCAGGTGCCCGGCGAAGATCCGGCCGGTCAGCACGGACATCTGGTCCTGGTCGGAGAGGAACCGCTGGCCGGCGTTGACGATGCTCTCGGTGTCGTTGCCGACCTTGAACGCGATCACCGCCCGCACCGTCAGGGCGATGGCCTGCTTGGTGACGCACACTTCGGTCACTTCGGCCTCACACATGGCAAGCGTGAGGAACCGGACTTTCCGGAAGACCGGCATGACGAACGCACCGTGGCCGGTGACGACCCGGAACGGCGACGCGCCCTTGCTGTTCTTGCCCCCGGAGATCAGCATCGCCTCGTTGGGGGCAGGCACGCGATAACCGAACATCGGCTGTCCTTTGGAAATCACTGGGAAGCTGGATCCGAGGCGTCCCACGCCACGACGTCGACCGTGCGCCGTCCCCGGGTTTCCACGACCAGGACGGTCGTGCCCTTCGGCAGCTCCGTGTCGGACCAGGCAAGGAAGGTTTCCAAGCCACCCCTGATCCTGATCAGCACCTCCCCGGGGCCCCGCTGACCGCGGGTGCCGACCAGGAGGACTCCGGTGCGGCCGGACGGGGAGAGGTCGGAGTGCACGGGGTGCCGACCTCCCCTCGGTGGCCGTCTCGGTGCGGGGAGTCCCCCGCTACCACCATTGTGCTCCCGGCGGCCGCGCGAAGCGGACACTGTGAGGTTCCGATCAGAAGGCAACCAGGCGGACTGCTCAGGCGTACGCGGCTATACTCGCGGACTGTGACCGTCGAGCAACGTCCCCTGCGCGCGGACGCCCGGCGCAACCGGGAAGCGCTCGTCGCGGCGGCGCGGGAAGTGTTCGGCGCCAAGGGCGTCGACGCCCCGCTCGACGAGATCGCGCGGCGCGCCGAGGTCGCCATCGGCACCCTCTACAACCGGTTCCCGACGCGGGCGGACCTCGTCGAGGCCGCCTTCCTGCCGACACTGGAAGAGGCTCAGGCCGTGTTGGGGGAGGCCCTCGCCTGCGAGGACCCCTGGGCGGGTTTCGTCCTGTTCGTCGAACGTTCAGTGCAGATGCAGGTCTCCGACCGCGGGTTCACCGAAGTGTGCTCGCGGACCTTCGACCCGGCTTCGGGACTGGAGAAAGCCAAGCAGGCCAACGGTTCCCGGATGAACCGGATCATCGAGCGAGCCCGGGAAGCGGGGTGCCTGCGGCCGGACTTCCGCGGCGAGGACCTGGCGGTGGTGTTCGCCGGGGCGTCCGCGGCGCAAGATTGGCGACGCGGCCTCGCCCTGGTGCTCGACGGGATACGCTCGCGGACATGACCTGGCTCGCGGACACCGCCACCTCGTACGACACGGTGGCTTCGAGCTACGCCGAGTTCGTCTCCGACGCGCTCGAGAAGGAGCCGTACCTCAAAGCGGCGCTGACGCTGTTCGCGGCGCAGGTCGGCGGGCCGGCGGTGGACGTCGGCTGCGGCCCGGGGCACTTCACGGCGTACCTGGCTTCGCTGGGCGTCGACGCGTCCGGCGTCGACCTCTCGCCCGGGATGATCGACCTCGCCCGCCGGTCGCACCCGGAGCTGCGGTTCGAGGTGGGGTCGATGACGGACCTCCCGCTGCCCGACGCGTCGGTCGCGGGCGTGCTGGCGTCCTGGTCGCTGATCCACGTCCCGGACGAGGCCGTACCGGCGGCGCTCGGCCACTTCCACCGGGTGCTGCGGCCGGGCGGGCTGCTGGCGATCGGTTACCACGTCGGCGTGGGCACCCGGCTCAAGACCCAGGGCTACGGGCACCCGATGCGGGTCCACGTCCACCTCCGGCAGCCCTGGTGGCTGGCCCGGCGGGTCCGGGATGCCGGGTTCACGATCGAGGCGGAGTGGGCGCTCGACCCGGGAAACCCGGTGTCGCAGGCGATCCTGTTCGCCCGGAGCGGCTAGGACGTGCCCTGGTGTTCGTCGCCGGTGTCGAAGAACCGGTCCACGTACGCTTCCGGCGGCAACGGGCTGTCACGCAGCAGCGAAAACACCTCGCTGCCGGACACCAGCTCCTCGTTTCCCGTGGCATAGGCCTGTGCGAGCCCCACGTAAGTCGCCCCCATCTCCTTCGCGTACTCCCGCGCTTCCGCCTCGGCCAGCGCCAGCGCCGAGTCGACGTCGACCGCGTGCCACACCGTGACCCGTTCCTCGTACGACGGTTCGACAGCTTCGGTCCACCGGAAGACGCACCGCACCCCGTACCACTCCGTCATGACTTCGCTCCCTCTCGGCTTCGCGGCCATCATGCCGCAGCTCCGCCTAGGCGAACGCCTGCTCGGCGAAGCTGAGTCCCCCGCGCTCGGGCAGCGTGAGGACCTGCCGGGGCACGTGGTGCGGCGGCCGGCGGAAGTACTGCCGGAAGCCGCTCGCCCGGAGCTTCAGGTCGAACTCGTGCCCCTCGATGTGCCACAACGGGACGGGGTGGCCGTCGGGTGGGTCGAGGCGGTGGAGGTCCGCGATCTCCAGATCCCCGTGCAGCGGGCCGATGTCGCCGGTGATGTCCCAGGCGTCGTCGAACACCAGCGTCACCGGGGCGATCCAGAACGTGAAGTGCTTCTCGCGCCGGGCCGGCTCGACCCAGCGGACGATGTAGTCCAGGTCCAGCAAGAGCCGTCCAGGCGGCGAGTCGTCGTCCTCGAGAAACCCGAGCGCGTAGACACGGCTGTCGTGCCAGCCCATCTGCGGGAAGTCGGCGTCGGTCCAGACGGCCTTGGACAGGCCGGACGAGTCGGTCACGACAGTCGCTCCCCCACGAACTTCACGATCTCCGGCAGGACGCCTCGCCAGTATTCATCGTCGTGCCCACCCGCGGAGAACCGGGAGGTTTCGGGCGAAACCGCCTTCACCAGCCGCCGGTCCGCGCCCCGGAAGGGGTCCGACTCGCCGCACCACACGCCGAGGCCCGCGGGGTGCAGGTCAGCAGTGTGCAGCAGTGGTTCCTCCGCGCGCCAGTTCGTTTCGCCCGCGAACACCTTGCGGCTGCGGGCGTCCGGCCAGCTGACGAACAGGGCCGCGCTCGCCGTGGCCACCGCCTTCAGGTCCGGGTGCGCGCGGGCGAACCGCAACGCGCCGAAGCCGCCCATCGAAATGCCGAACACGCCGGACGGCGGGCGCAGGTCGCGGGCGGCCAGCCAGCCGGGGACCTCGTCGGTGAGCATGCGCTGCGGGTCGTCGCCACCGCCGACGTTCACCCAGTAGTGGTCGCCGTCGATCGCCGCGAACGCGAACGGCGGGGTTCCGGCGCGGACCGCCGCCGTCAGCAGCGCCGGGACGCCGAGCGAAAGGAAGGTCCGAGCCTGGGCGCCACGGCCGTGCAGGGCCAGGCACACCGGCAGGCCCGAGGCCGGAACGCCTTCGGGCGTGATCAGCACCAGATCGACGTCGGTGCCGCGGGCGGCCGAGCGCATGCGCTGGACCGTCACCGGTTCCCGCGGCGCCGACGGACGGGTCGGCGCCGGCACCGGGGGCGGTCCGAGCGCGGGCGGGGAGGACGAGCAGCCCGCCAGCAGCGCCAGTGCGCTGCCGGCGAGCAGACCGCGGCGGGAGAGCACGGGTCAGCCCCGGCTCTCCTCCTCCGCGAACTCGTCGTCTTCGGCGTCTTCGGCTTCTCGAGGGGCCTTGTACGGGTCGGCGTCGCCCGCGTGCTGGGCACCGGCCGAACGGCGCGCGACCTCGGCGTCGGCCTCACGGGCCTTCGCCAGCAGGTCCTCGATCCGCTTCGACTCCTCGGGAATCGTGTCGGCGACGAAGGTCAGCGTCGGCGTGTAGCGGACTCCGGTGCCTTGCCCGACCTTCGTGCGCAGCACCCCGCGCGCCGATTCGAGCGCGGCCGCCGCACCGGCGAAGTCCGGCACGGAGTCCAGCTTCTCGCCGAGCACCGTGTAGTACACCGTCGCGTCGTGCAGGTCGCCGGTGACCTTCGTGTCCGTGATGGTCACGTAGTCCAGCCGGGGGTCCTTGACCTCGTGTTCGATCGCCGACGCGACGATCTGCGAGATCCGCTTGGCGAGCTTGCGAGCTCGAGCAGGATCGGCCATGTCGTTCTCCTAGGAAATGCTAATCGTCCGGACCGAGCAGCCGGCGGCGCGCGGAGAGCAGTTCGAACTCCGGCCGGCTCGCCACGTACCGCTCACACGAGTCGAGCACGTCACGGACGTGCTCGCCACCTTCGGCGACGACGGCCACCCCGATGAGGGTCCGGCGGTGCAGGTCGGTGTGTCCGGCTTCGGCCACCGACACGGCGAAGCGCTTGCGCACCTCGGCCAGCACCGGACGGACCACGGATCGCTTCTGCTTCAGCGAATGGACGTCGCCGAGCAGGATGTCGAGCTCGAGAGCTCCGACGAACATAGGCAAATTTTTTGGTGGTGTCGTAGGGATGGGAACCCCGGGTGCGCGGCGGAAAGCCGCACACCCGGGGACACACGCATTACGCGCGGGGCTTCTCGCGCTGCTCGTACGTCTCGATCGAGTCGCCGACCTTGAGGTCGCCGTACGAACCGAGCGTCAGACCGCACTCGTAGCCCTCGCGGACCTCGACCACGTCGTCCTTGAACCGCCGCAGCGAGCTGATCGGCAGGTTCTCCGCCACGACGGTGCCGTCGCGGAGCAGACGGGCCCGGGCGTTGCGCCGGATCTCGCCGGACATGACCAGGCAACCCGCGATCGTGCCGATCTTGGAGGACTTGAAGACCTCGCGAACCTCCGCGCGGCCCAGCTCGACCTCTTCGTACTCCGGCTTGAGCATGCCCTTGAGGGCCTGCTCGATCTCGTCGATCGCCTGGTAGATGACCGTGTAGTACCGGACGTCGACGCCCTCGCGGGTGGCCCGCTCGGTCGCCTTGCCCTGGGCGCGGACGTTGAACCCGAGGACGATCGCGTCGGACGCGGTCGCCAGGTCGATGTCCGACTCGGTCACGCCACCGACACCGCGGTGGACCACGTTCAGCTCGACCTCGTCGCCGACGTCCAGCTGGAGCAGCGAGGCTTCGAGGGCCTCGACCGTACCCGAGTTGTCACCCTTGATGATCAGGTTGAGGCTGTTCGTCTCCTTCAAGGCGGAGTCGAGGTCCTCGAGGCTGACCCGCTTGCGGCGCGACGCGTTGAGCGCGTTCCGCGTGCGAGCCGACCGGCGCTCGGCGATCTGCCGGGCGACGCGGTCCTCGTCGACCACCAGGAAGGTGTCGCCCGCGCCCGGCACCGAGGTGAACCCGATGACCTGGACGGGACGCGAGGGCAGCGCCTCGGTGACGTCGACGTTGTGCTCGTCGACCATCCGGCGGACGCGGCCGTAGGCGTCACCCGCCACGACCGAGTCACCGACGCGCAGCGTGCCGCGCTGGACGAGGACGGTGGCCACCGGGCCGCGGCCGCGGTCGAGGTGCGCCTCGATCGCGACACCCTGGGCCTCCATGTCCGGGTTGGCCCGGAGGTCCAGAGCGGCGTCGGCGGTCAGCAGGATCGCCTCGAGCAGGCCGTCGATGTTGATGTTCTGCCGCGCGGAGATCTCGACGAACATCGTGTCGCCGCCGTACTCCTCGGCCACGAGGTTGTACTCGGTCAGCTGCTGCCGGATCTTGTCCGGGTTCGCGCCTTCCTTGTCGATCTTGTTGATCGCGACCACGATCGGGGCCTTGGCGGCCTGCGCGTGGTTGATCGCCTCGACCGTCTGCGGCATCACACCGTCGTCGGCCGCCACCACGATCACCGCGATGTCGGTCGAGTTCGCACCACGGGCACGCATGGCGGTGAACGCCTCGTGACCCGGGGTGTCGATGAAGGTGATCAGACGCGGGTTGCCCTCGAGCTCGGTCTCGATCTGGTACGCACCGATGTGCTGCGTGATGCCGCCGGCCTCGCTCTCGCGGACCTTCGTCTTCCGGATCGTGTCGAGCAGGCGGGTCTTACCGTGGTCGACGTGACCCATGATGGTCACGACCGGCGGCCTGACCTGCAGGTCCTCTTCGCCACCCGCGTCGTCGCCGTAGGTGATGTCGAAGGTCCCCAGCAGTTCGCGGTCCTCCTCCTCGGGGCTGACGACCTGAACGTGGTAGTTCATTTCGCCGCCGAGCAGCTCGAGGATGTCGTCCGACACGGACTGCGTCGCGGTGACCATCTCGCCGAGGTGGAAGAGCACCTGCACCAGCGAAGCCGGGTTGGCGTCGATCTTCTCGGCGAAGTCGGTCAGCGAGGCACCGCGCGGCAGCCGGATCGTCTCGCCCTGGCCCTTGGGCAGGCGGACGCCGCCGACGCTGGGCGCCTGCATGTTGTCCATGTACTCCTGGCGCTTCTGCCGCTTCGACTTGCGGCCCTTGCGCGAGGGACCACCGGGACGCCCGAAGGCACCCGCGGTACCGCCACGGCCACCGGGGCCGCCACGACCGCCGCCGCCACCGCGGAAGCCGCCGCCACCGGCCGGGGCACCGCCACCGGGACCACCGCGGGCGCCGCCACCGGGACCGGCGGGACGCTGCGTGCGGCCCGGCATCATGCCGGGGTTCGGCCGCGGGGGCATGTTGCCCGGGCTCGGCCGGTTGCCACCGGCGCCACCACCCGGCCGCGGGGCCGGACGGTCACCGCCGGCGCCACCGCCGGGACGCGGGGGCCGGTTGTCGCCGCCCTGGCCGCCGCCGGGGCGCGGAGCCTGCGGACGCGGGGCCGGGGCGCCGGAACCGACGCCGAACGGGTTGTTGCCGACGCGCGGGGTGCGCGGGCCGGGCTTGGGACCGCCGGGCTTGGGGCCCTGCGGCTTCGGCGGGACGACCGAACCGGTGCCCCCCGAGGAGGACACAGGGGGCGTCGCCGGGGTGTCCTGCTTGGGAGCGGCCGGAGCGTCCGCTTTCGCGGCCGGGACCTGCTCCTGGGGTGCGGGCGCGGCGGGCTGCTGACGCGGGCCGGGCCGGGGGCCGGGGCGCTGCCCCGGGG
>JARAWT010000011.1:0-177470 GCA_033793495.1 Streptomyces sp. MN03-5084-2B | reverse complement strand
GGGCGCGGCGGGGCGCGGCGCGGCGGGGGCGGACATATCCCCCACCGGCGAGTTGTTACTCCCGAGGCCCGCCGCCTCTGCCGGGGTCAACGACTACGATGAGCAACGCGGACGAAGGGGACAGCGTGAACGATCTCATCGACACCACCGAGATGTACTTGCGTACCATCTACGAACTCGAAGAAGAAGGTGTCGTTCCGCTGCGCGCCCGCATCGCCGAGCGCCTGCAGCAGAGCGGCCCGACCGTGAGCCAGACCGTCGCCCGGATGGAGCGTGACGGGCTGGTCGTGGTCGCCGACGACCGGCACCTCCAGCTCACCGACCACGGCCGGGAACTCGCCATCGCCGTGATGCGCAAGCACCGCCTCGCCGAACGTCTCCTGGTCGACGTGATCGGGCTCGAGTGGGAGCACGTGCACAACGAGGCGTGCCGGTGGGAGCACGTGATGAGCGAGGCCGTCGAGCGCAAGCTGGTGAAGCTGCTCGACCACCCGACCACCTCCCCGTACGGCAACCCGATCCCGGGCTTGGACAAGCTGGGCGACGGCGATCCCGCGCCGCCCGCGGAGGCCGACCTGGTCCGGCTCGACGAGTTCGCCCGCACCGGCGGCGGCCGCGTCGAGATCCGGCGCATCGCCGAGCACGTCCAGCTGGACGAGTCGCTGATGACCGAGCTCAAGTCCGTCGGCATCGTGCCCGGCGGCACGGTCACCATCGGCAAGGCCAACGGCGGCACCATCGAGGTCACCGGCGGGGACACCACCGCCCAGGTCGCCAGCTCCGCGCTGCACGCCGTCCTGGCCCAGGCCCGATGAGCCCCGCCACCGACGCCGTGGCGGCGTTCCGCACGGTCCACGGCACCGCACCGGCCGGCGTCTGGTCGGCGCCCGGCCGCGTCAACCTGATCGGCGAGCACACCGACTACAACGACGGCTTCGTGCTGCCGTTCGCCCTGCCCCACCGGCTGGCCGCGGCGGCGTCGCCCCGCGAGGACGGCGTCCTGTCCGTGGCCACCCTGGGCGACGACGGCCAGCTCCAGCGCTCCGGCGAGCTCAAGATCGCCGACCTGGCGCCGGGCAGCGTCGACGGGTGGGCCGCGTACCCCGCGGGCGTTGCCTGGGTGCTGCGCGACCAGGGCTTCGCGAACGGGGCCGACCTGGTCATCGCCGGGGACGTGCCGTCGGGGGCGGGCCTGTCCTCCTCCCACGCGCTCGAGTGCGCGGTGTCGCTGGCGCTGCTCGGGCTGGCCGGGCTCGAGCTGGACGGCAGCCGCACCGACGTCCCGACGCGGCCCCAGGTCGCGCGGTGGGTTCAGCGATCGGAAAACGACTTCGTCGGCGCCCCCACCGGCCTGCTCGACCAGACGGCCTCCCTCTGCTGCACCGAGTCCCACGTGCTGTTCCTCGACGTGCGGTCGGGTGAGCAGGAACAGGTGCCGTTCGGCCTGGCCGAGGCCGGGCTGCAGGTGCTGATCATGGACACCCGCACGAAGCATTCGCACGCCGAAGGCGGGTACGGCGAGCGTCGCCGCGGCACCGAACGGGCCGCGGAGCTGCTCGGGGTGAAGGCACTGCGCGACATCACCGTCGAAGGCCTCTCCGACGCCCTCGACCGGCTGCCCGAGGAGCTGGTGCCGCTGGTGCGGCACGTCGTCACCGAGAACCAGCGGGTGCTCGAGACGGTCGAGCTGCTGCGCGCCGGGCGGCTGGCCGACATCGGGCCGTACCTGGACGCCTCGCACGTCAGCATGCGCGACGACTACCGGATCTCCACGGCCGAGCTGGACCTCGCGGTCGACTCGGCGCGGGCGGCCGGCGCCCTCGGCTCGCGGATGACCGGCGGCGGCTTCGGCGGTTCGGCGATCGCGCTGGTCCGCGACGCCGACCTGGACCGGGTCAAGGAGGCCGTCGAGGCGGCCTACGAGAAGGCCGGTTACCGGCGGCCGCGGATGTTCACGGCGGTGCCCTCCCGCGGCGCCGGCCGCGACGAGCTCTGACGACGCGCGGGTCCGCCCGGGGCAACCCCCGCGCGGACCCGCGCGTCGTCGAGGGGGAAGACTGTGAGCCACAGTCACCCTCGGCAGGAAGGCCTGGATGTGTCGGAGCAGAGCAACGCCCTGAAGCTGGTCGTGACGGGCGGAGCCGGGTACGTCGGAAGTGTCTGCGCCGCCCGGCTGATCGAAGCCGGGCATCAGGTCACGGTCGTCGACGACCTGTCCACCGGGCACGCCGACGCCGTCCACCCGGACGCCCGGTTCATCGAAGGCGACGCCGCCGAAGTGGCGGGCAGCCTGCTGCGCGAAGGCTTCGACGGCGTGCTGCACTTCGCGGCCAAGTCGCTGGTCGGCGAGTCGATGACGGAGCCGGCGAAGTACTGGGAAGGCAACGTCGTCACCTCGCTGCGGCTGCTGGAGGCCATGCAGGAGCACGGCACGCCCCGGCTGGTGTTCTCCTCGACCGCGGCGACCTACGGCGAGCCGGAGCAGTCGCCGATCCCGGAGACAGCACCGACCCGGCCGACCAACACCTACGGCGCCACGAAGCTCGCCATCGACGCCGCGATCACCAGCTTCGCCGGCGCGCACGGCCTGGCGGCGGTGAGCCTGCGCTACTTCAACGTCGCGGGCGCGTACGGCGCCTTCGGCGAGCGCCACACCACGGAAACCCATCTCATCCCCCTCGTTCTCCAGGTCGCCACGGGCGACCGCGAGCGCATCCAGATCTTCGGCGACGACTACCCGACGCCGGACCACACGGCGGTGCGCGACTACATCCACGTCGTGGACCTCGCCGACGCGCACCTGCTGGCGCTGAAGCACGCCACCGCGGGTGAGCACCGCATCTACAACCTGGGCAACGGCACCGGGTTCTCCGTTCTCGAGGTGATCGAGGCCTGCCGCGCGGTGACCGGCCACGCGGTGCCGGCCGCGGTGGCTCCGCGCCGGGCGGGCGACCCGTCGGTGCTCGTGGCGGCCAGCGACCGGGCGCGCGAGGAGCTGGGCTGGAAGCCGGAGCGGACCGACCTGGCCGGGATCGTGCGGGACGCCTGGGAGTTCACCCAGTCTCGGCGCGGCTGACGCTTCCCTTGATCGACGGTGGCCGGTGGGCCGGGCCTTGCGCCCCGCCTGCCGGACCACCGCACCGGCTCTGGGCCGAAAGGCGGGCCGGTGTCCACAGCGGACACCGAACCCCGACCCAGCGACACATGGTGCCGGTCGCGTCGGCGGGCGAGTGACGCGTCGGCCCTCGTGGCGGCCGGTGACCTGGCCCATCGCCCTCGGCTTGAGTCAGATCCCTGCGGACTCGGAGCCATGCTTCGCCGACTTACGGATCAAGGTCAGCGGCGGCGGACTCGGGCCGGCACCCTCGGCCCCAGGGCCCAGGCTTATCGTCCACAGTGGACGGGGTACCGCCCGTCGGCAGCTGCGCGCGACTCGCCTCCGAACTCCGCGTCCTCTGACACGCTGGCAGGGCCCTCCTCATGCCGCCTCCCCCACGTCGAAATCCGCGGGCTCCAGGCCGAAACCGACAAGCGGGCCGGCCGCTGCCGCCGCCAAGCCGCGGATGACCTCCGGCGGCGTTCCGCTGTCCAGAACCCTCCTCAACAGCGAGGCCAGCACGTGGCCCGGCGCTGCCTCCAGGGCGTTGTCCAGGGCCATGCCCGCGAACGCCCCATCGCCGCGGAGGTAGGCCGTGAAGCCCAGGAGGGCCGCCGGTTCCGCTCGCTCCGGGGGCGGGATCTCGCGGACCAGGCTCAGCCAGAGGTACTCGGCCTCCCGGGCCTGCGCCGAGGCCGGGGGTACCGCCATCGCCAGGCACAGGTCGCGGATGTCGGGCAGCTTCAGCGCGCTCGCCAGCATGACGGCTTCCTCGTCCGTCGGTGGCCCTTCGCCCTGCCGTTGCCGTTCGAAAGCCGCGCGGACCACCGAGGCCGCGTCGGCGACGCGGGTGGCCTTCGGCCAAGGTGGGGATGTCAAGGCGGACAAGCGATCCGCGCGGCGGGCAAGCGCTTCCGGCGAGCGAGGGGCCAGCAGAGCCGCCAGCTCCTCGCGGCTCTCGAACGCCACCGTGCCGTACTCGGTCGCGGCCGCCGCCACCACCGTTGCGCGGGGGTCCGGCAGTGCGCCGGCGCATTCTTCGCTGCGGTAACACGCCCACGGGGCGCCCGTCCGGATCGCGGGCGTCCACAGGGCGTGCAGGACCGGGAGGCCGGACTCCCCCAGCGCTTCCGCCAGCTCGTCGACGAAACCCGCGTGGGGTGGCGGCTTTCCCGGTCTTCGCTGCCCGCCGACGATCACCAGGGTCACGCCTGCGTGGCAGCCCGCGGCGAACCGGAGAGCCAACGCCCGCGCCTGGCGGGCGCGGTGTTCCCGGCGGGGCAGGTCGCCGCGCAGGACCAGGCTCGGGCGGTGGCCCGGGTACCGGTGGCCGAGCAGGACCACGGACTTCGCGGGCCGGAAGCCGATCAGGTACGGGAGTGCGGCCAGCAGCTGCGCGGGGTTGCGGAGGTCGGCCGTCGTGGTTGTGGTCATGCCTCCACTGTGGGGCAGGACGAGGCCGGATGGGGCGGTGGCGGGAAATCTGTGGACAACCGGGACCGATGTGGACGAAAACCGCCCGGCGGCGGCCGGGCGGGACGGTCCTGTCGGTGGGGCGGGCTATGCTGCCCGCCCCCACCCGCCGGTCACTGATCATCCTGCGGGGCTCCGGCTGGCGGAGCCCCGGATGTCATGGGTTCAGCCGCAGTGCTCGAACCCGCTCTCGTAGGTGTTGGCGCCCACCGAGCCGCCCCACTTCACGCAGGTCGAGTCGGCGGTCTTCTTGACCGGCCCGGCGTAGTAGGTGAAGGCGCCGGAATCGGTCACCCGGGCCGCACCCTGGACCTCGAGGAACACCGAGACGTCGCTGGCCGTGCCGAGCGAGGTGGCCTTCAGCGTCGTCACGCAGTTCGCCTTGGTGGAAGCGTTGTACAGCAGGTAGGCCGTGCCCGAGGAGTTGGCCAGCGCCTGCTGGTCCACGACGTCGAAGCCGTCGCCGCAGACCTCGTCGGCCGAGTACGGGTTGCCGCCGCAGCCGTTCTTGCTCGTGAAGCCCGTCTTGCCGTAGTACGGCACGGCGACGCCGTTCAGCTTCGCCTTCTGCACCGCACCGTTGAGCATCTGCTCGAAGTGCAGGTGCGGCCCGGTGACGCCGCCGGTCGCGCCGGCCTTGCCGATCTCCTTGCCGCCGGCCACGGACGCGCCGACGGACACTTCCTGCACGGACAGGTGCGCGTACCGGGTCTTCCAGCCGCCACCGTGGTCGACCTCGATCCACTTGCCGTAGCTGGTGGAACCCTTGTCCTCCACGCGGGTGACGGTGCCGGACGCCGACGCGAGCACCGGCATGCCGGTGATGCCGTCCTTCTGGAAGTCCACGGAGTACTGCGGGTTGTGGTCACTGAACGTCGCGGCGGTCACGGTGACGCCGCACTTGAACGGCACCTGGAAGTTGGGCGCGGCCGAGGCCGTCGTCTGACCGGCGAGGGAAAGGCCGAGCGCGGGGAGCGCCGCGGCGGCGGCGAGCAGGGCGAGCCGTCGCAACCTGGACATGGGGGAACCTCCTGTACAAACGGGACAACTTGACACCACGAAGGGAAGTCCCCGCCGGTACATTTTCCGTACAAGCACCCGCGGAGGACTGCCGAAATGACGACCCGACCAGCCGCGTTCCCCCGCGCCCAGGGCTGGTTGCGCTGGGCGCTCGTCGCGGTGCCGATGGCCGCCGCCATGCTCCGGGCGGCCGACGTGCGCACCTGGCTCCTCATCGGGGTCACCCTCGCGCTGTCGATCCCGTTGCTGTGGCTCCACGACGTCGGCGTCCGGCCGCTCACGACCGCGTCCGCCCTCGCCCTGATCGCGAGCACGGGCGCGCTGTGGGTGCTCCACCCGGGCAGCTGGTCGTCGGTGGCGATGTTCAGCACCACGTTCTTCCTGGTGCTGAAGCAGTCCACGGTGCCGATCGTGCTGGCGATCGCGCTCGACGCCGGGGTGATCACCACTTGGGCGGCCCGTCACCACCTGTGGGACGACGCCCTGTCGACGTACGCGGTGCTGGCCGTGATCGTGCTGATGGCGCTGAACCGGCGGGCCCGGCTCGCCCGCGTCGAGCAGACCGAGCTGGCGCTGGCCCGCGCGCAGACCGCCAACGAGGAGCACGCCCGCGCGGCCGCGCTCGCCGAACGCGCCCGCATCGCCCGCGAGCTGCACGACGTCCTGGCGCACTCCCTCGCCGGGCTGGCGCTGAACCTGCAGGGCGCGCGGCTGATGCTGGTGCGCGACGGGGCGAGCCCGGACGCCGTCGCGCAGATCGAGCGGGCCCAGCAGCTGGCTTCGGAAGGCCTTGCCGATGCCCGGAACGCCGTGGCCGCGCTGCGCGAGGACGCTGTCGGCGTCGAGCGCGCGATCGCGGACCTCCTCGCCGCGTACCGGCTCGACAGCGGCGCCCGCGCCGATCTCGAGATCGAGGGCGAGCCGCGCGAACTGGCCCCGGCCGTCGGCACCGCGCTGGTCCGCGCGGTCCAGGAAGCGCTGGTCAACACCCGCAAGCACGCGTCGCAGGCCGACGTGGACGTCACGCTCGGCTACAGCGGCGAGTCGGTGGAGCTGACCGTGACCGACCACCAGGGCAGGCGCCCGCCCGGCGCGCCGGCGGCAGGCTACGGTTTGCGCGGGATGGCCGAACGGGTCGCGTTGCTCGACGGGCACCTGGAGAGCGGGCCGGGGGAGGACGGATGGCGGATTCACCTGACGGTGCCGGCGTGACTCTGCGCGTCGTGCTGGCCGACGACCAGGCGGTGGTCCGGGAAGGCCTGGTCACGCTGCTCGGGCTGCTGCCCGGGGTCGAGGTGGTCGGCGCCGCCGCCGACGGCCTGGCCGCACTCGACCTCGTCGCCGCGCACCACCCCGACGTCGTCCTGGTCGACCTGCGGATGCCGCGCTGCGACGGCGTCGAGACCACCGAACGGATCCGCGCCGAGCACCCGGGCACCGAGGTCGTCGTGCTGACCACCTACGCCGACGACGAGTCGCTGCTGGCCGCGCTGCGCGCCGGCGCCCGGGGGTTCCTCACCAAGGACGCCGACGCCGAGTCCATCGCGCGGGCCCTGCACTCGGCCGCCGCCGGGCAGTCCACAGTGGACGGGGAGCTGCAGCGGCGGCTCGTCGAAGCCGCCGCCCGCAGCACCTCGCCCCGCGTCCAGGAGATCGAAGGCCTGACCGCCCGCGAGATCGAGGTGCTGCGGCTGATCGCGGCGGGCCTGTCGAACACCGAGATCGCCCGCACCCTGGTGGTCAGCGAGGCGACCGTGAAGACCCACGTGAACCACCTGTTCGCCAAGGCCGGGCTGCGCGACCGCGCGCAGGCGGTCGCGTTCGCCTACCGGGCGGGCATCGCCGGCTGACGCCTCACGGCGCGGGCGGGATGTTCGCGTTGTGGTGGAACACGTTCCGCGGGTCGTACGCCGCCTTGATCCGGGCCAGGCGGTCGTACTTCTCCGGGCCGTAGGAGGTCCGGACGCGGTCGGCTTCGTACTCGGCCATGAAGTTGACGTAGCCCGCCGAGTTGGACGAGAACGGCACCAGGGCTTCCCAGAATTCGCGTACCCACGCGCGGTCCACGGCGAACGACTCCGGGTCGGGGGCGATCGCGGCGATGTTCACGGCCAGGCACGTCCGCCGCGCTCCGCCGAAGGCCGTGCGGTCGTCGCCGGCCGCCGCGAACGCCCCGCGCAGCGCGAAGATCGGCATGATCGACATCGGCGAGCTCTTGCGCGGCAGGAAGTCCGCGATCACCTCGATGACCTCGTCGGTCAACGCGTCGGCGAAGGCCGCCTTCTCGTAGCCGAGGATGCCCCACGGCGCGGCGCCGTCGATCATCTGCTGCAGCTCGACGTACGGGATCGGCGAGACGAACTCGAACAGCGGCGCCGGTCCCGTCCGCGCCGCCCGGATCGCCTCGGCGTGCTGCTCCTCGCCGTCGAACCCGGCGATCAACAGGGCGTAGCCGGGCCGGAAGTGGTGGGCCTCGGGCACGAAGGGCGCGGGCGGCGCGTTGAGCCCGGCGACGAGCACCCCCATCTCCTCGGGCAGGGTGTCGAGCACGGCCCGGGCCTGCCGCAGCGCGGCCACGCCGTCTTCGAGACCCCAGAAGAACAGTCCCAGGTGGACGATCGGGCCGACCGGGTGCAGCCGGAACTCGAACTCGGTGACGACGCCGAAGTTGCCGCCCCCGCCCCGCAGGGCCCAGAACAGGTCGGTGTGCTCCTCGGCCGACGCGCGCAGGATTTCGCCGTCGGCGGTGACGACCTCGGCCGAGAGCAGGTTGTCGCAGGACAGGCCGTGCTTGCCGCTGAGCCAGCCGAAACCGCCGCCGAGGGTGAGACCGCCGACGCCGGTGTGGCTGACCGTGCCGCCCGGCACGGCGAGCGCGTACGCCTGCGTCGCGGTGTCGAGTTGCGCCCAGGTGGTCCCGCCGCCGCAGCGCGCGGTCCGGCCCTCCGGGTCGACCGTGATCGCCTGGAGGGAGCTCAGGTCGAGGCAGAGGCCACCGTCGACGACCGCGGCGCCACCGAAGTTGTGGCCGCCTCCGCGGACCGAGACGTCGAGGCCTGCTTCGCGCGCGTACGCGAGCGCTGTGGCCACGTCCGCGGGCCCGGCCGGCCGCACCACCACCGCAGGACGGCGGTCGATCTCCCCGTTCCAGACCGACCGGGCGACGTCGTAGCCGGGGTCGCCGTCGGTCAGCACGGCTCCGGACAGCTGGGTGCGCAGGCTCTCCAAGGTGGGTTCGGCGGTCGAGGTCATGGTGGGTCCTCTCGCAGCGGATAGAACGCCGGTAAGTCGCCTGACCTGCGAAAATCGTTACATTCAGTGATCCTGGGTACGGAAAGTGACGAGCCGCTGCGTGAGCCCGGCCTCGACCAGCCGGCCGAACGCGCGCTCGACGCCGGGCGGGACGCGCTGCGGGATCGCGAAGCCGCTTCGCCACGCGGGAAGCGGTCCACCGTCGTCGGGGCGTTGGCGCCGGTGAAGACGAGCAGCGGGAAGCAGCCGGTGTGGACGGCCACGCCGGGGTCGCGGCTGCCGAGCGCGATCCCGACGTCCGACCGCCGCGGCGCGTGCCGCCCGGAGGTGCTCCGGCAGTCAGCCGAACGCGGCCCGCAGTGCCGGCTTGCCGCCCGTGACCGGGAGCGTGACCGCCGTCTTCGTCAGGTCGAGCGCGAGCCCCGCGCCCGGCTTCGGGCGCAGCGTGTAGTCGTGGTCGCTGGAGGCGAGCAGGAACTCCAGCCGGTGCCCGGCCGCCAGGATGTAGTCCTTCGGCATCAGCTCGACGCCGATCCGGTAGGTCTGCCCCGGCGTGATCGGCTCGGTGCGCGCGGGCGACGTGCGGTTCTGCGGGTCGGTCCAGCCGCGGGTGATGACGTGGGACGTGCCGTCGGGAGCGCGGTCGAGCAGGATCGCCGAGACGTTCGCCGCGGGCCGGTCGAAGGCCAGCGCCAGGTCGGCGCGAGCCGTGCCGGACAGGCGTACGGCCTGCTTCGCCGCCGAAGTCGCGTACAACAGGCGGTTGCCGGAGGAAGCGAGACCGGCCAGCTGCTCGATCGTCTTCGACGAGTCGTCGGCGAGGGTTTCCGCGGCCGCCGTGCCCGGGACCGGGTTGCGCGTGTCGATCGTGCCCTTCGCGCGGCCGCCCGGCCACGGGTACACGCGGACGTCGGCGGTGCCCGGCGCCGGCCAGTCGGCCTCGTCGGTCCACGACTTGTCCTCGCGCTGGATCGTCGCCTTCGGCTCGTTCTGGATGCCGTTGTCGATGCCGTAGAGGTAGTGCGACATCCACTTGTTCAGCGTCGCCAGCCAGACGTCGCGGCGCAGCGAGTACGGGTCCGCGTGCCCGGACTGGTGCAGCCAGATCTTGTGCTCGACGCCGCGCGCCTTGAGCGCCTCGTACCAGGCCGCGACCTGCTCGGTCTTGACGTTCCAGTCGTTGAGGCCGTGCACCGCGAGCACCGACGCGCGCACCTTGCCGACGTCGTTGCGGTAGTTGCGGACGTCCCAGAACGGCGTGTAGTCGCCGGTGACCCGGTCCTGGTCGCGGGCCAGCCCGTCGATCACCGGGCGGCAGGCCTGCCGGTCCGCACGGGTGTAGACGTACTCGGCGAGCACGTCGGCGTCCTCGCCCTGGAACCCGCCGGCCGCGACCACCGCGCCGTCGTGGCGGTAGTACTCGTACCAGCTGGAGATGGCCGCGATCGGCACGATCGTCTCGAGGCCCTGGACGCCGGTGCTCGCGACGGCGTTGGGCAGCGTCCCGTTGTAGGAGACGCCCATCATGCCGGTCTTGCCCGTCGTCCAGTCCGCCTTCGCGGCGGCGCCGTTCGCGTCCTTCGCCGAGGTCCGGCCGTTGAGCCAGTCGACGACCGAACGGGCGCCGATCGTCTCGTTGACGTCACCGGTGGTCGGGCAGCCGGTCGAGAGCCCGCTGCCGAGCGACTCGCCGTAGACGACGGCGAACCCGCGCGCGGTGAAGTAGTCCTGGTAGCGCCAGGTGATCGGGGCAGCCGGGCCGACGCCGTGCGCGGCGACGCGCGGGCCTTCCGGACCGCGGGCGTACCCGGGCACGGACAGCTCGACGTCGACGTCGTGGTTGGTGACGTCGTTGCCGCCGGCGTAGTACGGGCTGGCCTGGTAGACGACGGGCACCTTCAGGCCCTGCTGGGTCGCGCGCGGGCGCACGACCTGGGCGTGCACGAGGTCGTCCTGGCCGTCGTGGTCGCTGTCGACGGGCGCGGTGACCCAGACGTCTTCGCGGACGACGTCGGCCGGGTCGAACACCGGTTGCGCCTGGCCGCCGGTGAACACCGGGGCCGGTGGCGCGGCTTCGGCGATGCCCGCGGTCAGCGGCAGGGCGAGGACGGCGGCGAGCAGGACTGCGGCTTTCACTCAGGACCCCCAAGCCGGGCGAAGCGGACGTCTGAAGACACTTCCGGCCGCCCGCGGGGGTGTCAAGAGACTAACGTCGGAGGCATGCCGACCGTCGAAGCGCCGATCACCGCCGTGACCGTCTACCCGCAGCGTGCGCGGATCACCCGCCGGGGCAAGGCTCCGCTCGACGGTGGGCCGCGCCTGGAGTTCGCCGGGCTGCCGGTGGCCCTCGACCCGGGCTCGGTACGCGTCACCGGCACCGGGCCCGCGCTGATCACCGGCGTCGACGTGCGCACCGAGTGGCACGCCGGTCCGGCCGACCCGGCGGTGCAGGCGCTCGTCGAGCAACGGCGAGCCGATCAAGCCACGCTCGACGGCGTCCTGGACGACGAAGCGGCCGAAACGATGAAGGTGGATCTGCTGACTTCGCTGGCGAAGCGCAGCGGCGGCAGCTTCGCGAAGGCACTGGCAGCCGGCACCGCCGAGCCCGCGCGCGTCGCCGAAGTCACCGACGCGCTGGGTTCGCGCCTGGCGTCGGCGTTGAAGGCGCGCCGGGCGCTGAGCGAGCGGATCGAGCGGCTGCGCGAGGACCTCGCCGCGCTCGACCGGCGGATCGAGGCGCAGGGCGCGCAGTCCGGCCGGGACAGCACCACGGTGCTCGTCGAACTGGAGATCGCGGACCCGGCCGCGGAAGCCGAGCTGGAAC
This sequence comes from Streptomyces sp. MN03-5084-2B, assembly GCA_033793495.1. Classification (GTDB taxonomy): domain Bacteria; phylum Actinomycetota; class Actinomycetes; order Mycobacteriales; family Pseudonocardiaceae; genus Amycolatopsis. Next base: position 165,804 of record JARAWT010000011.1, on the reverse strand, counting down.
TGTCCTATGTGGTCGCCAACGCGACTTGGGAGCCGGGCTACGACGTCCGGGTGCGCGGCACCGACGTCACCGTGGTGTCGTACGGGCTGGTCAGCCAGCAGACGGGTGAGGACTGGCCGGAGTGCGAGCTGGCGCTGTCGACGGCCCGGCCCGCGGTGTCGGTGGTCGTGCCGGAGCTCCAGCCGTGGTACCTGGACCGGGTCCATCCGCGGCCGGGCGGGTTCGCGGTCTCGGCGGCGTACGGGGCGTCAGGCGGCGAGATGCTGGAAGGCGCATCGAGGCAGTTCGCGCCGGCGGCTCCGGCGATGGCGAACAAGCTTGCCGTGGTCGAGCAGGGCACGACGGCGGTCACCTACCGGCCTTCACGACCGGTCGCGGTGCCGTCGGGGGCTTCCGGCCACCGGACGACGCTGGCGCAGCTTTCGCTCACGGCCGAGCTGGGGTACGTCACGGCGCCGGTGCTGGCGCAGGAGGCGTACCTGCGCGCCACGGTGGAGAACACTTCGGAGCACGCCCTGCGGCCGGGCCGGGCTTCGGTGTTCCACGACGCGGAGTTCGTCGGGACGACCATGCTCGAACCGTGGGCCCCCGGGGAGGAGCTGGAACTGGCGCTGGGCGTCGACGACCGGATCCGGATCGAGCGCGAACTGGTGCGGCGGACGGCATCCAAGGCGACCTTGTCGGGGCAGAAGCGGCGGGAGGCGGAGTACCGCATTACGGTCGGCAACCACGGGCCGCGGGAAGCGGTGGTGACGGTGCTGGACCAGGCGCCGGTTTCGCGGGACGACACGATCACGGTGAAGGACGTGCGCACGTCCCCGGAGCCGGTGGAGACGTCGGCGCTGGGTGAGTTCACGTGGAAACTGACGCTGGCACCGGGTGAGACGGGCGAGGTGAAGCTCTCTTACCGCGTGGATGTCGCGAAGGGCGTGGAACTGTCGGGCTGGCGGGAATAGCGCGGTGGCACCGGCTCGCCAGGAGGCGAGCCGGTGTGCGCGCTAACCCTGCGAGATGTAGGCCTGCAGCTGTTCCTGGCTCTGCTCGAGCTGTTCCATCCGGTTCTTCACGACGTCCCCGATGGACACGATCCCGGCCAGCCGTCCGTTCGCCAGGACCGGGACGTGGCGGATCCGGCGCTCCGTCATCAGGACCGACAGCTGGTCCACCGAATCGTCCGGGGTGCAGCTCGCCACCAGTTTCGTCATGATCTCCGAGACCGGGCCGTCGAGCAGGGCCGGGCCGTGTTCGTGCAAGCGGCGGACGACGTCGCGTTCCGAGACGATTCCCGCGATCGAGCCGTCCGGGGCGACGACCACCATGGCGCCGACGTTGTGTTCGGCCAGTCCGGCCAGCAGTGTGGTCACCGTGGTCTCCGGGGTGACCGTCGCGACCGCCGACCCCTTCGTGCGCAGCAGATCCGCAATCCGCATGGCGATCCTTCCCGTCGGTGAGCTGGATCACCACAGGTTAGGGCCCGGCGGCGCCCCGCGAAAGTCCGGCAAACGGGGCGTCTTCGTGGTATTGGTACCGATTCAGCCGAGCCGTTCGGCCAGGCTTTCCAGGGCGAGCCGGATCCCGGCCGCGTAGTCGTCGTCGGCGAGGGCATCCAGGCGGGCGCGGGCCAGTGCCAGCTGTTCGCGTGCCGCGGGCAGGTCGCCGAGCTTGCGGTAGTCCTCGCCCAGGTTCAGGTGCAGCGACGGGTAGAACCCGCGCACCGCCAGGGACGAGTGGTACTCCCGGGCCCGCGAGTCGGTCAGCGAATCGGCCGCGGCGAGGGCCCGCAGGTCCCACTCGAGCTCCTCGGCCGGGTCGTCGCAGACGTCGGCCATGTGGTGCGCCAGCGCGACGCGGTGCAGCGGGTCGCCGTCGTCGCCGATCGACGCCCACAGCTGCGTGAAGGTCGCGTGCGCGCCGGCGCGGTCGCCGCCGATGTGCTGCCGCAGACCGGCGTCGATCGCCACCATCACGTCGTCGGTCATGCCGCTCCTTCGTCCGCCAGTGCCCGCAGCCGGGCCAGGCCGGGCTCGATCCGCTCGGTCGCGACCGCACCGTAACCGAAGACGAGCCCGTGCCGCCGCTCCCCCACCCCGAAGTCCCCCAGCGAGTACAGCCGCACGCCATGGCGGCGCGCCGCGCGGACCAGCGGACCGCAGTCCGAAGCGGCGGCCGCGCTCAGGTGCAGGCCCGCCGACGACGGCAGCGGCGTCAGGAAGTCCGCGAACGACGCCAGCGACCGGGACAGCAGTTCGTGCCGGGCGCGGTAGACCTTCCGCATCCGCCGGACGTGCCGGGCGAAGCCGCCTTCGGCCATGAACGCCGCCAGTGCCGCCTGTTCGACGTTCGGCGCGTGCCAGTCGGTGAGGTAGCGGGCCTTGACCAGGGCGGGCACCAGCGACGGCGGTGCGATGAGGAACCCCAGCCGCAGCGCCGGCGAGAGCACCTTCGAGAACGAGCCGACGTACACGACGCGGCCGCGGGAATCCAGGCTGTGCAACGGCTCCAGCGGCCGCCCGGTGTAGCGGAACTCGGTGTCGTAGTCGTCCTCGACGAGCACCGCGTCGTTGCGCTCGGCCCAGTCGAGCAGTTCGAGGCGCCGGTCCAGCGACATCGACAGGCCGAGCGGGTACTGGTGCGACGGCGTCACGTACACCAGCCGCGTCCCCGCCGGGATGGCGTCGACGACGATCCCGGAAGCGTCCACCGGCACCGGCGTGACGCGGACTCCGCGGGTGCCGAGCACCAGCCGCGGCGGCGGGTACCCGGGGTCCTCGACGGCGGCGAGGTCACCGGCCCGCAGCAGCACCCGCGCGACCAGGTCGGTCGTCTGCTGGGCACCGGTGGTGACGACGACCTGCGCCGCGCTCGCGCGGACATCGCGGGAAACGCCGACGTGGCGGGCGATCTCGGCGCGCAGGGCGGGGTGGCCCTGCGGGTCGCCGTAGGTCATCAGGCCGGCCTGGCCCGCGCGCAGCCGCTGCGTGATCAGCCGCCGCCAGGTGTCGAACGGGAACAGCGAGAGGTCGGGGACGCCCGGCCGGAAGTCGAACTCCGGCGCGGGGGTGAAGGGCGCGGGCGGCGGCGGGACGGCGTCCCACTCCGGCAACGGCCGCACGCCCGGGACGTCCGGCACCGGCTCGGCGGAAACCGGCGAAGCGGTGACGAACGTGCCCGCGCCGACGCGTCCGGCGAGGAACCCTTCGGCGGTGAGGCGGTCGTAGGCCGCGCTGACGGTCGTCCGGGAGACCGCCAGCCGCTGCGCCAGCTCGCGGGTCGGCGGCAGCGCCTCGCCGGGGCGGATCCGGCCGGCCAGGATCGCCGCGCGCAGCTGCCGGTAGATCGCGTCGCGGTGGCCGCGCGTGCCGGTCAGGTCGATGTGGATCTCCACCGGCGCCAGTCTAGATTGGCCCACGAAGGTTGCGGTGGATTTGGCACTGTTCGTGGTCCGCTGCCCCACCTAACGTGCCGGGCATGGATCTCCGCGAACTCGACCGTCGCACCCTGCTCGTGCTCGACAAGCTCGTCGCCGGCGTGCTGCCCGCCGACCTCGCCCGCCCCACCCCGTGCGCCGGCTGGACGCTCGCCGATCTGCTCCGCCACCAGGTCAGCGAGAACCACGCCTTCGCGACGGCGGCGCGCGAAGGCTCGGCGCCGGACTGGGACGCCGGCACCCTCGGCGACGACCCCTACGGCGCGTACCGGGCGTCCGTCGACGATTTCCTGGACGCCTTCGCCGACGACGCGGTGCTCGAACGGAAGCTGGCCATCAACCACTTCGGCACGTTCCCCGGCTCGGTCGCGGCGCACATGCACCTGGTCGACACCGTCGCGCACGGCTGGGACCTGGCCCGCACGCTCGGCCTGCCCTACAAGCCGGACCCCGAGGCCGTCCGGGTCGCCTTGAAGCTGGCCGGGCAGATCCCGGACGAAGGCCGCGAGAAGAACGGCTCGTTCGCCCGCAGCGTCGAGGTGCCCGCGGACGCGAGCCGGCTCGACCGGTTCCTCGCCATCCTCGGCCGCGACCCCGCCTGGCGCGTCAGCTGACTTCGCCGGCCGGGGCGCTCCACGTGTCGCACGCCTTCGTGGCCTTGCCGTCGTAGCCCGCCCTCGCCCAGGACAGCTGGTGCTCGCGCGAGCCGTGGGTGTCGCTGTTGTTGGCCCGGCCGTAGTCGGCGACCGCGGCGTTCGCCAGCGACCGGCTGATCGAGCCCGTGCCGGCGACGGAGGTCAGGAACAGCGCGCCGAAGCAGTTCGCCTGCAGCTCGATCCGGCGCACGACCTCCTTGTCGGCCGCGCTGTCCTCGTCCGGCGAGGTCATCTTGTCCGACGCGGCGGAGAGGATGCCGCTCTCGCGCTGCACGTGGTGGCCGTATTCGTGGGCGAGCGTCGCGATGTGCCGGGCCTTGTTGAGCCCGGCGTCCGAGAGCATCCAGTCGGTCGGGGCGTAGATCGTCGTGTCGCCGCCGCAGTAGTAGGCGACGGCTTCGTTCTCGTTCGGTGCCTCGCCGCACGAGCTGTGCTCCGGCAGCGTCACCGACACGGTCGCGGTGAGCGTCGGCTCGTTCGCCTTCTCCAGCGCCGGGCGCCACGACTGTTCCAGGCAGGCGACGAGCGCGAGGTAGTAGGCCTTGAGCTGCTCGGCCGCCCGGCCGAGTTCGGGCAGGTCGCAGGAGGCGGGCCCCGGGCTGATGCCCTCGCCGAGCAGCGGGTTGCGGGCCAGCTCGGGAACGGCTTTCGGGGGCTTCCCGGTGCCGCCGTACGCCCGGCCGGGATCGGCGCCCTGCGCGGCGAGGGCGTGGCCGTCCACCCGGCGCGGGATGGTGGCGGCGATCAGGGAGATCGACACGACGACGATCAGGACGCCGGTGACGGCGCCCCAGAGCCGGTTACGCGGCGGGGCGATCGGGACGGGCGGGGCCGCGGCCCAGTTCGGCGCCGCCCACGGGTTCGGCTCCGGCGCCCACGCGGGTTCCGGTGGCCGGGTCGCCCCCGGCCACGACGGTTCGGCGTCGCTCACGTTCTCCCCCTGCTGTGTGGCTCCAGCATACGGACCCCCCGGGAGGCAGGGATCACGAAACGAAAACGCCACCGGCTGGCCACCGGGCCCCGGACCAGGCGAGACTGAACGGCATGAGTGTCGAGGATCCTTATCTGTGGCTGGAAGACGTGACCGGCGACGACGCGCTCGGCTGGGTGCGCGCCCGCAACGACGAGACGCTGGCCGAGCTGACCGCCGGCGCCCGGTTCGCCGAACTGCGTGACGAGCTGCGCGAGATGCTCGACGCCGACGACCGGATCCCCTACGTGCGCCGACGCGGCGAGTTCCTCTACAACTTCTGGCAGGACGCGAGCCACCCGCGCGGCCTGTGGCGGCGGACGACGCTGGAGTCCTACCGGCAGGCCGAGCCCGCGTGGGAGCTGCTGCTCGACGTCGACGCGCTGGCCGAGGCCGAGGGCGAGAACTGGGTCTGGCAGGGTGCGACCGTGCTGCGGCCGGGCTACCGGCGTGGCCTGGTCGAGCTGTCCCGCGGCGGCGCGGACGCCACGGTCGTGCGCGAGTTCGACCTCGACGCGCACGAGTTCGTCGAAGACGGCTTCACGCTCCCGGAGGCGAAGACCCGGATCGGCTGGATCGACGAAGACCGCGTCTACGTCGGATCGGATTTCGGCCCGGGCTCACTGACCAGCTCCGGGTACCCGCGGCTGGCCAAGGAGTGGCGCCGCGGCACCTCGATCGAAGAAGCCGTCACGGTCTTCGAGGGCAAGCCGGACGACGTCTCGATCGGGGCCGCCCACGACCCGACCGAGGGCTTCGAGCGCGACTTCGTCAGCCGCTCGATCGACTTCTACCGCTCGGAACTGCACCTGAAGACGCCCGGCGGGCTGGTCAAGATCGACGTCCCGGACGACGCGAGCGCGTCCGTGCACCGCGAGTGGCTGCTGGTGCGGCCGCGGACGGCGTGGACGGTGGGCGGCACCGAACACCCGGCCGGCTCGCTGATCGCGATCCTCTTCGACAGTTTCATGGCCGGCGACCGGGACTTCACGACGCTGTTCACCCCCGACGAGCACACCTCGCTGAGCTACTGGGCCTGGACGCGCCACCACCTGCTGCTCGGCACGCTGCGCGACGTCCGCACCGAACTGCGCACGCTGACGCCCGGCCCCGGCGCCTGGACCGACGAGCCCCTCGCCGGCGGCCCCGAGTTCGGCAGCGCGGACATCTTCGACACCGACCCCGACGTCAGCGACGAGTACCTGATCGACTCCAGCGGCTTCCTCCAGCCGTCGACGCTCAGCTACGGGCACGTCGGCGAAGAAGTGGAGACCCTGAAGCAGGCTCCGGCGTTCTTCGACGCTTCGGGCATGAGCGTCGCGCAGTACTTCGCGACGTCGGAGGACGGCACGAAGATCCCGTACTTCGTCGTCCGGCCGTCCGGCGCCGAAGGCGGCCCGACGCTGCTGACCGGCTACGGCGGCTTCGAGGTCTCGCTGACGCCGTCCTACAGCGGGATGATCGGCCGCGCCTGGCTGGCCCGCGGCGGCACCTACGTCGTCGCGAACATCCGCGGCGGTGGCGAGTACGGGCCCGGCTGGCACACCCAGGCCATCAAGGCCGAGCGCCACCGCGTGTACGAGGACTTCGCCGCGGTGGCCGCGGATCTCGTCGAGCGCGGCATCACGACCCCGGGCAAGCTCGGCATCCAGGGCGGCAGCAACGGCGGCCTGCTGATGGGCGTGATGCTGACCCGCTACCCGGAGCGGTTCGGCGCGATCGTCAGCCAGGTGCCGCTGCTGGACATGCGCCGCTACCACCTGCTGCTGGCGGGAGCGTCGTGGATGGCCGAGTACGGCGACCCCGACGACGCCGCGGAGTGGGGGTTCATCGGGAAGTACTCGCCGTACCAGAACGTCCACAGTGGACGGGCGTATCCGCCGTCGCTGTTCGTGACCTCGACGCGCGACGACCGCGTGCACCCCGCCCACGCCCGCAAGATGGTGGCGCGGATGCGTGAGCAGGGGCACGACGTCCGGTATCACGAGAACATCGAGGGCGGCCACGGCGCCGCGGCGGACAACGAGCAGCTGGCCTTCAAGTGGGCGCTGGTGTTCGAGTTCCTGTGGGAGCAGCTCACGAAGTGACCCGCGCGAGCACGACGCCGCCGACGATCAGGGCCAGCGCGGCCACCCGGCCGACGCTCAGCGGGTCCTTGGTCACGACGACGCCGAGCACGATCGCGCCGACGGCACCGATCCCGGTGAACACCGCGTAGGCGGTGCCCACCGGGACGGTGTCCATCGCGCGTGACAGCAGGTACACCGCGGCGACGCCGAGCACGAAGCACAGCAGCGTCGGCCATGGCCGCGTGAAGTTCTCCGTCGGCTTGATGCTCTGCGACCACGCGATTTCGACGAGCCCGGCGAAGACGAGCGTCACCCAGCCCATCAGAGCGCCTTCAGGGCCGCTTCGCGCGAAGCGACCCGCTCGCCTTCGCGGGCGGCCAGGTGCGGGTCGACCAGGGCGTTGGTCAGCTCGGCGTGCACGAACCGGACGTCGTCGACGTCGTAGTGCCCGGCGATGAAGTCCCGCAGGTAGCGCTCGTGGTGGTCGAACGGCGCTCGCGGCGTTCCGGCCGCGTACGTCCCGCCTCTGGCGCCGGCGATGACGAACTTCTTGCCGCGCAGGGACATCTTCGGGAACGTCACCTGGTCGATCCAGGCCTTCAGGGCGGCCGGGATCGAGAAGTTGTACATCGGCGTGCCGATCAGGACGACATCGGCTTCGAGCAGCTCGGCCAGGAGCGGCTCGACGATCGCCCACGCCTTCTTCTGCGCCGGCGTCTCGACGACGTCGGCGTAGTGCGCGGGATCGGTGATCCCCCGCGTGAGCAGGGCGTCGCAGATTTCGGTCCAGGCCTCGCCGATCACCGGGACGGGATCGGCGGCGAGGTCGCGGTGGGTCCGGGTGCCGGTCCAGCCGGCGGCGTACCGGGCGGACAGCTCACGCGAGAACGACGAGCGGCGGGCGCTGGAGTCGAGGTGCAGCAGGTGGGGCACGATTCCTCCTCAAGTGGACGCGGTGTCCACTTGAGCTAACTGGACGTCTCGTCCGGATATTCCCTAGGCTGGCGACATGCCCGAACGCGCCGACGCGGCCCGCAACCGCGCGAAGATCCTCGCGGCGGCGGAGGAGCTGTTCACCGCCCGCGGCGCGGCCGAGGTGACGATGGAGGACATCGCCCGGGCGGCCGGCGTCGGCCGCGGAACGCTCTACCGCCGCTACCCGGACCGCGCGGCGATCGCCGTGGCCCTGCTGGACGAGCACGAGCGCCGCCTGCAGGAGGCACTGCTGCGCGGCGACCCGCCGCTGGGCCCGGGCGCACCGCCGTCCGCCCGCCTGGCGGCGTTCTACGAGGCGATGGTGGAGCTGCTCGCGCGGCACGCGCCCCTGGTGCTGGGCGCCGAGGTGGGCCATTCACGCTTCACGACGGGCGCGTACGGCTTCTGGCGCACGCACGTCCGCGTCCTGGCGGAGGCGGCGGGCGCACCGGACCCCGACGTCCTGGCCGACGTGCTGCTGGCCCCGCTGGCGCCCGAGCTGTTCCTGCACCAGACGTCGCGCGGGGTGCCGGTGGAGCGGATCACCGCGACGCTGCGGCAGCTGGCCGGGCTCCTTTAGAAGAGCCCGCGTGGCCGGGCGCGCTTCGGGACGTACGGCGCCTTGGGGCGCTCGCCGCGAATCCTCGCGAGGGCGGCCTCGAACGCCGTGAGCACGTCGGCGACGAAGACCAGCCGCCCGGCACCGAGGCGCTTCAGGGCCGCGCCGTGGTCCGCGGCGACGGTGACCGCGACGCCGAGCAGCAGGATCCGCCACGCGCCGAACACCGCGGCCCGGGCGGGCTTGCCCAGGGTGCGGAAGGCGATCTCGAGCCGGTGGCAGTGGAAGGGCACGTGCCGCTCCTCGTCGGCGAGGATCCGCGCGGCGACCTGCGTGACCAGCGGGTCGCCGGTGCCGTCCCGCAGGGCGCGGTAGTACCGCAGGGCGACGACTTCGGCGATGAGCAGCACCATGAGCTCCAGCCGCAGCCCGAGCGCCCGCCGCAGCTTGACGAACACGGTGTCCGACCAGTGGCTCGCCAGCGTCGGCACCCCACCGGCGCCGAGCAGCAGACCGAGCATCCGGGCGTGGTTCTGTTCCTCGGCGACGAAGAGCTTGACGGCCGCGAGGTAGGTTTCGTCCCCGGCGGCTTTCGCGATGAGGTTGGCGCCGTCTCCGGCTTCGCCGACCTGGAACCGCTGGATGCTCTTGGCGACGTCGGGGTGCAGGTGCGCGCCCCGGGCCCACGGCGGGTCTTCGCGCTGCCGGCGGCGTTCGGCCTCGGTTTCGAAATCCTGGAGCCAGTGTGCGTACGTCATCGGTTCGATGATGCCGCGTGCTTGTGGAGCGGAGGGGCGGATTCCGTGGAGATCCGGTGAGCTCACCAGTGCCGGGTGCAGCACTCGACGTGCAGCAGCGCCATCGGGTTGCGACGCGGGTACGCGCTCCGGCGCCCTATGGCGATCTCCGCGCAGCAGTGCGCGCCGGGCTTTTCGGCCAGGCGCGCGGGGCTGTCTTCGGCCAGGGATCGCACAGTCTCGCCCTCGAATTCGTACGCCGGACGACCGCCGGTGAGGAACAGCGTGTCGGCGGCGATCTTCCAGTGGAGGTGGTCACGAAAATCCTGTCGCCACCGCGGCGTGTGGTCCACGGGCGGGAAGGCACCCGGCGGCAGGGTCACCCGGTGCGGGGCGGGCGCGGACAGCCGCGCGCGGAGCCGCTTCCAGCGGGACACCGGAAAGCCGAGGCTGTGGTGCAGCAGCACCAGATCGAGCGTCCGGCCGTCGTGCTCACCGCGGCAGCTCGACGCGCTCGCCCGCAGCGGCAGGTGGACGATGCTGTGCGGCGACCGGGCCGCGAGCCACCACGCACACGCGAGGTCCGCCGTCGCAGCCTTGTCGACCGACATCTGCGCCCCGTACCGCTGTTCGGACAGCGACGCGTGGGCGATCGTGCGCGCCGGCCGGATCACCCGGTAGTCGCGGCCGTCCAGCCGCGCCGTGCTGACCAGCGTCCGCCACTCCTGGCCGGCGAGCCGCATCCGCTGTCCCCCTTCGCTGTCCTCGACGGCACGATAGGTGCCGAACGGCACCGGCGACCACCGAATTGCTTCAGCCGGCCCGGGCCGCGACGCCGTCCAGGACGCAGTTCAGGCCGAACTCGAACACCCGCTCCGCGCTCCACTCTTCGCCCTCGACCACCCGGCGCGTGAACTGCGGGTACCGCCCGCTCGCGATGACGTCGCGGATGTACGGGCCCACGCTCGCCTGCCACTGCTCCTTCGTCAGGCCGGAACGGCGCTGGGCCTGCCGCTCCGCCAGTTCCTGCGCGACCGTGCCGAAGACGTACGCCAGCACCGTGTCCACCACTCCCGCCGCCAAGGTGATGTCGGCGGTCAGCCCGGCCGCTGCGGCCAGCGCGGCTTCGTGGCGACGCAGCGAGTTCGTTCCCAGTGCCGGGCGGCCGGGGAGCTCGCCGCTCAGCCAGGGGTGCCGCAGCAGCGTCAGCCGGACCTGGTGGGCGACGCTCGCCAGGTCCGCTCGCCAGTCGCCGGTGATTTCGGTGTGCTCGGCGCCCTTCACCTCGTCGATCATCAGGTCCAGCAGCTCGTCGCGACTCGCCACGTAGCGGTAGAGCGACGCCGTGCCCGAGCCGAGGTCCGTCGCGACCCGGCGCATCGAGACCGCGGGGAGGCCTTCGGCGTCGGCGATCGCGATCGCCGTGCGCACGATCTGCTCGGCCCCCGGCGCCTGGCGCCGCGGGCTGCGCCGTTCCTTGGCCCACACCAGCGCCGGCTCGTCGGCCATCGTCGTTCTCCCGTCATCCGTTGCGAACATCGTACCCGAATGGCTACGGTGTATCCGTAGCGAGTACACCGTAGCCACAACTGGGGGTTCCAGCATGATTCCGGTCCTCATCGCCGGCGGGGGCACCGTCGGCCTGTCCACCGCCCTCTTCCTCGCCGACCGCGGCGTCTCCGCCCTCGTCGTGGAACGCGCGGCCGGCCCGTCCCCGCACCCGCGCGCCACCGGCCTCGGCTTCCGCACCATGGAGTTCTTCCGCCAGGCCGGGATCCACGGCGACGTCGAGGCCGTCGCCGTCCGGGCAGCCGCCACTCTCGGGAAGATCACCGCCCCGACCCTGGCGACAGCGGACCTGCCGGACACCCCGCCCGCCGTGCCGAACAGCCCGAACCTCACGGCGAGCGAGCTCAGCCCGGGCGTGCTGCGCGGCACCTGCCCGCAGGACCGGCTCGACGCGGTGCTGCTGAGCGCGGCGCGGGAGCGCGGGGCCACGGTCGCGTACTCGACCACGCTCGTCTCGGCGCAGCAGGACGACTCCGGCGTCACCGCGGTGCTCGACGGGCCGGACGGCCGGCAAACCGTGCGCGCGAGCTACCTGGTCGCGGCCGACGGTGGCCGCAGCGAGGTGCGCACCGCACTCGGCATCGGCACGACCGGGCCGGGCGCACTCGGACAGCCCCTGCTCAACATCCTCTTCCGCGCCGACCTGACGACGTACACGAAGGGCCACCACTTCGCGAACTGCACGATCACCACGCCCGAGTCACCCGGGATGCTGGTGACCGTCGACGGCGAAAAGGACTGGATCTTCCACACCGAACTCGGCGACGAGCCGGCGGAGGCGTTCTCACCGGACCGCTGCCGCGCGCTGATCCGCGCCGCCGTCGGCGACCCGGACCTGGCGGTGGAGGTGCTGAGCGCACTGCCGTGGCGGGTGCGCGGGCTGCTGGCCGACAGGTTCCGCGCCGGCCGCGTGTTCCTGGCCGGCGACGCGGCGCACGCGGTGCCGCCGCTCGGCGCGTTCGGCGCAAACACCGGCATCGCCGACGCGCACAACCTGGCGTGGAAGCTGGCCGCGGTCCTCGACGGCTCGGCCGGCCCGGCGCTGCTGGACACCTACGAAGCCGAACGCCGTCCGGTGGCGGCACTCGCGCTCGACCAGGCGTTGCGGCGGCTCGAAGATCCCCGGCTGCACTGGGAACAGGGGCCGGTGGCAGCCGCCGCCCGCGCCGCGGCGGGCGTGGTCAACGCCCCGATCGTCCACCTCGGCTACCGCTACGCCTCGGCGGCAGTGCTCGGTGCGCGGACGGAACTACCGTCCACGGAGGACGTCATCCTGGACGGAACACCCGGCTCCCGCGTGCCACACACGTGGCTGGACGACGACGTGTCCACTTTGGACCTGGTCGGCCGGCGGCTCACCCTGCTCACCGGCCCCGGCCACGAGTGGCCACGGACGGACGATTTCGACGTCCGCGTCGTCGAGGACGAAGGATGGCTGCGCACCACCGGGATCGCGGGCGGCGGCGGGGTGCTGGTGCGCCCGGACCACTTCATCGCCTGGCGAGGGCAGCCGGACGAGTTCGCCGGGGTGGTGGACCGGGTTCTGGCGCGCTGACCCGGAGGCCGAGCCGGGCGGGTGTCCGCCCGGCTCGGCCGGGAAACCGTCAGCTACAACCCGAGGTCGCGCCGCAGCCTTCGCAGGCGTAGCACGAGCCTGCCGGGCGCATCTTCGTGCCGCACGTCATGCAGAGCGGGGCGTCCGCGGCCTTGCCGAGGCGGAGCTCCATCAGCTCCGTCGTCGTCTGGGCTTCGCGGTGGGGGTGCTCCGGCTCGTCCGCGTGCGGCTCCGGTGATGCGTCCACTGTGGACTGCAGGGCCTCCAGGTCGACGCCCGGGTTGCCGTACGTCGCCTCGACCTCGGCCGATCGCTCGTCCGCCGAGAGGATGCCCAGCTGGGAGCGCTTCTCGTACGGGAGGTAGTCCAGCGCCAGGCGGCGGAACAGGTAGTCCATCACGCTCGTCGCGATGCGGATGTCCGGGTCGTCCGTCATGCCCGCCGGCTCGAAGCGCAGGTTGGAGAACTTCGAGACGTAGAACTCGAGCGGGATGCCGTGCTGGAGGCCGACCGAGATCGACATCGAGAACGCGTCCATCACGCCGGCCAGCGTCGAACCCTGCTTGCCGAGCTTGACGAAGATCTCGCCGAGACCGTCGTCCGGGTACGAGCCCGCCGTCAGGTAGCCCTCCGCGCCGCCGACCGTGAACGACACCGTCTGGCTCGGGCGCTTCTTCGGCAGGCGCTTGCGGACCGGACGGTACTCGACGACCTTCTCCGGCTCGGCGGAGGCGGCCTCCGCGGACTTCTTGGCCGTCGACAGCGGCTGGCCGACCTTGCAGTTGTCGCGGTAGATCGCGAGGGCCTTCAGGCCGAGCTTCCAGCCCTGGAAGTAGATCTCCTCGACCTCTTCGACCGTCGCCGACTCCGGCATGTTGACCGTCTTGGAGATCGCACCGGACAGGAACGGCTGCACCGCGGCCATCATCCGGACGTGCCCCATCGGCGCGATCGAGCGCTCGCCGACCGCGCAGTCGAACACCTCGTAGTGCTCGGGACGCAGCCCCGGCGCGTCGACGACGTGGCCGTTCTGCGCCACGTACTCGACGATCGCCTCGACCTGCTCGCCCGGGTAGCCCAGCGCCTCCAGCGCGCGGGGCACCGTCTGGTTGACGATCTGCATCGAGCCGCCGCCGACGAGCTTCTTGAACTTCACCAGCGAGAAGTCCGGCTCGATCCCGGTGGTGTCGCAGTCCATCATGAAGCCGATGGTGCCGGTCGGCGCGAGCACCGACGCCTGCGCGTTGCGCCAGCCGTGCTTGACGCCGATGTCGATGCCCTTCTGCCACTCCGCCGTCGCCAGCGCGCGGACGGCAGCGTCGTTCGAGTGGTAGGTGCGGACGAGCTCGTTCGCCGCCGCGTGCTTGCGCATCACGCGCTGGTGCGCTTCGGCGTTGCGCGCGTAGCCCTCGTACGCGCCGACGACCTGGGCCATCTCGGCCGAACGCCGGTACGACACGCCCGTCATCAGCGACGTGATCGCCGCCGCGAGCGCGCGGCCGCCGTCGGAGTCGTACGCGTGGCCCAGCGCCATCAGCAGCGCGCCGAGGTTGGCGTAGCCGATGCCGAGCTGGCGGAACTTCCGCGTGGTGTCGGCGATCGGCTCGGTCGGGAAGTCCGCGAAGCAGATCGAGACGTCCATCGCCGTGATGACGAACTCGACGGCGCGGGCGAACAGCGGCGCGTCGAAGGTGCCCTCGGGCGTGACGAACTTGAGCAGGTTCAGCGACGCGAGGTTGCAGCTGGAGTTGTCCAGGTGCATGTACTCGCTGCACGGGTTCGACGCGGTGATCCGGCCCGACTCCGGGCAGGTGTGCCAGTCGTTGATCGTGCCGTCGTACTGGATGCCGGGGTCGGCGCACTCCCACGCGGCCTGCGCCAGTGTGCGGAAGAGCTTCTTCGCGTCGGTGCGGTCGATGACCTCGCCGGTGAGCCGGGCGCGCAGGCCGAAGTCGGTGCCGTTCTCGACCGCCTGCATGAACTCGTCGGACACGCGCACCGAGTTGTTCGCGTTCTGGTACTGCACCGAGGAGATGTCCGCGCCGGAGAGGTCCATGTCGAACCCGGCGTCGCGGAGGACCTTGATCTTCTCCTCTTCGCGCGCCTTGGTCTGGATGAACTCCTCGATGTCGGGGTGGTCGACGTCGAGCACGACCATCTTCGCCGCGCGCCGGGTGGCGCCGCCGGACTTGATGGTGCCCGCGGACGCGTCGGCGCCGCGCATGAACGAGACCGGGCCGGACGCGGTGCCGCCGGAGGTGAGCAGCTCCTTCGAGGAGCGGATGCGGGAGAGGTTCAGCCCGGCGCCCGAGCCGCCCTTGAAGATCAGGCCCTCTTCGCGGTACCAGTTGAGGATCGACTCCATCGTGTCGTCGACGGCGAGGATGAAACACGCCGAGACCTGCTGCTTCGACGGCGTGCCGACGTTGAACCAGACCGGGGAGTTGAAGCTGAAGACCTGGTGCAGCAGCATCCAGGTGAGTTCGTGCTCGAAGATCTCGAGGTCCTGCGGCGTGGCGAAGTAGCCGTGGTCGCGCGCGGCCTTGACGTAGGTGTGCACCACCCGGTCGATGAGCTGCTTGAGGCTGCGCTCGCGCTGGGGGCTGCCGACAGCACCGCGGAAGTACTTGCTGGTGACGATGTTGGTGGCGTTGACCGACCAGAACTCGGGGAACTCCACGCCGCGCTGCTCGAAGTTGACCGAGCCGTCGCGCCAGTTCGTCATGACGACGTCCCGCTGCTCCCAGGTCACCTGGTCGTACGGGTGCTGCCCCTCGGTCGTGAAGACGCGCTGCACGCTCAGCCCGCCGGCGGCCTTGCCCTTCTTGCCGGCGGCCGCGCGGGCCCCCGTTCCCACGGTTTCCGTCATCGGTTGAACCCTCTCCCGCAGCGGGACGGCTCAGTCGCCGTCTTCGCGCTGATCGCTGTCCTTCTGGGCAGCAGCACCCGCCATGGCCTCACGGAGGTCGGCGATCTCCTTCTCGAAGTCTTCGACCGACGAGAAGGAGCGGTAGACACTGGCGAACCGGAGGTAGGCGACCCCGTCGAGCTCACGCAGCGGGCCCAGGATGGCCAGGCCGACCTCGTGACTCGGGATCTCCGCCAGCCCGGCGGAGCGGATCGACTCCTCCACGCGCTGCGCGAGCTGCTGCAGCGCGTCGTCGTCGACCGGCCTGCCCTGGCAGGCGCGGCGGACGCCGCTCACCACCTTGTCCCGGCTGAACTGTTCGGTGACCCCGGACCGCTTGACGACGGCGAGCACCATCGTCTCCGACGTCGTGAACCGGCGCCCGCACGACGCGCACGAGCGCCGCCTGCGGATCGCCTGGCCTTCATCCACCTCTCGGGAGTCGACGACCCGAGAGTCCGCATGCCGGCAGAACGGGCACCGCATCCGCCGATCACCTTCCCCTCCAAGTCGGCCGCCCCGGTCGACGCCCCCCACGGCCACCATGCACCCCTGCACCTGGTGATCGTTTTGTGGACATCCGGTGGGTAAGAGCCGACCAGCTGTGGACAACTGCTGCCCAGTCTACCCCAACCTGTGGACCAACTACAGCGGTGTAACTACTACATATAGCGGCGAAGGGTAGAACTCGAGAGGTGCGTGCGCAAGCGGCACGCCGGGCGCGGCGCACGCCCGGGTGAGTGCGGTTGACGGCCCGGGCGGATCAGGGTGCGGGCGCGGCGGCCGGGTCGGCGACCGGGACCGTCAGCGGCAGTCCGGGCACCAGAACGGCCTGGTCCAGGCGATTCAGCTCCTTGATCCGGGCGACAACCGCGCCAGGCTCACTGTCCGGCGCGAATCGCGCGGCCAGCGAGGCGAGCGTGTCGCCCTGCTCCACGGACACCGTCGCGGTCCGCTCCGGCACCGGAGCGCCGGACATCCCGCCACCCAAAAGACCCAATCCGGTGATCATCAGGCAGCTCGCGACGGCGAGCGCGGCGAGCCACGGCCAGCGCACCGGCACCCGCCGCGGCGCCGCGCAGGGTGCGCCGGCCGGGCGGCGGCCCGCCACGACCCGCGCGCGCGTCGGCGGGCGGTGCACCTCGCCGCGGCGACCGCGCAGGACGCGCACGGGACGGAGGGGCGCCGGGACCGGGGTCGCCGGGCGAACGTGTCCGCGTTCGGCCAGAATGGACATCCGAACCTCCTCGAAACCCTGTGTCCGCCCGTTTCCCGGACCGGGAGGCCCGTGGATCAAGGTCGAACAGGCGTTCTATCGAACGCCCGTGCGAAGGTCTACCACCTGCCACCGACAAAATCGAGCGGACACGGCGTGTCGATCGAACAGATGTTTGAAATCGTCGTGCCCGGGGGCTAACGTCGGTGACCAGGGCATCTGCCGGGCAGATGCCGCCGGCGAGCCTGCCCGCACCCGGCGGGCGGCGGCCGGCGTGCGGATACGTGCAGCGAACGTCTGGGAGGCAACGCAGTGGCGAAGGAGAACAAGGCGGGCAGGACCAGTGGGTCCCCCGGCGGCTCGGGCAAGGTGCACGCCATGCCCGAGGTGTACGACGTGGACGAGACCCTCACCGTCCGCCAGCAGCAGGTGCTCGACGTGATCCGCTCGTGGGTGAGCCGGTTCGGCTACCCGCCGAGCGTCCGCGAGATCGGCGAAGCGGTGGGGCTGACCTCGACGTCGTCGGTCTCGCACCAGCTGCGCGCCCTGCAGCGCAAGGGCTACCTGCGGCGGGACGCGAACCGCCCGCGCGCGGTCGGCGTCCTCTCGGCGACCGACGACAACCCCATGGGCATCGAGATGGACCAGCAGCCGGTCATGCCGAAAGCGGCGTACGTGCCGCTGGTCGGCCGGATCGCCGCCGGCGGCCCGGTGCTGGCCGAGCAGGCCATCGAGGACGTCTTCCCGCTGCCGCGGGAGATCGTCGGCGAGGGCGAGCTGTTCCTGCTGAAGGTCACCGGTGACTCGATGATCGACGCGGCCATCACCGACGGCGACTGGGTCGTGGTCCGGCAGCAGCCGGACGCGGACAACGGCGAGATCGTCGCGGCGATGATCGACGGCGAGGCCACGGTCAAGACGTTCAAACGCAAGGGCGGCCACATCTGGCTGATGCCGCACAACGAGGCGTACGAGCCGATCCCCGGCGACGACGCCACGGTGCTCGGCAAGGTCGTCGCAGTCCTGCGACGTCTTTAGAAGATCACTCCCGGGCTTTCGCACGGCCCGGAAGATTCACTGGATCGGATGATCTTCGGCCGTGGGGAGCCGAAGGTCAGCGGCGGGCTCGGCGGCGCAGCTTGGTGAAGCCGAACCAGCCGAGGCCGATCACCGCGAGCGTGATCCCGGCGGCAGGCAGGACGGGGAGCCCGGCCCCGTCCCCCGCCGAGCCGGACGGCGCGTTCGCGCCGGCCGAGGTCGTTCCCTCCGCCGGTGCGCCGGACTGCGCGGCCAGAGCCGCCGCGCCCCGCACCGTGCGGAGGGGCTCGCCCACGCCTTCGCCGCCCGAGATCAGCGTCCCGTCCGGGTCGAACGCGAGCGCCTCGCCCTGCTTCTCCGCCGGCAACGGGATCCGCACCGGGTTGCGCTGCAACGCGGCCAGGACGTCCCCGTCCGGAGCGGCGTACAGGTAAGCGTCCGTGTAGGTCCGCAGCGCCACGACACTGCCGTCGGCCGTCGAAGCGCCGCCCGTCACCAGGACCGAGCCGATCGAGCCCACCGGACCGCCCTGAGTGTCCGTCGCGGCGATCTTCACCGTGCCGACCTTCTCCAGGTTGGTCGGCCCGGGGCTGGCCAGGGGGCCCGACGGCCGGTACACCCGGGCCTCGCCGAGGATGTCCTTGGTGATCAGGTACGGCGTGCCCGCCTTGTCCATGATCAGCGCTTCGGTGTCGTGCTGGCCGTCGGGGTAGGTGAGCCGGTGCAGGGTCAGCTTGCCCGCCGGGCTCAGCTCCAGCAGGGCGACCGTCAGCCGCCCCTTCTCGTTGTCACCCGTGTCGGACAGCCACAGCGTTCCGTCCGCGGTGCGGGCCAGGTCCTCGACGTCGAACGGGTCCGTCTTGTCGGTCAGGACCTTCTGGACCTTGCAGTCGCGCCCGAGGACGAACACCTGGACCTTGGTGCCGCCGTCGTTGATCGCGTAGAGCTTGGCACCGTCGGAAACCAGGCCGGAAAGCTCGTTGAGCCGGGAGTCCTTCACCGTGCACAGCGTCTCCGGTGCCGGCGGTGCCGCCGAAGCCGGAACCGGCCCGCTCAGCAGCCCCACGAACACCGTCGCGACCGCGACCATCCAGCGCACCCAGCCACCTCCGTAGTGTGCGACCGCTCCGGTCGCACACTACGGAGACGTGTCAGGCCCGGGTCGAGTTGGTCTCGAACTCGCGCAAAGCCGCCGCGAGCTCCGGGCGGACCCGCACCAGCAGGCGCGTGCCGTCCTCGGCGTGCTCCTCTTCGAGGACCTCGCCGTCCGCGTGCGCCCGCGCGACCAGCTCGCCGCGCGAGTAGGGCACGAGGACCTCGACCGTGACCTCCGGCCGCGGCAGGCGGTCGGCGATCACCTCGACCAGCTCCGGGATGCCCGCTCCGGTCCGGGCCGAGACCTGGACCGACCCGGCCAGCGCGTGCCGCAGCCGGGCCAGGCTGACGTCGTCGGACGCGTCGATCTTGTTGATCACCAGCAGCTCCGGCGGGAGCGGTTCCTTGCGCTTGCGGGTGATCTCGCCGAGCACCTCGCGCACCGCGCTGACCTGCTCCTCGGGCGCCGGGTCGGACCCGTCCACCACGTGCACGAGCAGGTCCGCGTCGGCGGCCTCCTCCAGCGTCGAGCGGAACGCGTCCACCAGCTGGTGCGGCAGGTGCCGCACGAACCCGACGGTGTCGGTCAGCGTGTAGCCGCGGCCGTCCGGCGTCTGCGCGCGCCGGGTGGTCGGGTCGAGGGTGGCGAACAGCGCGTCCTCCACCAGCACCCCGGCCCCGGTCAGCGCGTTGAGCAGGCTCGACTTGCCGGCGTTGGTGTAGCCGACGATCGCCACGCTGGGCACCTCGTTGGCCAGCCGCCGCCCGCGCTTGGTCTCGCGGATGGTGTCCATGGCCGCGATCTCCCGGCGCAGCTTCGCCACGCGCTTGTTGATCCGCCGCCGGTCGGTCTCGAGCTTGGTCTCACCGGGACCGCGCAGGCCGACGCCGCCGTTCGCGCCACCGGCGCGGCCACCGGCCTGCCGGGACAGCGACGTACCCCACCCGCGCAGTCGCGGGATCAGGTACTGCAGCTGGGCCAGCTCGACCTGCGCCTTGCCCTCCTTCGAGCGGGCGTGCTGGGCGAAGATGTCGAGGATCAGGGCGGTCCGGTCGATCACCTTGACCTTGACCTTCTCCTCGAGCTGCCGCAGCTGGCCCGGCGAGAGCTCGCCGTCGCAGATCACCGTGTCGGCGCCGGTGGAGCCGACGATGTCCCGCAGCTCCCGCACCTTGCCCGAGCCGATGTAGGTGGCCGGGTCCGGCTTGGCCCGCCGCTGGATGAGGCCTTCGAGGACCTCCGAGCCCGCTGTCTCGGCCAGGCGCGCCAGCTCGGCCAGCGACGCCTCGGACTGCAGGGCCGTGCCCTCGGTCCACACGCCGACCAGCACGACGCGCTCGAGCCGCAGTTGCCGGTACTCGACCTCGGTGACGTCGTCCAGCTCCGTGGACAGTCCCCTGACCCGGCGCAGCGACGCCCGGTCCTCGAGCTCCATTTCGCCTGTCGACGGGTCGCCGTCGTACAGGTCGTCGTCGTGGTCTTCGGTGTGTGTCAGTTCTGTCATCGTGCCTCCATGTTCCCACGATTCGCCGCGGGAACCGAACTTTTACGTGCTGGGATAGGTGGCGAGGTAGATCGCGGTGCGCTCGGCGCCGGGACGGCTGGGGCGCGCGCGGAACTCCTCGAGCAGGGCGTTGAGCCGCGTTTCCAGCTCCGCCCGCTCCTCAGGGGCCACCTGGACGACGAGGCGTGTCTGGTGCACGCCGTCGAAACCGGTCTCGGCGATCTCGGCCAGATACGCCTCGAGCATCGCCTGGTCCAAGCCCTTGTCACCGCATGAGTCGAGTGTCCACGAAAGTCCCGTCGAAAGATACGGAATTTCCTTGGCGCCCCGGGTACCGCGGCGCGGCGGCTGCGCGGCGAGGAAGCCGGTCTCGACGAGTTTCCGCACGTGGTGCAGGGTCGTCGCGGGGTCCCGGCCCAGCCTTTCGGCAAGCTCCTTGTTCGTCAGCGCCTCCGAGAAGGTCAACCTGATGATGCGCAGCCGTATTCCGGAGGCCAGCGCGGCGGCCTCGGCTTCGGTCGCGGGACGTCGTTTCTCGGGGGGCACGCGGGACAGCTTAGAGCGAACAGTGATTGACACTTTCCAATCACTCGGGCCAGACTCGGGGACCATGCACAGGGGGTCACTCTTCCGCCACGCCGACTTCAGGAAGCTCTGGGCCGGCGACACGGCGAGCCAGTTCGGCACGACCGTCGGGTACACCGCCATCCCGCTGCTCGCGGCCGTGACGCTGGCCGCGACGCCGTTCGAGATGGGCCTGCTCACCGCGGCTCAGACGCTCGCGTTCCTGCTGATCGGCCTGCCCGCCGGGGTGTGGGTGGACCGGCTGCGGCGCCGCCGGGTCATGCTCACCGCCGACTTCGTCCGCTTCGCGTTGCTGGCGAGCGTGCCGCTCGCCTGGTGGGCGGGGGTGCTGACGCTCGCCCAGCTGATGGTGGTCGTGCTGCTCGTGGGCGCGGCGACGGTGTTCTTCGACGTCGCCTACCAGTCGTACCTGCCCTCGCTCGTCGGCCGGGAGCACCTGCTGGAGGGCAACGCGAAGCTGCAGGCCGTCCAGTCGGTCGCGCAGATCGCCGGGCCGAGCGGCGCCGGGGTGCTGGTCCAGCTGATCAGCGCGGCGAACACCGTGCTCGTCACCGCGTTCGGCTACCTGACGTCGGCGCTGTGCCTGCTGCGGATCCGCGCGGTCGAACCCGAGCCGGAGCGGACTCCGCACGCCCGGCTGCTGCCGCAGATCGCCGAAGGGCTGCGGTTCGTCTTCTCCGACAAGCCGCTGCGGGCGACGGTGGGCACGACGGCGACGGCGAACCTCTTCGGCGGCGCCTTCACCGCGGTCGAAGTGCTGTTCCTGACGCGCACGGTCGGACTGGCGCCGGCGGCGGTCGGCGTGATGCTGGCCGTGGGCGGCGCGGGCGGGATCGTCGGCGCGCTCTGCTCCGGGGCGCTCACCCGGCAGATCGGGCAGGCCCGCACCATCTGGCTCGTCCCGCTGCTCACCTGGCCCGGCTACCTGCTGACCCCGCTGGCCGCGCCGGACTGGCGGCTCGGCCTGGCCGGGCTCGGCACGGCCGTCGGCGGGTTCGGGATCGTCGTCTACAACGTCGCCGCCGTCTCCTACCGGCAGGCGATCTGCCCGGACCGGCTGCTCGGCCGGATGAACGCGAGCGCGCGGTTCGTGGTCTGGGGCACGCTCCCGATCGGCGGGCTGCTGGGCGGCGCGCTGGGCGAAGGGCTCGGGCTGCGCGGCGCGATGTGGGTGGCGGTGGCAGGCGAGGTGGCCTCGGTGCTGTGGGTGGTTTGCTCGCCGTTGCGGCACATGCGGGACCTGCCGACCGAAGCGAAAAGCGCTTCCGCCGCCGCCTAGAGTTGCTTCATGAATACTCCGTACGAGCGCCCACGAGTCCCGGACAAGGTCGGTGTCGACGGTCTGGAGGCCAAGTGGGTACCCGTATGGGAGTCCACCGGTGCCTACCGCTTCGACCGGACGAAGACCCGGGACGAGATCTACTCGATCGACACTCCCCCGCCGACGGTCAGCGGGTCGCTGCACATCGGGCACGTCTTCTCCTTCACCCACACCGACGTCCTCGCGCGGTTCAAGCGGATGCGCGGGCTCGAGGTCTTCTACCCGATGGGCTGGGACGACAACGGCCTGCCGACCGAACGCCGGGTGCAGAACCACTTCGGCGTCCGCTGCGAGCCGTCGCTGCCCTACGACCCGGGGTTCCGGCCGCCGGAGAAGCCGGGCAAGGACGTCGTCGCGATCTCGCGGCGCAACTTCGTCGAGCTGTGCGAAACCCTGACCGTGACCGACGAAAAGGCCTTCGAGCAGCTGTGGCGGCAGCTCGGGCTGTCGGTCGACTGGACGATGACCTACCAGACGATCGGGCACGACTCACGGCTGATCTCGCAGCGCGCGTTCCTGCGCAACCTCGAACGCGGCGAGGCCTACCAGGCCGAAGCGCCGACGCTGTGGGACGTCTCGTTCCGCACCGCCGTCGCCCAGGCCGAGCTGGAGGACCGCGAACGCCCGGGTGCCTTCCACGACCTCGCGTTCACCGGGCCGGACGGCGCCGACGTCGTGATCGCGACGACCCGGCCGGAGCTGCTGCCCGCGTGCGTCGCCCTGGTGGCCCACCCGGACGACGACCGCTTCAAGCCGCTCTTCGGGAAGACCGTGACGACGCCGGTGTTCGGCGTCGAGGTGCCCGTCGTGGCGCACCACCTCGCGGACCCGGAGAAGGGCCGCGGGATCGCGATGGTGTGCACGTTCGGCGACACCACCGACGTCACGTGGTGGCGGGAGCTGCGGCTGGCCACGCGGGTGGTGCTGGGCCGCGACGGCCGGTTCCTGGCCGACGCGCCGTCCGGGGTTCCTGCGGACGCCTACGCGCCGCTGGTGGGCAAGACCGTCCACACGGGACGCGAAATCATGGTCCGCCTGCTGCGCGAAGCCGGGGCGCTGCACGGGGAACCGCGGCCGATCACGCACTCGGTGAAGTTCTACGAAAAGGGCGACAAGCCGCTGGAGATCGTCGCGAGCCGGCAGTGGTACCTGCGCAACGGCGGGAACGACACCGCTTTCCGGGAGAAGATGCTCACCCGCGGCGAAGAGCTGAACTGGGTGCCGAAGCACATGCGCGTCCGGTACTCGTCGTGGGTGGAAAACCTGACCGGCGACTGGCTGATCAGCCGCCAGCGGTTCTTCGGCGTGCCGATCCCGCTCTGGTACCGCCTCGACGACCGGGGCGAGCCCGACTACGACGCGCGGCTGCTGCCGGACACCCTGCCGGTGGACCCGAGCAGCGACGTCCCGCCGGGCTTCACCGAGGAGCAGCGCGGGGTGCCGGGCGGGTTCGTGGCCGACCCCGACGTGATGGACACGTGGGCGACGTCGTCGCTGACCCCGCAGATCGTCGGCCGGTGGAGCCTCGACGACGACCTGTTCGAGCGCGTCTTCCCGATGGACCTGCGGCCGCAGGCGCACGAGATCATCCGCACCTGGCTGTTCTCGACGGCGGTGCGCGCGGAGCTGGAGCACGGCGTGCTGCCGTGGCGGGAGGCGTCGATCGCGGGCTGGGTGCTCGACCCCGACCGCAAGAAGATGTCGAAGTCGATCGGCAACGTGATCACGCCGCTGGACCTGCTGGAGCGCTTCGGCTCGGACGCCGTGCGGTACTGGGCGGCGAGCGCGCGCCCGGGCGTCGACACGGCGGTGGACGAGGGCCAGATGAAGGTCGGGCGGCGGCTGGCGACGAAGCTGCTCAACGCCAGCCGGTTCGTGCTCGGCCTCGGCGTGCCTTCTGCATCCGCGGTCGCCTCGGAGCCGCTGGACCGGGCGCTGCTGGCGTCGCTTTCGGCGGTCGTCTCTTCGGCGACCGCGGCGCTGGAGGCGTCGGACTACGCACGGGCACTGCAGGTGACCGAGACGTTCTTCTGGACGTTCTGCGACGACTACGTCGAGCTGGTGAAGGGCCGCGCGTACGGCGACAGCGGTCCTGCTGCCGCCACTTCGGCCCAGGTCGCGCTGGTGACGGCGTTGTCGGCGGTGCTGCGGCTGTTCGCGCCGTTCCTGCCGTTCGCGACCGAGGAGGTCTGGTCGTGGTGGCAGGCCGGGTCGGTGCACCGGGCCGCCTGGCCCGCTCCGGCCGGCGTCGACGGTGACCCGGAGCTGCTGGCGCTGGCGAGCCAGGTGATCGCGGCGGTGCGCCGGGCGAAGACGGACGCGAAGGTGTCGATGCGGTCCGCGGTCGAGACGCTCACCGTGACCGGCCCGGCGGACCTGCTGGCGCGGTTCGGGCAGATCGAGCCGGACATCCTGATCGCGGGCACGATCACGTCGGCGGAGAAGCGCGAAGGCGAGTTCGCGGTCGAGGCGAAGGTCTGACGAGGGGGCCGCCCCGGTCACGAACCGGCGGCGGCCCACCAGGCTTCGTCGATCTCTCCGCGCGCGACGATCTCGGCGGGGCCGGACAGCGTCGACGCGCCGCGCGACACCGTGACCTCCACCCGGCCGCCCGGGATGTCCACAGTGGACTTGCCGGTGTCGGTGCCTGCCAGGTGGAACGCGGCCGCCACCGCCGCGACCGTGCCCGTGCCGCAGGCCCGCGTCTCGCCGACGCCGCGCTCGTGCACGCGCATCCGCAGCGCGCCCTCGCCGAGGCAGTTGATGAACTCGAGGTTCACGCCGTGCGGGAACACGTCGTGGTCGAAGTCGGGCTGGTCGCGCAGGTCGAGGCCGGCCACGTCGTCGTCGAGCAGCGACACCAGGTGCGGGTTGCCGACGTCGACCGCCACCCCCGAGAACGGGCGGCCCGCCACCACGGTGACCGAAGTGCCGGTGATCGTCGCCGGTCCCATCTGGACGGTCACCGAGCGGTCCGGGTGCACCACCACCGGGCGGTCGCCGGCGCGGGTGCCGACGACGAACTCGCCTTCGGCGGCGAGGCCCGTGTCGACCAGGTGGCGGGCGAACACGCGCACGCCGTTGCCGCACATTTCGGCGATCGACCCGTCGGCGTTGCGGTAGTCCATGAACCACTCGCCCGCGGACGGCTCGCCGAGCTCGGCGGCGCGCACGATGCGCAGCACGCCGTCGGCCCCGAGGCCGCGCCGCCGGTCGCACAGCGCGGCGACCCTCGCCTCGGTCAGCTCGAGGCGGCCCGCCGGATCGGGGAGCAGCACGAAGTCGTTCTGCGTGCCGTGCCCCTTGAGGAACTCGATTCCGCCCATGGCGCCAGATTACCGGCCCAGGGTATCCAGGACGCGCGCGGCCAGCCCGGGATCGGCGCCGTCGAACCAGAGGATCCGCTGGTCACGGCGGAACCAGGACCGTTGCTTCCGCACGAAGCGCCGGGTGGCCTGCGCCGTTGCCGCGGCGGCCGCCTCGAAGTCGCCGTCGCTGGCGAGCTCGGCGAGCACCTGCTGGTAGCCGAGCGCCCGCGACGCCGTCTTCCCCTCGCGCAGGCCCCGCTTCTCCAGTTCGCGCACTTCGCCGACCAGCCCGGCCTCGAACATCCGCCCGACGCGCTCGTTCACGCGCTCGTCGAGCTCCTCGGGCGCGCGGTCGACGCCGAGGACGACCGTGCCGTAGCGGGCGGGCCCCGGCTTCGGCAGGTTCGCCGAGAAGGGCTCGCCGGTGATCTCGATGACCTCGAGGGCGCGCACGATCCGGCGGGTATTGGTGGGCAGGATCTTGGCGGCGGCCACCGGATCGCGTTCACCCAGGCGGGTGTACATCGCGGGCGTGCCGAGCCGCTCGGCCTCCGCGTCGAGCCGGGCCCGGACGGCCGGGTCGGTGCCGGGGAACCGCAGGTCGTCGAGCACGGCCTGGACGTAGAGGCCGGAGCCGCCGGCCAGCACCGGGACCCGGCCGGCGGCCAGCAGCCGCTCGATCTCGGCCCGCGCGTGCCGCTGGTAGGCCGCGACGGACGCCGTCTCGGTCACGTCCAGCACGTCGAGCAGGTGGTGGGGGACGCCGCGGCGCTCGGCCTCGGTGGCCTTGGCGGTACCGATGTCCATGCCCCGGTAGAGCTGCATCGCGTCGGCGTTGACGACTTCGCCGCCGAGTTCGCGGGCCAGGTCCACGGCCAGCGCGGTCTTGCCGGTGGCCGTCGGCCCGACCACCGCGAGCGGGACGACGGGGCTGTTCACGGCGGCTGACGATACCTGCGGGCCGATCGAGAGCGTCCACCGGAAGTAGGATCACGAGCTTCAGGTGGCCCATCCAGTACCACGGTGCGCGCTGAGCTGCTTGAATGCCGCGTGGGGCCGTAGCATCCGAGCACGGCCCGTGACGACCGCATTACCCGGCCCCGCTTCGCGGCGGGGCGCCCGCACCCGCGGGCGTACAGGCGATAAGGAGCCTGCGATGGCCCAGGAGAACACTTCCACCGGTACCCCGGCCCCGCACCCGGTGCCGCACGCGCTGCACGCCGGGCACGCCGCCCCGCCCGTGCCGCCCGCCGAACCCACCCCGTCGACCTGGGGCCGGATCGACGACGAGGGAACCGTCTACGTCGTCACCGCCGAGGGCGAGCGCGCCGTCGGCGTCTGGCAGGCCGGCAGCCCCGACGAGGGCTTGGTGCACTACGCGCGCCGTTTCGACGACGTGCGCACCGAGGTCGAGCTGCTGGAGACCCGGTTGATCTCCGGGGCGGGCGACCCGAAGCACGCGCTGTCGAGCGCCACCCAGATCCGCGACGGCCTGGCCGAGGCGGCCGTGGTCGGCGACCTGGCCGCGCTCGCCGCGCGGCTGGAGTACGTCATCGGGCACGCCGAGAAGGCGCTGGCCAGCGCGAAGGCGGAGCGCGAGGAGGCACGGGCGGCGGCGGTCGCGCGCAAGCAGGCGCTGGCCGAGGAGGCCGAGAAGATCGCCGCCGACTCCACCCAGTGGAAGGCGGCGGGCGACCGGCTGCGCACGATCCTGGACGAGTGGAAGACGGTCAAGGGCGTCGACCGCAAGACCGACGACGAGCTGTGGAAGCGGTTCTCGAAGGCCCGCGAGGCGTTCAACCGCCGCCGCGGCTCGCACTTCGCCGAGCTGGACAAGCAGCGCGCGTCGGCCAAGCAGCGCAAGGAAGAGCTCATCGCCGAGGCCGAGGCCATCAGCGAGTCCGAGGACTGGGGCGACACCGCGGGCCGCTACAAGGACCTGATGACCGAGTGGAAGGCCGCCGGCCGCGCGCCGAAGGACAGCGACGAGGCCCTGTGGCAGCGGTTCCGCGCGGCGCAGGACAAGTTCTTCGCCCGCCGGTCGGCGGTGTTCTCCGAGCGCGACGCGGAGTTCTCGCAGAACGCGGCGCGCAAGGAAGAGCTGCTGGTCGAGGCCGAGAAGATCGACGCGGCCGCGAACCTGGAGGCGGCCAAGAGCGCACTGCGGCGCATCCAGGAGCAGTGGGACGAGATCGGCAAGGTCCCCCGCGAGCGCATCCGCGAGCTGGACGGCCGGCTGAAGGCGGTCCAGGACACGGTCAAGGCGGCCGAGGACTCGCGGTGGCGGAAGACGGACCCGGAGGCCCAGGCCCGCGCCGCGCAGTTCCGGGAGCGGGTGGAGCAGTTCGAGTCGCAGGCGGCCAAGGCACGGGCGGCCGGGGACGAGCGGCGGGCCAAGAAGGCCGACGAGCAGGCGGCTCAGTGGCGTGAGTGGCTGCAGGCCGCGGAAGCGGCGGTCGCCGACCGCTGAAGGTACTGAAGGCCGCATCCGGGAACTCCGCGTTCCCGGATGCGGCCTTTTGCTGTCCCGGTGCAAGCCGAAACACCCGAAGAGGTTCGGTCCGCACCTCGACCGGGGGGCACCGCGCGCGGGCGGTCCGCTCTCGGTGGTCCACTCCGAATCATGATCAGCACACCGCGCAAAATCCTCACTGCTCTGGCGCTCAGCGTCGCCCTCGCCGGACTTGCGCCCGCGCTCGCCGCTCCCGCCGGGGCCGCTCCGCTCTCCTCCGCCGTCGAAGCGGGCAAAGGGAAGGTGAAGGTCGACGGGAAGCTCGGCAAGGACCACGTCAAGGTCAACGAGAAGGTCGACCTCAAGGGCAACCTGCAGGTGCTCGACGCGGCCCGCACCGACCAGAGCGTCGAGGCCGTCATCGTGCAGCAGCTGCAGGCCGGCGCCTGGGTGAACATCGCCGACACCACCTGCCGGCCGAACGGGAACTTCTCCGTGAGCCTCAGCTTCAGCCTGAGCGCCACCGTCTCGCTGCGGCTCTTCCACCCCGAGACCACGCTCTACGCCGCGGCCTACTCGGCCAGCACCCTCACCCTGCGAGTCGGCTGAACCCGGTCCCCACCGGTTCTCAGGAGCGCGAGAACGCCGTGCGCATCCACGAGACCGCCAGGCAGATCATCGCGATCCAGGCGATCACCATGCCGATCCCCGGGCCGCCGCCCGCGGAGCCGGGGGCGTGGGACGACTGCTGCGACCAGATCGCCAGCAGCCCGTCCACCGAGGCGAACCAGCCGCCCGCCGCGCAGACCCAGGACAGCCACCAGCGGCGCGTCACCAGGGCCAGCGCCGAGGCCAGGATGCCGACCGCGGTCGACGTCGCCGCGAACAGCTGCGGGATGCCGCCGCCCTCGCCGGCCAGGACCTGCCAGCCCGCGTGGTCGCCGACCCACGGGAGGATCTGGCAGATCAGCAGGACGAACGTGAACACCGCGATGGTGAAGCCGCGGCGGCCCAGCTCCACGGTGCGGGACGCCTGCACGCCCGCCTCGTCGATCTCGGCCGCCAGCTCGGCCAGCTCGCCGTTGCCCCGGGACTCCGTCACAGCGCACACCCACTCACCGGTTCGGGCTGGGCGGCCGGGGCACCGAAGCCCGGCAGGCCCAGCGTGACGCCGCTCGTCTTCGGCCGCAGCCCGGCCTCCGCGTTGTCGCCGGCGCGCGTCCGGCGGTGGGACAGCAGGTCGCCGTCGGCCACCAGGTGGTGCGGTGCGGCGTAGGTGACCGTCGTCTCGACGACGTCACCGGGGCGGACCGCGCGATCGACGTGGGCGCCGGTCGGCGTGAAGTGCACCAGGCGCCCGTCGCGGGCACGGCCGCTCATGCGCTGCGTCTCGGCGTCCTTGCGGCCTTCGCCCGCGGCGACGAGCAGTTCGACGCGGCGGCCGACGATCTTCTTGTTCTCCTCCCAGGAGATCGCGTTCTGCAGCTCGACCAGGCGGTCGTAGCGCTCCTGCACGACCTCCTTGGTCAGCTGGCCGTCCATCGTCGCGGCCGGCGTGCCCGGGCGCTTCGAGTACTGGAAGGTGAACGCGCTGGAGAAGCGGGCCTGCGCCACGACGTCCAGCGTCGCCTGGAAGTCCTCTTCGGTCTCGCCGGGGAAGCCGACGATGATGTCGGTGGTGATCGCCGCGTCCGGCATGGCCGCGCGGACCTCGTCGAGGATGTTCAGGAAGCGCGCCGAGCGGTAGGACCGCTTCATCTCGCGCAGCACCCGGTCGGAGCCGGACTGCAGCGGCATGTGCAGCTGGTGGCAGACGTTCGGGGTCGCGGCCATGGCGTCGATGACGTCGGAGGTGAACGCCGCCGGGTGCGGTGAGGTGAACCGGACGCGCTCCAGGCCGTCGACGGCGCCGCACGCGCGCAGCAGCTTGCCGAACGCCAGCCTGTCGCCGAACTCGACGCCGTAGGAGTTGACGTTCTGGCCGAGCAGGGTGACCTCGAGCACGCCCTCGGCGACGAGCGCCTCGACCTCGGCGAGGATCTCGCCGGGCCGCCGGTCGCGTTCCTTGCCGCGCAGGGCGGGGACGATGCAGAAGGTGCAGGTGTTGTTGCAGCCGACCGAAACGGACACCCAGCTCGCGTAGGACGATTCGCGGCGTGCGGGCAGCGTCGAGGGGAACGTCTCGAGCGATTCGAGGATCTCGACCTCGGCCTCGGCGTTGTGCCGGGCGCGCTCGAGCAGCGTCGGCAGCGACCCGATGTTGTGGGTGCCGAACACGACGTCGACCCACGGCGCCCGCTTGACGATCTCCCCGCGGTCCTTCTGCGCGAGACACCCGCCGACAGCGATCTGCAGGTCGGGGTTCGCGACCTTGTCCGGGCGCAGGTGCCCGAGGGTGCCGTACAGCTTGTTGTCCGCGTTCTCCCGGACGGCGCAGGTGTTGAACACGATCAGGTCCGGCTTGGCCCCGGCGGTGGCCGCGACGTAGCCGGCGTCCTCGAGCTGGCCGGCGAGCCGTTCGGAGTCGTGCACGTTCATCTGGCAGCCGAAGGTGCGGATCTGGTACGCCCTGGGTGCCTGGTTCTCGGTCATCGGCTTCCAGGATAGACCCGGCCCCACCTGCGTCCCCTCCGGCTCACGCGGGCCGCGGCTACCCCGGCCGTCCCGGCTCGCCTGCCGGCTGTCCGGAGCCGGCCGTTCCCCGGTAGAACTGGGCGTACCAGCGGCGCAGCGCCTTGATGCCCTTCTCGTGCGGCAGCAGGATCGGCCGGGCCTGGTGGATCTTGTGGTCCCAGATCCCGATCTCCTCGCGGACCTCGCCGAAGGCCTGGGTCCGGAAGGCCAGCTTGAGGACGGGCGCCAGGAACGGCACCCCGGCCGGTTTGCGGACGTAGTAGAGCATCCTCAGCTCGCTGGTGCGGTCGTCGATCGGGTTCGTGAGCGCAACGGCGGTCAGGGAAAGCAGGCCGCCGTGCACTCGCACCACCATGACGCCGGGGCCGTACATGAACACGTCGAAGGTGTTGTCGATGTCCCAGCGCAGGATCCGCCGCTGGATGCGGCCGCGCACCTCGGCGAACGGCCCGTCCGTGACCAGGTTCTGCACCGGCGGCTCGCTCTGCCCGTGGATGAAGTGGAAGTGGGACTCGTCCACGATGTTCTCGCGCATTTCCTGGATGTGGATCCGCGCGGTGTTCACGTCGTCGATCGGCCGGGCGAACTGCCGGGACGCCGGCTCCGGGATCTCCGGCACCTCCCAGGCCGGGGCGCCCGGCCCGGTGTAGGCGAAGACCAGCCCGCTGTGCTCGCGGACGGGGAACCCGCCGAGGGCCACTTTCGGCGGCCGCACGGCGAACGGCGCGTGCGTGCAGCGGCCGTCCGCGCCGAATCGCCAGCCGTGGAACGGGCACTCCACCGTGCCGTCCACCACCTTCCCGCCGGCACCCAGGTGCGCGCCGTAGTGCGGGCAGTAGGCGTCGCGGATCGCGGGACTTCCGTCCGCGTCGCGGAAAGCGATCAGCGCGCGGCCGAAGTAGTGCAGCGGCACGACCTCGCCGCGCGGCAGCTCGCTGCTCCGCAGCAGCGCGTACCAGCCGTGCGGCACCGAGGGCATGGGGTACTCGTCGGCGCGCGGATCCCGGGGGACCGCGGCCATCCGGCCGTCACGACTCATTGCCGGAAGTTAACGATGTTCACTACCGCTCGTCGACCTTGCGCAGCCGAGATCCGGGTCACATCCGAACCGCGCCCCCGGCCGGAGTGCCGCTCCCCGTCAGCTCGGCTGGAAGAACTCGAGCAACCTCCGGCTCGCGTCGGGCGACATCAGCAGCTCCTGCATGTCCGCCGACATGCGGGCGGCCTTGCCCGTGCGTTCGAACATCTCCTTCTCGTACTCCGCCACCGCCACGCCGAAGTCGCCCGGGTGCTCCGCCAGCGCCAGACCCAGGACCGCGCCGTCCAGGAGGGCCATGTTCGCGCCCTCTCCCACCGGGGGCATCAGGTGCGCCGCGTCGCCGATCAGCGTGGTGCTCGGATTCGATGGCCAGGTCAGGCCGACCGGGAGGGTGGCGAGCGGGCGGGGTGCGACCGTGTCGTCGGACGCCGCGGCGATCAGGGCCGTGAAACGGGGATCCCAGCCCTCGAGGAGCTCGATCAGGCGGGCGCGGACCGCGGGTGGGTCGTCGAAGCGGATTCCGCTTGCGGTGAACCAGTCTTCTCCGGTGTTGTAGAAGCTCACGCCGATGCGGACGCAGCCGTCGCCGTTGCGCTGGGCGGACAGCGACTTGCCGTCGCCGAAGACCCAGTAGTTGCCGCGGCCGACCATCGCCGCCAGGTGCGGGTGGGTGCGGTCGATGTCGGGGATCGCGAGCTCGACCGCGTTCTGGCCGAGGTGGGCCGGGCGGGCGTCGGTCAGCAAGGCACGGACGCGGGAGTTCGCGCCGTCCGCGCCCACCAGCAGGTCGTAGCGCGCGCTGCCACCGCCGGCGAAATGGACGACGCCGCCCTCGGCGTGGTCGAACGCGTGGCCCCAGCGGACGGTTTCGCCGGGGAGCGCGTCGAGCAGCAGGTTGCGCAGGTCGGTGCGGTCGATCTCGGGACGCAGGGCCGGGGCGTCGTCGGGGGTGTCCTCCTGGAGCAGGAGCGTGCCGTCCGGCTCCAGGAGGCGCATGTCCTGCCCCTCCGCGCGGGCGATGGCCAGGAACTCCTCGAGCAGGCCGGCCTCGCGCAGCGCCCGCTGCCCGGAATGGATGTCGAGCATTCCCCCTTGGCGGCGGGCCTCGCGCGAAGCGTCGCGCTCGTACACGACCGGCTCGAAGCCGTGGACGTGCAATACCCGGGCGAGCGCCAGGCCGCCCAGGCCGGCTCCCACGATGGCGATGGTCATGGATCCCCCTTGCGAAGCTGATACAGCGTACTTCTCGATACACTGTATCGCGACAGTCGATGTATTGTCACCCCCATGTTGGTGTGGGAGCGACCGGAGCCGGCGAACCGGCCGGCGCCGGCCCCGCTGAGCCGGGACCTGATCGTCCGGACAGCGGTCGAGCTGGCCGACGAAGCCGGCCTGGAAGCGGTGTCGCTGCGCAAGATCGCCACCGCGCTGGAGGTCGGGCCGATGCGGCTGTACGGCTACATCGACACCAAGGACGAGCTGCTCGACCTGATGGTCGACGCGGTCCACGCCGAGATCCGGCCGGACGGCGCCGGGTGGCGGGAAGTGCTGACCTCGGTGGCCGAGGCCACCCGGCGGGCCGCGCACCGGCACGAGTGGTTCGCCGACCTGATCGGCGGCCGGCCCCAGCTCGGCCCGAACGCGCTGGCCAGGGGCGAGGCGGTCCTGGCCGCGCTGGACGGGGTCGACGTGGACGTGGTCATGCCGATGGCCGCCGCCGTCGACGCGTACGTGATCGGCGCGGTCCGCCGGGAGATCGCCGAGCGGCGGGCCGAGCGCGCCAGCGGATTGGACCAGCGGCAGTGGCAGCACACCCACGGGCCCTACCTGGTGCGGATGTTCGCCACCGGCCGGTTCCCCGCGCTGGAGACGGTCGTCCGCGACGCCGCCCACCTCGACGCCGACCAGACCTTCCGCATCGGCCTGAACTTCCTGCTCGACGGCATCGGAGCGGGCGTCGGTGCCGGGTAGCTACGCCCCGGCGCCGGTCAGCATGGCGACCATGCCGTGCGGGGCGTCGTCGCCGAACATGATCGCGTAGACGTCCTCGTCCGCCGCCTCCGCGGCCGCACGCTCGAACATCGCCCGCTCGTATTCGGCGAGCGCGGTCTCCACGTCGCCGGAGCAGGCGGCGAGGGCCTGCCCGAGCTCGGCGCCGTCCAGCATGGCCAGGTTGGCGCCCTCGCCGTTCGGGGGCATGAGGTGGGCCGCGTCGCCGAGCAGGGTCACCCCCGGCACGCGGTCCCAGCGGTGCCCGGGCGGCAGGGTGCAGAGGCGGCGCAGCACCGGCGGGGTGTCGCTTTCGGTGACCAGGGCGGTCAGCTCGGGGGCCCAGCCGGCGAACTCCTCGGCGACCCGCGCCGTCACGGTTTCGGCGTCGGCACCGGCGAGCCAGTCTTCGGGCTTGTACAGCTGCGCGTACGTGTGCAGGGTGCCGCCGCTTTCCCGGTGCGCGACGAAGCCCTTGCCCGGCGCCAGCGCGTAGAGCGCGCCGGCCCCGACCGCCTTCGCGGCCGCGGCATGGCGGGCGTCGCCGTCGAAGAGGAACGTCTCGACGACCGTGACGCCGACGTACTCCGGCGTGGCGGCGGAGAGCAGCGGACGGACTTTCGACCACGCGCCGTCCGCGCCGACCAGCAGGCTGGTGGCGAACCCGCGGCCGTCGGCCAGGCGCACCTCGTGGCCGCCGTCGCCGAGGGCCCGCACCCCGGCGACCTTGTGTCCCCAGTGGACGGTGCCGGGCGGCAGCGAGTCGAGCAGCAGCTGCCGCAGCTCGCCGCGCTGCACTTCGGGACGTTCGCCGGTGCCGTCGTCGGGCTGGTCGAGCAGCACGGTGCCGTCGCGGTCGACGATGCGGGAGGACTCGCGGCCCGGCAGGACGAGCTGCCGGAACCCCGCGGTCAGGCCGGCCGCCTCGAGCGCCGGCTGGCCGTTCCAGGGGTGGATGTCGAGCATCCCGCCCTGGCGGCGCGCGGACGGCGACGCTTCGGCCTCGTAGACCTCGACCGCGATGCCGTGCAGGTGCAGGACGCGGGCCAGGACGAGCCCGCCGAGGCCGGCTCCGATGATCGTGACAGTCATGACTACCTCCGGTTGGATTGTCGTTCCAACAAGCACGCTAGCACGAGTTTGGATCGACGTTCCAACCGTGGGATGATCAGCGCATGGCGAAACGGGCCCAGCGGCGCACGGACGGGCTGTCCAAGGAAGTGATCGTGCGGGCGGCGGCCGCGATCCTGGACGACGGGGGCGAGGCCGCGCTGACGTTCCGCGCGCTCACCGCCCGCCTCTCGACCGGCTACGGCGCGATCTACCACCACGTCGCGAACAAGAGCGACCTCCTGGCGGCGGCGACCGACGCGGTCATCGCCCGCGTCGTGGGCGACGCCGTCGCCGAAGACGAGCCGGGGGAAGCGCTGCGCACGGTGTCACTGGGACTGTTCGACGCGATCGACGCGCATCCCTGGGTCGGCGCCCAGCTGTCCCGGGAGCCGTGGCGGCCGGCGCTCCTGGAGATCTACGAACGCATCGGCGGGCTGCTCGTCGCGCTCGAAGTGCCCGAGCAGGCGTTGTTCGACGCCGCGGGCGCGCTGGTCAACTACGTGCTCGGCGTCGCGGGGCAGAACGCCGCCAACGCCCGGCTGCTGGCCGCCGACGAAGGCGACCGGTCGGCCTTTCTGGCCACCGTTTCCGCACAGTGGGCGGCACTCGACCCGGAGAAGTACCCGTTCGTGCACCAGGCGGCGACCCACCTGCGGGAGCACGACGACCGCGAGCAGTTCCTCGCGGGCGTCGACATCTTCCTGGCCGGGATCGCCACCCTGCGCTAGCACCGCACGTTGCCCGCCGCCCGGCAGAAGCGCCCCAAGGTGGCCTTGGTTGCGGTGAACGCACCCAAGGTGGCCTTCGGTGCGGTGAACGCACCGAAAGCCACCTTGGGGCGCTGGGGCCGGGTGGGCTACTTCACCGCGGTCGGCGCCCAGGCCGCGAGCTCCGCACGGACCGCCGCCAGCTGGGCCGCCGTCGGCGCGGCCGCCGGTTCCGCGATCAGCGCGTAGTGCAGGCCCGGCGTCGCGCCCAGGCGCAGCCGGTCGCCCACCCGGGTCACCGAGGCCACGTCCGTGACCACCGTCGGGGTCATCCCGGCCGGCACGTGCAGCTCGGTCGGCGCGCCCGCGTCGGTCCCCTGCCACACCAGGACGCCGTAGCGTCCCGTGCCGGTCAGCGCGGCCGTGGCCGGCAGCGTCGACGGGATCTGGTTCCACGTCAGCGTCTGGCTGCCGTCGCGCGAGCGGTCCTCGTAGGTGAACGCCAGCGTGTGCCCCGCGACCGCGGCCGGGTAGAGGCGGTCGAGCAGCCGGGCGTCCTGGCGGAGCTGGACCGTTCCGTCGTCCGCCGTGCGGGCCGAGGAGAAGTCCTCGCCGTTCCAGGCGTCGCCGTCCGTCTTGACCTTGTCGGGGTTGTCGTTCATCAGCTCGTGGTGGCGGCCGCTGTAGATGTCCCACTGCCACTGCGTCGCCGACAGCACCGGGCCCGAATCCGCCGGCTTGCGCCACCAGTTCGCGCCGGGCACCCGGGAATCCAGGGCCTGGTACATCGCCTTGTCCACGGTCGGGGTCTTGTCCGAGGTGTAGCCGGTCATCGGGTGGCCGAACTCGGTGACGATCGCCGTCGTCCCCAACGCGGTCGCGCGGTCCCGGACCGTGCCGAAGCTCCCGCTGTACTGGCCGTCGCCCGCCTTGCCCGGCATGAACACGCCGGACTGCGCGAGCTGGTCGTAGAAGTGCGTGTTGAACACGTACCGCGGCCCCATGACGCCGGTGTCCTGGAAGCCTCCCGGGTGCAGCTGGAAGGAGATGTTGGCGTTCCAGAACATGTTCGGCTCGACGAACGCGGGCTTGTCCTGCCAGCCGGCCGAATCCATCGCGTCGCGGAACCGCTTGAAGAACGGCCACAACACGTTCTGCTCCCACGCCTTGCTGTCCTGGCCCGAGTCGTACCGCCCGGCGAACGGCTCGTTGTACGGGTCCATGCCCGCGATGCCGGCGAACTGGGCGGCACTCAGGTTCGTCCGGAGGTACGTCATCGTCTGGGCGGCCATGCCGACGAACTCGTCCTGGACGCCGCGGGCGTTGTGCCAGAAGTCCTTCGTGGCGTCCTGGACCGCGCCGTTCTGGGTGATGTTCTGGCCCCAGTGCGCGCAGATGCCGCAGCTCTCCGCCGGGTAGCCGCCGAGGTCGACGACCCACTTCGGCGCGCCGTCACCGGTGTACCAGCTGCCGCGGTTGAACAAGTAGCGGGAGAACAGGTCCTGGTGGAAGTCGGGCAGGACGGTGAAGCCCTCGTCCAGGAATGCCTTCACCTGGTCGGTCAGCTTCGCCAGGTACTGCGTGTTCACCGGCCCGCGCACCGGCTGCGTCCCCGCCCAGGCGATCGGGATCCGCACGGCGTTCGCGCCGGTGAGCGCTTTCATCGCCTGGGCCGAGCGGCGCGCGTCGGCGGTGGTGGCGAACGGCAGGAAACCGTTTTCCGCCAGCTTCACCTCGCCCGAGACGTTGAAGCCGCGCAAGACCACTTCGCGGCCGTACTCGTCGACGAAGGCCGAGCCACGCACGGTCAGGCGATGCTGCGGAACGTCTTCGGCGACGGCGGCGGCGACGACCCCGGAGGTCATCGCCACGGCGGTGAGCAAAGCCACGAGCATGCGCATGATGGCGGCCCCAAACGTGAAGGAGTTTCGCAAAAAGTTACCGAGCAGTCACCCCCTCGTCAAGGGCCGAAAGGAGCCGTTCAGGCCGCCTTCCGCTGCCATTGCTGGTTGGTCACGCCGGTACACGGGTACTGCTTCACGGCGGCGCCGTCGGCCGTCGACGCGGAAACGACGTCCAGGCACTTCCCGCTGTGGCGCGCCACCCACCGGACGTACCCGCCGCCGGCGGACTGCGCCTGCCACTGCTGGTTGGTCCCCGAAGTGCACGTGCTCTGCACCGCCGCCGCGCCGTCGGCCGTCGAACCACCCGTGATGCCGAGGCACTTGCCGCTGTGTCGCGCGATCAGGTTGACGTAGCCGTCGCCGACGTCGATCGCACTCCACTGCTGGTTCCAGCCGTTGTTGCACGTGTACTGCGTGAGCGCGACACCGTCGTTCCGGGACGAACTCGGGATGTCCGCGCACTTTCCGCTGTGACGGGCGACCAGCGACTCGTACGCGCTGCCGGTGCCGGCACCCGCGACCACGCCGGTCGCCGCGTCGACGCTCACCTGCGGGTACCAGCTCATCGACAGCGTGGTGCCACTCGGAAAACTCAGCGGCAGCCACACGTACCGCGACTCGTTGACCGGACGCTGCCAGGCACCGGCCCAGCGGTCACCGAGGTAGAGGTACGACGTCGCCTGCGTCCCCTGCACGGGCAGCACGTACGCGGTCTGGCTGCCGTAACCGGTGGAGTCCCCGACGTTCGACAACCCGCTCCACGTGCCCGTGACACTGGACGCCGTGGCGTACTTCTGCTGGTTCGGCTGCCAGCTCGTGGCACCCGAGGTGAGCAGGAAGTAGACGCCGTTGCGCTTGAACATCGCCGGCGCTTCGCGGTACGAGCCGGGCCACAGCGTCTGCACCAGCGCGGCGGTCCCGGTGTAGTCCGCGGTGAGCCGGTACACGTTCATGTCGGCGTTCTCGCGGGCCGCGGACGCCATGTACGCGGTTCCGTCGTCGTCCTTGAACAGCGTGATGTCCCGCGACATGTGGACGCCGAGCGGGCGGAAGCTGCCGCGGTAGGTGTAGGCGCCGTCGACCGTCGAGGAGGTGGCCACGGCCGCGCGGGCTTCGGCGTAGTCGTCGCCGTTCTCCTTGTGCATCCACATCACGTACTGCCCGGTCGAGCTGTTGTAGATCACCTTCGGCCGCTCGATCTTCGCCCGGCCCAGCTCGGCCGCCGACGACTGCGTCAGCACGTCGCCGCGGAACTCCCACGTCTTCAGGTCGGCCGAACGGTAGACCGAGACGGCGCGGAAGGTGTCGTCGGCGTTGCGGTTCTCGCCGAACCAGTAGTAGTACGCGCCCACCTTGAGCATCCCGCCGCCGTGGGCGTGCACCAGCGCGCCCGCCGGGTCGGCGAACTGGCTGCCGTTGGTCACCGTCACCGGCGCGGCGTGCGCACCGGGTGCGCCGAGCAGCAGGGAGACGAGCACGAGAAAGGACAAGACCGCGCCACGTCGTCGTAGCATGACGGCTCCTTCGCGAAGGGGTCAGTAGCCGACGCGGAAAGTCGCGTCCTGCTTGTCCACAGTGGACGAGGTACTGCCGAGGGGGTCGATCCACAGCACGTAGTCGTGGTGCCGGAGGTAGCGGTCCGGGTAGTTGTGGGACCGGAACGAAGACCAGCTCGCGTCGGCGAGTCCCGGCGCCTGGTGGAAGGTGGCGTCCGCCTTGAACGTCGCCGAGCCGTCGTCGGCCGCGAGCCGCAGTTCGTAGTTGTAGTGCCGCAGGTACCGGCCGGGGTGGTTGACGGACTCGAACGACACGCCGGCCGCGTCCGCCAGGCCGGGCACCAGCTTCCAGAGCTGGTCCTGGTAGGGGTCGAACGGATAGGCGTCGATGCGACCCACGGAGTCCGCGTGCCGGACGTACCGGTCGGGGAAGTTGTAGGACTTCAGCCGACGCCAGGCCGGGGCGCCCCAGCGATCGACGAGGGCGGACCGCTCCGCGACCGTGATCGGCGTAATCCCGGGGTGCTTGGAGTTCAGCGGCTGCGTGTACGCGCGGTCGTTGAGCAACGTCCAGTTCCCGGCGGCCACGTCGGTGGTCTCCCAGCAGAAGAACCGGCCGTTCGGGCTCCAGGTGTCACCCCAGAGGTACCAGCGGTTCCCCGCGGCCGCCGGGACGATCTGCGGCGCCTCCACCCCCCGCCCGGGGGATATTCCGGTCTTGTAGGTGGTGAAGCTGCCGGCGGCGAGAGCGCCGGAGCGCTGCCCGACCAGCGTGCTGTTCGTGTTGTTCTTGACGTACAGGTAGTTGACGCCGCCGATGGTGGCCATCGTCCCGTCGATCGTCGCGTGCCCGGGGTCGAAGAACACCTGCGGCGCCCCGACCGTCACGAAGTCGGCGGTGTAGTTGACCATGATGACGTCGTGGCCGCCGGACGCCGCCGAGTAGATGATCGCGTACTGGTTGCGCGACGGGTCCCAGAACGCCTCGGGCGCCCAGCTGTGCGTCGCCATCGAGTGCAGCTTGATCCGGCGGTAACCGGTGAACCCGCGCAGGTCCGCCGAGTCCCAGACGTGGATGTACTGGTTCTGCAGCGACCAGTCGGTGCCCTTGAGGTCGGTGGCCAGCACGGCGAACCGGCCGTCCTGCTTGCGCAGCACGAACGGGTCGCGCAGGCCGCCGGTGCCCGCCGTCGGCGTCACCACCGGGTTGTTCTGGTTGAGCGGCATCCAGTCGAGGCCGTCGGTGCTGACCGCCAGGTGCAGCCCGTAGTCGGCGCCCGTCATGGACGGCGACTCCGTGAAGTACGCCATGACGTAGGCGCCGGAGGCGGCCTGGGCGGCGGCTTTGCCACCGAGCACGCCGGCGACCGCGGCTCCCGCCGCACCCGCCATCAGTCCACGTCGACTGATCATCGTCCACCCATCTCGTCGTCGAGTGCCGGGCAACAAAAGGGATTGTTAGCGCTAACAGCGGTCGTAGTGTAGGTGACCCGCGCCACAGGGTGTCAAGGGGCCGATCGTCGGGACGCGGGACACCACCAGGCAAAACAGCCAATTGACCCCGCGGGGATCGGCAGCTATGTTAGCGCTCACTCCGCGCCCGGCGACCGTTCCTGGTCCCGGAATCAGCCGCATCACCCTTCTTCCCGCGCCGTCGGCGCCCACCTCCTGGAGAACCGGTATGCCCGTTCGACTCTCGGCGACGACGTCGTCGCCGAAGTTCTTCCGGCGGTCCCGCCCGCTGACCGCGCTCCTCGCCACCCTGGCCGTGGCCGCGGCTTCCACCACCGCACTCGCCACCTCCGGCCACGCGGCGGCCCTCGACGACGGGCTGGTCGTGCGCTACGACCTCACCGGTGGCTCCGGCACCACGGTGCCCGACGCTTCCGGCAACGGACGCAACGCCAGCGTCAGCGGCGACACGACGTGGCAGGGCGACGAAGGCCTGCGCCTGGGCGGCACCAACGGGCATGTCCGGCTGCCGGACAACCTGATGCGAGGTCTCACGGACATCACGGTTTCGGTTCAAGTCAACGTCGCGGCCGACCAGGGCACGCCGTACTTCCTGTGGGGCCTCGGCAACACGACCGGCGGCACCGGGAACGGCTACCTGTTCACCACGGGCGACTCCTTCCGCGCCTCGATCGCCTCCGGCAACTGGTCCACCGAGCAGACCGCCGACGCGGGCCGCACCCTCTCGCGCGGCAGCTGGCGCACGATCACCTACACCCTCGGCGGCGGGACCGCGGTGCTGTACGAGGACGGGATCGAAGCCGCCCGCAAGACCGGTGTGACGATCACGCCCGGCTCGATCGGCGGCGGCACCACGACCGCGGACTACCTGGGCCGGTCGGTCTACGACGGCGACAAGTACCTCAAGGGCAGCGTCCGCGACTTCCGCGTCTACGACCGCGCGGTGACCGCCGACGAAGCCCGCGCCCTCGGCGAGCGCACCGCCGCCGGGCGCGCGACGGCCGACGCGGCCACCCTCGACCTCGGTGACACCTCGGCCGTCACCGACAACCTCGCCCTGCCCAAGACGGGTGCCGGCGGTTCGGCGATCGCCTGGACGTCGAGCAACCCGGCGGTGGTCTCCGCGACCGGCGTGGTGACGCGGCCCGCGCCCGGCGCCGGCAACGCGAAGGTGACCCTGACCGCGGCCGTCTCCTACGCCGGCCAGACCGCGAGCCGCTCCTTCACCGTCACGGTGCTGCAGGACATCACCGACCGGCAGAAGGTCGACAAGGCGCTCGAGGACATCGTCATCCCGGACCAGGACGCGATCCGCGGCAACATCACGCTGCCGGTGAAGGGCGCTCGCGACGTCACGCTGACCTGGCGCAGCCAGGACTCGCGCGTCGTCACCGCCACCGGCGAGGTGACCCGGCCCACGGCCGGTGCGCGGCCCGCGAAGGCGCGTCTCACGGTTCGCGCGACGAAGGGCTCCGCGACGGCGGAACGCTCCTTCACCCTCACCGTCCTGCCGCTGCCGAAGAAGGAAGCGCTCGAGGGGTACACGTTCGCCTACTTCACCGGCGAGGCGACCCAGGACACCGAGCAGATCCACTTCGCGGCCAGCCGCGGCAACGACCCGCTGCACTGGGACGAGCTCAACGGCGGCAAGCCCGTCCTGCGCTCGAACTACGGCGAGACCGGCGTCCGCGACCCGTTCATCGTCCGCAGCCCGGAGGGCGACCGGTTCTACATCATCGCCACCGACCTGCAGATCAACGACGGCCGCGGCTGGGACCAGGCGCAGCGCCACGGCAGCCAGTACCTGGAGATCTGGGAGTCGACCGACCTGGTGACCTGGTCGAACCAGCGGCACGTCCGGGTCTCCGACGACACCGCCGGCATGACGTGGGCGCCCGAGGCGACCTACGACCCGACGATCGGCGCGTACGTCGTCTACTGGGCCACCAGCCCCTACGCCCCCTCGGACGTCAACCACACCGGCTCGACGTACCCGCGGATGATGTACGCGACCACCCGCGACTTCCGGACGTTCAGCAAGCCCCAGGTGTGGAACGACCCCGGCGAAGGCGTCATCGACTCCACCGTCATCAAGGACGGCGACTACTACTACCGGCTGACCACCGACGGCAAGGTGATCGGCTCCTGCGAGCGCGACATCGTGCTCGAGCGGTCCAAGAACCTGCGCGCGGTCGACCTGCCGACGACGAAGCCGCGCAACTGGGAGCTCGTCTCCGACTGCATCCGCACCAAGCTCGGCACCGACTGGGTCGAGGGCCCGACGGTGTTCAAGGCGAACGACAGCAGCAAGGTCTACGCCTTCATGGACGAGACGCCGCGCCGCGGGTACGTCCCGTTCGTGACCGACTCGCTGGCGAAGCCGAACTGGTCGATCCCGGCCGAGTACCAGCTCCCGAAGAGCCCGCGCCACGGCACGGTGCTGCCGGTGACCAAGGCCGAGCTGGCCCGGCTGCGGCAGGGCCCGCCGCCGGTGACCGCCGACGCGAAGGGCGTCGTCGCCGACTACGACCTCACGGCGGCGGGCCGGGGCGACAGCGTCACCGACGTCTCCGGGAACGGGCGGGACGCCTCGATGCACGGCGGCGTCACGCGCTCGGCGGACGGGCTTTCCTTCGCGGGCAAGGACGGCTACGTCGCCCTGCCGAACAACCTGATGAGCGGGCTGAGCGGGATCACGGTGTCGGCGCAGGTGTGGGTCGACCCCGGCCAGCAGACGCCGTACTTCCTCTGGAACCTCGGCAACAGCACGAACAACGTCGGCGACGGCTACCTGTTCGCCTCCGGCGACACCTACCGGGCGGCGATCGCGTCCGGCAACTGGTCGACCGAGCAGAACGCCGACAGCAAGAAGGCGCTGACCCGCGGCGCCTGGCACACGCTGACGTACACCCTCGACAACGGCACCGCGCGGCTCTACGACAACGGCGTCGAAGTGTCCCGAGTGGACGGTGTCACGACGAAGCCCGGCGACCTCGGCGCGGGCATCACGACGTCGAACTACCTCGGCCGGTCGGCCTACGGTGCCGACAAGTACTTCCAGGGCAAGATGCGCCGGTTCACCGTGTGGAACCGCGGCCTGAGCGCCAAAGAGGTGCTCGGCGCGCCGGGCAACGAGACGGCCGTCGGCTCGGTGACGCTCGACTCGCTCAAGGTGCCGGCGATCATCGACAGCGCGAAGGGCACGATCGTCCTGCCGGTGAAACCGGGCACGGACGTGCGGCGGCTGGCGCCGGTGCTGCAGGTGGCCGACGGCACGCAGGTGTTCCCGCACAACGGTTCGCGGCAGGACTTCACCGGCCCGGTGGGCTACTCGGTCGTC
This sequence comes from Streptomyces sp. MN03-5084-2B, assembly GCA_033793495.1. Taxonomy (GTDB): domain Bacteria; phylum Actinomycetota; class Actinomycetes; order Mycobacteriales; family Pseudonocardiaceae; genus Amycolatopsis. The sequence goes on along the minus strand of JARAWT010000011.1, from coordinate 122,164 downwards.
GGCTCCGGCTGGCAGAGGCGCACGTGGATGGTCAGCGCGGTCGTGATGAACAGCCCGGTCCTGCCCGGCTTCAACGCGGACCCGAACATCGTCCGCTTCGGCGACACGTACTACATCTACGCCACGACCGACGGCTATCCCGGCTGGTCGGGGACGACGTTCGACGCGTGGTCGAGCAAGGACCTCGTCACCTGGACACGGCACCCGAAGATCCTCGACCTCGGCCCGGACGTCTCCTGGGCGGACAGCCGGGCGTGGGCCCCGACGATCACCGAGAAGAACGGGAAGTACTACTTCTACTTCTGCGCGGACGCCAAGATCGGTGTCGCGGTGTCGGACTCCCCCACCGGCCACTTCACCGACGTGCTGGGCAAGCCGCTGATCGCGGCGAACCCGGCGGGCGGCCAGGCGATCGACCCGGCGGTCTTCACCGACGACGACGGGCAGACGTACCTGTACTGGGGCAACGGCAACGCCTACGTGGTGCCGCTCAACCCCGACCTGGTGTCGTACGACCCGGCGAAGATCACCCGCCTGACCGGCCTCGACGGCTTCCGCGAGGGGCTGTTCATGACCAAGCGCGCCGGCACGTACCACCTGACGTGGTCCATCGACGACACGGGCAGCGAGAACTACCGCGTCGGCTACGCGACCGCGACCAGCCCGCTGGGCGCCGGGCTGGTGAACCGGGGCGTGATCCTGGAGAAGGACCCGTCGCAGGGGATCCTCGGGCCGGGGCACCACAGCATCGTGCCGGGGCCGGGCAAGGACGAGTGGTACATCGCCTACCACCGGTTCGCCATCCCCGGCGGTGACGGGACGCACCGGGAGGTGACCATCGACCGGCTGCGGTTCGGCGCGGACGGGACGATCGCCAAGGTGGTGCCCACGCTGGGCAGCGTGCCACCCCTCAAACAGGGTAGGTAAGCACCGGAACAGAGCCCGGCCCGGCGGCCGTGAAGCCGCCGGGCCGGGCTCTGCCGTTCTCCCCCGCCGGGGTGAACACGGTGTCGAAAAAGCAGCAGCGACCGGCCACCGTTTGTCACGAACGGGAAATCGTGCCGATCAAGCGAACCGGATGCGCTTTCCGGCCGTATCTCCCTGCAGGACGGTGGACGACGGAGGGACGGCGACGTGGCTCGCGAAGGGACACTCATCGGTGACCGGTACCGCCTGCTCGGCCCGGCCGGGCAGGGCACGGTGGTCTGGCACGCCCAGGACGAACGGCTCGACCGGATCGTCGCCGTCAAGCCGCTGTTCGACGAGCCGCTCGCGGCGCCGGCCATCCCCGCGCCGCGAGCGGCCATCTGTGACGTCGTCGACGACGACAGCACCACCTACCTGGTGCTCGAGTACCCCGGCGCGCGGACGCTGACCGAGCTGCTGGACGAGCACGGCGCGCTCGCGCCCGGGCTCGTCGCCCGGTTCGGGGCCCGGCTGGCCGCCGCACTGGCCGCCGCGCACGACGAGGGCGTCCTGCACGCCGCCGTCGATCCGGATCACGTCGTCATCTCCGCCGAGGGGCACGCCGGGATCGTCGGCGGCGGGCGCGCCCTGCGCGCCTTCCTCGCCCCCGAGGTGCTCGACGGCGGTTTCCCCGACTTCCCGGCGGAGGTCTACTCCCTCGGCGCCACCCTGTACGCCGCCATGGGCACCGAAGCGGGCACCGGGCAGCGCCACCCGCTCACCGAGGCCGTGGTGCACCTGCTCCACCCCGATCCCACCGCGCGACCCACCATGGCCGTCGCCGAAGAGCTGCTGAACAGCGTGACGCCCCGCGGTCCGGAACCGGACCGCGGGGCGCCTCGACGGGGTGTCGCGGGCGACTACCGCTGCGTGTAGACGAACCCGACCTTGTCGACCTCGTCGCCGGTGCGGCCGTGGAAGCCGGCGATCTGCCAGCCGGCCGGGGCCGTGCGGGTCACGCAGTCACCGGTCGTCGAACCGCCGGCCAGGACGCGGCCGAGGTTGGTGGTGAACCGGGCCGAGAAGATCCGGGTCGTGTTGCTGTACTTGCCCTGGCACAGGGTCGCCGTGGTGACGTACTCGCCGGTGCCGAGCGTCAGCGACGCCGCGGTGCCGCCCGTGCCGCCGTGGGTCAGGGTCGTGCCGTTCTCCAGCGTCACCCCGACCTGGTCGACGCGGTTGCCGCTGCGCAGCGACAGCGTCCGCACCCGGGCGCCCGCCGGCACCGCGGGGACGTCGGTGAAGTAGTCGCCGTGCGGGCCGCCGTACTGCTCCGACAGCTGCAGCGCCGCGTTGCGCGTCCAGGCGAACCGCACGGTGATCGGGTCGTGGTCGGACAGCATCTTGCCCGAGGCGTCGTCGAGGAACTTGGCGTGCTCGTTGTTGTAGAAGGTCGCGTCGAGGTTCACGAGCTTGCTGCTGCGGTAGAGGACCTTGTCGACGACCTCGCAGTCGTTGGTGGGCGCCTGCTGGTTGCACACGAGGTCGGGGCTGCCCGGGGCGGGCGCGACGCCGCCGCGCACGAGCTTGACCCACGCGTCGGTGAGGCCGTTGTCCGCCCCGAACTGGGCGATCGTGTCGGCCGCGCGGGTGTAGCGCGTGTTCGTGTCGCCCATGACGACCACCGCGTTGCCCGCCGAGTGCGACCGGATGAACGCGGTCAGCTGCGCCAGGTTCGACGCGCGCGAAGCCTCGTCGCCGTCGTTCGTGCCGGCGTTGGTGTGTGCGTTGTAGAAGTCGACGTACACGCCTTCGGCCAGCCGCACCCGCATGAAGGTGAAGCCCTTCGGGGTCAGGCAGTCGCCGGAGTCGAGCTGGCAGGACGTCCAGCGGACGCGCTCGAAGTCGTCGCCGTCGTACGGCAGCGAGGACAGCGTGTTCAGCCCGCTGCCGATGCCCGCGCCGCCGCTGGTGGGCGTGCGGTACGGGTGCTGGTCGGCCGCGTAGAGCTTCGCGTGGTAGTTGAAGTCCTCCTCGACGTGCACGACGTCGTAGGGGGCGATCCGCTGCCCGATCGCCGTCGTCGCGGGGTCACGCGGCGTCGGCGCGCTGGAGATGCTTTCCGGCAGGCCGGCGACGTTGTAGGCCAGCACCGAGAAGCTGCCGCCGTCGGCCGCGTGCGCGGCCGCCGGACTGATCACTGTGGACGCAGTGACGGCGAGCGCCAACGCGGCGATGCGTTTTCTCACGAGAACTCCCGAAGGATTCGGACGGACAAACCGGTGGGGGTGTAACGGGGAACCACCCGGTGACCCGGGCGGTCGACTCGGATGGCGGCGAACCGGCCGCGCAGCCGCCGCGCGCACAGCACGTCGACCTCGTGCCACGGGCAGGCGCCGGCGACCCGGAGCTCCAGGACGCTGCCGCGCTCCAGCGTGGCGTCGCCGCGCACGACCAGCGCCGGCCCGGCGGTGATCGACAGCGTGCCGCCGGTCTGGTGGTAGCCGCTCACCCGGAGGCCGGACGCGCGCAGCGTGCCACCGGCGAGTTCGACGTCCCCGGTGCCCAGCGCGCCCGGCGTCGCCGCGACGAGCGTGCCCGCTTCGACGCGGGTGCCGCCGCGGTAGCTGCTGGCCCCGGCGAGCGTCAGGGTCCCGGTGCCTGCCTTGACGAGCCCGCCGTCGCCGCCGATGTCGTTGCGCCAGCTGTCGTTCGCGGCGAACCCGCCGCGGCCGGCGTCCATCGTGACGCGGACGCTCGTGTCGAACGCGCCGTAGCCGTCGGCCGCGGCGAAGAGGTTCAGCCGCCCCCAGAGCTCGGGACCGTCGAGCAGCGGGTTCCCGGCCGGGAACGCCGTGGTGCGCAGGACTTCCCGGCGCTGCGCACCATCCAGGTACGGCAGGCGGGTTTCGAGGAGCACCTCGGCACCCTTCGGCACCCGCATCGCGGCGCGCGCACCGCGGTCGGGCAGGCCGTAGGTCGCCCCGCGGGCGACCATCGCGGCGTTGGCCCGGCGGTCGCCGTATTCGTCGGCGCCGGTGTGGGCGCGGGCGAAGAGCGTGTCGGGCGTCGTGCCGGTCTTCGCGGTGAAGTACTTCAGCGCCTGCTCGCGCGCCGCCGCCTTGAGCGCCGCGTTCTCCGGGTCGGCCAGCGTCGCCGCGGTGAGCGCGGTGGCCAGCGTCCGGCCGCCGATCACGTCCACCGGCGAGTGCATCCCGGCGACGATCCGCGTGTCGGACAGGTCGTAGGCCCGCGCCACCAGCTCCTGGAACCGCTCCGGGACCGCGTAGGCGAGCGCGAGGCAGGCCAGGTGGAACGCGTTGGTGTGGCCGCTGGGGAAGCCGCCGTCTTCGGCCGGGGTCGTGCTGCGCTGCCGCAGCAGCTGCGGCGCGACGACGACGTCCGACCGGTAGACCGGGTAGCCGAGCGCGTCGGTCGCGCCGGTGGGGACGACCCGGCTGTCGACGGTCATCCGCCACGGCCGCGGGTACTGGTAGGCGGCCTTGCTCGGGTTGCCCGACGCCCAGTTGCCGCGGACGGTGTCGACGAGGGTGGCCACCAGGCCGAGGTCCGAGTCGTGCGACCCGGCGCCGAGCGCCGAGCCGGCCGGGGCGTTCGCCGGGACGGCGTCGTCGATCTTCGCCGGCGGAATGCCGTCGGGCGCGGAGGTGATGCTCGTGACGGCCTTGGCGCCACTGCGGTAGAGGTCGGCGAGCGGGCCGAGGCCGCCGATGGCGGCGTAGGACTGGTGCTGGCGGTCGTAGACGAAGGCGCGCTCGGCTTCGGCTTCGGTCCGGGCGCGGGTGACGGCGACGCAGTGCCGGACGTTCGCGCGCAGCACCGCCGCGTCGAGCACGACGCCGCTGTCCCAAGTGGACCCGGTGCGCCAGACGCGCTGCATCCCGCTCAGGATCCGCACGGCCGCGTTGGTCTCCGGCGTCTGGTTGGCCGAGACGTTCGTGCGGTAGCTGTCGACGAAGGCCGTCGTCGCCTCCGCCCAGGCGGGGACGCCCAGGACGGTGGGCACGGCGGCGACGGCGGGGATGAGCGCGGACAGGCGCAGGAAGGTCCGCCGGTCCAAGGGAGCGAGGCTCAACTGGTTCTCCTGAGAAGGCCCGCGTGGCCGGAAAAGCGCGCGGGGAATCGATGCGGGAATGATCAGCTCCGGACGGAACCCCGGTCAAGGAGCGTCCGGAGTAATTCGCCGGTCAGTAACCTGATCTTTTGCGGAAATACTGCGAATTCGACGAATTCACTCGATCCGGACTTCGACCGCCGGGCTGTACACGAGCCGCCCGTGGGCGGTCACGCGCACGAGCACCCACCAGTGCGCCCCGCGCCGGGCCGTGTGCCCCGCGTGGACGGTGACCGGCACGGTGCCGCTCGCGCCGGCGGCGAGCCGGAAGGGCTGGGCCCGCGGGCCCAGCGTCACTTCGGGTCCCCAGGTGCCGAACGGGCTGATCGCCGCGACCCCGCCCCGGATCTCGCTCTGGGCCAGGTTCGTCACCGACACCGTCAGCTCGGCGCTGCCGCCCGGCCCGACGACGATCGGGCCGGGTGGGAGTTCGACGTCGACCAGGTCCTCGCGCGACGGCGGGGACCCGGCCAGGATTTCGGCCGTGTCTTCGAGGATTTGCCCGCTTTCGTCGGTGATCCGCGCGGCGACCAGGTACCGGCCGGGCGTTTCCGGCCCCCGTACCTCGACCGTGGTCTTCGCGTGCTCGCCCGGTTTCAGGTCGTAGGCCAGGTCCGGCCCGTGCCCGGTCCGCCACCCCGGCGGCAGGGCCAGTTCGGCGTGCCCGCGAGCCGGGCGGCCGCTGCAGCTCACCGTGACGTCGAAGCGGGCCCGCCCGTCGTCGAGCTTCAGCCGGGTCGGCGTCACGTGCACGCTCACCGGCAGGTTGCCGACCGGCGCCGGCCCTTCGTTGTGCAGCCAGTACCGCGTGGGGACCGGCTGCACGGGTTCGGTGGCGATTTCCCGGCCGGTTCCCGGCCGGGTGCGGGGTTCCAGCCGCAGGGTCGCCACGTCCGCGGCGCCCAGTTCGACGCGCGCGCGTCCGTCGCGGACTTCGACCGGCTCGCCGTTCTCCTCCAGGAGATCGGTGCGCCAGGCCGACCGGATTCCGCCGTGCAGCGCGATCGACGCCGTGGCCGGGGACCCGGTCGATTCGTACACCCGCAGGGTGATCGCGTCCGAGGGGCCGATCACCGATCCCGAGGCCAGGGGGTTGCCAGCGGGTTTCGCCGCCGTCAGCACGACTTCGGCCGGTTCGACGGCGATCAGGCTCACCGTGGCCGGCAGCGCGCCTGCGGTGGCGGCCACCGGACGGGCCCGGAGCGGGTGGGCGGCTTCCTGTGCGCCACGCGGGAAACCGGCGTCCCGCCAGTCCCCTTCGCCGGCGACGATGGCGAAGTCGAACGTGTGGGTCCAGTGCTGCCAGGCGAAACTGGAGCCGTCGGGCGCGGTCCGGCGGTCGCCGTCGATCCAGACGCCGCTGGGCCAGCCGCTGCACGAGCGCATCAGCGACAGGTGCAGCGTGCCGCCCGGGTCGACGACGAACCCGGGCGTGCCGTGGTTGACGACCGCGACGGAGTAGCTGTCGGCCGGTTCGGCGGTGCCGGCCGCACCGTCGGGGACCCGCACGTCGAAGGCGGCCCCGGCGCGCAGCTCGGCGATGGCGGCCGGGACGTCGTCGACGATCACCACCGGCAGGTCCCGCGGTCCCCGGAGGTCCGCGTCGGGCACCCAGGTTTCGCGCCGGGTCCGGGTCGCCGGGACGAACACCCGGCCGTGGCGTTCGAGGGCGGCGCGGTAGCCGGGCTCGGCGGTGGCGAGGACTTCGGCGGCGTACGGGTTGTCCGCGCCGACGACGATCCGGACGTCGGGCAGGTTCGAGTCGGCGTCGAGGGCGCCGTACCGCGGGCCGCCGGGGCGGGTGCACGTCGCCGTCACGCCCTTCGCGGCCAGCGCCGCCACCAGCTCCCGGACCTCGAGCCCGGGCACGAGAGGCTCGACCACTTCGGCGACGCCGATGGCGTGCGCGGTCCGGGTGCCGTCGTCGCGGGTGAGCGTGACGCGGGCGGTCGCCGACAGCCCGGCCCAGGTGTGGGCCGGGGTGTCGAGGGTCCAGAGGTGCTCGGCGGCGTCGACGTCGGGGAAGCCGAACGACCGGCCGATGGCGCCGAAGCCGACCTCGGCCACTGGGAGGGCACCCGGGACGGCGAAGTCGAACCGGGCCCGCAGGAGCCGGTCCTGCCCCAGCGAACCGTCGACCTCGGTCCGGACGTCCACTCGGGACACTCCGCGCCACAGCGTCGTGCGCTGGGTGATGCGCAGGTCGTCCAGCGTGGTGGTCGCGACGAGCCGCTCCCCCACCGGGCTGGTCTCGACGATCACGTCCGCCGCGCCGGGGCCGTGGCCGGGGCCCTTGGGCAGCAGGTGCCACGGGCCCTCGCCCCACACCGGGTGCTCGGCGTGCTCGTCCTGGACCACCAGCCCGGCGGCGAGCCCGCCGTCCCGCAGCAGGTCCCGGCCGCTGCGCCGGTCCTGGACGCGCTTGAGCGCACCACCGCGCGCGGGGTCGGCTTCGACGGCGAAGACGGCGTTCTCGATCGAGGGCGGCCCCGGCCGCACGATCCACCCGGGTGGGACGTCCTCCGCGTCGAGGACGCGGTAGACCCGGTACCCCAGCGCGGGCACCGCCGTGGCGAGGAAGGTCAGCGTGAGTTCGGCCAGGGAGCCGTCGGGGTGACGCACGGCCGCGTCGGTGACGGCGGGGACCGGACGGCCGTCCGGGTCGACGACCCGCGCGCCCGCGGTCCCGGGGGGCACGGTCACCGTCGTGATCGCGTCGCGGGTCCACGACAGGGTGTTGAGCACGAAGACGGGCACGCCGTCGCCGGTCGTGTCGGCGTGGTGGGCCAGCTCGGCGATGGCGCCGTCGAGCACCTCGCCGCCGCGGTCGGCCGCTTCGCGCCAGCCGGTGAGGAGATCGAGGTAGACCTGGTCGGACTCGGTGCCGGTGATCGCGTCGTGGTGGGCGCCGTAGACCAGCTGCCGCCAGGCCTTGTCGAGGGCTTCGTGGGGGTACCGCGCGCCGAGCAGGGCGGCGAGGGTGGCCGCCCGCTCGCCGTCGAGTACCAGCACTTCCGCGGCGCGCTGGGCCTGCTTGGTGTCGATGTAGGAGACGTCCTTGCCGGTGTAGACCGGGTTCATGTCCCGGGTCTGCACACTGATCGCCGTGCCGCGCGCCGCCGCGTCCGCGCGGACCGCGGCGAAGAAGTCCCGCGGCAGGCCGACGACGAACCGCGGCCAGACGTACCGGGCGTTCCAGGCGCGGTGGATCTCGGTGCAGAACCGCGAGGGGATGTTGTGGTCGTGCCCGACCGGCAGCAGCACGTTGCGCGTGGCGGCCGCCTGCCGCAGCGTGCTGAACTGCCGGTAGGCCTCCTCCATCGCCTCTTCGAGGGTGTCCTGGCGCTCGATGCCCCAGCCCGCGACGTAGTGGTCGGCCATGTAGGCGGTCAGCAGGCCCCGCCCGCTCGGCGAGATCCACTCGAACTCCGACGGGAACTGCATCCGGCCGATGTCGCCGGTGTGCCGCTTCGCGCCGACGTGGTGCCAGGGCCCGCGCGCCCAGGCGCTCGACTCGAGACCGGCGTCGGCCATCAGCCCGGGGTAGGCCGGGTCGTGGCCGAAGACGTCGAGCATCCACGCCGAGCGCGGGTCGCCGCCGAGGACGTCCCGCTGGTAGCCGACGCCGTAGACGGCGTTGCGGATCGTCGACTCCGGGTGGGTCAGGTTCGTGTTGGCCTCGTTGTAGTTGCCGCCGACCAGCTCGATCCGGCCGTCGCTCAGGAACCGCCGCAGGTCGTGGCGGTCGCCCGGGAAGGCGTCCCAGTGCGGCTTGAGGTAGTCGACCTCGGCCAGCACGAACCGGTAGTCCTCGTCGTCCCGGGCGGCTTCGAGATGCGCGCGGACGAGGTCGAACGCCGACCGCTGGAAGTTCATCCGCTTTTCCTGCGCCAGCGGCAGGTCGAGCCAGGTGTCGGTGAAGCCGGCCTGGGTGTTCCACCAGACCGGGTCGTAGTGGAAGTGCGACACCATCCACATCGTCCAGCCGGTCTCCGCGACGACGAGGTCCGCCTCCGCCGTGACGCGCTCCCCGGCCGACTCCGCGACCACGGTGACCCGGTGTTCCGAGCCTTCGGGCGCCTGGAAGACCACGCCGACCTCGACGGTCACGCCGTCCGGAACGACGTCGGCGAGGACCGGCTCGGGCGTGAACACCCGCTTGCCCTCGACGCGGACGCGCGCCGGGGCCCGCGGCCCGCTCAGGGTCACTCTGACGACCTGGCGGGCCGCGGCGGCCGAGCCGATGAACAGATCGGTGCCCCGCACGGCCGTGATGCGCACGCTGCTCCCTACTTGGCGTTGGCGAGGGCGTTCTTGGCGTCGCTGAAGAACTGGGTGACGCCGGCCGCGATCGACATCTTGCCGAACGCGATCTGCTTGGCCGCCGAGTCGAGCGCGGTCTTGACGTCGCCGTAGCCCGGCGGCGCGGTCGGCGCGGTGGGCAGGCCGTCCTTGGCGACCTCCGCGGCCACGTACTCGCCGAACTCCATGTCGGCCTTTTCGGGCGCGGTGGCGGTCGGCGCGAGGAGGTTCTTCGACTTGTCCGACGGCGGCAGCCCGCGCTGCAGCTTCATCGTCTTGATCGCGTCGTCGTCGTTGAGGAAGAAGTTGATCAGCTTGGCCGCGCCTTCCGGGTTCTTGCTCTTCACCGGGATGCACAGCAGCACGCCACCGGACAGCGCCTGGCCGGTCTTGCCGTTCGCGCGGGGCACGACGACCAGCTTCAGCTCGTGCTGGGTCAGCGGCTGCATCTGGGCCAGGCCCCAGCCGGTGGTCATCGCGATCTGCCCGGTGATCAGCGGGTGGTTGCCGGTCGCCGCGTCGGTGTTGCTCAGCATCGTGGGCGGGCAGATCGCACCGGACTTGCGCAGGCCGTCCCAGAAGGTGAACCACTCGGTCAGGTCGTCGGGGCCGAAGCCGAGGGTCTGGTCGGGCGTGTAGAGGTCCTTGCCGCGCTGGCGCAGCCACGGCTGCAGCGCGCCCGAGTCGTCCTTCGACGCGTCCAGTGCCCCGTACTTGTTCGGGCCCCACGCCTTGGAGACCTCGCCGGCGATGGTGCCGAAGTCCTGCCACGTCCAGTCGCTGGTCGGCGGGGTGATCTTGAGCTGGTCGAACACCGACTTGTCGAAGAGCACCGGGGCGTTGCCGGAGCCGGACGGGACACCGAAGGTCTTGCCCTTCACCGCGCCCGCCCCGCGCACCGGCGCGTACAGCGTGTCCAGCCCGATCGTGCCCGGGATGTAGGTGCCCAGGTCGGTGAGCACGTTCCGGTTCGCGTAGGTGCTGACGTAGGCGGTGTCCATCTGGAAGAGGTCGGGCGGGTTGCCGCCGGCGAACTCGGTGTTCAGCTTGTCGAAGTACCCGTCGTAGCCGGAGTACTGGGTGGTGACGGCGATCCCGGTCTTGTCGGTGAAGATCTTCACCGCCTTCTGGTAGGCGTCGTTGCGGGCGTTGCCGCCCCACCACCGGAAGGTCAGGGCGTTGGTCCCGCCGCCGGACCCGCTGGTGCTGGGCGGCGCGAACCCGCAGCCGGCGAGCGCGGCCGAAGCCACCCCCGCCCCGGCGATCCCGAGGAACCCCCTCCTGGACAGGTGCTGTGCCATGACGGTCTCACTTTCTTTCTGCAGGATTTCGGGGTTCAGCCTTTGATGCCGGAGTTGGCGACGCCGTCGACCAGGCGCTTCTGGCAGATCAGGAACACCGCGACCGTCGGGACCAGGGTGACCACCGACATCGCGAGCATGCCGCCGTAGCTGGACCCGCTCGCCCGGTCGATGAAGGAGTTGAGGCCCAGCGGGACGGTGTAGCGGGATTTGTCGGACAGGTAGACCAGCTGGCGCAGGAAGTCGTTGAACGTCCAGATGAACGTCAGGACGCCGGTGGTCAGCAGGGCCGGGCGCAGCAGCGGCAGGATCAGCGAGAAGAAGATCCGGCCGTGCCCGGCGCCGTCGATGGCCGCCGCTTCGTCCAGTTCGCGGGGAATGCCCCGGATGAACTGCACCATGAGGAAGATGAAGAACGCGTCGCAGGCGAGCAGCTGCGGGACCACCAGCGGCAGGAACGTGTTGATCCAGTTGAGCTTGTAGAAGATCGTGTACTGCGGGATCATCGTCGCCTGGAACGGCAGCATCAGCGTGCCCAGCATCAGCCCGAACCAGACCTTGCGGAAGGCGAAGTCGAGCCGCGCGAACGCGTAGGCGGCGAGCGAACAGGACGCGATGTTGCCGATCACCACGCAGAGCGCGATGGTCGCGGAGTTCGCGAGGTAGACGGTGAACGACGTCCCCGTCGCGGTCCAGCCGCCGAGGTAGTTGTCGAAGGTGAAGTGCCACGGGATGGGGTCGAGCGTGCTGAAGATCTGGTTCTCGGGCTTGAAGGAAGCCCCGACCAGCCACACCAGCGGGTAGATCATCACGACGACCGCGGCGAGCAGCACCGTGTGCGCACGCCAGTGGATCTTCGCCGGTGTCTTGACGTTGACGGCCATTTCGGTCCTTTCAGTCCGCGTAGGTGACCCAGCGCCGTGAAGACGCGAAGTAGAGCGCGGTGAAGAGGCCGATCACCACGAACAGGACCCACGCCATCGCCGACGCGTAGCCCATCTGCAGGCTCGAGAACCCCTTGCGGTAGAGGTAAAGCGTGTAGAGCATGGTCGAGTCGATCGGCCCGCCCAGCCCGCCGCTGACGACGTAGGCCGGGGTGAAGGTCTGGAAGGCGTTGATCGTCTCCAGGACCAGGTTGAAGAAGATCACCGGGGACAGCATCGGCACGGTGATCCGGAAGAACATCCGGATCCGGCCGGCGCCGTCGAGCTCCGCGGCCTCGTACAGATCCTTCGGGATCTGCTTGAGCCCGGCGAGGAAGATCAGCATCGGGGTGCCGAACTGCCAGCCCGACAGCAGGACCAGGGTCCACAGCGCGAACCGCGGGTCCCCGATCCAGTCGGCGCCGCGGACGCCGAAGAGGCCGAGCACCTGGTTCAGCAGGCCCTGCTGCGAAAAGATCTGGCGCCACATCACCGACACCGCGACGCTCGCGCCGAGCAGCGACGGCAGGTAGAAGACCGAGCGGTAGAACCCCAGTGCGCGCAGGCCCCGGTTCAGCACCGCGGCGACGACGAGCGCGGCCGCGAGCTTGAGCGGCACCGAGGCGACGACGTAGGTGAGCGTGACCTTGACCGACTGCAGGAACTTCTCGTCCTGCCACATCGCGAGGTAGTTGCCGAAGCCGATCCACTGCGGCGAGCTCAGCAGGTCGAACTTCGTCAGCGACAGGTACAGCGAATAGCCCATCGGCAGCAGGACGAACCCGAAGATCCCGAGGAACCACGGCGACAGGAAGAGGTACGCCGCCAGGTTGTCCTTGTGCCGTTTCCGGCGACGCCGGACGGGCGCGGTCTTCGCCGCCGGCCGGATCCCGGCTTCGACAGGGTGGGTTGCGGCTTCGGCTGACATCGTCTGCTCCCGGGACTCCGGCGTGGACCGGCAACGCTCCCCGAAGAGGAGGCGGCTGCCGTGGCACTTCTTCCGACGCACGCGGTTCCAGTGGTTCCGTCCCAGGGAGCTGGAAGCGCTTTCTCGGCACTCTAGGCAGCGGGCTCCACCGCTGTCAACGACTCGTTCACCCCTCCTCCAACACCGCGCGGATGCCCTTCTCCCTGGCCAGGTGCGCGGCGCCCAGCACGGTCGCGCGCGCCCCCAGCTCGCTCACCACGACCTCGGTCGGCCAGCTCAGCCGCTCGACGGTCGCGGCGACGCCGGGCCGGAGCAGCTTGTTCCGCCCCACCCCGCCCCCGAGGACCACCAGGCCGGGGTCGACGACCGCGCAGATCGACGCGGCCAGGTTCCCCACCTCTTCCGCGTGTTCCGCGACGATCCCGAGCGCGACCGGGTCGCCCTTCTCCGCCAGCGCGAACAGGGCGGCAGCCGTCTTCGGCGCCGGGTCCGGGCGGCGTTCCCGGGCACGGCGCAGCAGCTCGCGCGAGCCGAGCCGCGCTTCCAGCGCGTCCCGGACCGGCGGCCGGTCGTCCGCCCACGGGTAGGCCAGCCGGGCGACCTCCCCCGCCGCGCCGCTCGCCCCGCGCACGAGCCGCCGCCCGAGCACCACGCCCGCGCCGATCGCCACGCCGACCTGCAGGAACACGAAGCTGTCGTGGTCCTTGCCCGCCCCTTCGGCCAGTTCGGCGATCGCCGCGCAGTTGACGTTGTTCTCGGTGTGCACGGCCGCGCCGCCGGGCAGCCCGAGCGCGGCCACGGCGTCCCGGACCCGCGCCATGGTCGCCGGCTCGCCGCGGCCGGGCGGGGAGACCACTTCGGACACGGCGATCACCACGGCACGAAGCGGACCGCGCCCGCTTCCGCGGCGGAGCACCGCGGCCACCATGGCGGCCGCGGAAGCGGGACGCGACGTCTGGTCCTCGTCGAGGAGCTCCCCGCCGAGGGTGGTCGCCCGCAGCGCGACCTGCGTCGAGCCGCGGTCCACCGCCAGCACGTACCCGGCGCGCGGGCCCAGCCGGTAGACCGCCGCGGTCCGTCCGGTGGCGCCGGCGGAGCTGCCGCTGCGCTCGGCGAGCCCGGCGGCTTCCAGCTCGGCCATCACCAGGGAAACCGTCGGTTTCGACAGCCCGCACGCCACCGCGAGCTGTGGCCGGGTGGCCTGGCCGGCGGCCGCCAGCGCGGCGAAGACCTCGCCGGCCCGGTCACCGATGCCCGATTTCGCCATCTGCACCCTGCTTTCGCCGAAGTGAAACTGTCGAACGCCGGCCGGCCTCGACCCGGCCCGTTGACAACGTACGGGTTCGTTTGTTTACTACCTAACCAAGTGCGGGTCCCAGCCGCATCATCGTTTTTCCGGCCCGCCAGGGCAAGGTCGGGAAAGCGCTTTCCTGACCACCTCGACCGGTCCGGCGCCCAGGACGGCAGGGAGGCTGCGAAGCGGATGGACCCAATCCTGCTGCCGAGCCAGCACGCGAGCTCGCACGACCTGCCCGACGATCCCGCCCACCTCGACACGGTCCTGGCCACCGCGGTCGCCGACGCGCTCGCCGCGCAGCAGCCGGACGGCAACTTCGAGGACCCCGCGGCCGACGACGACATCGGCGACATGAGCCTCGGCGTGATCTCCTTGCTGTGCCTGGCTTGGCGGCGCGGCACGGCCGATGATCCGGCGCTCACCGACGCGGTGGGCCGGGGCCTCGACTTCTTCCTGGCGCACCGGGTGTTCCGGACGGACAACCCCGGTGAGCCGTTCCTGCGCGTCCGCCACAGCGGCCTGCCGTACGCGCGGTACATGCCGGGCGAAGGCGAACACCCCTTCGGCGACTGGCCGAGCACGGTGTGGGCGATGCTGCACGCGGTGAACGTCCTGGAGCTCGGGGAGGGCCTGCTCACCGGCGCCCGGTACGCCGAGGTGACCGAGCTGGCGCTCGGGTACTGGCGGTGGCTGACCGAAACGAGCGTGTTCAACCCCCAGCAGACGGGCAACCAGGCCCTGGGCGCGGTCGTCGCGGGCCTGATGCTCGGCCGCCACCTCGACGGGGTTTCCCGCGAGCGCGAAGGCAAACGCGTCACGACGGCGGCCATGCGGCTCTACACGGACGTCATCCGGCCGTCGCGGGTGACCGACCGCGGCTTCGCGCTGCCGGCCGAGCACGGCGCCGGCCACGACCAGAACTACCTGCCGATCTCGTTGTCCTTCCTGGCCCAGGCCCACCGGGTGACGGCGGACCGGCTGTTCCTCGACGACGGCGCGGAGCTCGCCCGCCACCTCGACTGCCGCCTGTCGGCCCGCGGCTTCGACTACGGCGGCCCCCGCTACAGCGAGCAGCACTGCGGCGCCGAAGGAATGCTCGGCCTCCGCTACTTCAGCGCGCACCTGGCCACCGACCTCGGCCGCTACCTGGCCGACCGCCGCGTCACCTACTACCCCCTGGCGCGCTCAGGCGCGCCGAGCGGGCACTTCGCGTTCACGACCGTGTGGCTGTACCAGGACGGCAGCGCCTGGCACCGGACGCCCGCGTTTCCGGTCTCGACGTCGTATTCGCTGCGCCATCGAGCCGCGTCGGTGTCGTTGACGGGCAGCCACACGCCGTACCTGATCGACGCCGGGAGCGTCGCGGTGATCGAGTCCGTCGTGGCGGGCCAGCACGGCATCGGCCCGGTCCTGGAACGCACGCTGCTCACCCGCCCGCTCGGCCCGCTGCGCGTCCGCGACGCCCGCGACGGCGACGTGGTTGCCAAGCTGGTGACGAAGGCGGTGGTGACGCGGGAGCAGGTGATGCTGAGCGTCCAGCAGCTGTTCGTGGCGGAGGAGCGGCGGATGACGCTGTTCGCGGTGGTGCCGGCGGCCGGGTGCGAGTTCCTGGCCGGGCTGCCGTACGTCGAGGAAACGCCGGAAGGCCAGCGCAAGATCGTCGCGGTGGCTTCGCCGGGCGGGCCGCCGTTCGACCTGAGCACCCCCGGCGCGGAACTGCGGACGGACGGCACGCTGCACGCGGGCAGCCTGGCCGTCACGTCGGCGTCGTCGCTGAGGGTGGTCAATCCCCCGGCGGGCCGGACGAGCTTCAGCAGCCCGGAGACGCTCGGGCTGACGCAGGAGCAGCTGGCGTTCTCCCTGGCCGACGACCCCCGTGGCTACGGGAACCCGGACGCGGGCTGGCACCGGGTGACCGACACGAACCACGTCCTGGCGGGCCCGCTGCCGGGTTCCCCGCCGGGCTCGTCGGTCTTCGCTGTCCGGTACGGGCCGCACGACGACGTCCCGTTCACGGTCGGAGTGCGCGAGTCGGCGGACGGCCTGGTCCTCGACGCACCGGGATTCTCGGTCGTCGTCGGTGATCCGGCGGGCGATGAGGACGGCGAACCGGTCCTGCGGCTGACCCGGCGCTGAGCGGCCGCGACCTGCCCACCGCACGCGGCGTCTGGCACGATCAGGCCGTGACCAGCAGCAGGCGCACGCGCGGGCTCGCGATCGCGGCCGCCCTCCTGCTGGTGCTCACCGCCTGCACCAGCGGCTTCGGCGAGCTCAAGCTGCGGATCGCGGCGGGCAGCTCCAGCGGCGTCTACTACAAGCTCGCCCAGACCCTCGCCACCGCCTGGCAGACCGGCCTGGGCATCGACCGGCCGGCGGTGCTGCAGACCCAGGGCTCCCCCGACAACATCGAGAAGGTGCTCGCCCACCAGGCCGACGTCGCCTTCGTCGCGGCCGACGTCGCCGCGGACCGGTACCAGGCCCACCCCCAGCTCGCCGCGCTCGCCCGGATCCACGACGACTACCTGCACATCGTCGTCCGGGCCGACTCCGACATCAAGTCGGTGTCCCAGCTGCGCGGCCACCGGGTCGCGATCGGCTCGCCCCAGTCCGGCGTCGAGTACATCGCCCAGTGGCTGCTCCTGGTGCTCGGGCTGCAGGACTCGGTCAGCACGGTCCCCTTCGGCCTCGACGAATCCGCCCTCGCGCTGCGGAACCACGAGATCGACGCGTTCTTCTGGTCCGGTGGGCTGCCCACGCCGAAGCTGCTGGAGCCGGAGAACCGAGGCCGGCTGCACCTGCTCGACCTCACCGACGTGATGCCGAAGGTGCAGGCCCGCAGCCAGGTCTACAGCACCGCGACGATCCCGGCGAGCACGTACGGCCAGACCCTCCCGGTGACGACGCTGGTGGTGCCGAACTTCCTGGTGGTCCCGGCGTCGATGCCCGACGACGTGGCGGAAGCCCTGGTCCGCGGCCTGTTCAACGCCCGCCGCGAGCTGGCGAAGGCCAACTCGGCGGCGCTGTCCATCGACGTCCACCCGGGCATCGAGACCCAGCCGATCCCGCTCCACCCCGGCGCGCTGCGGTATTACCGGTCGCAGAAGACTTGACCTAGGCCACCGGGAACACCATCGAGATCCGCAGCCCGCCACCCTCGGGCAGGTCCAGCTCCAGCTCCCCGTCCGAATGCGCGACGATCTCGCTGACGATCGCCAGCCCCAGGCCCGATCCCGGCACGTTCTGGTGCGCCGGGCTGCGCCAGAACCGGTCCAGCGCGCGGTCGAGCTCGTCCGGCCGCAGCCCCGGCCCGTGGTCGCGCACCGACAGCCGCACCCGGTCGCCTTCCCGGGAAACCGCGACGAGGATCTCCGTGCCCGACGCCGTGAACTTCAGCGCGTTGTCCAGCAGCGCGTCCAAGATCGTCTCGGCGCCGCGCGGGGGCATGCACACGCGCGCACCGTCGCCGGCGGTCTCCACGACCAGCCGCACGTCCCGGGCCTCGCCGACCACCGACCAGTCCGCGACCCGCTCCGCCACGGCCTCGTCCAGCGCCACCGGGTCCAGCTCGCCGCCGGACGCCTCGGCGCGGGCCATCGACAGCAACCCGTCCAGGATCTGGTGCAGCCGGCCCGCGTCGACCCTGGCCGCCTCCAGGTCGGCGGCCGCCGGCTCGTCGTCGACGTGGCCTTCGAGGTTGCCCAGCCGGATCTTCAACGCCGTCAGCGGGTTGCGCAGCTGGTGGGACGCGTCGGCGACGAACGCGCGCTGCGCCGCCAGCGCGCCCGACACGCTCGACGCCATCCGGTCGAACGACCGGCCCAGCTGCCGCAGCTCCGGGGGTCCGCCGCTCTCCCCCACCGGCTCGGCTTCCCGGCCGCCGATCACCGACGCCACCAGCGCGCCCGTCGCGTCGTCGAGCCGCTGCACCGGCCGCAGGATCCAGCGGACCACCGGGACTGCCACGGCCAGCGCGAGCGTGAAGGCGAGGATCCCGCCCGCGGCGAGCAGCAGCCACCACCACAGCACGGCGGCGCGCTCGGCGCCGGTGTCGGACACGGTGAGCACCGCGCCGTGGACCTCGCCGTCGGCGAGCACCGGCTCGGCGAGCACCAGCGGCGTCGAATCCCACGGCATCAGCACGCCGGCCGGCTGGGACCGGCGGCCGGCGAGCGCCTCGTTGACCGGCCCGCTCATCCGTTCGTCCTTGAGGTCGGTCCACGGCCCGACCGAGGAGGCGAACAGCCTGCCGTCCTGGTCGACGACCGCCGCCCGGACGCCGTACACCTCGTTGTAGCGGATGAGGTCGGGTTCGATCAGCGACGACTTGTTGTCCAGCAGCGGCCGTTGCGCCAGTGACGCGAACCGGGCGGTGTCGGTCAGCCGGTCGAGGAACAGGTCCTGCTGCGCGCCGGCCGCGATACTCCTCGCCAGCGGGATGCCCAGGCCGAACACGAGCAACGCCACCAGCGTCAGCACGATGCCCTGCAGCCGGACGCGCACGCCTCAGCTCCGGGCGACCTGGCCGCCGAGCCGGTACCCGACCCCGCGGACCGTCTCGATGAGCGCCGGGCGGCCCAGCTTCGTCCGCAACGTCGCGACGTGGACGTCCAGCGAACGGCTCTCCGCCGGGCCCCGGTGACCCCACACCTCGGTGAGCACGTGCTCCCGCGAGCAGACCGCGCCGCGCGCGCCCGCCACCAGCGCCAGCACCTGGAACTCCTTGCGGGACAGCGCCACCGCCTTGCCGCCGACCAGCACCTCGTGCCGCGAGACGTCGACCGTGACGTCCCCGACCCGGATGACCACCGGCTCGGCGGCGGGGTGCTCGCCGCGGCGGCGGCGCACGGCTTCGACCCTGGCCATCAGCTCCTCGACGTCGTACGGCTTGACCAGGTAGTCGTCGGCGCCCGCGCGCAGGCCCTGGATCCGGTCGTCGACCTCGCCGCGCGCCGAGACGACGATGACCGCGACGTCGCTGACCGCGCGGATCTGGCGGCACAGCGTCACGCCGTCGATGTCGGGCAGGCCCAGATCGAGCAGGACGACGTCGACCTCGTGCACCCGGTCGAGGACCCCGGCGCCGGTGGCGAGCCGGGCGATCGCCAGGCCGCGGCGGGTCAGCGCCGGGATGAGCGCACCCGCGACCCGGTCGTCGTCCTCCACCAGCAGCACCCGCACCCGTCCGCCTCCCATGGTGACCTGCTTCACCGGCCGGTAGGGCGAACTCTAGGACGTCCCGGCGGGACCCGCACCGGCCACCCGGACGGTCACAGTCCGTGACCTCGGGTGGACACCCCCCAAAATGGACATCGATACTCAGTTGAAACCCTAAGTATTGCTCAAGCGGCCTTGCCAGCCGGTAAAGCAACGGTAGGTTCTCGCCATCGCGTGGTGACCCATGCCCGATTTGCACGAACGACCCGGGAGGCCAGATGACCGCGGAGGTGGCGGCGCCGATGATCAAGGCGTCCGCCGTGAACAAGTACTTCGGCGACCTGCACGTGCTCAGGGAGATCACGCTCGAGGTGCCTCGCGGCCAGGTCGTCGTGGTGCTCGGCCCTTCGGGCTCGGGCAAGTCGACCCTGTGCCGGGCGATCAACCGGCTGGAGCCGATCAACTCGGGTGAGATCGCCGTCGACGGCGTCCCGCTGCCCGCCGAGGGCAAGGCGCTGGCCGCGCTGCGGGCCGACGTCGGCATGGTGTTCCAGTCGTTCAACCTGTTCGCGCACAAGACCATCGTCGAGAACGTCATGCTCGCGCCGGTGAAGGTCCGCAAGACCTCGCAGGCCGAAGCGCGCAAGACGGCGATGGAACTGCTGGAGCGCGTCGGCATCGCCAACCAGGCCGACAAGTACCCGGCCCAGCTTTCCGGTGGCCAGCAGCAGCGCGTCGCCATCGCGCGGGCGCTGGCCATGCGGCCCAAGGTCATGTTGTTCGACGAGCCGACCTCGGCGCTGGACCCGGAAATGGTCCAGGAGGTCCTCGACGTGATGACGGGTCTGGCCAAGGACGGCATGACGATGCTCGTCGTCACCCACGAGATGGGGTTCGCCCGGCGGGCAGCCGATCGGGTGATCTTCATGGCCGACGGCGAGATCGTCGAGGACACGACGCCGGAAGAGTTCTTCACCGCGCCGAAGAGCGAGCGCGCGAAGGACTTCCTCGGCAAGATCTTGACCCACTGAGAACGTTCCGCGGCGCCGTCGGCGTCCGGGTGACGACACACAGGAGAGATTCACATGAGGATCCGCACCCTCGCGGTGGGACTGATCGCGGGCGGCCTGGCGCTGACCACGCTGACCGCCTGTGGCAAGGAAGGCACGCCGGCGACGCCGGGCTCGGGCGACCAGAGCGGCACGAACGCCCCCGCGGCGCTGAGCTACCCGGTCGCGCAGGGCTTCGACCTGCCGGGTTCGCCGGTGTACGCCAAGATGAAGTCGGCGGGCGCGCTGACCGTCGGGGCCAAGGACGACCAGCCGGGCCTCGGTCTGAAGGACCCGACGACCGGCAAGTTCGGCGGGTTCGACATCGAGATCGCCAAGCTCGTGTCGGCCGGCCTCGGCTTCGACCCGGAGAAGATCACCTTCCGCACGGTCGACTCGGGCGCCCGTGAGCAGACGATCGCGAACGGCGACGTGAACTACTACGTCGGCACCTACTCGATCACCGACAAGCGCAAGGCGCTCGTCTCCTTCGCCGGTCCGTACTTCGTCGCCGGCCAGGACCTGCTGGTGCGCAAGGACGACAGCTCGATCACCGGCAAGGACACCCTCAAGGGCAAGAAGGTCTGCTCGGTCACCGGCTCGACCCCGATCCAGAAGGTCCGCTCGGAGAACCTGACCGAGCCGGGCAACATCGTCGAATTCCAGAAGTACTCGCAGTGCGTCGAGAAGCTGCTGTCGAAGGACGTCGACGCGGTCACCACGGACGACGCGATCCTCAAGGGCTACGCGTCCCAGGACCCGGACAGCCTGAAGGTCGTCGGCCAGACGTTCTCCACGGAGAAGTACGGCATCGGCCTGAACAAGGACGACAAGGTCCTGCGCGACAAGGTCAACGACATCCTGCAGAAGGCGCTGGACGACGGCACCTGGGACAAGATCTACGCCGCGACCCTCGGCAAGTCGGGCTCGCCCGCCAAGAAGCCGACCCTCGAGAAGTACTGACGCTCGCGTGACGGCCGGTGGATCGGGCTTCCCGGTCCACCGGCCTTCTCCATCCACCACCTGACCACGGACGCGGGGAAGGCTCCATGGACGTCCTGCTCAACAACCTGGACCTGTTCGGTCCGTTCTTCCTCCGCACGATCGAACTGTTCGTGCTCTCCGCCGTCGGCAGCCTGATCTGGGGCACGATCCTGGCCATGCTGCGGGTGAGCCCGGTCCCCGTCTTCCGCGCCGTCGGCACGGCGTACGTGACGATCGCCCGGAACACCCCGCTCACCCTGGTGTTCGCGTTCTTCGTGTTCGCTTACCCGCTGCTCGACATCGTCAAGCTGGACTACTTTCCGGCCGCGGTCGTCGCCCTGACCGTCTACACCTCGGCGTTCATCTGCGAGGTCGTGCGCTCGGGCATCAACACCGTGCCGGTCGGCCAGGCCGAAGCGGGCCGGGCGCTGGGGCTGACCTTCGGCCAGATCCTCGGCCAGGTCGTGCTGCCGCAGGCGCTGCGGTCGGTCGTCCCGCCGCTGATCAGCACGCTGATCGCGCTGCTGAAGAACACCACGATCGCGGCCGGTTTCTCCGTCGCGGAGGCCGGCGCGATCCGCTCGTACCTGTCCGAACGCGGCGAGAACCAGCTGGTCGGCCTGCTGTGGGTCGCGCTCGGCTTCATCATCCTGGTCACCGTGCTGTCGTTCGTCCAACGCAGCCTGGAGAAGCGCTGGAGCGTGGCCCGATGAGCAATGTGCTGTTCGACGTCCCGGGGCCGAAGGCGCGGGTGCGGTACCGCACGTACGCGGTGGTCGGCACGCTCGTGGTGCTCGCGTTCGTCGGCTACATCGGGTGGCGCTTCTACGACAGCGGCCAGTTCACCGCCCGCAAGTGGGAGTGGCTGCAGTACGCGCAGGTGCAGCGCGACCTCGGCAACGCGGTGCTGTCGACGCTCGAGGCCTTCGCCGCCGCGGCCGTGCTGGCGCTGGTCTTCGGCGCGATCTTCGCGGCCGGCCGGCTGTCGGACCACGTCTGGATCCGCCGGATCGCCGGGTTCGTCGTCGAATTCTTCCGTGCCATCCCCGCGCTGATCCTGATGTTCCTGTTCTACTTCGGCCTGCCGACCGTCGGCGTGCCGACGACGCCGTTCCTCGGCGTGGTCCTCGGCTTGACGCTGTACAACGGCTCGGTGCTCGCCGAGGTCTTCCGGGCGGGCATCCAGTCGCTGCCGAAGGGCCAGAGCGAAGCCGCGTATGCCCTGGGCATGCGCAAGACGCAGGTGATGTTCCTGGTCCTGCTGCCGCAGGCGATCCGGGCGATGCTGCCGACGATCATCAGCCAGCTGGTGGTGCTGCTGAAGGACACCGCGCTCGGCTTCATCATCACGTACCAGGAACTGCTGTACTACGCGCGCTACATCGGTTCGCAGGGCACGTTCGGGCGGCCGATCGTGCCGTCGACGATCGTGGCGACCGGCATCTACGTCGTGATGTGCCTGCTGCTGACGGCGCTGGCGACGTACCTGGAGCGGCGCAACCGCCGCAACAAGAAGGTCGTGGCCGCACCTCCGGCCACGGGCGAGGCGGCCCTCGTCTCCGCCGGCACCTGAGTCACCCGTTCGAGGCCCCCGGGACACGTCCCGGGGGCCTTGTCGTGTCCGGAAGTGTCCCCTAGCGTCGGCGGCATGGGTGTCGCACTGGTGACCGGCAGCTCCCGGGGTCTCGGCCGCGTGATCGCTCGCCGGCTGGCCAGAGACGGGTTCGCCGTCGCGGTCAACGGCCGCCACGACAACGCCGACCTGAAGACGGCGGCGGAGGGCATCCTCGCCGAAGGCGGTCGCGCGGCCGCCTTCGCCGCGGACGTCACCGACCGGCGCCAGGCCGGCGAGCTGGTCGACGCGGTCACGGCGGTGCTGGGCCCGATCGGGGTGCTGGTGCTGAACGCGACCGGCCCGCAGCCGGAGGCACCGGTGTCGTCGGTCGACTGGCCGGATCACCTGGCCCAGCTGGACTTCTTCGTGCGGTCGCCGGTGTTGCTCGGGCACGCGGTGCTGCCGGGGATGCGCGCCCGCCGCCACGGCCGCATCGTGCACGTCGACTCGGAGGTGGCGGACCGCCCGCCGCCCGGCCGGTCGGCGTACGCGACGGCCAAGAGCGCGCAGATCGGCTTGGTGCGGGCGTGGGCGCGCGAACTGGCCCCCGACGGCATCACGGTCAACACGGTGGCGCCCGGGTTCATCCCGGTCGAGCGGCACGCGGAGGTGCCGGAGGCCGAGCGGGAGGAGTACCGGGCCTCGGTCCCGGCCGGCCGTTTGGGCACCCCCGAAGAGGTGGCCGCGGCGGTGAGCTTCTTCGCCTCGGAGGAGGCGGGCTTCATCAACGGCCAGCGCCTCCTGATCGACGGCGGCCGTTCGCTCGGCTGACCGGCCTGCTCGGCAGTACCTGCAGCCCGGCGTGGACGCAGGTCAGCCGCGCGGCAAGGCAGCCAGTTGCCGGGTGAACGCGCGGTCCCCGAGCGCGTCCGTGCTGTCGACGAACTGGTCGATCGCCCCGGTCAGCGCCCGCCGCGGCGCACCCGCGAGCAACGGCGTCACGAAGCGGCCGGCGTGGATCACCTGGAACGGCCGATCGTAGTAACCGCTGGTCCGCGGCTCGACCGGATCGGTCAGGCCCAGGTCGTTGTGCAGCCGGGCGACGCACTCGTACGCCGCCCCGAGGTGTCGCTCGCGCTCCTGCCAGGCCGTCGACGCGAGGGTCGCCGTGAAGAGCGGAGTCAGCTCCGCGGCGGCAGGCAGCTGCGCGAACGCGCTGCCGAGCCACTTGCTGTAGGGCGGATACCGCCGCGCCATGAGCAGGCACAGCCGCATCAGGTCACGGACGAGCCGCGCCGCGACCACCGCCGACCCCAGTTCGTCCCCGGCCTCGCCGCACCGGCCGACGAAGGCTTCTTCCTGGCCGATGCGCTGCCATTGGCACGCGAGAACGTACCGCCAGACATCGTCCGGGTACCAGGCGACCTTCCGCCGCAGGGGTTCGAGCCCGAGGTCGTCGTGGAAGACGGCGCCGCCGGTGAACTCGGCGAAGAGCTGGGTGGGTGTCGCGAGCCAGTCGGTGAGCGTCGGCCGCCGCGGGTCGAAGCCGAGCGTGCCGCGGGTCCAGTCGCCGAGCCGCGCGACGGCGACGCCGTGGTCGGGACGGCCCGTCGCCGGAGCGAGGTGCCGGGTGCCCTCCGCGTCGGTGGCGAAGTGCGTCGGGTACCCGAGGAACGTCCGGGGCAGGTGGTCCGCGAGGAGCTCCGGGATCCCCCGTCCGTCCTCGGCGAACAGCAGCAGCCGTGGCCCCCAGTTGTGGTCGGTGGACCGGGGCGAGTCGAAGCCCAGCACTTCGGAGCCGTACCCGACGAGGGCGGCGGTGTACCGGAGGCGGGGAAGCTCGCGGCGCAGGATCGGCCGGACCGCCTCCGCGTGGAAGCGCCGGGACAGTTCGATTCCGGGGACGAATTCCATGAGCTTCATTGTGACGCGTGAAAGCGCGGAGCGCGCTTCATTATGCGAAGCGGCGTCATAGGCGGATTCCTTTGTCACACCGGCAGAACACCGGTCTATCTGCGCGTACGCGGTAAATGGCCGCGAGGGTCAGCGAGGGACCGAGGGCGTGGGGCCGGGTTTCACGATACGGTCAGGTCGAACTTCGGTTCCCGGCGAGGGCGAGGATCCCGTCGGTGTCGCGCGCGAGGAAGTCGCCGAAGGGAACCAGGTCCCGCGAGGCGAAGTTGCGGCGGGCGATGCCGGGCCGCAGCACCATCAGCTCCGGGGTCACCGTGACCGGGGTCGGGCCGCCGGTGACGATGTCGTCGAGGTCGGTGTCCAGCGCCGGTCCCCAGCGGTCGACGACCAGCCCGACCGCGGACGATCCCGTCGCCCGGAACTCGGCCAGCAGGGGGCGGATCACCGTGTCCTGCCCTTTCCGGTAGACCGGGCCGCCGAAGCCGTCGAGGTCGTAGTCCTCGACGACCACGTCGCCGATCCGCGTCAGCGTGCAGGTGACGTCGGCGTCCTCGTCGTCGGTCATCCAGTACTGGAAGGTGAACGACTCCTCGCCCAGCCCGATCATGGCGGCGAGCAGGCTTTCCCGGTCCATCTCGACCTGCTCACCGCACGTTTCCCACTCGCCGCTGATGGCGGTGATCCGCCCGGTGCGGGTGTGGCGCAGCACCATCCCGGCCGCCGCGAGCGAGCCGACCCGGCGGTGCACCTGCTCCGGTGTCCAGTCCCGCCGGTAGATCCGCACGCTTCCGTAGGTCATCCCGGTTCCCCTCGAATACCCGACACGTCCTTTGTAGCCGGGAAACGGCCCGCTGACGAGCGGTTTTCCGCGGCGTCCGGGACAGCACGCCGAGGACAGCGCCAACGCCACCGCCGGCGCGACCCACATCGCGACGTGCAACTGCAGCAGCCCGCCCGTGAAGGCCCCGGCGAGCATCGCCCCGACGGCGGCGACCTTCCGCAGCGGGTTTGACCCCGGGCCACCGGCAGCAGGGCGGCCAGGTCCCGCGGTTTCGGTTCAGCCATGACCGCATTCGACACCGCCCGCCGGACATTTCCAAATCAGTATTCCAGATACCGTTTAAGAAACCGCGAAGCGCCTTCGCCGCGCGAAGCAGCTTCGCAGCCCTTCGCACCCTGATTCCGTTGTCACACAGGCGGAACACCGACCTCCTTGCGGTGAATCCGCGCGCGGCGCACCCCGTTTTGTCGGAGGTCCCCTCTACCGTCCGTGCCATGACCGAAAAGAGCACGGTGCGCACCCGGGAAATGGCGTACGAACTCAAGGGCCAGCGCGAGCTGAACCGGATGACCCTGCGCGAGCTGGCCCGCCGCGCGGACTGGTCGGCGTCGAAGGTGTCGGCCTGGGAAAACGGCCGCCGCATCTCGGCGATCGACGCCGCCATCTACCTCGCCCACTGCGGGACCAAGGCCGCCGAACGCGCGCGGCTCCTCGAGCTGGCCAAGCCGCCCGGCGACCTCTACTGGGTGCGCCCCTACTTCGACAAGCTCGTCGACCCGATGAAGTCCCTCATCATCCAGGAAAACCTCGCGCACTCGATCAGCTACTACAGCCCGGCCGCCATCCCCGGGATGCTGCAGACGGAGGAGTACGTCCGCACCTGTTTCGAACTCACCGGGCGCTACACCGCCGACAGGCTCGGCGTGCTCACGCGCGCTCGCGTGGACCGGCAGCAGCTGCTGCAGCGCCCCAACCCGCCGATCTGCACCTTCTTCGTGCACGAGCGCGCGCTGCGCTCGGTCGTGGGGAGCCCGGCACTGATGCACGAACAGCTGCAGAACCTCGTGCTGACCACGAGCCTGCCGCACTGCGTCATCCGGGTGGTGCCGGAGTCGGATCCCACCTTCCGCGTGCTGAGCACGACCTTCACGATCATGGAGTTCCCCGAACACCCACCGGTGGTCTACGAAGAGACCTACACCGCAGGATTGTTCGTGGACGACCGCATCGCCGTGGAGGCGTTCTACCTTCTCGTCACACGCCTGGAACAAGTGGCCCTTTCCGAGGGACAATCCCGGGAGTGGCTCGTCCGGTTCGCGGACGAGTACGAACGCCTGAGGGAGTGATCAAGGGTGGCCCGAGAGCAGACTTGGTTCAAGAGCAGCCACAGCGAAGGCCAGGAACACCAGACCTGTGTCGAAGTCGCTCTCGACACCCGGACCACCGCGGTCCGCGACTCGAAGGCGCCCGCCGCCGGGCACCTGACGGTCCCCCACCCCGCGTGGCGCGCCCTGCTCAGCTCGGTGCGCTGACCGGCCTCCCGTCGTGCCAGACCGCCCGGGTCCGCCCGGGCAGGTCCGTCACGTCGAGATCCGTGCCGTCCAGCAGCACCAGGTCGGCCCGGAGGCCCGGCTCGATCCGGCCGCGGTCGTCGTCGAGCCGGAGCAGCCGGGCTGCCTCGGAGGTGGCCGCCTTGAGGGCGGCCGCCTCGCCGAGCACCGCGGCCAGCAGCCGCAGCTCGGTCGTCAAGTCGACATGGGGACGCGGGGCGAGGTCGGAGCCCGCGG
This sequence comes from Streptomyces sp. MN03-5084-2B, assembly GCA_033793495.1. Taxonomy (GTDB): domain Bacteria; phylum Actinomycetota; class Actinomycetes; order Mycobacteriales; family Pseudonocardiaceae; genus Amycolatopsis. The sequence goes on along the minus strand of JARAWT010000011.1, from coordinate 95,148 downwards.
CGATGCGGACACCGGCGTCCGCCGCGATCCGGAGCGAGCGGCGGTGGGTCTCGGCGAACTCGCTGTCGCTGATCGGCGAGAGCGTCGGCACGTACCAGGCGCCGGCCAGGGCCTCGACGGCGGAATCGTCGAGGAAGGTGCCGTGCTCGATGCTGCGCGCCCCGGCACGGGCGGCCGAGACGACCGCGGCGGACGTGTGCGCGTGGGCGAGGACGTCCCGGCCGCAGCGGCGGGCTTCGTCGACCAGCGCGGCGAGCTCGTCGTCGGTCGGCCGGACGTCGGAGCCCGAGCGCACCGCCCGCATCGCCCCGCTCGCGCCGACCTTGATCCAGTCGGCGCCCGCGCGCACCATCCGGCGCACCGCCGCGCGCGCCGCGTCCGGCCCGTCGAACAGCGGGTCGGGCAGCGACGGGTCCCCGAAGTGGTCGACGGCGCCCGACGGCGGCTCCCAGCTGTCGCCGAGCCCGCCGGTCGGGCCGAGCTGACGCAGGCTGACCAGCAGGTCCGGTCCGGCGATCCACCCTTCGCGCAGGGCGTGCTTGAGCCCGGCATCGGCGCCCCAGGCGTCCCGGACGGTGGTGATCCCCCGCGCCAGTAGCCCCCGCAGCACCGGCACGGCTTCGAGGACGCGCGCACTGCGCGGCAACGGCTCGGGCCGCGGGAAAGCCACGTGCACGTGGCAGTCGATGAGCCCGGGGATCAGCAGGCCCCCGGAGCAGTCGATGCGCGAGCCGTCCAGCCCCAGGCCCACTTCGGCGATCCGGTCGCCGTCCAGCCGGACGTCCGCGCGGGTGCTTTCGCCGGTTTCGGGATCGAACACCCGGGCCCCGGCGAGCACCGTCACGCGAGGTCCTTGCGGTAGACGAGGAAGTCGCACGGCGTGGCCAGCGACGGCACCAGGTGCGGGTAGTCCTCGGCGAGGTCACCGCGGTGCGTCACGCGGTAGCCGAGCCGGCCGTACCACTCGGCCAGGAACTGCTTCGACGGATGCGTCCATTCGCTCGGCACGAGCAGTTCGAGCTGCATTTCCCGGCACCCGGCGGCCCGGCTCACCCGCTCGGCGAACCGCACCAGCTCCCGCCCGACCCCGATCCCCCGCAGCGCCGGATCGGCGGCGAGCATCCCGAACTCACCGGTGGTGTCGTCGAGCCGCTGGATCCGCACCGCCCCGGCGACATCGCCGTCCACGAAGGCGACGGCGATCTCCCCGGCCCGCACGAACCCGGTGACCTCGCCCACGGACGTCCGATCGGTGCTCCCCTGCCAGAGCCCCTTCTCGGACTCGGCGTAGACCTGGTTGACGAGGGCGGTGATCCGCGCGATCACCGCCCCGTCGTCCGCCGCGGACGGCGGCAGCAGTTCGATCTCCATGCCGCCATCCTGCCGTGCACCGCACCGAGTCGAAACGGCCCGCCCGATGCCCAAATCCATAACGGAAGGATCACAAGGCGTATCAATATCGCTCCGGAGAGCGATCAACTTCCACGTCGGCGCACTGGGCTTTCAGCCCGGTCCGGGGCAGGTTGCGTCGATCGAGCAGGCGACCTGAAAGGGCGGAACACCGATGGCACGGCGTACCGGGATTCTCGTTCAAATGCAGCGGGACGCGGCCCGTCGCCAGCGCGAGAGGCAGCGAGCTGCGGCAACGTATGCACGTCAGCAAGCTCAGGCACAACGGGACGCACAACGGGCGGAACGGGAAGCCCTCCGCACCCAAGCAGCCACCTTGAGGCTGGTGGAGCAGCACGCGAAAGCCGACGCGCGAGCGCGCGCCAACGCGATCAAGCAGCAGAAGCAAGCCCATCTCGAACTCCAGCAGGCGCGGGTGTCCAGCCAGAACGCCGACCTCGAAGCAAAAGTCGCGGAGCTGGAACAACTCCTCTCCGCGACGCTCGGAAATCGACGACTTCATCGACCTCGAATTACTGATGCGTACCGCGGAGCACCCACCGTTCCAACCGGGGGCGATCGGGCGCCCGGTGCCGCAGCCGCAGCTCGAGAACGCACCTCAGGAACCCTCCTTCGCCCAGTTCGCCCCGCCGCCGCCGACCGGAATGGCCAAGGTTTTCGGCAAGGGCAAACACGAACGCGATGTTCTCGCTGCCCAGCAACAGTTCTCCCACGCGCACGCATCCTGGCAGCAAGGGCTGGCCGCCGTACAACAGCGGAATGCAGCTGCAGCACGAAAGCATCAGCAGGCCGAGCACGCGCGCGGCGAAGCGCTGAAGAAGGCCAAAGCCGCCTACGACCAACAGTGCGCCGAAAGGGAACACGAAGTCTCAGCACACAACGCGGACGTGGTCGCTTTGGCAGCCGCCTTCGCAGGCCGCGAACCACAGGCGGTTCTCGAATACTTCACACTGGTCCTCGCCAACTCCGACTACCCTGAGGAATTTCCTCAGCAGTACCGGCTGGCTTACATTCCTGAATCCACCCAGCTCGTCGTGGAGTACGAACTCCCGGACCTGACGTGTGTTCCGCCTGTGCGCGAGTACAAGTACGTCAAGACCAAGGACGAAGTGAGCTCCACCCCACGACCGGCACGTGATATCAAGGCGCTTTACGCCTCGGTCGTCGCCCAGATCACTCTTCGTACCCTTCACGAAATCTTCGAGGCCGACCGCACCGGGCTCGTCGATACCGTCGTTTTCAACGGCCTGGTCACCACCACCGACCCCGGAACGGGCAAGCAGGTGCGCCCCTGTCTGGTCACCGTCCGCACCACCCGCGAGGTGTTCGCCGATCTCGATCTGGCCCTCGTTGAGCCCCTTGCCTGCCTGGAGCGGCTGAACGCCTCGGTGTCCAAGAGGCCGAGCGACCTGGCCCCGGTACGACCGGTGCTGGAGTTCGACATGGTGGACAAGCGGTTCATCGAAGAAACAGATGTCCTCTCGGGCCTTGATCAACGGCCGAACCTCATGGAGCTGACGCCCAGCGAGTTCGAAGCCCTCATCCAGAACCTGTTCAGCAAAATGGGTCTCGACACCAAACAGACCCGGCCTTCACGCGATGGGGGCGTCGACTGCGTCGCGTTCGATCCACGGCCCATCTTCGGCGGCAAGGTCGTGATCCAGGCCAAGCGATACCGCAACACCGTCGACGTGTCGGCCGTCCGCGACCTCTTCGGGACAATGCAGAACGAAGGCGCGTCGAAAGGCATCTTGGTGACGACATCCGGGTACGGCCCAGCCAGCTACGACTTCGCCGCCGGGAAACCCCTCGAGCTCATCGACGGCTCGAACCTGCTTTACCTCCTGACCGAACACGCGGGTATCGAGGCGAAGATCGTGCCGCCCGAGGCATGACACGTGAAGACGCTCGCGAACCGGCCCGAGGCGCGGTTCGCGAGCGTCGAGGAGAAAGCCCTACTTGTCCCGGCGGAAGAGCTTGTTGCCCAGCCACACGATCGGATCGTACTTCCGGTCCGCGACGCGCTCCTTCATCGGGATCAGTGCGTTGTCGGTGATGTGGATCCCCTCCGGGCACACCTCCGAACAGCACTTCGTGATGTTGCAGTACCCGAGCCCGTGCTCGTCCTGGGCCGCGTCACGGCGGTCGGCGACGTCCAGCGGGTGCATCTCCAGCTCGGCGATGCGCATCAGGTACCGCGGCCCGGCGAAGGCTTCCTTGTTCTCCTCGTGGTCACGCACCACGTGGCAGGTGTTCTGGCACAGGAAGCACTCGATGCACTTGCGGAACTCCTGCGACCGCTCGACGTCGACCTGCTGCATCCGGTACTCGCCCGGTTTCAGGTCCGCCGGCGGGGTGAACGACGGGATCTCGCGCGCCTTCGTGTAGTTGAACGACACGTCGGTGACGAGGTCGCGGATCACCGGGAACGTCCGCATCGGCGTCACGGTGATCACCTCGTCCTCGGTGAAGGTCGACATCCGCGTCATGCACAGCAGGCGCGGCTTGCCGTTGATCTCCGCCGAGCACGAGCCGCACTTGCCCGCCTTGCAGTTCCAGCGCACGGCGAGGTCCGACGCCTGGGTGGCCTGCAGCCGGTGGATGATGTCGAGGACGACCTCGCCCTCGTTCACCTCCACCGTGAAGTCCTGCAGCTCGCCGCCCGTGTCGTCGCCGCGCCAGACCCGGAAACTCGCCTTGTAACTCATGCGCACACCTCGCTGGCGCTCGGTGCCGCCTGAGCCGGAAACGCTGTGTTGAATGATTCACTCGCAAGCTCGCTCATGCCTTGCTCCCGGGGTGCGCTTCGAGCTCGTCGTCGGTGTAGTACTTCCCGAGTTCGCCGAACTCGAACAGCTCCAGCAGGTCCTGCCGCAGCGGCACCTGCTCCTTCACCGTGACGCCGATGTCCGGGACGACCGGGTTGTCCCCGTCCGAGGCCGAGCACACGAGCAGCTTGTGCCGCCACTCGGCGTCCATGCCGGGGAAGTCGTCCCGCGTGTGCCCGCCGCGGCTTTCGGTCCGCGTCAACGCCGCCTTCGCGACGCACTCGCTGACCATCAGCATGTTGCGCAGGTCGATCGCGAGGTGCCAGCCGGGGTTGAACTGCCGGTGTCCTTCCACGGTGACGCGCAGGATCCGCTGCCGCAGCTCGGCCAGCTTCACCAGCGCCTGCTCGATCTCCCCGGCCTTGCGGATGATGCCGACCAGGTCGTTCATCGACTGCTGCAGCTCGGTGTGCAGGGTGTACGGATTTTCCGCCGAAGCACCGGACGGCGGGTCGAACGGCGCGAGCGCCATCTTCGCCGCGGCGTCCACATCGGACTCCAGCACCGCGGGCCTGCCCTCGAGCCCCTGCACGTACTCGGCGGCGCCGAGACCCGCGCGCCGGCCGAACACCAGCAGGTCCGACAGCGAGTTGCCGCCGAGCCGGTTGGAGCCGTGCATGCCGCCCGAGCACTCGCCGGCCGCGAACAGGCCGGGCACGCTCGCCGCCGCGGTGTCCGGGTCGACCTCGATGCCGCCCATGACGTAGTGGCAGGTCGGGCCGACCTCCATCGGCTCCGCGGTGATGTCGACGTCCGCCAGCTCCTTGAACTGGTGGTACATCGACGGCAGCCGCTTCTTGATCTCCTCGGCCGGCAGCCGGCTGGCGATGTCGAGGAAGACGCCGCCGTGCGGGGACCCGCGGCCCTCCTTGACCTCGGAGTTGATCGCGCGGGCCACCTCGTCGCGGGGCAGCAGGTCCGGAGTGCGCCGGTTGTTCTCCTGGTCGGAGTACCAGCGGTCGGCTTCTTCTTCGCTCTCGGCGTACTGACCCTTGAAGACGTCGGGCACGTACTCGAACATGAACCGCTTGCCGTCGGAGTTCTTGAGCACGCCGCCGTCACCGCGCACGCCCTCGGTGACGAGGATGCCCTTGACGCTGGGCGGCCAGACCATCCCGGTGGGGTGGAACTGGACGAACTCCATGTTGATCAGCTTCGCGCCCGCCCGCAGGGCCAGCGCGTGGCCGTCACCGGTGTACTCCCACGAGTTCGACGTCACCTTGAACGACTTGCCGATGCCGCCGGTGGCGAGCACGACCGCGGGCGCCTCGAACAGGACGAACCGCCCGCTCTCGCGCCAGTAGCCGAACGCGCCGGCGATCCGGCCCTCGGTGGTGAGCAACTCGGTGACGGTGCACTCGGCGAAGACCTTGATCTTCGCTTCGTAGTCCCCGGTCTCGGCGAAGTCCTCCTGCTGCAGCGAGACGATCTTCTGCTGCATCGTGCGGATGAGCTCGAGGCCGGTGCGGTCACCGACGTGCGCCAGCCGCGGGTAGGTGTGCCCGCCGAAGTTGCGCTGGCTGATCCGGCCGTCGGCGGTGCGGTCGAACAGGGCGCCGTACGTCTCGAGCTCCCAGACGCGGTCCGGCGCCTCCTTGGCGTGCAGCTCGGCCATCCGCCAGTTGTTGAGGAACTTCCCGCCGCGCATGGTGTCGCGGAAGTGGACCTGCCAGTTGTCGTTCGAGTTCGCGTTGCCCATCGACGCCGCGCACCCGCCCTCGGCCATCACCGTGTGCGCCTTGCCGAACAGCGACTTGCACACGACCGCGACGCGGAAGCCGCGTTCGCGGGCTTCGATCACGGCGCGCAGACCGGCGCCACCGGCCCCGATCACCACCACGTCATAGCTGTGGCGTTCGACCTCGGTCATAGAAGAATTCCACCTCGGAACTGGGGACGTCGTTGTGAGGAGAGCGGGGGCACTAGTTGACGAATCTCAGGTCCGAGATCGCGCCACTGGCGACGAGCATGACGTAGAAGTCGGTCAGCACCAGCGTCCCGAGCGTCGTCCAGGCCAGCGTCATGTGGCGGGTGTTGAGCTTCGAGACCTTGGTCCAGATCCAGTAGCGCACCGGGTGCTTGGAGAAGTGCTTCAGCCGGCCGCCGGTCACGTGCCGGCACGAGTGGCAGGACAGCGTGTACGCCCAGAGCAGGACCACGTTGCCGAGCAGGATGATGTTGCCCAGCCCGAAGCCGAAACCGCCGGTCTTCCCGTGGAACGCCGTGATCGCGTCGTAGGTGTTGACCAGCGAGACGATCAGCGCGACGTAGAAGAAGTAGCGGTGGACGTTCTGGATGATCAGCGGCAGCCGCGTCTCGCCGGTGTACTTGGCGTGCGGTTCCGCGACGGCGCAGGCGGGCGGGGAGAACCACACCGACCGGTAGTAGGCCTTGCGGTAGTAGTAGCAGGTCAGGCGGAACCCGAGCAGGAACGGCAGCACGACGAACCCGAGCGGGATGAACCCGGGCAGGTCGCCGAACCAGTGTCCGAAGTGGCTCGAGCCTTCGACGCAGGAGGTGGACAGGCAGGGCGAGTAGAACGGCGTCAGGTAGTGGTAGTCGGGCACCCAGTAGGCGGTGCGCACGAACGACCGGACCGTCGCGTAGATGATGAACGCCGACAGTCCGAGCACGGTCAGCAGCGGCTGGAGCCACCACCGGTCCGTGCGGAGGGTGCGCTCGGCGATCCGGGCCCGCTTGGGGGCCCGGACGCCGGTGCCGACGCCGTTGTCAGCGGGTGCGCTCACCGCTGGTCGCGCTTGTAGCCGCCGACGCCTTCGTCATCGGCGCCGTGCCAGAGCGCCGGGTCGTAGGGGGTGTCGGGGACGGGGACGCGCTCGGCGGCCTTCGCCTGGGCGGGCACCGCGAGCGGCACGCCGTCGAGGTCCGCGGTGTCGATGTCGAGGCGCTCGACGTCGTTGGCGAGCCGGCGGACCGCCGACGCGTCGCCGTAACGCGAGCGCAGCGCGCCGACGCACTGCCGAAGCTGGCCGATGGTTCGCCGCAGCTCGGCGATCTCGGAGGTGGACATCATGCCTCCCGGGGTCGGTGGGGCCGTCAGGAGCGGGCCGGGCGATCGCTTCGCCCGCCGTGACCCTGCCGCGCGTATGTGCACTGTGACAACTAGCACACTAGCGGCATAGGGGGTGACCGGGGTCACGCTAGGGGATCATCTGAATCGATTTTGATTCGTACTTTGCAGCGGGTACTGTGGCCCGTGTCACGACCCTGAGGCGCCAGCGCTGCCGTCCCGCGGACCACCCGACACCAGTGATCCGGAGCCGGACATGAGCCCCTCCCCCACCACACCACACCCGGTCGTCGCCGAAGTCACCGCCCGCATCGCCGCGCGCAGTGCCGCGACCCGCACCTCCTACCTCCGCCGCACGGCCGCCGCGCACGCCGAAGGCCCGGTCCGCCGCGGCCTCGCGTGCAGCAACCTCGCCCACGGCTTCGCCGCCATGGACGGCGTCGACAAGGCGGCCCTGCGAGCCGCCCGCGCCCCCGGCGTCGCGATCGTGTCGTCCTACAACGACCTGCTGTCGGCGCACCAGCCGATGCAGGAGTACCCGGCCTGGCTGAAGAAGTCGGTGCGCTCGGCCGGCGGTGTCGCCCAGTTCGCCGGCGGCGTGCCCGCGATGTGCGACGGGATCACCCAGGGCCGAGCGGGCATGGAGCTGTCGCTGTTCAGCCGCGAGGTCATCGCGATGTCGACGGCGATCGCGCTCTCGCACGACATGTTCGACGCGTCGCTGCTGCTGGGCGTCTGCGACAAGATCGTGCCCGGCCTGCTGATCGGCGCGCTGTCGTTCGGGCACCTGCCCGCCATCCTCGTGCCGGCCGGGCCGATGAACTCCGGGCTGCCGAACAAGGAGAAGGCCCGCGTCCGCCAGCTGTACGCCGAGGGCCTCGCGACCCGCGAAGACCTCCTCGACGCCGAAGCGGCGTCCTATCACTCGGCCGGCACCTGCACCTTCTACGGCACGGCCAACTCCAACCAGATGGTCGTCGAGGTGATGGGCCTGCACCTGCCCGGCGCCAGCTTCGTCCAGCCGGGTTCTTCGTTGCGCCAGGCGCTCACCGAGGAGGCCGGACGGCGGGTCGTCGCGCTGTCCCGCGGCGAGGAGTACACGCCGGTCTCGCGGATCCTCGACGAGAAGGCGTTCGTCAACGGCGTCGTCGCGCTGCTGGCCACGGGCGGGTCGACCAACCACACGATGCACCTGGTCGCCATCGCCGCGGCCGCGGGCATCCAGCTGACCTGGGACGACTTCTCGGACCTGTCCGCCGTCGTGCCGCTGCTGGCGCGGGTCTACCCGAACGGCAGCGCCGACATCAACCACTTCCACGCCGCCGGCGGCATCCAGTTCCTGGTCGGGACGCTGCTCGACGCCGGGCTGCTGCACGAAGACGTCCACACGGTGGCCGGGTTCGGGCTGAACCGCTACCGCGCCGAGCCGATCCTGTCCGACGGCGAGCTGGTCTGGCGCGACGTGCCCACCCGCAGCCTGGACGAAGAGGTCCTGCGCCCGGCGTGGCGCCCGTTCGCCGCGGACGGCGGGCTGCGGATGGTCGAGGGCAACCTCGGCCGCGCCGTCGTCAAGGTGTCCGCCGTGGCGCCCGAGCACCGCGTCGTCCAGGCGCCGGCCCGGGTGTTCACCACCCAGGAGGACTTCACGGCCGCGTTCGAGGCCGGCGAGCTGGACCGGGACGTCGTCGTGGTGATCCGGCAGCAGGGCCCGCAGGCCAACGGCATGCCGGAGCTGCACGGCCTCACCCCCGCGTTGGGTGTGCTGATGGACCGCGGGCACGCCGTGGCGTTGCTCACCGACGGCCGGATGTCGGGCGCCTCGGGCAAGATCCCGGCCGCGATCCAGGTGACCCCGGAAGCCGCGGTGGACGGCCCGATCGCGCGCATCGCCGACGGCGACATCATCCGGCTCGACGCCACCTCGGGCTCCCTCGACGTGCTCGTCGGTGACGAAGAGCTCGCCCGGCGTGAGCTTGTGGATTCGCCGCCGTCCGAAGCATCCTGGTCCGGCACCGGCCGAGAGCTGTTCGCCGCGTTGCGCCGTGCCGTCGGCCCCGCTGACCAGGGCGCATCGGTGTTCGGCGGCTTGACGCCGGAGCACTTCGGAACGCCCGCTTTCGCAACCCAGGAGGTCGGTCAGTGACCACCGGTCAGGACCTGCTCGAGCTGTCCCCCGTGATGCCCGTCGTGGTGATCGACGACGCCGACGACGCGGTGCCCACGGCGCGGGCCCTGCTCGCCGGCGGGATCGGGGTCATCGAGCTGACCCTGCGCACCCCGGCGGCGTTGTCGGCGATCGAGCGCGTCGCCGCGGAGGTGCCGGACATCGTCATCGGCGCCGGCACCGTCGTCTCGCCGGACCAGGCGAAGCAGGCGGCCGACGCGGGCGCGAAGTTCCTCGTGACGCCGGGCTGCACGGACGCCGTCGTGGACGCGTGCTTCGAGACCGGACTGCCGTTCCTGCCGGGCGCGAGCACGGTGTCCGAGGCGATGCGGCTGGCCGAGCGCGGGCTCACGGCGCTGAAGTTCTTCCCGGCGGAGGCGTCCGGCGGCGTCGCGTACCTGAAGTCGATCGCGGGGCCGCTGCCTTCCCTGCGCTTCTGCCCGACCGGCGGGATCACCGTGGCCTCGGCGCCGTCTTACCTGGCGCTGCCGAACGTCGGCTGCATCGGCGGCTCGTGGCTGACGGCCTCGCTCGATCCTGCCGCGATCGCGAAGCTGGCCGCGGAGGCCGCGGCGCTGTAGCGGAGATCACTCCGCGTCGTTGCCGCACCCGAACGGCGGAACACGCGTCCGCATTCCGGGAGCACCGTTCCAGCGCGCTGGAACGGTGCTCCGAGCGGGTGTGGCGCCGGTCATGGGAACCCGCGCGGTCCCACTGAATGGCCCATCCGCCGCCCTGGTGGGTTATTTACCTGCCTGTTATCGTTTCTCTTCGCTATTCCAGCGAGGAGAATCCGTGTCCCTGACCAGCGTGGTCGCGCCCAGTCCTGCCCCCGAGACCGTTGCCGCACTCGTCGGCGAACGCCTTTCGCTGTCCGCACTTCACCAGCTCGGCGGCACTCTCGGCGGCTATTCCTTCGTCAAGGTCGTGGTCGACCGCGAGCAGGCGAAGATCCACTTTCTGAACAACGCGCGGCATTCCTTTCACGCGATCTATATCGGCGAAGAGATCCTCGGCGTCGACGAAGAACGCGTGCGCGCCGAGATCGACTCGTACAACGAGGCCTTCTACCACACGCCGGACCGCCGGTTCCTGCTCGGCATTCTCGCGCTGCACCCGCAGATGCTTTCGCTGGAGACGGTCGAGGTCGACACGATGCCGGCCGCGCTGATCCGGGAGTTCCACGCCTTCGTCGCGCAGTACACCGACCCGTCGCTGCCGCTGCTGTTCAAGCCGGCCAACCAGCTGCAGGAGCGCACTGTCCGGGAGATCCCGGCGGCCGAACTGCCCCGCGTGTTCGCGCACGAGCTGTTCTCCACGGCGCCGTTCGTGGCGTTGAACCCGGGCACGGCCACCGGGCGGCTGCGCGCGTTCCGCACCGAGGCCGAGTACCGGGCCGCGACGCTGGACTGGACCGACATCATCGTGATGGACCGCGTGCCCGACGACATCCCCCGGCTGGCGGGGATCGTCAACGCCCGGCACACGACACCGTTGTCGCACACCAACGTCCTGGCCACCGGCTGGCAGATCCCGAACGCCGTCCAGCTCGGCGCCCTGGCCGAGATCGAGCGCCGCGGGCTCGACGGCAAGTGGGTCGAGTACACAGTGGACGCCCAGGCGCTGACCCTGCGGGAGGTCGACGAGCCGGCCGACGCGGCACCGCCGGCCTGGTACGCCCAGCGCGTCACCCTGGAGCAGCCGGAGGCCGACCACAGCCCGATCGTGAACCTCGCCCGGCTGCGCGCCGCCGACCGCCACCGCTACGGGACCAAGGCGGCCAACCTGGGCGAGCTGCACCACGTGCTGGCCCACGGGTCACAGCGGCTGCTCGGCTTCTACCAGGTGCCGCGGCCGCCGCGGGACAGCCTGCTCCCCTACCTGGCCCGGTTGCTGGACGTTCCGCTCGACGCCGACCTTTCGGCGGCGGCCCGGCGGCTGCTCGAGGAGCACGTCCGCGTCCCGCGCGGCATCGCGTTGCCGTTCTCGCTGCAACGGCGGTTCCTGGAGTCGTCGCCGCGGATCCAGCAGGCCATCGGGAAGCTGAAGATGGCCCTGGAGCTGGACGCGCGCGAGATCGAGCCCCTGTGCGTCGAGCTGCAGGGCCTGATCCGGTCGGCGCGCCTGCCGGGGGCGCTCGCCGGCGAGATCGACTCGGCGCTGGTGTCGCAGCTGGCCGGCGTGCGGGCGTTCGTCGTGCGCAGTTCGTCGAACGCCGAGGACCTCGCCGGGTTCTCGGCCGCCGGGATCTACGAGTCGCACAATCACGTCACCACGGCCGAGCGGATCTTCGCCAGTGTCAAGGAGGTCTGGGCGTCGCTGGTGTCCGTGCGCAGCGTCCGGCTGCGGCAGCAGGCCGGCATCTCCCTCGACGACTGCTACATGGGTGTGGTGATCCAGGAACAGGTCGCGGCGGACTTCGGCGGGGTGCTGGTGACGACGAACCCGATGAACCGCGCGGACTTCCGCACGGTGTACGTCAACGTGTCGCCGCGCGTGACGGACGTCGTCGACGGCTCGGCCCTGCCGATGCAGTACCTGTACTCGACGGTCGAGGGCGGTGGCCGCACGCTGTCCCTCGGTGACGCGCCCGCGGACCTCGACGCGCGGGCGCACGAGCAGCTCCAACGGCTGGCGATCGCCGGCCGCCTGCTGCAGGGCCACTTCTCGCCCGACTACACGTTCGGCTCACCGGTGGACATCGAGTGGCTCGCCGACGGCGAGCACCTCCACCTCGTGCAGCTGCGCCCCTATTCGGCTTGACCTTCCCGGGAGAAACACGATCATGCTGGGCCTTCGCCTGCCCGCGAAACCCGACGTTCAGCGCGCCGTCCGGCTGACCTACGGGTTCCAGTTCTTCTTCGGCCTGCTGCTGTGGGTGCCGATCTTCTACTCGTACCAGAAGCTCGCCGGACTGTCCGACGGCGAGATCTTCGGCATCCAGAGCATCTACTACATCGTGTTCTGCCTGCTCGAGATCCCGACCGGGATGATCGCCGACCGCTTCGACTACCGCACCTCGCTGGCCGCGGGCGCGGGTGTGCTGGTGGCGGCGAACCTGGTGCCGGTGCTTTCGGGTTCGTACACCGGGTTCCTCGTGCACTTCGTGCTGATCGCGCTGGCTCGCTCGCTGGTGTCCGGCGCGCAGAGCGCGTACCTGTACGAGTACCTGCACACCTCCGGCGCGGGCGAACACTACCTCCGCGTGGAAGGTGTCGGCCGCGCGTACAGCCTGGTCGGCAAGATCGTGTTCTGGCCGGTGATCGGCCTGCTGATGTCCTGGAGCCTCCCTTCCCCGTACTGGTTGACGGCGATCAACGCGGCCATCGCCCTGGTCTTCGCGTGCAAGCTCCCCCCGATCCCTGGGGGCCGCCGCGTGACCGGCAAGACGGCTTCGCTGCTCGCGGGCATCGGCGGCGCGCTGTCGGCGCTGCGTTCGTCCCGCTGGCTGGTGCTGCTGATGGTGCAGGGTGTCGCGATGTTCACGTTGGTGCGGATCTGCCAGGTGAACCTGTTCCAGCCGATCCTGGAGTCGAAGGCGCTGTCGGTGAACTGGTTCGGCGCGGTCCTGGCCGCGATGACGGTCTTCGAGGCACTGGGCGCGGCCCGGCCCCACCGGCTCCGCCGCGCGATCGGGCCGGTGGGTTCGGTGTTCACGCTGACGATCGTGATGGCGTTGTGCCTCGGGGTGATCGTGTTCGTGGGCCCGGTTCCGGCGGTGGTGCTGTTGTGCGTCTTCGCGGTGGCGACGGGCATCGCGTTCCCGGTCCAGAAGCAGCTGCTGAACGACTCCATCCCGGATTCCCGTTACCGGGCCACCCTCCTGTCCATGGAGTCCATTGTGGACAGGGCGGTGTGCGCGCTGGTCGCGGTAGCGCTGGGCGCGTACCTGGCGGCCGGGCGGCTGGACGAGTTCCTGGTCCTGACGGCGGTGGTGACGTGCGCCGGGATGGGGCTGCTCGCGGTGCTGCTGCTGGCGGTCCGCAAGCACCGCTCGGACCGCCGGGTGCCCACGGCCCGCCGCCCCGGCCAGATCGGCGAGGGTCGAAGCCCCGGCGTCGCCCCGGAATCCGGAGCGCACCAGAGGAGCGAGGTCCGCAACTGACCGCAGCGGCCGCCGCCGGTGCTCAGTCGATGACGGCGTCGTCGAGCAGGGTGGACTCCGCGCCGTACGCGCGGAGTTCCTCCCTGATCACGGTGTAGGCCAGCCCCTGCGGGTAGCCCTTGCGCGCGAGGAAGCCGAGCAGCCGCCGCAGGGCGGTCTGTTCGTCGACGTTGCCGAGCGAGCCGAGGCGCTTGCGGACCAGTTCCCTGGCCATCTGCTCCTCGGATTCGCGGTCGACCTCGCCCGCTGCCTGCGCGGCGACCTCGCCGTCGACGCCCTTGCGCCGCAGCTCGGCCACCAGCGCGGTGCGGGACAGGCCCTGGTTCGCGTGCCGGGACTTCACCCAGAGTTCCGCAAACTCGGCGTCGTTGACCAGCCCGGCCCGGTCGAGCTTGCCGAGCAGGGCCTCGCTGGTTTCGTCGTCGAACCCCTTGCGGCGCAACGCCTGCCGCAGCTCTTCCTGGGTCCGCGGCCGAGCGGCCAGGAGATCGAAGCAGATCTCCTTGGCCTTCTTGTACCGCTCCTCAGGAGGAAGCTCGGCCGGCGCCACCTTCGGCGCCCTGGCCACCCACATCACTCCTCGTTCTCACAGCCCGACCCACACGCCACCAAGGCCGAGCATCACCACAGCCGCACGTCACGAAAGCCGCAAGGGCACCCAGCCGCAGGTCACCACCCAACGCAACCCCACCGGGGGTCCAGGGGGCTGGCCCCCTGGCGGGGGTCCGGGGGTTCGACCCCCGGAAGACACGGCGGAGGGATAAAGGCGAGCGCACTCCGCGAGCACACCTCACCCAATCCCGCAGCCCCTCAGAAGTCGACCGGTGCCGGAACCGCCTCGACGGCGGCCGCGTCGAGCTGCGGGCCGATGCCGAGCTTCTCCTTGATCCGCTTCTCGATCTCGTTGGCGATGTCCGGGTTGTCGCGCAGGAACCGGCGCGCGTTCTCCTTGCCCTGGCCGAGCTGGTCGCCTTCGTAGGTGTACCAGGCGCCCGACTTGCGCACGATGGCCTGGTCGACACCCATGTCGATGAGCGAACCCTCGCGGGAGATGCCCTGGCCGTACAGGATGTCGAACTCGGCCTGCTTGAAGGGCGGGGCCACCTTGTTCTTGACGACCTTGACGCGGGTCCGGTTGCCGACGGCCTCGCCGGCGTCCTTCATCGTCTCGATGCGGCGCACGTCCAGGCGGACCGACGCGTAGAACTTCAGCGCCTTGCCACCGGTGGTCGTCTCCGGGGAGCCGAACATGACGCCGACCTTCTCGCGGAGCTGGTTGATGAAGATCGCGGTGGTGCCCGAGTTGGACAGCGCACCGGTGATCTTCCGCAGCGCCTGGCTCATCAGGCGGGCCTGGAGGCCGACGTGCGAGTCACCCATCTCGCCCTCGATCTCGGCGCGCGGCACGAGCGCGGCGACGGAGTCGATGACCAGGATGTCGAGCGCGCCGGAGCGGATCAGCATGTCCGCGATCTCCAGCGCCTGCTCACCGGTGTCCGGCTGGGAGACGAGCAGCGCGTCGGTGTCGACGCCGAGGTTCTTCGCGTACTCCGGGTCGAGCGCGTGCTCCGCGTCGATGAAGGCCGCGATGCCGCCGGCACGCTGCGCGTTCGCCACCGCGTGCAGGGCGACCGTCGTCTTACCGGAGGACTCCGGGCCGTAGATCTCGACGACGCGGCCGCGGGGCAGGCCGCCGATGCCGAGGGCGACGTCGAGGGCGATCGAGCCGGTGGGGATCACGGCGATGGGCGGCCGGGTGTCCTCGCCGAGGCGCATCACCGAGCCCTTGCCGTACTGCTTGTCGATCTGCGCGAGCGCGAGCTCGAGCGCCTTGTCCTTGTCGGGTGCTGCAGGCATGGAAAGTCCACCTCGCTGGTCGGAGCCCCGTCGAGGGCTCTCTGTGTCGGTTCTTCAGCTGTCCGGTCCGACGCTAGCGGCGGGGACCGACAATTCCAGGCGCGGCGCCCAATCTGTGGATCGCTGGACCCGATGTGGACAACACCTTAGACGAACACCTGTTCGAGGTCGGCAGCGACACACCCTTGCGTTAGGGTTTTCGCCCGGCCGGGTCGGGCCGACCGGGAAAGTCCCAGGTCAGCGCCGCTCGACCGGGACGTCGAAGGCGTCGCAGACCTCGCGCCAGATCTCCTTGGCCGGGATTCCGGCGGTCAGCGCCTGGTCGACGGTGCGCCCGCCGAGTCCGCTCAGGACGTGGTCCCTGGCCAGCACCTGCGCCCGCCCGGGGCCGAACTCCTCGGCCATCAGCCGCCGGAAAACCGTGATCCGCATCGAGCCCACTCTAACCGGCGGGCGCGAACGGTCCGTCCGCGCCGCCTACCGGCCCGGCTGGACGCTCGCCTCGAAGTAGTCGGCCAGCGTGCCGGGCGTGGTCGCCGCAGCCTGGTCGCTCGTGTTCAGCTGGTAGATGAACCCGGCCAGCGGCCGGTCCGACACCGTGAACACGAGCACCGCCGACGTCTTCCCCGCCGCCGACGAGTAGTGCCCCTTGAGCCCGTTGCCGCCCCAGTCGGCCTCGGTGCGGTCGCCGCCCGCCGAGGTGAGCAGGCCGTCGGTGTACTGCTTGAGCGTCTCGGCGCTGTCGGCGTGGACGTAGGTCACCTGCGTGCCCGCCCGGCCCGGCGCGGAGCAGGTCGACGCGGCCCCCAGGCGCTGCGCCGGCGCCGCCGGGCCGTTGCCCATGCCCTGCTTGCAGTCGCCGGTGTCGGCGATCTTCCCGGCGAGCTGGCGCAGGCACCCGGTGAAGCCCTTGTCGTCCGCCTGTCCCGGCGTCTTGCACTGGTCCGCGGTGTAGGTCGTCACCGAAGAGGACGACGTGAGGAACACCGTCAGGCCCACCGCGAGCGCCACGACGACCGCGGCCGCGATCCCGATCAGCAGCTTCTTCTTCCCGCGAGGCTCGGTCTTCTCCGGCGCGGGCGAGTACGCCGGGAAGTTCGACGGCACCGGCTGCGGGCCGCTGGGCGGGAAGTTCGACGGCGCGTAACCCGGGTACTGCTGCTGCGGAGGAGGCGGTGGCGGCGCGTACTGCGGGCGGTGCGGCGGCGCACCCGCGGCCACCGCCCCTTCGACGTTCTGGGTGCGCACGGACAGCCCGTCGCGGGCCACGTGCTGCGCGCCCAGCGCGACGGCGGTCTCCGGCTGGTCGAGGCTGCCCGGCACGACACCGAGCTTCTCCGCGATCATCGTGCCGACCAGCGGCAGCCGGCTCGACCCGCCGACGAGGTAGATGCCGGCCAGCCGGTCCGGGGTCAGCCCGGACGACCGCAGCGTCCGCGACAGCAGCTCGACGCTGCGCAGCATCGCCGGGCGGACCAGGCCTTCCAGCTCACCGCGGGTGACGAGGACGTCCTTGAACGGCTCGGGCATCGGCACCTCGGTCTGCGGGTGCCGCGACAGCGCCTCCTTGGCCGCCTTGACGTCCTCCTGCAGTGCGCGCCGGGTGCGCCGGTCGCCGGTGGACTCCGGCCGCAGCAGCCGCTGCCAGCGCTGCGGGTCCGAGTGCGACACCTCGCGCCCGACGTGCACCATCAGCGCCTGGTCGACGTCGAGGCCGCCGAGGTCGGGCAGCCCGTCCTCGGCGAGCACGGTGAACCCGTTCTGCGTCGCGCCGACGACCGCCACGTCGAAGGTGCCCGCGCCGAGGTCGTAGACGGCGAGCGCCTGCCCGGGCGCGAGCGACTTGCCGGGGAAGGACGCGAAGTGGGCCGCGGCGGCGACCGGCTCGGGCACCAGCAGGATGTTCGGGCCCATCCCGGCCAGCCGGGCGGCGGACATCAGCACGTTCCGGCGCGGCTGTCCCCACTGCGCGGGGTGGGTCAGCCGGACCTCGTCGGGCTGGTCGCCGCCGAGCTGGCGGGAGGTCTCCTCGAGCACGCGGCGCAGGATGGCGGCCAGCGCGTCGGTCACCGGGACGACGTCGGTGCCGAGCAGCAGGGTCTGCTCGTCGATGCGGCGCTTGGGGTTCGGCTCGAAGCGCGTCGGGTCGAGCCGGGCACGCCGCTCGGCGTCGCGGCCGACCATGATCGTGCCCTCTTCGGTGGCGAACACCGCCGACGGCATGTTGGCCGAGCCGTCCACTTCGACGACCCGGGGCGGCATGCCGTGCGCCGAAAGCACGGCGACGGTGTTGGACGTCCCGAGGTCCACCGACAGGATCCGCACAGCACTCCCCTTCGCGAAGAACACGCCCCGACGGCGCCCGCGTGATGCTGCCATGCGCGCGGTCACCGTGCGTGCGGACCCGGGAAAGTCGCTGCTCCTTGACGCGGGAGCCGATCAAGGTGCACGATAGTTGCACGGTTCAATCATCTAAGTTGACCGAACTGCGCAAGATCGGAGGTGAACGATGACCACGAATACCCGGCCCAGCTCGCCGCCACACACCGCCGCGGCGGCCGAACTTCCGGCAGGTGAGCGCCGTGTTCCGGGCAGGCGAGCACCCCCGCTCGCCTGCCCGGAACACCTGAACCACGTCCCGGACACCGGAAGGAAGAACCCGTGAGCGACCTCCCCGTCCTCGCCGTCACCCTCGGCGACCCCGTGGGCATCGGCCCGGAGATCACCCTGAAGACCCTCGCCGAGCCCGAAGCCCTCCAGCTGGCGCACGGGGTGGCGGTGGGCGACGCGATCGTGCTGGAACGCCTGGTCCGGCACCTGGGCCTGCACCTGGAGATCAACCCGATCGCCACGGTCGCCGACGCGCGCTTCACCACCGGCGTGATCGACGTGCTCAACCTCGGCGTGGTCACCGAAGACCTGCCGTGGGGCGAGGTGAACGCGACCGCGGGCGCCGCGGCGGTGGGGGCGATCGAGGTCGCCACCCGGCTCGCGCTGGCCGGCGAGGTCGACGCGGTGGTGACCGCGCCGATCAACAAGGAGGCCATCTGGGCGGCGGGCTCGCAGCACCTCGGGCACACCGAGATGCTCGGCGAGCTGACCGGGTCGACCCGGTTCAACACCATGTTCTGGGTGTCCGGGCTGAAGATCTTCTTCGCCACCCGGCACCTTTCCCTGCGCGAGGCGATCAACCGGATCACGCGGGAGAACATCGAGCACGCGATCCGGGAGGCGTACACCGCGCTGGAGGTGTTCGGCACGGAGAAACCGAGGCTGGCCGTGGCGGCGCTCAACCCGCACGGCGGGGAGAACGGCAAGTTCGGCGACGAGGAGATCATCGCGATCGCCCCGGCGGTGGCCGCCGCGCGCGTCGCGGGCCTCGACGTGGTCGGCCCGATTCCCGCGGATTCCGTGTTCCACCAAGGGATCCAGGGCCGGTTCGACGGGGTGCTCTCGCTCTACCACGACCAGGGCCACATCGCGTCGAAGACCTACGACTTCGACGGCACGGTGTCCGTGACGGTCGGCCTGCCCATCCTGCGCACGTCGGTCGACCACGGCACGGCGTTCGACATCGCCGGCACCGGCCGGGCGTCGCACGGCACCATGCGGGCGGCGTTCAAGGCCGCGGCCACCCTGGCGCCGTACGCGCGGAAGCTGCCCGTGATCTACCCACCGGGCGTCCGATGATCCCCCGCAAGCGCTGGGCGTACGTGATCCCGGTCGCGGTGGTCATGTACATGCTGGCCTACCTCGACCGCACGAACGTCGCGGTGATCCTGCCCTACATCGGCGACGACTTCCCGTTGTCCGCCGGCGCGAAGGGGCTGGCGAGCGGCATCTTCTTCGTCGGCTACCTCGTGCTGCAGATCCCCGCGGCGGTGCTGGCGGCGAAGTGGAGCGCCCGCAAGACCGTGGTGCTGCTGATGATCGCCTGGGCGGTCGCGGCGGTGCTGTGCGGGCTGGTGCGGAACGAAACGCAGCTGCACCTGGCTCGCCTGCTGCTCGGGCTGTTCGAGGGCGGTGTCTGGCCGGCGGTGCTGATCCTGCTGGCGTCCTGGTTCCCGCAGGCGGAGCGAGGCCGGGCCAACGCGCTGTGGATGACGTGCCTGCCGATCTCGGCGATCCTCATGTCGCCGCTGTCCGGGTTCATGCTCGACCACCTGTCCTGGCGCTGGGTGTTCGTCCTGCAGGGACTGCCGCCGCTGGTGTGGGCGGTCGTCTGGTGGTTCGCGGTGGCCGACCGGCCGGCGCAGGCGCGGTGGATCTCGCCCGCGGAACGCGAGTACCTCGAAAGCACGTTGAAGGCCGAAGAAGACGCGAAGCCGGCGTTCGCGAAGCAGGGGTACCGGCAGGCGCTGGCCGACCGCCGGGTGCTGCTGCTGGTCGGCGTCTACTTCTTCTGGATCACCGGCTTCTACGGCTTCTCCCTGTGGTTGCCGTCGGTGGTCAAGACGATGACCGGCGGCTCGGCCACCGCCGTCGGCTTCCTGTCGGCCGTGCCGTACGTGCTGGCGCTGGCCGGGATGGTCGCGTGCGCGCACTGGTCCGATCGCACCGGCAACCGGCGGCTCGCGGTCACGGTGCCGCTGCTCGTCGCGATCGCCGGGCTGCTGCTGGGCAGCCTCGGGCACTGGCCGGCGGCCGTGCAGCTGGTGCTGCTCTGCGTCGTGGCGACCGGTGTGTACATGCCGTACGGGCCCTTCTGGACCATCCCCAGCCGGGTCCTCGGCATCGAGGTGGTCGCCGTGGCGATCGGCCTGATCAACGCGCTGGGCAACCTCGGCGGGTTCGCCGGTCCCTACCTGGTCGGCTGGCTGACCGACGTCACCGGCACCCCGACCACCGGGTTCGTCGTCCTGGCCGCGTTCCTCGCCGTGGCCGCCGGGCTGGCGTTCTTCGGGCTGAAACCCGTGACTGTGGAAGGGTCGGCGCATGTCCCAGCCGCGACCAGGCACCCGTGACCGGCGCGCGATGCTCCTGGAGGCCGTCCGCGACGGCTCCGGCGGCATCGCGGAGCTGGCCGAAGAGTTCGGCGTCTCGGAGTCGACGATCCGCCGCGACCTCGCCTCGCTCGCCGGTGCCGGGCACGTCGTCCGCACCTACGGCGGCGCGCTCGACACCGAACGCAGTCCCCGCGAGAAGGACCGGGAGCACACGGCGGCCAAGGACGCCATCGCCCGCGAGGCCGCCGCGCTCGTCCGGGACGGTGAGGTGGTGCTGCTCGACGCCGGCACGACCACCGGCAGGCTGGCCCGCCACCTCGCCCACCGCGAGAGGCTGACCGTGGTGACCAACGGCGTCACCGCGATCCGCGAGCTCGCCGGTTTCGCCGGGATCGACCTCGTGATCCTCGGCGGCCGGCTGCGGCACCCCGGCGAAGCGATCCTCGGCGAGAGCGTGCTGGCGCAGCTGCGCCACATTTCACCCGACCGGGTGTTCCTGGGCGCGGACGGCATCGTGGCCGACCGTGGCCTGTGCTGCCCGTCACTGGAGGAGTCGGTGGTCAAGCACGCGATGCTCCACGCGGGCGCCGAGGCGTACGTGCTGGCCGACCACTCCAAGCTGGACCAGGCCCCTTTTTCGTACTGGACCCCACTGGACCGCGAGTACCGGCTCATCACCGACGAGCCGAAGGTCGACGTGATCTTCCCGCAGTTCGCCCAGAGCGTGATCCTGGCCGGGGCGTCCGAAACTGTCGGTGGTGCCGCGCATCATGAATGACGTGGCTACCGACGTGCTCGACCTCTTCTCCCCCGCGACCCGGGACTGGTTCGCGGGAGCCTTCGCCGCGCCCACCGCGGCGCAGGAAGGGGCCTGGCGGGCCGCGCACGCGGGTGAGCACGCCCTCGTCGTCGCACCCACCGGGTCCGGCAAGACACTGTCCGCGTTCCTCTGGGCGCTGGACCGGCTCTCCGTGGAACCACCGCCGGCGGAAGCGACGAAACGCTGCCGGATCCTCTACGTCTCGCCGCTGAAGGCCTTGGCGGTCGACGTCCAGCGGAACCTGCGTGCCCCGCTCGCCGGCATCTCGCAGGCCAGCCGCCGGCTCGGGCTGCCGGTGCCCGGGATCGAAGTGGGCATGCGCACCGGCGACACCACCGCGGCCGAGCGCCGCACGTTCGGCAAGACCCCGCCGGACGTGCTGGTGACCACGCCGGAGTCGCTGTTCCTCATCCTCACGTCGTCGGCGCGGGAGTCGCTGCGCGGCGTCGAGACCGTGATCGTCGACGAGGTGCACGCGGTCGCCGGCGGCAAGCGCGGCGCGCACCTCGCGCTCTCCCTGGAGCGGCTCGACGCGCTGCTCCCGAAGCCGGCGCAGCGAATCGGCCTGTCGGCGACGGTCCGCCCGGTCGACGAGGTGAGCGCGTTCCTGGCCGGCGGCCGTCCGGTGCGGGTGGTCCAGCCGAAGCTGGCGAAGACCATCGAGGTCCGCGTCGAGGTCCCGGTCGAGGACATGAGCAACCTCGACGCACCGCGCAGCGGGCCGGCGCCGAGCCCGCTCGACGCCCTGGAGTCGCTGGAGTCCCTGACCGAGGCGTTCCCGCCGGGGGAAATCGCCCCGGGCGGCCTGGGCACGCTGGAAGAGGTGGCCGGCAACCCCGTGCAGCGGCCGTCGATCTGGCCGGCGGTCGAGGAGCGGGTGCTGAGCCTGATCCGAGCCCACCGCTCGACCATCGTCTTCGCCAACTCGCGGCGGCTCACCGAGCGGCTCACCGCCCGGCTCAACGAACTGGCCGTCGAACAGACCGAACTGACTCCGGCCGACGCGTTCCCGGCGGAAGCCGTCGGCCAGTCCGGGGTGAGCACCGGCGCGGCGCCGGTGATCGCCCGGGCCCACCACGGGTCGATGTCGCGGGAGCAGCGCACCCACGTCGAAGAGTCGCTGAAGTCCGGGCAGCTGCCGTGCGTGGTGGCGACGTCCTCGCTGGAGCTGGGCATCGACATGGGCGCGGTCGACCTGGTGGTGCAGATCGAGGCGCCGCCGACGGTGGCGTCCGGGCTGCAGCGCGTCGGCCGGGCCGGGCACCAGGTCGGTGCGGTGTCGTCCGGCGTGATGTTCCCGAAGTTCCGGGGTGACCTCGTCTCCTGCGCGGTCGTCGCGGAGCGGATGGCAAGCGGCGCGATCGAGGCGGTCCGCTACCCGCGCAACCCGCTGGACGTCCTGGCGCAGCACGTCGTCGCCATGGTGGCGCTGGAGCCGTGGACGGTGCCGGACCTGGCGTCGCTGGTCCGGCGGGCGGCGCCCTTCGCCGCGCTGCCGGACGACGCCCTGCACGCGGTGCTCGACATGCTCGCGGGCCGCTACCCGAGCGAGGAGTTCGGCGAGCTGCGGGCGCGGATCACCTGGGACCGCATCGGCGGTGAGCTGCGCGGGCGCCCCGGTGCGCAGCGGCTGGCCGTCACCTCGGGCGGCACCATCCCCGACCGCGGCCTGTTCACCGTCATGACGCCGGGCGCGGACGACAAGCCCGGTTCACGCGTCGGCGAGTTCGACGAGGAGATGGTGTACGAGTCGCGCGTCGGCGACACCATCCTGCTGGGCACGTCGTCGTGGCGGATCACCGACATCACCCACGACCGCGTGATCGTGGTGCCGGCACCGGGCGAACCGGCGCGGATGCCGTTCTGGAAGGGCGATGCGCCGGGCCGTCCGCTGGAGCTCGGCCGGGCGCTGGGGAAGTTCGTCCGTGAACTGTCCACTTCGGACGAGGTGAAGGCGCGCGAACGGGCCGAGGCGGCGGGGCTGGACGAGCGGGCGTGCGACAACCTGCTCGCCTACCTGGCCGAACAGAAGGCCGCCACCCGGCACGTCCCGAACGACCGGACGATCCTGCTGGAGCGCTACCGCGACGAGCTCGGCGACTGGCGGATCGTCGTGCACTCGCCGTTCGGCGCGCAGGTCAACGCGCCGTGGGCGCTCGCGATCGCCGCGCGGCTGCGGGAGAACCGCGGGGTGGACGCCCAGGTGGCGCACTCCGACGACGGCATCGTCCTGCGGCTGCCGGACGCGCTGGACGCCGACGGCGGCGAGGTCACCATCGGCGCGGACGACGTGCTGCTCGATCCCGAGGAGGTCGAGCAGCTGATCGTCGCCGAGGTCGGCAGCTCGGCCGTGTTCGCGGCGCGGTTCCGGGAGTGCGCGGCCCGGTCGTTGCTGCTGCCCCGCCGGGACCCGCGGCGCCGGACTCCGCTGTGGCAGCAACGGCAACGCGCGTCGCAGCTGCTGTCGGTCGCGGCGAAGTACGAGCGGTTCCCGGTCGTGCTGGAAGCGATGCGGGAGGTCCTGCAGGACGTCTACGACGTCAGCGGCCTGCGCGAGCTGATGGCCGACGTCCGGGCCCGCAAGGTCCGGCTGGTGGAGGTCGAAACGCCGGCCGCGTCGCCGTTCGCGCGCAGCCTGCTCTTCGGCTACATCGGGATGTTCCTGTACGAGACCGACGCGCCGCTGGCCGAGCGGCGGGCGGCGGCGCTGTCGCTGGATTCGGGGCTGCTGGCCGAGCTCCTGGGCACCGAGGCGATCCGGGAGCTGCTGGACCCCGAAGCCGTCGCCGAGGTGGAGCGGTCGCTGCAGCGGCTCGACCCCGACCGCCACGCGCGCTCGGCCGAGGACGCCGCCGACCTGCTGCGGTTCCTCGGCGACCTGACCGTCGAGGAGGCCGCGGAGCGCGGGATCCAGGCGGAGTGGCTCACCGAGCTGGAAGCGGCGCGGCGGGCGATCCGGGTGCGGATCGGCGGCGCGGAACGGTTCCTGGCGATCGAGGACGCCGGCCGGGTGCGGGACGCGCTGGGCACCGCGCTGCCGGTGGGTGTGCCCGAAGCGTTCACCGAACCGGTGGCGGACCCGCTCGGGGACCTGCTGTCGCGCTACGCCCGCGGCCGGGGCCCGTTCGCGGCGGCGGACGCGGCCGCGCGGTTCGGGCTCGGCACCGCGGTCGTCACCGGCGTGCTCGACCGGATGACCGGGGAAGGCCGCCTGGTGCGCGGCGAGCTGAGCCCGGTCGGCCATCCGGAAACCCACGGCGTCGGCGTCGAGTACTGCGATGCGGCGGTGCTGCGCCGGCTGAGGCGGGCGTCGCTGGCGAAGCTGCGAGCCGAAGTCGAACCGGTCGAGCCGGCGGCGCTGGGCCGGTTCCTGCCCGCGTGGCACGGGTTCGGCGGCCGCGTCCGGGCGGCCCCGACGGCGGACGACGTCCTGTCGGTGGTGGAGCAGCTCGCCGGGGCGCCGTTGCCGGCGAGCGCGGTGGAGTCGCTGATCCTGCCCGGACGGCTTCCGGGCTACTCCCCCGCGCTGCTGGACGAGCTGACGACGGCGGGCGAGGTCACCTGGGCCGGCTGCGGCGCGCTCTCCGGTGGCGACGGCTGGATCGCCCTGGCCCCGACCGACGTGGCCGATCTGCTGCTGCCCGAAGTCGTCGAGGACATCCCGACCGGCCCGCTGCACGACGCGATCGTGTCCACTTTGGAGGGTGGCGCGCTGTTCTTCCGCCAGCTGGTGGACCGCGCGACGGTACTGGTGGACAAGGCCCCGAGCGACGCCGACGTGGTGGCGGCGCTGTGGGACCTGGTCTGGGCGGGGCTCGTCACGGGCGACACGCTGGGTCCGTTGCGGGCCCAGGTCGCCGGGCACGGCGCGCACAAGCCGCGACGCCAGGCCCCCCGGGGCCGGTACGCGCGGCTGCGGGCGGGCCGGCCGCAGATGCCGTCGAGGTCCGGGCCGCCGACGGTCGCGGGCCGGTGGGCACTGACCCCGCCGCGCGAAACCGACGCGACCCGCCGGGCCCACGCGCGCACGGAGGCGTTCCTGGAGCGCCACGGGGTCCTGACCCGCGGCGCGCTCGACACCGAACGCGTCACCGGCGGGTTCTCCGGGATCTACAAGGTCCTCCGCGGCATGGAGGACACCGGCCAGGTGATCCGCGGTTACGTGGTGGAGGGCCTCGGCGCCGCCCAGTTCGCGGCGAAGGGCGCGGTGGACCGCCTGCGAGCCCTGTCGGGTCCGGGCCGTCCGGCGCCGGGCCGGCCGGTGGTCCTGGCGGCGGCGGACCCGGCCCAGCCGTACGGCGCGGCCCTCCCCTGGCCGGCGGCCACGGGCGACACGAAGCACCGCCCCGCCCGCAAGGCCGGCGCACTGGCGGTCCTGGTCGACGGGGTCCCGGCCCTGTACGTGGAAAGAGGAGGAAGGTCCCTGCTGAGTTTCACGGAGGAGCGCCAAGCGTTGTCAGAGGCGGCCCACGCCCTGTCGGCAGCGGTCCGCGAGGGCTGGCTGGGCCAGTTGTCGGTCCAGCGCGCGGACGGCGAACAAGCGCTGACCTCGGAACTGGCGGAGGTGCTGCAGGAGGCCGGCTTCCGGGCCACCCCCTCGGGCTTGCGCCTGCGAGCTTGAGGGACCGAAGGGAGGGTCGCCACGCAGCAGCCGGCCCGGCGGGTGGAGCTGCCCGCTCCGCCTGAACCCTCCCGGTCCCGGGTTCCCGCTTGGCCGACGGCACCGATCCGGGCTGCCCTAAGCTGCCAGTCCGACACGCACGAAGGATGTTCTGCTCATGGCGATGCGCGAACTGCGCTATTTCGGGGACCCGATCCTCAAGTCCGTCTGCGACCCGGTCACCGTGTTCGACGAGAAGCTCGAGGCGCTCGTGCGGGATCTGGTCGACTCCGTCAAACCCGCCGGGCGGGCCGGGCTGGCCGCGCCGCAGATCGGGGTGGGGCTTCGCGTTTTCAGCTACGACGTCGCCGGGCTGACCGGGTACGTCATCAATCCCGAAATCGTCGAACTGTCCGAAGAAACGCACGAGATCAACGAAGGCTGCCTGTCGGTGCCGGAGCTGTGGTTCCCCACCAAGCGGGCGAAGCACGCGAAGGTCCGTGGCGTCGACGTCCACAACGAACCCATCGAGGTCGAGGGCGAAGACGTGCTGGCGCAGTGCCTGCAGCACGAGACCGATCACCTCGACGGCGTTCTGTACCTCGACCGGCTCACCGCCGAACGCAAGAAGTCCGCCCTGCGTGAAGCGCGCGACAAAGACTGGTTCTGGAAGCGCTGAAGCTCAGGCCGGCAGGAACATCCTCAGCCGGGTGCCGTCCTCGGTGCCGCGTTCCGTGCGCAGGCCGGCCCGGGCCGCCGTGCGGGGCAGGAGGTCGTCGCCCGCCAGGCAGTCCGCGGACAGCTCCGTGATGCCCTGGGCCTCCGCCAGCACCGCGAGCCGCGCCAGGAGGGCCGTGCCGATCCCCTGCCGCTGCCAGTCGTCCTCCACCAGGAGGGAGATCTCGGCGCCGCCGGTGATCATCGGGATGAGCTGGGCCAGGCCGATCACCTCGCGGCCGAAGACGGCGAGCACGCTCGTGCCGCGCGGGGGCACCAGCAGCCGGTGCAGGCGGCGGCGCGGGACCGTCCGCACGCCGGTGTGGTAACGCCGGAACAGCGTGGCCATCGAGCAGCGGCGGTGCAGTTCGGCCACCGCGTCGGCGTCGCCGGGGACGCCCTTGCGCAGCACGATCGCCGCGCCGTCCGGGCGGTCGAGAACCACCGGGCCTGCCGCGTTCCGGGCCGCCGCCGCGAGCAGCGCCGCCAGGGCTTCGGCGCGGGTCAGCTCCAGCTGCACGAACGGCGCCCACTGGCGGCGCGCCACCAGCGCGCTGCCGTCGGCCAGCGCGAACACCGCCCGGTGCCCGCTCTCCGTGCGTGCCGGGTTCGCCTCGGCGGCGGGGACGAGCGTGACGACGTCCGCGGCCAGGACGTCCTTCAGCACCTCGGCGAGGCGGCCCGGATCGTCGATCGCGCGGCGGGCCGCCAGCAGCGTCGACGCCGACGGGTCGACGAGCTCGTGGACGTCGGCGTCGATGATCGCCGTGCACTCGCAGCCCTCGGCGCGGATGGCGTCGACCAGGTGCCGCCGGGGCAGGCCGGTCGCGGGGCGCAGCACGATCTCGTCGAGCACGCCGCCGGGCACCGGCAGCACGGACAGGCCGAGGATGTTGCACTCGAGGTCGGCGAGCCGGATGGCGATGCGGGCGAGGGTGCCCGGGTGGTCGTGCATCCGGATCCGCACCCGCCAGGCCGACGGCGCCGCCGGCTCCTCGACGGCGGCCGTCCGGCCCGGCTGGGGCAACGCTTCGGAGGTCTCCATGCCCCCACGGTCCCGCGGGGTTGTTGCCTCCCCAGGACGCCGGTGTTTCGCGCAGGTCAGCGTTCGTCGCGCCCCGGCAACGCCGCCGAAACACTCAGCCAGGACCGCAGCTCGGTGGCCAACGCGACCGGGGCGTCCAGCTGCAGGAGGTGCCCCGCGCCGGCGACCGGGGCGAACGTCGCGCCGGGGACGCCGGCGGCGAGCCGTTCGCCGGTGGCCGGCGGGATCCAGGTGTCCTCGGCACCCCACAGGACGCGCACCGGCAGGTCGACCCGGTCGAGCCGCTCTTCGTTCTCGGCCAGGTACTGCTCGTCGTAGGCGGCGATCTGGCGGTAGAACGCCGGCTGCCCCTCCGGCCCCAGCCACGGCGCCACGAGCTCGGCCAGGTCGGCTTCGCGCAGCTGCCGGAAGCTCGCGTTGCCGATGTAGGCGCGCACCAGCGCCTCGTGGATGTACGGCGGGACCTGGGCGAGCACGTCGGGATGGGCCTTGACCAGCCGGAAGAACGGCGATCCCGCCGGCGGGATCGCCACGACGTCGGCCAGCAGCAGCGACGCGTACGGCACGCCGTGGACCAGGTGGGCGCGCAGCGAGACGGCGCCGCCGTAGTCGTGGGCGACGACGTGCGGCCGGTCGAGCTCCCAGTGCGCGAGCAGGGCCCGGAACGCCTCGGCCTGGACGCCGAAATCGACCGGGTGGTCAGGGTCCTTCGACGAACGGCCGTAGCCGGGCATGTCCCAGAGGTGGACGGTGAAGTCGCCGCTCAGCGCTTCGGCGAACGGCCGCCACAGCCACGACGACCACGGCGTGCCGTGGCAGAACACGACCGCGGGTCCCGACCCGGTGCGTTCCCAGGCGATCCGGCGCCCCTGCCAGTCGAAGATCTCCATGATCACAAGTTAGGTCAGCGGGGGGTCAGGACGCAGAACTCGTTGCCCTCCGGATCGGTCAGCACCCGCCACGGCAGCGCGGGACCGGCCAGGTCCGCCGGCGCCGCACCGGCCGCGATGACCTTCGTCACCGCCTCGGCGTGGCCGGCTCCCGCCGGGGGCGCGACGTCGAGGTGCACGCGGTTCTTGACCCGTTTGACGTCGTCGTTGCGCAGGAACTCCAGCCACGGCCCCCGCCCGGCCGGTGCGCGCAGCCCCACCAGGGTGTCGCCTTCGCGAGCCTGGATCGACCGGCCGGTGATCCGCGCCCAGAAGGCCGCCAGCTGCTCCGGGTCGTGGGCGTCGACGAGGATCGACGCCACCGCGCCGGTGTCCGCGTACCGTTCGCGGGGTTCGAGGACGCAGAACTCGTTGCCTTCCGGATCCGCGAGCACCACCCAGGGCACGTCACCCTGCCCGAGGTCGACCCGGCGGCCGCCCAGCTCCAGGGCGCGCGCCACCAGTTCGGCCTGGTGGGCGCGAGTGGTGCTCGCCAGGTCCAGGTGGATGCGGTTCTTGACCTCCTTGGCTCCGGGAACCGGCACGAAAACGAGGTCCAGGTCCCAGCCGTCGCTCTCCGGGGCGCGCACGTCGACCTCGTCGGGCTCCTCGACGGCGACGCGCCACTCGAGCAGCGCGGCCCAGAAGCCCGCCAGGACTTCCGGCCGCGCCGCGTCGATCACCAGGTTCACCAGGCGCGTGGTCATGCGCCGCAGGGTATCCGCGACCCCCGACAATTCCGGTTCGGCTTCCCCACCGGCCGGGTCATCGGGTCGCGAGCCGCAGCAGCGCCCACAGCTGGGCGGCCTGGTCGTGCACGCCGCGCACGGTCACCGAGGTCAGGGACGCGCGGCCCCAGAGCCACAGGTAGATCTGCGCGGGCCTGGCCGTGACGACGTCGTCCGCGGCCTCGGCCTCCTCGGCCGAACAGCGCCAGGCCTCCGTGGTGACGGGGCCGGCCCGCGCGATCCAGCTGTGCGCGCCGGCCCGGACGCCCACCGAGCCCGCCTTGGTGCCGGTCAGGCCGAGCATCGGCAGTTTCTGCCCGAACCACAGGGTGAGCACCTCGTCGATGCCGTCGAGCGCGACGTCGTCGGGCACGCCGCGCGGCGCCGCGCCCGCCGCCTGTTCGACGTCGACCCGGTGGACGACGGTCTCGTGCAGCATCCGGCGGCGCCAGAACCCGTACGTCCGGTCGGCCGGCCACCACGTGTCGGCGCGCTCCTCCGGGTCGTGGGCGGCGAGTTCGTCGAGCAGTTCGGTGAGGCCCGCCTCCAGGAACTCCTGCAGGCTCTGGCCGGGTTCGGGATCGCGCGGCCAGTCGTCGGGGCTGCGGCCGTCGGTCAGCCGGCGCCGGACCAGCCGGTAGAGGCTCCCGACGTGCCGGGCGACCTCGCCCAGCGACCAGCCCGGGCACGCGGGCACCGGCGCTTCGGTCGGCGCCGCGTGCACCGCTTCGGCCAGCAGCCTGCCTTCGATTCCCAACGCCGTGAGCAACCGCCCCTGGTCGACCGGGCCGTGCTCACGCGACATGGGCTTCCCCGGTGATCGGCAGGCCGTGCACGAGACGGCGGACGAGCTCCAGGAACGGCGTGGCGGCCCCCACCAGCCCGGCGGCCGACTCGACGGTGACCTTCCCGGTGATTCCGGCCTGCGCGGCGGCGCGCGTGGCCGAGTTGCTGGCGAAGAAGGCGGACCACTCCCGCAGCTCGGGGGCGACGGAGTCGAGCAGCACCCAGGTGCTGGCGGGACGAGCCCGCCCCCGGTGCGGCCGCCCCCGGGCGGCGAGCACGGCGGCGGCACCGCGCAGGGCGGCGAGGTAGGCGCCGATGAAGCGTTCGGCGGGCCGGCTTTCCTGCACGGCCTCGGCGAGCCCGCGCCGCGCCTGGGCGAGCAGCCCGGCGGCGGCCGGCGAGGCGGGCGGGCGCAGGGACATGGGCAGCTGCGACTGGTCGGAGTCCGCGCCGGGCGGGCGCAGGGCCATCGGGAGTTCGGGCGATCCCTCGACGGCGGCCGGGATCGGGGCTTCGGGAATCGGCAGGTCGGAGCCGATGCCGGCGGTCAGGGGCGACGACACGACGGGCCGGGCCGACGACGAACCCGCGACCGTGGCCGACCGGTCGGGGCCGGCGGCCGGCGCTGCCTGCTGCCGGGACTGCTCCGAGGCCGGCAGCTCGAGCTGCCCGGATTCCGCCGGCCGGGACTGCTCCGGGTCCGCGGGGGTGGGCGGCGCAGACCGCCCCAAGCCGGCATCGGCAGGCAATCCGGACCGGGAACCCGCGCCGGCATCCGCCGGACGTGCCTGCTCGGGGATCACCGGGACCGGAAGTGGCAGCTCGGACTGGCCGGAATCCGCCGGCCGGGGCCGCTCCGCATCCGCTGCGACCGAACCCGGAGCACCCAGCGAGTCCGCCGCCCCGGCCTGGCCCACCTCTGCGGCAGCTGAAGCCGACGTGCACAGGGGGATCGGCAACTGCGGCTGCCGGGAGTCCACCGCCGCCGGGCGCCGGCGGGGCTCCGCGCCGGGCGCCAAGCACTGCCGGGACTGCCCGCGCTGCGTACCGGCCGGGGCCGGCTGCGGGAGCAGCGACATGGGCAGCTCCGGCTGCCCGGGGTCCGTGGGGGACACGACCTTGACGGACATGGCGACCCTCCCTCCTGCGCGGGTGAGCCCGGCACCTGACCGGTGCGCACTCACCGATGTCGAACGCGTGTTCGAACAATTTCCAGGGTAACCCCGGACCCGGTGCCCGCTCAACCCCGGGCGGCGTGGTGCGGGACACCAGGTCGGTGGCGTGATCTCATAGGTTCATGAGTTCGCTGGAGCACCCCGCCGTCGCCAAGGTGGCGGCCGCGCTGGCCGAAGCCGGGCAGCACGCCGCCGCCGAGGGCATCCGTGTCCTGCCCGCCGAGGTCCGGACCGCCGCCCAGGCGGCCGAGGCACTCGACGTGCCCGTCGGGGCCATCGCCAACAGCCTCATCTTCCGCCTGGGGTCCGACAAAAAAGCGCTCCTCGCCCTCACCTCGGGCGCCCACCGCGCCGATCCGGGCACCCTCGAGCGGCTGGCCGGCGGCGAAATCGGCAAGGCCGACGCCGACTTCGTGCGGACGCACACCGGGCAGCCGATCGGCGGCGTCGCCCCCACCGGGCACCCGTCGCCGCTGCCGACGCTCGTCGACACCGCGCTGCGCGAACACGCCGTCGTCTGGGCCGCCGCCGGGCACCCGAAGGCCGTCTACCCGACGACGTTCGCCGGGCTGGTGGCGTTGACCGGGGGCACCCCGGGCGCACTCGGCGGCGCGGAGGAGAATGGGCAGCCGTGACCGCGATGCCCGCCGGCTGCTCCCGGTACGTCCAGCTCTCCTCGGACGAGTTCCGCGCCCGCCTGCCCGAAGCGCTCGACATCTACGTCCGGGCGATGCGGTACCCCGCGGGCACCGCCGAGCAGCGCGCGCCGATGTGGCTCACCCACGCGCTGCGCGAGGGCTGGCGCTGCATGGCCGCGCTCGACGCCGACGACGTGCTGCTCGGCGTGGCCTACGGCTACCGCGGCCGGGCCGGGCAGTGGTGGCACGAGCAGGTGCGCCACGGCCTGAGCCGCCGGGCCGGGGCCGCCGAGGCCGACCGCTGGCTGTCGGACTACTTCGAGCTGACCGAGATCCACGTCCGCCCGGAGAACCAGGGGCACCAGATCGGCGAGGACCTGCTGCGCGGCCTGCTCGAGGGCGTCCCGAGCGCGAACGTCCTGCTGTCGACGCCCGAGGGGACGAGCCGGGCGTGGAAGCTCTACCGGCGCACGGGCTTCGTCGACGTCCTGCGCGACTACCACTTCGCCGGCGACCCGCGGCCGTTCGCGATCCTGGGGCGCGCGCTGCCCCTCGACCCGCGCTGAGCCGAGGGGCAGCGGGCGGTCAGCGCGGCTCGGGTCGCCAGTAGCCGACGACCAGCGCCGCGACCAGCACGGCGGCGCCGCACCACGCCGTGACGCCCAGCCGTTCACCGAGCAGCACCGCGGACAGCACCGCGGCCGTCAACGGCTCGAGCACCGCCGACAGCGATCCGAGAACGGGGTGCGCGTCGGCCAGGCCGCGCAGGTACGCGGCGTACGCGAGCGCTGTCGGGATCGCGCCGAGGTAGCAGACGATCGCGAGGACGTCCGCGTGCAGCGGGATCGCCATGCCGGTCCAGCTCGCGACCGGGAGGAGCAGCAGGCCGCCGGTGAGGCAGCCGAACGCCGTCGTCGACAGCGGCTCCAGGCCTTCGACCGGCTTCGCGGTGACCAGGGTGAGGGTCGCGAAGCCGGCCGCCGCGAGCAGCGCGAAGCCGAGGCCGCCGAACGAGATCGCTTCGCCCGGTGACCACTGGAGCAGCGCCAGGCCGGCGAGGGTGCCCGCCACGGAGACCAACGTCCAGCGACGGAGTTTCCGCACCGACGCGAGCGTGACGATGACGGGCGTGGCGCCGATCGTGGTCATGGTCGCGACGCTCACCGAGCTCAGCGCGACGGCGGCGAAATAGCTCGCCTGGAAGAGCGCGAAGAGGCCGCCGACGACCAGGACACGCTTCGCCGCTTCGGGCGTGCGCGGCAGGGTGCCGCCTTTCAGGAGGGCGATCGCGACGGCGCCGCCGACGAGCAGGCGGTAGTCGGCGACGGCGAGCGGGTGGAGACCGGCTCGCCGGGCGAGCAGCGAGCCGGCGAGGCCACCGGTGCCCCAGAGGACACCGGCGAGAACGAGCGCGGCCGAGGAATGGGCGCGCGTGGACAGAGACACCAAGGGAAACGCTCCTGCGTCGAAGGAAAGGGAGATCGACGACGCGGGGTGAGTGCGCAAGACGAATCAGCCGCGGGCCACGAAGGCCACGCGGCGGAGGACCACCCCGCTCAGGCGCGAGGCGGTGGGGTGACGAAGAGGATCCGGCGCACGAGCGGAACCTATCGGGGAGACGCGAGGAGGGGCCACCGGTTTTCGGCGACCCCTCCCCCGAGCGCTCAGTCCAGGTGGGACAGCTGTTCCCGCAGCGTGTCCAGCCCCATCCCGCCCATCTTCAACGCTTCCGTGTGGAACCGCCGGATGTCGAACCCGGCCCCCGCGCGAGCCTGCGCCTCGGAACGGGCCGCCAGCCACAGGCGCTCGCCGATCTTGTACGCCGGGGCCTGGCCCGGCCAGCCGAGGTAGCGGTCGATCTCGTCGCGGATGTGGGCCTGGTCCGTGATCGTGCGGGTCAGCATGAACTCCAGGCCCAGCTCCGGCGTCCACCGGGACCCCTCGTGGAAGCCCGTTCCCGCGGGAATCGGCAGCTCCAGGTGCATGCCCAGGTCCACCACCACGCGGGCGGCGCGGAACAGCTGCTCCGACAGCATTCCGAGCAGGTCGCCGTCGTCGGCCAGGTAGCCCAGCTCCTCCATCAGGCGCTCCGCGTACAGGGCCCAGCCCTCTGCGTGGCCCGAGGTGAACGCCAGCAGCCGCTGGTACTTGTTCAGCCCGCCCGACTGGTCCACCGCCGTCGCGATCTGGAGGTGGTGGCCCGGCGCTCCCTCGTGGTAGACCGTGCTCGTCTCGCGCCAGGTGCTGAACTCCTCACGACCCACCGGCAGGGACCACCACATGCGGCCGGGGCGGGCGAAATCCTCGCTCGGGGGCGTGTAGTACGCGCCCACTCCGCCGCCCGGCGGGGCGATCTTGCACTCCAGGGCCATCACCCGGTCCGAGATGTCGAAGTGCTTGCCGCGCAACGACTCCAGGGCGTCGTCGGACAGGCGCTGCATCCACGCCTCGAACTGCGCACGCCCCTGGACGCGGTAGCGCGGGGCCGCGTCGAGGGCCGCCGCCGCCTCGGCGGGCGAAGCGCCCGGCTTGATGCGGTTCGCCACCGCCCGCATTTCGGCTTCGATGCGGGCGAACTCCGCCCAGCCCCACTCGTACGCCTCACGCAGGTCCAGCGCCGCGCCGACGAAGTAGCGGGACCACAGGCGGTAGACGTCTTCGCCGACGGCGTCCTTGACCGGGGCCTTCGGCGCCAGCTCGGCCCGCAGGAAGCCGGCGAACTCCGCGAACGCCTCGTCCGCGGCCCGCGCGCCCCGCGAGAGATCCGCCTTCACCGCCGAATCCGGCGAAGGCGCGACGAACCCGGTGAAGAAGCCCGTCTCCTCCTTCAGCCCCGCCCACGTCTCGCACTGCTCCGCCACCTTCGCGACCTGTCGCAGCGCCGAGACGTGGCCCGCGTCGGCCGCCGTCAGCAGGCCGCCGCGGATGTTCGCCAGCGCTTGCGGGACCTCGGCGATCCGGGCCGAGACGACCGCCCAGTCCTGCTCGGTTTCCAGGGGCATCAGGTCGAACGCCATCCGCAGTTCCTGCACCGGGCTGGAAATGACGTTCAGGCTCGCCACGTCCAGGCCGGCCTCGTGGATCTCCAGCTCCAGGCCGATGCGCTCGCTGAACACGGCCTTCGCCGCCCGCTCGGCGGCGTCCCGCGGTTCGGCGGCGGTGACGGCGGCGTGCGCCCGCGCGGCCAGGCCGGCGCGCTCGGCAAAGCCGTCCGCCGAGTAGTCGGTCAGCCGGTGGTCGTGGCCGGTGACGCCGTGGACAGTCGCCGCGACCGGGTCCGCGGCCACGAAGTCGTCGACGTAGCGGTCACAGATCTCGTGCACGCCTTCGGAAGCAGTAGAAGCCATGCGCCGCACGCTACCGGGCCACGTGTAGCCCGTGGTACGGACTTCAGTACGGGGGTCCGGGTGGCGGCGCCCCCGGCCCCGGGGTGAAGCCCCGGTTGTCACAGCACTTAAGCACGGGCCGGGACGAGACCCAGCCGGGCGATCACCTCGCGCGTCGCCTTCGACCGGTTGAACGTGTAGAAGTGCAGGTTCGGCACGCCCTCGGCGATCAGCTTCTCGCACAGCTCGGTGGTCACGTCGATGCCCGCCGCGCGGAACGCCTTGGGGTCGTCGGCCAGCGGTTCGAGCCGGTCGAGGACCTTGCGGGGGGCCGGGGCGCCGGACAGCTTGATCGTCGTCTGCAGGGTCCGCATGGTCGTCAGCGGCATGACGCCCGGCAGCACGGGGACGTCGCAGCCGGTCGCGGCGACCCGGTCGCGCAGGCGCAGGAAGTCCTCGGGGTCGTGGAACAGCTGCGCGATCGCGAAGTCGGCACCCGCCCGCAGCTTGCGGACCAGGTACTTCGTGTCCGACTCCAGGTCGGAGGAGCGCGGGTGGCCGTAGGTGTACGCCGAGACGCCGACGCAGAAGTCGCCCAGCTCACGGACCAGCTGCACCAGCTCTTCGGCGTAGGTGAGGCCCTCGGGGTGCGGGATCCAGTCGCCGTAGACGTCGCCCGGCGGGTCGCCGCGCAGCGCGAGGATGTTGCGGACGCCGACCGAGGCGTACCAGCCGATCACGTTCCGCAGCTCGGCGACGGAGTGGTTCACCGCGGTCAGGTGCGCCATCGGCACCAGCGTCGTCTCGGTCGCGACGCGGGCGATGCTGCGGACCGTGCCGTCGCGGCTGGAGCCGCCGGCCCCGTAGGTGATCGACATGTACGCCGGGTCGTACGGTTCGAGCTCCCGGATCGCCTTCCAGAGGACGGCCTCGTCCGCCGTGTCCCGGGGTGGGAAGAACTCGATGGAGAACTTCGGCCCGTCTCCGCGCAACCGCTCGATCACCGACGTCATACCTCGAATGTTAAGGGTCCCCGCTCTAGACTCGATACAGGAGTGAGCGATGAGGGACGACGACGCGAGCTGGGACGAAGACGTGCGCCTGGCCGTTTACCACGCCTTCGCCGACCGTGGCCGCGCGCCGGGCGCGCCCGAGCTGGCCGACGCCGCGGGCGGGTCGCTGGCCGTCGCGAAACAGGCGCTGCACCGCCTCGCCGATGCCCGCCACCTGGTGCTCGACGAGTGCGAGCACGTCGTCCTGGCCCACCCCTTCGCCGCGAGGTCGCTCGGCTTCTCCGTGATGGGCGCGCACACGCTGTGGTGGGGCGGCTGCGCGTGGGACTCGTTCGCCGTCCCGCACCTGGTCGACGCCGAGCCGGAGGTGCTCGTCGCGACCCGCTGCCCCGGCTGCGGGCAGCCGCACGCGCTGGTGGTGAACCGGAGCGCGCCGCCCGAAGGCGTCCAGGTGGCGCACTTCCCGGTGCCGGCCGCGCGGATGTGGGACGACGTGCTGCGCACCTGCGGCAACCAGCGGCTCTTCTGCTGCGAGTCCTGTGTGGACGCCTGGCTGGCGGAAACCGGGCAGGCCAAGGGGTACGTCATGGACCTGGTCACGCTCTGGCGGCTCGCCCGCGGCTGGTACGCGGGCCGGCTGGAGCGCGGCTACCGGCGGCGCGAGCCGCACGACGCCGTCGCGTACTTCGCCGAGGCGGGCCTCACCGGTCCGTTCTGGGCCGCCACGGCCGGAGTCTGATTCGCCACATCGGGGTGCCCCGGCGGCCCGCGCCCCCGCGCGTTCGGCGAGTATTACGGGTATGAACGCGCCCGCCGCCGACCGTGACCTGCCCGCCCACGTCGAGCGCGCGCTGGCCGGGTTCCTCGATCGGGCGGGCACCGCGATCCTCGACACCGAGCCCACCGTGGCCGCCGGGATCGACGCGCTGCGCGGGTTCGTGCTCGGTGGTGGCAAACGCTTGCGCCCGACGTTCGCCTGGTGGGGCTGGCGCGGCGCGGGCGGCGATCCGGCCGGCCCGGACGCCGAGGGCGT
Organism: Streptomyces sp. MN03-5084-2B; assembly: GCA_033793495.1. GTDB lineage: Bacteria > Actinomycetota > Actinomycetes > Mycobacteriales > Pseudonocardiaceae > Amycolatopsis. Next base: position 57,997 of record JARAWT010000011.1, on the reverse strand, counting down.
GCTGCAGGCGGTCTCCAGCCTGGAGCTGATCCAGGCGTGCGCGCTGATCCACGACGACCTCATCGACTCCTCCGACTCCCGCCGCGGCAACCCGACCGTGCACATCGCGGGCGCGAAGCTGCACGCCGACTGCGGCTGGCTCGGCTCCCCCGCGACGTTCGGCCTGGCCACCGCGGTGCTCGTCGGCGACCTCGCGCTGGCCTGGGCGGACGACATGTTCGCCGACGCCCCGCTGCCCGCCGGGACGCTCGCCGCGGCCCGCCCGGCCTGGCGCGCGATGCGCACCGAAGTCCTCGCCGGGCAGTACCTCGACGTCCGCACGCAGGCCACCGGCGACGCCTCCGTCGAAGCCGCGCTCAAGATCGACCGGCTCAAGACCGCCGCCTACACCGTCCAGCGGCCGCTGCACCTGGGCGCCGCGCTCGGTGGCGCGTCCCCCGAACTGATCGGCACGCTGCTGGAGTTCGGCGGCGAGGTCGGCGTGGCGTTCCAGCTGCGTGACGACCTGCTGGGCGTGTTCGGCGACCCCTCGGTCACCGGCAAGCCCGCCGGCGACGACCTGCGCGAGGGCAAGCGCACCCTGCTCGTCGCGCTCGGCCTGCAGCTCGCCGCCGAGAAGGGCGAGCAGGCCGCGGCCACGGTGATCGCGGACGCGATCGGCGACGCGGACCTCTCCGACGAAGGCGTCGAGACCGTCCGGATGGCGTTGCAGCAGGTCGGCGCGGTCGAGGCGGTCGAGCGCCGGATCGACGAGCTGACTCGAGCGGCCATGGCCGCCCTCGACCGCGCGCACCTGGCCGAGCCGGCGCCCGCGGCGCTGACCGGGCTCGTCGTCAAGGCCACCCAGCGGACGTACTGACGTGCGGACGATCGACCGGCCGGCCGACCACGTCGTCGTCATCGGAGCGGGGCTGGCCGGGCTTTCGGCCACCCTGCACCTGCTCGGCGCCGGACGGCAGGTCACTCTCCTGGAGCAGGCGGACGTCCCGGGCGGCCGGGCCGGGCAGCGAAGCTTCGACGGCAACGCCGTGGACACCGGCGCGAGCGTGCTCACCATGCCGGAGCTGCTCGAAGAGGCCTTCGCCGCGGTCGGCGAGCCCCTCGCCAAGAACCTGCGCCTGACCCGGCTCGACCCGGCGTACCGGGCCCGGTTCGCCGACGGCAGCTCCCTGTCCCTGCGCACGGACGGCGACGCGATGGAGGCCGAAATCCGGGCCTTCGCCGGCGCCCGCGAGGCGGCGGGCTACCGGGCGCTGCGGCGCTGGCTGACCGAGCTGTACACCGTGCAGAAGGACCACTTCCTGGCGGCGAACTTCGACTCGCCGCTCGACCTGGCCCGTCCCGAGCTGGCGAAGCTCGCGGCGCTGGGCGGGTTCGGGCGGCTCGGCCCGCGGGTCGCCCGCTACCTGCGGGACGAGCGCGTCCGGCGGCTGTTCACGTTCCAGGCCCTGTACGCGGGCCTCGACCCGGCCCGGGCGATCGGCGCGTACGGCGTCATCGCCTACATGGACACCGTCGGCGGCGTCCACTACCCCGAAGGCGGGATGGGCGAGATCGGCCGGGCGATGACCGGAGCCGCCGCGCGGGCGGGCGCGGACGTGCGGTTCGGCACCGAAGCCGCGTGGCTCGAGCGGGTGAACTCGCGGGTGCGCGCGGTCCGGACGCGCTCGGGCGAGCGGATCGCGTGCGACGCCGTCGTGCTGGCCACCGAGCTGGGCACGGCCTACCGGCTCCTCGGCGCGCGGCCGAAACGGCTCGTGCCGCTGCGTCACTCGCCGTCGGCCGTGGTCCTGCACGGGCGGACGACCGGGAAGTGGGACCTCGGCCACCACACGATCTTCTTCGGCGGTGCCTGGGAGCGGACGTTCGCCGAGATCATCCGCGAGGGCAAGCTCATGAGCGACCCGTCGCTGCTGGTCACCCGGCCGACGGCGACCGACCCCGGGCTGGCCGGGCGCGGCGGCGAGATCGTCTCGGTGCTCGCGCCCGCGCCGAACCTGCGCCGCGGCCCGATCGACTGGGACCGCGTCCGCGGGCCGTACCGCGAAGAGCTGCTTCGCACGCTGGAGGCGCGTGGGCTGACCGGCTTCGGCGACGAATTCACCGTCGACGAGACGATCACGCCCGCGGACTGGGCGGCGCGCGGGCTCACGGCCGGAACGCCGTTCTCGCTCGCGCACACGTTCGGCCAGACGGGCCCGTTCCGGCCGGCGAACCTGGTCCGCGCGGCGGGCAACGTCGTGCTGGCCGGCTGCGGCACCACCCCCGGCGTCGGCATCCCGCCGGTGCTCATCTCCGGGCGACTGGCGGCGGAAAGGATCACCGGCCGGTGAACGAACTCGACGCGGCGGGCATCGAAGGACCGGCCCTGCGCGCCGCCTACACCGAGTGCCGCCGCATCAACGCCCACTACGGGCGCACGTTCTTCCTCGCGACGCGGCTGCTGCCGGCCCGGGCCCGGCCCGCCGCGCACACGCTGTACGGCTTCGCGCGGATGGCCGACGAACTGGTCGACAACCCGGCGCCGGGCAGCGACCCGGCCGAGTCCCTGGACCGGGTCGGCGAGATGGTCGACGTCGTGTTCGAGGGTGGCGCCCCGGCCGAGCCGGTGCTCGTGGCCCTGGCCGACACCGTGCGGCGCTACGGCCTCTCGCGGGAGCTGTTCGACGCCTTCCTGAAGTCGATGCGGATGGACCTGGCGCCGGTCGACTACCGGACGTTCGCCGAGCTGGGCGAGTACATGTACGGCTCGGCCGCCACGATCGGGCTGCAGATGCTGCCGGTGTTCGGCACGGTCGGTCCACTGGCCGACGCGGAGCCCGGGGCGATCGCGCTGGGCGAGGCGTTCCAGCTGACGAACTTCCTGCGCGACGTCGGCGAGGACCTCGACCGGGGACGGCTGTACCTGCCTTCGCGGGAGCTCGCGGCCTTCGGCGTCACCCGCGAGCTGCTCGAGGCGAGGCGGCCCGACCCGCGGATCCGGGCGGCGCTGGCGTACTTCGTCGCGCGGACGCGGGCGGTGTACCGGCGGGCCGAGGCGGGCGTGGCGTTGCTGCGGCCCGAATCGCGGCCGTGCGTGCGGACGGCGCTGACGTTGTACGAGGGCATCCTCGACGAGATCGTCGCCCTGGACTACGACATCCTGACGCGCCGGGCGGTCGTGCCGAAGTCGCGCAGGCTGGTGGTCGCGCTACCCCCCTTGGCCTCGGTCTGGGCGCGCGAGACGTTCGGCGGCGGTCGTAGGCTGCGATCATGACCGAACGACGCATCCGGATCGGCTTGCAGCTCCAGCCGCAGCACGCCGACTACGACAGCATCCGGCGCACCGCGTCGGCCGCCGAGGACCTCGGCGCCGACATCGTCTTCAACTGGGACCACTTCTACCCGCTGTACGGCGACCCCGAGGGTCTGCACTTCGAGTGCTGGACGATGCTCGGCGCCTGGGCGGAGTCGACGTCCCGGGTGGAGATCGGCGCGCTCGTGACGTGCAACAGCTACCGCAACCCCGAGCTGCTGGCCGACATGGCCCGCACGGTCGACCACATCTCCGGCGGGCGGCTCATCCTCGGCATCGGCTCCGGCTGGTTCGAGAAGGACTACGACGAGTACGGCTACGAGTTCGGCACCGCGGGCGGCCGCCTCGACGACCTCGCGGAGTCCCTTCCCCGGATCGAAAGCAGGCTCGGCAAGCTGAACCCGGCGCCGACCCGCAAGATCCCGGTCCTGATCGGCGGCGGCGGCGAGAAGAAGACGCTGAAGCTGGTCGCGAAGCACGGCGACATCTGGCACGGCTTCGGCGACCCGGAGGTCGTCGCGCGCAAGGTCAAGATCCTCGACCAGCACTGCGCGGACGTCGGCCGCGACCCGGCCGAGATCGAGCGCTCGTGCGGCGTCCAGGGCGAGCCGGACGAGCTGGGCCCGAAACTCCTGGAGCTGGGCGTCACGACGTTCACCGTCGGCGTGGGCGGCCCGGACTACGACCTCGACGCGCTGAAGTCCTGGATCGCCTGGCGCGACAAGACCCAGGGCTGACGCTTCACCCGCGCGCCCGGTGCGCGGCGACGCGTTCGCGCGTCGCGCACCGGGGCGAGCAGAACTTCCGCGGGCTGCCGCCGCCCGTGTGCGCGAACGGCCGCCCGCACGACGGCGACGCGCACAACCCGCCCGGCACGTCCTGGCGCTCCGCCAGCAGCGCGGCCAGGCCCAGCGCCGACGACGTCACCAGCCACGCTCCCCACGGCCCGTCGTCCGCGGCGTCCGCGTGCAGGTGCCAGCCGTAGCCCTCTTCGTGGTCCGTCAGGCGCGGGGGGCCCGCGTACTTCGCGAACAGCGCGTTGAGCACCGAAGCCGCCGAAGCGACGTCGGGGGCCGCGAAGACTTCGCGCAGCTCCAGGGCCGCCGCTCGCAGTTCGGCGACGTCGTCCGGGGACAGCGAGACCTCCGGTTCGCCGTGCTCGCGCAGCACCTGCGCCACCGCGGCCGGGTCGGGAGACGGAACCAGCAGGACAGCCAGCAGATCGACCGCGCGCTGCACGGAATCCCGGTGCGGAAAAGCCATACCCCATTGTAACGTCTTGCTGATGATAAGACGTTACCTGGCCGGTGCCACGCTCGCCCGGACCGGCGACGAGCTGTCCGGCCCCGCGTTGTTGCTGCTCGGCATGACCGCGGGTCCGCACGCCGGCGCGGCGCTGCTCGCCGGGCTGACCGCGGCCGCCGCCGCGGGCGGGCCGGTGTTCGGCGCCCTGCTGGACCGCAGCGCGGCCCCGGGACGGCTGCTCGCCCTCGCCCTCGGCGGGTACGCGGGCGGGATCGCGCTGGTCAGCGTCGTGTTCGGGCACCTGCCGCTCGAAGCCGTCGTCGCGGTGGCGGTCGTGAGCGGCCTGCTCAACCCCGCCATCGCCGGCGGCTGGACCGCGCAGTTGCCCGCGGTCGCCGGACCGGAGCAGCTGCCGAAAGCCAGCCGCTTCGACGCCATGACGTTCACCGCCGCCGCCCTCGCCGGCCCCGGCCTGGCCGGACTCCTCGGCGGACCGGCCGGTCTCGTGGCAGCGGTCGGACTGGTCGCCGCGGCGATCCCGGTCGCGTGGACCCTGCCGAAGCGGACGCCGAAGAAAACCCGCCTCAAGGACGGCTTCAGAGTTCTGGTCCGCAACGCGCCGTTGCGGCGGGCGACCGTCGCTTCGACGATTTCCTGCGCGGGCATCGGGATGGTCACCGTGTGTTACCCCTTGCTCGGCGCGGCGCACCTGCGCGGCCCGGCGGACGGCGCCCTGCTGCTGGCCGTCCTCGCCGTGGCGTCGCTGGCGGCGAACGCCGTCCTCGCGAAGAAGCCGCTGCCCTGGTCACCCGACCGGATCGTCCCGCTGAGCACGCTCCTGCTGGCCGCGAGCTGCCTGCTGGCCGCGACCGGGCACGGCGTCGTCGTCGCGGCCGTGCTGGCCGGGTTCGCCGAAGGTCCGCAGCTCACGGCGTTGTTCGCGATCCGCCACCGCGAGGCGCCGGAGCACGTGCGGGCGCAGGTGTTCACGACGGCGGCGAGCGTGAAGATCACCGGGCTGGCCGCGGGCGCGGCACTGGCCGGTCCGCTGGCCGCCTGGTCGCTCCCGGCGTGCCTGATCACCGCGGCGGCCGTTCAGCTCGCCGCGGCAGCGACCTGTATCAGCAGGTCAGAACGCCATCGCCTGGGCGCGCCGCTTGACCTCGGTGCCGTGGCTGGTCCGCAGGGCGTTGATCGGCGTGCTCCCGGGCAGCGTGTCGTCCGCGGTGAACAGCCACCGCAGCATCTCGGTCCGGGAGAAGCCGGAGTCGGCGAGCACGGTTATCGTGCCGGTCAGGCCCTTGACCACGCCGTCCTTGACGAAGAAGTCGCCGGGCACGCACAGTTCACCGCCACGCTTCAGCGCGATCAGCTGCCCGTCGCGCAGCATCTGCCGGACCTTGTTGGTCGACGTCCCGAGAACGGTCGCGACCTCCGGCAACGGGAGGACCGCGATGGCGGTGTCGAGGATGTCTTCGGCGACAGGAATCCCACTCACAGGTGACACTGTGCCACATTCCGTCCCCTCACCCGCTAGTGCGCACGGGTGACCCGCGAGGTCTCCTCCACGAGGCGTGTGCGGTTCCGTACGATCCATACTCGTGACACGCACCCAACCCAGCCTGGTCGGCACGCTTTTGGAGCGGCGCTATCGGGTGGACCGGCTGCTCGCCCACGGCGGAATGTCTTCCGTCTATCGGGGGACGGACACCCGGCTGGACCGTCCGGTCGCGATCAAGATCATGGATCCGCGCTTCGCCGACGACCGGTCGTTCGTGGACCGGTTCGTGCGGGAGGCGCAGTCGGCGGCGCAGCTGCACCACCCGCACGTCGTGGCGGTGCACGACCAGGGCTTCGACCTGCCACCGGGTGCGGAGTCGGGGCTGGCGTTCCTGGTGATGGAGCTGGTCGACGGCGGAACGCTGCGCGACCTGCTGGACGACGAGGGCCCGCTGGACGTCGCACTGGCGCTGAGCGTCGCGGAGCCCGTGCTGTCGGCGCTGGCCACCGCGCACCAGGCGGGGCTGGTGCACCGGGACGTGAAGCCGGAGAACGTGCTGATCGGGCGGGTGGGCCAGCACACCGGCGGGGCGGTGAAGGTCGCGGACTTCGGCCTGGTGCGGGCCGTGGCGAGCGCGGGCACGACCTCCTCGAGCGTCATCCTCGGCACGGTCGCCTACCTCTCCCCCGAGCAGGTCGAGACCGGCGCGGCGTCTTCGCGCGGCGACGTCTACTCGGCCGGGATCCTGCTGTACGAAATGCTGACCGGCCGGGTCCCCTACACCGGGGACACGGCGATCTCGGTCGCGTACCGGCACGTGAACGACGACGTGCCGCGGCCGAGCGAGCTGCGCCCGGACCTGCCGGCGGCGCTCGACGACCTGGTCGTCCGGGCGACGCGGCGGGACCCGCGGCTGCGCCCGGCCGACGCCGGGGAGTTCCTCACCGAGCTGACCGCGGTGCGCGCCCAGCTGGGGCTGCTGCCGGTGACCGTGCCGATCCCGGTGTCCCACGGCCAGGGCGACCTCGCCGACACCGAGCGCACGCTGCCGCGGATCCCGCAGGTGCCGGACGCCGGGAAGACGATGCCGGTGCACCGCCCGAACGCGACGCGGGCGCTGAGCCACGGTGCCGGGCCGGTGACCACGCAGGTGCCGCCCCTGACGCCGCCACCACCGCGGCGGCGGAGCCGGCCGGAGCCGGAGAAGCCGCCGACGGACAGCCGCAAGCGGATCCTGGTGATCGCGGCCGCGGTGCTGCTGCTCGGCGGGCTGATCGGGGCATTCGCGTTCATCCTCACCGACACCGGCGGCGAGAAGACCGCGCGGGTGCCGAAGCTCGTCGGGCTGAACCAGGCCGCGGCCGGTGACGCGCTGCGGGCGGTGAAGCTGAACCCGCAGTTCAGCCAGGAGTACGACAACACGGCGCCGTCGAACACCGTGCTGCGCGCCGACCCGGCGGAGGGCACGACGCTCTCGCCGAACGCGAACGTGTCGGTGGTGCTGTCGAAGGGCCGCCCGGCGGTGCCGGACATCCGGCCGGGCACCGCGCTGCCCGACGCCGAGAAGGCGATCAGGGCGTCCCAGCTGACGCCGGTCCGCGGGACCGACGACTTCGACGCCGAGGTCCCGCAGGGCGCCGTCATCCGCACGACGCCGGCCGCGGGCAGCCAGCTCACCATCGGCGGCCAGGTCACGATCATCGTGTCGAAGGGCCCGATCCCGCTGCCGCCGGTCCCGGACGTCACCGGCCAGTCCAAGGACGACGCGTTCAAGCTGCTGCAGCAGGCCGGGTTCGAGCCGTTCCAGGCGGGCGAGGAGTTCAAGCAGGACGTCCCGGCCGGCGCCGTGACCCGCACCGACCCGCCGGCGAACGCGCAGCCGAAGGCCAAGCGGATCGGCGTGTTCGTCAACAACGCCGTCCAGGTGCCGGACGTCCGGTTCCGCTCGTTCGGCGACGCGCAGAAGATCCTCGAGCAGGCCGGGCTGAAGGCCGACCGCGACGGCGGCCGCGGCCGCGGCAACGGTGGCGGCGGGTTCGACTTCGTCTTCGAGCAGGACCCGCCGCCGGGCACGTTCGTGGCGAAGAACTCCAAGGTCAAGCTGAAGGGCTTCGGCGGATGATCGGCAGCCGGGGCCGGGTGTCGGGCACGATCGGCCCCGGCCTCGTCGGCGAGGTGCTCCTGAACGTCCGGGGCGGCACGGAGGCGTTCTACGCATACCCGGCGGACCCGGAGGAAACGTTCACTTCGGGCACTCAGGTGCTGGTCGTGGACTTCGAACCCCCGCGGACGGTTTACGTGGAACGGTGGCAACCGCTGAGCCGCTGACGGCGTCGAAGAGGCACCAACACACCCACAACAGAAAAGCGAGGGGGTCGGTGCCATGAGTCTCGTCGAAATCCTGCTGGTTTCCGCCGGTGGAGTCATCGCCGCGCTGATCGTCATCTTCGGGATCCTGCGGCTGCTGTACAAAGTGGCCGAACCGAACGAGGCGCTGATCATCTCCGGGCTCGGGGTCCGCGTCGACCGCGCGGACACCGCGGACAGCCTGGGCTTCAAGATCATCACCGGCCGCGGGGTGAACGTCATCCCCGGGTTCCAGACCGCCCGGCGGCTGTCGCTGGACACCCGCGGGGTCAACCTGCAGGTCTCCTGCGTCACCAAGCAGGGCCTGCCGGTCACCGTGCGGGCCGTCGTGATCTACAAGGTCGGGGACGACTTCGCCTCGATCGCCAACGCCGCCCGCCGGTTCCTGGACCAGCAGAAGGGCATGAACGACACGATCCACGAGCTGTTCTCCGGGCACCTGCGCTCGATCGTGGGCGGCCTGACGCTGGAGGACATGATCCACAACCGCGAGGCGCTGACCGGCGAGGTCCGGCAGTCCTCGGCGAACGAGATGATCAAGCTCGGGCTGATCGTCGACTCGCTGCAGATCCAGGAGATCGACGACGAGACCGGCTACATCCTCAACCTCGGCAAGCCGCACGCCGCCGCGGTCGCCGCGTCGGCCCGCATCGCCGAGGCGCAGCGCGACCAGGAAGCGGCCGAGGCCGAGCAGATCGCCGCCGCGAAGAAGGCGGCCGCCGTCCGCGAGAGCCAGATCCACCAGGCCGGCTACCAGGCCGAGGTGGACGAAGCGCGGGCCAAGGCGAGCCAGGCCGGGCCGCTGGCCGAGGCGTCCGCGCGCCAGGAGGTCGTCGTCCAGGAGACCCGCGCCGCCGAGCTGGAGGCCGCGCTGGCCGAGCAGCGGCTGCAGTCGCAGGTCCGCAAGCCGGCCGACGCGAAGGCGTACGACACCCGGACCACGGCCGATGCCGCCCGTGACGCTTCGATCGCCAAGGCCCAGGCCGAGGCGAAGGAGACCGAACTGCGGGCCGCGGCGGACGCGACCCGGGTGAAGACGGCCGCCGAGGCGGAGGCGCAGGCGACGAAGATCCGCGCCGAGGTCGCCGCGGGCGCCACCCGGGCGACCGGACTGGCCGAGGCGGAGGCCGCGAAGGCCCGGGGCATGGCCGAAGCCGAGGCGACCAAGGCACGCGGTCTCGCCGAAGCCGAGGCGGCCCGCGCCAAGGGCCTCGCCGAAGCGGACGCGATCAAGGCGCGCGCGGCGGCACTGGCGGAGAACCAGGAAGCCGTCGTCGCGCAGCAGCTGGCCGAGCGCTGGCCGGAGATCGTCGAGGCGGGCGCGAGCGCGTTCGCCAACATCGACCACATGGTCGTGCTCAACGGCGCCGACGGCATGTCCGACATGTTCGCCAAGGCGCTGTCGCTCGGCGGGACCGGCCTCGGCCTGGCCCGGCAGCTGATGGACGCGATGGGCAAGCCGGCCGGGAACGAGCTCGACGAGGCCGCGCGGAACAACGGCGAGCTCAAGCTCAGCGACTAGCGCGAGCTGAAGGGGTCCTTCATCCGATCTGACGCGATGAAGGGCCCTTTCCTCCCACCACACGCGACGAAGGTGCCCTTCAGCCCGGCCGGAGCCGAGCTCAGCGACTAGCGAGTCACGCTGCGTACCGGCCCCTGTGTCCTGGATCACGGGAAGCAGGGGCCGTACGCCCGATCGGGGGCGGAAATTCCCGGGCGGTTGTCCTACCGTGGGCGCATGGTGCCGGACAGCGTGTCGCGGGCCGCCCGATGAGCAGCTTCTTCACCGGCGGTCCGCGCGAGCGTCCCCTGTTCCCCGTCCCGGAACAGGAGCTCTACGCGTTCAACGGGCGGCACTGGACCGATCCCCCGCGCGAGCACATCGTCCCGGCCGTGCTGCCGTGGGCGCAGCCGCTGGGCCGCTCCGAACGCACGGTGGTCGCGCTGCGGGCCGTCGAGGTGTGGCCGGAGGCGGTGACCCTGCGCGTCACGGTCTACTCCCGGGACAGCCTGGTCGACAACCCCGCCGAAGGGCTGATCGACCACCGGCGCAAACCCGACTACAACGGGCTGCTCATCGGCGTGCTCTACGCCGACGGCAGCCGGGCGAGCTCCGAGACGATCTCGGTGCCGTCCGCCTCCGAACCGGAGGCCCCGGTGCTGCGGGCCCAGCCGGTCGGCGGCACGCGGTTCGCCGTCGAGCACGAGATCTTCCTCTGGCCGCTCCCCTCGGCCGGCCCGCTGAAGCTGGTCGTGCAGTGGACGGACCGGGAGATCCCGGAGACCCGCACGACGCTCGACGGCGGCGCGATCCGCTCCGCGGCGAAGGACGCCGCGGAAATCTGGCCCGGACTCGGCAGGCGGCAGGTGAACGGCCTGCCGGTGCGCCGCGTCGGCAAGCAGGTCGCGCTCACCCCCGATTGGGGGAGTTCCGTCGACCGGGCGGAAGAACCCCGCCCTGCTCCGGGGGAATGAATCACTCTTTTGATCTGTGAGCCCGGGCACCGCGGCCCGGGGTATCTCGAATGGATGAACGGGGTGGGTAGTTAGCGTCGTGGAAACACTTCGACCACCCGCACGTCATGTCGGGCTGGTGCAGTGGGTCCAACCCCTTCCGACGCACGTGGCCGTGCGCCCCCCGCGAACCCGGAAAGGTCGCCCATGGCAGGCTCGCCGCTCAGCGCACTCGACGTCGCTTTCCTTTGCCTGGAAAGCGAAACCACTCCGATGCACATGGGGGCGGTGGTCACCTTCACCGCCCGCGGCCGGCTCGACCCGGCCGCGTTGACGGCGTTGCTCGCGCAGCGGGCCGCCCGGCTGCCGAAGCTGCGGCAGCGGGCGCGCGCGGAGCTGTTCCCGCCGGGCTCGGCCAGCTGGAGCGACGACCCCGGATTTGTTGCGGCCAACCACATTCACCACGTCGTGTTGAGTTCCCTGTACGAGCCGGACCCGCTTGCGGCGTACGCGTCGCGGTGGATCGCCGAGCCGCTCGACACGACCCGGCCCCTGTGGCACCTGACCCTGGTCACCGGCCTGCCGGACGGGAAGTTCGCCCTGCTGCTGAAACTGCACCACGCACTGACCGACGGCGCCGGCGCGTACGCGGTCGCGGCCGGCCTGCTCGACGGCGTCAAGCTGCCGGAGCGGAGCCCCGCGCCGATCCCCGCCCCACGCTCCACTTTGGACACGGTCAAGGGCGCGCTGGGCACGGTGTGGGACCAGGCCGGGATCGCGTCGTCGCTGGTGCGGGCGGCACGGCCGCCGCTCTCGCCGGTGTCGGCACCGCCGTCGGCCGAGCGGCGCCTCGGGTTCGTCCGCCTGCTGCTGACCGAGCTGCGCCGGGTCCGCCGCGCGCACGGCGGCACGACCAACGACGTCGTGCTCGCGGTGCTGTCGGGGGCCCTGCGCGAGTGGCTGGTCAACCGCGGGCAGCGCGCCGACGGCCGCACGCTGCGCGCGCTGATCCCGGTGAGCGTCCGCGGCCGGGCCGGCGAGCAGCTCGGCGGCAACAAGCTTTCGGGGTACCTGTGCGACCTGCCGGTCGGCGAGGACGACCCGGTCGAGCGGCTGCGGGTGGTCCGCCGCGCGATGAACCGCAACAAGGCGGCGGGCCCGAGCCGCGGCGCCGGTGCGCTGCCGCTGCTGGCCGACCGCGTCCCCCCGCTGCTGCACCGCCTGGGCACCCGCACGGCGGGCCAGGCCGCGCCGATGCTGTTCGACCTGGTGATCACGACGGTCCCGCTGCCCTCGGCCCGCCTGTCCCTCGACGGCGCGAGGCTGGCGGAGATCTACCCGTTCGTGCCGCTGGCCCCGCGCCACGCGGTGGGCATCGCGGTGGCGACGTACCGCGACTCGGTGCACGTCGGGCTGCAGGCCAACGGCGCGGCGGTCCCGGACGTGGGTTCGCTGCGCGACGCGGTCCTGAAGTCGGCCGCCCGCCTGCTCGACGCCTCCTGAGCAGGCAGGCGGGCGGTCTACCGCGGCCTCAGCCGCGGAGCATCTCCGCGACCAGGAACGCCAGCTCCAGGGACTGCTGCGTGTTCAGCCGCGGGTCGCAGGCGGTCTCGTAGCGACCCGACAGGTCGATGTCGGAGATCTCCTGGGCGCCGCCCAGGCACTCCGTGACGTCCTCGCCCGTCAGCTCCACGTGGATGCCGCCGGGGTAGGTGCCCAGCTTGTTGTGCACCTCGAAGAAGCCCTGGACCTCGTCGACGATCCGGTCGAAGTGGCGGGTCTTGTAGCCGGTCGACGACTCGTGGGTGTTGCCGTGCATCGGGTCGCACTGCCAGATGACCTTGTGCCCGGACGCCTCGACCTTTTCGACGATCGCCGGCAGCACCTCGCGGACCTTGCCGTTGCCCATCCGCGCGATGAGCGTCAGGCGGCCGGGTTCGTTGCGCGGGTCGAGCCGCTCGACGTACTCCAGGGCCTGCTCCGGCGTGGTCGTCGGGCCGATCTTCAACCCGATCGGGTTGGAGAGCAGCTCGGCGAACGCGATGTGCGCGCCGTCCAGCTGGCGGGTCCGCTCCCCGATCCAGAGGAAGTGCGACGAGAGGTTGTAGAGCTTGGGGTTGGCCGCGTCGGCCTTGTCCAGCCGCAGCAGCGCGCGCTCGTAGTCGAGCAGCAGCGCTTCGTGGCTGGCGAAGATCTCGGTCGACTGCAGGGACGTGTCGGTGACGCCGCAGGCGCTCATGAACCGCAGGCCGCGGTCGATCTCGCCGGCCAGCTGCTCGTAGCGCTCCGCCGCCGGCGACGCCGACACGAAGTCCTTGTTCCAGTCGTGCACCTGGTGCAGGTCGGCCATGCCGGCGCCGGTGAGGGCCCGGACCAGGTTCATCGCCGCGCCCGCGTTCGCGTAGGCGCGGATCATCCGGCCGGGGTCCGGCACGCGCAGCTCGGGCTTGGCGACCAGGGAGTTGATGATGTCGCCGCGGTACACCGGCAGGCCCAGCGCGTCCGTCGCGGCCGAGCGCGGCTTCGCGTACTGGCCGGCGATGCGGCCGACCTTGACCACCGGCAGGCTCGCGCCGTAGGTGAGCACGACCGCCATCTGCAGCAGCGTGCGCAGGTTGGCGCGGATGTGCGGCTCGGTGTTGGACTCGAACGTCTCCGCGCAGTCGCCGCCCTGCAGGAGGAAGGCCTCGCCGCGGGCGACCATGGCCAGCCGGTCCTTGAGCCGGTCGATCTCGGCCGGGACGGTGATCGGCGGCACGCTCTCCAGCACGCCGCGGACCCGCCGGGTCGCCTCGGGGTCGGGCCACTCCGGCTGCTGCGCCGCCGGGAGGGCCAGCGCCTTGTCGAGCCGGTCCCGCAGTTCGGGCGGCAGCGGCGGCAGCTCGGGCAGTGTGTCGATGGGGACGTCCACAGTCCAGTTCACGGAACCCAGGATAAGGTTTGCGCCGTGTTGCGCATCGCCCGGTTGGCCACCGAGGTCCTGGCCCCCTGGGTGTGGGTCCTCACGCTGCCCCTCGCCGTCGCCTGGGCCGCCACCGGCCACCGGCCGCTCCCCGCGCTGGGCTGGGGACTGCTGATCTCCGTCACCGGCTCGCTGATCCCGATGGCGGTGATCGTCCGCGGCGCGAAACGCGGCAAGTGGGACGGCCACCACGTGACGAACCGGGCCGGCCGCCGGGTCCCGCTGCTGGTCGCCGGGGTGTCGCTCGGCCTCGGGTTCGTCGTGCTGCTGGCCGGCGGCGCGCCCGCGCAACTGGTCGCGCTCGCGGCGTCGATGCTGGCGAGCCTGGTGGTCGCGGTGGCGATCACGTTCGGCGCGAAGTTCAAGATCTCGCTGCACGCCGCGGTCGCCTCGGCCGCCGTCGTGGTGCTGGCCCTGACGTACGGCCCGTGGGCGCTGCTGCTCGCCCTGCCGGCCGCCTGGGTGGCGTGGTCGCGCGTCGCGCTGCGCGACCACACCACCGCGGAGGTGCTGGCCGGCCTGCTGATGGGGGTCGTCGTCGGTGGCGGCGGCTACTGGGCGCTGCTCACCGCCTTGAGCTGACCCCTCAGCAGGGCCGTCCCGAGGCGAACGTCGCGAACACGTTGGCGCTCGAGAACGCCGGAACCCGCAGCATCAATCCGCTGTATTTCGGACCGGTGAACAGGCACCAGTCGTCCTGGCTGCCGTTTTGTTCGGCGAACGCGGTGAACGGCGGCGCGATCGACGGTTTCGGCACCCCGAGGCAGATGTCATTGCCGTCCAGGCCGCGCAGCCGGAGGGTTTCCGGAATGCAGTACGTGGTCCGGGCCGACGCGACAGGGGCGGTCAGCAGGACCGCGGCCAGCACGGACACGACGAAGAGCACCATTCTTTTCATGATTTTTCCCCTCGGTTCCCCAGGAGGGGGAATCGACCCCCTCACCGGCCAGATTGGCAGGCCCCGTCGGTCGCGGGGAAGACCCCGTCACGCAGATAGCCCAGTACTGCTTCGTTTCCGCAAGCGTTTTCCCGGGTGAAGACCCCGTGCCCGCCGTCGTCGACGGTCACCATCCGCGCGCGGGCACCGAACGCCTCCCGCGTCTCGCGCGCTCCGGACAGCGGCGTGGCCGGGTCGCGCAGGTTCTGCACCAGCAGGACGTTCGCCGGGCCGGGACCGCCCACGCGCACCGGCGGTTCCGCGCGTTCGACGGGCCAGAACGCGCACGGGTTCACGTTCGCCGCGGCGGGGCCGAACATCGGGTGAAGCCGCCTCTGGTCCTCGACCGCCCGGCGGTAGAAACCGAGGTTTCCGGGCCAGTCGGAGTCGTTGCAGAGCACCTGGAGCTGCAGTGCGGCGTGGTTGTCGCCGTCGAGCGGTCCGGCCGCCGTGCGCGCCTGACCGGCCCATTCCCGGGCCAGCGCGGGGAAGAAAGCGTCGTCGTAGAGACCGTTCCAGGTGTTCGCGCGGAACTCCGGCCCGCGGGCGGCGGCGAGTTCGGAGAACTTCGCCGTCACCGCCTCGGGCGTGCGGCCCAGGTGGTAAAGGTCGTCGCGGGCGGCCGCCCACGCCGCGAAATCCGGGAAACGATCGTCGAATCCCTCCGCGAACCGCTGGTTGGCGACGACGTCGAGCCCGCGCGGGCCGAGGACGCTGTCGAGCACCACCCGGTCGGTGCGGCCGGGAAACATCGACGCGTAGGCGGCGCCGAGGTAGCTGCCGTAGGAGACGCCGTAGTAGGAGATCTTCCTCTCCCCCAGTGCTTCCCGGATCCGGTCGAGGTCGCGGGCGGTGTTCGCGGTCGTCATGTGCGGCAGCAGGTCCTTTGTGGACGCATTGCCGCACTTCCCCGCCACGGCCCGCGCTTTCACCGCGGTGGCGGCGACGTCCCGCGGTCCGGTCGCGTACGGGCCGAGGACCGCGCCGCGCTCCTCCGCTGTCGTCATGCCGCACGTCACCGGCGTGCTGTAGGCGGTGCCGCGGGGGTCGAACCCGATGACGTCGTAGGCGTCCGGCAGGCCGGACCCGCCCGTGCGCTGCACCAGCTGGGCGGGCATGGCGAGCCCGGGACTGCCCGGGCCGCCGGGGTTCATCAGCAGGACGCCGCGCCGCTTGCCGGGGGCGCCGGAGTGACGGGAGATCGTGAGCTCGATGGTGCGGCCGGGGTGCGCGTAGTCGAGCGGCACGCGCAGGGTGGCGCATTCGAGGCCGGCCGTCGGGGACGGCGTCATGCCGTAGTCGGGGCAGGGAGCCGTCCACTGCAGTCTCGGGGCCGCCTGCGCCGGGGGCGCCGCGAGCAGGGGCAGGAACACCAGCGCGATCAGGGTTTTCCGCATGCCCCGAGCCTGCCGCGGCGGCCGCGCGCGGACGTCAGCCCAGGGACCGGAACTCCCGCTCCGCCCCTGGGCTGACGTCGGATCACGCGGATTGCGCGCGGTTGTACAGGTTCTGCGCGTCGGCGCCGAAGTACGGGCCGAACATGTAGCCGGGCAGGAAGTTGTAGCCGAAGCTGTTCACCGAAGCCTGCACGCCGGCGCCGGTGCCCTCGTTGAACGAGAGGAACCACGGGCCGCCGCTGGAGCCACCGGTCATGTTGCAGCTCATGCCGTGGTCCTTGGTCAGCAGGAAGTCGGTGAAGGTGGTGCCGCTGCAGTAGATCAGCTTGGTGCCGTCGTAGGGCGCCGCGGCCGGGTAGCCGAAGGTGTACATGCTCTGGTTCTTCGGCTGGTTGAAGGCGATGCCCTGCGCGCCGACGACGTCGGTGAGCCGCTGCGAGTTCAGCGGGTTCACCACGGCCATGCCGACGTCGTAGTTGATGTCCTCACTGGCTTCCCACTGCGGCGTGGTGAGGGTGGTCTTCGCCGTCCACTGGCCGTAGGGCGCGTTGCCGTTGTTGTAGCCGGGCACGAAGACCCACTGGGTGTGCCAGGTGCCCTGGTACTTCACGCAGTGCCCGGCGGTGACGACGACGCTGCCGTTGGTGCTGGTGACGGCATCCCCGGAGCACGACGCTTTCTGGCCGTTGAACAGGAAGAACACCCGCCCGGCGGTCTGGGTGACCTTGCCGCCGCCGGTCCAGGCGCCACCCCCGTTCGGGATGCTCTGGATGATCGTGCTCTGCCCTTTGGCCACGTCTTTCGGCGTGACCTTCGGGGCCGTGACGAGGGTGTCCATGGGGACGGCCGCCCGCATGGCATCGGGCGTCCAGAAGGGTTTCGGTGCGGCCTGGGCCGGGGTGCCGACCAGGGCGAACGCGAGGGAGAGGATGGCGGTGATGACCGCGGTTTTCGTGTGCTTCAAGACGCCCCACCTTCCGCAGAAGTGAATCGTCGCAAAGGCGACACAGCTACTCGAAAGTAGTTGGCTGTGTACAGAGTGCACAGCCGCCGTTCGGCGTAACGCTTTTCAGTCCGGTCGGTCAGCCGTCGTCGGCGACCAAGCCCGCGCGCACTTCCTGGAGGCGGATGAACTGGTCGACGACCTCGGTCATGCCGGAATATTCGCCCGGCCGGAGGACCGGCAGGATCGCCGGCCAATCGGTCGACTGCGCCACCTCCGCGAGGATTCGCGATCGCCGGGGCTCCGCTGCGTGACGGGCCATCGCCAGCAGCACCGAATCCTTGTAATAGGGCTCCAATAAAGTACTGACAAGGTGCAGCGCTCGTTCGAGGTCGCGCTCGGCCAATCGTTCCAGGAAGGTCGTGGCCGCGGTCGAACGCATCTCGACCCCCAGGCCGGCCAGCACGTCGAGGCCGTCGCCGTAACCGGCGGCACCCATTGCCTCGGCGAGCGGCTCCACCAACTGGTACGTGGGGTGGCCGTTGTCGACTTGGGTTCGCACGACCTCGATTGCCGACTCGATCCGGCCGGCAGCGCCAAATTCCCTGATGATCACCTCCAAAGCGCGCGAGGACCGATAGGAACCACTTTTCTTCCGAACGAATTCGAGCGCTCGGTCCGGAAACCCGGCGGCACAGTAGAAGTCGGCCATACTAGGCCTTTCCCGTCCCAATAAAGACCATTCGACCTCGCATTCGCCGAACTCGCGGACGATGCGGAGCACCTTTTCCTCTGCTCCGGCGGCGCGGAGGCGGCGGAGCAGGATCACCATGGCGCCAATCATCGCCGAAGTCTGCTTCAGCCGAAGAATCACCTGTTCGGCCAGTTCCACGTCGCCCGACTGAGCCAGCAATTCGGCGATCCCCGGAAAATTGTGCCGCTCCGCATCCGAGACCAAGAGAATCCGGGCGAGCCGTTCGGCAGCGGGCACGTCGCACGCGGCGACAACGAACCCGGCGACGCAACGAAACGGACGTAGGTGCCGGTGGTCATCACCCAGGCTGCGCGCGGCAGATTCGGCGCGCAGCGCCATGGTCTTCGCCGTGGCGATGTCGCCGGCCTTCAGCACGCCCTCGGCGATCGCCGTCATGGCCGCCGCACGAACGTCCGGGCGGACGTATACGCCCCACGTTTCGTAGATCTTCGCAAGGATCCCCATCGCCCGCTCGTATCCGTCGCGGGCAGCAACCGACTCGAGAACCGGCACGAATCCATACTTGCCGTAAATGGAGCTCAGAGAGCCGAGGAGGGATTCAGCGAAATCGACATGGCCTTGCCCGACGGCCAGCTCGATAAGATCGCGGACGTACTGATCGCGACGATCCGGGTCGTGGATGCCGAGCACCTTCTCCTTGGCGATTTCGAGGTCGACACGAACCAGGTCTTCCAGCTCCATCAGGAACACGATTCTTTGCGCGGCCGCACCTGAGGCATCAGCGAGATCAGCTGCTGCCTCAGGTTCTCCATCTTCCCGGAGCCGACGAGCGGCCCGCTCGATCACGTCAGCGCGAAGGAGCGGGTCGAAGTTCTCGGCGATCGCAACCGCGCGCACCACGTCCCCTTGTTCGATCAACTGCCGAGCCTCGGAGTAGCGCGTATTGGTCCTCGTTCTGTCGTCCGCCATCTCGTCGGCGGTGGCCGGCATCGAGGCCATGTCGGTCAAGGGAAGCTCGGCCGACAATGCGAGCAGTGCCCGGCTGCACCAACCGGCATTCCCGATGGCTTCGGCCATCGCCCTGGCGCGTGGGAGATCACCGGCGGCCGCGACCTCGGCGATGAGACGTTGAGTGACGATGGGAAACCGTGCTTCGTCGACGACCTCGGCCACGATGCGGTCGGCCCGGTCGACCTGCCCGGCCGGAACCAACGTCTTGACCAGTTCGTGGACCGCGCCGGCCCTCCGGCTCGGGTTCGAGATGGAACGCGCGAGCGCCTCCGCGCGGTCGAGATCTCCGAGCTGCGCCCACAGCGCCGGCAAACGCGCTGGGGTTCGGGCGTTTCGTACGTCCATGTCATCGCGGTGCATCGACAGCTTGATCAGGCTTACCACGTCCGGCTGAGCGGAGGCGGAAACCTCCGCGTGCGCGGCCGCGATCTCCGCTTGGGCCGCGGCTTCACCACTGGATACGTCCAGTAGCCGATCTTGCCGTGCCAGGTCCGTGACGCATTCGACCAGGCGCTGGAGCTGCCCGGTCTCCTGCAGAAGCCTCGGATAACCCAGGAGGAGGAACTGGGGCGTCGATGCGGGCCAACCTCGACCCCGGTAGTCGTCAGCCCAGGTCATGAGGCGGTCTCGGTAGTTCCGCAGACCGTCCGGGCCGAGCCGGCCCACCGCCCGGGTCTGCAAACCCTCGTGCGCCAGCACGTAGACCTCTGGTGCCCGGCCGGGATTCCACCGCGCGCTTCGACGGCTGAACGCCCGGCCCTCGACACTGTCCAGAATCCGGTGCACCGAATCCGCCCGCCGGCCGACGAGCTCGACGAGGTCGTCCCGGCTGAGGCCGCCGCGGGCGGCGACCACGAAGCCCAGCACGTCCCTGGCTTCGCCCACCTCCGCATCGAGGAGCCGGTCGAGATCGCCTTTCATCTCCAATTCCGCCGCGGAAGCCGCGGACGAAGCGACGAGTTCGCGCACGATCGCCGGATCACGCAGGGGGTGGTCCGGGTGCAACGCCGGCGGGATGCCGGGGTTCGGCCGTCCCGTCACGATGACGCGCATGCCGTGCGCCGGCCGGCGGGGCAGCAGGGCGGCGATGCTCCCGGCGCCGTCGTTCTCCCCCGCTCCCCGGTCCTCGTCGAGCCCGTCCACGATCAGCACCAGCCGCCGGCCGCGGCGTGCGCTGGCTTCCGCCGCCGCGTCGAGCAGCCCCGGGAATTCCGACGCCCCGGCTTTCTCCGGCAGCGGGATCCCCAGCACTTCCGCCAGCTGCAGGTTCACCTCGGCCAAGAAGCCCGCCCGGCCGTCGGCTTCGGTGTCCGGCGCCCGGACGAAGAACGGGACCAGCCGAACCTCTTCGGGCGGATCGAGCACGAACGACGCCATCAGCGCGGTCTTACCGCTCCAGGCCTCGGCTCTCCACCATGCGTAGGACGGCGAGTCGGCTGCCAGGCAGAAACGTTTCAGCTCGGCCAGCTCGGACTCGCGCCCGGTGAGCTCGTCCGGAGCCAGCTGGCGCACCTTGCCCAAGTACCAGGACCTGGCCACGCCGCTTACGCCGTAGTGAAAGTCACCCGCCACGTACCCGACCTGGACGGAGTCGCCGGTGTTGCCGTCTCCGGCGGAGAACGAGTTCACGAAGCTGCTCGGCTCGTCCTCCGCCGGCTGGGTCATCGACGATCCTCCCCGTCACCGTTCGCTGGCTCTCCCAGCGTCGCTGCGGGAACGCCCGGTGTTACTCCGGAAGCAACCGATCAGACGACCGCGAGCGGCAGCGCCGTCGGGTGCACCGGCGCCGGCAGGTCCGACGCGCCCGTCAGGTACGTGTCCACCGCGTTGGCCACCGAACGGCCCTCCGCGATCGCCCACACCACCAGCGATGCCCCGCGGTGCGCGTCGCCGCAGACGAACACTCCCGGGGTCTCCGTCTGCCAGTCCGCGCCGCACGACAGCGTCCCTCGGCGGGTCAGGGACAGGCCCAGCCCGTCGAGCAGCGGCATCTCCTCGACGCCTTCGAAGCCGATCGCCAGCAGGACCAGGTCCGCCGGGAACGTCTCGACCTCGTCGTTGACCGGAAGCACCTCGCGGCGGCCGGTGGCCGGGTCCTTCTGCACCCGGACCTGCTGCAGCTCCACCGCCGTCACGCGACCCTCGTCGTTGCCGACGAACCGCTTCACCGCCACCGCGAACTTCCGCTCGCCCGCCTCCTCGTGCGCCGCGTAGGTGCGCAGGATGTACGGCCAGGTCGGCCACGGCGACCGCTCGTCGTCCCGCGCGGCGGGCGGCATCGGGTACTGGTCCAGCTGCGTCACCGACAGCGCGCCCTGGCGCGTCGCCGTTCCGTACGAGTCCGCGCCCGTGTCGCCGCCGCCGATGATCACCACGTGCTTGCCGCGCGCGTCGATCGCCGGGGGGCCGTCGCCCTCGACGTACTTGTTGGCCGGGACCAGGTGCTCCATCGCCAGGTGGATGCCCGCCAGCTCGCGCCCCGGCGTCGTCGTGTCGTCGCGGCCGCGCAGCGCGCCCACCGCGAGGACCACGGCGTCGTACTGCGCGCGCAGGTCGTCCACCGACAGGTCGACGCCGACCTCGCAGCCCGTCACGAACCGGGTGCCTTCCTTGCGCAGCTGCGCCAGGCGCCGGTCGAGGACCTTCTTCTCCATCTTGAACTCGGGGATGCCGTAGCGCAGCAGCCCACCGAGGCGGTCGTCGCGCTCGAAGACCGTGACCTCGTGGCCGGCACGGGTCAGCTGCTGGGCGGCCGCCAGCCCGGCCGGGCCGGAGCCGACGATCGCCACCCGGCGGCCACTGGACACTTCGGACACCTGCGGCTGGACGTAGCCCGCTTCCCAGGACTGGTCGGCGATCGTCTGCTCGACGCGCTTGATCGACACCGGCCCGCCCGAGGCCGGCGAGATCGACAGGACGCAGCCCGCCTCGCACGGGGCCGGGCACAGCTTCCCGGTGAACTCGGGGAAGTTGTTGGTCGCGTGCAGCCGGTCGCTCGCCGCGGCCCAGTCGCCCCGGCGGACCAGGTCGTTCCACTCCGGGATCAGGTTGCCCAGCGGGCAGCCGGAACCACCGGAGTGGCAGAACGGGATGCCGCAGTCCATGCAGCGGGACGCCTGCTTGCGCACCTGTCCGTTGCGCTCGGCCGGGGGGACGTCCGCGTAGACCTCGCCCCACGAGGAAAGCCGTTCCTCATAGGACTTCTTCTTCGGCTCTTCGCGGTCGTACTTCAGGAAACCGGTCGGGTCAGCCACGAGCGGCCTCCATGATCGCCTCGTCGACGTCGCGGCCCGCAGCACGCGCTGCCTTCGCCGCGTCCAGGACCCGCTGGTAGTCGCGCGGCATCACCTTCGTGAACGCCGCCGAGCGGCGCGGCCAGTCGCCGAGCAGCGAGGCCGCCACCGCGGAGCGGGTGAGATCGTAGTGCTGTTGCACGGTTTTCTTGAGCCACGCCAGGTCGTCCGCGGTCGGGCGCAGCAGGTCCACCATGTCCTGGTTGACCTTCTTCGCGTCGACGTCGAGGACGAAGGCGATGCCGCCGGACATGCCGGCCGCCAGGTTGCGCCCGGTCGGGCCGAGCACCACCGCGCGGCCGCCGGTCATGTACTCGAAGGCGTGGTCGCCGACGCCCTCGGCGACGACCGTGGCGCCGGAGTTGCGGACGCAGAAGCGTTCGCCGACCTGGCCGCGCAGGAAGATCTCGCCGCCGGTCGCGCCGTAGGCGATCGTGTTGCCCGCGATCGTCTGCGCTTCGGCGGCGAAGGACGCCTCCGGGTCGGGGCGGACCACGACCCGGCCGCCGGAAAGGCCCTTGCCGACGTAGTCGTTCGCGTCGCCGACCATGTCGAGGGTGATGCCGCGCGGCAGGAACGCCCCGAGCGACTGCCCCGCCGAACCGGTGAGCGTGACGTGGATCGTGCCCTCGGGCAGGCCGTCGCCGCCGTAGCGGCGGGTGATCTCCGAGCCGAGCAGCGTGCCGACGGTCCGGTTGACGTTGCGCACCGGCAGCTCGATGTTCACCTGGTGCGCGTCCTCGAGGGCCGCCTCGGCGAGCTGGATGAGCGTGCGGTCCAGGGCGTGCTCGAGGCCGTGGTCCTGGCCGCGGGTGCGCCGCTTCGCGCCGCCGTACGGGGTCTCCGAGGGCATCTCGAAGATCGGCGCCAGGTCCAGACCGGACGCCTTCCAGTGGTCGACGGCCTCGTCGGTGTCCAGCAGCTCGGCGTGGCCGATGGCCTCGTCGAGCGTGCGGAAGCCCAGTGCCGCAAGCGTTTCCCGGACTTCTTCGGCGACGAACTTGAAGAAGTTGACCACGTGCTCGACCTGGCCGGTGTAGCGCTTGCGCAGTTCGGGACTCTGCGTGGCGACGCCGACCGGGCAGGTGTCGAGGTGGCAGACGCGCATCATGATGCAGCCCGCGACGACGAGCGGCGCGGTCGCGAAGCCGTACTCCTCGGCGCCGAGCAGCGCCGCGATGACGACGTCGCGCCCGGTCTTCATGGCGCCGTCCACCTGCACGGTGATCCGGTCGCGCAACCCGTTGAGCAGCAACGTCTGCTGGGTCTCGGCGAGGCCGATCTCCCACGGCGTGCCCGCGTGCTTGAGCGAGTTCATCGGGGACGCGCCGGTGCCGCCGTCGTGACCCGAGATGAGCACGACGTCCGCGTGCGCCTTGGACACGCCCGCCGCGACCGTGCCGACCCCCAGCGAGGACACCAGCTTCACGTGGATGCGGGCGTGCTCGTTCGCGTTCTTGAGGTCGTGGATCAGCTGAGCCAGGTCCTCGATGGAGTAGATGTCGTGGTGCGGCGGCGGCGAAATGAGGCCGACGCCCGGCGTCGAGTGCCGGGTGCGCGCGATCCACGGGTACACCTTGTTCGGCGGCAGCTGGCCGCCCTCGCCGGGCTTCGCGCCCTGCGCCATCTTGATCTGGATGTCGTCGGCGTTGACCAGGTATTCGCTGGTGACGCCGAAGCGGCCCGACGCGACCTGCTTGATCGCGCTGCGGCGCTCGGGGTCGTAGAGCCGCTCGGGGTCCTCGCCGCCCTCACCGGTGTTGGACCGGCCGCCGATCCGGTTCATCGCGATGGCCAGGGTTTCGTGCGCCTCGGCCGAAATCGAGCCGTACGACATCGCGCCGGTGTTGAAGCGCTTGAAGATCGCTTCGGCGGGCTCGACCTCGTCGAGCGGCACCGGCTCGCGGACGCCGTCCTTGAACGAGAACAGCCCGCGCAGCGTGCCGCCCTCGCGGTAGAGGCGGTGCACCTCGTCGGTGTACTTGCGGTAGACCTCGTCGCGGCCGGTCTTGGACGCGTGCTGCAGCAGGAACACCGTCTCCGGCGTGAACAGGTGCAGCTCGCCCTCACGGCGGTAGGCGTATTCGCCGCCCGTGTCGAGTCCACGGTGGACGCGGTCGGTCGGGTTCTCCGGGTACGCGCGGCGGTGGCGCGTCGCGACCTCTTCGGCGAGCACCTCCAGGCCGACGCCACCGAGCTTCGACGACGTCCCGGTGAAGTACTCGTCGAGCAGGTCCTGGCTCAGGCCGAGGGATTCGAAGACCTGGGCGGCGGTGTACGCGCCGACCGTCGAGATGCCCATCTTGGACATGATCTTCAGGACCCCCTTGACCAGGGCGTACACGTAGTTGCGGACGGCCTTGGCGGGCTCGATGCCGGTGACCGCGCCCTGCCCGATCATGTCTTCGATGGTTTCGAAGGCCAAGTACGGGTTGACCGCGGCGGCGCCGTAGCCGAGCAGCAGCGCGATGTGGTGCACCTCGCGAGCGTCGCCGGACTCGACGACCAGCGCGACGCGCAGGCGTTCCTTGGTGCGGACCAGGTGGTGGTGCACCGCGGCGACCAGCAGCAGCGACGGGATCGGCGCCATCCGGTGGTCGGAGTCGCGGTCGGACAGCACGAGCGTGCGCGCGCCGGCCGCGATCGCCTCGGACGCCTCACGCCGGACGCGCTCGATCGCGCCGGCCAGCGCCTCGGCGCCGCCGTCCACTTCGTACAGTCCGGAAAGGACGCTGCACGCGAAGCCCGGCAGGTCGCCGTCGTCGTTGATGTGGATGAGCTTGGCGAGCTCGTCGTTGTCGATGACCGGGTACGGCAGCTTCAGGTGACGACAGGACGCCGGTCCCGGGGCGAGGAGGTTGCGCTCCGGGCCCATGATCCGCGCCATGCAGGTGACGAGCTCCTCGCGGATCGCGTCCAGCGGCGGGTTGGTCACCTGGGCGAAGTTCTGCTTGAAGTAGTCGTAGAGCAGCCGGGACCGCTTCGACAGCACCGCGGGCGGGGTGTCGGACCCCATCGACCCGATCGGCTCGGCACCCTTCTCGGCCATCGGCGCGAGCAGGATCTTGAGCTCTTCTTCGGTGTAGCCGAAGGAAAGCTGGCGCCGCAGCACGGAGTCGTGGCTCTGCACGACGTGGTCGCGGTCGGGCAGCTCGGCGATCTGGAGCAGGCCCGCGTGCAGCCACGAGTCGTAGGGCAGCTCGCTCGCCAGCGCGGACTTGACCTCTTCGTCGTCCACGATCCGGCCGGCTTCGGTGTCGACCAGGAACATCTTGCCGGGCTTGAGCCGGCCCTTGGCGACGACGTCCTTCGGAGCGACGTCCAGGACGCCGGCCTCGCTGGCGAGCACGACGCGGCCGTCGGCGGTCTGCCACCAGCGGGCCGGGCGCAGGCCGTTGCGGTCCAGCACCGCGCCGACCAGGCTGCCGTCGGTGAAGGTGACGCAGGCCGGGCCGTCCCACGGCTCCATGAGACTGGCGTGGAACTGGTAGAAAGCGCGGCGCTCGGGCTTCATGGTGGCGTGGTTCTCCCACGCCTCCGGGATCATCATCAGCACCGCGTGCGGCAGCGACCTGCCGCCCAGGTGCAGCAGTTCGAGGACCTCGTCGAAGGACGCCGAGTCCGACGCGTCCGGCGAGCAGATCGGGAAGAGCCGGGACAGGTCGCCGGGGATGACGTCGGACTCCAGCAGCGCCTCGCGGGCGCGCATGCGGTTGCGGTTGCCGCGGATGGTGTTGATCTCGCCGTTGTGGGCCACGAACCGGAACGGGTGGGCCAGCGGCCACGACGGGAACGTGTTGGTGGAGAAGCGGGAGTGGACCAGCGCGATGGCGCTTTCCAGCCGCTCGTCACGAAGGTCGCCGAAGAACGCGGGCAGCTGCTCCGGCGTCACCATGCCCTTGTAGACGATCGTCCGCGAGGACAGCGACGGGAAGTAGGTGCCACAGCCGGAGTTCGCGCTTTCGTGCTCGACGCGCTTGCGCAGGCAGAAGGCCGGCCGGTCCAGCTCCAGATCCGATTTTCCGTCAGCACTGACGAAAAGCATGGCGAAGTGCGGCATGACCGAACGGGCGGTCGGGCCGATGTCGGCGCGGTCGGCGTCGACCGGCACCTCGCGCCAGCCGAGGACCTCCAAGCCCTCTTCGACGGCGATGCGCTCGGCCAGCTCGACGGCCTTGCGGCGCTGCTCGGCGTCTTGCGGCAGGAAGGCGATGCCGGCGGCGTAGGTGTGGCGCCCGCGCTCGTCGGGTGCGGGCAGCTCGAAGCCGGCTTCGGCCCGCAGCAGCGCGTCGGGCAGCTGCAGCAGGATGCCGGCACCGTCGCCGCTGGTGGGCTCGGCGCCCGCGGCGCCGCGGTGGTCGAGGTTCGTCAGCGCGGCCAGGCCGTCGGTGACGATGCCGTGGGAACGGCGCCCGCGGATGTCGGCCACCATGGCCACACCGCAGGAGTCCTGCTCGGTCTCCGGGTCGTACAGACCCTGCTTGCCGGGCATGGCGGAGAAGATCAACGGGACCTCCTTCGTCGTCTTGTCGTGCGGGGCCGGGCTACCGGCCGGGGGAGCGCACGGGACGACGATGGCCCGCTTCGTTAGCGCGACTTTAACACCTGGGAAACACCGCAGCAGCACTTCAGAGCGCCTCGAGCGACGTCGGACGGTAACGATCTGGCTGCGCGGAACGACATAGTTCCTGATGGGTTCCCGGTAGTTCGTTCGGCTAAGTATACGGCCCGCAAACTCCGGTCAAGCCCAACGTGACGTGATCGAAGCAGTGTGTCCCCGATCACTAGAACGTGTTACATTTCGCCGCATGATCCTCGATCGGTTCAAGCTCACCGACCAGGTCGCGGTGGTCACCGGCGCCGGACGCGGAATCGGCGCGGCCACCGCGGTGGCCCTCGCCGAAGCGGGCGCCGACGTGGTGATCGCGTCCCGCACCGCCGCCCAGCTCGACGAGGTCGCTGCCCGGGTTTCGGCAGCCGGCCGGCGTGCCCGCGTCGTCCCGGTGGACCTGTCCTCACCGGACGCGGCGGCGGACCTGGCTTCGACGGCGGTCTCGGAGTTCGGGCGCCTCGACCTGGTGGTCAACAACGTCGGCGGCACGTACCCGCGGCCGTTGCTGGAGTCGACGGTGGACTTCATGGAGGAGGCGTTCCGCTTCAACGTCGCGACGGCCCACGCGCTGACGGTGGCGGCGACGCCGTCCTTGCTGAAGACGGGCGGCTCGGTGGTCAACATCTCGTCGGCGATGGGCCGCCTGGCAGGCCGCGGCTTCGCGGCGTACGGAACGGCGAAGGCGGCTCTGGCGCACTACACCCGCCTGGCGGCGGCCGACCTGGCCCCGAAGGTGCGCGTGAACGCGATCTCGGTGGGGTCGGTGGCGACGTCGGCGCTGGAGATCGTCGTCGGCAACCCGGAGCTGAAGTCGAAGATGGAGTCGGCGACACCCCTGCAGCGCATCGGCGAGGCCGAGCACATCGCGGCGACGGTGGTGTTCCTGGCGTCCGCGGCGGGTGGCTACATCACGGGCAAGATCCTCGAGGTGGACGGCGGTATCCAGGCCCCCAACCTGGAGCTGGGCCTGCCCGACCTCGACTGACCCGGCTCAAGCGCCCCAATGTGGCCTTGGTTGCGTTCAACGCACCCAATGTGGCCTTCGGTGCGTTGAACGCACCGAAGGCCACATTGGGGCGCTGGGGACTGACCCGGAACTGTCGGTGGTACCCGGTAGCGTGGAAACCGGGGGGCGGCGCCCAAGCCCGCGCACGACGAAGGCCGCCACCGGCATCCGGCAGCGGCCTTCGGAAAGCGCTCAGCTCTCGTCGGTCTTCTTCGGTTGCTCCGCCGAGGCCGGCGCGTCTTCCGCGGGCTTCTCCGCAGCAGCCGGCGCCTCGGCCGCCACCTTCGCGGGCTCCGGCTCCTCGACGGCCGAGGGACCGGGCTCCGGCTCCTCGGCAGCCGCGGAAGCGGTCTCCGAGGCCGCGGCCACCGGGACCTCGTCCGGCCCCGGGGCGTCCTTGCTCACCAGCGTCTCCGGCGCCTCCCGCGGCCCCCGCCGGCCGGCGACCACGAAGTACGCCGCCGCGCCGAGGAACAGCAGGATCGACGTCCAGACGTTCACCCGCAGGCCGAGGATGTGGTTGGCCGTGTCGGTCCGCATCATCTCGATCCAGCCGCGGCCCACCGTGTAGCCCGCCACGTACAGCGCGAACACCCGGCCGTGCCCCAGCTTGAAGCGCCGGTCCGCCCACACCACCAGCAGCGCGACCAGCAGGTTCCAGAGCAGCTCGTAGAGGAACGTCGGGTGGACCGGGCTGTCGGGCAGCGGGATGTGCCCCGTCGCGACGCCGTTCAGCAGGTTGTCCGGGTCCTCCGGGTTGAAGCGCTGGTAGATCTCCAGGCCCCACGGCAGGTCCGTGTGCGCGCCGTACAGCTCCTGGTTGAAGTAGTTGCCGATGCGGCCGATCGCCTGCGCGACGACGATGCCCGGGGCGACCGCGTCCGCCATCGCCGTCAGCGGGACGCCCTTGCGGCGGCAGGCGATGAGCGCGCCCACCGCGCCGAGCGCGATCGCGCCCCAGATGCCGAGGCCGCCGTCCCAGATCGCGAACGCGTTCCACGGGTTGCGGCCCTCGGTGAAGTACAGCTCGGGGTCGGTGACCACGTGGTACAACCGGCCGCCGACCAGGCCGAACGGCACCGCGAACACCGCGACGTCGATCACCGTGCCCTTGGTGCCGCCGCGGGCCACCCACCGGCGCTCGCCCCACCAGATCGCCACGATGATGCCGACGATGATGCACAGGGCGTACGCGCGGAGCGGGATCGGTCCCAGGTGCCAGACGCCGCGGTCGGGGCTGGGGATCGTCGCGAGAAAGGCGCTCATCACGCGGCCACCGTAGCGCTAGTGTGCCGGAGCATCCAAGGCGGCCAGGTACCCCGCCACCAGCGCGTGCGCGACCTGGGTGACGGCTTGGTCGCGCGGCAGGAAGCGTTCGTCGTGCAGGCTCGGCACCCCCGCCGTGTCGCCGAGGCCGACGAACATCATCAGCCCGCGGGTCGCGCCGCCGCAGTAGTGGGCGAAGTCGTCGGCGCCGAAGGAGCGGAACCCCTCGTCGACGACGAAGCCGGCGTGCCGCAGCCACCGCTGGGCGCCCGTGGCCAGGGAAGCGTCGTTGTCCAGGACCGGCTCGCACGGGCTGATCTCCAGCTCGGCCGTGCAGCCGTGCGCCCGTGCGGTGCCGTGCACGATGTCCGCCAGCGTTTCCAGGGCGCGCTCGCGGTCCTTCGCGCGCATCAGGCGCAGCGAGCCGAACGCGCTCGCGCTGTTCGGGACGACGTTGGCCGCCGCGCCGCCCTGGATGCGCCCGATCGAGCAGACCGCGCCGAACACCGGGTCGATCCGGCGGGACGCGAGCTGCTGCAGGCTCACCACCAGCTGGGACAGCGCCAGGATCGGGTCGCGCAGCAGGTGCGGGTAGCCGGCGTGGCCACCCTGGCCGTGCATGGTCACCTCGAACTCGTCGGTGGAGGCGTTGACCGGCCCCGGCACCGCCGAGACGACGCCGTGCGCGATCCGCGGCTGGACGTGCGCGCCGATCACCGTGTCCACCCCGTGCTCGGCCAGCACCCCGGATTCGACGACGTCGAGCGCGCCGGGCGGGGACGTCTCCTCCCGCGGCTGCAGCAGCGCCAGGATCGGGCGCGGCACGCCGACGCGGACCGCCGCGCGGCCGACGGCGACCAGCGCGGCGAGGTGGACGTCGTGGCCGCAGGCGTGCATGAACTCGTTCCCGGACGCCCACGGCACGCCGGTGCCCTCCAGCACCGGGAGCGCGTCGAGCTCGGCCCGCAGCGCCACCGCGGGACCGTCCGACGAGCCGGGCAGCGGGATCGCGCGCCCGGTCTTGGCGACACGGGTGCCGTCGCCCGCGCCGAGCGCGGCGGCCACCAGGCGGGCGGTGTCCTCCTCGTCGCCGGACCCGCGGGGGTCGGCGTGCACGGCGTGCCGGAGCTCGACGGCGGCGGGCAGTTCGTCGGCGATCGCCTGCGTCCACCGGGTCCACAGATCACTCACACGTGCTCCAAGCGGTAGATCCTCTTCGCGTTCTCGTGTCCCACCAAAGCACACAGCCGGACGGCGTCCTTTTCGGACATCGCGTCCGCGTCGAGCGCGGCACGCAGGAAGTCCGACAAACCCTGCCGGAACAGGGCCGTGCCCAGGTGGTACAGCTCGGCCAGGCCGAAGGCGTCGGTGGAGAAGAGCACCTTCCCGAACGGCGCGAGCTCCAGGAGCTCGGCCAGCACGGCCGGCGCCCGGAACCCCGCGTTGTGCGTGATGAGCCCGGCGTCGACGAACACGTGCTCGAAGACCTGCGCCAGATACGCCGCATTGCGGTGGAACGGGTAGTTGTGCAGCAGCAGGATCGGTACGCCGAGGTCGCGCGTGGCCCGCAGCAGGCCGGTGAGCAGCAGCGGGTCGCACCGGCGCAGGTCGACGTCGGCGTCGCCGTAGCCGACGTGGAACTGCACCGGCAGGCCCAGGTCGAGACCGGTGAAGACGAGGTGCCGGTGCAGCACCTCGTCGGCCAGGCGGCCGCCGCCCGCGGCCAGCCACCGCCCCGCGGCGGCTTCGACCTCCGATGGCGACGGCCGCTCCCCGGACAGTTCGAGGCCGACCCGGTAGGCGGCGATCGACTTGAGCCCGACGGCCGTCGAGGCGCGTTTCCCCAGCTCGTCGGCGAAAGCCGCGCCGAAGCCGGCCGCGGTGGTCCCCTGGATCACCGCCTCGGCGACCTGTTCCAGCCGGACGACGTCGTGCGCGCGGGTGCCCGCCAGCCCGGCGAACTCCGCGGTGGTGGTGAGCGCGTCCGGGAGGAACCCGCCGTCCAGCAGGAAGTCGGTGGTGCCGGTGGCCCGCAGGAACCGCCGGGCCACCTCGGCCGCGCCCAGTGCGGCGCGGCGCTCGAGGTAGGCCTCGGCCGGGGCGTGCTTCGGCAGGTCGAGCACCGGCGCGCAGCGTGCGCGCACGGCCAGCCCGATGAGCGAGTCGAACAGGCTCGTGCCCAGCGGCGAGGGTGCGTCGGCCTCCGTCAGCATCGCCTCGAAGTCCCCAGGGGTGACGTCGCGGGTGACGACGCCGTGGCAGTGGTGGTCCACCAGCGGCAGGTCCGCGACGAACGGGAGCAAACCGGTCATGTGCCTCCGTCCACACTCGTCAGCCTCTCCCCCACCCTACGAGCGTAGGCGGGCGCGGCCAGCACCAAGATCACCGCGAGCAGCAGCACCGCCGCGGCCACCACCGGAAACCACCGCGCCGGGCCTGCGGTGGGGTACGGCACCACGTTGACGTACACGGTGTACCCGAGCACGGCGAGCGCGCCGATCGGGAAGACGAGGTGCCAGGCCGGGACGCGCATCCGGCGCTTGACGAACAGCAGCAGGATCGCGCCGATCGTCGTGAGCAGGTAGATGACCAGCAGGACGAGCGTCCCGATCGAACCGGACCAGGCGAACGTGTCCGACGCCGTCGCGCCGAAGAAGACCGCGCACACCACGATGATCAGCATCGCCACGGCGGTCACGGCCGTCACCGCGGCCACCGGCGTGCCGCGCGAAGACGTCCGGCCGACACCGCGGCCGCCGACCGCGTCGCGGCCCAGGGCGTAGAGCAGCCGCGAACCGCCGACGACGCAGGCGAGGCAGCAGCCGAACGCGCTGATCGCCGCGCCCACGCTGATCACGTCGCCGGCCCACGCCCCCGCGTACCGGCTGCCGAGGTCGCCGAGCAGCGACGGCGAGTCGTGGAACGCGCTCGCGTCGCCGCCGAACGCCATCATCTCCACGGCCGTCACGACCACGAAGTAGAGGCCGCCGAACAGCGCCGTGCCGAGGATGGCGCGCGGGATGTTGCGCTTCGGGTCGTGGGTTTCCTCGCCGAGCGTCGCGGCCGCTTCGAACCCGGCGAAGGACAAGAACCCGAAGACCGCACCGAGGAACACCCCGGACAACCCGGTCTCCGGCACGAAGACGTCCATCGTGAACCGGGCGCCGCCGGGGGCGGTCCCGGCCAGGAGCCGAACCAGGATCACCACGGTGACCAGCAGGATCACCGCGATCGTCGCGCCTTCGACGGCGAGCAGGGTGCTCGTGCCGCGGCGGGCGGGCAGCACGGCCAGCAGCCAGGCGCCGACCAGCGCGACGGCCGTCAGCACGAACGGGCCCCAGGACGGCGGATCCGGCCAGATCCCGGTCTGGGTCAGGAAAGCCGTGCCCAGCGTGCCCGCCGCCGAGCTCGTGACGACGGCGTAGAACGTGTACGTCCCGAGGAGACCGATGCCCGAGACCACGCCCGCCCGCGGGCCGAGCGTGGCGCCGACGAAGGCGTACACCGACCCGGCGTGCTGGTAGTACTGGCAGAGCTTGACGAAGCCGTACGCGACCAGCAGGACACCGACCGCGGAGAGCAGGAACGCGAGCGGCACGGCACGCCCGGCGGCGGCCGCGGTCTGCTGGGGGTTGATGTTGGCGGCCATGCTCGGGGCCATCAACGCCACGGACAGGCCGACGGCCTGCCAGACGGAGAGGGATCGGCGCAGCCCTGGACGGGTTTCGACGGTGTCTGACAAGATCTTCACCTCATTCGTCAGGTGAGCAGATCCAGTGAACAGCGATGGGGGCAGGATGAGCCAGCTCGATCGGGCAGAACTCGCGCAACAAGGCGCACTCCGGGCCGACGCCCTGCGCGCCGCCGGCGTGGAGCTCGTCGCGCTGACCTTCGTGGACAACAGCGGCATCGCGCGGGTGAAGGCCGTGCCGGTGGACCGGCTGTGGTCGGCGGCGGCGTGGGGCGTCGGCGCGTCGAACTCGTTCGACTTCTTCCTGGCCACCGACGACATCGTGGGCGGGACGCATTCGCGCGGCCCGGTCGGCGACCTGCGGCTGCACCCGGACCTCGACGGGCTCGTGCCGCTGGCCACGCAGCCGGGCTGGGCGTGGGCGCCGGCGTGGCGGTACGACCAGGACGGCGAGCCGCACCCGCAGGACGCGCGGGCACTGGCCAGGACCGCGACGGCCCGGCTCGCGGAGCTGGGCTACAACGCGCGGACGGCGTTCGAGATCGAGTGGGTGATCACGGCGGCCGACGCGCCGGACGACCCGCGCTCGGCCACCGCGGGCCCGGCCTACGGCTACGCGCGGCTTTCCGCGCAGGCGGGCTACCTGCGCAAGCTGGTGTCCACGTTGACCGCCCAGGGTGTCGCGGTGGAACAGATCCACCCGGAGTACGCGGCCGGGCAGTTCGAGGTGTCGGTGGCGGCCGGCGACCCCGTGCGCGCCGCGGACATCGCGGTGCTGACGCGCGAGACGATCCGGACGGTCAGCGCGCAGTACGGGCTGCGGGCGTCGTTCACGCCGAAGTTCGCCCCGGACGGCGTCGGCAACGGCGGGCACGTCCACCTGAGCCTGTGGGACGGCGACCGCAACCTGTGCGCGGGCGGCGACCGGCGGTTCGGGCTCACGGAGACGGCGGAGGCGTTCGGCGCCGGGATCCTCTCGCGGCTGCCGGCGCTGCTGGCGGTCGGCGCGCCCTCGGTGGTCAGCTACCTCCGGCTCGAACCGCACCACTGGGCCGGGGTGTTCCGCGTGTGGGGGCTGGAGAACCGCGAGGCGCCGCTGCGGCTGGTCCAGGGCCCGGCCGGGCAGCGCGACCGGGCGGCGAACTTCGAGGTCAAGTGCTTCGACCTGACGGCGAACCCGTACCTGGTGGTGGCGGCGCTGATCTTCGCGGGCCTGGCCGGGATCGAGTCGCGGGAGACCTTGCCGGAGCCGGTCGACGTCGACCCCGGAACGCTCCCCGGCACCGAGCGGCTGCCGACCTCGCTGGCCGAGGCGGTGACGGCGTTCGAGGCGGACTCGGCGTTGACGTCGGCGTTCGGCCCCGAGCTGGCGACGACGCTGATGGACGTCCGCCGCGGCGAACTCGACCGGCTCGGTGCCCTGCCGCCGGACGAGCTGTGCGCCGTGATGCGGTACCTACATTGACTTGAGCGCCTTGGCGACCTCGCTGCGCAGCTGCGGGAGCTTGGCGTAGAGCTTGTCGCCCGGGCATTCGGTGTTGTAGTAGTCGCGGTGGCCCTTGATCTCTTCGACGGGGATGCCGTACTGGCGGCAGATGTAGGCGCAGAAGACGACGAGCGAGGCGAACTGCGTCTCGGGCGGCTCGACGCTGCTGTAGAGGCCTTCGTTTTCGATGCCGATGGCGTTGGTGTTCTGCCCGGGGCAGTGCGCGCCCTGGATCATGGTGGTCCGCCCGCGCAGCGCGTCGAGGCTGCCGTGCCGCCCTTCGAGCCGGTACCCGCCGCGGCTGACGCTGAAGTGCTGGCCGGAGTCCGACCAGCCGTTGTTGTCGATGTGGTCGTGCTGGGTGTCGCGGGCGATCTGGAAGGCCTGCGCGAGGGAGTAGTCGGTGGTGTTGGCGCTGGCCATGTGGTGGATGAGGATCCGGTTCGCGGGGTGGTCCAGCGTGGTGAGCGCATCGGCCGGGGGCCGGGCACCCCACTCGGCACAGCTGTAGATCCGCGGGGCTGTGGCCGCTCGGGCCGCACTCGGGAGGACGAGGCCGGCGGCCCCGGCGACGGCGAGGCCGGCGGCACCGCGGAGGAAGCTGCGCCGCGGGAGGTGTGCGATGTCCATGGGTGGGACTGTGGCGCGGGGGCGTACAGCTTTCGTACAAAAGCGAGTCAGGCGAGGCGGATTGCGGTGTTTCCGGCACACCTGAGCCCGATATCCGTTTCGCCGCCACCGGCAGTTCTGGATCAGGCGAAAGTGTCACACAGATGTGCCACTTTGGCTTAGGCTGTCGCGACCGCCCGGCGCACACCCTCGGCCAGCTCCGCCGACAGCGCACGCACACCCGAAGCACCCTCGGCCGCCGCCGTGACCAGGGCGGAGCCCACGATCACCGCGTCCGCGAACGAGGCCACCTCCGCCGCCTGGTCGCCCGACCGGACACCCAGCCCCACGCCGATCGGCAGCGAGGTGTGCGCCCGAGTGCGCCGGACCAGCTCCTCGGCACCCGCGCCGACCTGGTCGCGCGCGCCCGTCACGCCCATCACCGCGGTCGCGTAGATGAAGCCCGAGGACGCCGCCGCCGTGAGGGCCAGCCGCTCCTCCGAGGACGAAGGCGCCACCAGGAACGTGCGGTCCAGGCCGTGCTCCTTCGACGCCGTCATCCAGGACGATGCCTCGTCCGG
Source organism: Streptomyces sp. MN03-5084-2B (assembly GCA_033793495.1). Taxonomy (GTDB): domain Bacteria; phylum Actinomycetota; class Actinomycetes; order Mycobacteriales; family Pseudonocardiaceae; genus Amycolatopsis. Next base: position 22,626 of record JARAWT010000011.1, on the reverse strand, counting down.
GATCAGGTCCGGGGTGATCAGGCCGAGCCCGCCCGCCGCCGCGAGATCACGCGCGAAGCGGTCCACGCCGTAGCGGTTCACCGGGTTCCAGTACGTCATCACCACGGCCCGGCCGCCACGCGCCGAGATCGACTCGACCACCTCGAACACGTGCTTGAGGCGGAAGCCGTTGTCCAGCGCGGTCACCGAGGCGGCCTGGATGGTCGGGCCGTCCATCACCGGGTCGGAATACGGGACGCCGACCTCGATCAGGTCCGCACCGCCGTCGACGCACGCCGCGATCAGGTCCTTCGAACCCGCCACCGTGGGGAAACCGGCCGGGAGGTAGCCGATCAGCGCCGCCCGGCCCTCCGCGCGGGTCGTCGCGAAGAGGTCGTCGAGCCCGCTCATCCGTTCACCAGTCCGAACCACTTCGCCGCCGTGTCCATGTCCTTGTCGCCGCGGCCGGAGAGGTTCACGACAATGAGACCCGAAGGCCCCAGTTCGCGGCCCAGCACCAGCGCACCGGCCAGCGCGTGCGCCGACTCGATCGCCGGGATGATGCCCTCGGTGCGGGACAGCAGCTTGAACGCGTCCATCGCCTCGGCGTCGGTGACCGGCCGGTACTCGGCGCGGCCGGTGTCCTTGAGCCACGCGTGCTCGGGGCCGACCCCCGGGTAGTCCAGCCCGGCCGAGATCGAGTGCGACTCGACCGTCTGGCCGTCCTCGTCCTGCAGCAGGTACGTCATCGCGCCGTGCAGGTTGCCCGGGGTGCCCTTGGTCAGGGTCGCGCCGTGGCGGTTGCCCTCGATGCCCTCGCCGCCCGGCTCCAGGCCGACCAGCCGCACCGACGGGTCGTCGTAGAAGCCGGAGAAGATGCCGATCGCGTTCGACCCGCCGCCGACGCAGGCCGCGACGACGTCGGGCAGGCGACCGGCCTGCTCCAGGATCTGCTCGCGGGCCTCGGTGCCGATGACGTGGTGGAAGTTGCGCACCATCGCCGGGAACGGCGCCGGCCCGGCGGCCGTGCCGAACAGGTAGTGCGTGGTGTCGGCGTTGGTGACCCAGTCGCGCAGCGCCTCGTTGATCGCGTCCTTCAGCGTCCGCGAACCGGTCTTGACCGGGATCACCTCGGCGCCGAGCAGCCGCATCCGGGCCACGTTCAGCGCCTGGCGCCCGGTGTCGACCTCGCCCATGTAGACGACGCAGTCGAGGTCGAGCAGCGCGCACGCGGTGGCCGTCGCGACGCCGTGCTGGCCCGCGCCGGTCTCGGCGATGACGCGCTTCTTGCCCATCCGCTTGGTGAGCAGCGCCTGGCCCAGCACGTTGTTGATCTTGTGAGAACCGGTGTGGTTCAGGTCCTCGCGCTTGAGGAACACCCGCGCGCCACCGGCGTGCTCGCCGAAGCGCTTGGCCTCGGTGAGCAGCGACGGCCGGCCCGCGTAGTCCTTCAGCAGGCGGTTGAACTCGTTCAGGAACTCCGGGTCGTGCCGGGCCTTGTCGTATTCGGTGGCGACCTCGTCGACGACGCCGATCAGCGCCTCCGGCATGAACCGCCCGCCGTACGGGCCGTAGTAGCCTCGCTCGTCCGGATCGTGCTTGTCGTGCTCCTCGGTCACCGCGACGGCCTCGGGCAGGCGGGGTGCGAACCGGCGGTGACCAGCTTGACCAGGGCGCCCTTCGGGTCGCCGGACGCGACGAGCCCCTCGCCGACCAGCACCGCGTCGGCGCCGTGACCGGCGTACGACATCAGGTCGCCCGGGCCGCGGACGCCGGACTCGGCGACCTTGTAGACGTCCATGGGCAGGCCGGGGGCCAGCCGCGAGAAGACGTCCCGGTCGACCTCGAGGGTGTGCAGGTTGCGCGCGTTGACGCCGATGACCTTGGCGCCCGCCTCGAGGGCCCGGTCGGCCTCCTCGGCGTTGTGGATCTCCACCAGCGCGGTCATGCCGAGCGATTCGACGCGGTCGAGCAGCGACACGAGCGCGTTCTGCTCCAGCGCGGCGACGATCAGCAGCACCATGTCGGCGCCGTGCAGGCGGGCCTCGTGCACCTGGTACGGGCTGACGATGAAGTCCTTGCGCAGGATCGGGGTGTCCACCGCCGCGCGCACCGCGTCCAGGTCGGCCAGCGAGCCGCCGAAGCGGCGCTGCTCGGTGAGGACGCTGATCACGCGCGCCCCGCCGGCTTCGTAGTCCTTCGCCAGCGCGGCCGGGTCGGGGATGTCGGCCAGCTCGCCCTTCGACGGGCTGCGCCGCTTGACTTCGGCGATGACGCCGATGCCGGACTCGCGCAGGGCGGCCATCACGTCGCGCGGCGCCGGGGCGGCGGCCGCGCGGATCTTCAGCTCGTCGAACGGCAGCGCGGATTCCCGCACGGCGAGATCCTCCCGCACGCCGGCGACGATGTCTTCGAGCACGCTCACTTGGCGCCCCCACCAGGGCGCGTGCTCACGGTTTCACTCGCAAGGTCGCTCACAAAAACCTTCCCCTTCCCGCCGAAACGATGCTAACCCCCGCATCCGAGACGCCCGGTTCCGGGTGTGCGCGTTACTCCGAATGCCTGCCCCGGAGGTCCGTGGGGTCTTCCCCTTCGGACAGGGCTTCCCACAGCTCCGCGTCGGGGTCACGGACCTTTTTCCGGGTGGCGGGCGCCGCGTACTTCGCCCCCAGCCGGGTGGCCCGGCCCGCACCCTTGACGGCTGCCAACCCACCGGCCGCGACGAGAATTCCCGCGAGCACCGCGAGGCCGCGGCCCAGCAGCATCTCGGTGACCGGCAGCCCGTCGGCGTACCCGCCGAACCGGACCCCGGCGACGCCGGTCCAGATCGCCGCGGCCCCGGCCAGTGCCAGCACGACGCCGAGGACGCGCCGCGCCCAGCCGCCGGTGGCCACCAGCCCGGCCACCCCGGCCAGGGCCAGCAGCGCCAGCGGCACGAGCGCGGTGGCCCGCTGCTCGCCGATCTCGCGGTACAGGACGGTCCCCCGCACGCCGCCGTCGCGGAACTCGGCGAACCAGGTCAGCCGTGACGCACCCCACAGGGCCAGCGCGCCCAGCAGGAGCCCGACCACGATCATCCACAGTGGACGCCTCGACGCCGCCGGAGCGGCCGCGGCCGGGGAAGGGGCGCCCGACGCGTCCGGCGTGTCAGACATGGGCGGTGTCCGCGGCCGGGTCGAGGACACCCGCCGCCCCCAGCGTCTGCGCGGCGGCCACCGCCGAGAGCACGGTCCGGGCCTTGTTGAGCGACTCGGTGTCCTCGTAGTCCGGCACCGAGTCGGCGACCACCCCGCCCCCGGCCTGGACGTGCGCGATGCCGTCCTTCACCAGGGCCGTGCGGATGGCGATCGCGGTGTCGGCGTCGCCGGCGAAGTCGAGGTAGCCGACGACCCCGCCGTACAGCGCGCGGCGGACCGGCTCCAGTTCCTCGATCAGCTCCATCGCGCGGACCTTCGGCGCGCCGGAGAGCGTCCCGGCCGGGAAGCACGCCGTGACCGCGTCGAACGCCGTCTTGCCCTCGGCCAGCTCGCCGGTGACGGTGGACACGATGTGCATGACGTGGCTGTAGCGCTCGATCTGGAAGAAGTCGACGACGCGCACGGTGCCCGGCTTGCACACCTTGCCGAGGTCGTTGCGGCCGAGGTCGACGAGCATCAGGTGCTCGGCGCGCTCCTTTTCGTCGGCCAGCAGGTCCTTGGCCAGCTGCGCGTCCTCCTCCGGGTCGGCGCCCCGCCAGCGGGTGCCCGCGATCGGGTGCGTGGTCGCCTTGCCGTCCCGCACGGTGACCAGGGATTCGGGGCTGGAGCCGACGATGTCGAAGCCCTCGAGCCGCAGCAGGTACATGTACGGGCTCGGGTTGGACGTCCGCAGCACGCGGTAGATGTCGAGCGCGTCGGCCGCGGTCGGGATCTCGAACCGTTGCGACGGCACGATCTGGAACGCATCGCCGGCCTTGATCGCCTCGACGGCCTTCTCGACGGCCGCGTGGAAGTCTTCCTTCGACCGCTTCCGGGTGAATTCCGGCACGGGCCGGTCGAACGCGGCGACGGTGGCGGGCGCGGGCACCTGCAGCTGCTCGGTCATCGCGCTCAGCCGGGCGAGGGCGTCGTCGTAGGCCGCGTCCACGCGCTCGGGCGAGTCGTCCCAGTTGACGGCGTTCGCGATGAGCGTGACCGTGCCCTCGTGGTGGTCGAACGCGGCCAGGTCGGTGGCCAGGAGCATGGTCAGCTCGGGCACGTCGAGGTCGCGTTCGGCCAGCTCCGGCAGCTTTTCCAGCCAGCGAACGGCGTCGTAGCCGATGTAGCCGACCATGCCGCCGGTCAGCGGGGGCAGCCCGGGCAGCGGCTCGGTGTGCAGGGCTTCGATGGTCTCGCGCAGGACTTCCAGGGGGTTGCCTTCGGACGGCAGGCCGACCGGCGGGGTGCCGGTCCAGACCGCTTCGCCGTCGCGGACGGTGAGCGCGGCCGGGCTGCGGACGCCGATGAACGACCAGCGGGTCCAGGACGCGCCGTTTTCGGCGGATTCGAAGAGGAACGTGCCGGGCCGGTCGGCGGCGAGCTTGCGGTACACCCCGATCGGCGTCTCGCCGTCGGCGAGGACCCGGCGCACGACCGGGATGACGCGGCGGCTTTCGGCGAGGGCGCGGAAGTCCTCGCGGGACGGGCTGACCGTGCCGGGACCGGTCGAACCGGCGGATGCGCTGACCATGACCCTCATTGTGCCGGTCCCCGGACAACCAGCGGCGCTGGGTGTCAAATTCAACATGCTTTGAATTTCACGGACCGGTGAGTCATAGTGGAGGCGTGAGCACCACCGACAACACCGAGACTACGGCGCGCCGTCGCGGGCGGCGGCCCGCGGGCCAGGACACCCGCACCGCGCTGGTCGAAGCCGCCAGGGCCGTGTTCGCCGAAACCGGCTACGACGGCGCGACCGTGCGCGCGATCGCCACCCGCGCCGGTGTCGACGCGGCGATGGTCAACCACTGGTTCGGCAGCAAGGAGGGCCTGTTCGCCCAGGCCGTCCTCGAGCTGCCGTTCGACCCGCTCGAGCTGCAGAAGGGGCTGCGCCACGGACCCGACGACGAGCTGGGCGAACGGATCGTCCGCACCTTCATCACCAGCTGGGACGGCGCGGGCGGCGACGTGTTCGTGGCACTCATCCGCAGCATCACCGGCCACGAGCAGGCCGGGCAGGTGCTGCGCGACTTCTTCCAGCGGTTCTTCAGCGCGCTGATCACCTCGGTCGGCTCCGACCGCATCCCGCTGCGGATGAACCTGTGCGCGACCCAGATGGTGGGCCTGGGCATGATCCGGTACGTCGCGAAGTTCGAGCCGCTCACCACCGAGGACGTCGAGGTCCTGGTGCGGGCGATCGCGCCGAACCTGCAGCGCTACCTGACCGGCGAAATCGGCTGATCCCGCAGTCCGATCGCGCGCACCGGGACGACGTGCGGACCGGGCCGGTCCGGGCCGTACGGGAACAGCACGACCATCTGCCGTCCCCAGCCGCCGATCCACGCGCGCCGGCGGACCACGGCGTCCGGGCGGTGCAGCGACGGCGCGCAGCGCAGCTCGATCCCGCTGCCGTCGCGGTAGCGGGCTTCGATCTCCTGGGCGTGCCGGACGCGCGGCACGACGGTCACCGTGGCGATCCGCCACCCGGTCGCCGCGACCGCCCGCGCCCGCCGCCCCCAGCCCAGTGCCGCGGTCACCGCCAGGGGCAGCACCACGAAACCGGTCACCAGGAACACGACGCCGAACCACGTCAGGATCCGGTCGGGGTTCCCTTCGAGGGTGGTGCGGACGTGCTCCGGATCGCCCGCGTCGTAGACGACGGTCACCGCCTCGCCCACGTGGTAGGCGTGGTCGGAGTCGCGGACGATCTCCTCGGTCCACGACGCGCCCGGCGAGCGGTAGCGCACCCGGATCGTCGGTGTGCCCCGGGCCGGGTCCTGGACCGACAGCACCGAACCCTCCACCCGCACGCCCGTGGCGAGCAGGTCCGCGGCGGCGCGCTCGGCGACGAGCACCCCGGTGAGACCGCCCGCGAACAGCAGCGCCCAGGCGGCCGCGATCGCCGCGGCCCGGCGGGCGGTCCGGCGCAGGCGCGCGGTCTGCGCGGTGAGGTCGACGCGGCCCTCGCCGTGGGAGCCTTCGCGGGAAGGCAGCCAGGCACCGAAGTCCGGCACGCTTTCGCGCAGCAGGCGGTCCGGGGCGTGCAGCCGTCGCACGCCGAGCGCGGCGAGGGCCGCGGAGCCGGTCAGGATGACGGCCTCGCCGAGGAGTTCGCCGTCCGCGAAGACGTAGTCCGGGGCCAGCAGCGAGTACGTCGTGCCCGCGCCGAAGAACAGGAAGACGAGCGCCGCGGCCACCGTCGGCACGAGCCATCCCCACCGCAGCCCCATCAGCAGAGTCTAGCCTCGGATCGCCAGGTCAGCGGCGGCCTCCGCCCGGCAAGCGGGGCGCCTTCGCGGCCGCGGGAACCGAGTACGGACCCGGGCGGCGCGGGCCGTTCGGGAAGAGGACGACCATCTCCCGTCCCCAGCCGGCGGCCCACGCGAGCCGGTCGGTGAAGTCGGCGAGCGCCTGGGCGCCGTGCGTCGAGGGCAGCGTGCGCAGCCTGATCCCGGTGCCGTCGCGGTAGCGGACGCGGAGGGTGGGCGGCTGCCGCCTCCGGCCCGTTCCGGAGCGGTCGGGGACGACGTCGACGGTCGCGACCCGCCACCCGGTGACCGCGACCGCGGCCGCGCGGCGCCGCCAGCCGATCGCCGCCCCGGCCGCGAACGGCGTCCCGAAGAGGCCGAGCAGCAGCAAACCGATGCAGAGGAGGAAGACGAACTCGTTCTCGTTCGCCTCTTCGGGGGTGCGCACGCGCGCCGGGTCGGCGGGGTCCACGATGACGGTGACCGCCTCGCCGACGTGGTACCGGCGCCCGGAGTCGAGGACGATCTTCGCCGTCCGGTCGCCGTAGCGCACCCGCATCGACGGCGTGCCCTTGACGGGGACGTCCACGGACAGCACCACGCCGGGGACCCGGGCACCGGTCGCGAGGAGTTCGTCGGCGGCCTCGTCGAGCAGGTGCAGCCCGACGAGCCCGGCCGCGACCAGCGCGACCCAGACCAGTACGAACGCCGCGGCACGACGCGCGATCCCCCGCACCCGCCCGGTCTCGGCGTCGAAGTCGATCCGCCGATCGCGGTCGTCCTCGGTCGGCAGCGGCAGCCAGGCCCCGAAGCCGTTTTCGCCGGCGGTGCCGCGGATCCGGCGCGCGAGCACCCGCAGGCGCCCGGCGCCGAGCCCCGCGAAGCCGAGCGAGACGGCGAAAACGACAATCAGCGGGAAACGGTCCGCGGGCCGGAAAACCGCCGAGACCATCACGAAGAAACCGAAAACGGCCGCCCCCACCACGGTGACGGCCGACCACCGCGACCGCCGCCGGACGAGGTCGCGCAGGGGATCCATCAGTCGATCTTAGCGACGCGAAGCGCACCCGTCACCCGAATGCCGGAATGAATGGCGATTCTTCGCATTTCGTGGACACCATTCGCACATCCGGGGAATCGACGGGATTCGTATTATCGGTTCATGAAGCCAACGTCTTCGGGGCCCGCCGCGAGAACTCTCGCCGCTTCACTGCGCGAAGAACGCGAAGGACGCAAAGTCGGCCTGCGCGTGCTCGCCGACGAGCTGGGGATCCTCCCCCAGCTGTTGTCGGCGTGGGAGAAGGGGCATCGCCTGCCGAGCGTCGAGGACGTGTCGGCGATTCTGGCGCTGCTCGGCATCCACGGGGAGAAGCGCGACCGGATCCGCACGCTCGCCCGGCACGCCCGCGAACCCAATTGGCTGGCGTCCAGCATCGATCCGCCCTTCGCGCTCACCACGAGATTGGAGCTCGAACGGACAGCGACAGCCGTCACCATGTGGTCACCGTTGATCGTTCCCGGGCTGCTGCAGACCCCGGACTACATCCGGTCGATCATGGACAATTCCCCGATACCGATCGATCAGGCCGACACGCGGCTGCGAGTCAGGCTGGCCCGGCAGGAGATTCTCACTCGCCCCGACCCGGTCCGATTCACCGCCCTGCTCGGCGAACGCTCGCTTCAGGAGAACTTCGGTGACACCGGGGTCATGTCCGACCAGATCGATCATCTGCTGGCGATGTCCGCCCGCGGGAACATCAGCCTGCGCATCGTGCCCGCAGGGATCGGCTACCACCCCGGCCTGATCGGGCCCTTCGACATCTACGAGTTCCCCGGCTCACCGCCGATCGCTTCGGTTGAACATGTCTACTCGACGGCTTTCCTCCACGAGGAAACGCAGATCTCCGGACACCAGCAAGTTGCTAAGCTGCTTCGGAAGGTAGCTCTGAGCGAAGAGGCTTCCCAAGCTTTGCTTCGGGAGGCCGCCCGGTGACCGGAGGCGATGGTGAGCTCAACCGTTTGGCGCAAGTCCTCGTACAGCGGCCACGACGACAATTGCGTCGAGGTGGCGCTGGGGCCGGTCGTGGGCGTGCGGGACACCAAGGCCCGGCGGGCCGGTCAGCTGACCGTCTCCGCGCGGGCCTGGCGTTCCGTCCTCGACCGGCTGCGCTGACCTACCGGGCGAGCAGCAGCGCGATGAGCGCCAGCGTGCCCGGGACCACCTGCACGAAGAGGATCTTCTTGCTGGCCGTCGCGGCGCCGTAGAGGCCCGCGATGATCACGCAGACGATGCCGTACAGCTTGAGCTGGAACCCGGTCGGGTCGCTCGCGATGAGGCCCCACACCAGCGCGAGGGCCAGGAAGCCGTTGTAGAGCCCCTGGTTCGCGGCGAGCGTCTTGGTCTGCTCCGCGAACTCCTTGGTCGTGCCGAAGCCGGCGCGGGCGCGGGGCGAGGTCCAGAGGAACATCTCGAGGACGACGATGTAGAGGTGGATCAGGGCGACGAGCCCGACCAGGATGTCGGCGACGATGGTCACGCGTGCTCTTTCTCATCTGCCAGGAGGAGGCGTTCCTCGGTGTCGAAGCAGGTGTGCGTGCCGGTGTGACAGGCCGGGCCGGTCTGGTCGACGCGCAGCAGGACAGTATCGCCGTCGCAGTCGATCCGCACCTCGCGAACGTGCTGGTAGTGCCCGGACGTCTCGCCCTTGACCCACAGCTTCCGACGGCTGCGCGACCAGTACGTCCCGCGGCGGGTGGCCAGGGTCGCCGCGAGGGCGTCGTCGTTCATCCAGGCCATCATCAGCACGTCCGAAGTGGCGTGCTCGACGACGACCGCGGCGATCAGGCCGTCGGCGTTGCGCTTGAGGCGCGCCGAGACGGCCGCGTCCAGGGTCATGCGTTGGCTCCCAGGAGGTGCCGCTTGAGCGGCATCGAGTTCAGCAGGACGAACGCGTAGCCGTAGCCCGCGAAGGAAAGACCGGAGAACAGCTTGTTGAACCACAGCGCGGCGCCGAGCAGCAGGAACGCGTGCAGCAGCGCGAAGACGACGGCGACGACCAGGCCGCCGATGCGCGCGCTGCCCATCTTCAGCACGAGCCCGGTGGTCACCACGCCGCCGAGGATCAGCGCGAGCGCGGGCATCCGGTAGATCGCCAGGCCCGCCCCGGCGCTCAGCACCGGGATCAGGTCGAGCAGCGCCCACGCGACGGGCAGCCCGACCATGAGCGCCGCGACGACTTTCACCTCGACGGGTGACTGCCAGGACTTCACCGGACCTCGACCCCACCTTCGCGCAGGGCGTCCTTGACGTCCCCGATCTTCAGCTGTCCGAAGTGGAACACGCTGGCGGCGAGCACGGCGTCCGCCCCGGTCCGCACGGCGGGCAGGAAGTGCTCGACGGCGCCGGCGCCCCCGCTGGCGATCACCGGGACGCGCACGGCCTTCCGCACGAGCTCGAGGAGTTCGAGGTCGAAGCCGTTCTTCGTGCCGTCGGCGTCCATGGAGTTGAGCAGGATCTCCCCGACGCCGAGCTCCTCGCCGCGGGCGGCCCATTCGACGGCGTCGATGCCGGTCCCACGGCGGCCGCCGTGGGTGGTGACCTCGAAGCCGGAGGCGGTCGGCTCGCCGCCCTCGGGCACGCGCCGGGCGTCGACGGACAGCACGATGCACTGGGCGCCGAACCGTCTCGACGCCTCGCTGAGGAACTCCGGCCGCGCGATCGCGGCGGTGTTGATGCTCACCTTGTCGGCGCCGGTCCGCAGCAGCCGGTTGACGTCGTCGTTGCTGCGGACGCCCCCGCCGACGGTGAGCGGGATGAAGACCTGCTCGGCGGTCCGGCGGACCACGTCGTAGGTGGTCTCGCGGTCCCCGGAGGAGGCGGTGACGTCGAGGAAGGTGAGCTCGTCGGCACCCTCGGCGTCGTAGCGCCGGGCCAGCTCGACGGGGTCACCGGCGTCGCGAAGGCCGGCGAAGTTGACCCCCTTCACCACCCGGCCCGCGTCGACGTCGAGACAGGGGATCACCCGCACCGCGACAGACATGCCCACCAGCGTAGTCAAGGGGGTCGGGACCTCCGCCGATGGCACGGCCCGGCATCGGCCGAGACGTCGTCACGCGACAAAAAACTTCCGCCCGCCGTGCAGCGGCACGGCCCCCTCGCGCGTCCACAGAGGTGACCGAGAGGACGCGTGTGACCTTCGAAGAGTTCGTGGCGGAGCGGCTGGACGGGCTGCTCCGCTACGCCACCGTCCTGACGAACGACCCGCACCTGGCGCAGGACGTCGTCCAGGACGTGCTCCTGCGCGCCCAGCTGCGGTGGGACGGCATCGCCGCGCCGCCGACCTACGTGCGGCGGATGATCACCAACGAGTACCTGTCGTGGCGGCGGCGCGCGGTGCGGCGGGTGGTGGCCAGCAGCCACGACGTCCTCGACGCGCTCGGCCCGCCCGAACCCGACCCGTCGGCCGCCTACGACGAGCGGGACGCCATGCTCGGCCTGCTCGCCACGCTGCCCCGCAAGCAGCGGGCCGCCGTCGTGCTGCGGTACTACGAGAACTACACCGACACCGAGATCGCCGCGGTCCTGCGCTGCGGCGTGTCCACCGTGCGCAGCCAGATCTCGCGTGCACTGACCACCCTGCGCCAGGCCGGCGTGCAGCACACCGTCATCACCACCGGAGCCCCCGAATGACCCGCAGCGAGCACGACACCGAGACGCTGATCCGGGACAGCCTGGAGCGCCTCGCCACCCGCGCCCCGGACGGTCACGCCGTGCGCGACGCGCTCGCCCGCGCCGGGCGGAAGCAGCGGCCGTCGACGCGGCTGGCCCTGGTCGCCGCGGCCGTGGTCGTGGTGGTCGTCGGCGCCGTTTCCGGCATGCAGCTGCTGACCTGGCCGGACCCGGCGCCGGCCGCGAGCCGCCCGGTGCTCGGCTACGGCCCGGAGTGGCTCCCGGACGGCTTCACCGAGCAGTACCGCGAAGGCGGGCCCGGGATCACCCCGCAGGTCCGGCAGTGGGTGGCCGGCCCCGCCAAGGTGACGCTGACGGCGTACTCCACCGCCGACCCCGAGTGGTCGCAGACCGCGCTGAAGATCGCGTCGCTCAAGGACCAGGCCCTGGTGCACGGCCGGGTCGCCATGCTCACCGGCGCCGGGGGCACCGCGGAGCTCACCTGGCTCGCCGACGACCGGCACGTGCTGGTCGTGCAGGTCCTCGAAGTCCCGGACGCCCGCGCGACCGCCCAGCGCGTCGCCGACTCGGTCGCCGCCGACCCGGTCGGCGTGCACGGTGAGCTGCGGCTCGGTCCGCTGCCGCCGGGGCTGGCCGAACGGTCGACCGCGGTGCGGGGCTCCGGTCCCGGCACCGCCGGGACCGAGCTGACCGCGGCCGACCCGGCCCGGCCGGCGGTTCCCCTGCTGCGGGTCGCCGCCGGACCGAACCCGCCCACTCCGGACAAGGCGGTGTCGGTGACCGTCCGCGGCGGCGAAGGTTTCTTCGTGGCGCCGGCGCCCGGACGGGACGCGATGGTCTTCGTCCGGCTGCCGTCGGGGCGCTGGCTGCGGGTGTCGGGCGCGCGGCCGCAGGCCGAGCTGATCGCCGTCGCGAACGGCGTCCAGCTCGACCCGGCACCCGACTACGGCTGGCTCGGGACTACCAGTTGATCATCGGGAACCAGATGATCCCGAGCCTGCCCAGCACGCGGACGTCCCAGTAGAGCAGCGTGAACGTGCCGCCGACGAGCAGCGCCGCGCCGGTCACCGTCGCGATCCGCGCCGGTTTCGCGGCCAGCCAGCGCTGCACGCGCCCGCCCGTGGCGTAGGTGAGGATCAGGAACAGCACCGCCATGACGACGATGTTGCCGAGCGACTGCAGCGCGAACGCGGCGGCGCCGTAGAAGACGTTGTGCTGCTCGGCGGCGTCCCGGAACATGATCCGGAACAGCGGGTACGGCCGTCCGATGAGGAACCCGCCGATGAGCGCGCCCATCAGCACGAGCGGCGCGGCGGGGTGGCGGCGGGTGAAGCCCTCGAAGGGGTTGCGGAGGATGCCGAGGGCGATCAGGCCCATCAGCAGGAAGACCAGGCCGACGACGCCGAAGGCGACCATGGACTGGATGCTGCGCGGGGAGAGCCCGGTGGTCTTCGCGGTGGAGAACTGCGGCATCCGCGTGCCGACGAGCGCGACGATCACGCCGTAGACGATCGACACGGTCAGCATGCCGGCGGCGATCCAGCCGAGCGGCTTGAGCGCGTTGCGCTTGCTGCCGGTTTGGTCGCCCACCAGCGGCGCGACGGCGCCGAACGCGGCGATGTTGCAGGCGGTGAACGACCCGGCGAGGCCCGAGACGAACGCGAAGAGCGTCCCGGCCAGGACACCGCTGATCGGGGTGGCCTTGGCGTCGTAGCCGAGGAGCCCGTTCGCGACGCTGTCGCCGATCACCGAGTCGACGAACGGGGCCGACCAGATGGCCGTCAGCACGAACCCCGCCACGATCGCGGCGACGGCGATCGCGGCCCGGCGCGCGGGATACGGCCCGGCGCCGAAGAAGCCTGCTTGCGGATGAACCGGGACTTGCTGTTTGACCGCCATCGAAGCCCTCCAGTGTGCGGGGAATCCAGCGCTCAAAGCGTTGCAGGTGCATACGTTGAAACGCTTCGGCCAGGCGTGTGGGGTTTTGACGCCGAAAGGCCTAGGTAATCCGCTATGCCGGTTACGGTGGGACATGACCTTCCCCGGCAGTGCCGCCTGGCGGCACGAAGACGCCCGCACCGGCTTCGAGGTGACCCGGTTCCGCCGCCACGAGGGCGGCTGGCTCGCCGAAGGCGCCACGAGCGCCGTGGAGGACGGCGTCGCCTGGGCGGTGCGGTACTCCCTCATCGTGAGTCCACAGTGGACCCTGCGCTCGGCGCGGATCACCGGCCTCGGTGCGCGGGAGCTGACCGTCGAAGCGGACGGCCGGGGGCACTGGCGGCTCGACGGACGGCCCGCGCCGCACCTGGACGGCTGCCTCGACCTCGACCTCGAGGCGTCCGCGATGACGAACACCTTCCCGGTGCACCGGCTCGCCCTGCCGCCCGGCGCCCGGGCCGAGGCGCCGGCCGCCTACGTGCGGGCGGCCGACCTCGGCGTCGACCGGCTCGAGCAGACCTACGAGCACCTGGGCCCGGGGCGGTACGGCTACGCGGCACCGGCGTTCGACTTCGCCTGCGTCCTCGAATACGACGACACGGGCCTGGTCACCCGCTACCCCGGCATCGCCGTCCGCCACCCGGCTACGGTGGGCGCATGACCTCCGAGACCGACCGCCTCGCCGCCGAGCGCTACGTCGTCCTGACCACGTTCCGGCGCGACGGGCGGGCCGTGCCGACCCCGATCTGGGTGGCCGGCCGCGAAGGCGAGCTCGTGCTGTGGTCGGTGCGGGACGCCGGCAAGGTGAAGCGCATCCGCAACAGCGGCCGGGTCGAGGTCCAGGCCTGCGACGTCCGCGGGCAGAAGACGCACGGCGCGAAGGTCTCCGGCCAGGCCCGGCTCCTGGACGCCGCCGAAACCGAACAGGTCCGGCGGGCGATCGCGCGCAAGTACGGCGTCGTCGGGCGCGTCACGATGTTCTTCTCGAAGCTGCGCGGCCCGGCGGACCGGACGGTCGGCATCGCGGTCAAAGTGGACGGCTGAAGCTGCGGAAGCCGCGCCGCAGGTAGTTCGGCAGCGCGTTCGGGTGGTCGAGCGTCGAGGTGTGCAGCCAGACGCGCCGCGTCCCGGGCAGCGCCCACGCGTCGGCGACGACGAGGGTCAGCGCGAACCCGCCGAGTCCTTTGCCGACGAACTCCGGCAGCAGGCCGAACGTGGTGATCTCGACGTCGTGGCCGGGCTGCGGCTCGAAGTCCGCGGCGCCGGCGACCTCACCGCGGTACTCGACGAGCCGGTATTCGCGACCGGGCGCGGCGAACCAGCGGTCCCATTCGTCGTCCCCGCGCGAGGCGCTCGGCCACCGGTACGGCGTGCCGATCCGGACGTGCAGCTCGCGGACCAGCGGCCCCGGCGCGGTGGTCCGGAGCGCGACGCCGTCGACGGGCGGAGCGGGGTTGAGCTGGCCGGGCGCGGTCATTTCGAGCTGGGTGACGATCTCCTCCACCCGCGGCAACCTACGGCGCCCGCAGTCCGCTGTCAGCCGCTTTTCGGCCTCAAGCGGCCGGTTGCCCGGCCAGCAGCCGTTCGACCAAAGCCGTGACGAGGTCGTGGCGCTGCTCGTCGGTGAACAGGTCCGGCAGCGTGAGCCGTTCCATGATCAGCCAGTTCAGGGCGAGCCACAGCAGGACCACCGTCGTGCCGTCGCCGGGCAGGCCGGACTTCTCGTGGTACCCGACGTTGAAGTCGACGTCCGCGCGGATGCGGCAGGTCAGCACGTCACGCAGTTCCGGCCGGCGCGTGGCTTCGAGCCGCAGTTCCAGCAGGGCCAGGAACCCGGTGGGGAACGCGGCCACGCGCTCGACGAGTTCGTGCATGAGCTCGGTGACGCGGGCCTTGTCGCGCGGCCCTTCGAGACCGCCGGCGATGACCGCGTCGTCGACCAGCCGCTCGTAGACCCGCTCCCCCGCGTGCTTGAGGATCTCGTCCCGGTTGGCGAAGTAGTTCGACGCCGTGCCGACCGGCACCCCGGCCTGCAGGTCGACGGCGCGGAAGGTCAGCCCGCGCGCACCCTCGCCGGCCAGGACCTCGATCGAGGCGTCGAGCAGGGCCGCCCGCCGCTCGGGGTTGCGTCGCACCATGACGTTGACACCACTCCAGACGCAGTGATACTTCGACCAAAGTACTACAGCCGGAGTGATAACGCGGCGGACCGGCCTTGTCAGACCTTCGCGACCGCGGCCAGCGCCTCGGGCAGCGTGAACGCACCGGCGTAGAGCGCCTTCCCCACGATGGAGCCCTCGACGCCGTCGGACGCCAGGCCCGCCAGCGCGACGAGGTCGGCCACGCTGGACACCCCGCCGGAGGCGATCACCGGCGCGTCGGTGCGGGCGACGACGTCCCGCAGCAGCTCGAGGTTCGGGCCGCGCAGCGTGCCGTCCTTGCTGACGTCGGTGACGACGTAGCGGGACGCGCCGTCGCGGTCGAGGCGCTCCAGGACGTCCCAGAGGTCGCCGCCGTCGGAGGTCCAGCCGCGGGCCGAGAGCCGGTGGCCGGCGTCGGTGATCCGCACGTCGAGGCCGATCGCGACGCGGTCGCCGTACTCGCCGATGACCCGGGCCGTCCACTCCGGGTCCTCCAGCGCGGCGGTGCCGAGGTTGACGCGGCGGGCCCCGGTGTCCAGGGCGGCCTTCAGGGAGGCGTCGTCGCGGATGCCGCCGGAGAGCTCGACCTGGACGTCGAGCCGCCCGACGACCTCGGCGAGCAGTTCCCGGTTGCTGCCCTTGCCGAAGGCGGCGTCGAGGTCGACCAGGTGGATCCACTCGGCGCCGTCGCGCTGCCAGGCCAGCGCGGCCTCCAGCGGGCTGCCATAGGAGGTCTCGGTGCCGGCCTCGCCCTGGACGAGTCGCACGGCCTGGCCATCGGCCACATCAACGGCGGGAAGCAGCGTGAAAGTCACGCGGGTAACTCTAGGGCGGAGACCCGGCTCACCCGGTCAGAGGGTGGCCAGCCAGTTGCGCAGCAGCTGCGCCCCGGCGTCGCCGGACTTTTCCGGGTGGAACTGGGTGGCCCACAGCGGCCCGTTCTCGACCGCGGCGACGAAGTCCTCGCCGTGGTGGGCCCAGGTGACCTTCGGTTCCTGCCCGGCGAGGCCGTCGAGCTCCCACGTGCGCGCGGCGTAGGAGTGCACGAAGTAGAACCGCTCGGCCGGGTCGAGCCCGGCGAACAGCTGCGAGTCCGCGGGCGCGCGCACGGTGTTCCACCCCATGTGCGGCAGGACGTCGGCGTGCAGCCGGTCGACGACACCGGGCCACTCGCCGGTGCCCTCGGTCTCCTCGCCGTGCTCGACGCCGCGGGAGAAGAGGATCTGCATGCCGACGCAGATGCCGAGCACCGGCCGCCCGCCGGCGAGGCGCTTGCCGATGATCCGGTGCCCCTGCACGTCCAGCAGCCCCGCCATGCAGGCCGAGTAGGCCCCGACCCCGGGCACGACCAGGCCGTCGGCTTCGACGGCGGCATGCGGGTCGGCGGTGACCTCGACATCGGCCCCGGCGCGCGCGACGGCGCGTTCGGCGGAGCGGAGGTTGCCGGAACCGTAGTCGAGGATCACCACACGAGACACGCCACCCAGCGTAGCCGTCGCGCTCAGCGGCGCTCGAAGGAATAGACGTCGGTCACCGTGTTGCAGGGTGACGGCGGCACCACCTCGACGCGCAGCACGCCGCCGTCGTAGTCGACGCCTTCCGGGGTGAAGGTGCCCGTGCAGGTGCTGACCAGCGGAACCTGCCGGAGCTCACGCACCCGCGCGGTGACGTCGTGGCCGTTCAGCGGCCGGGCGAGGTCGATCTGCAGCAGCTGCAGGTTCGTCGGGTAGAGGTCGTTGTACGGGTCGCTGGTCGCGCAGATCAGGTGGGTCGCGGTGACGAAGTCGCAGCCCTGGGCGCTGCGGATGTGGTGGTCGAGGTGGATGCGGGCGGCGACCGGGAGGTCGCCCGCCTGCCGGGGGCCGCGCGGGTTCAGGAAGGGCGTCGGGGAGACGAAGAGGCGGTCGATCTCGCCGAGCGGGCCGGAGACGAGCCACTGCCCGTCGGGCGTGGCCGCGACCTGGGCGTTCGCGTTGACGGCCGGCTCGTCGGCCTGCAGCGGGTGGACGAACTCCGTCGTCGTCCCGTCCGGCTTGGTGACCAGGTACATCTTCGTCGCCGGCGTCGGCGTGCGGGTGTCCTGGTAGACGTCGAAGACGTGGCCGCGCAGCGAGTCAGGGTCGCCGACGTGGCCCCAGCCCTCGTCCTTGAGCGGCTGCGGGATGGTGGCGCCGTTGCGGTAGACGATTTCGGGGGCGTGGCCCGGCAGCCGGAGCGTCGCGAGGCCTTCGCCGCCGATCCGGGTCTCGGCGGTGGTGTGGCCGACCTGCTGCCAGCGCGGTTCGTGCGCGGTGGCGACGCCGGTCGCGGTCAGCAGGGTGGCGGTGGTGAGGGCGAGCAGACTTGCCGTCCGCAGTGCGCGCATGTGCGCTCCTCGGGAGTTGAGGCCTTGGCGGCGGCGGAGTCATCCTGCCACAGAGCGCGCACCGGCCGGAAAAATCTTGAAGAAACCCGTTTGATCGTCCCGCCGACCGGGTATCACTTCACCCGATCGTGTGCGCTCCGCCGCCACGACCGGACGCCAGGGAGGCGAAGATGGCCGAGGACGATCTGCTGTCCCAGATGCTGCACGCCTGGCGCGACGACATCGAAAGCGTGCCGTTTCCGCAGTTCAGCGAGCTGCTGATCCCGCGGCAGCAGGTCCGGCCCCGGTGCGTCCCCGGCTCGTCTGCTGCGCGCGTGACGAACGCCACGCGGAGTACAGACGCCTGACTGTGGTTTCCTGCGGTGGCCGCATCGACGCGTCCCCCGGGAGCCCTCATGAGCCGCACCCCTGATCCGCACGACTTCCTGGACCTCGACGCCGGGCTCGCCGAGGAGGAACGCGCCATCCGCGACGCCGTCCGCGCGTACGCGAAGGACCAGCTGCTGGACCACGTCGCCGACTGGTACGAAACGGGCGCGCTGCCCGCTGCCGAACTCGCGAAGGGCTTCGGCTCGCTCGGCCTGCTCGGCATGCACCTGGAGGGCTACGGCTGCGCCGGCACCAGCGCCGTCGCGTACGGCGTCGCCTGCCGCGAGCTCGAAGCCGTCGACTCGGGGCTGCGCAGCTTCGTCTCCGTGCAGGGCTCGCTGGCGATGTACGCGATCCACCGGTGGGGCAGCGAAGAGCAGCGGCAGGAGTGGCTGCCGCGGATGGCCACCGGCGACGCGCTGGGCTGCTTCGGGCTGACCGAGCCGGACGCGGGCAGCGACCCCGGTTCGATGCGGACGCGCGCGGTGCGCGACGGGTCGGACTGGGTGCTGTCGGGCACGAAGATGTGGATCACCAACGGAACCGTCGCCGACGTCGCGGTCGTCTGGGCCCAGACCGACGACGGGATCCGCGGGTTCGTCGTCCCGACGTCGACGCCGGGCTTCACCGCGAACGAGGTCAAGCACAAGCTGTCGCTGCGGGCGTCCCTGACGGCGGAGCTGGTGCTCGAAGGCGTCCGGCTGCCGTCGTCGGCGGCGTTCCCCGAGGTCCGCGGTCTGCGCGGGCCGCTGTCCTGCCTGAACGAAGCTCGCTACGGGATCCTGTTCGGGGTCGTCGGCGCGGCGCGCGCGTGCTACGAAGCCGCGTTGGAGTACACGCTCGCGCGGTCGCAGTTCGGGAAGCCACTGGCCGGGTTCCAGCTGACCCAGCGCAAGCTCGCCGACCTCGTCGTCGAGGTCAACCGCGCCGGGCTGGTGGCGCTGCAGATCGGGCGCCTGAAGGACGCCGGTTCGCTGCACCACAACCACGTCAGCTTCGGGAAGATGGCGAACGTCCGGTCCGCGCTGGACGTGGCCCGGACCGCGCGGTCGATGCTCGGGGCCAACGGGATTTCGCTGGAGTACCCGGTGATGCGGCACATGGCGAACCTCGAGACGGTGCTGACCTACGAAGGCACCGAGGAGATGCACGCGCTGTCGCTCGGCCAGGCCGTCACGGGGCTGGCGGCGTTCCGCTGATCGTTTTTTGTCGGTGGTGGCCGCTAGCTTCTGCGGCATGACGTTTTCCGACTTCGAAGCCGTGGTGGAACTGCGGCGCTACACCCTGCACCCCGGCCGGCGCGACGAGCTGATCGAGCTGTTCGAGCGCGAGTTCGTCGAGCCGCAGGAAGCGGCGGGCGCGCACCTGTTCGGGCTGTTCCGGTCGCGGGCGTCGCCGGACGAGTTCGTGTGGCTGCGCGGGTTCCGGTCGATGGAGGCCCGCAAGGCGGCGCTGGAGGAGTTCTACTTCGGCCCGGTCTGGAAGGCCCACCGTTCGGCGGCCAACGCGACCATGGCCGACTCCGACAACGTCCTGTTGCTGCGCCCGGTCCGCCGCGGCCTGGCTTCGCCACCACCGGGCACGGGCGTGCACGTGACGATCTCCGCGCCGGAGTCCCCGCCCGGCTCCGCGTTCGCGGCGTTCGAGACGGAGCCGTCGGAGAACACGTTCCCGCAGCTGCCGGTCCGCACGGACGGCCCGTTCGCGGTGTGGTTCAGCCGGGTCGCTTCGCCCGGTTCCGTGGAGCTCGTCCCGACGTCGCGGTCACTGATCCGCTGAGAGGAGTTCGACGAGCCCCGAGGGGTAGAGGATCTTGCGGCCCTCGCGGAACTCGGCGAGGCCGACCCAGCGCGCGGTGGCGGGATCGTCGAGGAACTCCCGCTTGAGCGCGTCGATGCTGCGTTCGCCGAACTCGATCCCGCCCCCGAGCGGGCGGCAGAAGGTCTCGCCCTTGACGTCGTCGTGCGCTTCGAAGACGAGCAGCGCGTCCCCGCGCCGGAGGACGGCGAGGACGATGGGCCGGATCGATGGCATGGCGGTCACGCTAGCGGGTTCCTACTCCCCCAGGAACTCCCTGATCGACAGGCCCAGCGAGCCGGCGTCCAGGCCGTGCGCCAGGTCGTGGTCCGCGATCCCGCCGTACGCCCGGACCTCCGCGTCCCGCCGCACCCCGAGCGCCTTCAGCCGGTGCGGCACATCGGAAAGCGCCGCCGCCACGCAATGCGCCGACGTCCCGGCGAGGTAGGGCTCCACGAGGACCACGTCGGCGGTGGCGGACAGCGCCGCCGACCGCAGCCCGGCCGTGTCGAAGGGGCGGATCGTCGAGGCGTAGAGCACGGTCACGTCCAGACCCGCCGTCGCGCGCAGGACGCGGTCCAGCACCGGGCCCACCGCCACCACCACACCGCGCGATCCCTGCCGCAGCCGCGTGAACCCCACCCCCAGGTGCGGGGAAGCGTTCTCCTGCGCCGAAAGCCGCAGGTAGACCCGGCCGTCTCCGGGGACCGACTCCAGCAACAGCCGCTCGGCCTCGGCCGGGTGGCCCGGCACGTGGACGGTCCAGCCCGGCAGCGAATCGATCAGCGCGACGTCGCCCGGGGACTGGTGCGTGCGCCCCGCCGTCGGCATGTCGTACGACGCTCCCCACGACACCAGGACGCCGCCGACCTCCTGGTGCGAAAAGTCCAGCTTGATCTGCTCGAAAGCGCGCTCCACCAGGAACGGCGGGAACGTGTGCACGATCGGCCGCAGGCCCGCGAGCGCCAGCCCGGCGCCGGTGCTGACCAGCAGCTGTTCGCGGATCCCGACGTTGATCACCCGGCCCGGGTGCCGCCGTGCGGCGCCGGCGAGCTGCGCGGCCGAGATGTCGGCCAGCACGACCGCGACGTCCGGATCGGCGTCGAGGATCCGTTCGGTGGTGGCGAGGAAGGTTTCCCGCATCGGCAGCATGGTCAGCCCTTCGGTTCGACGACGGCGACCACGGCGAGCGGCCGGCCGGGGTGGGCGGTGGTGAAGGCGTCGTACAGCGCGTCGTGGTCGCGGCCGGACACCGTGCGCGTCTCCCAGCCTTCGATTGCGAAGCGGCGGGCGAGGCCACCCGGCCAGCCGCGGGTCGACGACTGGTTGTCGATCACGACCGTGGTCAGGTTTTCCAGGCCCTCGCGCGCCGCGACGACGATCGCCTCGTGGTTCGAGCCTTCGTCCAGCTCGGCGTCGCCGACGAGCGTGACGACCTTCGCGCTCGTCAGGCCGCGGGCGCGCAGGCCGAGCGCGGTGCCGAACGCGATCGGCAGGCCGTGGCCGAGGGAGCCGCTGGAGATCTCGACGCCGGGGATGCGGCGCCGGTCGGGGTGGTAGCCGAGCCGCGACACCGGGTCGGACCACGTCGCCAGCTCCGCCTCGTCGAGGAAGCCTTTCGCGGTGAGCACGGCGTAGTACGCCATCGGCCCGTGCCCTTTGGACAGCAGGAACCGGTCGCGGCCGGGCTCGCGGAAGTTCCCGGGCGTGACGTCGAGCACGCGGTCGTAGAGCACCCAGAGGACGTCCACAGTGGACTCCGCGGCGGCGCCGTGCTTTTCGTCGCCGGTCATCAGTGAAATCAGCCGGGGCAGGTCGGCGTGGCCCGGCTCGGTCACAGTGGTCATACCCCGACGATGCAACCTCGACTAAACTCGAAGTCAAGGATAGCCTGACCTGGTGACCAGGCTCGCTGAACATCTCAGCATCGGACAGGTGGCGGAACGCAGCGGGGTTCCGCACACGGCACTGCGGTTCTACGAGGAGAAGGGGCTGATCAGCTCGGAGCGGTCGGCGGGCAACCAGCGCCGCTACGCGCGTTCGGTGCTGCGCCGGATCGCGTTCATCCGCGCCGCGCAACGGGTCGGGCTCTCGCTCGAGGACATCAGCTCGGCGCTGGCGACGCTGCCGGAGGACCACGCCCCGACGAAGGCGGACTGGGCCCGCCTGTCCCGTGACTGGCAGCAGGAGCTCGACGCGCGCATCGACGCCCTGCAACGGCTTCGCGACCGGCTCACCGGCTGCGTCGGCTGCGGTTGCCTCTCCCTGCGCAGCTGCGCGCTGTACAACAACGACGACGAGCTGGCCCGCTTCGGGCCGGGCGCGAGCAAGTTGCGCCCGGCGATCGAAGGCGGCATCTAAACCGCTTGCGCGCGGGGAGATGCTGGAAAGGCAATGAACGAAAAGGAATTGATCCGCATCTCCAAGCGGCTTTCGCGGCACCTGCGCCACGATCCCGCCGCCCTCGGCCTGACTCTCGCACCCGGCGGCTGGGTACCGGTCGACGCGCTCGTGCGCGCCCTCGAGATCACCCGCTCGGAACTGGCCGAGGTGGTCGAGAAGAACAACAAGCGCCGGTTCGCCTTCGACGAGACGGGCACGCGCATCCGCGCGAGCCAGGGCCACAGCGTCCCGGTGGACCTGGGCCTGCCGGACGCAACCCCACCGGACGTGCTCTACCACGGCACGGTCGCACCGAACCTCGACGCGATCTTCCGCGAGGGCCTGCGTCCGATGAACCGCCACGCGGTCCACCTGTCCGCGACACCCGACACCGCCCGCACGGTCGGCGCCCGCCGCGGCAGACCGGTGATCCTCCGCATCGACGCCGCAGCAATGTCAGCGGCCGGCCACACGTTCCAGGTGAGCGCAAACCAAGTCTGGCTGACCGCTTCCGTCCCCCCGCCCTACCTCACCCCCCTGT
>JARAWT010000119.1:0-14990 GCA_033793495.1 Streptomyces sp. MN03-5084-2B | reverse complement strand
GTCGGGTGGGAAGGGAAAGGGGGGTCAGGAGCGGAGCTCCTGACCCCCCTTGAAACGGGCGGAAGGCGGTTACTTGATGGCCGAGCCGGCCTGCCAGTCGGCCCAGGACTTGGACCAGTCGCCGTACAGGTCCCAGACCGGGAGCTGGGGGCCGCCCGAGTTGGTGACCTCCACGACGTCGCCCAGGCCCATGTTCTGGAAGAACCACTGGGCGTTCGCGTCGTTCAGGTTGATGCACCCGTGCGACACGTTCGAGCTGCCCTGCTGGCCCACGCTGTTCGGGTTCTCGTGGACGAACTCGCCGTCGTTGGAAATGCGCTCCGACCACTTCTCGTTCGAGCGGTACGCCTTCGGATCCGGCGGGCAGACGCCGTACGTGCAGGAATCCATCGTGTAGTTGGCCTGCTTGTCCGAAATCACGTGCGCACCCAGGTGGGTCGGCGTGGCGTCCTTGCCCATCGAAATCGGCATCGACTTCACCATCTGACCGTTGTGGAAGATCTGCATCTGCTCACTGTTCCCGTCCGCCTTCGCGATCCAGGAATCGTGCACCTTGTACGTCTCCGTACGATCCTCCGCGCCGAACACCCCGCCGCCGAAATCGACGCCGTAGATCTTGGCCGTCACCTTCAGCGTCGTGCCGGCCTGCCAGTACTCCTTCGGCCGGTAGTGGACGTTGGAGTCGTCGATCCAGTACCAGCTGCCGTCCTGCTTCGGGGTCGACTCCACCGTCAGCGCCTTCTCGACCGCCGCCTTGTTCTTCACCGCGACCTTGCCGAAGCTGAACACGATCGGCTGGCCGACGCCCACACCCGAGCTCGCCACCGCGGACGGCGCCGGGATCAGGTTGGCGTTCGCCTGCTTCTTCGGCGACAGCGTCGTGATCTGGTTGTCCTGCTCGATCGGCTTCCCGTTGGTGCCCTGGGCGTGCGCGACGATCTTGTACGTCGCGCCGTAGCCGAGCGGCTCGGTGGACGTCCAGCTCAACCCGTCCGCCGCCAGCTTGCCGGCGACCGCCTTCCCCTTGGCCTGGTTGGTCACCGTGACGTCGAGGAGCTTCCCGTTGGCCGCCTTGACGACGATCGGCGTCGCCGGGTTCACCGCCGAGCCGCCCGCGGGGTCGAACGTCACCGCGACCGGGGTGTCGGACGGCGAGGCGGACCCCGCCGCCGGCGTCCCACCGGCGGGCGAGCCGCCGTCGTCGCCGGACGAGCAGGCGGAAAGCAACAGTGCCCCGGCGAGGATTCCGGCCACCGAAAGTAAAATCTTCTTGGGGAGCATATTGTCTCTTTTTGGGAATTGGGATCGGCGGGCATTCGTCATCAAAACTACGCGATAGCGATGACGTTCTTGCCGGCGGATCGGTGCATCGGCGTGACGTGGATCACGTGATGACGAGTCCCGGTGCGCCGTACAGCCCGGGCCCGTTCACCGAAAGCGCGCCGAGGTACTCGCGCGCCGCCGTGTACGCCTCTTCCGCCAGTGCTTCCGTGTGCCCGAAGTCCAAGGGGTTCACACGTACGGGCGCCGGACCCGGCAGGTAGACCACCGGCGCCGACGCGGCCGCCACCGGCGCCTCCAGCACGGCCTGGTTCCGCATGCTGATCATCGCGGTGAACATCATCACCTCGGCGAACGTCCGCGGTGCGTCCGGCAGCTTCCCGGGGAACGCGCAGTCCAGCACCACCAGCGACTTCGCCCCCATCGCGAGGGCCTGCCGCATCGGCACGTTCGCGACGAGCCCGCCGTCGTACAGGAGCTGCCCGTCGTGCTCGACCGGCGGGAAGATGCCGGGGATCGCGCAACTCGCCAGGAGCGGCTCGAGCAGGCGCCCGGAGCGGATCAGCAGCGGCTCGGCCGTGTCGACCTGTGTAGTGACGACGCCGAGCGGCAGCGCCAGGTCCTCGAAGCGGGTGTTGGCACCCAGGTGGTCGGCGATGATCCCGGCCAGCCCGGTGTTGGGGAACAGGTGCGTCTTGCTCTGCGTCAGCGTCCGCACCCGGCTCAGCACGCCGCCGGGGAACGCCTCGGCCCGCGTCATGTGCGCCCAGATTTCGTGCAGCCGCGCGAGCGCGTCGGTGCCGGAGCGGGCCAGCACGGCGGCGTTGAGCGAACCGACCGACGTGCCGGTGACGACGTCCGGCGTCAACCCGGCCTCGGTCAGGGCGCGCAGCATGCCGACCTGCATGGCGCCGAGGCTGCCGCCCCCGCCGAGGACGAAGCCGACCGGCCGGGGGAGATCCGCGAGACTCATACGCCGAATGTAGTACTCAGGGCACGCGTTCGGGCTCCCGCTCGGGCGCGGCCAGTGCCTTGCGCTTCTTCAGCCGCAGCAGGAAGAACACCGCGACCGCGGCGAGCACGCCGACCACGACCAGGCCGCCGGTGTTCAGGGCGCCTTCGATGCGCTTGGCGGCTTCGCCCAGCGCCGCGCCGATGCTGATGTGCACCAGCGACCAGCAGAACGCGCCCGCCGCGGCGGCCGGCAGGAACTTGCGGAACGACAGCCCGGACGTCCCAGCCGCCGCGGGTGTCAGCGTCCGGATCACCGGCAGGAACCGGGCGAAGAACACCGCCCAGGCGCCGCGGCGTTCGAGGACGCCGGTGGCCTTGTCCCACGCCTCCAGGCCGTACTTGCGGATCAGCTTCGTGTTACGCAGCCGCGGCCCGAAGCGGCGGCCGATGCCGTAGCCGAGCGCGTCGCCCGCCGTCGCGCAGAGCGTGACGACCAGCCACAGCACCAGGAACCGCGGGACGGTGGTGGCCGTCGTCGCGGCGATGAGCAGCCCGGATTCGCCGGGGGCCAGGAAACCCAGCCCGATCGTGCACTCGGCGAACACCAGGCCGCCGGTCGCGGCGACGAGCCCCGGTTCCGGGAGTCCTTGCAACCAGCTGAGGAGGTCCGAAACCAGGGCCATGCCTCCACTTTACCGATCCTTTAAGGACCGTGGGGTGACGTGCGTCACCTCGCGAGGAGTGCCGCGGCTTCCTGTGCTGCGGGTCCTTCGGCTGCCAGGTGCTGCAGGTTCTCGGGCAGGACCTCGCCGCGGTGGGCCTTGGTCTGGGCGTACAGCCGTCCCGCGCGGTACGACGAACGCACCAGCGGCCCGGCCATCACCCCGGCGAACCCCATCGCCTCGGCCGCCTGGGAGTGCTCCACGAACTCCTCCGGCTTCACCCACCGGTCCACCGGGTGGTGCCGCGGCGACGGACGCAGGTACTGCGTGATCGTCAAGATCTCGCACCCGGCATCCACCAGGTCCCGCATCGCCGGAGCCACCTCATCCGGCGTCTCGCCCATGCCCAGGATCAGATTCGACTTCGTCACCAAACCGGCCTCACGCGCCGCCGTGATGACTTCCAGAGAGCGCGCGTAGCGGAATCCGGGACGGATCCGCTTGAAAATCCGCGGAACTGTTTCCACGTTGTGCGCAAGAACCTCGGGCCGCGATCCGAATACTTCGGAAAGCTGCGCAGCGTCGGCGTTGAAGTCCGGAATCAGCAGCTCCACGCCGGTGCCGGGGTTCAGCTCGTGGATCTGCCGCACGGTTTCCGCGTACAGCCAGGCGCCACCATCGGGCAGGTCGTCCCGCGCCACCCCGGTCACCGTCGAATACCGCAGGCCCATGGCCTGCACCGACTCAGCCACCTTCCGCGGCTCCGAGGTGTCCAACGCCGCCGGTTTCCCGGTGTCGATCTGGCAGAAGTCACACCGGCGCGTGCACTGATCGCCACCGATCAGGAACGTGGCCTCACGGTCTTCCCAGCACTCGTAAATGTTGGGACAACCGGCCTCTTCGCACACCGTGTGCAAACCCTCGCGGCGAACCAGGCCCTTGAGCTCGGTGAACTCCGGCCCCATCCGCACCCGGGTCTTGATCCACGGCGGCTTCTTCTCGATCGGCGTCTCACTGTTGCGAACTTCCAGGCGCAGCAGCTTCCGGCCTTCAGGCGCAGCACTCACGCTTCAACCGTACGCCCGTCCGGGCTACGCCGGATCCGGGGTGACGCCGGTCAGCTTCGCCGTGACGTCCCACAACGCGGCCCCCAGCGACTCGCTGCGCGCGGCGGACAGGGGCCGCCCCTTGACCGGGTTGCCGCGCGCGCCGCCGAGGCCGCCGGGGACGATGTAGTCGCCGCCCTCGACGCCGTCCGCCGTGGCCGCGTGCAGCTGCGGCAGCGCGCCCTGGCGGACGTTCTGCGCGAACAGTGCCTCGCCGATCTTGTGGCCGCCCGCGATGACCGAGCGGACGACCGGGTTGGTGTACGACCGCGCCATGCCGCTGCCGAGGCCGGTCGCGGTGTACCCGGGGTGGGCGGCGACGGCGAGGACGTCGTCGCCGGCCGCGCGCAGCCGCCGGTCGAGTTCCATGGCGAACACCTGGTTCGCCAGCTTCGACTGCCCGTACGCGGTCGCCGGGTTGTAGCGGCGGTGCTCGAAGTTGGGGTCTTCGACGTCGATGCGGGCTCCGGTGGCGGCGATGCTCGACAGCGCGACGACCCGGGCGTGCCGTCCGCCGCGCAGGGCGGGCAGCAGCAGCCAGGTCAGCGCCGCGTGCCCGAGGTGGTTGGTGCCGAACTGCAGCTCGAAGCCGTCGGCCGTGCGGCCGCGGGCGGTGGCCATCACGCCGGCGTTGTTGATCAGGACGTCCAGGGCGTCGCCGGTGCGTTCCCGCACCGACGCGGCGGCCGCGCGCACCGACGCGAGCTCGCTCAGGTCCAATGGGACGAGCTCGGGTTCGGCGCCCGCGGCGGCCGCTTTAACGATCTCGAGTGCCTTCGCGCCGCGTTCGGCGGAGCGGCAGGCCAGGAGCACGCGGGCCCCCTTGCCCGCGAGCACCTGTGACGTGCGCAGTCCGAGTCCGGAGTTGGCTCCGGTGACCAGGACGGTCCGGCCGCTCTGGTCGGGGATGTCGGCTTCGGTCCAGCGCTGTGTCATGCGCTTACTTAACTCCGTTTACGCACTCGGCGCGAGCAACCGGCGAAGGTGTCCGAAGACCGGACGGCGACGCACGGATTCTTCGCGGTTGGCGCGCAGCAGCGCCTCGAACGCGTGCCCCACCTTGACGATCTCGGCCGCAGGCTCGCGCGGGTCGGCCAGCCCGGCCGTGACGGCGAGCATCCGCAGCTCGCCTTCGTGCATCCGGCGCAGCGACGCGTGGCGCTCGTAGGCGCCGTCGAGGACGGCGCGCAGGTCGGTGTGCTCGTCGACGGCGGCGCGCCAGGCGCGGGTGACGGCGTCGACGTGGTCGCCGAGGCCGTCGGCGTCGTCCGGGTCGGCGACCTCGGAGCGCAGGCGGCCGCTCAGCGTCCGCGTCCACTGGTACTGCAGGGCGGTGAGGAGGGGTTCCTCGGTGCCGAAGTGCTCTTCGGCGCCGGGCACCTCCTCGAGCGGCAGCGGCTCGCCCGGGTTCCGGGCCGCCAGGCGGACGGTCGCTTCGAGGATTTCCTGACGTCGGTAGAAGTCTGTCCAGCTCATCGTGTGGCTCCTCTTCCGTGGCCCGGGTCATACCGCGGGTCTGCGGCATACTCCCGGTACGGACCTGACGCGCCGAACATACCATGAGTATGGAGAGCTGCTCCGGGCGTAAAGTTGTGAAGGTGGCGACAATGAGGTCCAGACGACTCGACTACTCCGAGTCGACGCGGTCCGCGCTGGTCGACAGCGCGGTCGAACTGTTCACCAAACGCGGTTACGCGGGTACCTCGCTCGACGAGATCGCCAAACGCGCCCGGGTGACCAAGGGGGCGCTGTACCACCACTTCAGCGGCAAGCAGGCGCTGTTCGAAGCCGCGTTCGACCAGGTCGAGAGCCTCGTCTACGACCGGCTCGACAAGATCATGACCGGTGAGGGCACGCCGTGGGACCGGGCGCTCGGCGGGCTCAACGCGTTCCTCCGCGCCTGCCTCGACCCCGCCTACCAGCGGATCGCCATCCACGAGGCGCCGGTCGTGATGGGCTGGGAACGCTGGCGCGAGGCCGAGGAGCGGTGCAGCTTCGGGCTCGTGCGGTCCGGCCTGCAGGCGCTGATCGACGCGGGTGAGGTCGAGCCGGTGCCGGTCGAGGTCACCGCGCGGCTGCTGTTCGGCGCACTGTCGAGCGCGGCGACCGAAATCGCCAGTTCGCCCGATCCGAAGAAGGTCAGCGCGGAGATCGAAGACGTGATCGTCCGCATGCTGGTACGGCTGCGGCGCACCGAACCGGATGCCTCGATAGGCTGATCTTCGTGGACTTGAGGATCTTCACCGAGCCCCAGCAGGGGGCCAGCTACGACGATTTGCTGCGCGTCGCCAAGGCGACCGAAGCCGCCGGGTACGACGCCTTCTTCCGCAGCGACCACTACCTGAAGATGGGCTCGGCCGACGGCCTGCCCGGTCCGACGGACGCGTGGATCACCCTTGCCGGCCTGGCCCGCGAGACCAGCCGCATCCGGCTGGGCACGCTCGTCACCGCGGCGACGTTCCGCCACCCCGGCCCGCTGGCCATCTCCGTGGCGCAGGTCGACCAGATGTCGGCCGGCCGCGTGGAGTTCGGCCTCGGCGCCGGCTGGTACGACGCCGAGCACGAGGCGTACGGCCTGACGCTGCCGCCGCTGAAGGAGCGCTTCGACCGCTACGCCGAGCAGCTCGAGGTCATCACCGGGCTGTGGAAGACGCCGGCGGGCTCGACGTACTCGTTCGACGGCGAGTACTACAAGCTGTCCGAGTCGCCGGCGCTGCCGAAGCCGGCGCAGTCCCCGGCGCCGCCGGTGATCATCGGCGGCGGCGGCAAGAAGCGCACCCCGGCCCTGGCGGCGCGGTTCGCCGACGAGTTCAACCTGCCGTTCACCGACACCGAGACGGCGGCGGCCCAGTTCGCCCGCGTCGAGGCGGCCGCGGCGGAGATCGGGCGTGACCCGAAGGAGATCCTCCGCTCGGTGGCACTGGTGATCGCGGTCGGGCGGTCCGAGGCGGAGGTCGCGCAGCGGGCTTCGGTGCTCGGGCGGGACGTCCACGAGCTGCGGGCCAACGGCTTGGCGGGGTCGCCGGCCGAGGTCGTCGACCGGATCGGGCAGTGGCGGGAAAAGACCGGGATCACGCGGGTCTACCTGCAGCTGCTGGACCTGTCGGACCTGGACCAGCTCGAGCTGGTCGCCGCCGAGGTCGCGCCGCAGCTGGACTAGCGCCCCAAGGTGGCCTTGGTTGCGTTCAACGCACCCAAGGTGGCCTTCGGTGCGTTGAACGCACCGAAGGCCACCTTGGGGCGCTTGGTCAGTTCTGCAGGGCGAAGGTGACGCCCGCCGCCTGGGGTGCTTCCGGGCGGGGGAGCCAGCGGTCCTCGCTGACCGGGAGCTCGCCTTCCAGGGCCGCCAGCACCGCGTCGCGCGCCAGGGGGAGGACCGCCTCCACCGTCACGTCCCGCTGCAGCTCGTACGACAGCGACGTCACCCCCGCATCGCGGATGCCGCAGGGCACGATGGTGTCGAACGCCGCCAGGTCGGCGTTGCAGTTCAGCTCGAAGCCGTGCATCGTCACGCCGCGCTGGACGCGGATGCCGATCGCCGCGATCTTGCGCTCGATCCCGCGGTCGTCGGCCGGGATCCACACGCCGCTGCGGCCCTCCACCCGGCCGCTCGCCACGCCGAGCTGGTCGCACACGTGGATCAGCGCCTCCTCCAGGCGCCGCACGTAGTGGACCACGTCGATCGGGTCCGCGAGCTTCACGATCGGGTAGCCGACCAGCTGGCCCGGCCCGTGCCAGGTGATCTTGCCGCCGCGGTCGACGTCGATCACCGGGGTGCCGTCGGTAGGGCGGTCGGCCTCCTCCGTGCGCTTGCCCGCCGTGTACACCGACGGGTGCTGCAGCAGGAGCATCGTGTCCGGGGCGGTGCCGTCCGCACGCGCGGTCAAGAAGCCCCGCTGGAGCTCCCAGGCTTCGGTGTAGTCGATCGTGCCGAGCTCGCGGACGTCGACGGGCTCGGTGCTGGCGCGGCAGGAAGTGCGGGAAGAACTCACCCGTCGAGGCTACGCCGACCACCCGGGGGAAGCAGCCGCAAGGCGCACGCTGAGAGCAGCCCGACACCGGTCACCGCCAGCACCGCGCCGATCGTGTCCGTCACCCAGTGCACGCCGAGCACCACGCGGCAGGCCGCCGAGAGCACCACCGCCACCGCGACGGCCGCAGCCACGCGCCGGACCAGCCGCGGCCACAGCCACGCGCACAGCAGGAGCAGGACGAACCCGGTGCTCGCGACCGACACCACGTGCCCGCTCGGGTAGCTCAGGTCCGGGTAGTCGCGGGGACGTTCCCGCAGGAAGACCGGCTTGGCCGCCAGGCTGGTCAGCCGGCACAGCAGCAGCACGACGGCGAGCCGCACGCACAACCCCGTGCGCTCCCGGTGCCGCAGCGCCAGGGCGAGCAGCGCCATGCCGAGCACGTACGGGAGCACCGGGCCCAGGATGTCGCTGCCGATCTCCGCCACCCGCCCGAGCGGCTGCGTGTAGACGCCGTGGAGGGCGTTCGCCACCTGGGTGTCGAGGCTCAGCGGGTGCCGGGCGACGCCGAGCCCGAGCGCCACGAACGCCGCCACCAGCGCGACGCCGACGACGAGCCAGCGCTTGAGCGGGACCGTCATGCCGCGGCGAGCGCGCTGTCCAGGGTCCGGTGCCGGAACTCGTAGCCGGACCGCTCCAGCACCGCCGGGACCGCACGCACGCTGAACAGCGCCATCTCCTCGGCCGCCTGGCCGAGCACGGCCTTGAGCGCGATCCCGGGCACCCACCACGGCGCGGGCCGGTGCACCGCCCGCCCGACGGCCCGGGTGAACTCCGCGTTCGTCACCGCGCCCGGGCCGGTCAGGTTCACCGGCCCGGAGACGTCGTCGTGCGTCAGGACGTGGACGATCGCGCCGACCTCGTCCTCGAGGGAGATCCACGGCATGTACTGGCGGCCGTTGCCGAGCCGTCCGCCGAGAGCCAGCTTGAAGAGCGGGCGCAGTGTGGCGTACAGCCCGCCCTTCGCCGAAAGCACGAGCCCGCTCCGAAGATTCACGACGCGCGCGGTCCCGGCCGCCGCCGTGGCCGCTTCCCAGGCTTCGCACAGTTCGGGCAGGAAACCCCGCCCACGCGGCGCGGACTCGTCCACAATGGACGATCCGGTGTCGCCGTAGTAGGTCACGCCGGACGCGTTGACGAGCACGCCGACGCCGTGCTCGGCCACGGCCTCGGCGAGCACCTCGGTGGGCTCGACCCGGCTGTCGGTGAGCTGCTGCTTGCGCATCGCGCTCCACCGGCCGGGGAACAGCCGCTGGCCGCCCAGGTTGACGACGGCGTCGACGCCCTCGAAGGCGCCGCCGGCGATGGTGCCCGACGGCGGGTCCCAGCGGAATTCGCCGCCCTCGCGCGCTTCCCGCCGCACCAGCCGGCGGACCTCGTGGCCCTCGCGGCGCAGGCGTTCGCCCAGCGCCGACCCGATCAAGCCGCTCGCTCCGGCGATCAGTACTCGCATGCTTCGATCGTGGCCCATCGGGGTCACAGCCGCACGCCCAGGTCCCCCGCGAAAGCCGGGAGGTCGGACAGGATCGCGAGGCCGAACGTCGCGAGCGGGACGTCGGGGAACCCCGCCCCGGTGTAGAACATCGCGATGGCCGCCTCGTCCGTGGACAGGCCGAACCCGCGGCTGCGCGGCAGGGAGCCGCCCTTGTACCGCACGCTGCCGCCGAGGATCCGGCGCGCGTGCGAGGCGGCAGGGGAGTCCGCGGTGGCGAGGTGGCGGTGGAAGGCGAACAGCTCCGCGGCGGTGCCCCGAGCCGTGCCCTGGGTCCACGCCCACTCGGCTTCGTCGGAGATCGGCTCGCCGCGGACGCGGTCGAGGACCTCCCGCCGGAACGCGGGGTCCCCGGTGAAGCGCGCGGTCAGGTCGGGTTCGCCGGGGTAGCAGGAGCGCAGGGTTTCGCCGCAGAACCAGCGCAGGTCCGCCTCGGGCCAGCCGCCGCTCGCCGCCGCGGCCCGCAGTGCGTCGTCGCCGAGCCGGGCCCGCAGGTAGTCGGGAGCCGCGTTGTCGCTCAGGGAGATCATCGCCGTGGCGAGCGCGTCGAGCGGGACGAAGTGGCCGGGATCGCGGGCGACGCCGAACTCGTCGCAGTCGACGCCCAGCGCGGTCAGGGCCCGCAGGTGGGCGCCCGTACCGACCGGGCCGTCGCCTTCGAACGGGTGCCAGGCATCCCAGTCGCCGACCCGGACCGGTTCCGCCGGATCGAGCCGGCCGTCGGCGACCGCCGTCGTGTAGGCGAGCAGGTGGACGACCTTGATCGTGGAGGCCAGGACCCGCGATACCTCGGCGTTGTGCGACAGGTGGTTCTTGCCGTCGTCCGCGACGATCGAGACGTCGTCGCGGTGCTCCGCGAACCAGGTCATCGCGCTCCTCCCCGGATGCGGCGAAGGCCGCCACGGAATCCCGTGGCGGCCTTCGTCAGCAGAAACTTCAGAGACCGAGTTCGCTCTCGAAGTTGCCCTCTTCCAGGCGCTGCTTGATCGTCGTCAGGAAGCGGCCCGCGTCGGCCCCGTCCACCAGGCGGTGGTCGTAGGTCAGCGGCAGGTACGCCATCGACCGGACGGCGATCGTGTCGTTGCCGTCGGCGTCCGCGATCACGACCGGGCGCTTGACGACCGCGCCGGTGCCGAGGATGCCGGACTGCGGCTGCACGATGATCGGCGTGTCGAACAGTGCGCCGACGCTGCCGATGTTCGTGATGGAGAAGGTGCCGCCCGACAGCTCGTCCGGCTTGATCTGGCCCGCCCGCGCGCGGCCCGCCAGGTCGGCGATCCGGTGCGCGAGACCCGCCAGGCTCAGCTCGCCCGCGTCGTGGATCACGACCGAGAGCAGCCCGCGCTCGGTGTCCACCGCGATGCCCAGGTGCACGGCGCCGTGGTAGGTGATCTCCTTCGTGTCCTCGTTGTAGGACGCGTTGACGTTCGGGTGCTGCTTGAGCGCCTCGACGGTGGCCTTCGCGAAGAACGGCAGGAACGTCAGGTTGACGCCCTCGCGCTCCTTGAAGCCCGCCTTCGCCCGCTGGCGCAGCTTGGCGATCTTCGTGACGTCGACCTCCTGGACCTGCGTGAGCTGCGCGGCGATCTGCAGCGACTCGCGGGTCTTGGTGGCCGTGATCTGGCGGATCCGGCTGGCCTTCTGCACGGTGCCGCGCAGCGCGGCCAGCTCCGGCGACACCGCGGCCGCGGGACGCGCGGCGGGCGCCGACGGTGCGGCGGCAGCGGCCGGAGCGGCAGCGGCCGGCGCCGGTGCGGCGGCCTTCTGCTTCTCCTCGGCCGCGGCCAGGACGTCCTGCTTGCGGATCCGGCCGCCGACGCCGCTGCCGGTCAGCGACGCGAGGTCGATGCCGTGCTCCGACGCGAGCTTGCGGACCAGCGGCGTGACGTACGGGCCGTCCGCCGAGCCGTCCTTCGCCGCGGCGGCCGGGGCCGCCTCGGTGGCCTTCGCCGCGGGCGCGGCCTGCGGCTGCGGCTTCGGTTCCGGCTTGGGCTCGGGCTTCGACTCCTGAACCGGCTCGGGCTTCGGTTCCGGCTTCGGCTCCGGCTTGGGTTCCGGCTTGGCCTCGGCCTTCGGCGCCGCGTTCGCGTCACCGATCACGGCCAGGACGCCGCCGACCTCGACGGTCTCGTCCTCGCCCGCGCGGATCTCCAGCACCGTGCCGGCCACCGGCGACGGCACCTCGGTGTCGACCTTGTCGGTGGAGATCTCGAGCAGCGGCTCGTCGACCTCGACCGAGTCGCCGACCGCCTTCAGCCAGCGCGTGACGGTGCCCTCGGTGACGCTCTCGCCCAGCTCGGGCAGCCTCACCTCGGTGCCTTCGCCACCGGCGGCCGGCGCGGTGTCCGGCTTGCTCGGCGCGCTCTCTTCGGAGGCCTGGGCCTGCGGCTCTTCCTCCTGCGGCTCCGGCTGCGAAGGCGCGGATTCTTCCTGCGCGGGGGCGGAAGACTCCGGCACGCCGCCGGTGCCGTCGTCGATGACGGCGAGCTCGCCGCCGACCTCGACGGTCTCGTCTTCCTGGGCGCTGATCTTCACGACCGTGCCCGCCACCGGGGAGGGCACCTCGGTGTCGACCTTGTCGGTCGAGATCTCGAGCAACGGCTCGTCGACCTCGACGGTGTCGCCCTCCTGCTTAAGCCACCGGGTGACGGTGCCTTCGGTGACGCTCTCCCCGAGCTCCGGCAATGTGACGGAGTAGGCCATCGTTCGCTGACTCCTCTTCCAAGTTCTGCGTGGTCTGGATTCTGCTGGTGGGACGTCAGCTGTGCACGTGCAGCGGCTTCCCCGCGAGGGCGAGGAACGCTTCACCGAGGGCCTCGGTCTGGGTGGGGTGCGCGTGGATGAGCGGCGCGACGTCTTCGGGGAAAGCCTCCCAGCTGTAGATCAACTGCGCTTCGCCGATCAGCTCGCCGACGCGGTCGCCGACCATGTGGACACCCACGACGGGACCGTCCGGGGCCTTGACCAGCTTCACCCCGCCGGAGGTCTTGAGGATCTGGCTCTTGCCGTTGCCGCCCAGGTCGTAGGTGAACGTCGTGACGTCCGAGCCGTACTTGTCCTTCGCCTGCGACTCGGTCAGCCCGACCGACGCGACCTCCGGGTGCGAGTAGGTGACCCGCGGGATGCCGCTCTCGTCGATCACGCGCGGGTTCTGCCCGGCGATCTCCTCGGCGACGAAGATGCCCTGCTGGAAGCCGCGGTGCGCGAGCTGCAGGCCGGGGACGATGTCGCCGACGGCGTAGACGTTCGGCAGGTTGGTGCGCAGCCGCTCGTCGGTGAGGACGAAGCCGCGCTCGATCTTGACGCCGGCCTCTTCGTAGCCGTGGCCCGCCGAGTTCGGCCCGCGGCCGACGGCGACCAGCAGCAGGTCGGCCTCGATGGTCTCGCCGGACTCCAGCGAGACGCTCACGCCGTTGTCGTCCTGCTTCGCGCCGGTGAACTTCACGCCGGTCTTGAAGGCGATCTTGCGGCGGCGGAAAGCGCGCTCGAGCTGCTTGGACGCGAACTCGTCCTCGTTCGGGACCAGCCGCGGCAGGGCCTCGACGATGGTGACGTCGACGCCGAAGGAGGCCCACACGCTGGCGAACTCGACGCCGATCACGCCGCCGCCGAGGACGACGACCTTCTTGGGGACGTAGTCGAGGGCGAGGGCCTGCTCGCTGGCGATGATGCGGCCGCCGAGCTCCAGGCCGGGCAGCGTGCGCGAGTACGAGCCGGTGGCGAGGATGACGTTCTTGCCGGTGTAGCGGGTGCCGTCCACCTCGACGGTCGTGCCGCCGACGAACGTGCCGCTGCCCTCGACGAGGTTCACCTTGTGCGCCTTGGCCAGGCCCTGCAGGCCCTTGTACAGGCGGGCGACGATCCCGTCCTTGTACTTGTTGACCCCGGCGATGTCGATGCCCTCGAAGACGGCCTTGACGCCGACCGCTTCGGCTTCACGGGTCTCGTCGGCGACCTCGGCGGCGTGCAGCAGGGCCTTGGTCGGGATGCAGCCCCGGTGGAGGCACGTCCCGCCCAGCTTGTCCTTCTCGATCAGCGTGACGGAAAGGCCCAGCTCGGCCGCGCGGAACGCCGCGGCGTAGCCGCCCGATCCGCCTCCCAGGATCACGAGGTCGGCGGAGGTGTCGGTCACTTCATTAACTCCTCGGCAAGCAGTGGGGTGATGCTCTGTCGTCGCGCCCGCGCCCGGTATAACCGCGCGCGCGACACCGCCATCTTGTCACTACGCCGGACGGGGCTGCGAGCTAGCCGGGTGTGCGACGCCGACCACACGCGGACATCGGGATAATGAGTGGGGTAGGTCTCGGGAGGAGAGGTGGTCGAGGTGGGGCTCTTCGACTCGCTGCGCAGGCGGGCCAAGGGTGGGCAACGGGCCGGTACGCTGCGGAAAGCCAGCACCGAGGACACCCGCCACCTCGACGAGTGGGCGGCCACCCGGCGGGGTGTCGAGGCGTTCGTGGAACCGAAGACCAACATCACGGACACCACTGTGGTGTTGATCGCCCACGACGGCGAATGGACCCGGCGGCGCATCGGCAGCCTGGAGGCCGCGCAGCAGTTCGGCCACCGCCGCTCGATCCCGGTGTACGAGGTCGCGCGCGTGGGATATCCGAAGCGGATGCGCGAGTACACCGAGCGGAAGAAGCGCGGCCAGGTCTAAAGCTCGATCCGGCCGACGACCTCGCCGTTGAAGGTCTGGCCGGTCGGCTTGAAGCCCAGCTTGAGGTAGAACTCCTCCGGCCCGCCCTCGGCCGGCAGCCACAGCACGGTCGCCGCGGTGTGGCCCCGTCTTCGGGCTTCTTCCAGGACCGTTTCGACGGCGAACCGGCCGTAGCCGCGGCCCTGGACGCCCGCGCCGACGTTCAGCCGCCAGATCCCGCAGCGGAAGAAGTCGAACTCGGCCTCCGTGTTGAAGCCGCCCATCACGAACGCCGCCGGTTCGCCGTCGGCGAGGATCAGCCGGGGCCAGGCGACTTCCGGCTGCGTGTAGGCCTCGGCGAGCGAGACGGCGACAGGGGCCACGAAGTCCTTCTGGTGGGGTTCGACGGCCAGCTGGCACGCGGCGGCGACGTTCTCGGGGGTGATCTTCTCCACGGTGAGGGTGGTCACCGGGTCCAACCTAGCCTGCCTGGGCGAGCAGGGCGGCGTGGTTGACGAGCGCCGCCCGGAAGGACGCGTGGACGGTCGTGCCCAGGACCGGATCGACCTCGACCACGTGTCCGGCCGAGAGCAGCAGCACCGCAGGGTCCGACAGGACCACCACGCCGTCCTCCGCGCGCAGGTCCGCCGTGCCGAGCAGCCGCGGGAAGACGACGTCGGCGGGCAGGCCGTCGCAGGTCCGCAGGAACGCGCGGAGGTCGGCGGGCAGCTCGACGCCCAGCCGCAACTCCGCGGAGCGGATCGCCGCCTCCGACGCCGGGGGCGGGAGGGTGGTCCGGGTGCGCAGCAGCGGGCGGTTCGTGGT
>JARAWT010000118.1:0-15557 GCA_033793495.1 Streptomyces sp. MN03-5084-2B | reverse complement strand
GGGTTTGGGGCGTGGCCATGGCGGCGTCCTCCGAGAGGCTTTCGTGGCGGCGGAGGACCACCGGCTCACGGGGTGTCCTCCGGCGCCGGCTGTCCAGGTTCGTGGCAGGTGGTGGCGACGGCAGTCAGCGAGCGGGTACGCAGAGGGCACTGGCGACCCGCAGCAGGTCGACGTGGCGGCGGGCCACGAGGAGAACACCGGCATGAGTCACGACGTCAGCGTGCCACGCGTCCACAATGTGGTCCAGGCTTGCCCGCATGGTGGGAGAAGGGTCACTCACCTGCGGAAATCGTGTCAACCGCCTTGTGCGCACCCTTCTTGCGGGCGCAAACCACTACATGTAAAGTACTTCAGATACAGTGGTTTGAACGAGAGGAACTGGGGATGCAGGTCAACGGTTTCGGGGCGGGTTACCTGGTCGACGACGTCGCGGCGACCGCCCGGTTCTATGCCGACGTCATCGGCCTGCCGGTCACCGTCGAGCTCGACTGGTTCGCCAGCGTCAACGCCGGTGTGCCGGGGTACGAGATCAGCTTCGTGCAGCGCGGGCACGAGTCGGTGCCGCCGGCCTACCGCACGCAGGACACGGCGGGGCTGATGTTCGGGCTCGTCGTCGAAGACGTTCGCGCCGAGGCGAAACGGCTGGAAGAGGCCGGTGTCGAGCTGGTGACCCCGGTCGTCGACGAGGTCTACGGGCAGCGGCACTTCTACGTCGCCGACCCGAACGGCGTGCTGCTCGACGTCATCGAGATGATCCCGGTCGACTCGGACTGGGCGGCAGCCAACCTCCCGGCGTCGTAACAGGTGTTAACCCGATCGGCCCCTTGAAGCGACCGGGCGTGACGGGGTGGACAATTCCAGCGTGCCCCAGCTGCGTCCCGACCCCGCCACGCCGATCGATCCGGCGTTGCCGGAAACCGCGCTGAAGGGGCTGGGCAGCAGAGCGTTCGGGGTCTACGTGCACGTCCCGTTCTGCGCCACGCGCTGCGGGTACTGCGACTTCAACACCTACACCGCGGGGGAGCTCGACACCGGTTCGTCGCCGCAGTCCTGGCTCGAAGGACTGCGCCGCGAGCTGGAGCTCGCCGCGCGCGTGCTCGTCGTGCCGCCCGCCGCCGACACCGTGTTCGTCGGCGGCGGCACGCCGTCGCTGCTGGGCGCGGACGGGCTGCGTTCGGTGCTCGACGCCGTCCGCGACGTCTTCGGGCTGGCGCCCGGGGCCGAGGTGACGACGGAGTCGAACCCGGAGTCGACGTCGCCGGAGTTCTTCGCCGGGATCCGCGAAGCCGGCTACACGCGCGTGTCGCTGGGCATGCAGTCGGCCGCGCCGCACGTGCTGAAGATCCTCGACCGCGTGCACACCCCGGGCCGTCCGGGCCAGGCCGCCGCCGAAGCGCGGGCGGCCGGGTTCGAGCACGTGAACCTCGACGTGATCTACGGCACTCCGGGGGAGCGCGCCGAAGACCTGCGCGCGACGCTCGACGCCGTGCTGGGCGCGGGCGTCGACCACGTCTCGGCGTACGCGCTGATCGTCGAGGAGGGCACGGCGCTGGCCCGCCGCGTCCGTCGCGGCGAGTTGCCCGCGCCGGACGACGACGTGCTGGCAGCGGACTACGAGATGATCGACGCCATGCTGTCCTCGGCGGGGTTGCGCTGGTACGAGGTGTCCAACTGGGCGGCTTCCGACGCGGCCCGGTGCCGCCACAACCTCGGCTACTGGCGAGGTGACGACTGGTGGGGCGCCGGTCCGGGCGCGCACAGCCACGTCGGCGGCGTGCGCTGGTGGAACGTCAAGCACCCGGCTCGCTACGCCGCTTTGCTCGCCGCCGGTGACTCGCCGGCGGGTGGGCTCGAGGTGCTCACCGACGACGACCAGCACCTCGAGCGGATCATGCTCGAACTGCGCGTCGCCGAGGGGCTGCCGCTGGACGTGCTCGACGAGCCGGGGCTGGCCGAGGCGCGCGCGGCCGCGGCCGAGGGCCTGCTCGATCCGTCCGCATTGGACTCCAAGGGGCGCGCGGTGCTCACCGACCGCGGCCGGCTGCTGGCCGACGGGGTGGTCCGCCGCCTGGCCGGGTAGGGGGATTAAAACCGGGGGCCCGGTCGTTGCTTGTATTCAGCAACGACTTCGAGGAGGCCCCCATGGCGCGCGCGATCAGGTTCGACGAGTACGGCGACGTGGAGGTTCTCCGGGTCGAGGACGTCCCGCGGCCGGCCCCCGGACCGGGTCAGGTGCTCGTCGAGGTGCGGGCCGCCGGGATCAACCCGGGCGAAGCGTCCATCCGGAAGGGACTGCTGCACTCGCGGTTCCCGGCGACGTTCCCGTCGGGCCAGGGCAGTGACTTCGCGGGGGTTGTCGCTTCGCTCGGCGAAGGCGTGTCGGACGTTGCCGTCGGCGACGAGGTGATCGGGTTCGTCGACACGCGGTCGAGCCACGCCGAGTTCGTCGTCGCCGAAGCCGGGAACCTCACGCCGCGGCCCGACGGGGTGCCGTGGGAGGTCGCCGGGTCGCTGTTCGTCGCCGGCACCAGCGCGTACGCCGCGGTGGGTGCGGTCTGCCCGCGTGAAGGGGAGACGGTCGTCGTTTCGGGCGCGGCAGGCGGCGTGGGCTCGCTCGCCGTGCAGCTCGCTCGCCTCGCCGGCGCCACCG
Organism: Streptomyces sp. MN03-5084-2B; assembly: GCA_033793495.1. Lineage (GTDB taxonomy): Bacteria > Actinomycetota > Actinomycetes > Mycobacteriales > Pseudonocardiaceae > Amycolatopsis. Next base: position 12,907 of record JARAWT010000118.1, on the reverse strand, counting down.
TGATCGGCCTGGCCGGCGAGGCGAACCACGAGTGGCTGCGCGAGCTCGGCGTCATCCCGGTCGCGTACGGCGAGGGTGTGCTGTCGCGGATTCGCGACGCCGCGCCTTCCGGCGTCCACGCGTTCGTCGACACGTTCGGCTCCGGCTACGTCGAACTGGCTCTCCACCTGGGCGTCCACCCGGGGCGGATCAACACGATCATCGACTTCGCCGCGGCGGAGAAGTACAACGTGAAGACCGACGGCAACGCGGCCGCGGCGTCGGCCGACGTCCTGCGCGAGCTGGGTCTGCTGCTGGACAAGGGGTTGCTGACGCTGCCGATCGCCCGCGTCTACCCGCTCGACGAGGTCCGGGACGCCTACCGCGAGCTGGAGCGGCGGCACACGCGCGGCAAGATCGTGCTGCGGCCCTAGTTCTTCGCCAGCGCTTTCAGCCCGGCGAGGAACGCCTCGAGCGCGAACTCGAGGCGTTCCTTCGCCGTCTCCGCGGAGAAGAACTCGCCGACTTGCAGCATGTTGGGGAACGACGCGGCGGGCAGGGACTGCATGTACGCCACCATCTGCTTGCCGCGTTCGCCGGCTTCGGCCTGGTCGATCTCGCCCCAGGTCCAGCCGCTCGCCTCGTAGGCGTACGCCTTGGCGTAGAGGGAAAGGGCGTCGCCCGCGAAGGTCGCCTGCTTGAGGGTCAACCCGCCCGCGCGAAGCAGGGCGAGCATCGCTTCGCCCTGCTTCAGCGAGTTGGGCGTGATCGGCACGGCGATGTCCCAGGCGATGCGCGCGATGCCGCGGTGCGCGGCCATGGCCTGGATCTGGTCGCGGACGAGGTCCTTGACCTGCTCGTCCCAGCGCGCCGGGTCCGGTTCGGGGACCAGCACGTCGGCGAGCACGGCGTCGAGCATCAGCTCCGCCAGCTCCTCCTTGTTGGAGACGTGCGCGTAGAGGGAGGCGGGCCCGGTCTCCAGTTCCTGGGCGATCCGCCGCATGGTGACCGCGTCGAACCCCTCGTCGTCCAGGACGATCAAGGCCGCTCGCACGATCGAGGCCTGGGAGAGGGCGGGTTTCGCGGCGCGGCGGCGGGGGGCGCTGCGCCACGGCGGCGGAGGAACGGTCACCCGAACACTGTACTTGACGCGAACAGTGTTCGAGAGTAGAACGGTGTTTGTGAAACGAACGACGTTCGAAGGGGGTCCGATGACTGCTCCGGCCGAGGTTGAGGTGCGTGGTGTGCTGGACCGGCTCACCGATGCGTGGAACTCGGGCGATGCCGCCGCGTACGGGCGGCTCTTCACCGAGGATGCGGACTACGTGACGTTCTTCGGGGCGAACTTCCCCGGGCGGGAGGCGATCGAGAGCTCGCACCGTGCGCTGTTCGAGGGGCCTTTGCGCGGGTCGAAGCTCACCGGTTCGCTGGGCGGCGCGGCGAAGGTGCGGTTCGTCCGGCCGGACGTCGCCGTGGCCGTCGTCGGCGGAGGTTCGTCGTTGACCGGGGCGGAGGTCGCCGACGAGGGGCGCGAGTCGACCGTGTCCTTCGTGCTCGCCCGGGAGGGGGGTGAATGGCTGATCACGGCGTTCCAGAACACGCGGGTTTCGGATCCGCGCGGGTGAAAACGCTTGCGGAGGCGTCCGGGGTGGTCGCGCGGCCACCGGCGGAGGTGTTCGAACGGCTGCGGAGCCGGCTCGCCGGAGGCGGCTACTCGATGCGGATGGAGGTGGAGCGCGAGCGGGGGTTCGTCGCGGTGCAGGGCGGCTGGTGGTACCGAGGCGAGTACCGCGTCACGGCCGATCCGGCGGGGGCGCGCGTCGAGCACCGGGTGGTCAACGCCGCGTCGTGGGGACGGTGGGGCGTGCCGTTGGCGAACCGGTTCTTCGTCGGGTTCCGGAAGGAGGTGACGGCCGGGTTCGGGAGGTTGCTCGCGGAACTGGGTACACCTGAGTAGCCGCGTGCCGAGTTTGGCGCGTAGGCTGACTTAGGTAAGCCTTAGTGATGGTTGGAGTGGCCGATGGCTGAAGCACCCCGGCGGTCCGGGCGTCCCGCGGTGCGGCTGCGGGTGCTGCGGACCGAGCGGCTGACCCCGCACATGATCCGGATCGTCGCGGGCGGCGAGGGCATCGCGGAGTTCACGCCGAACGAGTTCACCGACGCCTACGTGAAGGTGCTGTTCAAGGTGCCCGGCGTCGAGTACCCGGAGCCGTTCGACGTGCAGGAGTGCCGGGCGTCGATGCCGCGGGAGCACTGGCCGCGGCAGCGCTCGTACACCGTGCGCGCGTTCGACCCGCAGGCGGGCGAGCTCGTCCTGGACTTCGTCCACCACGGTGACGAGGGCATTGCCGGTCCGTGGGCGGCCACGGCCCAGCCGGGCGACGAGCTGCTGGTGCTGGGCCCGGGCGGCGCGTACGCGCCCGGCGCCGAAGCGGACTGGCACCTCCTGGCGGGGGACGAAAGCGCGCTGCCGGCCATCGCGGCGTCGCTCGAAGCGCTGCCCGCCGGTGTCCCGGCGCACGCGGTGATCCTGGTCGAGAACGCGGACGAACAGCAGCCGCTGGTCTCGAAGGCGGACGCGCAGATCACCTGGCTGCACCGGGCGTCCGGCGGCGACGTCGCGGCCGCGGTGCGTGAGCTGCCGTGGCGCGAGGGCGTCGTCCAGGCGTTCGTCCACGGCGAGGCGGGGTTCGTGCGCGAGCTGCGGCGGTACCTGCTCGACGAGCGCGGCGTGCGGCGCGAGCTGCTGTCGATTTCGGGCTACTGGCGCTACGGGAAGAACGACGAAGCGTGGCGCGAAGAGAAGGCGGCCGAGCGGGCGCGGGAGAAGTAACCTCGCCGCATGGCGGATTTCGAGGTGGACGTCGACCCGGCCGAGGCGGGCTTCGACGCGGCGCGGTTGTCCCGGCTCGACGCGCATTTCGACCGGTACGTCGAGGATGGCCGGTTGCCGGGCTGGCTCGCGGTGGTGAGCAGGCACGGCCGGATCGTCCACCTCGGCCGCGGCGGCCACCGGGACGTCGAAGCGTCGCTGCCGGTCGAGCCGGACACGCTGTGGCGGATCTTCTCGATGACCAAGCCGATCACCTCGGTCGCGGCGATGATGCTCGCCGAAGAAGGCCTGCTGGAGCTGGATGACCCGATCTCGCGCTGGTTGCCGGAGTTCGCTTCGCCGCGGGTGTACGTCAAGGGATCCGCGCTGGCGCCGGCCACCGAGCCCGCCACCGCGCCGATCCGCGTCTGGCACCTGCTGACGCACACGGCCGGCCTGACGTACGGCTTCCACCACGGCCACCCGGTGGACGCGATCTACCGTGCGGCGGGCTTCGAGTGGGGCACGCCGCCGGGCCTCGACCTGGCCGCCTGTTCGGAGAAGTGGGCGGCACTGCCACTGCTGTTCCAGCCGGGCGCGGAGTGGAACTACTCGATCGCCACCGACGTCCTCGGCCGGCTCATCGAGGTGGTTTCGGGCCTCTCGCTGGACGAGTTCTTCGCGTCGCGGATCTTCGCGCCGCTGGGCATGACGGACACGGGTTTCGTGGCTCCCTCACTGGACCGCCTGGCCGCGATGTACGTGCGCAACCCGTCGTCGGGACAAGCTGTCCGCAATGACGCCTTCGGCCGCCTGGGCACGACACAACCGGACTGTCTTTCGGGTGGCGGCGGCCTGGTGTCCACAGCCCAGGACTACTGGCGCTTCACGGAGCTGCTCCGCCGCGGCGGCGAGCTGAACGGCGCGCGGCTGCTGTCCCCGCGCACGGTGGCACTGATGACGAGCAACCACCTGCCGGGCCGAGTGGACCTGGAGGCATTCGGCCGCCCCCTCTTCGCGGAGATGCCTTTCGACGGCCACGGCTTCGGGTTGGGCTTCTCGGTCCTGGAGGACCCGGTGAAGGCCCGAACCCTGTCCTCGGCGGGCGAGTACGCCTGGGGAGGAGCGGCTTCGACGGCATTCTGGGTGGACCCGGCCGAGAACCTGACGGTGGGCTTCTACACGCAGTTGCTCCCCTCGAGCACCTACCGGCTGCGCCCCCAGCTGCGGCAGCTGGTCTACCAAGCACTGCTGGACTGAGCGTCGGCCCGATCGGGCAGGGATTTCCGGCGCCTGCCCAGTACCTTGACGGTCAAGGGTTTCCAGGGGGAGGGGCGGCCATGCGGCGGATCGGGATCATCGGCGCGGGGCAAGCGGGTTTGGTGCTCGGCGTTCGCCCGCTACCGGCACCACGCCCGGCATGCGACGCGCTTCAAGAACGACCTCCTGGCCCCGCCGCCAGACCCCGTGATGGCCACTTTGGACACTGCACAGAGCGTGCCCGAGGTGGCGCACAGGTTCGCGCACCTCTTCGATAACCCGGCCGATTACGAGGACTGGCTGGCAATCCGAAAGCGGCGATGCAGTACCTCCGGGAGACGACAGCGCGGTTGCCCAGGCCTTCGTGACCCCCGGAGGGAGCAACGTCAGCTGTTCGGCGGTGACCGGCGCAGTGATATCGCCCGTTCGGCGATGACCGGCGCACCGGCTGATGGGCCGCGCTGGCCGCGCTGCGCCTGGCCGCGCTGCGCCTGGCCGCGCCGGCGGGCTGGCCGCGCCGGCGGGCCTGGCTGTGCCGGCGGGCCTGGCTGTGCCGGCGGGCTGGCTGTGCCGCGCCGGCGCAGCGGGGTGCGCTGCCCTGGCGGCGCTGCGCGGCGCTGGCTGCGCCGGGCCGCATCGGGCCGCGTTGACCGGTCGGCAGCGTCAGCCACGCCACGTCACGGCCGCTCAACCCGCGGCGCGCCGCGGGTCGAGCCGTCGGGGCCTGACCACTCGACTGGCGCGCCGGGGATGCGCCCTCTCCCGAGCCGCAAGCCTCCTCACTCGAACGGGCCGTGGTCCGGGGCGCAGGCCGTGCCCGGAGCCGGTACCGCGCCGGCCGCGAAGTAGCGATCCAGTGCCGCGTCGATGCAGGTGCTCTTGCCTCGTGCGCCGTGGCCGTACGTGTTCAGGGTCAGCAACCGCGCGTTGGCCAGCAGGCGCTCTGTCCGCTGCGCGCCCGCGTACGGGGTCTCCAGGTCGCCCTGGCGGTTGGCGAGCAGGAGGATCGGTGCCGTCGGGCGGTTCCACGGCCCGGCGTAACGGCCCGTGTCCTGGACGTCCCAGGTTGCGCACGGCAGCGTCTTGTAGACGTCGTACGGTCCGAAGCCCCGGGCGACGCCGTCTGCGCGGCGGGCGTAGTCCCACCAGACCGCGGTGTCCCGTGGGTTCGCCGCGTCCGAGCACAGCGTTGCGCCGCCGCCCAGGAGGGCGTCGATGTCCGGTGGGCCGCCCTGGGACGCCGGTGCGGGAGATGCCGGGTCCGCGAGGGCCCGGAGGAATGCCGCGAGCGAAGGTGCGGCCTGTGCGTCGGTCAGGTAGTCGTGGATCCGGGCGATGGCGCTCTGGTAGGTGACGACGACTTGCCGCCCGGCTGTGTCGGTCACCGTGATCGGGCCGCTTTCGAGTCGGTCGAGGATGGCCGGGTAGTCGAAGGCGCACCGGGCAGCGCAGGCGTCCAAAAAGGACTGGAACGCCCGTGGCGCGTCCGAGAAGCCCTGCAGGCGGTAGCTCATCGGTGCGGAGCCGGTCGACCACCGGACCGGGTCGTCGACCGCGTCGAGCGCCATCGAGCCGACTCGGGCGGGGAACAGGTTTGCGTACGTCTCGCCGAGGTATGTGCCGTACGACTTCCCGTAGTACCGCAACTTCGGCTCGCCGAACGCCGCTCGCAGGCGGTCCAGGTCGCGGGCGATCGTTCCGGTCGACAGGTGGTTCGCCAGCGGACCCGCGTTCTGCTCGCAGAGGTCGGTGACCGTTCGGGTGTCCGCGATCTGCTGCTGCTCGGCCGCGCGGGTCAGCGGGAACGTGCCGAGGGCGCGTTGCAGCACCTCGAGCTGTGACGGATCGGTGAAGCAATGGATCTTCGAGCTGGCCCCGACGCCGCGTGGGTCGAAGCCGACGATGTCGAAGCGCTCGTGCAGGGCGGGGGTCAACGCCGGGGCGAGCCGGCCGGACGAGCCCGGCCCGCCCGGGTTGTAGAAGATCGTTCCCAGCTTGCGGGCTTGGTCGGTGGCCGGCAGGCGGCCGATCGCGATGCGGACCGTGCCCGCGGCAGGGTCCTGATAGGACAGTGGGACGTCGAGGTGGCCGCATTCGTAACCGGGGGCGCAGGAGGCTTCCCAGACGACCCCGGCCGGGCTCGCCGCGGCCGCGGGCGCGAGGGCGGCCGGGGTGAGAGCGGCCGTCCCCAGGGCCAGCGCAACACGAAGGTTCATCGCCCGATCGTCCCGCCGCCGGGACCGGGGGCGCGCTGGTGCGCACCCCCGGAACCGGGGTAGGGCGGGCCCTACGCGGTGAGCTTCGGGATGATCTGCGACCCGTAGGACGCCAGCGTCGCCTCGCGGTCGTCGTGCATCAGGTACAGCGAGAACTGGTCCACGCCCAGTTCCGCGAGTTCCTGCAGGCGCGAGATGTGGGCCGATGGCGGCCCCAGCAGGCAGAACCGGTCGACGATCTCGTCCGGGACGAACTCCGTCGACGGGTTGCCCGCCTTGCCGTGGTGGCTGTAGTCGTAGCCCTCCCGCTCGCGGATGTAGTCCGTCAGCTCCCGCGGCACCGCCCCGGACGAGCCGTACCGCGCCACCAGGTCCGCGACGTGGTTGCCGACCATCCCGCCGAACCAGCGCAGCTGTTCGCGCTGGTGCGCCAGGTCCTCGCCGACGTACGCCGGGGCCGCGACGCAGATCGTGATGCCGCCCGGGTCGCGCCCGGCCGCTCGCGCCGCGTCGCGGACCGCGCCGATCGTCCAGCGGGCGATCGCCGGGTCGGCGCACTGCAGGATGAAGCCGTCGGCGTGCTCGCCGACCGTCTGCAGCGCCTTCGGCCCGTACCCGGCCATCCACATCTCGAGCTGGCCGTTCGTGATCCAGGGGATCTGCACGGTCTTCTCGTTCATGGTCACCGCGCGGCCTTCGGCCAGGTCCTTGACCACGCGCATGCAGTCGCGGACGGTGGCCAAGGTGGACGGCGGCTTGCCGACCACCCGGTGCGCCGAGTCGCCGCGGCCGATGCCGCACACCGTCCGGTTGCCGTACATGTCGTTGAGCGTGGCGAACGTCGACGCCATCACCGACCAGTCCCGCGTGCCCGGACTGGTCACCATCGGCCCGACGACGAGCGACGACGTCGCCGCCAGGATCGCCGAGTAGATCACGAACGGTTCCTGCCACAGCACGCAGGAGTCGAACGTCCAGCCGTACCGGAACCCGGCGGCCTCGGCGTCCTTCATCAGCCGCACGACGTCCCGCGCCGGCGGGTCGGTCTGCAGCACGATCCCGAAGTCCATGGCGCGCTCCTAATTCAGGTACTGGTTCAGCGAGCGCGACAGGAACTTGCCGTGTGACGTCGACCCCGTGAACCCGTCCGGCGACACGACCACGCGCCCGCGCGAAAGCACCGTGTGCACCCGGCCGGTGATCTCGAAGCCTTCGTACGCCGAGTAGTCGACGTTCATGTGGTGCGTCGCAGCCGACAAAGTCTGCGTCGCCGCCGGGTCGTAGATCACGATGTCCGCGTCCGAGCCCGCCGCGATGACGCCCTTCTTCGGGTACAGCCCGAACATCCGCGCCGGTGTCGCCGAGCACGTCTCGACCCAGCGCCCGAGCGTCAGCTGACCGGCGACCACGCCCTGGTGCAGCAGGTCCATCCGGTGCTCGACGCCCGGCATCCCGTTCGGGATGGCCCGGAAGTCGCCGCGGCCCATCTCCTTCTGGTCCTTGAAGCAGAACGGGCAGTGGTCGGTGGACACCACGGACAGGTCGTTCGTCCGCAGCCCGCGCCACAGGTCGGCCTGGTGCGACTTCTCCCGCAGCGGCGGCGAAGCCACGTACTTCGCGCCCTCGAAATCCGGCTTCGCCAAGTCTTCAATGGACAGGTACAGGTACTGCGGGCACGTCTCCGCGAAGACGTTCTGCCCCTCGTTACGCGCTTCCGCGACCGCCGCCAGCGCTTGCGACGCCGACAGGTGCACGATGTACAGCGGTGAGCCGGTCACTTTCGCGAGCTGGATCGCCCGCGACGTCGCTTCTCCTTCCAGTTCCGGCGGCCGGGTCAGGCCGTGCTGCACGGGATCCACCTTGCCGGCGGCGAAAGCCTGCGCCGCCAGCTGGTCGATCGCGATGCCGTTCTCGGCGTGCATCATGATCGTAGCGCCGATTTCGCGCGCTTTCTGCATCGCGAGCAGGATTTCCCCGTCCGTGGAGTAGAACACCCCCGGGTACGCCATGAACATCTTGAAGCTGCCGACCCCGCCGTCGATGCAGGCTTCCATCTCCTTCAACGACTGGTCGTTGACGTCGGAGACGATCATGTGGAAGCCGTAGTCGATCGCGCAGTTGCCGTCGGCCTTGCTGTGCCACTTGTCCAAAGTGGACAACAAGGAGGTGCCCTTGGCCTGCACGGCGAAGTCGATGATCGTGGTCGTCCCGCCCCACGCGGCCGCCGTCGTGCCGGTCGCGAACGTGTCGACCGAATGGGTGCCGCCGAACGGCATCTCCATGTGCGTGTGGGCGTCGATGCCGCCGGGCAGCACGTACTTGCCGGTGGCGTCGATCGTCTCGTCGCCGGACAGCGTGCCGGGCGCCCCGACGGCGGCGATGGTTTCGCCGTCGACGAGGACGTCCGCGAGCAGCGCGCCCGACGGCGAAACGACCTGGCCGCCCTTGATGAGCGTGGTCATCAGGCCTCCGCGAGCGGGCCGTAGGTGTCCGGGCGGCGGTCGCGGTAGAACGCCCACGTGTTCCGGACTTCCTCGAGCAGGCCCAGGTCGAGGTCGCGCACCACGACCTCGTCGTCGGTGTCGGACGCGGCGTCGCCGACGAGCTGGCCGCGCGGGTCGACGAAGTACGTCTGGCCGTAGAAGTCGTTGTCGCCCAGCGGTTCCACGCCGACCCGGTTGATCGCGCCGACGAAGTACTCGTTCGCCACCGCGGCCGCCGGCTGCTCCAGCTTCCACAGGTACTGCGACAGGCTGCGGCTGGTCGCCGACGGGTTGAACACGATCTTCGCCCCGGCCAGGCCGAGCGCGCGCCAGCCCTCCGGGAAGTGCCGCTCGTAGCAGATGTAGACGCCGATGCGGCCCACGGCCGTGTCGAACACCGGGTAGCCGAGGTTGCCGGGCCGGAAGTAGAACTTCTCCCAGAACCCCTTGACCTGCGGAATGTGGTTCTTGCGGTACTTGCCGAGGTAGGTGCCGTCGGCGTCGATCACCGCGGCGGTGTTGTAGTAGACGCCGGGCTGCTCGACCTCGTACATCGGCACGATCAGCACGACGCCGTGGCGCTCGGCCACCTCCTGCATGAGCTTCGTGGTGGGCCCGTCCGGGATGGCCTCGGTGTAGGAGTAGTAGTCGGCGTCCTGCACCTGGCAGAAGTACGGCCCGTAGAACAGTTCCTGGAGGCAGACGACCTGGGCGCCCTGGGAAGCGGCGGTGCCGATGTGGTCGACCGCCGCCTTGATCATGGACTCCTTGTCACCCGTCCACCGCTGCTGGATCAGGCCGGCTCGAACCACGCTCACTGATTTCCTCCTTCGTTGTGGACAAGGGCATGGACAGGGCGGCGAAGACGGCGAACGCGCCGACCAGGCCCACCACCCAGTTGTAGTCGTAAAGCGGCTTGAGGAACGGGATCAACCCGTCCGCGGGGAACGGCCCGGTATCGGCAGCGCTGTAGGCGCCTCCTACCGCCAGTACGGCTCCCACCAGCGTCGCGACCAGCGCGCGCCAGTTCCAGCCGCCGCTGAACCAATACACCCCATCGGGTGTGTAGAGGTCCTTCAGCCGCAGCTTCGTGCGGTTGACGACCCAGTACCCGGCGACGAGCACCCCGGCGACCGCGCCGAGCAGGCCGCCGTAGAAGCCGAGCCACGCGAAGATGTAGATGTTCGGGTCGGAGTACAGCCGCCACGGCTGGATGAGGACGCCGATGACGCCGGTGATCCCGCCGCCGACCGCGAAGGTGATCTTCTTCGGGAACGCGTTCGAGAAGTCGTAGGACGGGCTGACGACGTTGGCCGCGAGGTTGGCCGAAATGGTGGCGAGCACCAGCGCGACCAGCGCGACGACGACCACGACCGGGCTGTCGAACTTGTCGGCCAGTTTTGCCGGGTCCCAGATGTCCTCGCCGTAGAGCACGTGCCCGCCGGACGTGGTCAGGATGGCCACGATCGCGATGAACGTCATGGTCGTCGGCAGGCCGAGGACCTGGCCGCGGACCTGCTTGCGCTGGCTGCCGCCGAAGCGGGTGAAGTCCGGCATGTTCAGCGACAGCGTCGACCAGAACGCGATCATCGCCATCAGGGCGGGGGCGAACACCTTCCAGAAGTCCGGGCCCCAGCCCAGCTCGCCGGGCGCGGACAGGATCGGGCCGAGGCCGCCCGCCTTGACCAGCACGTACCCGAGCATGACCAGGAAGCCGACCGACACCAGCGGTGCCGTCCAGTTCTCGAACCGGCGGACGGCCTCCATGCCGCGCCAGATGATCAGCATCTGGCCGATCCAGAAGACCACGAACGACAGCCAGAGCGTCCAGTGCTGCCCGGCGACGACGGCGGAGTCGCGCCACCACGAGCCGAGCAGGCGCCCGAGGATGACGTAGATGGCCTCGCCGCCGACCCACGTCTGGATGCCGAACCAGCCGCACGCGATGAACGCGCGCAGCAGGGCCGCCAGGTTGGCGCCGCGCAGGCCGTAGAACGCGCGGGCGAACACCGGGAACGGGATGCCGTACTTGGTGCCGGCGTGGCTGTTGAGCAGCATCGGCGCGAGCACGACCAGGTTGCCGATCGTGATCGTGATGAGCGCCTGCACCCAGTTCATACCGAGCGCGATGAGCGACGCGGCCAGGGCGTAGCTGGGGATGTTGTGCGCCATCCCCATCCAGAGCGCGAAGTAGTTGTAGGTGGTCCAGGTCCGTTTCTCAACGGGGACGGGGGCCAGCTCCTCGTTGAAGAACCGGCTGCCTTCGAGAGACCGGACGTCGGCGGGGTCGAGCTCGACCCGGCCGTCGTCGTGCACGCGCTGGTCTGCGGGTGTCGGCGCCATTGCGGAATCCTGCGCGCCTGGTCATCGCCGGGGCAACGGCAGTCTGTTCACTCTTCGCTGATCAGGAGTGCAGTCTGTCGATTGCGCGAAGGGCGATGGAGTGCATGACGTGCGTCACACATCCGGCCGTCATCAACCGGCAAAGAGGGTGAAACGTCTCCACAGGATCTTCACACTTCACGCGGACTGTCTCCACCGGGGGTGCTTAGGGTCGTGGGCATGGAACTGGGTGGGCGGCGGGTGCTCGTCGTCGAGGACGACGTCACGATCGCCGCGTCGATCGCGGCCCGGCTGCGGGCCGAGGGGTTCGGGGTGGACGTCGTCCACGACGGACCGGCCGCCGTCGTGGCGGAGGCGGCCGCGGAGCCGGACCTCGTGGTGCTGGACGTGATGCTGCCGGGGTTCGACGGCCTGGAGGTCTGCCGCCGGATCCAGGGCCGCCGCCCGGTGCCGGTGCTGATGCTGACCGCGCGGGCCGACGAGACGGACATGCTGGTCGGCCTGGGCGTCGGCGCCGACGACTACCTCACGAAGCCGTTCTCGATGCGGGTGCTGACCGCGCGGGTGCACGCCCTGCTGCGGCGGGTGGACCGGTCGTCCCGGCCCGACTCGACCCGGATCGTGCTGGGCGACCTCGAGATCGACGTCGACCAGCGGCGCGTCGCCCGGGCCGGGGTCGCGGCGCAGCTGACGCCGATCGAGTTCGACCTGCTGGTGCACTTCGCCCGGCGGCCGCGGGTGGTGCAGCCGCGGGAACGGCTGCTGTCGGAGGTGTGGGACTGGGACGTCCACGGCACCTCCGCGGGGACGCGGGCGGTGGACAGCCACATCAAGGCGCTGCGGCGGAAGCTCGGCGCGGACCTGATCCGGACCGTGCACGGCGTCGGCTACGCGTTGGAGGCAGGATCGTGAACCTCGTCCCGAGGCCGCTGGACCGGATCCGGTCGATCAAGCTGAAGCTGGCGATCCTGATGGTCGCCTCCGGCGGCATCGCGTTCGCGTTCTTCAACTGGCAGATCGGCTGGCTGCCGCCGAAGACGACGATCACGGCGATGGTGCTGGCGCTGGTGTTGTCGCAGGTGCTGGCGCATGGGATGACCCGGCCCCTGCGCGAGATGACGGCGGCGGCCCGGGCGATGGCGAAGGGCGACTACACGCGGCGGATCCGGGCCACCACGCGGGACGAGGTCGGGGTGCTGGCCCAGGCGTTCAACCAGATGGCGGGGGACCTCGGCGACGCGGACCGCCAGCGCCGCGAGCTGATCGCGAACGTGTCCCACGAGCTGCGGACGCCGATCACGGCGTTGAACGGCGTGCTGGAGAACCTGGTCGACGGCGTCGAGGACCCCGACCCGGCGACGTTGAAGACGGCGCTGCAGCAGACCGAGCGCCTGGCCACCCTGGTGGACGAGCTCCTGGACCTCTCGCGGCTCGATGCGGGTGCTTCTTCGCTCCACCTGACGTCGTTCTCCCTGTGGTCGCTGTTGTCCGAGGTGGTCGGGGAGGCGGCGTTCGCGGGCCGCGGGGTGACGTTCGAGGTGTCGGTGTCCCCGGAGGGCGCGGTGGTGACGGCGGACCGCGGGCGGCTGTTCCAGGTGGTGGCGAACCTGCTGGAGAACGCGGCCCGCCACGGCCCGGCGGGCGGGCAGGTCCGGGTGGTGGCGCAGGTGCGGCCGGGGGAGGTGCGCATCGACGTGTGCGACGAGGGGCCGGGGATCGCGCCGGCGGACCGGGAGCGGGTGTTCGAGCGGTTCACCCGCTGTCCCTTAAACACACTTTCGCCGCCCACCAATAAAGCCCGGTAAGCGTACGGT
>JARAWT010000117.1:0-16116 GCA_033793495.1 Streptomyces sp. MN03-5084-2B | reverse complement strand
CGGTCGGCCACCACACCCCAGCCGAAGCCCGAAACAACCACTACGCTCAAGCACACGCTGCCTAACAACCCCGTGTCCGCCTCACCGGGGCAACTCCACTCGCGTGATTGGCGGGGCATCACTCGTGGCTGGGGGGACGTGGCGGTGGCGGAGGGCGGTCAGGACCACCGCCAGCCAGACCGCTGCCACGGTGAGGGTCAGGGCGAGGGCCGGGTTGGTGTCGTGGAGGCCGGGCATGGGCGGGGTTCCGTACGGGCGCCAGAACAGCGGGACCGCGAGGATGGCCAGCACGGCGGTGGCGACCGTCCCGGCCATGACGGGGGTTCGCCAGCGGCGTGGCAGGCGGCGGGACAGGACGATGCCGAGCAGCGCCGTCAGCGGGGCGACGACCGCGTCGTTGAGGATCGGGCCGCCGACGATCCAGCCCAAGGTGCCGAAGACGTCGGGACGCAGCGGCAGCGCGTACTCGGCGAACAGCACCACACCCCAGGCGAGCGCCGCCAGGCCGGGCACGGCGAGGAGCGCACGGGCGGTTTTCACAGCGCCTCCAGCTTCGTGACCCACTTCGTCTGCAGCACGCCGGGGCGGTTCGGGGCGATGATCCGGCAGGGGAAGCCGTGGTCGGGGGCGAGGACCTCGCCGTTCAGCTCCAGAGCCAGCAGCGTCAGTTCGTCGGCCGTGTGCTCGCCGGGGAGCACGCTGACGCCGTACAGCCCACCACGCTCCGAAGAGGACACCCGGACCGCCGTGCCCGGGGCCGCGCCGGCCGTTTTCAGCAGCGTGGGCAAGGAAACCCCGCGCCAGGTGGCCGACTGGCTCCAGCCTTCCACGCACGCGATCGGCAGCTCCGCCGTCGTTTGCGGCAGGGCGCGCAGCTCGTCGAGCGAGAACATCGTGGTGCCGTGCGGGGTCACCACCGAGAGCCGCCAGGCCGGCGACCACGTGACACCGGCGGCCGCCGCCGTGCGGTTCACCGGCAGGTTCTGGGTGCCCTTGCCGGTCTTCCAGGAAAGGGCGGAGACGCCGCGCAGGAACGGAACCGTCGCGCCCGCGGTGGCCACGACCGCGACCCCGGTCACCAGCCCGGTGGTGACGAGGAATCCCCGCCGGGACAGCCCTTCGGCCGGTGGCTCTTCGACGGGAGATCGGCTCAGGGCGCGGCGGATGATCGGCAGCTTCACCGCGATGTGCACGAGGATCGAGCCGATCGCCAGCCACGCCACCGCGTAGTGCACCTGCGGGAAGTAGAAGCCCCACGGGTAGTTCTGCGCGACGTTCAGCAGCCCGGTCGTCAGCTCGAAGAACGCCGCACCGGACAGCACCAGGATCGACAGCCGCTCCAGGGCGTGCGGCAGCGAGCGGACGAGCGGTCGGCCGAACAGCTTCGGGTAGACGCTCCACAGTTTCGCCAGCAGCAACGGGATCGACGCCACGCCCGAGATCACGTGCAGTCCCTGCGTGACGCGGTAGAGCCCGACCGGACGGCTGGGCCAGGAGAACCACCCGGGCGGGTGCTGGATCAGGTGGCTGATCAGCCCCGTCACGAAGCAGGTCGTGAAGGTGACCGCGAGCGCCAGGCCGATCTTCGACGTCACGCGCTCGTGGTGCGCCGGGGCCCGGAACCGTTCTTCCGCGGGAATCGGGAGTTTCACGACCGCTCCAACCGCGCGAACCAGCGGTGCCCACGGCGGGTGGTCCAGTCGACGCGCAACCCGGCGCGCGCGGCGACCCCGGCGATCGCCTCGACCCCGACCCAGGCCCAGGTGAACCAGGCGACGTCGGCGTGGCCGGGGCGGAGCCGGACGCGCTCGTGCCGCAGGCCCTGCCCGGGCGGCTCCAGCTCGACGAGGACGTCGCCGTCGGAGGCGATCAGCCGTGCCGTGCGCCGCAGCAGCGCGACGGGGTCGCCGCCGATGCCGATGTTGCCGTCCGCGAGCAGGGCGTGCCGCCACCGCCCTTCGCCGGGCAGGCGGTCGAAGATGTTGCGCTGCAACGCACTCCCGCCACGCCGCCGAGTCAGTCCCACGGCTGTGCGCGAGCTGTCCACCCCCAGCGCGACGACCCCGCGCCCGGCCAGCGCCGCGGTGAGCCTGCCGGGCCCGCACCCGAGGTCGACGGTGGGGCCGGAACACGCGTCGAGCAGGACGTCGTCGCCTTCGGACGGTTCCGCCCAGCGTTCCACCGCCAGCTCGATCCGCTCGCCGTTCGCCAGCTCGAGCCAGCACCGCTGGCCGAGCAGGCCGCGGTCGAACTCGTGGCCGGCGCTCACCGGGGCGGTCATCACGCCACCGCCTGTCCGACGACGGCCCGGACGGCGTGGGCGAACCGGCCGCCGGGGCAGGCCGCGGCCACCGCGCGAGCCTCCGCCATGGTGTCCACATCGGACAGCCGGGCCGCGCCGCCCGGCCGCAGCCCGCACGCGACGAGCGCCCGCAGCGTGCGGATGCCGGTGTCCTCGCGGGACATCGGGACGTCCGCGAGGACCTGCGCGTGGCGCGGATCGGCGAGTCCGAGTGCCCACCAGCCGCCGTCGACGGCCGGGCCGAGCACTGAGTCGTGGTCGCCGTGCCGGACCGGTGCGGCCGCCGCGGCGAGGGACTCCGGCGTGACCTGCGGGGTGTCCATGCCGATCTGGAGGATCGGCAGGCCGGGGTGCACCTCGGCGGCGTCCGCGTGGGCGTTCGCCAGCCGGGCACCGAAATCGGCACCACGCTGCGGGATCGTGGTGACGTGGCGCAACGCCGTGCCGATTTCGACGGGCCGGGCGGCCGCGCCGAGATCGCCCGTCATCGCGACGACGGGCAAGGCACCGGGCACCGCGCAGACGGCGTCGAGCGTGTCGAGCAGCGCGGCCGCGGCGATTTCGGCCGCCTGAGCCGGGGTCGCGGGCGGGCAGAGCCGGGTCTTCGCCAGGCCCGGGACCGGGGCCTTGGCCACGACCAGCAGGACGAAGGGACGCGTCATCGGGCCAGCACCCGCCCGAAGTCGCGGACCGCGCGCAGCGTTCCCCGCACCGACCCGGACACCTTCGACTTCGTGCCCTTGGCGCGCTCGCCGTAACGGACGTCGAACTCGCTGACCCGCCACCCGGCCCGCTGGGCCTTGATCAGCAGTTCCAGGGGATAGCCGAACGCCCGGTCGGCGACGCCGAGGCCGAGCAGCGCCCGCCGGTCCGCGGCGCGCAACGGCGCGATGTCCCGCACCGGCAGCCCGCGGCTGCGCAGCAGCTGCGCCAGCACGACGTTGCCCGCCCGTGCGTGCCAGGGCCAGACCCCGGGACCGGTCGGCACCCGGCGTCCGACGGCCAGGTCCGCGCCGTGTTCGACCGCGGTCACCAGCCGTGGCAGGTCGGCGAGGTCCAAGGAGCCGTCGGCGTCGGCGAAGCACACGATGTCCGCGGTGGCGGCTTCGAGCCCCGCGTGCACGGCCGCACCGTAACCGCGGCGCGGTTCGTGGAGGACCTTCGCGCCGAGCGAGGCCGCCACTTCGGGCGAGCCGTCGGCCGAGCCGTTGTCGACCACGATCGCGCGGTAACCCGGCGGCAGGCCGGCCAGCACACCGGGCAGCGCCGCCGCTTCGTCGAGGCAGGGGAGGACGACATCCACTTCCAAGTCAGTCACGGCGCCGACCGTAAGTCCGGCCTGGCCGCGGCAGAACCCTTGCGGCGCTTACCGAATCATGACGTCCGGTGAGTTCTTACCGCGTCGTTACGGCTGCCGTTCCGAGGGCGCGGAACGCCAGCCGCGAACCTAGGGTGGGCGGCGATGAGCGAGCCGAAAACGGCAGCCCGGCTCGCCGAGCCGCCTGCCCGCGAACCCGAAGCCCCGGTCTCCGGCCGCCGCGCCGACCTCCTTGCCGTCGCCGCGGCGGTAGTGCTCGTCGCCGCGGCCACCGCGGTCGGCCTCTACTACAACCGGCCGCACTCCGGCGTGATCATCTTCGTGTCCGCGCCGCCGCTGTTCGCCGACTGGCTGCCGCACGTCGGCCCGGGCTCGGTGTTCGCGGTGCTCGTCGCGGTCGCGGTGGTGCTCCACGGCCCGTCTCTGGCCGCCCGCCTGCCGTGGCGCCGCGCGCTCGCCGCCGGCTACCTCGCCTCCCTCGCCTGGATCTTCTCCCTGGCCATGGTCGACGGCTGGGGGCGCGGGTTCGCCGGGCACCTCACCATTCCCCAGGAATACCTGCACGAGGTCCCGGGGATCACCGACATCCCGCGGATGCTGCGCGAGTTCTCCTCCCGCATCCTCGACTTCCAGCCGAACTCGTGGACGACGCACGTGTCCGGGCACCCACCGGGCGCGACGCTCGTCTTCGTCTGGCTGGACCGGCTCGGCCTGCACGGCGGCGCGTGGGCGGCCACGGCCGTGGTGCTCGTCGGCAGCCTGGTCGCGGTGGCCGTGCCGGCCACGGTGGCCCTGCTCGGCCGGCCCGAGGTGGCTCGTGCGGTGCTGCCGTTCGCCGTCCTCACCCCCGGCGCGGTGTGGATCGGCGTCTCGGCGGACGGCCTCTTCGCCGGGGTGACCGCCACCGGGCTGGCGCTGCTCGCGCTGTCCGCGACGGGGTTCGCCCAGGGCCGCCGGTACGCCGTGCCGGCCGGGCTGGCCGCCGGGGTGCTGCTCGGCTTCGGAGTCTTCCTGTCGTACGGCCTGGTCCTGCTCGGCGTGCTCGCGGTGGCCGTCGCAGTGCTCGGCAGGCAGTGGCGGGCGGCGGCACTGGCGATCGTCGCGGCACTCGCCGTCGTCGGCGTCTTCGCCTGGGCGGGCTTCTGGTGGCTCGACGGCTACCACCTGGTCGTCGAGCGCTACTACCAGGGAGTGGCGCTGGTCCGGCCCTACTCGTACTGGGTGTGGGCGGACCTCGCCGCGGTGACCGTCGCGCTCGGTCCCGCGGTCGTGGCCGCCATCCGGCGTGGATTCGCGTCTCCGCGCCGGGCGTTGCTCACCGATCCGGTCCTCCTGCTGGGCCTCGCCGCCCTGGCCGCCATTCTCTTCGCCGACGTCTCGGGCCTGTCGAAAGCCGAGACCGAACGGATCTGGCTACCGTTCGGGGTGTGGTTGCTGCCGCTGACGGCGTTGCTGCCGCGGCCCGGACGCCGGTGGTGGCTCGCCGCGCAGGCGGCGACGGCGCTGGCGGTCAACCACCTGCTGTTGACGGGCTGGTGAGGGAGACGTGATGAACGATCAGACCGGGCGGGTGCTCGTGGTCGACGACGACGAGACGGTCCGCGACGTCGTCCGCCGCTACCTCGAGGTGGCCGGGTTCACCGTCGACATGGCCGGCGACGGCGCCGAAGGCCTGGCGAAGTTCGCCGCCCACCAGCCGGACCTGGTGGTGCTCGACGTCATGATGCCGGGGATCAACGGCCTGGAGGTGTGCCGGCGGCTGCGTCAGGTCAGCCTGGTGCCGATCGTCATGCTGACCGCCCTCGGCGAGGAGGAGAACCGCATCGCCGGGCTCCAGCTCGGGGCCGACGACTACGTGACCAAGCCGTTCAGCCCCAAGGAACTCGCCCTCCGCGTCGCCTCGGTGCTGCGCCGCGCCCGGATGCCGCGGCCGGAGCCGGCCGCCGCCGAGCTCGTGGACGGCGACCTGCGCCTGCAGATGAAGGCCCGCACCGCGACCCTCGGCGGTCGCGAACTGCCCCTCACCACCCGGGAGTTCGACCTGCTGGCGTTCTTCCTCGCCCACCCCGGCGTGGCGTACTCGCGCGCGGACCTGCTCGAGAAGGTGTGGAGCTGGGACTTCGGCGACCAGTCCACAGTGACCGTCCACGTGCGACGGTTGCGCGAGAAGATCGAGCGCGACCCGGCCAAGCCGACCCGGGTGGCGACCGTGTGGGGCGTCGGCTACCGCTACGACCGGGAGCAGCCGTGATCGGCTCGGGCGAGTCCTTCTCGGAGATGCTGACGCACCTCTGGCACATCCTGCCGTTCGCGCTGCTGTTCTCGCTGCCGGTCGCGGCGCTGGGCGGCGTGGCGTTGTACGTCCTGCGCCGGGGTTCGCTGGCCACCACGCTCACCGTGCTGGTGCTGATCCCGGTGCTCGCCACGCTGGTCGGCGTCCTGGGGATCAGCGGGTTCATGTTCACCCCGGCCCTGACCACGATGTTCCTGGTCTGCCTGCTCGTCGCGCTGGTCACCGTGCCCGCGGCGATCATCCTCGGCCGGGCCATCGCGCGCCGCAGCGTGTGGGAGCGCGAGGCGCGCGATCGGGAACGCGCTGCCGAGGCGTCGCGGCGCGAACTCGTCGCCTGGATCAGCCACGACCTGCGCAGCCCGCTGGCCGGGATCCAGGCGATGGCCGAAGCGCTGGCGGACGGCGTGGTGTCCGAACGCCACGAGGTCGCCGACTACGCCCAGCGGATCAGCGGCGAAACCCGGCGGCTGTCCGCGATGGTCGGCGACCTGTTCGAGCTGTCGCGGATCACCGCGGGCGCCCTGGAGCTCACCATGTCCGCGGTGCCGCTGCGGGACGTCGTCAGCGACGCCGTCGCCGCCCAGGCACCGGTGGCGCACCGGAAGCGGGTGCGGGTGCTCGCCAGGGCGTCGACCTGGCCGGTGGTGACGGGCAGCGACCCGGAACTGGCCCGGATCGTCCGGAACCTGGTGTCCAACGCGATCCGCCACACCCCGCCGGACGGGACGGTCGCGGTGCAGATCGGCGTCGACGGCGACGAGGCCCTGCTGGCGGTCGACGACTCCTGCGGCGGCATCCCGGACGACGAGATCACCCGGGTGTTCGACGTCGCTTTCCGCGGGACGCAGGCGCGGACGCCGGAGCGTGGCGGGACGACCAGCGGGGGCGGCCTCGGCCTGGCCATCGCCAAGGGGCTGGTCGAGGCGCACCGTGGGCGGATCGGGGTGCACAACCACGGGCCGGGGTGCCGGTTCGAGGTGCGCCTGCCGCTCGCGATGCCCTAGCCGCCGTAGACGCGGTTCATCGCCTGCAGGGCCCGGCGGCGTCGACCGACTCGATGGGGATCTCGAGCTCGGTCCAGCCCGCCCGATCCGGCCCGGCCGTCGTCTTCCGGGCCGCGACGACGGCCGGCTCCAGCAGGTGCGGCAGCCGGTCGAGGCCGCGGCGGGACAGCCCGAGCACCGCGGTGTCCCGGTGCCGGCGGCGGTCGAAGTGGTCGACGTAGCTCTGCCAGTGGCTCGCCAGGTGGAACCCCTCGGCGCGGTCGAACGGCCGGGGGAGCACCTCGACCTCGAGGATCCGGGAGATCCGGTAGGTGCGGAACCGGTCCTCGCCGCGAGCGACGAAGTACCAGTTGCCGGCCTTCAGCACCAGTCCGTGCGGCTGCACGGTTCGGGTGATCTCGTGCGGCTCCGCCCAGCGCAGGTAGTGGATCCGCAGGACGCGCTGGTTCCAGGCGGCGTCCGCGATCGGCGCCAGGTGGGGCGGCCGCTCGGCGCCGGCGTACCACGGCGGGAGGTCGAGGTGGAACCGGTCGGCGACGCGGCCCGCACGGCCCCGCAGCTCGGCGGGCAACGCGGCCAGACGGTGAAGGCGCCCGGCCGGGCCTACGCCGCCCGCTGCGCACTGCACCTCACCGTCGAGAACGGCGTGATCACGCGCTACCACGTGTACGAAGACAGCCTGACCGTCGCTCAGGCGTTCACGGGGTGACCGGGGCGCGCAACTCGGCCGTGGCGAAGTCGGCGATTCCCGCCGCGAAGCCGACTTCCGCGGTGAAGCCGAGCAGCTTGCGAGCGCGGGCGGGATCGGCCACCACGTGACGGACGTCGGCCGGGCGGGCACCGCCGATCACCCTCGGGGCCGGGCCCTCGCAAGCTCGTGCCAGCTCCTCCGCCAGCTCGCCCACGGTGTGCGGCGTGCCGGAACAGATGTTCACCGGCGTGATTTCGGCCGCCGGGGCCTCGGTGCGCAGCGCCAGGACGTTGGCCCTGGCCACGTCGTGGACGTGGACGAAGTCGCGCTGCTGGCGGCCGTCCTCCAGGACCGCCGGGGCCTCGCCGCGGACCAGCGCCGAACGGAAGAGGGACGCGACTCCGGCGTACGGCGTGTTCTGGGGCATTCGCGGGCCGTAGACGTTGTGGTAGCGCATCGCCCACACCGTGCCGCCCGTCTGGCGGGCCCAGGCGCCGGCCAGGTGTTCCTGCGCCAGTTTCGTCGCCGCGTACGTGCTGCGCGGGTTCAGGGGCGCGTCCTCGGGCACGAGCTGCCAGCTCAGCTCCGCCTCGCACGACGGACACCGCGGCTCGAACAGGCCGGCGTCCACATCGGACGGGCGACGCGGCGACGGCGCCACCACGCCGTGGTCCGGGCACGCGTACCGGCCTTCGCCGTAGACGACCATCGACGAGGCCAGCACCAGCTTCCGCACCCCGGCCGCGTGCATGCCGGCCAGCAGCACCGCCGTGCCGTAGTCGTTGTGCAGGGCGTACGACGGCGCGTCCGAGGGGTCGATCCCGTGCCCGACCACCGCCGCCTGGTGGCACACCGCGTCGACGCCTTCCAGCAGCTCCGCAACGATTTCGGTGTCGGTGACATCGCCGCGCAGGAAGCGGTGCCTGCCGGT
Source organism: Streptomyces sp. MN03-5084-2B (assembly GCA_033793495.1). GTDB lineage: Bacteria > Actinomycetota > Actinomycetes > Mycobacteriales > Pseudonocardiaceae > Amycolatopsis. Next base: position 7,577 of record JARAWT010000117.1, on the reverse strand, counting down.
GTACGGCGGCGGGGTACGGGACCCGTGGGCCGTCGGAAGCAGGTTGTCCAGCACCACGACGTCGTCGCCGTCGTCGGCCAGGAGGTCGGCGATGTGGGACCCGATGAACCCGGCTCCGCCGGTGACCAGTACGCGCACCCCGGCCACGCTAGGGGCCTTCGGCGAGGCACGCGGGTGATCGCCGCGGCACGTCACCGAATCGTCAGAACTCACCCGGCACCTCCCCGCGCCCGGCCGCCGAAACCGGCTACGGTGGGCGCCATGGAACGGAGTGCACAACGGCTGGGCCGGGCCCTCGTGGTCATCGTGGACGATCGCGTGGCGCACGGCGAGCACGAGGACACCACTGGCCCGCTGGTCACGGAGCTGCTCGAAGAAGCGGGTTTCATCGTCGACGGTGTCGTGGTCGTCGAGGCCGAGACCGCGGGTATCCGCAACGCGCTCAACACCGCCGTGATCGGCGGCGCCGACCTGGTGATCACCGTCGGCGGCACCGGTGTGCTGCCGCGTGACCGGACCCCGGACGCCACCGCCGGTGTGCTCGACCGGCCCATTCCGGGCATCAGCGAGGCCATCCGCGCGTCCGGGCTGGCCGCCGGTGCCGTCGACGCCGGGATCTCGCGCGGGCTCGCCGGGGTGTCCGGCAGCACGCTCGTGGTCAACCTCGCCGGGTCGCGGTCCGCGGTCCGCGACGGGATGGCGACGCTGACCTCGCTCGTCCCGCACGTGATCGACGAGCTTTCGGGTCTCGAAGAGGTGTGACCGGGCCGGACCTCGGCGAGATCGAGGGCTGGTTCGACGCTGTCCTGTCCGGACAGGTCACCCGGGACGCGGCCGATCGCTGGGCCATGCAGTGGCTCAGCGACGAATTCGCGGGCACGGTCGATCTGGACGCGGACCAGCTGTGGGCGCTCGAGCTGCTCGGGGGCATCGACCTCACGCACGGACCCGGTGCCGGATTTCTGCACGACGACGACCAGGTCCGCGGATGGCGGGACGAGGTGCGGGCGCGCCGCCGGACCTGAGCAGCGCGCCGCCGCCGTCGGGGTTCGCTCTGGAGTTGTCAAAGAACGCGTCGTGGGAGACTGAGGCCATGGCAGGCCAGGAACGCGATCCCAAGACCGGCAGTGAGCAGCGCCGCCGGGTCGACGAGATCTTCGGGGACGTCCTGCCCGAGACGACCTCCGATGAGCGCGATCCCGAGCGGCGCACCGGTCTCCCGGACGACTGGTACCGGGAGAACCGGCCACCGCACCACGACCGCTGACCGCGTCAGTCGCGGTCGGTGCCGCGCTGCTGGTTCGTCTGCTGGGCGCGCAGCAGGTCGCGGATCTCGATCAGCAGCTCCACGTCCGTCGGCTCCGACGGGCCCGGCTCCTGGCCGCGCTTGCGGCGCTCCTGCACCTTCTTGACCGGCAGCACGATCACGAAGTAGACCACCGCCGCGACCAGCACGAAGTTGATCGCCGCGTTGATCACGTCGCCGAAGTTCAGGAACGTCGCCTTGTTGTTGTCGAAGATCTGGTAGCCGAGGCCGTTCGCGGCGTCGGTACCGCCGATCGTGCTGATCAGGGGCTTGATCAGGCCGGTGGTGAACGCCGTGACGATCGCCGTGAACGCTGAGCCGATGACCACCGCCACGGCGAGGTCGACGACGTTGCCGCGCATCAGGAAGTCCTTGAAACCTTTGAGCACCTTGCTCTCCTCACGAACCGGAACGGGGACGCCCTCGCTCGTTTCGCCGGGCGCGGGCTAGCGGAGAGTAACCGTTACCGGACGCTCCAGTGAAATCGCCGCCACCTTCGTCGCGGCTGCTTCCGGGAGCCGGAGCAGCACCAGCGGCCCCTTGAGCGTGGCCGGCTCCTGGTGCCCGACCGTCACGACCGTCGCCCCGCTCGCCAGCACGGCCGCGGGCGAGGACGGCTCGGGTGCCGCGACGACGTCGACCCGTTGCCCGGGCCGGAGCAGCTCGGCGACGGCCACGTCGGCCAGCCGGACCGGCACCGTCGCCGCGCCGGGATCGCCCGGGGCGGGGACCGTGGCCAGCCGGGCGTCGGTCAGCGGTTCACCGGCCCGGACAGCGCCCGCGAGCAGGCGTCCGTCGACGGCGTCGAGGGTGCTCAGCACGCCCGCCGGACGTGCTTCACCGGGGAGGTCGGCCAGGCGGACGTCGGCAGCGCGCAGCGTCGTGCCGGACGGGAGGTCGTGTGCCGCGAGGACGGTCGGTGCGCCTCGCGCGGAGCCGGGATGGACGAGCAGCACCCCGCCCAGCACGAACAGGCCGACGGCGAGCCAGCGGCGGAGCAGCCGTGCGCGCCGGCTCTGCAGCCGGGTCAGGTGAAGCGGGCGGAGCTTCGGCAGGATGTCCACGGGGCCCCCTCGGCCGGATCAGGTGCGGCGGTGTGCCGCACGAGATCGACGTTAGGGAAGCCGGACGGGCCGCCGGAAGGGCCACGTCCGGCATCTGTGGACAACCGGGGTGTTGTGGACAACTCGCGCGTCAGGACGCCGCGGCGGCCGTCTTCGTCGTGGTCGTAGAGGAGGATGCCGAGCTCGTGTCGGACTTCGTCTCCGTCTTGGTCTCGGTCTTCGCCGGGGTGGCCGCGGTGCTCGACTTGCTCGAGTCGCGCGAGTCCGTGCGGTAGAACCCGCTCCCCTTGAAGACGACGCCGACCGAGCTGAAGACCTTGCGCAGCGCCCCGGAGCACTGCGGGCAGACGGTCAGGCTGGGGTCCGAGAACGACTGCACGGCTTCGAACCGGTGGTCGCATTCTTTGCAGGCGTACTGGTACGTAGGCACTGACGGCTCCTTTGCTGGCACTCATCCGACCAGAGTGCCAACCCGATTGTGCGGGAAAACATTCCCCGAAAGCAATTCCAGGTTGCTCACACCGGCAGCTCGACCACGCCCCGACCCGGCGTCAAGGCCCCGGTCATGCGCACGTCGTGCGGCTCCCCGGGCAGCCGTTCGACCAGCTCGTCGTCCCGGACGACGGCCAGCAGCGCGGTGCCGGCCGCGGCGAAGACCAGCGAACGGTCGTAGTGGCCGGCCCCGCGCCCGAGCCGGACGCCCCGGCGGTCCACGGCCAGCGCGGGCACCAGCACCAGCTCCGCCGCCGCCACGGCGTCGGTACCCAGGCGTTTCCCGCCCGGCTCGCGGATGCCGCGGAACCGGCTCGGCACCAGATCGGCCTCGCCGGTGTACTCGGCCCAGTCGAGCGGGTCCGTCCGGGACCGGATCACGGGCAGCAGCACCCGCGCGCCGCCGGCCGCCAGCGCGTCGACGAACGCCGTCGTCCCCGGTTCGGTGCCGAACGGCAGGTACGCGCACACGGTGCTCACTGTGACCTTCGACACCGCACTGACCAGCGCCGACGCCTCCTGCGCGTGTGATTCGGCTGCCTGTCCCGCCCGGGCTCGCGTCACCCGGTTACGCCACTCCGTCTTGCTCAGGTGCTCATTGCCCAGCGGGTGCATGGCCTCACGTTAGGCTCTGCGCCCATGACGGGCGCCGTAACCACCCAGACGTTCAGAACCGCCATCGTGCCTGCCGCCGGCCTTGGGACACGGTTCCTCCCGGCGACGAAGGCCGTGCCCAAGGAGCTCCTGCCGGTGGTGGACACCCCGGGCATCGAGCTGGTCGCCGCCGAGGCCGCCGCCGCCGGCGCGGAACGGCTGGTCATCGTGACTTCGCCGGGCAAGGACGCCGTTGTCCGGTACTTCGAAAAGCAGCCCGAGCTCGAGCAGAACCTCGAAGCCAAGGGCAAGACCGAACTGCTCGCGAAGGTGCGCCGGGGCACCGACCTCCTCGCGGTCGAGACCGCCATCCAGGAGCAGGCCCTCGGCCTCGGCCACGCCGTCGCGCAGGCCGAGCCGAACCTGCGCCCGGACGACGAGGCCGTCGCCGTGCTGCTCCCGGACGACCTGGTGCTGCCCACCGGCGTCCTCGAGCGGATGAGCGCGGTCCGCGCCGAGTACGGCGGCAGCGTGCTCTGCGCGTTCGACATCCCGAAGGCCGAGATCTCCCCGTACGGCGTCTTCGACGTCACCGACACCGATGACGACGACGTCAAGCGCGTGCACGGGATGGTCGAGAAGCCGAAGCCGGAGGACGCGCCGTCGACCTACGCCGCGGCCGGGCGGTACCTGCTCGACCGGGCGATCTTCGACGCGCTCAAGCGGATCACCCCGGGCAGCGGCGGCGAGCTGCAGCTGACCGACGCGGTCGCGCTGCTGATCAGCGAGGGACACCCGGTGCACGTCGTCGTCCACCGCGGCGGACGCCACGACCTGGGGAATCCGGGTGGTTTCCTGCGCGCCGCGGTCGATTTCGCGCTTGAAACGCCCGAGTACGGTCCATCTTTACGGGCGTGGCTGACGGAACGGATCGGGACAGAGCGCCCATGACGGAATCCCTCGACGCGGCGCGGCCGGAGGTGGCCGGGGACGAGGCCGAGCTGCGCTCGGTCGACGCGCAGATCTCGATGACCTTGGACGCCGCCGTCCGGCCCCAGCCGGTGCGGGTGGCGATCTCCGAGGCACAGGGGCTGCTCTGCGCCGAGGAGGTGGTCGCCGAGCACGCGCTGCCCGGGTTCGACCAGGCCGCGATCGACGGGTACGCGGTGCGCAGCGTCGACGTCCGCAACGCCGGGCAGGAGCCGGTGCAGCTGCCGGTCGTCGGGGAGATCGCGGCGGGTTCGCGCCAGCCGCGGCGGCTCCAGCCCGGCCAGGCCGTCCGGGTCGACACCGGCGCGCCGCTGCCGACGCTGGCCGACGCCGTCGTGCCGCTCGCCTACACCGACGGACACCAGGCCAAGGTCACGGTGCACCGCTCGGTGCCGTCGGCGGGGTACGTGCGGCGGGCGGGCGAGGACGTCCAGATCGGGGACGTCGCGGTGCGCCGCGGCGACACGATCGGCTCGGCCCAGGTCGGCCTGCTGGCCGCGGTCGGCCGCGCGAAGGTCCTCGTCTACCCACGGCCGCGGGTGTCGATCGTGTCCGTCGGCGACGAGCTGGTCGACATCGACCGGACGCCGTCGGTCGGGCAGGTCTACGACGTCAACTCCTACGCGCTGTCCGCGGCCGCCCGGGACGCGGGTGCCGAGGTCAGCCGGGTCGGCATCGTGCCGAGCGAGCCGAAGCGGCTGCGGGAGGTCGTCGAGGGCCGGCTGCTGATGTCGGAGATCGTCGTGGTCGCGGGTGGCGCCGGGGGCGCCACCGGCGACGAGGTCCACGCCGCGCTGTCCGACCTCGGCCGGATCGACATGACGCGGGTGGCGATGCACCCGGGCTCGGTGCAGGGGTTCGGCAGGCTCGGCCCCGACTCGGTGCCGACGTTCCTCATCCCGGGCAACCCGATGAGCGCGCTGGTCGTGTTCGAGGTGCTGGTGCGGCCGCTGATCCGGGCGGCGCGCGGGACCCGCAACCCGCACCGGCGGATCGTCGGCGCCCGGCTGCTGTCGCCGATCACCTCGACCGAGGGCCGGCGCGGTTTCCTGCGCGGCCAGCTGCTGCGCGACGAGGCCAACGGCGAGTACCTGGTCCAGCCGCTCGGGCAGTCCGGGGCGCACCTGCTCGCGTCGCTGGCCGAGGCGAACTGCCTGATCAACGTGCCGGAAGAGGCGACCGAGGTCGCCGCCGGCGAACAGGTCCAAGTCACCTTCCTGGCGCAACGGGCCTGATGAACTCCGTGTCGGGCGTGTCCTATCCGGTCGAAAGCCGGCACCCGGGCTGGCCGGCCCGGCTCGGCCCGCTGCGGGTGCCCGCGGGCGAGGTCGCGATCCGGCCGGTCCGGCTGCGCGACGCCGGCGAGTGGAGCCGGATCCGGCTCCGGGACCGCGCGCACCTCGAAATGTGGGAGCCGACCGGGGTCGGCCCGTGGCCGGAACGCAACGCCTTCTGGTCGTGGCCGTCGCAGTGGGCGGCGCTGCGTTCGCTCGCTCGCCGTGGTCAGTGCCTCCCGTTCACCATCACCCTGGACGGTCGCCTGGCGGGGCAGATCACTGTGGGTAACGTCATCCGGGCGTCGCTGCGGTCGGCCTGGATCGGCTACTGGGTGTCGTCCGAGGTGGTCCGCGGCGGGGTGGCGACGGCCGCCGTCGCGCTCGTCACCGACCACGCCTTCGGCACGGGCGGACTGCACCGGCTGGAAGCCACCGTGCGTCCGGAAAACGCCGCCAGCCTGCGGGTTCTCACCAAGGCGGGCTACCGGCGAGAGGGCCTGTTCGAGCGCTACCTCGACGTCGCGGGCGGGTGGCGGGACCACTATTGCTACGCCGTCACGCGCGAGGAGACCGGGCCTGGGCTGGTGTCGCGGCTGGTCGCGGCGGGCCGCGCCGACTACGCCTGAACGTGATTACCCACCCGGGTCGGTAGCCGCGTTACCACATGCTGTGAGTTTCACCTAATCCGGTGAGGCTTTTCCGTGATCGAACCCGGCGAGTCTGCGCCCGATCTGTTACTCCTGTGACTAACGTGATTCGTGGTGGAAGGATCGGGGGAGGTGACGGGAGATGCCCAGCTCCGTGATCATCGTCGCGCTCGCCGCGGCATGGCTCGTCGTACTCGTGCCCATGGTCGCGCGTCGGCGGCAGCAGGTCGCGAGAACGGCCGACTCGGCGCTCGCGGCCAGGGTCGTGCGCAGTGGACGCAACGAGGACCGGGAGGAATTCGCCATGTCCGACGACCCCGGGAAGTCCCGGCCTTCGGTGGAGGACGACCTCGCCGAGCTCGAGGCCGAGCTCGAGCTCGAAGACGACTTCGAGGAACCGGAGGCCGAGCCCGAGCCGCTCCCGCAGCCGGCCCGTGGTTCGCGTGCCTCTCGGGCCGAGCGCGACCGGCCCGGCTACCGGCCCGGCCGCGGCGGCTTCGACCCCGAGGCCGCCGAGATCGCGGCCCGCGCCAAGTACGGCTTCCGGCAGCGCATCGTCGTCATCCTGCTCGTGATCGCGGTGATCACCGGCGTCGTTGCGGGCGTCGTCGCCCCGCTGGCCTGGTGGGGCCACGGCGCGATCGACGTCGTCCTCGTCGGGTACCTCGTGTACCTGCGCCGCCAGGTGCGCATCGAGGAGGAGATCCGGCAGCGCCGGCTGGCCCGCTTCAACAGCAGCCGTGCGCCGCGGCGCACGTCGTCCTCGCCTTCGCCCTCGCCTTCTCAGGAGGAAGAGGACCACGCGGAAGCCGAGGACGTCGAGGTCGTCGAGCCGGTCCGTCGCGAGGTGGTCGAGCGCCGCCCGTCCCCGACGTCCCGCGTCCGCCGCAGCGCCGTCGTCGTCGACCTCGACGACGAAGACCCGGCGTTCGAGGAGCTCGACGAGCCCGGAACCGGGCCTTATCGACGGGCCGTCGGGGAGTGACCCCCCGGCGCGGGGTGCTCGTAGGGCACTGCTAAGCTCTACGAGCACAACCAAGGGGCTGTAGCGCAGTTGGTAGCGCGTCTCGTTCGCATCGAGAAGGTCAGGGGTTCGATTCCCCTCAGCTCCACAGATGGCAGGCTCGTGCTCGCGAAGAGCGCGAGCCTTTTCTGTTCCGCGTGTTCTCTGGGGGCGCAGCCCCCAGGCCCCGCCCGGGGGCACGCG
>JARAWT010000116.1:0-16356 GCA_033793495.1 Streptomyces sp. MN03-5084-2B | reverse complement strand
AGCCCCGCCTGATGCCCCTCCAGTCACGCCTGATGCCTCTCGAATCACGCGTGATGCCCCACGAAACACGCGTGATGCCCCTCGGGTCACGGAAGCCGACCCTCCAGGAACGCGGCCCGACTCTCCAGGTACGTGAGCCGACCGTCCAGGTGCGCGGCTCGACCCTCCGCGGACGTGAACCGACCGTCCAGGTACGCGGCCCGACTCTCCAGGTACGCGTGTCGTCCGCCCAGGTACGCGCGCTGACCGTCCCGGTACGTGGAGCCGACCTGGTCGGCACGCCCGCCGTCACCTCAGCCGATGTGCTTGAGCGCCTCCCGCCTGGACAATCCGGACAACCCGGGGTGATCGTCCACAAAGCACCGCACCCAGTCCGGCGCCGTCTTCGCGTAGTCCCGCAGCGCCCACCCGATTCCCTTGCGCAGGAAGAACTCCGGCTCGGCGATCGCCGGCTCGATCGCGCGGGTGAGCAGGTCCGTGTCCGTTTCCTCCTTGGCGCCCACCTGGCAGATGATCGCCGTCCGGCGGCGCCAGAGGTCGCCGTCGTGTGCCCACGCCAGCATGATCGGTGTCATCCGGGGGCGGTGCTCCCGGAGGATCGGGCCGATCCGCCGGATGGCGACTTCGTCGACGTAGTCCCACCAGGCCCCGCCGACGATCATTTCCTCGTACACCGGGACCAGGTCCGGGTCCTGCCACCTCCGATACGCCCGGTACCCGGAAAGATCGACGGCCGCGTAACGCTCCTCGCGGAATTCGGCCGCACGCCACAACTCCAGGACGGTCGCCGAGAATGTCACCCGATCAGGCAATGTGTGGGCAGCCTGCACCCGCTTGAGGAGCGCGCTGCGCTCGGGTTTCGCCACGCCGCGGAAGGGCATGGCCGACTTCATGTACGCCTGCATCGCCGGCGCTTTCGCCGGGTCGGCCAGCTCCGCCAGCCCGGCGCGGATCGCCTGGACCAGCTTTTCGTCCGCGCTCATCGGTCCTCCGTCGGGCTCCGGCGTTCGGCGAGCGTACTGCCGGCCACCGACAGTTCCGCCGCGTGCGGCCCAACCAGAAACCAACGAAAGGCGGATGGCGGAAGTCGCGTCGGTCAGCGAGATTGACCGAGGTTGCCGGTAGTTTCGTCGAAATCTGGCGAACGCCGTCGAATGCGGACGAAAAGGACGACTGTGAAACGAATCGTTGCCGCCATCGCCGCCGCGGGGCTCGCGGCCGGGCTGATGGCCGCCGCGCCCGCCGCCTCGGCCGACACCGGGGTGCAGTTCACCCCCGCGCCGATCGCCTGGGGCCCCTGCGCGTCGGAGAGCCTGAAGGCCGACGGCGCCGAGTGCGGCTTCCTCGAAGTGCCGATGGACTACGCGAAGCCGGGCGGGAAGAAGGTCTCGGTCGCGGTCTCGCGGATCAAGCACAAGACCGCGCAGTCCCAGGGCATCATGCTGGTGAACCCGGGTGGCCCGGGTGGCTCCGGCCTCGGCCTGTCGGTGCTCGGCAAGTACGTGCCGAACCACGCCGGCGACAACTACGACTGGATCGGCTTCGACCCGCGGGGCGTCGGGTCCAGCAAGCCCGCCATCAGCTGCGACGGGAAATACTTCAGCTACAACCGGCCGGCGTACGTGCCGACCACCGTGCAGCTGGAGAAGACCTGGCTCGCCCGCTCGAAGGGGTACGCCGACGCGTGCCGCAAGAACGGCGAGATCCTCGACCACCTCAAGACGACCGACGTCGCGCAGGACATGGACAGCCTGCGCAAGGCGCTCGGCGAGAAGCAGATCAACTACTACGGCTTCTCCTACGGCACCTACCTCGGCCAGGTGTACAGCACGCTGTACCCGAAGAACGTGCGCCGGATGGTGCTGGACGGCAACGTCGACCCGCGGAAGGTCTGGTACCAGGCCAACCTCGACCAGGACGTCGCCTTCGACAAGAACATCAAGATCTACTTCGACTGGCTCGCGAAGTACGACGACGTCTACCACCTGGGCAAGACCGGCGACGCGGTCGAGAAGCTGTGGTACGCCACGCAGCGCAAGCTCGCCAAGGACCCGGCGGGCGGGGTCATCGGCGGCGACGAGTGGACCGACATCTTCCTGCAGGCCGGCTACTACGTCTTCGGCTGGGTGCAAATGGCCCAGGCCTTCGACGGCTACGTGCACAAGGGTGACTGGCAGACGCTCAAGGCGCTCTACGACAACTCGAACCCGCCGGGCGAGGACAACGGCTTCGCCGTGTACCTGGGCGTGCAGTGCACCGACGTGCAGTGGCCGACCAACTGGAACCAGTGGCGGGTCGACAACTGGCTGACCTACTTCAAGGCCCCGTTCGAGACCTGGGGCAACGCCTGGTTCAACGCGCCCTGCGTGTACTGGCCGGCGAAGGCGGGCAAGCCGGTGGACATCGACGGCCGCAAGGTGGCCGGTGCCCTGCTCATCAGCGAAGAGCTCGACGCCGCCACGCCGTACGCCGGCAGCCTCGAGGTACGGAAGCGGTTCCCGAACTCGAGCCTGATCAGCGCGCCGGGCGGGACCACGCACGCCGGTTCGCTGTCCGGGGTGTCCTGTGTGGACGACAAGATCGCCGATTACCTGGCGAACGGCACCCTGCCGAAGCGTCAGCCCGGCAACCACTCCGACGTCCAGTGCAGCCCGGTGCCGGTACCCAACGAGCCCGCGGCGCAGAAGTCGGACAACTCCGCGAAGGCCGCCCAGGAGAAGCAGAGCACGCTGGCCCAGCTGCTGCACTTCTGAGCGAAACGGCTTCACCCAGCTGCCCCGGCCCGGTTCTTCCGGACCGGGGCAGCGTCTTGTCCGCCGGTGTCCCATCGTCGCCTCCTCGTGACGGTTCGTGGTCGCCGGGGACGTTAGAGCAGGGGTCCGACAATTTCGGAGCGGAACGGGCCGTGAGCAGCGCGTGGCCGAAAATTGTCGGGGGTGCGCGCTAGCTTCGTGGCATGTCGATCATCGAAGAGCGCCGGACCGAGATCCGGGCAGCGGAGAACACCTACCAGATCGTGGTCGCGACCAGGACGGACGTCGACCGCGCCGAACCCACCCCCCGGGTGATGATCACCCTGGAAGCCGGTGGCCCCGGCGGCGAAGCGGTCGCCGAGGGCAGCCTCGACCTGGACGTCGCGGTGGCGGACACGGTGGCGGAGCTCGTCGCGGACGGATTGCTGTCCGCGACCGGTGCGGGCCGCGGGCCGCGGCGAAGATCCGCGGACCGTCCCGCCCAGCAGGGCCGCCCGTGGAGCGAGGAGTCGGACGCGGAGCTGGAGAGCCGGTGGATCGCGGGGGAGAGCGTCGCGCAGCTCGCGGCGTTCTTCGAGCGGACACCCGGCGGCATCCGAGCCCGTCTGCCGCGCGTGGGCTGCGACCCGGAGAACCCGGGCTGCTACCTCCCCGTGCCGCCGAGCAGGCGCACGGACCTGGACGGAGGTGCGCCGGGCTGACTGTCGGCGGTGGGCCGGTCCGCAGGGTGGACCGGCCCACCGGGTCGTCCTCCTCGTCCGTACGAACGGAGCAGCCCGATGAGCTTCACCCTCGCCGTCTGGCGTGAAACCGCGGCCGTGACCGCGGCGGAAGCAACCCGCAAGTACCTCGAGCTCACGGCGCTGGAACCGGGCGCGCTCCCGGACGGCCTGCGGGCGGTGGCGTTCCGCCGCGAGCTGACCGCGCGCTACCCGGTGCCGTCCGGCGCGCCCGGGGACGAGTTGCCGGACAGTCCCTGGTCCGCGGAGCCGGCCGTGCTCGGCGATGCGGTGCTCATGTCGATGGGCTGGTCCACGCCCGACGTGGTCGTCGTGTTCGTCCAGGAGCTGGCCGAGCGCCACGGGCTCGTCCTCTACGACCCGCAGGACGGCGCGGTGTACCTCCCGCCCGCCTTGCGTGGCGATCCCGTGCTGGTGTTGTCCGCCTGCGACGGATCGCGGATCGAGGATCCCGGCGCGGCCGCGATCGAGGCCGCGTTGGAGCGGTTGTCGCCCGAGAACTGGTTCGCGGTCCTCGATCGAGGCGACCACTACGTCCAGGCCGGCTTCGGCGAGCAGGCGGCCACCCGCCGGGGCTGGTTCGCGCTGGAACACCGCGAAGGGCTGCCAGATCGGCACTTCCGCGCCGAAGTGGCGGTCCGGTCCCGGATCGTCCGGGCGTTCACCGGCTTCGCCGCGGGCGACGACAGCTGGCGGCAGGAGTTCGACTGGCGCCGGATGAATTTCTGATCGCCAGGCAGCGAAGGACACCGAGAGGAGGGGTGCAGTGTTGCACCACGGGACGACCCCACGCCGATCAGTCCGGCACCGCCGCGGCCGCGCGGGCGGCCAGCACCTTCAGGTGCGCCACCAGCTCGGGTGGTTCCTCGACCGTGAACGCGCACCCCAGCCCCAGCAGCCGGAACGCGAGCCAGTCCACGGTGTCGGTGTGGCTGCGCCACCGGCACCGGCCGTCGCCGAGGTCGGTCAGCTCGCCCGCCGCCTGGCCGAGGCGGGGGCCGATCTGCGACGCCGGTTCGGCGAGGACGGCCACCGCCCGGTGCGTCGGCGCCAGGTCGTAGAACCGGTCGAGGACGTAGGCGGCCAGGTCCGCGGCGGGCGGCTCGCGCGGCACCGCCCGGCCGCCGGTGGCCTGCGCGTCGCGGACGCGGTCGGCGCGGAAGACGCGCCAGTCCGCCCGGTCGAGGTCGTACGCGACCAGGTACCAGCGGCGGCCCGCGGCGACCAGCCGGAGCGGCTCGGCCCGGCGGCGGGTCTCGGCCCCGTCGTGGGCGCGGTAGCGGAACCGGACGGTCTCGTGGTTGGCGATCGCCCCGGCGAACACCGTCAGCTGCGCCGGGTCGACGACGGGCCCGGTGGCCGGCACGGCGACCGTCGCGGTGCCGATCGTGCCCACCCGCCGGCGCAACCGCGCCGGCAGCACCTGCTCCAGCTTGGCCAGCGCGCGCACGGACGCTTCCTCGATGCCGTCGACCGTCTGGCCCGCCGCCGTCCGCAGCCCCACCGCGATGGCGACGGCTTCCTCGTCGTCGAGCACGAGCGGTGGCATCGCGGTGCCGGCGACCAGCCGGTACCCGCCCGCCACGCCACGGCTGGCCTCGACCGGGTAGCCGAGGTCGCGCAACCGGTCGATGTCGCGGCGGATGGTGCGCGGGCTGACGCCCATGCGCTCGGCGAGTTCGCTGCCCGGCCACTCGCGGGGCGTCTGGAGCAGCGAAAGCAGGCCGAGCAACCGGGCCGGGGTGTCCGTCATGGGCCCAGCATCCCAAGGTGGCGGCCACCACTCCGGGTTTGTTTAGACTTGCAAGGGCGTGCATAATCATGCGTATGACGGTGAACATCGCGGTGGCCGGAGCCAGCGGGTACGCGGGTGGTGAGCTGCTGCGCCTGCTCCTGACCCATCCCGGGGTCGAGATCGGCGCGCTCACGGCCGCCAGCAGCGCGGGCACGAAGCTCGGCGTCCACCAGCCCCACCTCGTGCCCCTCGCCGACCGCGTCCTGACCGAGACGACGCCGGAGACCCTCGCCGGCCACGACGTCGTCTTCCTCGCGCTGCCCCACGGGCACTCCGCGGAGATCGCGGCGAAGCTCGGCCCGGACGTCCTGGTGGTCGACCTCGGCGCCGACCACCGCCTGGCCGACGCGGGCGACTGGCAGCGCTGGTACGGCGGCGACCACGCCGGGCAGTGGCCGTACGGCCTGCCCGAGCTGCCGGGTGTCCGCGAAAGGCTCGCCGGCACCAAGCGCATCGCCGTGCCCGGCTGCTTCCCGACCGGCGGCTCGCTGGCCCTGGCGCCCGCGTTCGCCGCCGGGCTGATCGAGCCCGACGTCACGATCGTCGCGGTCACCGGCACCTCCGGCGCCGGCAAGAGCCTCAAACCGAACCTGCTCGGCTCCGAGGTGATGGGCTCGGCGAGCGCGTACGGCGTCGGCGGCGCCCACCGCCACACCCCCGAGTTCGCGCAGAACCTCTCGGCCGTCGCGGGGGAGAAGGTCACCGTGTCCTTCACTCCGGTGCTCGCGCCGATGCCCCGCGGCATCCTCACCACGGCGAGCGCCCCGTTGAAGGGTGACGTCGACGAGGCCGCCGTCCGCGCGGCGTACGAGAAGGCCTACGACGCGGAGCCGTTCGTCCAGCTGCTGCCCGCGGGGGCCTGGCCGACGACCTCGGCGACGCTCGGCTCGAACAACACCCAGCTGCAGGTCACGGTCGACGCCGACGCGAAGCGCCTGGTCGTCGTCGCCGCGATCGACAACCTCACCAAGGGCACCGCCGGCGGTGCCGTCCAGTCGATGAACCTGGCCCTCGGCCTCCCGGAAACCACCGGGCTTCCCACCGTAGGAGTGGCACCGTGACCGTCACCGGCCCCCAGGGCTTCCGCGCCGCCGGCGTCGCCGCCGGGATCAAGGCCTCCGGCGCGCTCGACCTCACGCTGGTCGTCAACGACGGGCCGCTCGACGTCGCCGCGGGGGTGTTCACCCGCAACGTCATCAAGGCCGCGCCGGTGCTGTGGTCGCAGGAGGTGCTCAAGCAACAGCGGCTGAAGGCCGTCGTCCTCAACTCGGGCGGCGCCAACGCGGCGACCGGCCCGGGCGGCTTCCAGGACACCCACGCCACGGCCGAGAAGGTCGCCGAGGTCCTGCAGGCGGGCGCGATCGAGGTCGCCGTCTGCTCCACGGGCCTGATCGGCGAGCGGCTGCCGATGGACGCGGTCCTGTCCGGAGTGGACATCGCCGTCAAGGCCCTCGACGCCGGGCCGGAGGCGAGCCTCAACGCCGCCAAGGGCGTGATGACCACGGACACGAAACCGAAGCAGGCCTTCGGGAAGCACGACAGCGGCTGGAGCGTCGGCGGCTTTGCCAAGGGCGCGGGCATGCTCGCGCCGAACCTCGCCACCATGCTCTCGGTGCTGACCACCGACGCCGTGGTGGACAAGGAGACCCTCGACCGTGCCCTGCGCGCGGCGACCCACGTGACCTTCGACCGGCTCGACGTCGACGGCGGCACGTCCACCAACGACACCGTCCTGGTGCTGGCGTCCGGCGCGAGCGGGGTCGAGCCCACCGAAACCGAACTCACCGAGCTGCTCACCGCGGTCAGCCACGACCTCGTCCTCCAGCTGCGCGCGGACTCCGAGGGCGCGACCAAGGACGTCGACGTCACCGTGCGCGGCGCGGCCACGGAGGCCGACGCGATCGCCGTCGCCCGCACGATCGCCGAGGACAACCTGGTCAAGACGGCGCTGTTCGGCTCCGACCCGAACTGGGGCCGGATCGCCATGGCGCTCGGCCGGGTGCCCGCCCGCATCGACCCGGACGCCGTGTCGATCGCGATCAACGGCGTCACGCTGTTCGCCCAGGGCGTGCCCGCCGCCGACCGGTCCGAGGCGGACCTCACCGGCCGGGCCATCGAAATCGTCGTCGACCTCGGCGTCGGCGGGAGCACGGCCACCATCTACACCACGGATCTTTCGCACGGTTACGTCGAAGAGAACAGCGCGTACTCCTCATGAACCAGGAGGCTCTGATTTCCGCGGACGAACGACTCGCGACGGCGGCCGAAAAGGCCGGGGTGCTGATCGAGGCGCTGCCTTGGCTGCAGCGGTTCCACGGGGCCACCGTGGTGGTGAAGTACGGCGGCAACGCGATGATCGACGACCAGCTGAAGGCGGCCTTCGCCGAGGACATGGTGTTCCTCCGGCTGGCCGGCCTGCGCCCGGTCGTCGTGCACGGCGGCGGCCCGCAGATCACCGCGATGCTCAAGCGCCTCGGCGTCGAAGGCGAGTTCAAGGGCGGCCTGCGGGTCACCACGCCGGAGACGATGGACATCGTCCGGATGGTGCTCACCGGCCAGGTCAGCCGCGAGCTCGTCGGGCTGATCAACGCCCACGGGCCGTACGCGGTCGGCATCTCCGGCGAGGACGCCCGGCTGTTCACCGCCGAGCGTAAACAGGCCACTGTGGACGGTGAGCAGGTCGACATCGGCCTCGTCGGCGAGGTCGCCGAGGTCAACCCGGACGCCGTCCTCGACATCGTCAACGCCGGGCGCATCCCGGTCGTGTCCACGGTCGCCCCGGACGTCGACGGCGTCGTGCACAACGTCAACGCCGACACGGCCGCGGGGGCGCTCGCGGCCGCGCTGGGCGCCGAAAAGCTCGTGGTGCTCACCGACGTCGAAGGCCTGTACGCGAACTGGCCCGACCGGTCGTCGCTGATCGACCGCATCCGCGTCGACCGCCTCGAGACCATGCTGCCCGGCCTGGCCAGCGGCATGATCCCGAAGATGGAGGCGTGCGTGCGCGCCATCCGCGGCGGCGTGCGCCGGGCGCACGTGATCGACGGCCGCCTCGCCCACTCGGTGCTGCTGGAGGTCTTCACCTCGCGCGGCATCGGCACCATGGTCTTCCCCGAAACGGAGCTCCCGTGACCGACCTCACGTCCAATGTGGACGGCCAGGCGCACTGGCAGTCCGCCCTCATGGACAACTACGGCACCCCCAAGCTGACGCTGGTCCGCGGCGAAGGCGCGAAGGTGTGGGACGCCGACGGCCAGGAGTACGTCGACCTCGTCGGCGGCATCGCCGTCAACGCGCTCGGCCACGCGCACCCGGCCGTCGTCGAAGCCGTCACCGAGCAGATCAAGCGGCTCGGCCACACCTCGAACCTCTACGTCAACCCTGTCGCCGTCGAGCTCGCCGAGGCGCTGCTCGACGTCGCCGGCCTCACCGGCCACGGCAAGGTGCTGTTCGTCAACTCCGGCGCCGAGGCCAACGAAGCCGCGCTGAAGATCAGCCGGCTGACCGGGCGCACCAAGGTGGTCGCCGCCGAAGGCGCGTTCCACGGCCGGACCATGGGCGCGCTCACGCTGACCGGACAGCCCGCCAAGCGCGACGCCTTCAAGCCGCTGGTGCCCGGCGTGGAGCACGTGCCGTTCGGGGACGTCGCGGCGCTGAAGGCCGCCGTCGACACCGAAACCGCGGCCGTCTTCCTGGAGCCGGTGCTCGGCGAGGCCGGCGTCATCCCGGCGCCGGACGGCTACCTGCAGGCCGCCCGCGAAATCACCAAGGCCACCGGCACGCTGCTGGTGCTCGACGAGGTGCAGACCGGCCTCGGCAGGCTCGGCACCTGGTTCGGCTACCAGCAGGCCGGCATCGTCCCGGACGTCATCACCCTGGCGAAGGGGCTCGGCGGCGGGCTGCCGCTGGGCGCGGTGATCGGCGTCGGCGCGGCGGGTGACCTGCTCAAGCCGGGCCAGCACGGCACCACCTTCGGCGGCAACCCGGTCTGCTGCGCGGCCGGCCTGGCCGTGCTGAAGACCATCGCCGCCCAGAACCTCCTCGACCACGTCGCCTCGCTGGGCAAGGACATCGCCGCGGGCGTCGAAGCGCTGGGGCACCCGCTCGTCGCCGGGGTGCGCGGGTCCGGGCTGCTGCTCGGCATCGCCCTGAAGCGGCCCGTCTCGGCGGCGGTCGCCCAGGCCGTCCAGGCCGCCGGCTACCTCGTCAACCCGGTCGCACCGGACGCCATCCGGCTCGCGCCCCCGCTCGTGCTCGACGGGGACCAGGCCGAAGGCTTCCTCGCCGCCCTTCCGAACGCGCTCGACTCCACCACGAAGGACTCCGACTGATGCTGCGCCACTTCCTCCGCGACGACGACGTCAGTCCGGCCGAGCAGAAGGCCATCCTCGACCTCGCCGACGCGCTCAAGGCCGACCCGCTCGGCAACAAGACCCTGGCCGGCAAGTCCGTGACGGCGATCTTCGAGAAGAACTCGACGCGCACCCGCTTCTCGTTCGAGGTCGGCATCAGCCAGCTCGGCGGTCACCCGGTGATCGTCGACGGCCGCTCGATGCAGCTCGGCCGCGAAGAGACCATCGAAGACACTTCGCGGGTCCTCTCGCGCTACGTCGACGGAATCGTGTGGCGGACCTTCGCGCAGAAGCGCATCGAGACGATGGCGTCGGCCGCGTCGATCCCCGTGGTCAACGCCCTCACCGACGAGTTCCACCCATGCCAGGTGCTCACCGACCTGATGACGATCCGCGAGCGCAAGGGCAAGCTCGAGGGCCTCACCCTCGTCTACCTCGGCGACGGCGCCAACAACATGGCGCACTCGCTGCTGCTCGGCGGGGTCACCGCCGGGATGCACGTCCGGGTCGTCTCGCCGGTCGGCTTCCAGCCGGACCAGGGTGTGATGCTGGACGCGAAGAAGCGGGCGAGCGAGACCGGCGGCACGGCCACCGTCTTCACCGACCCGTACGCGGCGGTCGACGGCGCGGACGTGCTCGTCACCGACACGTGGACGTCGATGGGGCAGGAGAACGACGGGCTCGACCGGGTGGGCCCGTTCCGCGCCCTCCAGGTCAACACCGAGCTGCTGAAGAAGGCGGCGGACGAGGCGATCGTGCTGCACTGCCTGCCGGCGCACCGCGGCTGGGAGATCACCGACGAGGTGATCGACGGCCCGGCCAGCGCGGTCTGGGACGAGGCCGAGAACCGGCTGCACGCCCAGAAGGCGCTGCTGGTCTGGCTCTTCGAGGAGAGCAGGCGATGACCGGCAGCCGGGTGGGCAGACAGGCGAGGATCACCGAGCTCGTGTCCACCACGACCATCCGCAGCCAGACCGAGCTGGCCAAGCTGCTGGCCGCCGAAGGCATCGAGGTCACCCAGGCAACGCTGTCGCGCGACCTCGACGAGCTCGGCGCGGTCAAGCTGCGCGGGCCGGACTCGGGCGCGCCGGTCTACGTCATCCCCGAGGACGGCAGCCCGGTCCGCGGGGTGCAGGGCGGCACGTCCCGGCTTTCGCGGCTGCTGGCCGAGCTGATGGTCTCGGCGGATTCGTCCGGCAACCTGATGGTGCTGCGGACGCCGCCGGGCGCGGCGCAGTTCCTGGCCAGCGCGATCGACCGGGCGGCCCTGGAGGAGGTCGTCGGCTCGATCGCGGGGGACGACACCGTCGCCGTCATCGCGCGCGAGCCCCTGACGGGCAAGGAACTGGCCGAGCGCTTCGCCGCCCTCGCCCAGCGATCGGCGGACGAAGGATCGCCATGATCGCGATCGGCGACATCTTCCCGGCCGAGGGCGAGTTCCTCGCGCCGGACGAGGTCGTGATCACCTTCGACCGCGGGATCCCGGTGGCGATCGACGGCGAGACCGTTTCCGTCGCCGAAGCGCGCCGGATGCTGAGCGCGCGCGGCGAGGCGCAGCGGATCGGCCGCGGCGAGGCGTGTGCCGCCCTCGAGCGGCAGCCCGGCCGCGGATGCGCCACCCTGAACCACGCCGTTTCGGGCCAAGTCCGCCTGGTCCTGCACGACGGCCACGTGACGGCCGAAGACCTGCAACCGACGAACACCGAGGAGAAGCGAGAACAGTGAGCGGGAACGAGCAGCCGGTGCAGCTGTGGGGCGGCCGGTTCGCCAGCGGTCCGGCGGAGGCCATGGCCGCGCTGAGCGCGTCGACGCACTTCGACTGGCGCCTGGCGCCCTACGACATCGCCGGGTCCCGCGCGCACGCTCGCGTGCTGCGCAAGGCGGGCCTGCTCAGCGACGACGAGCTCGCCGGCATGCTGGCCGCGCTGGACACGCTCGCGCAGGACGTCGCGTCGGGGACGTTCACCCCGACGATCGCCGACGAGGACGTGCACACGGCCCTCGAACGCGGCCTGCTGGAGCGCGCGGGGACCGAGCTCGGCGGCAAGCTGCGCGCCGGCCGCTCCCGCAACGACCAGGTGGCCACGCTGTTCCGGATGTGGCTGCGCGACGCCGCCCGCCGGGTCGTCGCCGGCACCCTGGAAGTCATCGACGCGCTGGTTTCGCAGGCGAAGCGGCACCCCGACGCGATCCTGCCCGGCCGGACGCACCTGCAGCACGCCCAGCCGGTGCTGCTCGCCCACCACCTGATGGCCCACGGCCAGGCGCTGCTGCGGGACGTCTCACGCCTGCAGGACTGGGACGCCCGCACGGCCGAGTCGCCGTACGGCTCGGGGGCGCTCGCCGGTTCCTCGCTGGGCCTCGACCCCGAGGCCGTCGCGGAGGAGCTGGGCTTCGCCACCAGCGTCGAGAACTCCATCGACGGCACCGCTTCGCGCGACTTCGTCGCCGAGTTCGCCTTCGCCGTCGCGATGCTCGCGGTGAACCTGTCCCGGATCGCCGAAGAGGTGATCATCTGGAACACCGCCGAGTTCGGCTACGTCACGCTGGACGACGCCTGGGCCACCGGCAGCTCGATCATGCCGCAGAAGAAGAACCCGGACGTCGCCGAGCTGACGCGCGGCAAGGCGGGCCGGCTGATCGGCAACCTCACCGGCCTGCTGGCCACCCTCAAGGCGCAGCCGCTGGCCTACAACCGCGACCTGCAGGAGGACAAGGAGCCGGTGTTCGACTCGGTCGAGCAGCTCGAGCTCCTGTTCCCGGCGATCGCCGGCATGCTGGAAACGCTCACCTTCCACACCGACCGGCTCGCCGAGCTGGCCCCGGCCGGCTTCACCCTGGCCACCGACATCGCCGAGTGGCTGGTGCGCCAGGGCGTCCCGTTCCGCGTCGCGCACGAGGCCGCGGGCGAGAGCGTCCGCGTCGCCGAGTCCCGCGGCGTCGGCCTGGACGAGCTGACCGACGAGGAGTTCGAGAAGATCAACCCGGCGCTCACCCCCGCGGTGCGCGAAGTCCTCACCGTCGAAGGCTCGGTGAAGTCCCGTGACGCCCGAGGCGGCACGGCGCCGGTGCGTGTGGCCGAACAGCGTGCCCGGCTCGAGGAGCGGGTCACCGCCGCTCGTCAGTGGCTCAACTGAGGGTCTTGCGGAGCTTGGCCCGGACGGCCCGCGTGGCCACCGGGCCGAGCCCGTCCAGGACGTCGACGAGCACGGCCAGCCGCTCCAGCGCGGCGACGGCCTGCTCGGCGCCCTCGGGGTCGACCGTGTCGAACAGCGTCAGCCCGAGGAACCCGGTGGACACGGCGTGGGCCAGTCCGTCGGGGTCCGCGAGCTCGGCCAGCGGCGACCCCGCGAGCACGCGTTCGAGCGCCGTCCGGACCTCGGTGATCCACTTGTCCAGGCCCTCGCGGGTCGCTTCGGCGAGCCGTTCGCTGCCCTGCGCCCCGGCCAGGGTCTGGGCCAGCAGAGCCAGGTTGCCTTCCGCGCGTTCCGCAGTCCGGATCTCCCGGCCGAGGGCCAGCAGCTCGCCGACCGTGGCCACCGCGGCGAAGCGGTCCCGATAGAGGGCGACGCGGGCTTCGGTCGCGGAGACGCACGCCTGCGCGACGAGCTCCTCGACGCTGCCGAAGTGGTAGAAGACCAGCGCCTGGTTCGCCCCCGCGGCGCCGGCAACCGACCGGGCGGAGACGGCGGTGATGCCCTGCTGCCGCACGACTTCCAGCACGCCGTCCACGAGCCGCTGCTTCGTGTCCTGCGAACTGGAGTTCCGGCCGGTGCTCATCGGTCCATGACCTTCTCACGAAGTGGCTTCACCGCCCCGCTCACCCCTCCGCGAAGTCCACGCCGAGCGGGCGCTCGAAGACGCCGGTCACCGCGCCACGACTTCCGCGCGCGGGCGGGTCCGGCCGCAGCGGGCGGCCGAGGGCTCGGTCAAGAGCTGTTCCTCGGGTGGCATCCCGGTCTCGAGCCAGATCCGCAGTCGGTCGAACGACCAGGCCGTCATCCAGCCGAACAGCGGGCGGAACAGCCGGTCCGCCGCGCGGCCGAAGCGTCCCCATCGGGTGCCGTAGTCGAAGCCGGTGACGAACCGGACGCCGTCGCCGACCGGCGTGTAGTGCCAGAACTCGGCGCCCGCGCTGATCAGCGACAGCGGGTTGGCGGAGGCGAACCGCAGTGCCGAGATGCGCGAGCCGCCAGGCCAGGTGCGCGATGCCACGCTCACCGCGACGCCGGTGACCGTCACCCCGAGGAACCGCGAGGCGTAACGGGAGGGACCGTCGTGCCCTTCGATCGGGCTGAGGTCGGCGAAGCGCAGGTCCCAGCGCCGGTGCAGGTCCGGGTCCTGCGTGTACCGCCACAGCGTGTCGAGGTCCGTGCGGATCAGCGTCTCGACGTAGAGCGCCTTCGGTGGCATCTCGCGGCTCCCCTCAGAGTTTGAGCGACTGCTCAAATCGACTGTAGAGAAGTTTGAGCGATCGCTCAAGAGTTAAGGTGGCCGGGCCAGGCAGTCGAGGAGAGGAATCCGTTTGAGCGGCGACGCAGGCCGGTTGTTCACCCGCGACGAGCTGGCCCTCGACCCGGTCGACCTGGCCCACCTGCTGCTCGGCTCGGTCCTGGAGGCCGACGGCCCCGACGGGACGGTCGGTGTCCGGCTGGTCGAGGTCGAGGCCTACCGCGGCGAGGACGACCCGGCGTCGCACTGCTACCGCGGCCGCACCCCGCGCAACGCCGTCATGTGGGGCCCGGCCGGGCACCTGTACGTCTACTTCGTCTACGGGATGCACTTCTGCGCGAACATCGTCGGCTCGACCGACGGCGTGGCGGGGGCGGTGCTGCTGCGGGCGGGCGAGGTCGTCACCGGCCTCGACGTCGTCCGCAAGCGGCGGCCGAACGCGCGGGGGACCGGCGAGCTCGCCAAGGGCCCGGCGATCCTCACCTCGGTGCTGCGCATCGACCGGCAGGAGAACGGCGTCGACCTGACCGACCCGGGGTCGCCGGTCCGGCTGTACGCGGGCGAGCGCGTGCCGATCGACCGGGTCCGCAGCGGCCCGCGCGTCGGCGTCGCGATGGCGATGGACACGCCGTGGCGGTTCTGGGTCGACGGCTCGCCCGCCGTGTCCGCCTACCGCCGCGGCGGGAAGCGGCGGGTCCGACCCGCCGTTTAGTCGGTTGACCTGGTGCGGGAGGATCTACAGGCGTGAGCGAACACATCCTCGACGAGCTGTCCTGGCGCGGCCTGATCGCGCAGTCCACCGACATCGACGCCCTCCGGCGCGAGCTCGACCAGGGTCCCGTGACGCTCTATTGCGGCTTCGACCCGACCGCGCCCAGCCTGCACGCCGGCAACCTGGTCCCGCTGCTCATGCTCAAGCGGTTCCAGCGCGCCGGCCACCGGCCGATCGTGCTGGCCGGCGGCGCGACCGGGATGATCGGCGACCCGCGCGACACCGGCGAGCGCACGCTGAACACCCTCGACGTCGTCGCCGACTGGGCCGGGCGCATCCGCGGCCAGCTCGAACGGTTCGTCGACTTCGACGACTCGCCGACCGGCGCGATCGTCGAGAACAACCTCAACTGGACCGGGCAGCAGACCGCGCTGGAGTTCCTGCGCGACGTCGGGAAGCACTTCTCGATCAACGTCATGCTCAACCGGGAGACGGTGAAGCGCCGGCTCGAAGGCGACGGCATGTCGTACACCGAGTTCAGCTACCTGCTCCTGCAGTCGCAGGACTACCTGCAACTGCACCGCCAGTACGGCTGCAAGCTGGAGGTCGGCGGCTCCGACCAGTGGGGCAACCTCATCGGCGGCGTCGACCTGATCCGGCGAACCGACGGCGCGAGCGTGCACGCGCTGACCGCGCCGCTGGTCACCGACGCCGAGGGCCGCAAGTTCGGCAAGTCCACCGGCGGCGGGAACCTCTGGCTCGACCCGGAGATGACCTCGCCGTACGCCTGGTACCAGTACTTCGTCAACGTGGGTGACGCCGACGTGGTCCGCTACCTGCGGATGTTCACCTTCCTCACCCAGGACGAGATCGCCGCGCTGGCGGAGGACACCGAACAGCGCCCCCACCTGCGCGCCGCGCAGAAGCGGCTGGCGGAGGAGTTCACCACGCTGGTGCACGGGGAGGAGCAGACCCGGCAGGTGATCAACGCCAGCCAGGCGCTCTTCGGCCGCGGCGAGCTCGGTGAGCTGGACGAACGCACCCTCGACGCGGCGATGGCCGAGGTGCCGAACGGCAAGGTCGACCCGTCCGGTGACGCGACGATCGTCGACCTGCTGCTCGCCGCGGGGCTGGTGGACAGCAAGGGCGCCGCGCGCCGCACCCTCAAGGAGGGCGGCGCGTACGTCAACAACGTGAAGATCGCGGACGAGGAGTGGAAGCCGTCCCGCGAAGACGCCCTCCACGGCAAGTGGCTCGTCGTCCGCAAGGGCAAGCGCAACGTCGCCGGCGTCGCGCTCGGCGGCTGACCGCCCCGGCGGCCCGAAACAGGGGCCTGACCTGCGGGAACGCGGTTAAGGTACCCCCCTGTTCCGGGCCCTCCGGAGGGGTGTAAAGTTCTCCAAGTCGCCAGGGAAACCGGGTGGCCGCCGGGACACGAACCAAGCTCTCGCGAATAGCGATTGAGTGGGTGTCCCACCAAAAACTGCTAGGAATAACCCGCTTCGGGTGACGCTGGGCCTTGGGTCCGGGGTTGGTCGGGGTGTGTTGCTTG
>JARAWT010000115.1:0-16356 GCA_033793495.1 Streptomyces sp. MN03-5084-2B | reverse complement strand
GCGTCGCGCCAGGACCTGGCCTGCGCGGCGCCCGGTTCCGGCGTCCCGCGCCGCTTGGACTTCCGGCCGCGCGCGGACCGTCCCGAAGCCGCCGGGCGCTGGGCGCCGGACGCGACCGAAGCACCCACCGCCGCCACGCGCCGGCCGCCGCCCCCGCGCGGGGCCCGGCCGTACGACCCCCACCGCACCGAGCCGGTGCGCCGCGAGCCGCCGCCGCGCGGTGGCTTCTACCAGGGTGAACGCCACCCCGGCAGCGGCGAGTACGAGCACTACGACACCGGCGGTTACGCGGGCGAACCGCGGCCGCCGGAGCAGGAACCGCCGCCGCGTGAGGAACCGCGGACGCCGGGTGGCACGCCGAAGCTGCCGAAGAAGATCACCGTCACCCGGGTGGCGGCGATGCGCAGCCGCCAGCTGACCGGCCAGGCCGTCGACGCCTTCCAGCGCGCGACGAAGGCCGACGGCGCCGAGAAGTCCGGCCTGACCTCACTGACCTACGCCGTGATGCTGAACTACGCCAGCGACGCGGCGATGGCGATCGCGCTGGCCAACACCCTCTTCTTCGCCGCGACCAGCGGCGAGAGCAAGGGCAAGGTGGCGCTTTACCTGCTCATCACGATCGCGCCGTTCGCGCTGGTCGCCCCGGTGATCGGGCCCGCGCTCGACAAGGTGCAGCGCGGCAGGCGGCTGGCGATGTGCGCGTCCTCGGTCGGCCAGGGGCTGATGGCCGTCGTGATGGCGCTGCACTTCGACGACTGGCTGCTCTACCCGGCCGCGCTCGGGATGATGGTGCTGTCGAAGTCGTTCACCGTGCTCAAGGCCGCCGTGACACCCCGGGTGCTGCCGTCGGAGATCACGCTCTCCAAGACGAACGCCCGGCTGACCACGTTCGGCCTGGTCGCCGCCGGCGTGTTCGGTGCGCTGGCCAGCGGCGTCAACGCGGTCACCGGGTCCGCGGGCGCGCTGTGGTTCACCGCGCTGATCTGCGTCGCCGCGGCCGTGCAGTCGATGCGGATCCCCGCCTGGGTGGAGGCGACCGAGGGCGAGGTGCCGACGTCCCTTTCGGCGCACCCGAAGGAGAAGAAACGGCGTCAGCCGCTGGGGCGCCACATCGTCGTCGCGCTGTGGGGCAACGGCTCCGTGCGCGTGCTCACCGGCTTCCTCATGATGTTCGCCGCGTTCGCGGTCAAGGCGCAGACCGAAGGCAGCGGGCAGACCCCGTTCATGCAGCTGCTGCTGCTCGGCGTGATCGGCGCCGCGGCGGGCGCCGGCGGGTTCCTCGGCAACGCGCTGGGCTCGCGCCTGCACTTCGGCAGCCCGGACCAGGTGATCATCGGGTGCGTGGCGGGCTGCGTGCTCGCCGCGCTGGTCGCGACGATCCTGCCCGGCCTGGCCACGGCCGCGATCGTCGGCCTGATCGGCGCGACGGCCAGCGCGCTGGCCAAGATCAGCCTCGACGCCGTCATCCAGGAAGACCTGCCCGAGGAGTCGCGCGCTTCGGCGTTCGGCCGCTCGGAAACCGTGCTGCAGCTGGCCTGGTGCCTCGGCGGCGCGGTCGGCCTGCTGCTGCCGCCGACGTACTGGATCGGCTTCCTGGTGATCACCGTCGTGCTGGCGGTCGGCCTCACCCAGACGTACCTGGTGCAGCGCGGCGGCTCGCTCGTGCCGGGCCTCGGCGGCGACCGGCCGCTGCGGCCCGAGCCGACCGGCAGCTTCCCGGTCCAGGGCCTGCCCAGGGACCCGACGGCCCGCCGGTAGGGTCTGGGCCCATGCGACGTTCCCGGGTGGTGGCCCTGCTTGCGGCCGGTGGGTTCGCGGTGGCCGGCTGTTCGGCACCCGGCCCGGCCGAGGTCACCTTCTACGCCGACGGCCACACGATCAACACCACGCCCGTGCTCACGTGCGACTACACGCAGAAGCTCGCGCAGCCGTGCAGCGCCAACGGCGACACGCAGACGCTGAAGGTCCGCCCGGGCAAGCCGGTGCAGATCTCGGTGCCCGGCGAAGTCGCGGACTCGCCCTGGCAGATCGTCTACGAGTACGTCACCCCGCAAGGCGAGTACAAGCAGAGCGACCCGATCCCGTTCACGTCGCTGGACCGCTACGCCTACACGGTCAAGCCGCCGACGCCCGCCGACCGCATCTCGGCGGTGGACGTGCAGAAGTACACGGCCGTGCTCAACGCGGACACCGGTGAGTCGGGCCTGCTGCCCAGCGACGTCTGGGGCCTCCGGCTCGAGGCTTAGGGGTCGATGTCCCGGGCCACCGCGCGCATGATCTCGGCGATCTGCTTGGTGTGCTTGCGGTCCGGGTAGCGGTTGCGCCGCAGGTCCGGCTGCACCTTCAGCTCGAGCAGCTTGATCATGTCCTCGATCAGGCCGTGCAGCTCCTCGGCCGGGCGGCGGCGCGCCTCGGCGACGGACGGCGGCGGGTCGAGCAGCCGGACGGAGAGCGCCTGCGGACCGCGGCGGCCGTCGGCGACGCCGAACTCCAGCCGCTGTCCGGCCTTCAGCCCCTCGACGCCCTGCGGCAGCGCGGCCTTGCGAATGTAGACGTCGGCGCCACCGTCCTGCGTGACGAACCCGAACCCCTTCTCCGCGTCGTACCACTTGACCTTGCCGGTCGGCACTTCCCTCACCAGTCTTTCTGCTGTCCGCTCACGACGAACGCGCCCGGGGCGTACCCAGGGCGCGCTGGGTAAAGGGTATCTCGCCACAGGCCCTGGGGAGAAGTCGATACCGGCGGATACCCTCATGCGTCATGAAGAGCACGACGAAGGAGGCCGGCGTGGCCACTCCCGGCAAACCGTTCCTGATGCGCGTCGGCATCGGCCTGTTCGCCCTCGGCATGCTCGCCGTGCTGGCGGTCTTCATCATGTTCGCCGCCGGCCTGGAGAACCTGCCGGTGTGGCTGTCCCTCGCCGCCGGGGTGATCACCCCCCTGGGCCTGGCGCTGGGCCTGATCGCGCTGGTGATCGAGGCGCGCGCCAAGAAGTAGCAGCGCAGCGCAGCTGCTCCGTTGAGGGCGGCGGCGGGGGCATGGATGGAATAGGGCTACGGCACCACGCTCCCCGCGAACGTCTTCTCGAACCACTCCGGGAACTCCGTCAGCGACTCGAACACCACCTCGGCGCCTTCGCTCAGCAGGAGCGTGCGGTCGCACGGCCCGGTGGTGACGCCGACGGGGATCGCCCCGGCGGCGAGCGCACCCCGGATGTCACCGGCGTGATCTCCGACATACACGCGCGCATCGTGGGCCAGGAGCGCTTCGGCTTTCTGCGTCGACCACAGCTCGCCGATGACTTCGTCGACGTCGAGCCCGAGCGCGTCCACGTGCAGTTGCGCGTTGGGCCCGTACTTCCCGGTGACGACGAGCGTGCGCCCGCCCGCCTTGTGGACCGCGCGGAGCGACTCGACCGCCCCCGGCAACGCGACCGTGCTCGGCACGACCATCTCCGGGTACAGCGCGCGGAACCGGTCGACGAGCCCGGGGATGCGCTCCTCGGGCGCCTCGAAGCCGCGCAGGATGTCGTCGAGCGGCGGCCCGAGGTTGGCCGCGAACAGTTCGCCGTCC
Source organism: Streptomyces sp. MN03-5084-2B (assembly GCA_033793495.1). Classification (GTDB taxonomy): domain Bacteria; phylum Actinomycetota; class Actinomycetes; order Mycobacteriales; family Pseudonocardiaceae; genus Amycolatopsis. Next base: position 12,783 of record JARAWT010000115.1, on the reverse strand, counting down.
AGCGGCAGGCCGGATTCGACGCCCAGCGCGTTCATCGCCGCGGCCATACCCGGCCGGGCGTCGATCAGTGTCATGTCGAGGTCGAACCCCACGGTGATGCCCACGATCAACACGGTAACCGCAACCACCGACAGTTTTACACGTCAACCGATCATGTACAGCGCCTTGACAGCAGTGTGATCTGTGTCAAGGTGAGGGTGTGACCAGCTTCACCGAGCGGACGAAGGCCTCCCTGCGGGAGGCGCTGCTCGACGCCGCCGCCGACCTGCTGCCGGACCGCGGCCACGCGGGCCTGCGGATGGCCGACGTCGCCGCGAAAGCCGGCGTGAGCAGGCAGACGGTCTACAACGAGTTCGGGAACAAGGCGGCGCTGACCCAGGCGGTGGCACTGCGCACCGCGGCGGAGTTCCTCGACGGGATCCGGCAGCGGTTCGAAACGGCGGACGGGCTCCTGGCGGGCATCCACCACGCCGTCGTCTACACGATCGAGCACGCGCGGGAGAACCGCCTGGTCGCGGCGGCGCTCGGCACCGAGGCCGGCGAGGACCTCCTGCCCCTGCTCACGACGAAGGGCGAGCCGATCCTCACCGCGGCCGCGGCCCTGGCCGCCGAGCAGTACCGCGAGTTCGAACCCGGGCTCTCCCCCGAAGCCGCGGGCCTGCTCGCGGAGACCGTCGTCCGGCTTTCCCTGTCTCACCTGGTGCTTCCCACGCACTCGGCGACCGAGGCGGCCGACGCCGTCACCGCGGTCATGGAACCCGCCATCCGCCAATTCGTCCACAATGGAGTGACACGATGACCGACACCCGGCCGGAGCTGCGGAGCGGCTTCTCCTCACTGCGCAAGGGCGGCCTGAACTGGGACTCGTTCCCGCTGCGCCTGTTCGTCAAGGGCAACAAGAAGTTCTGGAACCCGGCCGACATCGACTTCAGCCGCGAGCGCGAAGGCTGGGACACGCTCAACGACGAGCAGAAACGCAGCACGACGTACCTGGTCGCGCAGTTCATCGCCGGCGAAGAGGCCGTCACCGAGGACATCCAGCCGTTCATGCGGGCAATGTCGGCGACCGGCCGGTTCGGCGACGAGATGTACCTGACGCAGTTCTGCTTCGAAGAAGCCAAGCACACGGAGGTGTTCCGGCGCTGGATGGACGCCGTCGGGCTGACCGACGACCTCCACCCGTACGTCGCCGAGAACCCGCACTACCGCAAGCTGTTCTACGAAGAGCTCCCGCAGTCGCTGCGGGCGCTGGAGGACGATCCCAGCCCGCTCAACCAGATCCGCGCGAGCGTGACGTACAACCACGTCATCGAGGGCAGCCTCGCGCTGACCGGCTACTACTCGTGGCAGCTGATCTGCACCCAGCACGACATCCTGCCGGGAATGCAGGAACTGGTCCGCCGCATCGGCGACGACGAGCGCCGCCACATGGCCTGGGGCACGTTCACCTGCCGGCGGCACGTCGCCGCGGACGACTCCCTGTGGGACGCGGTGCAGCAGCGGATGGGCGAGCTGCTGCCGCACGCGCTCAACATGATCCAGTGGGTGCAGGACCAGTTCGAGGAACTGCCGTTCGACAACGACCCGCAGGAGATCATCCAGTACGCGGCGGATCGCGCCCAGCGCCGGCTGGGCGCGATCGAGTCGGCGCGCGGGATGCCGGTGGAGCAGATCGACGTCGACTACTCGCCGGAGCAGCTGGAGGAAACCTTCGGCGAAGAGGACGCGAAGGCGATCGCGGAAGCCGCCGCGGCGGTGGGCTGAGGCCGCGTGTGGGGGCACCTTCGCGAAGGCGCCCCCACACGGGTTCACCACTCCCAGCCGGAGATGATCATCACGTGCCTCCCTTCGCGGAATCGCGAAGGGGCAACGTCCGAACGTCCCGGGTGGTTTAGGCGTGCTTGGCCGCCGCGGCCTGCTCCAGGCCCAGCAGGCTGATCGACTTCTCGCGCATCTCGACCTTGCGGACCTTGCCGGTCACCGTCATCGGGAACTCCTCGACGACGTGGACGTACCGCGGGATCTTGTAGTGCGCCAGCTTGCCGCTGCAGAACTCGCGCACTGCCTCCGCCGTCAGCGGTTCCACGCCCTCCCGCATCCGGACCCAGGCCATCAGCTCTTCGCCGTACTTCTCGTCCGGGACGCCGATCACCTGCGCGTCCAGGATGTCCGGGTGCGTGTAGAGGAACTCCTCGATCTCGCGCGGGTACAGGTTTTCGCCGCCGCGGATGACCATGTCCTTGATGCGGCCGGTGATGTTGAGGTAGCCGGCGTCGTCCATCACCGCCAGGTCGCCGGTGTGCATCCAGCGGGCCGCGTCGATCGCTTCGGCCGTCTTGTCCGGCTGCTCCCAGTACCCGAGCATCACCGAATACCCGCGCGTGCACAGCTCGCCCGGCTCGCCGCGCGGCACCGTCAGGCCGGTTTCGGGGTCGACGACCTTCACCTCCAGGTGCGGCCCGACCCGCCCGACCGTCGACACGCGGCGCTCGATCGAGTCGTCGGACCGGGTCTGCGTCGACACCGGGGACGTCTCGGTCATGCCGTAGCAGATGGACACCTCGGCCATCCCCATCCGGTCGATGACCTGCTTCATCACCTCGACCGGGCACGGCGAGCCGGCCATGATCCCGGTGCGCAGCGACGAGAGGTCGAACTCGCCGAAGTCCGGGTGGTTCAGCTCGGCGATGAACATCGTCGGCACGCCGTAGAGCGACGTGCACCGCTCGGCGGCGACCGCTTCGAGGGTGGCTTTCGGGTCGAACGCGGGTGCCGGGATGACCATGCAGGCGCCGTGGCTGGTGCAGGCCAGGTTGCCCATGACCATGCCGAAGCAGTGGTAGAAGGGCACCGGGATGCACACCTTGTCGGCTTCGGTGTAGCCGCACAGCTCGCCGACGAAGTAGCCGTTGTTCAGGATGTTGTGGTGCGACAACGTGGCGCCTTTGGGGAAGCCCGTGGTCCCGGACGTGTACTGGATGTTGATCGGGTCGTCGGCCGACAGCCCGGCCTGCAGGTGTGCCAGCCGGTCCGGGTCGCCGCCGCGGCCGGCCTCGACCAGCGCCTGCCAGCCCTCGCTGCCCAGGATCACGACCTGCTCGAGCGCGGCGCACTTCTCGCGCACCTCCTCGGCCATCGCGGGGTAGTCCGACGTCTTGAACTTGTCCGAGGCGACCAGCAGCCGGATCCCGGCCTGGTTGAGGACGTACTCGAGCTCGTGCGCGCGGTAGGCGGGGTTGATGTTGACCAGGATCGCGCCGATCTTCGCGGTCGCGTACTGGAGGAACGTCCACTCCGCCCGGTTCGGCGACCAGATGCCGACCCGGTCGCCCTTGCCGATGCCCTGCGCGACCAGCCCCAGCGCCAGCGCGGACACCTCGGCGGCCAGCTCCCGGTAGGTCCACCGCCCGCCGCCGGCTCGGTCCACCAGGGCGTCCCGGTCCCCGAACGCGGCCACCGTCCGGTCGAAGTTGTCGCCGATGGTGTCGCCGAGCAGCGGGACCTCGGAGATCCCCGAGGCGTAGCTCGGCAAGGCTGGCGCGTCAGGCATGGTGCCTCCTGAAGTCGGCGGTGACTCCCGCGAGTCTAAGAATCCGGTGCCGGATCAGCCAGCACGGTGGCAGGATCCCCCCTGGGAAGAGGGAGGGAACCCGATGCGAAGAATCCTGGCTCTGGCGTCCGCCGTCCTGCTGCTCGCCGTGGCCGCCCCGGCGTCGGCGGCGACGAAGGTGATCGTGCTGCCCGGCGCCACGTCCGCCGAAGGGATCACCGCGGCCGGCGGCGGCACCTACTACACCGGCGACCTCTTCGCCGGCACGATCTTCCGCGAGGACGTCCGGCGCGGTACCGCCGAGCGCTTCATCGAGGCGCCGCCCGGCACCATGGCGGCCGGGGTCGATTTCGACCGCCGTCACGGTCTGCTGTTCGTCGCCGGCGCGCTCGGCGGCAAGGCCTACGTCTACGACGTCCGCACCAAGGCGAAGGTCGCGGACTTCACCTTCGGCGACCCGCAGACGTCCTACGTCAACGACGTGGTGGTGACCCCGCAGGGCGCGTGGTTCACCGACTCCTACCACCCGCAGCTGTTCTTCGTGCCGTTCGTGGCCGGTGGGCTCGGAACGCCGCGCACCCTGCCGCTGACCGGGCCCGGCGCGGGCGGCTCGCCGGGCAGCTTCTTCATGAACGACGTCATCGCCACGCCGTCCGGCGACACCCTGCTGGTGGCCGCGACGGTCCCCGGCAAGGTGTACTCGATCGATCCGCGCACCGGGATCAGCAAGGAGATCGCGGGGGTGACCGCGCCCGGCGTCGTCAGCCTCGTGCTCGAAGGGAACCGGCTCTGGGCGGTGCAGCTCGACGACAAGATCACCCGGTGGTGCCTCGACGGCGGCCTGGACCACGGAACCGCCGACGGCACGATCACCGACCCGCTGTTCGACCAGCCGGTCTCGGCGATCAAGATCGGCGGCCACCTCGCGGTGGTCAACTCCCACATCTACAGCGGCACCCCGCCCACCAGCCCGACGTACGAGGTCCTCGTCGTCGACGCGTGAGTTGGTGAGGCAGCTGGACATCCGAGGAGTTCCGCTACTCTCGGGACGTGCCGGAGGAATTCTCGCTGGGCTTGACGGAGGTCGCCGCCGCGGTCCGGCGCACGGGTCTCCCGGCACACTGGCACCCGTTCGAGATCCGCAGCCCGGGCCACACGCTGGAGGAACACGAACGCATCCTGGCGACGGCCTGGGAGTCGATGCGGGCGCGCGGCCTGGCGGGCCCGGACAAGCTGGACATCGAGGTGGAGCAGACGCTCCGCGCGTGGACGCAGCCGGAGGTGCTGATCATCGTCCGGGCGGCGGAGGTGGTGGACGGCCGTCAGGTGTTCTACCGGGCCACCATCGGTCAGGGGCTGGGGGTGTTTTCGGAGCTGGCGGGCGAGGAGATCCTGTTCGCGCAGACGCGGCCGGACCGGCTGGTCGACCTGGTCGTCGGCATGCTGCCGAGCTACCGGCCGGTGCCGCTGGCGGAGCTGACGTTCGTCTCCCCGGGCACCCGCGAGGACACCGCCGCAGCGGCGGAGTTCTCGTCGTGGCCGCTGCACCGCTACGGCACGTTCGAGCTGTCGGCCCGGCAGGGCCAAGGCGCACTTCACCCGATCGGCGCAGCCACGTTCATCGACAACGACGGCGGCCGGTTCTTGATGTTCAACGAGCCGCTACCGAGCCACGAGACCCGCGTGCGATTCACCCCTTCGGATGGTTCTCACCTGCGGAGCTGGCTCCACGAGCGTGGCCGGAACCACTGACACCTCCGGTTCGTCACTAGTACAGTGCAGAAGGACCACGCAGGGTGGTCCCAGGACGACGGGGAGGGCGTCATGGGCGGTTCACAGTTCGGCGCACCGGGGTCGTTCACGCCCTCACCGGCGGCGGGGGACGCCGGGACGAACTTCCTGTCGGGGCTGCTCGAGGGACCGGCGGACTCGGAAGCGGCCCAGCGGGTCAGCGAGGGCGGTCACCGTCTCAAGTCGCTCGCCGAGGGCGGCCAGTTCGCGGTGAACGAAGAGGGCTTCCAGGCATACATGAAAGCCTGCGATTTCTTCCTCGACGGTTACAACAGCATGATCCGCGAAGTATTCACCTTGGCGAACCCCGCTCAGATGGGGGGCGGCGAGTACGCCAAGGCCGTGGCAAGCTTCAACGTCAAGGTCGCCAATGGCGATGAAGAGTCGCTGATCCCCAATCTCATCAAGATGCGTGACGGTGTTCAGCAAGCGCGCGAAGCCATGGTTATCGCTCGCAAAAACTACCGTGAAACCGAGGAAGCGCACAGCATGACGTTCGCCCAGCTGAACAAGGGGCTGAAGGAGTAGTGACCGCGCGACGCATCACGATAGTTTTTGCCGCTGTGGCTCTCGCCGCGGGTCTCACCGGTTGCACGAGTGAGGTTGGAGGCCAGGCGACTCCCAGCTCGCAGGCAGCGGGGACGACCCCACCCGTGACCGGCGACCCGGACAACCCGTTCGCCGCCCTCAGTCCGTGCACTATTCTCGACCAGGTTCTCGCAGGGCAGGGCTTCCCTCCGGCAACGCCAACACTGGCGGACTCCAAACACGGTTGCGGTACGGAGAAGCCCTCCTCCGTCGCCGAGCAAGGTTTGGATGTCGCGCTCATTCTGCAACCCGGGGGAGACTACAAGAATAACGTGAACAATCCGGGCCAGGCCAGCGAGGGGAAAGTCAACGGGCGCCCCGCGATCGAAGAGCAAGAGCCCCAACATTCCCCGGGACAGTGTTCGATTCGCTTCCAGGTGAAGCAGAATTCGCGTGCTTTGCTGGTGCTCAGCTCGGCCCTCGATACCGCCAGCGCCTGCAAGCAGGTCGAAGGCATTGCCGCGAAGGTCGAACCGCTACTGCCGAAGAACTGAGACGGAGTCCAGCCATGAGTCAGCCGCACCGGGCGCAGCATCGCCAGTCCGAGGGTGACTACTACGCGGCCACCGAGCAGAAGCTTCAAGGCAACGAGGATGCGCAGCGGCTGACGCAGAAAGCCGCGTCGGATTACTCGGTCGCGCAAGGGAAAGTGCTGCAGGCGGGACAGAACCTGCGGGGCGATTCACCGGCTCCGGGCGAGAACTACGCGAACAGCCCGCACGAAGTGCTCTACGACATGGTGCACAAGGACCTGGACATCGAGGGCATCAACGACCGCAGCCGCGTGGCCAACGTCTACGGCAACTGGCTGGCGGACGCCTCGAACCAGTTCCGCGATGCAGCGACGGCGTCCGGCGGCTCCTGGCAGGGCCCCGCGGCCGAGCAGGCCAACAATTTCTTCCAGAGCACGGCCGGCCACACCGAGCAGACCGGCAACGCCATGCAACTGGTCTCCAACCACTACTCGCAGCAGTCCGCGGCCGCGCACTACGCCAAGACCAACATGCCCGAGCCCACCGGCTTCGACCAGCAAGCCGAGATGGACAAGGCTCGGCAGCAGTACGAATCCGGCAACCTCATCGGGATGAACACCACGATGGTCGACATCCAGGCCAAGCAGCAGCAGGCCGATGCCGCTCATCAGCAGGCCGTTCAGGTCCTGCAGCACCTCGACTCCACCTACCACGAGACGGCCAGCACCCAGCCCACCTACACCCCGCCACCCCAGCTCGGGCAGGGGGATTCCACCTCCGTCAGCGGCTTCCACGGCACCAGCAGCACCGGCTTCACCGGCACCCCCACCATCGGCGGAACCGGACCAGGAACCGGCCCGGGCACCGGCCCCGGCGGCACCACGGGAACCTTCGTCCCGAACGGACCAGGTGGACCTGGCGGACCGGGAGGACCAGGTGGGCCAGGCGGACCGGGCACCACTTACGTCCCACCGGGCACGAGCAGCGGCACCGGCACCTTCAACAACAACACCAACTTCCGCGCCACCCCCGCCGCCGGCACCTTCGGGCGTATGACCCCCGATGGTCTCGCCATGCCGGGGACCACCGCGCCCGGTAGCTCCGCAAACAGCGGGGAGACCACCCGCGGCAAGGGCATCGGCTCCGGGCGCGCCGGAACCGGGTTCGCCGGGTCGCGGGTGTCCGGCAGCGCGGGCAGCGCCGGCTCCGCCCCCAAAGAAGGCGAAGGCGGCAAAACCGGGAGCAGGACCGGTGAACGGCTCGAGCGCGGAGCGACCGCGGCCGCCGCGGCCAAGGGGGGCAAGGGCGGCACCGGGGCCGCCGCTCCGGGGGCGGCCGGCAAGAAGAAGGACGACGACAAAGAGCACAAGAACAAGTACGCCGTCGACGAAGAGGTCTTCGATCTCAAGCCGGAACGTGGGCCCGATGGCGAAAAGATCGTGAAACCGACCATCGGGGAGACCACCTAAGGGACAGACCCGAGGGAAACCGGAAAAACCACGGCTAGATTGGTGGCATGCGCTTCTTCATCGTCGACGCCTTCACCGATCGCGCCTTCGCCGGGAACTCCGCCGGGGTCGTCCTGCTGGACGAGCCCGCCGACGCCGCCTGGATGCAAGCCGTCGCCGCCGAGATGAAGCACGCCGAGACCGCTTTCGTCGTCACCGGCAACGAAGGCCCCAAGTCGCTCCGGTGGTTCACCCCCGCCGTCGAGGTCAACCTCTGCGGGCACGCCACCCTCGCCGTCACGCACGTCCTCGGCGGCGAACAGACCTACCTCACCAAAAGCGGTGAACTGCGGGCCACCGCCAAGGACGGCTGGGTCGAGATGGACTTCCCCTCCGACCCGCCGCATCCCAGCGACGACGACCTGTCCGGGATCCTGCCCGAAACCGAGATCCAGTACACCGGCCGCGGCGTCGAGAACCTCTTCGCCGTCGTCAAGGACGCCGAGACCGTCCGCACTCTCGAACCGGACCTCGGCAAGCTCAAGGACACCTGGACCGGGCGGCTGCTGGTCACCGCGCAGGGGGACAAAACCGACTACGTGAGCCGCTTCTTCGCCCCCGGCGTCGGCATCGACGAAGACCCCGTCACCGGCTCGGCGCACTGCATCCTGTCGCCCTACTGGTCCGAGAAGCTCCAGGAGACCGAACTGACCGGAGAGCAGGCATCAAGCCGCGGCGGCATCGTCCGGACGCGCCAGGACGGCGATCGCGTCCACCTCGCCGGCCAGGCCGTCACCGTCCTGAGCGGGGAGCTGCACGTCTGATGCGCACGCTGCTGAACATCATCTGGCTCGTCCTGTGCGGCTTCTGGATGGCCGTCGGCTACCTGATCGCCGGCGCCATCTGCTGCATCCTGATCGTCACCATCCCGTTCGGGCTGGCGTCGTTCCGGATCGCGCGCTACGCCTTCTGGCCGTTCGGGCGCACGGTCGTCGACCGGCGGGACGCGGGCGCCGCGTCCTGCGTCGGCAACGTCGTCTGGTTCGTCTTCGCCGGGTGGTGGCTCGCGCTCGGGCACGTCTTCACCGGCATCGCCCTCTGCATCACCATCGTCGGGATCCCGCTCGGCATCGCGAACTTCAAGATGATCCCGGTGTCGCTGGTGCCGCTCGGCAAGGAGATCGTCGAGATCGCCTGATCACGGCTCCGGCGAGAACGGCAGCTCGACCACCAGGCACGGCCCGCCGACGAACAGGCCGCCGTCGACGCCCAGTGCCTTGCCGCCCGCGTACAGGAACGGGCCCTCGATCTGCGTCGGGTGGATGCCCAGCTGGTCGGCGATGACGCTGTGGCCGTGCACGATCCGCGTCCCGCCGAGGGCGTCCATCAGCTTCTGCGCGTTTTCCTCGCCGTCCGGGCCGCGGAAGGCGTAGCGCGTGGTCATCCGGCGCCAGACGTCCCACCACGCCTCGATGTCACTGCCCTCGAGGATCTCGCGAGCCGCCTCGTTGATCTCGTCGATGGACGAGCCCCAGTCGAGGTACTCCAGCGTGTCCGAGTGCAGCAGCAGGTGGTCGGCGGCGACGGCGGCCAGCGGGCGCGCGGTCAGCCACTCGATGTGCTCGGGGGTCAGGCGGTCCTGGTCCGACAGCAGGCCGCCGTTGATCTCCCAGCTGCGGGCGAAGCTGCGCGGGCCGAAGTCGGACGGCACCGGCTCGTCGCCGAAGTGGTACATCCCCAGCGCGAGGATCTCGTGGTTGCCCAGCAGCGTCTGGACCTGGCCGCCGGCCTCGGCCGCCTGCTCTTCGAGCCGCATGACCAGGTCGATCGCCCCGACGCCGTCCGGGCCGCGGTCGACGAAGTCGCCGAGGAACCACAGCTGGTCCTCACCGCCGGACCAGTTGTCCTCCTCGTCGACCAGGCCTTCGGATCTCAGCGCGTCGGCGAGTTCGTCACGGTGCCCGTGGACGTCGCCGACCACGTACGTCGACTTGCTCATCCGCTGACGATATGCCCTGCGGCCACCCGGCTCGCGGTCAGCCTTCGCCGAACGGGTCCCGGGTTCGCCCGATCAGGTCGGCGATGGAGTCGATCACCATCGTGGGCCGGTACGGATAGCGTTCGGCCGACTCCGGGGTGGATATGCCGGTGAGCACCAGGATGGTCTGCAGGCCGGCCTCGATGCCCGAATGCACGTCGGTGTCCATCCGGTCGCCGATCATCAGCGTCGACTCCGAGTGCGCGCCGAGCCGCCGCAGCGCCGAGCGCATCATCAGCGGGTTCGGCTTGCCGACGTAGTACGGCGAGCGGCCGGTGGCCTTCTCGATCAGCGCCGCGACGGACCCGGTGGCCGGCATCGAGCCCTCCACGCTGGGGCCGGTCGCGTCGGGGTTCGTCGCGATGAACTTCGCGCCGCCCTCGATCAGCCGGATCGCACGCGTGATGGCGCTGAAGCTGTACGTGCGGGTTTCGCCCAGCACCACGTAGTCGGGGTCGCGCTCGGTCAGCACGTAGCCGACCTCGTGGAGCGCCGTCGTGAGGCCCGCTTCGCCGATGACGTACGCCGAGCCGTTCGGGCGCTGCGACGAAAGGAACTTCGCGGTCGCCAGCGCCGAGGTCCAGATCGACTCCTCGGGGATGTCGAGCCCGGTGCGCTCCAGCCGCGCCCGCAGGTCGCGCGGGGTGTAGATCGAGTTGTTCGTCAGCACCAGGAAGTCGATGCCGTTCGCCTTCAGCTCGGCGAGGAACTCGTCGGCCCCCGGGACGAGGTGCTCCTCCTTCACCAGGACGCCGTCCATGTCGGAGAGGTACGTCCACCGGCGCTCGTTCATGGTCGGAACCTATCACGCGCGCGAGACACCTGCGTGATACGCCGAAAAGGGCTACCATTGAAATTGCCGGTATCGCGAGGGGAGTCGCGTTCCCGGTCACCGAGGGGGTTCGGGGGAATACTTTTCGACGTCGACGGCGTACTCGCCGCCGCGCAATTCTTCCTGCCCCCGCACCGAAGGGGGAGAACCATGACCGAAATCATCGAGCGCCCGGCGACGACCGGGCCGATCACCGCACCGAACTGGGGACTCACCAAGTTCCTCGACCCGCTGCGCATTCCACCGGTGTTCCGGCCGCGCGGCCGGGAATTGATCACCGTGCCGATGGTGGCCACGCGGCAGCGACTGCACTCGGAATTGCCCGAAAGTACATTGTGGACGTACGCGGGACATTTCCCGGGTCCGACGATCGAAGTGCGCAGCGGCCGGAAACTGCGGATTTCGTGGTCGAACGAAATCGACGGCGAGTTCCCGCTCGTGGCCGTTCAGGGCCCGCTCGCCGACGCGCCCACCAGCCGCCCTGGCCGCGAACTGGACAAGAAGGACTACTCGATCGTCGAGGGCGTCGCCGACCTGCCGGCCTGGACGGTCGTCCACCTCCACGGCGCCCGCACCAATGCGGGCAACGACGGCTGGGCGCACAACGCCGGCCTCGCCGGGACGTCCCAGCTGGCCGAGTACCCGAACCGCCAGCCGGCGATGCCGCTCTGGTATCACGACCACGCCATGGCCATCACGCGCTTCAACGTCCACACGGGCCTGGCCGGGATGTACCTGATCCGTGACGACGAGGAGGACGCCCTCGGCCTGCCGCACGGCGACCGCGAGATCCCGCTGATCATCACGGACCGGAACCTCGACGTCGACCCGGCGACCGGCGCGCTCACCGGGCAGCTGCTCTACAAGTTCCCGTTCATCCCGCCGAGCGGCCCGGCGATCCCGTTCTCGGGGCCGTTCAACCTGGTCAACGGCGTGATCTGGCCGCACCTGGACGTCGACGCGCGGTGGTACCGCTTCCGGCTGCTCAACGCGGCCAACTCGCGGTTCTACACCCTCGAGCTGGTCGACGAGAACAACGTGCCGGTCAACGACGCCGTCCGCCTGATCGGCACCGACGGCGGCCTGCTGCCCGCGCCGGCGCCGGTGCCCACCGGCGGGCTGACCGTGGCCCCGGCCGAGCGCTTCGACGTCCTCATCGACTTCAGCCGCTTCAAGGGGCAGAAGCTCAAGCTGCGCAACGCCGACCCACGGCTGGGCGTCGTCGAGCCGGACCTGATGGAGTTCCGGGTCGACGGTGGGGTCAAGCACGATCCGTTCGTGCTGCCGGAGCAGATCTCGAAGTCGTACGTGCGGCTGCAGCACGGCACGACGCTGCCGGAGGACCACGACCACGTCTGGGTCGCGCTGCTGCTCAACAAGGCGGGCCACCCGGAGATGTGGGACCTCGAGCAGGTCGAGGCGGACCCGGGCGGCGAGGGGGTGATCCAGGTCCAGGACCCGAACGGCGGCCTGAAGACGTTCCGGATGATCGGGCGGATCTTCGACGACACCACCGGCGTCTTCATCGACCACGACCGGTGGGCGGTGTGGAACATCCTGCACGTCGCGAACGGCGGGCCTTCGCACCCGATCCACATCCACCTGACGGAGTTCCAGGCGCTGTTCCGGCGGCACTTCACGACGACGTTCGACCAGGCCACCGAGCGGACGACGGCGCCGATCGACGGGTTCACCGACGTCCCGCTGGAGAAGTACGAGGAGGGCTGGAAGGACACGATCATCGTGAACCCCGGCCAGTGGGTGAGCGTCGCCGGGCAGTTCGGCGGCGGCACCGGCGAGTTCATGTACCACTGCCACATCCTCGACCACGAGGACGAAGGCATGATGCGGCCGTTCGTCGTGCACCCGCCCGAGGTGGCGAAGTTCCACGTCCACCCGGGCGGCGGCCACCACCACGACGACGCCGCCTGACCCGCCGGTCGTGAGTGGTGAGGCGGGTTTTGACCCGCTGTCATGTCTCAGGACTTCACGGACAGATCTGTCTCAGGACTTCGCGGACAGTTTGTGGTTGGTGAGGGGTTGGTAGCGTACCGATCGGTCTA
>JARAWT010000114.1:0-17419 GCA_033793495.1 Streptomyces sp. MN03-5084-2B | reverse complement strand
GAGATGTCTATAAGAGCCAGGGCGTGGGGCGGCGGGCGGGTTCCGCGGGCTCAGCTGGTCGGGCGGGTCGAGTAGCCGCCGCCGCGGCGCTGGCCCGGCTGGCGCTGGCCGACCTCGAAGCCCTTGCCCAGTGATGTCGCCGTGGCCGTCTGGCCCTCGACCTTGGCCACCACCGTCACGTTCGTGTCGCCCGTCTTCACGTCGCCCGTCTTCTGGGTCGACGAGTCGAGCGTGTACGTCTGCTTGTAGCCGTCCTTGCTGGTCAGCGTCACCGACGTCGCACTCAGCTCGGTGACGTCGCCGGTCTGCAGCCGCTCGGTCGTGTAGCCGCCTTTGCCGTCCGATGCCACGAAGTCGCCGTGGAGTGCTTCGCGCAGCACCGTCGCCATTCCGCCGCCGAACCCGCCCGGCCCGCCCTGGCCGCGGAACTGGCCGCCGCCCGGGCCACCCGGGCCGTTGAAGCCGCCGGGGCCCTGGGCCGTGTTGTTGTCGGCACTGCTGGTGCCGGCCCAGATCGCCGCGCCGCCGCCCGCCGCGATCACCACGGCGATGCCGGCCGCGATCGCCGTCTTCTTGCCGGACCAGCCCTTCTTCGGCGCGGCCGGGGCGGGGTCGCCCCAGTTGGCGCCCTCGGGCTGGGTGTTCGGCATCGGCTCGGTCGTCATCGTGTCCTCCGGTGGGGCCCACACTGGTCCAGCTCAGGTTCGCGGCCGCGGCTGTGTTTGAGCTGTGCGGAGCGTCAGCGGGTGCTGTGCCTCCGGAACGCGGGTGCTTCCGGAAAGCGGTACCTCGAACGCGGGAACCTTCACAGCAAATGCACAGGGACCGCACAGCGTTCACCGACGCCGGGCCGGGAAGGTGGCACTATGACCGCTATGAACGGCACGTCACCCGGCCCTGGCAAGGCCGATCTCCGCCGCGCCGACGGGAGCCCGGTCCGGGTCCTCGTCGTCGACGACGAGGCGACGCTGGCCGAGCTCGTGTCGATGGCCCTGCGGATGGAGGGCTGGGAGGTGCGCAGCGCGGGCGACGGCACCGAGGCGGTCCGGGTCGCGCGCGACTTCCGCCCCGACGCCGTCGTCCTCGACGTCATGCTCCCCGACTTCAACGGCCTGGAGGTGCTGCGCCGGATGCGGTCCGAGGCGCCCCACCTGCCGGTGCTGTTCCTGACGGCGAAGGACGCGGTCGAGGACCGCATCGCCGGGCTCACCGCGGGCGGCGACGACTACGTCACCAAGCCCTTCAGCCTCGAAGAGGTCGCCCTGCGGCTGCGCGCGCTGCTGCGCCGGGCCGGCGGGATCACCGGCGCGAGCGGGTCGCAGCTGGTCGTCGGCGACCTCACCCTCGACGAGGACAGCCGCGAGGTGCACCGCGGCGGCGACCTGGTGCCGCTCACCGCGACCGAGTTCGAGCTGCTGCGCTACCTCATGCGCAACCCCAAGCGCGTGCTGTCGAAGGCCCAGATCCTGGACCGCGTGTGGAGCTACGACTTCGGCGGCCAGGCCAACATCGTCGAGCTCTACATCTCCTACCTGCGCAAGAAGATCGACGCCGACCGCGAGCCGATGATCCACACCATGCGGGGCGCCGGGTATGTCCTCAAGCCCGCAGGCTGAACCGGGGCGCGTCCGCCGGCCGTGGTCGCTGCGGCGGCGGCTGATCGTCCAGCTGGCGGCGTTGCTCGCGCTGGTCTGCCTGGTCGTCGGCGTGGTGACGGAGTTCGCGCTGAGCGAGTTCCTCGTCGGCCAGCAGGACAAGCGGCTGGCCGCGGCCAGCGACCGCGCCGCGCACGGCCCGGAACGCCCGGCGCCGTGGCCCTACGGCGAAGCGCCGCCACCGGACCCGCTGCGCGTGCTCGGCCAGGGCGAGGGCACGCTCGCCGTGGTCCAGGTGCGGCCGGGCGGGCCCGCCGACGCCGGGGTGCTCGACTCGAGCGTGGTGGTGGGGTCACCGCGGCGCAAGGCGCCGTTCAAGGGTATCGCGAAGGAGCAGACGCGGGCCCTGCTCGCGCTGCCGTCGGACGGGAAGCAGCACAGCATCGACCTCGGCGGCAACCTCGGCGAGTACCGCGTCGTCTCGACGACGTCGCCCCGCGGGGAAAAGACGGTCATCGGCCTGCCGCTCAAGGACGTCAACGAGACGCTCTGGCAGCTCGGGTTCATCCTCGGCGGCGTCGCGCTCGCCGGGATCCTGGTGGCGGGCGCGGTCGGCGCGGCGACGATCCGGCGCACGATGCAGCCGCTCGACCGGCTGGCCGCGACCGCGACGCGCGTCTCCGAGCTGCCGCTGGACCGCGGCGAAGTGGCGCTGTCCGAGCGCGTCCCGGAGGCGGACACCGACCCGAACACCGAGGTCGGCAAGGTCGGCTCGGCGCTGAACCGGATGCTGCAGCACGTCGCGAACGCGCTCACCGCGCGGCACGCGAGCGAGAACCGCGTCCGCCAGTTCGTCGCGGACGCGAGCCACGAGCTGCGCACCCCGCTGGCGGCGATCCGCGGTTACGCCGAGCTGACCCGCCGCGGCGGCGAGCAGGTGCCGCCGGACGTCGCGTTCGCGATGAGCCGCGTCGAGTCGGAGTCGCGCCGGATGACGACGCTGGTGGAGGACCTGCTGCTGCTCGCCCGGCTGGATTCGGGCCGCCCGGTGGTGCACGAGTGGGTGGACCTGTGCCGCCTGGTGGCCGACGCGGTCGCGGACGCGCACGTCGCGGGCCCGGACCACAAGTGGCTGATGGACGTCCCCGGCGAACCGGTCGGCGTCCGCGGCGACGCGGGCCAGCTGCACCAGGTGGTGATCAACGTCCTGGCCAACGCGCGCACGCACACCCCGCCGGGAACGACGGTGACGACCGCATTGTCCACTTCGGACGGAATCGTCCGGCTCCGGGTGGCGGACGACGGCCCGGGCATCGCGCCGGAGATCCTCCCGGACGTCTTCGAGCGCTTCGCCCGCGGCGACAATTCCCGCTCGCGGGCGGCGGGCAGCACGGGGCTGGGGCTGGCGATCGTGGCCGCGGTGGTGGCCGCGCACGGCGGCCGGGTCGGGGTGCAGAGCCGGCCGGGGCGGACGGAGTTCGAGATCACCTTCCGGGAGGCGCCGTCGCCGCAGTGATCACCCGTCCGGGGTCGATGCACAGCCGGCGCACAGCTTCGCCACAAGTTCACCACATGCACCGCCGACACGGTGACTTCCATGACGACCACGCTGTCGGCGCCCGAACACGCCCAGCCCCAGCCGCCCGCTCCCGTCCGGAAACCCCGGTGGGTCAAGCCTTCCGTCGCTGCCCTGCTGCTCGGCACCGGGCTGCTCTACCTGTGGGACCTGGCGAAGAACGGCTGGGCCAACGACTTCTACGCGATGGCCGTGCAGGCCGGGACGTGGAGCTGGAAGGCGCTGTTCTTCGGCTCCCTCGATCCGGGCAACGTGGTCACCGTCGACAAACCGCCGTTTTCGCTGTGGGTGATGGGACTTTCCGGGCGGCTGTTCGGCTTTTCCAGCTGGAGCCTGCTCGTGCCCGACGCGCTCGCCGGGGTCGCCTCCGTCGGCCTGCTCTACCTCGCCGTGCGACGGCTGTCCGGGCCCGGTGCCGGGCTGCTCGCCGGCGCCGCGCTCGCGCTGACGCCGGTCGCCGCGCTCATGTTCCGCTACGACAACCCCGATGCCTTCCTCGTGCTCCTGCTCGTCGCCGGGGCCTACTGCGTCGTGCGGGCGCTGGAGCACGCGAGCACCAGGTGGCTGGTGCTCGCCGGGGTCGCGATCGGCTTCGGCTTCCTCGACAAGATGCTGCAGGCCTTCCTCGTGCTGCCCGCCTTCGTGCTGGTCTACGCGGTCGCCGCGCCGACGTCGCCCGGCCGCCGGGTCCGCCAGCTGTTCGCCGCGGCGGGAGCGGTGCTCGTCTCCGCCGGCTGGTGGATCGCCGCCGTCGCGCTGTGGCCGGTCGCCGACCGGCCCTACATCAGCGGTTCGACCGACAACACCGTGCTGGAACTGGCGTTCGGCTACAACGGCCTCGGCCGGATCTTCGGCGAAGGACGTGGCGGCGGGGGCGGTGGCCGGACGTTCACCCCGCCGGCCGGGGCCGAGCTGCCCGCCGGGGCGGAGCTGCCCGGTGGCGGCCGGGGCTTCGGCGGCGGCTTCGGTGGCCAGACCGGCCTGACCCGGTTGTTCTCCGGCGAGTTCGGCGGCGAGGCGTCGTGGCTGCTGCCGGCCGCGATCATCGGGCTGGCCGCCGGGCTGTGGTTCACCCGCCGCGCGCCGCGCACCGACCGGACCCGGGCGGCGCTGCTGCTGTGGGGCGGCTGGCTGGTGGTCAGCGCGCTGGTCCTCAGCTACATGAGCGGCATCATCCACCCGTACTACACGGTCGCGCTGGCCCCCGGGATCGTCGCGACGCTGGCGATCTCCGCGCGCGAGCTCTGGCGCGGCCGGGCCAACTTCGCGGCTCGCACGGTCCTCGCCGTCATGCTCGCGGTGACGGCGGTCTGGGCCTTCGTCCTCCTCGCGCGGACGCCGGACTGGCAGCCGTGGGTCCGCTACGCGCTCCTGGTGTCCGGCGCCGCCGCGGTCGCGGGCCTGCTCTTCGGCGCCGACCGGTTCCGGCGGCTCGGCCCGGTCGTGGCCGTGCTCGGCCTGTGTGGCGCGCTGCTCGGGACGACGTCCTTCACGCTGGCGACGGCGGCGACCGCGCACTCCGGTGGGACGCCGTCGTCCGGGCCGGCCGCCGCGAGCGGACGCGGCTTCGGCGGCCCGCGCGGCTTCGGCGCCGGGGAGACCGATACCGCGGTGATCGACCTGCTGAAGGGCACGACGACGAAGTGGGCCGCGGCGCAGAGCGGGGCGATGCAGTCGGCGGGCCTGGCACTGGCGAGCGGACGTCCGGTGCTCGCGATCGGCGGCTTCAGCGGCAGCGACCCGGCACCGACGCTGGAGCAGTTCCGGCAGTACGTCGCCGACGGTGACGTCCACTACTACGTCGCCGGTGGTCGCGGTGGCTTCGGCGGCGGCCGCGGGACGGCCGGGCAGATCCAGACCTGGGTCGAGCAGAACTTCGCGCCGCTCACCGTCGGAGGCACGACCGTTTACGACCTGACTAAATCTGTCAATTGATCGAAATCTGTTCGGCCGGGTGGAATTGTTTCAAGCGTGTTAACAGTCCGGGAATCATTCAGCCCGCTGCGGAACCGTGCGGTATCGGCGGATGCGGACAGGTGTTCGAAATTCCGGAGCGTGCCCGGGTGATTCCGAACGGCTGTTCGGATCCCTCGACTCGCTCTCGGTGATGATCTCGACACCCCCCGCGGTCACCGTAACGACATGGGACTTCGGGGCGTGCGCTTGCACGCGCTCCGCGCACGCGCACGGCGGAATATTGACCGGTCGGCCGACAGGAACTCTGCTCCCGAAGATCTCGAACTCGTCGATCCCGCAGGCTAGCCCGGGCGGCGGTCACTCGATCGGATGCAAAGAGCGGACGTTGTGGGGATCTTGTGCTAGTCGCTAGGCTCTCCGCCGGGAGAGGGACAGGGGTGGCTGATCCGGTGCGCTGAGTGCTGGGATTTCACTGGTGGTAGGCGCCTCCTGTCCGCGTTCTCTCGCGATGACCCGATCAGGTGCGGCGGAAGTGAGCAGCGATGACCGTGCGCGGCAGCGCCGCTCGACCCCCTCGACCTCTCCGTCGTCACCAGCAGTAGCCCCGAGCGCCGCAATTCCCCCTTTTGGTCCGCACCACTCCACTTCCCCCGCAACCTGGAGTTTCGTTGTGAATTCCCGTCCTCGCCCCCGTCTGCTGACGGTGCTCCTGACTTTGCTGACCCTCGCCGGGGTCACCGCGCTTTCGGGGTGCAGCGACAGCTCCGCCTCCGGCAGCGGAAGCAAGCTCACCATCGGGTTCAGCGCCTGGCCGGGCTGGTTCCCCTGGCAGGTGGCGCAGGAACAGGGTCTGTTCGCCAAGAACGGCGTCAACGTCGATCTCAAGTACTTCGACAACTACACCGACAGCATCAACGCCCTCTCCAGCGGCGCCATCGACGCCAACAGCCAGACCCTCAACGACACGCTGTCGTCGGTCTCGGGCGGCGCCAAGCTGTCGATCGTGCTGGTAAACGATAACTCGACCGGCAACGACAAGATCATCGCGCGGGACGGGATCACCAGCATCGCCGACCTCAAGGGCAAGAAGGTCGCCGTCGAGCAGGGCCTGGTCGACCACTACCTGCTGCTGCTCGCGCTGCAGTCGGCGAACCTGACCGAAAAGGACATCCAGCTCGTCAACCTGCCGACCGACGCCGCGGCCGCCGCGTTCAAGAGCGGCCAGGTCGACGCGGTCGCCGCGTTCGCGCCGTTCACCTCGACGGCGCTGGAGCGCCCGGGCAGCCGCGCGATCTCCTCGTCGGCCGAGTTCCCCGGCGCCATCCCGGACCACCTCGTCACGTCGCAGAAGCTGGTCAAGGACCACCCGAAGGACGTCCAGGCGCTGGTCAACACCTGGTTCGAGACGCTGACCTGGATCAAGAACAACAAGGAAGCGGCCGTGAAGATCATGGCCAAGCGCGGCGGTGTGTCCGAAGCGGACTACAAGACCTACGACGCCGGCACCACGATCTTCACGCGGCAGCAGAACATCGACGCGTTCACCCCGGGCGTCACCGCGCAGCACCTCGACTACCAGGCGAACAAGATCATCGACTTCATCGTCAGCACCGGGCTCGCCCAGCAGCGGCCCTCGCTCGACGGCCTGTTCGACGACCAGTTCGTGAAGGCCGCCCCCCAGTGACCGGTCCGACCCAGCGCACCACCCCGGCGAGCACGGCCGAGGCGCGGGCGGCCGAGGCACAGGAGGCCGAACAGCGGCTCGCCGAACAGCAGGAGTCCGCCCGTGCGGGCGGCGGACGGCCGGACTGGTCGCCGCTGCCCCGCCGGGCCGGGCTGAAGCCGTCCGCTTCGCCGCTGTTCTCCTTGCGGACGCCGATTTCCGCGGCGTCCCGCTGGACGCTGGCGGTGCTGTCGTTCGCGATCCCGCTGCTCGCGTGGATCGCGCTGACCATCAGCGGGTCCGTCGACCCGACGTACCTGCCGTCCCCGGTCGCGGTCCTCAAGGCCGGGGCCGACATGGCGAGCACCGGTGAGCTCTTCGACGACCTCGGCACGACCACCCTGCGTGTGGTCGAAGGCTTCGGTCTCGCCGTGCTCGTCTCGGTGCCGCTCGGCATCCTGATGGGCACCTTCACCGCCGGGCAGGCGTTCTTCGAGCCGCTGATCGGGCTGATGCGCTACCTGCCGGCGAGCGCCTTCATCTCGCTGCTGATCATCTGGCTCGGCCTCGGCGAGCCGTCGAAGATCGCCATCCTCTTCATCGGCACGGTGTTCTTCAACACGCTGATGACCGCCGACGTCGTCCGCGGCGTGCCGGACTCGCTCATCGACGTCTCCTACACCCTCGGCGCGCGCCGAGGCGAGGTGCTGCGCAAGATCGTCGTGCCGCACTCGCTGCCGGGCATGATCGACGCGATCCGCGTCAACGCGGCCGCGGCGTGGAACTTCGTGGTCGTCGCCGAGCTGATCAACTCCTCGGCCGGCCTCGGGTACCGGATCGTGCGCGCGCAGCGGTTCCTGCAGACCGACAAGATCTTCGCGGTGCTCGTGGTCATCGGGATCGCCGGGCTCGCCATCGACGTCCTGCTGCGCCTGCTGCGCACGCGGGTCGGGAAGTGGGCGGCATGACGCTGGAACTGCGGAACGTCGCCAAGGACTACACCGTCCGCGGCAAGGTCTCGCGCGCACTCGACGGCGTCGACCTCGAGGTGCTGCGCGGCGAGTTCGTCTGCGTCGTCGGGGCGAGCGGCTCGGGCAAGTCGACGCTGCTGTCGCTGGTGGCCGGGCTCAGCCGGCCCACCGAGGGCGAGATCGTGCTCGACGGCGTGCCGGTGACCGGGCCCGGCCCCGACCGCGGGCTCGTCTTCCAGGCCGGCGCGCTCTACCCGTGGCGCAGCGTCGAGAAGAACGTCGCGTTCGGACTCGAGCTGCTCTCGGTCGACCCGGCCGAGCGGGCCGAGCGGGTGAACTGGTACCTCGCGGAAACCGGCCTCGACAGCGTGCGCAAGTCGCTGCCGAAACAGCTCTCCGGCGGCCAGAAGCAACGCGTCGCGATCGCGCGTGCCCTGGCGTGCGAACCGGAAGTTCTGCTGCTGGACGAACCCTTCGGCGCCCTGGACGTCCAGACCAAAGAGGACATGCAGGTGCTCATCCGCCAGGTGTGGGCCGACACCGGCACCACGGTGCTGATGGTCACCCACGACGTCGAGGAAGCGGTCTTCCTCGGTGGCCGGGTGGTGGTGCTCGCCTCCGACCCGGGCCGGATCGCCGCCGACGTCGAGGTGGCGCTGCCCGCCGAGCGCGACCTGGCGGTGAAGCGCGAGCCGCAGTTCCTCGCGCTGCGCGCGCGGATCGAGGACCTGGTCCGGGAGCAGCACCGGGGCCACGTGAGCCGGGTGGCCGCGGTCGAGTGAGAACGGAAGACGGGAAGGTCGCGGGATGAGACACGGCAGGCCGACCGCGAAACGGGCCGGCGGCGGTTTTCTCGCCCGGCTCGGGATTCGCGGCAAGCTGAACCTGCTGCTCCTGCCCCCGCTGGTCGCGGTGGTGCTGGTGTCGGTGCCGTTCGTGCTGACGCAGGCGAACAGCGCCGGTGCGGCGGCGCAGTCGGCCGTCGTGGCGCGGCACACCCAGCAGCTCGGCGGGTTGATGTGGCAGCTGCAGCGCGAACGGCTGCTGACGGGCGCGTTCGTGGCGACGCCGTCGGCGAGCCCCGACCAGATGATCCAGCAGCAGAAGGTGGTCGACCAGACGGTCGCCGACGTCCGCGGCTCACTGGGCGACGACGCTCCGGACGAGCTCGCCGCGGCGCTGACCCGGATCGGCTCGCTCGCCGAGCTGCGGCAGAACGCCGCCCGCCGCGGTGTCGCGCTCGACAGCGTCGCGCGCACCTACAACGCCGTGATCGACGCGGTGATCGACTCCCTGCGGCTGGTCCCGCAGCTCACCAGTGACGCCGAGGGCGCACGAGAGCTGACCGCGCTGGACGCGCTGCTGCGCGCGAACGAGGAGAACTCGCTGCGCGCGATGGCCCTCATCGTGACCGCGGTGTCGCCGGCGGCCGGCCGGCCGATCCTGGACGATGCGACCCAGCAGGCGCCGATCTTCGTCGACCGGTTCGTGAAACAGGGCGACGACGGTGACGATGCCGACCGGTCCGCGCTCGTCGTCCGGGTCGAGCAGAGCGACGCCGGACGGCGCGTCGACGAGCTCGCCGCCCTGGTCGACAAGCCCCGTGACGCGGCGGCCACCACGAAGTACGTCGCCGACGTGTTCTCCGCGGCGGACTCCCACGCCGGCCAGCGGAAGCTCGTGCAGGAGAAGGCGATCAGCGAGATCACCGACTCCGCGACCGAGCGCGCCGACAGTGCGACGAAGCTGGCCTGGACGGTCGGTCTCGGCGCCGGCGCGCTGTTCCTGCTGGTCGCCTTCCTCGCCGTCGCGGTGTCCCGCTCGATCGCCGGCCCGCTGCGCCAGCTGACCACCGCGGCGACGTCGGTCGCCGACCTCGCCGGCACCGAGCTCGTCCGCGTGACCGACACCGAAGAGGCCGAGGAACAGATCCCGCGGCTGGCCACCATCGACGTCGTCTCCGAAGACGAGCTGGGCAAGCTGGCCGCCGCGTTCAACCGGGTCCAGACCACCGCGGCCGAGCTGGTCGAACGCCAGGCGCTCACCCGGCGCAACACCAGCCTGATGTTCGCGAACGTCGCGAAGCGCACGCAGAACCTCGTCGGCCGCCAGCTCGCCCTGATCGACGAGGTCGAGCGCAACGAGCAGGACACCCGGCTGCTGGCCAGCCTCTACCGGCTCGACCACCTCTCCACCCGCCTGCGCCGGAACGCCGACAACCTGCTCGTGGTGTCGGGCACCCGTGACGAAACCCGGATCGCCGGCCCGATCGAACTGTCCACGGCCCTGCGCTCGGCGCTCGCGGAGATCGAGGACTACCAGCGCGTCAAGCTCGGCGTCGTCGCGGAAATCCTGCTGTCGTCGGCGCTCGGTGCCGACCTGGTGCTCGTCTTCGCCGAGCTGCTCGAGAACGCGACGTCGTTCTCGCCGCCGGGCTCGATGGTCGAGGTCGACACCATGATGCTCGCCGACGGCGCCTGCCTGGTGAGCATCGTCGACCACGGCATCGGCATGACCGCGGAGAAGCTGGCCGAGGAGAACCAGCGGCTCGTCGAACGCGAACGCCTGGAGCTCGCGCCGACCAGTGTGCTCGGCCTGTTCGTGGTCGGCCGCCTGGCGCGGCGCCACGAACTGGGGGTCGAGCTGCTCGCGACGCCGACCACCGGCGGCGTGACCGCGCGGCTGACCA
Organism: Streptomyces sp. MN03-5084-2B; assembly: GCA_033793495.1. GTDB lineage: Bacteria > Actinomycetota > Actinomycetes > Mycobacteriales > Pseudonocardiaceae > Amycolatopsis. The sequence continues at coordinate 7,008 of JARAWT010000114.1, read as the reverse complement.
TCCCGGCGGCGCTGTTCACCCACCGCACCGAACTGCGGCCGAAGGTCGAGCAGACGCCCGCGATCCCGGTGCAGGCCGCGCCGCCGATCGCCTCGCCGCCGCGGCACGCCGCACCGGCCGAACCCCTGCCACTGTCCTCTTCGGACGACTTCCGGCCGCCGGCACCCGAACGCGACCGGCCCGCCGAACTGCCCGCGCCGGCGATCCCGGCGCTGCTCGGCAACGGCAACGGCTTCCGCTGGTTCCGTGACGTGGAACCGGTGTGGCCGGACGCCGAACCCGATGTCGAGGCCGCCGAAGCGCCCGAACCGGCGGTGGCCGCGGTGTCGGTGTCGGCGTCGGTGTCGGTGTCGTCGGAGTCGGCGTCGGCGTCGGCGGAAAGCCGTGGTGGCCTGCGCCGCCGGGTCCGCGGCGCCCAGCTGCCCAGCCCGGGCACGTCCGCGGCGGTGGCCGACACCAAGCCGCGGCACGACCCGGAAGCGACCAAGGCCGCGATGGACGGCTTCGCGAGCGCCTTCGCGAAGGCCGCCGAGACCGGCCCGCCGCCCACCGCCGCCTTCCCGAAGGCCGCCGAAGTCAGCGCGCTGACGGCCGACCCGCCGCCCGCGCCGCCCACCGTCGTGACCGCACCCGTGTCACCTCTCCCGGTCCGCGCCCCCGTGGACGCACCACCGGTCGCCACGGCCCCGTTCACGGCCGCCGCGATGCAGCGCGACGGCCTGATCCGCCGCGTCCCCGGTGCCCAGCTCGCCCCCGGCCTGCGCAAGCAGACCGCGGGACGGCCGCTCGCCCGCGCCGTCGTCAACCGCACCAAGCGGGACCCGGCGGCCGAACGAGCGGCGTTCGACGCGTTCTCCGCCGGCCTCGCCAAGGCGGAGGACGTTACGGCAGACAGCCCGCCCCAAGGCGTGGTCGCCGGTCGTGTGATGGAACGAGGAGAAGAGAGCAGGAAATGAGCATCCCCGCACCTGGCGTCAGTGTCGAAGCCCAGAACTTCAACTGGCTGGTGAGCCGCTTCGCGCAGCACACCGCGGGCGCGATAGCCGCCATCGCGGTCTCGGCCGACGGCCTGCTGATCGCGATGTCGACGGAGCTCGAGCGCTCCAACGCCGACCGCCTCGCCGCGATCTCCTCGGCGATGCTCGGCCTCGCCCACGGCGTCTCCGAAAGCCACCCGCTCGGCGCGCCGGACAAGGTGATCATCGAGCTCGAGCACGGGTACCTGCTCGTCTGCACGATCAGCATCGGCTGCTCCCTCGGCGTGCTGGCCAACAAGCAGGCCAGCCTGGGCACGATCGCCTACGAGATGGCGATGTTCGCCAACCGCGCCACCGAGGTCCTGACACCCGGCCTGATCGAGGAGCTCAAGAACACCGTGGGGGCGTGATGCCCGAAGAGCCGGACATCTCACTGCTGCGGCCGTACCTGATGACCTCGGGACGCGCCCAGCCGGTCGACCAGAGCCTCGAGATCGAGGCCCAGGTCATGACGTCCCGCCTCGGCGCGGCATCGCACCCGAAGCTCACGTTCGAACGCCAGGAAATCGTTTCCCTCTGCCGGAACACGATGTCGGTCGCCGAGGTGGCCGCCATGCTCGGCCTGCACATCGGCGTCGCCAGGGTGCTGGTGGCCGACCTCGCCGAACTCGGCTACGTCGTCGTCCGGCGCCCGGGCAACCACAACTCGCACGACCTCGGCATGATCGAAAGGGTCATTCGTGGACTCGAAGCCATTCACTGAACCGGGCACCCGGCCGCCGGCCCCGGTCAAGATCGTCATCGCGGGAGGCTTCGGCGTCGGCAAGACGACGGCGGTGTCGTCCATCTCGGAGATCAAGCCGCTCACGACCGAGGCGGCGATCACTTCGGTGTCCGCGGACAACACCGGCCACGTCCCCTCCAAGACCACGACGACGGTGGCACTGGACTTCGGCTGCATCACCATCGACGACGAAGTCAAGCTGTACCTGTTCGGCACCCCGGGCCAGGACCGCTTCGGCTTCATGTGGCAGGACCTGGTCCACGGCGCGCTCGGAGCGCTGGTCATCGTGGACACCCGCCGCATGGACGACTGCTACCCGGCGGTCGACTACTTCGAGAACGCGGGCCTCCCGTTCGTGGTGGCGGTGAACATGTTCGACGGATCGCTGGGCCACAACCTCGAGGACGTCCGCTGGGCACTCGCGGTCAGCGACGACGTCCCGCTGATCACGTTCGACGCCCGGCAGAAGCTGTCGGTCCGGGACGCGCTGCTCGCGGTGCTGCACAACACGTTCAAGAGGGCGCGGGCCCAGGCTGGTGCGGGGGCCTGAACAGGTCTCGGATGCGTCTGGAGGGGTTCCCGAGACCTCCTCAGGCCTATCCGACTACACTGATCCACGGACCCCGCGCGGCGTCCACCCTGTGAACCTCCCCAGGGCCGGAAGGCAGCAAGGATAAGCAGGCTCTGACGGGTGCGCGGGGTCCCCTTATGCCCTAGAACAGGCCCAGGACGTCGTCCGGTGGGCTCGGGGGCGGTGGGGCGTCCGCGTCCGTGATCACGGCCGCCCTTCCGGCCAGTTTCCGCAGCTCCGCGCCGTGCAGGCAGCGTGCCGGGAAGGCCGCCGAGGCCGTCCGGCGGGCTATCTCCGCCGTCGGGAGCGCGGTCGCCGAGGCCGCCAGCACCAGGTTGCCGAAGCGGCGGCCGCGCAGTACTCCCGGGTCCGCCAGCAGCAGCACCTCCGGGAACACCGCGAGCAGCGTCGCCAGGAACCGGCGGGCGAACGGGAGGCCCGAGCCGTCCGTGATGTTCGCCAAGCAGACCCCGGGGGCGCGCAGGATGCCCGCGATCGCCGTCGTCGCCTCCAGCGTCGCCAGGCCGCCCGCCAGCGTGGCGCGCTCGAACGCGTCGACCACCACCAGGTCCGCCGAATCCTCCCGGCGCGTCGCGAGCCCTTCGCGGCCGTCCGTCACCCGGACGCGCAGGCCCGGCACCCGCAGCCCCAGCTGCGCGCGGACCAGCTCCACCAGCTCGCCGTCGGCGTCGAACACCAGCTGCCGCGAGCCCGGCCGGGACGCCGCGACGTACCGCGGCAGCGTGCACGCCGCCCCGCCGACGTGGAGCGCGTCCAACGGCCCCGGTGGCAGCCGGTCCACCACGTCCCCGAACCGGCGGACGTAGTCGAACTCCAGATGGGCGGGGTCGTCGAGGTCGACGTACGACTGCGCGACACCGTCCACCGACACCAGCCAGGCGTTGCCGCGGTCGGCGTCGCGGGCCAGCTCCGCCGTGCCGAACCGCACGGGGTACCGCCCGGGCTGCGGACCGGTCTTCCGCGTTCGATTCACGAAAACCGAGGCTATCGGAAACATTCCGACCCCTTCGGCGATATGGGAGCGGACGATCATCGATCGAGGGGGTTTCACTTGCGTGCAAACGCAGTAATCGTTGCCGCCGCACTCGCGGCCGGGGCCTTCGTGGCGCCCGCGGCCGCGGACGAGCTGCCCGACCGGGCGCAGGCCGTTTCACTGCTGGAGACCGGCGGTCCCGGCGTGGCACGGGCCGCCGAAGCGGCGTTGCTCGGCTCGCCCGCCGACCTGGCGGCCTTCCTGACCACCGGCCGCCGGCAGGCGCAGCGGGACGACGAGCGGGTCCTCGTCACCCAGGCACTGACCAACGGCGGCCCGATCACGAAGCGCACCGCCCAGCGGGCGCTCAACGGCACGCCGGACGACATCCGCGAGTACCTGGCGAACGGCCTGCCGCTGGCCCGGAGCGCGGACGACCGGATCGCCGTCAGCCAGGCCATGGACACCGGCGGCCGGGTCGTCAACGAACGGGGCGCGGAGGTGCTCGACAACGGCACCCCCGAGGACGTGCGGGCCTTCCTGGAGACCGGCCTGCAGCAGGCGAAGGACGTCGACGACCGCATCGCGACCGGCCAGGCCATGGCCATCGGCGGCCCGGAGGTCAATGCCGCCGCCCAGACGGCGCTCGACGGCACGCCCGAGGACGTCCGGTACTTCCTGTCGCTGTGGCGGCAGGTCGCCGCGAACTACGACGCCGAAGACACCGCGGTCCAGGAGCAGCTCGACGCGGCCAAGGCCGCCGCGGCCGGAAACCGTCCCCAGGACGTGAAGGCCGCCGCCGACCGGGCCGCGCAGGTCGCCGCGGACGCGCGGAAGGCGAACGCCGACCGACTCGTCGTCCAGCGGGGCCAGAACCAGCAGGCCGGCCGGGACGCCGCGGCCGCCGAGTACGACGCGCAGCAGCGGGCCGATGAAGCCGCCGCTCGCGCCGCGAAGGCCAAGACGGACAACGACAAGCTGCTCGCCGACGCGGCCGACCCGGCGCTGACCGTGCCGAACGGCCGCAAGGCGGCCGTCTACCTGCTGCGCAACGGCAGCGCCGCCGTCAAGACGGCCGCCCGCGCCGCGCTGAGCGGCTCGGACGACGACGTCGTCACGTTCGTGCGCAGCGGTCTCGCCGTCGCGCAGGAGGCCGACGACCGCGCCGCCGTCTCGGCGATCGCGGCGGACCCGAACGCCCGCCCTGGCCTGCGCCAGGCGGCTCGTGACGCGCTCGCCGGCCCGTACACCGGTGTCGCCGCGCTGCTGCGCACCGGTGACTACCCGGGCCGGGACACCGACGACCGCGTCGAGGTCAACCAGATCATGGCGGCCGGTGGCCCGTCGACGAAGCCGGCGGCGCAGAAGGCGCTGGACGGGACCGTCGCGGACGTCCGCGAGTTCCTGGCCCACGGCCGGTACGTCACGCACCTGATCGACCTGGCCGTCTACGCCACCCGGACGCTGGGGGAAGGCCCTGAGGTCGTCGCGGTCGCGCAGGGTGTGCTCGACGGGCCGGACTCGGCCCTGCAGGCGTACCTGGACGGCGAGCTGCTGAAGGCGCGGGCGCGTGACGCGTTCACGGCGGCGCACGTCACCAAGGTGAACGCTCTGGTCGCCGAAGCGTCGGCCCTGGTCTCCTGACCGCACGGCGAAGGTTGTCGGTGGTGCCCGGTACTCTCGCGGCGTGGCTCTCGCGCTGTACCGCAAGTACCGTCCGGCAACCTTCGCCGAGGTCGTCGGGCAGGAGCATGTGACCGAACCCCTCCGCACGGCGCTGTCCGCCGGGCGGATCAACCACGCCTACCTCTTCTCCGGTCCACGAGGCTGCGGCAAGACGTCCAGCGCGCGCATCATGGCGCGCTCGCTGAACTGCGCCAAGGGCCCGACGCCGGACCCGTGCGGCGAGTGCAACTCGTGCCGGGCGCTCGCGCCCGAAGGCCCGGGCAGCGTCGACGTCACCGAGCTCGACGCGGCCAGCCACGGCGGTGTCGACGACGCCCGCGAGCTGCGGGACAAGGCGTTCTACGCGCCGGCCGAGTCGCGCTACCGGGTGTTCATCATCGACGAGGCGCACATGGTCACCACGCAGGGCTTCAACGCCCTGCTGAAGATCGTGGAAGAGCCGCCCGAGCACGTCATCTTCATCTTCGCGACGACCGAGCCGGACAAGGTGCTCACCACCATCCGCTCGCGCACGCACCACTACCCGTTCCGGCTGATCCCGCCGAGCTCGATGCGCAGCCTGCTGGAGCGCAACATCGCGGCCGAAGGCGTCGAGGTCGAGCCGGCGGTGTACCCGCTGGTCATCCGCGCGGGCGGCGGGTCGGCGCGCGACACGCAGTCGGTGCTCGACCAGCTGCTCGCCGGCGCCGGGCCGGAAGGCGTCTCGTACTCGCGGGCGGTTTCGCTGCTGGGCGTCACCGACGTCGCGCTGATCGACGACATGGTCGACGCGCTCGCGACCGAGGACGCGGCGACGGTGTTCGGCACGGTCGAGAAGCTCACGGAGGCCGGCCACGAGCCGCGCCGGTTCGCGACCGACCTGCTCGACCGGCTGCGTGACCTGGTGCTGCTGCGCGCGGTGCCGGAGTCCGCGGGCGGCCTGGTGTCCGCGCCGGAGGAGGAGCTGACGCGGATGGTCGCGCAGGCCGAGCGGATCGGCCTCGGCACCCTCTCCCGCTACGCGGACATCGTCCACAATGGACTCCTGGAGATGCGCGGCGCGACCTCGCCCCGGCTCGTGCTCGAGCTGCTGTGCGCGCGGATGCTGCTGCCGTCGGTGACCGACGCGGAAAAGGCGCTGCTGGCGCGGATCGAGCGCCTGGAGCGCCGCGCGACCGTGGCGGGCGGGGGAGGCGCGCCCGCCGAGGGTGGCGTGGAGCCGCCGGTGCGCGCGGCGCCGGAACGCGAGTTTTCGAGGCCTTCCCAGCGCTCGGCGCCGGCGGGCCCGGGGCCGGTACCCGAGCCGGTCAAGCCGCCCGGACGTCCGGCCGAGCCTGCTCCGGCCAGTGGCGGCGCGGCTGCTTCGGCTCAGCCGGGTGACGGCGGGGCTGCCGCTCGTCCGGCGGCTGCTTCGGCTCAGCCGAGCGGTGGAGGCGCTGCTTCGGCCCAGCCCGGCGATGGTGGCGGTGCCGCTCGTCCGGCCGCGGCTCCGGCGGCCGAGGCGCCGCCCGGCGACGGCGGCTGGGGTGCGGTGCGCCCGCCCGGCGGCGGTGCGCCCGCCCCGGCGGCCGCAAGCGCCCCCGCGCCTTCCGGCGGCGGCGCGTCCACGGCGCCGGCCGCAGCCGGCTCGGGCGAGCTGGACGCCGCCGGGATCCGGAACATCTGGCCGCAGCTGATGACCGCGTTGCGCAAGTTCACCGGCGGTCGCAGCCTCGAGGCGATGCTGACGCAGGCCACCGTGGCGAGTGTCGAGGGCCACGCCCTGACGCTGACGCACAAGTCCGAGCCCCTCGCCCGCCGCCTCTCCGACCAGGACAACGCCCGCAAGATCGCCGGTGCACTGGCCGACGTCCTCGGCGGCGACTGGCAGGTCCGCTGCGTCCACGGCAACGCCCCGGCGGCGCCCGCCGCCCGTTCGCAGCAGGCGGCCCCGGCGCCGGAGCGGTCGTTCACCCGCCAGTCGGCGACGGCCGCACCGCCCGCCGCCGAACCGGTGGCCCGCCCCGCGGCCCCGCCA
>JARAWT010000113.1:0-17946 GCA_033793495.1 Streptomyces sp. MN03-5084-2B | reverse complement strand
CGCCGGTGCCTCCCGTGCCGCCGGTCCCGCCCGTTCCCCCGGTGCCGGGCTTGTCCCCGCCGCCGGTGTGCGTGGTGTCGACGCTGGTGGTCGAGGTGTGGTCGTCGCTGCCGGGGTCGCCACCCGGGTGTTCCGGGAGCCACTTGCTCCGGTCGGTGGGCTCGATGATCCGGCCGGGGCCCTCCGGGGTGTTCACGGAGATGGCGGCACCGTCCGACTCGAGCACGCCGTAGTCGGTGGGCAGCACGGCCCGGGTCCCGCTGGTGACGCTGCTGTACTGGTCCATCACGCGGACATTGGTCTCGTTCGCGGCGTTGTACCGCGCCATGCCCTCCTGATAGTTGTCGATGTCGTCCTTGGCCATGAACGGCCCGGCGATCGGGATGGCGGCCTTCAGCCCGGTGGTCCAGGGATTGGGTTTGTCGGGCTTCGGCGGCACTTCGACGACGGCATTGCCGGACGAGTCGAAGACGGCGGCCTGGGTGTCGACGGAGACCTTGGTGATGTCGAGCGGCGCGGCGCTGTCGTAGAAGGCCTTCTCCAGCGGGCCCGCGCCCGAGTTGGCCGCGTCGGCAGCATCACCGGACCAGGACTCGACCATCCGCGCCTGCAGCGCCTTGATGCTCGCTCCCCGCTCCAGGTACGCCGACGAAAGCTGGTCGACCTCCACGGCTATGCCGCGGAGACCGCTCGTGTCGCCCTGCTTGAAGTTCTCGTAGATCTGCTTGCCGTCCACTCGTCAGGCCCCCTTGAGTGTCTTGATCACCGCGGCGGCCGCCTGGGTGGCGGCACCGCAGGAGTCGTCCTTCCCCTGGTAGCCCTCGGCCTGCACCCCGATGGCGAGATCGTCGGCCACCCCCACGGCGACGGCACAGTTCCCGTTGGCCCGGCGATCCGAAATGTCCACATAGATCGTCGGATAACCGTCGGTGTCCGGTGCCCGCTCGAGGAACTTCAGCACTTTGCCCGCGCGGTATCCGGCGTAGTACCCGGCGAGGCCGCCGGCCCCGGTGTCCCGGTTCCCGGTCCCGACGATCACCTGCAGGCCGATACCTTCACCGTGGATGGTCCAGCGGCAGGACGGACCGGCCTTGGTATCCAAGGTGTTGCCCCTCGGGACGTACTTGCCCGGGTCGGTGTAGCGCAGCGGCGTGAGGACGCTCGCCGGGACGAGGCCACACGTGTCCGTGGCGTACTTGCCGAGGTCGAGCGGCGCCGCGGTCACCTTGGGCACATCCGGGTCTGCCGGGGCGCTGGACGACCCCGCCGGAGCCGACTCACTCGGCGCCGGGCTGGCCGAACCGGGGGTCGTCCCGGTGCAGCCGGAAACCAGCAGGCACGCGGCGGCCGCGACCAGGAGGCCGCCCGCCTTTCCGTTGCGGCTCATGCTTCCGACGACTTGAACGTCTCGGACATGCCCTGGTCGGTCGACACCGTCTTCGTCTGCGCTTCCTTGAGTTTCTTGATGTAGTCCTGCGCGTACTTGCGCATGGAGTCGTTCTGTTCTTGGAGGGCGGTCAGCGAACTCATGGTGGTGCTCTCGTACCCCCCGCTCACCGCATCCTTGCCCGGCGCGATCCCCAAGGTGGCCGTCATGCCCGTGATCCGCTGGCCGTCCTCGACGATCTTGTCGAGCAGGTCCTCCCACTGGCCGATCACCGAGGCCAGCTCCTGGGGGTCCATCTCGAACTTGCCGCCCTTGCCCCCGCCGCCGTAGACGCGGCCCGGCGTGTCGAAGACGTCGCCCCAGAGAGCTCTCGCTGCCGCGCCGGCCTCACCGATGATCACGACCGCACCTTCCCCTCAGCTCACCCACCGTGATGGGGCAAACCTTAGCCAACCGTCTCACTTCGTGTCAGCGAATCGCCGCAACGTTCAGACGGTGGAGGCAACCGCTCGGTTCCCTGCACTCCGGGTCACAGTACGTACGTACGGATTGCGAGATCCCGGTCCGCGGTGCCAGGATTTCAGGATGCCACGCGTAAGCCAGGATCACCTCGACGCACGCCGGCGCCAGATCCTCGACGGCTCGCGCGTCTGCTTCGCGCGCTACGGCTACGAAGGTGCCACAGTCCGGCGCCTGGAGGAAGCCACCGGGCTCTCGCGGGGGGCCATCTTCCACCACTTCCGCGACAAGGAGTCGCTCTTCCTCGCCCTCGCCGAGGACGATGCCCTCCGGATGGCCGACGTCGTCGCCGAACAGGGGCTCGTCCAGGTCATGCGGGACCTGCTCGCCGGGGGCGACCACCCGGCCGACTGGCTCGGGACCCGCCTCGAGGTGAGCAGGCGCCTGCGGACCGATCCCGAGTTCCGCGCCCGGTGGGCCGAACGGTCCGAGCAGCTCACCACCGCCACCCGGCTGCGGCTGCTGCGCCAGCGCGAGGCCGGGAACCTGCGGGACGACGTCGACGTCGACGTCCTCACCGCCTTCCTCGAACTCGTCCTCGAAGGACTCGTCTCGCACCTGGCCATGGGACTGCCCGCCGCCGGCCTGGGGCCGGTGCTCGATCTCGTCGAAGAAACCGTGCGGCGGCACCGGCCGGGCACCGGATGAGCGCTCCGACACACCCCGACCGCCAGCGGGATGCGCAAGGAACACGTTAAGCTGGTCCGCATAACCGCAGTACACGCCGATTTACCGCTAGGAGTGACCGTTTCGTGCGCGCAGCGCAGTCACCCGGTGACAGTACCGGGCCGGGTGACCGACCCGGCTGTCCGATAGGTTCATCCCCCGCCACCGAGGCGGGTGCGGAATGATCCAGATCCTGCTCGCCGTCGCGGGCGTCCTCCTCTTCGTGCTGCTGACGATCGGCACCGGGCTCGCCGTCGCGGCCGAGTTCTCGTTGACCGCGCTCGAGCGCAGCACCGTCGAGGCCAACGTCCGCCAGGTCGGCGACCGCCGGGCGCTGACCGTCCAGAAGGCGCACCGGACGCTGTCCTTCCAGCTCTCGGGCGCCCAGGTCGCGATCACCCTGACCACGCTGATCACCGGGTACCTGGCCGAGCCGCTGATCGGCGAGCTCGTCCGGCCGGTGCTCACCGGCGTCGGGCTGCCGGCCGGGTTCGCCGGCGGCGCGTCCATCGTGATCGCCCTGGTCCTGGCGACGTCGCTGTCGATGATCCTCGGCGAGATGGTGCCCAAGAACCTGGCGATCGCCCGGCCGCTGCCGACCGCCCGCGCGGTCGCCGGCTACCACTCGCGGTTCTCCGCGCTGTTCCGCTGGCTCATCACGCTGATGAACAACAGCGCGAACTTCCTGGTGCGCAAGTTCGGCGTCGAGCCGCAGGAGGAGCTGCGGTCCGCGCGCTCGCCGCAGGAGCTGGGCTCGATCGTGCGGTCCAGCGCCGAGAGCGGCACGCTCGACACCTCCACCGCCGAGCTGCTCGACCGCTCGCTGCGGTTCGGCGAGCGCACCGCGGAAGAGCTGATGACCCCGCGCGTGCAGCTCGAATCGCTCGCCGTCGACGACACCGTGCAGGACCTCATCGAGATCTCCCGCCGCACCGGCTTCTCGCGGTTCCCGGTGCACGCCGAGGACCTCGACGACGTCCGCGGCGCGGTGCACGTCAAGCAGGCCTTCGCCGTACCGGCCGCCGACCGGGCCGCCGTGCCGATCGGCTCGGTCATGCGGCCGGTGCCCACCGTGCCCGAGTCGCTCCCCGGCGACGACCTGCTGCTGCGCCTGCGCGACTCGCGCTTCCAGCTGGCCATCGTCGTCGACGAGTACGGCGGCACGGCCGGGCTGGTGACCTTGGAAGACGTCGTCGAGGAAATCATCGGCGACGTCCGCGACGAGCACGACGAGCGCGAAGCCCCGGCGTCCCAGCAGGTCGGTGCGGACAGCTGGCTGGTGTCCGGGCAGCTGCGCGCCGACGAGGTCACCGGCGTCACCGGCTTCCGGATGCCGGACGGCGACTACGAGACCATCGCCGGGCTGATCCTCGAGCGGCTGGGCAAGATCCCCGCCGAGGGCGACGCCACCGAGGTCGACGGCTGGCTGCTCACCGTGACCACGATGGACAAGCGCCGGATCGCCGAGGTCGAGGTCGCCCCGGTCCGCGCAGCCCCGGAAGCGGCCCCGGAAGCGGCCACCGAAGCGGAGGTGGCCTCGTGACCGACTGGCTGAACATCGCCCTCGTCGTCGTCCTGCTGCTGGCCAACGCCTTCTTCGTCGGCGCGGAGTTCACCCTGATCTCGTCGCGGCGGGACAGGCTCGAAGCGCTGCTGGAGCAGGGAAAGACGCGCGCGCAGATCGTCATCAACGCGAGCAAGCACGTGTCGCTGATGCTCGCCGGCGCGCAGCTGGGCATCACCATCTGCTCGCTGCTGCTCGGGCGCCTGGGCGAGCCCGCGATCGCCCACCGGCTGTCGGCGGCGTTCGACGTGCTGGGCCTGCCCGAGGCGCTGCTGCACCCGATCTCGTTCGCGATCGCGCTGGCGTTCATCACCGTGGCGCACGTGCTGATCGGCGAGATGGTGCCGAAGAACCTCGCCATCGCCGAGCCCGAGCGGCTCGCGCTGTGGCTGGTGCCGGTGCACGTCGCGTGGGTGAAGGTGGCCAACCCGTTCATCTGGCTGCTGAACTTCGTGGCCAACTCGCTGCTGCGCGCGTTCCGCGTCGAGCCGAAGGACGAGCTGGAGACGGCCTACACCTCCGACGAGCTGGCCGAGCTGCTCAGCGAGTCGCGCCGGGAGGGCCTGCTCGACCAGTCCGAGCACCAGCGGCTCGCCCAGACGCTCTCGTCGGTGCAGAAGACGGTCGCCGACGTGCTCGTGCCCACCGCGGAGCTGACCACGCTCCCCTGCGGGCCGACCGTCGGCCAGGTCGAAAAGGCCGTGTCGTCCACCGGGTTCTCGCGGTTCCCGGTGTGCACCGACGACGGGCGCCTGACCGGCTACATCCACGTCAAGGACATCCTCGACCTGGCCGGGCAGGACCCGAAGACGACGGTGCCCGCCTCGAAGACGCGCGCGCTGACCGAACTGCGTGCCGACGCCCGGCTCGACGTGGCGCTGTCGGCCATGCGCAAGGAGCGCAGCCACCTCGCGCGGGCGCTGGACGCGAACGGGAACGCGGTCGGCGTCGTCGCGCTCGAAGACCTCGTCGAGGAGTACGTGGGCACGGTGCGCGACGGCACCCACGTGGGCGCATGACCGCCGTCGAGGTGCTCGCCGAGCCGGACTGGCTGGCCCGGGAGGCGGCGCACGTCTCGCGGATGCGGCGCTGGACCGGCCCGCACCAGCAGCGGCGGTCCCGCGGCGAGAAGCACCCGGTGCTGGACTTCCTGTTCACCTACTACTCGTACCGGCCGTCGCACCTCGAGCGGTGGCAGCCCGGGCCCGGCATCGCGCTCGCCGGGCCCGCGGCGCGGCGCTTCCTGGACCGCAAGGGCTACCTCGACTCACCCGACGGCGTGGTGCTGGACCCCGCCGGGTTCGGCGCGGGCAAGGTGCGGACGGCCGAATTCGTCCTCGGCCTGCTGACCGCGACGGCGTCCCGCGCGCCCCGGCTGAGCTGTTTCGGCCTGCACGAGTGGGCGATGGTCTACCGCGAGCCCGCCGATGCGGTGCGGCACGACCAGGTGCCGCTGCGGCTGGGCTCGGCGGGCACCGACGCGGTCGTGGAGTCCCTCGACATCCGCTGCGGGCACTTCGACGCGTTCCGCTTCTTCACGGCCGACGCTCGGCCGTTGAACGGACTGACGCCGACGAGGGAGACGCAGGTCGCACTCGAGCAGCCGGGGTGCCTGCACGCGAACATGGACCTGTTCAAATGGGCGTACAAGCTCGACCCGTTCGTGCCCGCCGAGCTCGTGGCGGACTGTTTCGAGCTGGCGGTCGAGGTGCGGACGCTGGACATGCGGGCGAGCCCGTACGACCTGGCGGCGCTGGGCTACCCGCCGGTGCGGATCGAGACGGCGGCGGGCCGGGCGGAGTACGCGCGGGCCCAAGGGGAGTTCGCCCGCCGGGCGGCGCCGCTGCGTCATCGCCTGATTGCGCATTGCCATCGCCTGGTCAGCGCAGCACCCTGAGCACGCCCCACTGTGAGTCAGATTATTCTCTCTCCGATACTCACCTGTTAGGGTGATAACGGTTTGATTGCATAGCAGCGCGTGCTTGGCATGCGCTCACCCCGAAAGGATGACGGATGGGGCGACACTACCGGGACGAGGAGCCGGTGCCGCACCCTCAGGACCGCACGCCGAGCGTGCCCGCCGAGGGCCGCAGCGAGGCTTCCGGCGCCTTCCGCACCCCGGGGCGCAGCTCCATCTCGGACGCCTTCGGCATCGCGGGCCGCGGTGGTTCCGCCCGCGTCCCCGGCGAGTCATCCGGTTCGGCTTTCTTCACCGAGGGGGCGGAGGCGCCCGGCTTCCCGCCGCAGGGCGGCGCAGCGCAGCCGGCCACCCGGCGCGGTGAGGCATCGGGTTCCCACCCCGTCGTGGAGCGCCCCTCGGGCGGCCGCCGCGGCGAGGCTTCGGGGTCCTACCCGGCCGCTCGCCGAGGCGAGGCTTCGGGTTCCTACCCCGTCGCCGAGCGCCCCTCGGCCGCTCGCCGGGGCGAAGCATCGGGGGCTTACCCGGCCGCGGGCCGGGGCGAGTCCACCGTGACCCATCCCCCGCGCCGCGGTGCGGCTTCCGGCTCGTACCCGGTCGCCGGTGGCGCTCCTCGCCGTGGCGACGCTTCCGGCGCCCACCCGGTCACCAGCGGCGAGATCACCACGACCCTCGCCACCCCGCGCGGCGAAGCATCCGGCGCCCACCCGGTCGCCGACGCCGCCGTCACCACCACGCGGTCGCGCCGCAAGGGCGGCGACCACCCGGTGCCGGACCGCACCGAAGCACCCTCCTCCGGCAGAGCCACCCGAGCCTCCCGCCGCGCCGAAGCGCCCGCCGCCCCGCGCTCGCGGCGCAAGGGCGGCCCGGCCACCGCCGAATCCGCCGCCGAGCGGACCGAGGTCATCGCCCGGCCGGACGACGACGTCACCGGCTCCTCCCGCATCCTCGACCGGAGCGACGACACCGCCACCCGGGCCGTGGACCTCGGCGAACGCGCCGACACCACCGGCCCGCAGCGCGCCGGCCGCGGCGACAGCACCGGGCCGAACAAGACCGCCCGCAGCGAGGGCACCGGGTCGCACCGGATCGTCGGCAAGAGCGACGCCACCGGTTCGCACCGCATCGTCGGGAAGAAGGCACCGCGCCGCCGGATCGCCGGCTGGCCGATCGCCTGCGCCGTCCTCGCCCTGCTCATCGGACTCGGCGTCGTCGGCTGGAACTGGGCCGACAACGAGCTCAACAGCCGCGCCGAGGCGCAGGCCGCCAGCTGCGACGGCGGCACCGCGAACATGCGGGTCGTCGTCACCCCGAGCGTGCAGAAGCCGCTCACCGCCGCGGCCCAGCGGTGGAACCAGGCCGCCACCGTCGTCCACGGGCAGTGCGTGCACATCGTGATCGACGCCAAGCCGTCGGCGCAGGTGCTCGACGCGCTGGTCGGCCGGGCGAAGATGGACACCATCGGCGGGCTTCCCGCCGCGTGGCTGCCCGAATCGTCGTACTGGGTCAGCGAGCTCACCACCAAGAAGCCGGAGATGATCGGCTCGCCCGCCCAGTCGGTGGCGAACGCGCGCTCGGCGGACTACCCGTTCATCGGGCTCGCCGGCCCGGGCATCGACGACACCGCCCTGCGCGCCGCCCAGACGTTCCGCGAGTACCTGGAGCAGCCCGCCCAGCAGGCCGACTTCGCCGCGGCGGGCATCAAGTCCACCTAGCCTCGCGCGCCCCAAGTTGCTTGACCTACGGCACGAACGCCGGGGCCGCCGTCGACGAGCTTCAGACGCGCGACACCAGCCGCTAGACGCGCGTGCCGTTGTCGAGCTCGGCCACCACGGCGAGGTCGTCGTCGGCCAGCTCGAAGTCGAAGATCCCGAAGTTCTCGCGGATCCGGGTCGTGGTGGCCGACGCCGCCACCGCGACCGTGCCGGTCTGCAGGTGCCACCGCAGCACGATCTGGGCCGGGGTCTTGCCGTACTTGGCGGCGAGTGCGGTGACCGTCTCGTCCGCCAGCAGCGCCGCGTTCGCGGCCGGGCTGGCGGCGGCCGTCACGATGCCGCGCTCGGTGTGGAACTCGCGCAGCGGGAGCTGCTGCAGCCAGGGGTGCAGCTCGATCTGGTTGACCGACGGCACCGACCCGGTCGCGTCGATCAGCCGGCGCAGCTCCGAACCGCCGAAGCCGGCGACGCCCACCGCGCGGGCCCGCCCGTCGGCGCGCAGCCGGCTCAGCGCGCGCCAGGTGTCGGTGAACGCGCCCTTCGTGCCGTCCAGCAGGCACAGGTCGACCCGCTCGAGCCGGAGCGCCTCCAGCGCCTGGTCGGCGGCCCGGCGGGCGGTGTCGTAGCCCTGGGCGGGCACGTGGACGCTGACGAAGAGGTCCTCGCGGGGCACCTCGGCCGCGGCGAGCACCGCGCCCACCGCCGTCTCGGTGCCCGGCGTCGTGTCGATGCCGCGGTATCCGGTGTCGAGGGCGATGCGGACGGCCCGGCCCGTTTCGGCCGGGGACAGGCCGGCGACGCCGAACAGCAGCTGGGGGATGCGGACTCCGACGGACAGGGCGAGCGAAGGCGGGACGGCCATCAACCGGTGATCCTCACTTCGGATGCTGCGCGGACCCCCATCATCCCACCCGGGCGGCCCGCTCGCGCAGATACGCCGCCGTCGCCGGGTCGGCGGGGAAGAACGACTCGATCACCAGTTCCGCCACGGTGACGTCCAGCGGGGTGCCGAACGTGGCCACCGTGCTGAAGAACGTGAGATCGGTGCCGTCGTGGCGGAACCTGAGCGGTACGAAGATGTCACCCGGTCCGGGGACCTCCACCTCGGGCACGGGCTGGTCGCACGGATACCCGCGCAGCTCGTCCAGGAGCGCGGCGAGGCCCGTGTCCGCGGTCTGGGTCACCTGGCGCCGCAGCCGGCCGAGCAGGTGGGCTCGCCACTCCCCCAGGTTCAGGACGTGCGGGGCCATGCCGTCGGGGTGCAGGGTCGCGCGCAGGACGTTGGTGGTCAGCTCGGGCGGGATCCCGGCGACGAAGAGGCCGACGGCGGCGTTGGCCTCGACGAGGTCCCAGTTCCGGTCGACGACGGCGGCCGGGTACGGCTCGTGCCCGGCGAGCAGCTGCCGCACCGCTCGGCGGACGGCGTCCATCCCGGGGTCACCCAGCGCGGTCTCGGTGTAGGCGGGCGCGTACCCGGCGGCGAGCAGCAGCCGGTTGCGTTCCCGCAGCGGGACGTCGAGGTGCTCGCCGAGGCGCAGCACCATGTCCCGGCTCGGCTTGGAGCGCCCGGTTTCCACGAAGCTCAGGTGGCGCGTGGAGATGTCCGCCGAGATCGCCAGGTCGAGCTGGCTGATCCGGCGCCGGTCCCGCCATTCGCGCAGCAGCTCCCCGACGGGCCGCTGCCGCGCCTGCACCATGGTCGTCACGCGAGCGACGCTACGGCGATCACGGAGCCGCTGCCATTACTTCCCGGGTAATGCCCCGGCATTACCTCGCGCGTAATCGACGGGCCGCGGCCGCCCGGCCAGAGTGGGTTCCAGCGCAGGGACGACCGAAACCGTTGTCCCCCAACCGGAAGGACCCCGCCATGACCGACGTCCGCACCCTCGTCGAGCAGTACATCGCCGTCTGGAACGAGACCGACGCCGACAAGCGCCGCGCGCTCGTCGCCGACGTCTTCACCGAGACCGCCGGCTACACCGACCCGCTCGGCGCCGTCACCGGGCACGACGGGATCGACCAGTTCGTCGCCGGGGCGCAGCAGCAGTTCGGCGGCCTGACCTTCAGCCTGCCCGCCGCCCCGGACGCCCACCACGACCTCGCCCGCTTCCAGTGGTACCTCGGCACCCCGGGTGCCGAACCGGTCGCCATCGGCTTCGACGTCGTCGAACTCGAAGACGGGAAGATCGCGAAGGTGCACGGCTTCCTCGACAAGCTGCCCGGCTGAAGGGCACCTTCGTCTCACCTGGTGCACTGAAGGGCACCTTCCTCTCGTCGGATGCGAGGAAGGTGCCCTTCAGCGTCAGGCCTTGAGCGCGCCCCGCCAGCGGACGGTCGGGCGGAGCTTCTCCGGGTTCACCCGGTGCTTGTTGGCGCCCACGATGTCGAACATCGACTCGATCAGCGTGTCCGACAGCAGGTGCGGCTCCAGTCCCAGCCCGACCAGGCCGGTGTGCTTGACGTTGTAGTAGTGCTCCGGTGCCTCGGTGCGCGGGTTCTCCAGCTGCTCGATCTGCACCGGGCCGGGGAACCGCTCGGCCACCAGCTCCGCGATGTCCGCCACCGACATGCTCTCCGTCATCTGGTTGAACACCCGGAACTCCCCCGGCTCGGCGGGGTGCTCGACGGCCAGGCGGATGCACTCCACGGTGTCGCGGATGTCGATCAGGCCGCGGGTCTGCGCGCCCTTGCCGTACACCGTCAGCGGCTGGCCGAGCACCGCCTGGATGACGAACCGGTTCAGCACCGTGCCGAACACCGCGTCGTAGTCGAAGCGGGTGGCCAGCTTCGGGTCCAGCGCGGTCTGCGGCGTCTGCTGGCCGTACACCACGCCCTGGTTGAGGTCCGTGGCGCGCAGGCCCCACGCGCGGCAGGTGAATTCGATGTTGTGGGAATCGTGGACCTTGGTCAGGTGGTAGAAGGAACCCGGCCGTTTCGGGAACAGCACCCGGTCGGAGCGGCCGTTGTGCTCCAGCTCCAGCCAGCCTTCTTCGATATCGACGTTCGGCGTGCCGTACTCGCCCATCGTGCCCAGTTTGACCAGGTGGATCGCCGGGTTGATCTCCGCGATCGCGTAGAGCAGGTTCAGGTTCCCGATCACATTGTTGTGCTGGGTGTACACCGCGTGTTCGCGGTCGATCATGGAATACGGCGCCGACCGTTGCTCGGCGTAGTGGACGACGGCGTCCGGCGCGAAGTCGCGGACCGCCTCGAACAGGAACTCCGCGTCGAGGAGGTCGCCTTCGTAGCTGGTGATCGTCCGGCCGGAGACCGCCCGCCAGGTCGCGATGCGGTCGGCGAGGGATTCGATCGGGACCAGGCTTTCGACGCCGAGTTCGGCGTCGTACCCGCGCCGCGCGAAATTGTCGAGAACGGCCACCTCGTGACCTTTGTCCGATAAGTGCAACGCGGTCGGCCAGCCCAGATATCCGTCACCGCCGAGAACCAGCACACGCATTGTGCCGCCTTTCCTGCTCGTTTACGCCACACGAACGCTATAGATCACGTGCTGATGATGACCTGGCAATGACCTGTGAATCTCCTATGCATGAGGGGGTCGGACGGCGGCGCGACCGGCCCACGGGGAGGATGGGGGCATGACGACCGTAACCAACGCCGTGCGGCCCCGCACGGCGGAGAAGACCCGCCGCCGCGGCTGGGCCCGGCTCGCGCGCGCCGCGACGACGTCCGTCGCGGCCACGGTCGTCAGCCAGGTCGTGCTGCTGGCCGTCCTCGCCGCCGCCGGTGCCCCGGCGCTGGCGAGCACGCTGGCCTGGGCGGCCGGCGCGATGCTGAACTTCCTGGTCACGCGACGCTGGGTGTGGGGCCGCACCGGGCGGCCGCGCGTCCGGCGCGAGCTGCTCCCGTACCTCGCGGTGATCGGGCTCGGCGGCCTGGCTTCGATCGGCCTGACGACCCTCGCCGGATCGCTGCTGTCGCCTCTGGGACTGCCGCACTTCTGGTGGGTCGTGCTCGTCGACGGCGCGTACGTCGCCAGCTACGCGCTGGTGTTCGTCGTCAAGTTCACGCTGCTCGACCGGTTCGTGTTCGGCCGCGGCGCAGCACGTACCCCCGCCACCACGTCCCGGTCATGACCCGGGCGTAGTTGGCGCCGTAGACCAGGCTGCCGCCCTTCTTGCTCTTGCCCGCCTTGCGCAGCCGCATGCTCATCGGCAGCTCGACCACCCTGGCACCACGCGCGGTGACGCCGAGCAGCAGCTCCGAGGACTGGTACTGCGGTTCACGCAGCGGAACCGAGCACGCCAGGTCCGCCCGCATCGCCCGGAAGCCGAACGACGTGTCGGTGATCCGCCGCGCCGTGAGCACCGACGCCAGTACCGCGAACACCCGCACGCCGAGCCAGCGGACACGGCTGTCGGCCTCCTCGTGCCCGAGCCGCCGGGAGCCGGTGACGAAGTCCGCGGTGCCCTCGACGACCGGGCGGACGAGGGCCTCCAGCTCGCTGTTGTCGTACTGGCCGTCGGCGTCGGTAGTCACGACGTACTCGGCGCCGGCTTCCGCCGCGAGGTGGTAGCCCAGCCGGAGCGCGGCGCCCTGGCCGCGGTTGCGGGACGCGACGCACACGTACGCACCGTGCGCCTCGGCGATCGCCGCCGTGTCGTCGGTGCCGCCATCGACCACCACGAGGACGTCCACCGGCATGCCGAGGCACTCGTCCGGCATCTTCTCCAGGACTTCGCCGATGCCGCCGGCTTCGTTGTAGGCGGCGATGACGACGGTCAGCGGTGCCAGTTTCGGCTCCGGGTGCCGACGGCGGAAGTCGTCGAGGGCACCGGAATCGACGTCGTCGGGGAAGGCGGCGAGCCGCTTCCGGCTCGCCGAGGTCAGCGTGGTGAAGCCGAGCGCCCCGGCGAGCGGCAGCAGCACGAGCGCCGGCAGCTGGTAGCGCCACGAGAACTGGAACACCGCCGAGGCGAACAGCAGGAACAGCCCGCTCGACGCCGCGAACAGCGCGCCCGCCTGGGCCGGGTCCAGGGGCTTCTTGCGCCGGAACACGGTCAGCAGCCCCAGCAGCGCACCGAGGCCGAGCACTCCGCCCGAGACGTACCCGCCGTCGAGCTGGTAGTCGCGGAGGATCTTGGCCAGAGGCTGGTCCACGCTCGCGACGACGCCGTCGTTCTGCAGCGTGACCAGGTCGATCAGGGACTGGTCGGCCCACTGGGGGTAGCTCGGCTGGAACTGCCAGCGGTCCAGGGGGACGTCGGTCGGGTCCTGCTCGCGCGTCCAGGCGAAGCTTTTGGCGAAGTCGTCCAGGATCGCCTCGGCGACGTCGCCCGGCTGCTCTTTCAGGACGTCGATCGCGAACCGGTGCGCCAGGGCGGCCTTGTCCGCGCCGGGCGGCAGCGGGCCCGGCCAGTTCGGGTCGAGGTCGGCGTGGGTGTAGTTGTCGACGAGCCGCTTCTCGCGGGGTTCGGCCGGGCAGAACACCTGCAGCTCCGGCGCGAGATGCAGGTTCGGGCAGTCGGCGACGGCGGCGGTGCGGCCGTAGAGCATGTTCCCCGAAGGCCCGCTGAGACCCCACTTCCCGGTTTCGGAATGCACGCGCGCCGAGTACGGCACGAGCACGGCGAGCAGCCCCAGGAGGCCGGCACCGGCCCGGCGCCAGCCCGCCCACTGCCGCCACGCACCGCCGGCGACGACCAGGAAGACCAGCAGCGGAACGGCCAGGGAGATCCCGATCAGCCGCGTCAGCACGCCGAAGCCGAGCAGCAGGCCCGCCGCGCCGGCCCGCTTCCAGCCGGGTGCGCCCCGGCCGAGCAGCAGCCAGAGGAGGCCGAGGAGGACGGCCTCGAACGTCACCTCGGACATGATGTTCTGCTCGATCTGCAGCTGGTAGGCGTCGAGCAGCACCGGGGCCGCGGCGAGCGCGGCGACCCACGGACGGCCGCCGAGACGCAGGACCAGTGCGTACAGGCCGATCGCGATCAGCACGCCGCCGGCGTGCTGCACCGCGGCCACCCAGGCGAGCCCGCCGACGGCCAGCAGCGGCCGCAGGACCAGGTCGTAGCCGATCGGGTCGAGCTGATCGGCGCGCAGCGCGTGCAGGTTGTCGATGTACCGGAAGGAATCGATGAACAGCAGCGCGGGCCGGTAGGCCAGCCAGGTCAGCACCCGGAGCGTGATCGCCGGGACGAGAAGCAGGAGCAGCAGCCAGTGCCGGCTCAGGAAAGCTTTCACTTCGCGAGGCCGGAGAAGTACTTCCACGCCGTGGCCAGGCCCTCGGTCAGGGAGACCTCGGGCCGGTAGCCGATAGTCTCCGCGCTCGCCGAGACGTCGACGACGACCGCGGGCATCTCCCCCGCCGGCGCCTCGACGTGCTCGACGGGCAGCTCCGCGCCGGTCACTTCGCGCACGGCCTCGACCATCTCCAGCACGGACACCGAGCGCCCGGCGCCGACGATCGCGTGACCGGAATAGCCGCTGTCGAGCGCCAGCAGGACCGCGCGGACGACGTCGTCGACGTGCACGAGGTCGCGGCGCTGGCGGCCGTCGCCGTAGATCCGGACCCCGTCGCCGGTCAGCGCGGCCCGCATCATCCGCGGCACGAAACTGTCCTTGTGGGACATTCCCGGGCCGTAGACGTTGGTGAACCGCAACGCACACGTCGTCATGCCGTACGCCCCGGCGTAGCCCGACAGCAGCATCTCGCACGCCGCCTTCGTGGCGCCGTAGGGCGTCAGCGGGCGCAGCGGCAGGTCCGGGGTGATCGTTGCGGTGCCGACGTTGCCGATCACCGCGTTGGTCGAGGCGAGCAGGAACTTCGGCACCTCGCGGCGGCGGGCGAGTTCGAGCAGTTCCTGGGTGACCAGGACGTTGTCGGCGAAGGTGTCTTCGGGCAGCTCGACCGACTTCAGCACCGACGTCAACGCGGCGAGGTGCACGATGCCCGCGGTCTCGCCGGTCACGGCCTGTTCGCGGACGGCCGCCTCCCGGAGGTCGCCGGTCACGACGCGCACGCCGTCGAGGTCCTCGGGGAACGGGACCCGGTCCACGACGGTGACCGGGACGCCCCGGTCGCGGAGGGCGCGCACGACGGCCCGGCCGATGAAGCCGCTGCCGCCGGTCACGACCACGGACGTCCGATCAGGACCGTGCCCACTCACCATGGGCGTCAACCTACCTCCCGTTCCTGTGCGCCCGCAGTGTGCCCGCACCGGCTGGGACCGGCCGTCAGGCGAAGGCCTCCGGGGGCGGGCAGGAGCAGACCAGGTTCCGGTCGCCGGCGGCGCCGTCGATCCGACGGACCGGTGGCCAGATCTTGGGCTCGCCCGTTCCGGCGGGGAACACCGCGGTCTCCCGGCTGTAGGGCCGGTCCCAGTCGCCCGCGACGCAGCGGGCGGTGTGCGGAGCGTGGCGCAGCGGCGAGTCCTCGAGGGGCCACTCCCCCGCCGCGACGCGGTCGATTTCGCCGCGGATCGCGATCATCGCCGCACAGAAGCGGTCGAGTTCGGCGAGGTCCTCGCTCTCCGTCGGCTCCACCATCAGCGTGCCCGCGACCGGGAACGACATCGTGGGTGCGTGCAGCCCGTAGTCCGCCAGCCGCTTCGCGACGTCGTCGACCGTGACGCCGGTGGCCTTCGTCAGCGGCCGGAGGTCGAGGATGCACTCGTGCGCGACGAGCCCTTCGTGGCCGGCGTACAGGACCGGGTAGTGGCCGGCGAGGCGGCGGGCGACGTAGTTCGCGGTGGCCACCGCGACCAGCGTGGCCCGGCGAAGCCCTTCGGCCCCCATCATCCGGACGTAGGCCCACGAGATCGGCAGGATCGAGGCGCTCCCCCACGGCGCCGCGCTGACCGGGCCGACGCCGGTGGCCGGGCCGGCCGCCGGCTGCAGCGGGTGGTTCGGCAGGAACGGCGCCAGGTGCGCCCGGACCCCGATCGGGCCGACCCCGGGCCCGCCGCCGCCGTGCGGGATGCAGAACGTCTTGTGCAGGTTGAGGTGGGAGACGTCGGCGCCGAACCGGCCGTACTGGGCCACGCCGATGAGCGCGTTCAGGTTGGCGCCGTCGACGTACACCTGCCCGCCCGCGTCGTGCACCGCCGCGCAGACCTCGCCGACGGTGTCCTCGTAGACGCCGTGCGTCGACGGGTACGTCAGCATGATCGCGGCGAGATCGACCCGGTGCTCGTCCACTGTGGACCGCAGGTGGGCGAGGTCGATGTTCCCGGCGTCGTCGCAGCGGACGACGACCACGCGCATGCCCGCCATCACCGCGCTGGCCGCGTTCGTGCCGTGCGCGCTGGCCGGGATCAGGCAGACGTCGCGCGCGTGCTCGCCGCGGGAGCGGTGGTAGGCGCGGATGGCGAGCAGGCCCGCGAACTCGCCCTGGCTGCCGGCGTTGGGTTGCAGGGAAACCGTGTCGTAGCCGGTGATCCGGGCGAGCCAGGCACTCAGGTCGGCGACGACGTCCAGCAGCCCGGCGGCGTCTTCGGCCGGCGCGAACGGGTGCAGGCCGGCGAACTCCGGCCAGGTGACCGGCTCCATTTCGGCGGTGGCGTTGAGCTTCATGGTGCACGAGCCCAGCGGGATCATGCTGCGGTCCAGCGCGACGTCGGAGTCCGCCAGCGCACGCAGGTAGCGCAGCATGGCGGTTTCCGAGCGGTGGGCGTGGAACACCGGGTGGGTGAGGTACTCGCTCGTGCGCCGCAGCGGAGCCGGGAGCGCGTCGGCGGTGTCCGCGTCCAGGCCGTCCACATCGGACACCGAAACGCCGAATGCCTTCCACACGCAGGAAAGCCGTTCGCGGGTGGTGGTCTCGTCGCAGGCGATGCCGACGTGGTCTTCGTCGACCTGGCGCAGGTTCACACCGAGGTCGCGGGCCGCCGCGACGACCGCGGCCGCCCGGCCCGGCACGGCCGCGACGACGGTGTCGAAGAACTCGCCGTGGACCACCTCGACGCCGCCTTCGCAGAGTCCGGCCGCGAGCACCGTCGCCATCCGGTGGGCGCGCAGCGCGATCGTGCGCAGGCCTTCGGGCCCGTGGTACACCGCGTACATCGACGCCATCACCGCCAGCAGGACCTGCGCGGTGCAGATGTTCGACGTCGCCTTCTCGCGGCGGATGTGCTGCTCGCGGGTCTGCAGGGCGAGCCGGTAGGCGGGGGTGCCGTCGGCGTCCTTCGAGACGCCGACCAGCCGGCCGGGCAGCTGCCGCTCCAGGCCCCGGCGCACGGCGAGGTAGGCGGCGTGCGGGCCGCCGAAGCCGAGCGGAACGCCGAAGCGCTGCGTCGAGCCGATGGCGACGTCCGCGCCGAGTTCGCCCGGCGGCCGCAGCAAGGTGAGGGCGAGCGGGTCGGCGGCGACGATCACGGCCGCGCCGTGTTTCTTGGCCTCGCCGATGGTGAGATCGAGTTCCCGGACCGCGCCGGACGCGCCGGGGTAGGACAGGAGGACGCCGAAGAAGTCGCCGCCGAGCCCGAGCCCGGTCAGCCCTTGCGAGAGGTCCTCGACGACGAGTTCGATGCCCAGGGGCTCGGCCCGGGTGCGCAGGACGGCGAGGGTCTGCGGCAGGGTGTCCTCGTCGACGACGAACCGGTGCGACGTCGCCCGCCCGGCCCGGCGCACCAGCGTCATCGCCTCGGCGGCGGCGGTGGCCTCGTCGAGCAGGGAGGCGTTGGCGACCGGGAGCCCGGTCAGGTCCGCGACCATGGTCTGGAAGTTGAGCAGCGCTTCGAGCCGCCCTTGGGAGATCTCGGGCTGGTAGGGCGTGTAGGCGGTGTACCAGGCCGGGTTTTCGAGGACGCCCCGCCGGATGACGGGCGGGGTGACGGTGTCGTGGTAGCCGAGCCCGATCATGGCGGCGGTCACGCGGTTGCGTGAGGCCAGCTCCCGCAGTTCGGCGAGAGCCTGGGCTTCGGAGGCCGCGGGCGGCAGTTCGAGCGGCTCGGCGGACTGGCGCAGCGACGCGGGGACGGCCCGTTCGGCGAGGTCGTCGAGGGAGGCGACGCCGATGACGTCGAGGATGTGGCGGAGTTCGGCGGGACCTGGCCCGATGTGCCGGTCGGCGAAGGGAATGCCCTGCTCGAGGGAGGCGAGTGAGGGATCCACGGATGGCCTCCTGGGGACGGCGGGCATGCGCAACCGACTCTAGGACGGACGAGCGGGAGGTGACCACGGCGGGGTCCGGGGGCGGAGCCCGCCGTGGTCACCTCCCGCT
>JARAWT010000112.1:0-18008 GCA_033793495.1 Streptomyces sp. MN03-5084-2B | reverse complement strand
CGAGGTCGACGGCACCCTGGTCCGCAACATCGGGATCATCGCCGGCTGCGTGGTCCTCGCCCTCCTCCTCGGCGCGGCCACCCTGCGGCGCCGCACGCCCTGAACGACCCGTCCAGGGCGTGCGGCGACGGTGGTCGTCAGCCGGCGAGGCCGGCCTTGATGGCGTCGATGATGCCCTGGTGGGTCACCGCGTACGAGCGCCGGTCGAACAGGGCGAACCCGTACTGGCCGTTGTTGCCGTTGTCCCAGTAGACGGTGGCGGCGCCGTACTTCTTGGCCGTCGACACGACGGCCCGCGCGAAGTCGGCGCGGTAGCGGTTGCTGGCCGAATCGAAGGCGGACTTGTCGACGGACCCGTATTCCCCGACGACGGCCGGATAGCCCTTCGAGACGAAGACGTCGCGCACCGCTTTCAGCTGGGCGTCGAGATAGTCTTCCTGTCCCCACGTCGACTTTTTCGACGGATTGGTGGCGCCCCGGCCCCACTGCGTGATGTTGCCGTTTTCTTCGCCGGCGAAGTCCCACGGGCTGTAGTAGTGCACGGAGATCATGATCCGTTTTTCGGCGGCCGGAATCGAAGTCGAACGGAACTGGTCGGTGGGCATCACGAAACCGTAGTTGCCGGTGGTGTAGTCGATATTGGTGTTCCACCCGGCGATGAGCAGCCACCGGGAACTGTTGTTCCCGCCGGTCTTGCGCACGGTGTCGACGAAGATCTGGTTGTAGGCGTTGATGTTGGCGTAGCACGGCTGGGTCGGGTTGCCGTACTGCCCGTCGAACTCCTCGTTCATCGCCTCCATGACCAGGTGCTGGTCGTAGCCGGCGAACCGGGTCGCGACCTGCTGCCAGACCTTCTGGTACTTGGCCCTGATGGTGGCCTGGTTGCCGGAGTCGCAGATGAGCCAGGACCCGTTGACGGTCTTGTAGCCGTCGCCGTGCATGTTGATCAGCACGTACAGGCCGCGCTGGTAGGCGTAGTCGACGACCTGCTGGATCCGGTTCAGCCAGGCCGCGTTGACCTGGTAGTTCGGCCCGGCGCCGATGTAGTTGAGGTAGGAGATGGGAATCCGGATGGTTTTGAAGCCGGCGGCCTTGACCTTGTCGATGAGGCCCGGGGTGATGGTCGGCTGGCCCCACGCCGTTTCGCTGGGAACGCCGTTGGTGTTGGCTTCCAGCTGATTACCCAGATTCCACCCCGCGCCCATGTCGGCGACGATCTGCGCGGCGTTCAACTGTGGAGCGGCGGCGGCCGCATTCACCCCGGAAACGCTCGCGGTGACGGCCAGTGCGGCGGCGAGGAAGACGGACCGGAGCTTCGTTGCTCTCGAAGTCATGACGGATACCTCTCGTGCCCGTAGGTGGACATATTCCAACATGATCGATACCGATCGTCAATCCTTTCGGCGCTGTCGTTCTTTCGTGTGGAAGGGGGCCGATCGAAGGCATCGAATAATCGAAAGAATCGACAATTATTCGATGGTCGTCAGCGCGGAAGGCGCGTGTAGGTGAGGTTGACGACGCCGGTGTCGAGGGTGCGGGCACTGCTGAGTCGCAGGGTGGCGCGGACACCGTTCCGGGGGAACAGTGTGGTGCCGTGGCCGAGGACGACGGGGTGGACCGCGATGCGGTACTCGTCGATCAGGTCGTGCTTCATCAGTGTTTGGACGAGCGTGGGGCTGCCGTAGACCTCGATGCCGCCGCCTGACTGCTGCCGGAGCCGGGTGACGGCCTCGGCGACGTCGCCGTCGAGCACCGTCGCGTTCCACTCGAGCGGGCCGGTCAGGGTCGTGGAGGCGACCAGCTTGGGGATCTCGTTCATCCGCCGCATGTACGCGCCTTCCTTGCTGTCGCCCCAGGCTTCGGCCAGCAGCTGGTAGGTGCGCCGTCCGATGAGGAAGTAATCGCCGGCTTGGAGGTGCCGCAGCGACTCGGCCTGCCTGTCGTCGGTGAAGTACGGGTTGGCCCAGCCGCCGTGGTCCTGCTCGCCGAACCCGCCCGGGTCCTGGATCACGCCGTCCAGTGAGACCAGTGTCGAGACGCTCAGCTTGCGCATGCCGCTCCTCCTCTTCCGGTGTGGCGGCACCGATCGGTACCGCCACCGAGGCAGACTGAGCACGTGCCGCAAAGGAATCGGCCCACCCCCGAAACGGACCCGGTGAGTGCGGAGTTCGTCGCCCGTGCCCAGCGCTACCGGCCCGAGCTGCTGGCCTACTGCTACCGGATGCTGGGCTCACCGGTCGACGCCGAGGACGCGGTCCAGGAGACCTACCTGCGCGCGTGGCGGTCCTACGGCGCGTTCGAAGAGCGCGCCTCGGAACGGACGTGGCTCTACCGCATCGCCACCAATACCTGCCTGACCGCGCTGGCCCACCACAGCCGGCGGGTCCTGCCCTCCGGGCTGGGTGGCCCGTCCGACGACCCGTCCCGGCCGCCGGATTCGGCCGACGAGACAGCCCGCTGGCTGCAACCTGTTCCGGACGCGCGGCTCGACCTGGCCGACAACGACCCCGCGGCGATCGTCGCCGGGCGCGACAGCGTCAGACTGGCGTTGATCGTGAGCCTGCAGTACCTGCCGCCGCGTCAGCGCGCCGTGCTGATCCTGCGCGACGTGCTGGCCTGGTCGGCCGCCGAGGTCGCCGCGTTGCTCGACATGTCCGTGGCCGCGGTGAAGAGTGCGCTCCAGCGAGCCCGCAGCCGGCTGGACCAGGTCATGCCCTCCGCCGACCGGACCGCGCAGCTGACCGAACCGGAACAGCGCGTGTTGCTGGAGAACTACGTCGCCGCGTTCGAAGCCGCCGACCCGGCGGCCCTGGAACGGCTGCTGCGCCACGACGCGACGCTCGAGGCGCCGCCGCTGCGTACCTGGTACGCGGGCATCCGAACCTGCCTGCCCTACCTGGCCACCCACGTCATGGGCGCACCCCGTCATTGGCGGATGTTCCCCACCCGCGCGAACGGGCACCCCGCCGTCGCCGCCTACACCCGGGCTCTCGACGGCCGGTACGTGCCGTACGGAATCGTCGTCCTCACCGCCGGCAACGACGGCATCACGGCGATCACCGCATTCGGCGAGCCCGGCCTCGTCACCGCGTTCGGCTTCCCCGCGGTGATCGACCACTAAGGTGGACAGAGCCCGCCGAGCAGAGGAGTGCGCATGCAAGGAGTGGATCCCTCGGTGCCGCCCAGTGGCACCGGTTGTGCGGACTGCGAGACCGCGGACCCACAGGGCTGGTGGTTCCACCTCCGGCGCTGCGCGGAGTGCGGGCACATCGGCTGCTGCGATTCCTCGCCCGGCCAGCACGCCAGTGGGCACGCCGCGGCGAGCGGGCACCGGCTGGCGCGGAGCTTCGAACCCGGCGAAGAGTGGTTCTGGGACTACGGCGACGAAGTGCTGTACGAATCCGGGCCCACCCTTGCCGCGCCCGAGCACCGGCCGCTCGGCCAGGCCGCGCCCGGACCGGCCGAACGGGTGCCCGCCGACTGGGCCGAGCGCCTGCACCGGTAACCGTTCTGTCCCGTGGACAACCTAGGCGGGACGGAAAGCCGGTGCTATTCTGGCTTGAAACGTTTCAACACTGCCGTGGAGCGTTCATGTCCGGATACCGCGTGCTGCTCGCCGTCCTGTCCGCCCTCCTCTTGTTCGCGCCTCCGAGCGCCGCCGCGCCCGAAACGGCTGTCCAGGCCTTCGACCTGCGCGCCGACAACGTTGTCAACCCTCTGGCTGCCGGTCCTGCCCCGACGCTGAGCTGGAAATTGCGTTCTCCGATCCCCGGAGAACGG
This sequence comes from Streptomyces sp. MN03-5084-2B, assembly GCA_033793495.1. Taxonomy (GTDB): domain Bacteria; phylum Actinomycetota; class Actinomycetes; order Mycobacteriales; family Pseudonocardiaceae; genus Amycolatopsis. The sequence goes on along the minus strand of JARAWT010000112.1, from coordinate 14,228 downwards.
CAAACGGCGTACCGGATCCTCGTCGCGAGCAGTCCGCGGCTCCTCGAAGAGAACCGGGCCGACGTCTGGGACAGCGGCCGGATCGGCGGCGCGGACTCCGTCGCCGTGCCCTACCGCGGGCCCGCCGCCGGGCCACGGAACTACTGGACCGTCGAGGTCTGGGGCGCCCGCGGCGGCCCGCCCGCCAAGGCCGCCCCGGCGTGGTGGGAGACCGGCGCCGGCTGGTCCGGCGCCCAGTGGATCACGCCCGACACCGGGAACGCCTACGCCTGGCAGGACTTCGTCCTCGACGTCGACTTCACCATCAAGGCCGCGGCCGCGAGCGTGGTCTTCCGGGCGACCGGCCCCGACGACTTCCTGCTGTGGCAGGTCAACGCCGCCGAAGCGCCGGGCAAGGTCCTGCTGCGCCCGCACGTGAAGAGCCACGGGTCGTTCGTCCTCCTCGGCGAGGTCGACGTGAGCCGGCTCGTCTCCGTGAACACTCCGCACCACCTGCGGATCGAGGCGCGGGGGAGCACCGTCGTCACGACGATCGACGGCACCGGGGTCGATTCCCGCCCGGTCGGCGCCGTGCAGGCCGGCACCGTCGGGTTCCGCACCTCGGTCAGCCACGGCACGCCCGAAGCCGCCGCTTACGACAACCTGGCCGTGCACGGCCTCGATGGCACCCGGCTGTTCTCCGACGACTTCTCGTCCGCTCAGGACGCCCGGTTCCCCGGCGCCACAGTCGCCGACGGCAGGCTCGAACCCCAGGGCGACCCGCTCCTGCTGGCCCAGTCACCGGACGCGCCGTTGCTGCGGCACGAGTTCGTCCTCGGCAAGCCCGTCGCGAGCGCCCGCGCGTACGTCTACGGCCTGGGCTTCCACGAACTGCACCTCAACGGCGGAAAAGTGGGCGACCGGGTGCTGGCGCCGGGGAACACCCCGTACGACCGGCGCCTCCTCTACGACTCCTACGACGTCACACCCCTGGTCCACAAAGGACTGAACGCGGCGGGGATGTGGCTGGGCAACGGGTACGGGCCCCGCTTCAGCCAGTACGGGTTCCGCTGGACCGGGCCGAAACAGGGCATCCTCGCGCTGGCCGTCACCTTCACCGACGGGACCCGGCAGACGGTCACGACCGACGGTTCCTGGCGCTGGTCCGACGGCCCGGTGACGGCCAACGACCTCTACGCCGGGGAAAGCTACGACGCCCGGCTGGACCAGGCGGGCTGGGACCGGCCGGGTTTCGACGACTCGGCCTGGCACCCGGTGCGGACGGTGGCCGCCCCGAGCGGGGAGCTCACCGGGTCGGCCGCGCCGCCGATCCGGGTCGTCCGCACCCTCCGGCCGGTCGCCGTGAAACAGCCGAAGGAAGGCGTGTACGTCTACGACTTCGGTGAGAACTTCGCGGGCTGGGCGCGGTTGCGGGTCGCCGGGCCGGCGGGCACGACCGTGCGGATGCGCACCGCGGAAGAGCTGACCGCCCAGGGCACGCTCGACACCACGACCAACCGCAACGCCGCGTCCACCGACTCCTACACGCTCGGCCCCGCGTCCGGTGTCCAGGTCTACGAGCCTCGGTTCACCTACCACGGCTTCCGCTACCTCGAGCTGACCGGCTACCCCGGGACACCGGATCTCGACAGCGTCGCCGGCCGGGTCGTGCACGCCGACGTCACCGCCACCGGGCACGTCGAGACGTCCGATCCGCTGCTGAACACGATCTGGGCGAACAACCGGCGGACCGTGCTGAACAACTCGATGAGCCTGCCCACCGACAACCCGGTCCGCGACGAGCGGACGCCGCCGGGCATGGACGTGCAGGCCTACCACGACGCCGCCGTCCTCGACTTCGGGATGGAGTCCTTCTACCGCAAGTACCTGCTCGACCTGCCGCCCGGGACGGCGTTGCCCAGCGACGACGGGAACGCCCGGCTGCCGGACATGGGCGGCGGCTCGGTCGACCTGGCCTGGTCGCTCTACGAGCAGTACGGCGACCTCCCGCGGCTGGCCGCCGCGTACCCGGGGATGAAGGCCTTCGTGGACGCCAACGCGGCCGCCTACCCCGGCCACATCTGGCCGGAAGACCGCGGGTTCGGCGACTGGTGTCCGCCCGACCGGGGTCCGAACGCCAACGGGGGACAGGGAAATCCGTCCGCCGGTGCGTGCTTCAGCGAGCGGTCGCTGGTCAACACCGCGCTGTCCTACCGGCAGGCCGAAGCCGTCGAGAAAGCCGCGCGGGCACTGGGAAAGACCGCCGACGCGGTGCACTTCGCGGAGCTGGCGGCCGCCATCGCCGACGCCTTCAACGCGCACTTCCTCGACGGTGCCACCTACGGCGACGGCAGGCAGACGACCAGCATCCTCCCGCTGGCCTTCGGGATCGTGCCGCCGGACAAGGTCGCCGCGGTCGGCGCGAAGCTCGCCGACACGATCTTGACCAAGGACGGCGGGCACCTCGACACCGGCATCTTCGGGACCCGGTACCTGCCCGAAACACTCGCCAAGGCCGGCCGGATCGACGTCGCCCTGACCGTGCTCCGGCAGAAGACCTACCCCGGTTTCGGGTACGAGATCGGCCGTGGCGCGACGACGCCGTGGGAGCAGTGGACGTACGAGTCCGGCATGGAAACCCACGACCACGCGATGTTCGCCGGGATCAACGCCGCGTTCTACACCCAGTTCGCCGGCATCACGCCGGCCGCGCCGGGGTACGCGTCGATCGCCATCGCCCCGCGGGTGCCGGCCGGGCTCGGGCACTTCGCGGCGTCGATCGACACGGTCCGCGGGCCGGTCTCCTCCGCGTGGACGCAGACCGGCTGCCGGTTCGACCTCACCGTCACCGTGCCGGTCAACGCGACCGCCACGGTCACCCTGCCCACCGGGAACCGGATCCCGGTCGGCTCCGGCACGTCGAAGTTCACCGTCCGCCACTGCCCCTGACCTCCAGGAGTACTCGTGAAACGGATCCTGCCGACCGTCCTGCTGGCCGCCGGTCTCCTCGTCCCGGCCGGGCCCGCGGACGCGGCCGTCACCTACCCCGATCTCGCTTCCGCCTTCGACAACACCGGCACCAGCCCGGCCGCGTCGCCGTCGGCCGCGGACCTCGACGGCTTCGGGCACAGCCTCGTCGCCGAAGACCTCACCGCGGCCGGCTGGGACCGCGGCCGGGTCGTCACCGTCGACGGCGCGCCGCTGCGGCTGCCCACCGCCGCGCCGGGGACACCGGACAACGTCGTCGCCGACGGCCAGCGCATCCGCGGCCGGTTCGCCGGGGCGGCCTTGTCGTTCCTGGTGACCAGCACCGGGGCGGCGACCGAGGGCGCCGGAACCCTGGAGTACGCCGACGGCCGCGTCCGGGGCTTCCGGCTGGGGGCACCCGACTGGATCGCCGGGCCGGGCAGCCGGCTGACCGTGGCGCTCCCGCACTGGAACACCCCGGACGGGCCGGGTGTGGTCCCCGCCAAGCTCTACACGGTCTCGGTCCCGCTCGAGCCCGGCGTCCCGGTCGTCGCGGTCACCCTGCCGAAGACCGCCTCGGGCGGCCGCCTGCACGTCTTCGCGATCGGGGCCCGGCCCACGCCCGGTCCCTGGACGGCGACCTGGGCCACGGCGACGGACGACGGGCTCGCGCCGTGGCCGTGGACCGAACGCACGCTGCGGATGGTCGAGCACACCAGCCGCGGCGGCACCCAGGTGCGCATCCGGCTGGACAACGCCTACGACCCCGGGCCGCTGGTCGTCGGCCACGCGACCATCGCGGTCCGGAGCGTCGGCGCGGTCCCGGTCCGCCCGCCGGTGACGCTCACCTTCGGCGGACGGCGCGAAGCCGCGCTGCCCGCGGGCGGCCAGGCGGTCAGCGATTCGCTGCCGTTCTCCGTGCCTGCGGGCGCGGACCTGCTCGTGAGCCTGTACCTGAAGGGCACCGTGACCAACGCGCCGATGCACAGCGTCGCGCTGCAGGAGATGTACACCACGGCCGACGGCACCGGGGACCACGCGGGCGACGGTGTCGCGTTCCCCTCCGCGGGCACGTTCGGCTTCTGGACCGTCCTGGCCGGGATCGACGTGGCCGGGCCGGGCGGCACGATCGTCGCGTTCGGCGACTCGATCACCGACGGCTATTCGTCGACGCCGAACACGAACAGCCGGTGGCCGGACTTCCTGGCCCGGCGGCTGCCGGGCCGCGCGGTCGTGAACCAGGGCATCTCCGGCAACCGCATCCTGCAGGACGCCTTCAGCGGCTACCCCGACGGCCGCACGGCCGGCGTGCACGCACTGGCCCGGCTGAACCACGACCTGATCAGCCAGCCGGGCGTGCGGACCGCGATCGTCCTCGAGGGCATCAACGACATCAACACCGGGACGAGCGCCGAGGACGTCATCGCGGGGCTGACGCGGATCGCCGCCGAGCTGCACGCGGCCGGCATCCGCGTGGTCGCCGGCACGCTCACCCCGATCAAGGGCTGCGGCTGCAGCAGCGACGCGCACCTGGCGGCGCGGAACCAGGTGAACGCCTTCATCCGGGACAACGGCGGAGTCTTCGACGGTCTCGCCGACTTCGACGCCGCTGTCCGCGACCCGGCCGACCCGGAGGCGATGCGGGCGGTATACGACTCGGGTGACCACCTCCACCCGGGCGACGCGGGGTACCACGCCATGGCCGCCGCCGTCCCGCTCGACCGGCTGTGACCGTCCACTCGGGAGTAGTACCGCGGTACCGCCGGCCGTCCCGAATTCGTCCGGCGGTACCACGGATCGGCCGGGTCCCGCTCCTAGCGTGGGAACGAGACAGGCCGGGTGTCCGGCCCGCGCGACCACAGGGGACGGATGATGATCGAGGCACTTCAGCTCACGAAACGGTACGGGGAGAAAACGGCGGTCGACCACCTGGACTTCACCGTCCGGCCCGGCGCCGTCACCGGCTTCCTCGGCCCGAACGGCGCCGGCAAGTCCACCACCATGCGGATGATCCTCGGGCTGGACGCCCCGACCAGCGGCTCGGTGCGCGTCAACGGCCGCCCCTACGCTCGGCACAGCGCCCCGCTGCAGGAGGTCGGGGCGCTGCTGGAGGCCAAGTCGGTCCACCCCGGCCGGTCCGCGTTCGACCACCTGCTGGCGCAGGCCCACACGCACGGCATCCCGCGTCGGCGGGTGACCGAGGTGATCGAGCTGGCCGGGCTCCAGTCCGTGGCGAAGAAGCGCGCCGGCGGGTTCTCCCTCGGCATGGGCCAGCGGCTGGGCATCGCCGCGGCGCTGCTCGGCGACCCGGCGACGGTGCTGCTCGACGAGCCGGTCAACGGCCTGGACCCCGAAGGCGTGCTGTGGATCCGCACCCTGCTCAGCGGGCTCGCCGCCGAGGGACGCACGGTCTTCGTGTCCTCGCACCTGATGTCCGAGATGGCGCTGGTCGCCGAGCACCTCGTCATCGTCGGCCGCGGCCGGCTGCTCGCCGACACCACGGTGGCCGACCTCGTGCGCGAAGCGGGTGGCCACACGGTCAAGGTGGCCACCGCCGACCCCGCCCGGCTGCGTGAGGTCCTGGCCGGCCCGGGCGTCGAGATCACCGGCCTGGCCGGGTCCGGAGAACTGCAGGTGACCGGACTGTCCGCGCGCGCCATCGGGCTCAAGGCCGCGGAACACGGCATCGCGCTGTTCGAGCTCACGGCCCGGACCATCTCCCTGGAGCAGGCGTTCATGGACCTGACGCGGGACGCCGTCGAGTACCACGGCACCGGCGTCGAGACGCTCGGGAGGGCGGCATGAGCACCGTCTCCCTGGTGGACCTCGAGCGGCCCGTGTACCGGGTGACCGGACGGCGCGTCCTGCGTTCGGAGTGGGCGAAGCTGTGGTCGCTGCGCTCCACGTGGATCACCCTCGGGCTCGGCCTCGCGTTCCTGGTGGCCGTCGGCCTGATCGCCGCGGCGCAGTACACGCCGCAGCCCACCGGCGGGAACCTCGACGACGACTTCGCCAACGCCACCGCCGTCAGCCTGACCCTGTTCGGCCTGACGTTCGCGCAGCTGGCGCTGGGTGTCCTCGGCGTGCTGGTGACCGCGGGCGAGTACTCCACCGGCATGATCCGCTCGACGCTGGCCGCGGTCCCGCGGCGCCTGCCGGTGCTGTGGGCGAAGTCGGCGGTGTTCGGCGTGGTTGCCCTGATCCTCGGCCTCGTGGGCGTGTTCGTCACCTTCGTGATCGTCTCCGGCCTGGTTTCCGGGACGCCCGCGGCGCTCACGCTGTCGTCGCCGGGGGTGGTGCGCAGCCTGCTGGGTGCGGGCCTCTACCTCGGCCTGGTCGGGGTGCTCGGGGCCGCGCTCGGCGCTCTGCTGCGGTCGGTCGCGGGCGGCATCTCGGTGCTGGTGGCGGTCCTGATGCTGATCCCCGGCCTGATGCAGCTGCTGCCCGCGAGCTGGCGGGACGACATCGGCCCGTACCTGCCCAGCAACGCCGGCCAGTCCCTGTATGCCCTGACCCACGACAGCACGTCCTTGTCGCCGGCAGCGGGGTTGTTCGTGTTCCTGGGCTGGACGGCCATCGCGCTGGGCGGCGCGGCCCACCGGCTCGTCCGGACCGACGTCTGAGCCGCGTTTTCGTCCACTATGGGCAGGTGACCGAAGTGAGCGACGACGCACTGGGGCACCCGTTGCTCACCCGGGCGATCCGGATCAGGCGGCGGCTGAGGCAGACGGGCCGGGCCCGTCCGTGGCTCCTCGACACGGTGGTGGTGGCCGTGGTCGTCGTGCTGTTCTGCGTGCCGGAGTTCGTGCAGTTCGACGACGACGGCGACCCTTGGTCGAGCGCGTTCACGCAGCTGCCGGTGCCCGCGACGCTGGCACTGCAGGCGGGCCTGGTGCTGCCCCTGCTGGGGCGGCGCCGGGCGCCGTCGGCGGCGTTCGCCGCGATCGCGGCGGTGTTCGTGGTGCAGTGGTCGCTGGGGGTGTTCCTGCGCGCCGACGTGGCCTTGCTCGTCGCGCTGTACAGCGTGGCGCTGCACGGACGCGTCCGGCACGTGCCCTGGGTCGGCTTGGCCACGGCCGCGCTGATCGTCCCGATGGTGGTGCGCGTCTCCACCGAGGTGTCCGTCGGGGGCGCGTTGTTCTTCCTGATCTGCGCCGTGACCGCGGCCGCCGCACTGGGGTTCGCGGTGCGCGTCCGGCGGGCCCAGCTGGCTGCCCTGCGCGAGCGCGCGGCCCGCCTGGAAGTCGAACGCGACCAGCGCAGCAGGCTGGCCACCGCCACCGAGCGCACGCGGGTGGCCCGGGAGATGCACGACATCGTCGGCCACCACCTGTCGGTCATCATCAGCCTGGCCGACGGTGGCGCGTACGCGGCCGAGGCGACGCCGGAGCGAAGCCGGGACGCGCTCCGGCTCGTCGGGGAGTCGGGCCGCCAGGCGCTGGGCGAGCTCCGGCGCATGCTGGGCGTCCTGCGCGAGCAGGCGGCGGCGCCGGAACTGCACCCCCAGCCCCGCATCGCCGACATCGAGGCGCTGTGCGGCCGGCTGCGCGCGGCCGGTCCGGAGGTGGTCCACCGGTCCGGCGGCGACCTGGAGTCCCTGGACCGCGGGGTGCAGCTGATGGCGTACCGCATCGTCCAGGAGGCGCTCACGAACGCGTTGAAGCACGCCGGCCCCGGCACGCGCGTCCACGTCACGCTGACCGTCGACGGTACGCAGCTGCGGATCTGCGTCGAGGACACCGGGCCGCCCGGCGGGAGCCGGCCGGCCCACGGCGAAGGGCACGGGCTCACCGGGATGCGGGAACGCGCGGCGCTCTACGGCGGCACGCTCTCCGCCGGTCCTGCGCCGGGCGGCGGCTGGACGGTGCAGGCGGTCCTCGACGTCACTCCGCACCCGGGGAGCCCGGCGTGATCAACGTGCTCATCGTGGACGACCAGGCCTTGCAGCGGTTCGGCTTCCGGATGTTGCTGGAGGCGACGCCCGACACGGAGGTGGCGGGCGAAGCGGCGCACGGGGCCGAGGCCGTGCGCCGGGCGGCCGAACTGCGTCCCGACGTGGTCCTGATGGACATCCGGATGCCGGGCATGGACGGCATCGAAGCCACCCGCCGGATCGTCGCGGGCGGTGGGCGGTCCCGGGTACTGGCGCTGACCACGTTCGACCTGGACGAGTACGCGCACGCGGCGCTGCGGGCGGGCGCGAGCGGGTTCCTCCTCAAGGACGCCCACCCCGAGGAGCTGCTGGCCGGCATCCGCGCGGTGGCGCGGGGCGACGCCGTCGTCGCCCCGGCGCTGACCCGGCGCCTGCTCGACGCGTACGCCCACCACCTGCCGGCCGCGGCTTCCGGTCGCACGGACCCGCGCTGGGAAGCGTTGACGGATCGCGAGCGGGAGATCCTCGTCGCGATCGGCCACGGCCGGACCAACGGTGAGATCGCCGAGCGCCTGGTGCTGTCGGAGTCGACGGTCAAGACCCACGTGGGCCGGGTACTGGCGAAGATCGGCGCCCGCGACCGCATCCAGGCCGTGATCATCGCCTACGACCTGGGCCTGACCCGCCCCGACGGCCGCGGCTGATCCCGGGTCACAGCCGCCGGAACCGCGCCTCCAGCAGCGCGAACACGCCGAACACCGCGATCCCCGCGGCCAGCGCCAGCAACAGCGCCTGGCCGTAGGGCTGCACGGCCAGCGTCTTCAGGGCCGGATCCAGGCCGCCGGCCTTGGCGGGGTCGTAGCGGACGGCCGCCAGGACGAACATCGCCCCCACCGTCGCGTACAGGACGCCCACCGCGCACCAGCCGATCTGGCCGAGCCGGGTGGTCGACGACCGCAGGGTGGGGGAGGCGCCGCCGAAGTCGAGGTCGCGGAGGAACTTCTTGCGCGCCCCGCGGTAGGCGAGCCACGCCGCGACCACGATGACCAGGACGCCCGCCGCGATCACCGCGACCGCGCCCCACGGCCGGCCCAGCACGCTCGCGACCACCGACCCCGCCTTGCCGGACGCGCCCATCGCCGTCTTGCCCGCGCTGTAGGCGACGAGGCCGTACAGCACCACTTCGACGCCGCTGACGGTCCGCCGCACCCAGCGCCGCCGGGGTTCGGCGGTCCGGTGGCCGGTGACCGCCTCGGCGAGCTGCCACAGCGCCAGCACCCCGGTGCCGGCGGCGATCAGCCAGAGCAGCCACGCGCCGCCTTCGGACGCGACGATCTGCAGCGCGCCGGCCTTGTCGGCCCGCTCGTTGTCGCCGAGCGCCACCTCGACGGCCAGCCACGCGACGATCAGGTGCACCGCCGCGTAGCAGAACAACCCGATCCGGGCAAGCAGGCTGAAAACTCTCAGTTCGGGCATGAAGGTGAGTTTTGCTCACCTCGGCCGGTTTGACCAGACGCTCGGCCGAGCCTGCGGACTAGGGGTCGGGTGGGCACCAGGTGTCGGAGGTGGGCCCGTCCGCGGCCCCGCAGAAGCCGTGCACCGACTTGTCGACTTCGCCGCCCGTCACGCCCATCACCGTGACCGGCTTGTCCTGCGGCACGTTCCGACTGATGTCGCCGCCGTAGTCGATCGTGCCGGTGACGCCTTCGAGGTACTTGTTGACCTGCTTTTCCCCTGGGCGCGAGGTGTGGATGGCGGTGATCTCGCGCCAGATCGCGCCCGGCGTCACCGGGATCTCGGCCGCCGTCTCGCGCAGGTACGCCGCCGCGACGATCATCACCTGCGCGGCGTCGTAGGCCAGCGCGGCGTGGCCGTCGTACGAGCGGCCCTCCGGTGTCTGCTCGAACGGGAACAGCGTCTGGTCCAGCGTCGTGGAGAAGTCCAGCGCGGCGCCGGCCGGCGTGACCGGCGAGGTGGCGAACGACAGGTAGTAGTACGGCAGCGCGCGGTTGCGCTGCCGCTCGCCCTGGTCGGCGACGAACCGCGTGACGTCGTCGTCGCCGATCACCGTGGCCCGGCTGCCGCACTGGGCGGCGCTGCTGAGGAACTGGCCGAAGTCGGGCACGCCCCGGCCGGCGAAGAACGCCAGGCCGTCGTAGGAACAGGTGTCCCGGCCGGCCGCGCCGGCGTTGCCCAGCAGCGGCTCGCCGTACCGCACGTGCGACGGCGGCCCGCCGAGGCCGCCGTCCGGCGCGAACGCCCGCGCTTCGGCCTGGAAACCCTTGTCGCGGAAGGACTTCAGGACGTCGTCGCGCAGGTTGGTGCTGTACACGTCGGCGTCGTCGTCGGAGTAGTAGACGCGGACCACGCGCGGGCCCGGCAGCTGCGCGGCGAACCCGGCGGCCACCGCGGCCTCGCGCCGGTTCTGCGGGGTCACCTGGAAGTACATCGGGTTCAGGTCGGCCAGCGGGTCCGCGGACAGCGTGGAGGCGACCATCGGCAGCCCGGCGTTGGTGAGCGCGGCGATGGTCTGCTGGGTCGGCGTGCTGCTCATGTCCAGCCCGACCACCCCGACGATGCTGCTGTCCTGCTGCGCCTGCAGCCGCAGCTGGTTCGCCACCCGCACGCCTTCACGCATGCTGCGGCCCGCGTTCGCGATGAGCAGCCGGACGATCGGGTCGGCCGAGCCCGGCGCGTTCAGCTGCCGCAGCTGGGCGACCGCGAACCCTTCCAGCGATTCGCGTTCGGTGGTCAGCCCGTCCGCCAGGTTGTTCGACGAGGTCAGCGCCTCCAGCACGACGAGCGTGATGTACGGCCGTTCCGGGTGGGCTTCGTGCAGCCGCTCCGCACGGTGGTTCTGGTCCAGCACGACCGCTTCGACCTGCCGGATCGTCGCGTCCGACGGCTGGAAGAGGTCCTGGGAGCCGTCCGTGACGCCGACGCACTCGCTGCCCGTCCAGGTCAGCCAGGGGTTGCCGGAGCCGCAGTGCTCGGCGTAGGTGTCGTGGGCGCGGTAGGCGACGAACCCGGCGACCAGCGCGACGACCACCACCGGCACGCCGATCCGCGTCCACCGGCTCGCCCACCACGGCGGCCGGACCTGCCGGCGGAACCGGTAGTCGCTGCCCAGGGTCTGCAGCATCTGCCGGACCTTCGGCTCGTCGGCGTCCGACGCGGGCCGGACGCCGACGGGCAGGTACCAGGCGGTCGGCCGCCGTTCGCGCCGGTCGCGCTCGAGCTGGTTCTGCCAGGCCACGTACGCCGCCCGCGCCTGCTCCGCCTGGAACTGCGGGCGGTGCGGGGTCGGCTCGGCGTCCGGCGGGGGTGCGGGGCTGGCGCTGACGACCAGCAGCGGGTCGAACCGCCCGACCTGGTTGCGCACCGAGTTGATCAGCGCCAGCAGCCGGTAGCCGCCGTTGCCGACGCTCACCTCGTCGAGCAGCAGCACGGGATAGGTCATCCGGCGCCGCCGCCACACCCGCCACGGCCGCAGCCGGTAGGCCCGCCGCAGGTCTTCGAGGAAGGCGTTGAGCAGCAGGCGGCAGACGTACTCGGGCGCCTCTTCCTGCCACTGCCCCTTGGTGAGCCGCCGGGCGAACCGGACGAAGCTGCCGGACATTTCCGGGGCCAGGTGGGGCTGCCGCAGGAACCAGCGGTACCGCCCGGACAGCAGCGGCACGCGTCCGGTGACGGCGATCCGGAAGGTCAGCAGGGTCAGCCCGCGCACGAGCAGGGAGAAGACCTTCCAGATGCCCTGGTTTTCGGGCAGCTGCTTGACGGCGTCCTCGGCGGAGGAGCTGAACCGCTCGGCGAGGCTGATCCGCCGGATGGCCCGCCGCAGCACCCCGTCCGGATCTTCGCGGCCGTCGTAGTCCTGCAGCATGAGCCAGTAGACGAGGTCGAACAGCGGGAAGGGCAGCCGGCTGGTGTGCGCGGTCGCGCTGTCCCCGAGCTCTTTCCGGGCTTCGCGCAGGATGTCCCGGACGACGGTGACGGAGCCGGCAGTCGCGTGCCCGGCTTCGTCAAACCCTTCGTGCCCGCCGAGGTCCGGCCGCGCGTACCGGATGCTGCCCTGCGGTTTCGCGGTCTTGAGCCGTTCCGCGACGGCGGCGAGCACATCCGCGCTTTCCGGTGGCCGCACGAGGCACACCATCGGCAGGCCCCGCCGTTCGGACCGTTCGTCCTGGTAATCGCCCCAATGGCATTGTTCGTCGAGTTTCCGCGGCCGGTCCCCGAGCCGTGGCCGCAGGCAAAGCGCCCCGAGCAGTTTGACCAGTACGTCGGCGCCGAGAAATCCGAGCGGCTCAGTTCCCCCCATCGGAACAGAATCGCACGTTCCCCGGGGGACCGGTCCCGCAGATTTACCGTCACGGCGTTCATTGCCCACCCGAGGTCGCGGCCCGGCGGTTTCGGCGCGCGCGGAGCCGATCGTTCTTTTAGGCTGGCCGCACAGTGCATCGTTTGCGCATCGAGGGGTGATCGTGGCCGGGCTCGCAGCACCCGAAGCGTTCCTGCATTCGATGTCCGCCCACCGCCGCCGGCAGCGGGCCGCCGACCTGGCCGCGCTCCTGCGGTACCGGCACGATCCGCTGACGGTCGCCGTGACCGGGGCGAGCGGTCTCGTCGGGACGGCGCTGACGGCGCTGCTGGCGACCGGGGGACATCGGGTCGTCCGGCTGGTGCGGCGGCCCGCCGAGGCCCCCGGCGAGCGGACGTGGCACCCGGGTGAGCCCGCCGCGGGCCTGCTCGCCGGCGTCGACGCGGTCGTGCACCTGGCCGGCGCCCCGGTCACCGGCCGGTTCGACGACGGTCACCGGCGGGCCGTGCGCGACAGCCGGATCGCGCCGACACGGGCCCTCGCGGGCCTGGCCGCGAACACCGACGGCGGGCCGGCGGTGTTCGTCTCGGCGTCCGCGGTCGGCTACTACGGGCCAGGGCGCGGTGACGCGGTCCTGACCGAGGAAAGCGAGCGCGGGCAAGGGTTCCTCGCCGACGTCGTCGCGGACTGGGAGGCGGCGACCGAGCCAGCGTCCGCGGCGGGGCTGCGCGTGGTCCGGGTGCGCACCGGCGTGGTGCTGAGCCCGCGCGGCGGCCTGCTGCGGGCGCAGTACCCGCTGTTCGCCGCCGGCCTCGGCGGCCCGCTCGGCACCGGACGGCAGTGGCTGCCCTGGATCGGCCTCGACGACCTCGCCGACGTCTACCTGCACGCGCTGACCGACTCCGTCCTCAGTGGACCGGTCAACGCGGTGAGCCCGGTGCCGGTGCGCACCGCCGAGTACGCGCGCACGCTGGGCGGGGTGCTCGAGCGGCCGACGCTGCCCGAGGTGCCGGCGGCCGGGCCCCACCTGCTTCTCGGCCAGGACGGCACCCGCGAGCTGGCGGGCGCCGACCAGCGCGTGGAACCGCGGCGGCTGACCGAGGTGGGCCACGAGTTCCGCCACCGCCGGCTGGCCGACGCGCTCGGCCACCTGCTCGGCGCCACCACGGGAGAACCGGGGTGAGGACGCGACCGGCGGCGGTCCCGGCCCTCCGGTAACCGCTGAGCCGAACGGCGTCCGGGGGACCGAACGGCGTGCGTCGGATGGCGTAACCCCGGGCCGGCTCTTGCCGCCCTCGAGTCGGCCCACCTCGCCCCCGAGGTGAAGGCGTCACTGACGGCAGAAGCGAAAGTCCTGGCGGAGGCGGCCACCGGCCGCAACAGCTTCGCCGCGGGAACGCCGGTGCTGATGGCGGACGGCAGCAGCAAGCCCATCGAGCAGGTCGAAGTCGGTGATCGGGTCGAGAACGCCGAGCCGGGGAGCGGTGTCGTCGAGCGGCACGTCGTGTCCGCGCTGCACGTCACCGACGACGACCGTGACTTCGTCGACGTCGGGGTCCTCACACCGGGGGCTTTGTTGATACCCCAGGCTTCGTTCGCGGCATTCTCGGTGGATTATCGAGATCCTGCTCTCGCGGAGTCGATTGTCAGGCATATTTCTGCCGGTGTGCCCGCTGTTGTGGACACTAATTTCGGCGAAGTGGTGTCTGGTGGTGAATTCGTGGCACGCGTCGATCTCGGCGATCCGGCTTGGGAGTGGTGGCATTGGCAGGGTGATCCCCGGCTCAGGCCGTGAAGGTCACCCTCTCCGCACCCACGAACGGCAGCAGGCGCCGGGCCTCCGCCTCGAGGTCGCCCCGGTCGGCGTCCGCCAGCGGCCGGAACGGTGTCAGCAGCAGCCGGCCACCCGACAGCTCCCAGCTGCCGTGCACCCACCCGTCGACCAGGAACGTGGGCCGCACCAGCGCCCGGCCGGGCATGACCCGCTTCCGGTCCTCGTCGGCGATGATCCGCGTGCGGTCGGCGTGCCCGAGCAGGGCGTTGTCGAACGCGGGCAGCAGCCGCGCGGGGGCCGGGGTGCCGGGGTCGGGC
>JARAWT010000111.1:0-19006 GCA_033793495.1 Streptomyces sp. MN03-5084-2B | reverse complement strand
CGCGTCCACGAACACGGCCGGATCACCGACGTCCCCGGGTTCCCGGTCGACGCGGTGGACACCACCGGCGCCGGCGACACGCACTGCGGCGTGCTGGCCCTGTCCATTATACACCTCCCCGCGCCCCCAGTCCGGAGCAACCGCCCGAGCAGCCGCAGCCCGCTCGGGCGACCTCCGGCGGCGATGTCCACTCTTCCTGGTGCCGACGGCAGCCGCCATTCCTGCCCACCAGGGACTTTTTCGGCGTCGCACACCCCGACCTACCTGCAGAAACACGATCAGGGCGTGCCGGAAGTACCCACTCCGGCGGGCAAAAGTTACCCGGCGGACAGTGGGTCAGGCACTCTCGAGCACGACCTTCCCGATGTGGGTCCGGGACTCCAGGTGCGCGAGCGCCTCGGTCACCTCGCCGAACCCGAACCGGCGGTCGATCACCGGCCTCAGCCCGGTCCGCTCGATCGCGGTGTTCATCGCCTGGAACGTCTCGCGGGAGGCGTTGGTCAGGCCGCGCAGGGTCAGCTGCTTGACCAGCACCAGGATCGGGTCCGCGCCACCTTCGTGGGTCAGGACGCCGGCGACGCTGACGTGCCCACCGTACCGCGCGGCGATCATCGACTGGCCGATGGTGCCGCCGCCGCCCACGTCGACGACGTGGTCGGCGCCGCCACCGGTCAGCGCGGCCACGGCGGGCCCCCACTCCGGGGTGGTCTCGTGGTTGAGGGTTTCGGCCGCGCCGAGGGTGCGCAGCCGCTCGAGCTTCTCGTCCGAGCTCGACGTCGAGACGACGTGGGCCCCACCGAGCGCGGCGAACTGCAGCGCGAACGTCGACAGGCCGCCGCTGCCGAGGGTGAGCACGGTCTGCCCCGGGGTCACCCGGCCTTCCTCGACGACGGCCCGCCACGCCGTCACGCCGGCGCTCGGCAGCGTCGCGGCTTCGGCGTAGTCGAGGTGCGCGGGCACCGCGACCAGGGCGTCCTCGGCGAAGACGGCGTACTCGGCGAGCACGCCGTCGAGCGTGCCGCCCAGGTCGTCCGCGGTCTTCTCCGGCGTCCCCGGTCCCGACAGCCAGTCCGGGAAGTACGTCGCCGCCACGCGGTCCCCGGCGGCCCACTGCCGCACCCCGTCGCCGACCGCGACGACCTCGCCCGCGCCGTCGGACAACGGGATCACGTCCGGCTTCACCGGCTTCGGGTAGAACCCCTTGAGGATCATCAGGTCGCGGGCGTTGACCGCCCACCCGCGCATCCGGACCAGGACCTGCCCGGGACCGGGTTCGGGCACGTCGCGCTCGCCCAGGACGAGCCCGGCGCCGGGACGGGGCAGGGAAAAGAACTTCACAGCGGCTCCCAGGGGGTCGGGGACATTCCTCAACGAGGCCAGTGTGTCGAAGCCGCGAGCTCCCCGTCGACGGTCGCCAGGAGGTCCGGGGTGAGCTCGGCGAGCGACGTCGCGAAGTGCCGGACGCCGCCGGCGGCCATGAACTCCCGCTGCCGCGCGTGGGCGGGGCTCGACGGGAAGCCGACGAACCCGGCGCCGTGCGCGCGGGCGTCCGCGGCCACGCGGCTGACGTCGTCGACGAACACGATTTCGTCGAAGGCGACGCCGAGCACGGTCCGGGCGATGTGGCCGACGCCCGGGCGGTGCTCGTTGATGCTCACGTAGGGCACCTCGGGGTCGAAGAGGTCCACGAAGCCACCCAGGTACCGGTCGAAGGTGTGCTCGCGGGTGCGGCCGCCGTAGCAGACCAGCCGCACCGGAAGCTTCGACAACGTCTCCAGGCAGTCCCGCGCACCTTCGGCCACGCGGATCGGGTGCTCGGCCAGGTACTCCTGCCGCGCCGCCCACAGCTGCTTCAGCGTCTCCTCGGCCGGCTGGTCCAGACCGCAGAGCCGGGTGACCTTCTCGGCGACGACGAGGTCGCGCAGCCCGATCACGTCCCGCTCGGCCGCGGCGTCGTAGACCCCGCCGTGCCCGGCGACGAACCGGGCGAGCATCGCCAGGTAGGTGTCGTCGACGAGCACGCCGTCGCAGTCGAGCGCGACCACGCGCAGCTTTTCGAAGCCGCTCACCGTTGCGCGAACACTTCCCGCGCGGCCGCGATGGCGTTGAGCGCGGCCGGGAAGCCGCAGTAGAACGCCAGGTGCAGCACGGTCTCCACGACCTCCCGCTCGGTGCCGCCGACGTTGAGCAGCCCGTGGATGTGCACCTTGAGCTGCGGCAGCGCGGTGCCCAGTGCGACGCAGGCCGCGATCGTGACGATCTCGCGGTGGCGCAGGCCCAGGTGCGGCCGGGAGTAGATTTCGCCGAAGGTGAATTCGACGATGTAGGCCGCCAGGTCGGGGGCGATGTCCCGCAGGCCATCGGCGACCTTCTCCCCCGCCTCGCCGTCGACCGCCTTCATCGCGGCCAGGCCGCGCTCGTAGCGGTCCTCGATGCCCGCCCACGGCGGTTTGCCGGCCTCTTCGGACGGTGCCGGTTCTTCGGCGGGCAGGCCGTCGAAGGCGGCCTTGAGCGCGGTCAGGGCGTTGAGCGTGGCCGGGAACCCGGCGAACGAGCTGACGTGGATCACGGCCTCGACCAGCTGGCGGCGGGTGCAGCCGACGTTGAGCGCGGCCTTGGCGTGGAACTGCAGCTGCGAACCCGCGTAGCCGAGGGCGGTGAGCGCGGCGACCGTGGCCAGCTGCCGCTCCGGCAGGGGCAGCCCGGGCCGGTGGTAGACGTCGCCGTAGATGAACCCGACGCACTGTTCGCCGAACTCGGCCTCGCCGATGCTGGCGAACAGGTCCAGCACGGCCGGCCGGTCCGTCCCGCCGAGTTGCTGGATGAGTTTGAGTCCCTGGGCGAAGGACGCGGAGCGGTCCTGCTGCTGCAGGTCGGACATCGTGGCGTGGTTTCCCTTCCGGAGTGGGATTCAGCCGAGGTAGGCCCGGGTGGCCTGGTCGGCCTTGCGGCGTTCGAGGGTGTCGATGCGCCCCTGCGCGATCATCGAGTACTCGATGCCGGCGGTGGCGACGGTGCGCCCCTGCTGGCGCACCGCCGTCGTGGCACGGAACTTGAGGTGGGTCTCCCGGTCGAGATCGGACTCGACGATCAGCGACTCGACCGTGGCCGGGAGCGGGAACAGGAAGTCCTGGAAGGACAGGTCGATCCGCTTCCACACCCCGGCGTACGCGGCCGGTGCGAGGCCCGGGCGGATCGCGGTCTCGAACTGCGCGATGCAGATCTGCCGCATCGCCTCGATGATCACGATGCCCTGCACGTGCTCGCCGGTGTGGTGGTCGAGGACCAGCTCGTTGTCGCGGTGGATCCGCAGCTCGGCCCGGCAGTGCGCGGGTGCCGGGCTGTGCACGCCGGCGAGCAGGACGTTCTCCGGCCGGTCCTTGTGGACGACGACGGGCGGTTCGGACGGCCGCCGGAACGTGGCCGGGTCCGCGAGGCACACCGCCCCTTCGGTCTTCTCGCAGGCGGTTTCGAGCAGCTCGCCGTCGGTCGCGTCGATGCCCTGGCCGAAGTGGACGATCCAGTGGCAGCCGAGCGCCGCGAGACCGCCGGAGCCGAGCAGCGCCAGCAGGCGCGACAGCGTGAACACCCGGTCCTCCCGGGCGAACCGGGCGAAGCGGTCGGCGACCACGACGACGTCCCGCCGGGTGTGCCCCTCGAACGCCCAGGCCCCGCCCGGGGTTCGCGGGCGGGAGGCATCATCGTGCGATGCCGCCGCGGGCGCCTCCGTCCGGGCCGGATCCGCGGTCACGGCCGCGCCGAAGCGTGGGCGTCGAGGAGTGCTTCGGCCAGGTTGCGGGCCGTCGTGGCCGAGCGCCACCGCGGCCCGGACAGCTCGGCGGCCATCAGCTTCAGCATGGCGTGCACCATGTCCGGCTGCTGGCCGACACCCGCGTCCAGCAGCGGTTCGACCTGGGCCGCGGCGCCGTCGAGGTCGTCGAGCCGCAGGTGCGCGCGGCCCGTGTCGATCCGGATCATCGGATCCATGGCGTCCCAGCGGTGGTCCAGGGACAGCTTTTCGAAGGCTTCGCGAGCGGTGCCGAACTCGCGCAGCGCGGCCGAGGCCTGCCCGACCGCGAGCAGCGCGTTGCCGGCCATGTAGTGCCGCCGGTCCTTCGTGATGTTGAAGAAGCTGTCCTCGCCGCCGGCCCCCAGGTCCGGGTCCTCGATGGCCGTCCAGCGCGCGATCGCGTCCAGCACCTGCCGCTCGGCCTGCACCGACGACCAGCCGCGCGCCTCGGCGAGGATGAGCGGGGCGTCCGTGAGGCGCCGGCCCACGTGGTAGTTGAGCCCGTCGGCGGCGAGCTTCGCGGACTCGACGCCGTTCCCGGCCCAGAACGCCACCCGGGCCTGGGACGTGCGTACCCAGCGCCGGGCGAGGAGGTCGTCGGCGTAGCGGGTGTAGAGCCAGGCGGCGGAGTTCAGTTCGCGTGACCGGCGGTACCGGCCCAGGTCTCCGGCGATCCAAGCCATCATCGCGCTCGACTTCGCCGCGACGAGCAGGAGGTCCTGGGTCTGCTTCGGCCGCTGGCGGCCCTGCAGCAGGGACGCGGTCCGGTCCGCGATCACCGCGAGCTGGCCGAGGATCGACTCGGGCGCGGAGCGGGTGTAGGCGCCGCCGAGGAAGTCGAGGTCCGACCACAGGTCGTCGAGCTGGAGGTCGTCCACGTTGGTCTTCGTGAGGAGGATGGCCTCGTCGAGGACGCCGGCGCCGAGTTCGTCGTCCGCCCGGGCCTCCCCGCGCGCGGCGGTGCGCGCCGGCGGCACGCCGGGCCCGGCCGCCGCGCAGGCCGCGGGCTCGGTCTCGGCGTGGTACTCGGCGAGGTCCTTGGCCGGCAGCTGCTCGAGATCACGCAACCCCAGCAGGCACTTCCAGCCGGTGCCGTAGACCTGGGCCAGCACCCGCAGCGCGGCGACGGTGGGCCGGACACCGCGTTCGGGCCACTGCTCGTACTCCCAGATCCGCGTGCCGCGCATGCCGGCGCGGGGGTCCCCGGTGACCGCGTTGTACTGGTGTGCCGCGACGTCGAGCGAGAGCTCGCACGCCAGCCGCCACGCGGTGCGCGGCGGGATCCGGCATTCGACGATCAGGTTCTTCGCCACCTGGGCCGGAATCGCCTCCTCGGGGAAACCCAAGGCGGTCAGCCGGTCCCGCAGCTGGGCGCGGTAGGGCTTGCTCCCTGGTTTGGCCTGTCGACTCATCGTTCATCCAACGATTTCCGGAGTACGGGTGCGCCTGCGACGACAGTACCGCAGCGTCACCACGGGAGCCCAGGTCGTGATCAGGGTGGAAACCCTGCGATTTCCGAGAGGTTGAGTACGCAACGAGGGTCTCCGGCCGACAGTCCTCGCCCGATGACTGAGAGCGCTCCCATCTTTCGCCCCGCTCGGCCACCTTGGCGATCTTGGTCCAGATTTCCGGAATCCACCCCAACGGAGGCGTCCGGCCCGCACCCCGGTGGCACAGTGCGACCGGGGCATGTCCTGCGCCCCAAGGAGTTCGGCCGTTCAGGAGCGTTCAGTCGGACCGCCGGACGCACCGGCTGCGGAAAACGGACCACCGGATCGGCCCGCGTCCGGGTCGCTCTTTACAAGCGCGACACACCGGGGTTACCTTTCCCGCGGCTGGAAGCGCTCCCATGCCAGGTCGCCTCGCCAGAACGCGGCCACCACCCAGGGGCGCCGTGGTGCAGGCCACGGCGCCCCTGTCCGCGTCCGGAGGAGAAGCCCACCCCATGAACAGGTTCGCCGGCGCACTGGCCGCCCTCTGCCTCGCCGCGGCGGGCACCACCGCGATCGTCGTGGCCGGCCCGGCCGCCGCCGCACCCGCGTGCTCGGTCGCCTACCGCGTCAACCAGTGGCAGACCGGGTACACCGCGGACATCACGGTGACCAACGGCGCCACCGCGGCCTCGTCCTGGACGCTCACCTGGCACTACGCCGGGAACCAGTCGGTGACCTCCGCCTGGAACGCCACCGTCCGCCAGACCGGGACCGCGGTCACCGCGCAGAGCCTGTCCTACAACGGCGCGCTGCCCGCCGGGGGTTCCGTCTCGTTCGGCCTCCAGGGCACCTACAGCGGGACCAACGCCACCCCCACCGACTTCGCGCTCAACGGCGTCTCGTGCGGCGACCCCGCTCCCCCGACGTCGACGACCCCGACCGCACCGACGACGACCACACCGATAACCGACCCGACCACGACGACGTCCGGGCCGCCGCCCGCCGGTTGCTCGGGTGCCACGATCTGCGACGACTTCGAGCAGCAGACCGGCAGCACTCCGGGCGGCCGCTGGACCGTCGGCGCGGCCAACTGCACCGGCACCGGCACGGTCGCCGTCGACACCGCGGTCGCGCACTCGGGCGGCCGCTCGGTCAAGGTCACCGGCCAGGGCGGCTACTGCAACCACGCCTTCCTCGGCACCAGCCTCGCCGGCGTCGGCTCGGGCCCGCTCTACGGCCGGTTCTGGGTCCGGCACACCACCCCGCTGCCCACCGGGCACGTCGCCTTCATGGCGTTGCGCGACACCGCGGACGGCGGCCGCGACCTGCGCGCCGGCGGGCAGAACCGGGCCCTGCAGTGGAACCGCGAGTCCGACGACGCGACGCTGCCCGCGCAGAGCCCGGCCGGGGTCGCCCAGAGCGTCCCCCTGGCGACCGGTACCTGGTCGTGCTTCGAGTTCGAAATCGACGGCGCCGCGGGCAAGCTCCGGACGTGGCTGAACTCCGCCGAGGTGCCCGGCCTGGTCGTCGACGGCGTCCCGACCCAGGACATCGACCAGCAGTGGCTGGCCAAGTCCTGGCACCCGGCCCTGACCGACCTGCGCCTGGGCTGGGAGAGCTACGCCGGCGATGCCGACACGCTCTGGTACGACGACGTGGCCGTGGGCTCCTCGCGGATCGGCTGCTGAGCTAGCGGGCGAGGATGCGCTCGACTTCGGCCAGCTCCTCGTCGGCGAACTCGAGGTTCGCGGTGGCCGCGACGGTGTTCTCCAGCTGGGCGACACTGCTGGCGCCGATCAGCGCGGAGGTGACGCGGCCGCGGCGCAGCACCCAGGCGATGGCCAGCTGCGCCAGCGTCTGCCCGCGCCGCTTCGCCACGTCGTTCAGCGCGCGGACGGTCGCGAGGGTGTCCTCGGTCAGCCGGTCGCTGGTGAGGAACGGGCTGGCGCCGGCCGCGCGGGAGCCGGCCGGGATACCGTCGAGGTAGCGGTCGGTCAGCATGCCCTGGCTCAGCGGCGAGTACGCGATGGAGCCGACGCTGTGCTCGTCGAGGGTGTCCAGCAGGCCGTCCTCGACCCAGCGGTCCAGCATCGAGTACCGCGGCTGGTGGATCAGCAGCGGCGTGCCCAGCTCCTTCAGCGCGGCGAGCGCGGCCACGGTCTGTTCGGGCGAATAGTTCGAGATGCCCGCGTACAGCGCCTTCCCGGAGCGGACGGCCGTGTCGAGCGCGCCCATCGTCTCCTCGATCGGCGTGTCCGGGTCCGGGCGGTGCGAGTAGAAGACGTCGAAATGGTCCAGCCCGGTGCGGGCCAGGCTCTGGTCGAGGCTCGCCAGGAGGTTCTTGCGGGAACCCCACTCGCCGTACGGGCCGTCCCACATCAGGTAGCCCGCCTTCGACGACACCAGGATCTCGTCGCGGTGGGGCCGGAAGTCGGCGGCGAAGTGCCTGCCGAAGTTGGCTTCGGCCGAGCCGGGCGGCGGCCCGTAGTTGTTGGCCAGGTCGAAGTGCGTCACCCCGAGGTCGAACGCCCGGCGCAGCACGGCCCGCTGGACGTCGAGGGGCTTGTCGTCCCCGAAGTTGTGCCACAGGCCGAGCGACACGGCGGGCAGCTTCAGCCCGCTGCGCCCGGCTCGCCGGTACGGCATGTCCGCGTACCGGTCTTCGGCCGCGACGTAAGGCGACATGGTGCTCCTAAACGAGAGGGGAACGGCTGGACCAGTCTAAACGCGCGGGAGGAGCGCGCCGGCGAACGACGCCGCGGGCGGCAGCTCGGGCAGCAGCGTCGCCTGGTAGGCGTGGTAGACGTCCGGTTTGCCCACCCACACCGTCGCGGCGGGACGGTTGTCCGGGTCCAGTTCGTGGTGCCACGAACCGAGTTCGCGGTCGACGAAGCAGGTCTCGGCGTGCGCGCACCATTCCTCGAAGCGGGCGAGGTACGCCGGGTCGCCGGTTTCCCGGTGCAGCGTCCACGCCGCGGCCATCGCCTCGGTGACCACCCAGTGCAGCCGGGTGCGCACCACCGGCGTCCCGGCGAAGTCGGTCGTGTAGACGAAACCCGGCCGGCCGTCGACGGCCCAGCCGTACCGGACGGCGGCCTCGAACAGCGCGGCGGCGTCGGGCACCAGCCACGCCGGTGCCGCCGGCCCGAGCGCCCGTCCGAGGTGGACGGCCAGCCGCGCCCACTCGAAGAGGTGCCCGATGGTCGCCCCGTACGGGCGGAACGGGTGGGCGGGTTCGGCGCGGTTGAACTCCAGCCGGACGCGCCAGTCCGGGTCGAAGTGCTCCGGCAGCAGCCAGCCGTGCGCGCGGGCCTCGCCGTGGATCAGCCGCTCCACAATGGACAGAGCGCGCTCCGCCCACACGGCGTCACCGGTGACGTCGGCGGCGGCGAGGAAGGCCTCCACGGTGTGCATGTTGGCGTTGGCGCCGCGGTAGTCCTCCAGCCGCGTCCAGCCGCGGTCCCAGACGTCGGCGACCAGACCGGCCGCCGGTTCCCAGAACCGGCGTTCGACGATTTCAAGGGCTTCGGCCAGCAACGGCCGCGCACCTTCGGCACCGGCGGCGGCCGCGCTCGCCGCCGCCAGCACGACGAACGCGTGCTCGTAGGCGCGTTTCTCGTCGAGGGCCGTGGAGGCGTACCAGCCGCCGTGCCCGGCGTCCCGCAGCGGTCCGGTCAGCGCCGCGACGCCGTGCGCGACCTGCTCGCCGGTGTCCGCTCCCCGCAGCGACGCGAGCGCGAAGACGTGCGTCATCCGGCAGGTGATCCAGGTCTCGACGGGCCGGTCGAGGACCGGCCGCCCGGCGTCGTCGAGCCAGGCGAACCCGCCGCCCGGGTGGGTCGCGCCACGGGCGAAACCGAGCAGCCGGGCGGGTTCGGCCCGCACCCAGGCGGGAACCGAAGACGGACTGTCCACTCTCTGCCTTTCTCCACGGCTCGCCCCGGTCGAGGAGCCCTCGTCAACGTAGGCCAAGGCACCCGCCCCGGCCATCGCGGGCTGTTCCGGAAGTGACCCCCGCCGCGTATCCTGACCTTGGAAGCGCTCCCAGTCTTCGACGCACGCAACCCAATGAAGGGACTGACGTGACCAGGAGACGAAGTACCATCCTCGCCGCCGTCACCGTGCTGCTGGCGAGCCTGACCGCCATCCTGCTGAACACCGGCACGGCCGAGGCGCACGGCGCCATGATGAAGCCGGGCAGCCGGACCTTCCTGTGCTGGCAGGACGGGCTCAGTTCGACCGGCGAGATCAAGCCCATCAACCCGGCCTGCGCGGCCGCGGTGGGCGTCAGCGGGCCCAACTCGCTGTACAACTGGTTCGGCGTGCTGCGCTCGGACGGCGCCGGGCGCACGCGCGGGTTCATCCCCGACGGGAAGCTGTGCTCGGGCGGCAACCCGAACTACGCGGGCTTCGACGGGGTCGGCAACTGGCCGCTGACCCACCTCACGGCCGGCGCGCAGTTCGACTTCTCCTACAACGCCTGGGCCGCGCACCCGGGCTGGTTCTACACGTACGTGACCAAGGACGGGTGGAACCCGAACCAGCCGCTCACCTGGGACTCCCTGGAGGACCAGCCGTTTCTGACCGTCGACCACCCACCGGTGACCGGCCAGGTCGGCACGGTGGACGGCCAGTACAAGTGGAGCGGCGCCCTGCCGTCGAACAAGTCGGGCCGGCACATCATCTACTCGGTGTGGAAGCGCTCGGACAGCGCGGAAACGTTCTACGGCTGCTCGGACGTCACCTTCGACGGCGGGCACGGCGAGGTCACCGGCGTGAAGGAACCGGGCAGCGGCCCGACGACGACACCCACGACGCCCACGACCCCGACCGGGCCGACGACGTCCACGACCCCGACCGCGTCCACCACGCCGACGACCACGACGACGCCGATGCCGCCGGGTTCGTGCATGGCGATGTTCGAGATCACCAACCCCTGGAGCGGCGGCTACCAGGCCACGGTGACGGTGATGAACCACAGCACCACCGCGTACACGCACTGGCAGGTGAACTGGACGCTGCCGGCGGGCCAGACGGTCGCCAGCGTGTGGAACGGCACGCTGAGCCAGTCCGGCTCGGCGGTCACGGTCCGCAACGCCGACTGGAACGGCCGCGTCGCGGCCGACGGCACGACCACCTTCGGGCTGGTCGTCAACACCACGGGAGGCAGCGCGGCGCCGTCGCCGACGTGCCAGGGCAGCTGAAATGTCCTGAGTGGACAGTCCGGGAGGGCCGCTCCGGGGGAACGCACAGTCCTCCGAAGCGGCCCTCGTGCGTTCAGGGGGCTCGGCACCGGCAAGAGCTCCCCTCACGCAGGTGCCGGGCCGGTGCTCCCCCGGGTGATCAGCCTCGGCCGGGACGTGTACACGTCGCCGGCCCGCTCCCCCGCCAGCACGTCCTGCAACACCGAGGCCGCCAGCGCGCCCAGTTCGGCCAGCGGCCGGCGGATCGCGGTGAGCGCCGGTCGGACCAGGCGGCAGAGCGGGGTGTCGTCCCACGAAACCACCGACAGCTCCTTCGGCACCGCGAGGCCGAGCTCCCGCGCGGCGGCCAGCGCGGCCACCGCCAGGTCGTCGGTGTCGCACAGCAGCGCCGTGGGCCGGGGACGTGCCGCCAGCACCCGGCGCACCGCGTCGGCCGAGGGCACGGGGTGGACCGTGCCCGGGTGCGGCAAGCCCGCCGCGGCCGTCGTGAACGCCCGGCGGCGGGCCGCGGGGTCGGCGAACACCGCCGCGCCCGCGATGCGGACCACGTGCCGGTGGCCCAGTGCCGCGAGGTACGCCAGTGCCTCCGCGGCCCCCGTCACGTCGTCCACCAGCACCGAGGGGACGCCCGGCACTCCGCCCGGGCCGCCGAGGACCACCGCCGGCAGGCCGATCCGGACCAGCTCGGCCGCGCAGCCCGGCTCGGTGAGCAGCACGCCGTCGACCTTCCGCTCCGCCCGCCAGCGGCGGTAGATCGCCAGCGCGGCTTCGCGGCCGGGCGCGACCTGCAGCAGCAGCTCGCCCTCGAAGCCGTCGAGCAGCGCCGGGACGAACTCCTCCAGGGACCGGTCGAGCACCAGGCCGAGCGCACCGGACCGGCCGCCGGACAGGGCCCGCGCGGTGCTGCTGGGCGACCACCCCAGCTCCCGGGCGATCTCCGTGATCCGCCGCCGGGTGGCCTCCGAGACGCCCGGGCGGCCGTTGAGCGCGTAGGACACCGCGCCCTTGGAGACGCCCGCCTCCTTCGCGATGTCGGTGATCGTCGGACGCTTCATCGCACCCTCTCTTCGGAACACCAGGGCGGGCACCACAGGCAGGCACACCCGTCCGTGTCCGCTCGGACACCCGCCGTCGCACACCTTGACACCCGCCGCACCGGGAAACGAGACTCCCCCCGGGAGCGCTCCCAGCCAATGGGGGCCGGGAGCGTGCCGCCCATGGGGAGTGCGCGCGCATGAGGAAGATCCGAAGGCCGCTGGCGTTCGCCGCCGCCGCCGTCCTGCTCGTCCTGACCGGCGGGTGCGGGCCGGGCACGCCGGAGCGGATCACGCTCACCGTGGCGACGTTCGGCGAGTTCGGCTACGACGACCTCATCCCCGGCTACCAGTTCACCCACCCCGGGCTCACCATCCGCCAGGTCCGGACCGAGCAGGGTGGACCGTACCACCAGGACCTGCTGGACAAGCTGCAGAAGGGCGGGGAACTCGCCGACGTCCAGGCCGTCGAAGAAGGTCACCTCGCCGACGTGCTCGCCCACGCGGACAAGTTCGCCGACCTGGGCAGGATCGGCCCGCCCGACGTCAAACCGGGCCGGTGGCTGGAGTGGAAGTACGAAGCGGGCCGCAGCCGGGACGGCAAGCTCGTCGGCTACGGCACGGACATCGGCCCGCTGGCCATGTGCTACCGCAAGGACCTGCTCGAAGCGGCCGGGCTGCCGACCGACCCGGGCTCGGTGAAGACGATGTTCGCGAGCTGGGACAGCTTCTTCCAGGCCGGCGAGAAGTACGTCAAGCGCTCGCACGGCAAACCGTGGTTCGACTCCGCGGCGCAGATCTTCAACGCCAAGGTCAACCAGCTCCCGGTCGGCTACCTCGACCGCGAAAACCACTCGACGCTGGAAACGAACACCGCGCTGAGGGACGCCTGGAACCAGGTCACCGCCGCGGTGAAGCAGGGCCAGTCGGCCGGGCTCACCGCCTTCCAGGACGACGGCAACAACGGCCTGCGCACCGGCGCGTTCGCGACGAAGGTCTGTCCGTCGTGGATGCTCGGCGTCATCGAGCAGCAGGCCGGCGTCGGCAACGCGGGCAAGTGGGCGCTCACCGACGCCTTCCCGGACGGCGGCGGCAACTGGGGTGGATCCTTCCTCACCGTGCCGGCCTCGAGCCCGCACCAGAAGGAAGCCGCCGCCCTCGCCGCCTGGCTGACCGCGCCGGAACAGCAGCTGCACGCGTTCCGGGTGAGCGGGAACTTCCCCAGCCAGGTCGAAGCCTTCACCTCCCCGGACCTGCTCAGCGAGATGAACGGCTACTTCGGCGGGGCGCTGAGCGGCCAGGTCTTCGTCGCCCAGGCCCGCAAGGTCGGGAAGCCGCAGTACAAGGGGCCGGGCGACGGCAAGATCCAGGAGACGGTGATCGCGCCGGCGCTCAAGGCCGTCGAGCAGGGCGCCGACCCGGCCGCCGTCTGGCAGCAGGTGCTGGTCGAGGTGCACCGGCTCGTTCCCTGACCGGACCCCTGCGCCCCCAGGTGGCATGGGGTGCGTCTGACGCACCCCATGCCACCTGGGGGCGCATCGCCGGACAACAAGGGTTCGCACGCGTTCCACACCCGGATGGGGTTCGTCACCGAACCAGGCCGAAGGAGTTCGAGAGGGGTGCCGGTCCAGCCGGCCGAGCTTTCCGCACGGACCTCGGCGGAGCTGCGGAGGGACGACACCGCGGGATCCGGCCCGGGGCCGCAGGAGGCCGCTGCGGACACCGGGGCCGGATCTCGCTGTCCCGCCCGGCCGGTCAGGCGGCGCGGGCGGGACGCGGCGAGCGGCCCGGCGGGACGGGCCGCTGCCGCCGTGGTGGAGGCCGGGCCGGGCGGCGGCTGCGCGGCACCGCCCGGCCCGGGGTCTTTTACTGCACCGGCGGGTAGGCGTTCTGGACCAGCTGCTCGAACTGGGCCTCGAACCACTTGCCGGACAGCGGGGCGTTCGGCAGGGCACCGGTCAGGTTGCCACCGTTGGCCTGCTCACTGCCGTGGAAGGTCGGGTCGCACATCGGGTCCGCGCCCTTGCCTTCGTCGTTGGGGATCTGCTGGCTCGCACCGTCGGACTCACCCGGCGGCTTGATCCAGACGTAGGCGTCGAAGTGCGGAGCCGGGGAGACCGTCGGCCGCATGCCGAGGCCGGCGCCGCTCTGGTTGCACCAGTTGCCGCGGTGCAGCCGCCGGTCGATCCGGCCCGAGTCGACGTAGGAGTCCACAGTGGACCCCGAGGCCCCGCTGGGCCGGGCCGCCCCGCCCCAGCCGTTGCGCGAGGTGTCGATCAGCATGCCGATGCCGCTCGGCAGGCCCGCCGCCACGAACGCGTTGTACATCGCCGTGCCGAACTTCGACTCGTCGAAGTAGGGGTTCCACTGGTAGAACTTGGCCGACCGCAGTGGCTGGCCACCCACGTTGAGGCCCGAGTCCGGCAGGTACGGCTCGGTGACCGGGGTGTAGTTGGCCGTGGAGCTGATGAAGCCGTCGATGCTGTTCACCCCGGCGGTCGTGCCCTGCAGCAGCTGCTTGACCTGGTTGACGAACGGGCCGAAGTTGCTGTCCCAGCCGAGCCACGCCGAGTGGGCGATGTCCAGGTAGTTGTAGACGTTGGAGATCGCGTGCAGCTTGTTCAGCGCGTACTGGATGCCCTGCACGTAAACCCCGGTCGACTGGGCCTCCGCGCACTTGGGCGTCGCGAGGTTGGTGACCAGGTTGGGCATCGAGTCCGGCTCGACGACCGTGACGATCCGCAGCGACGCGTACTTCGGGTCCGCCATGATCGAGGCGATCGGGTCGATGTACTCCGCCTTGTACCGTGCCAGGCCGTTCTCGGCGGCCTTCAGCTCACCGTTGGACGCCAGTGCCGCGCAGTCGCGGTTGGGCAGGTCGTAGACGACGATCTGGATGGTCACCGGCGTGCCGCCGCTCGCCTGCGCGAGCGCCGCGTCCAGGTGCCCGCGCAGGCCCCGCGAGTCCGTCGTCCCGGCGATGGCCGCGATCCGGTCCAGCCAGACCGCGGTGGAGGTGTTCGCCACCTTGGCCATCTGGGCGCCGAGCGTGCCGCCCTTGGCCGCGGCCGCCGCGGACACCTGCCCCGACCAGTCCGGGTTCACGTACCCCTTCGACCCGGCGTACGGGTTCTCCACGTGCGTCCCGGGCTGGGGCGTCGTGGTGACCGTCGTCGGGGTGGTGGGGGTGGTCGGCGTCGTCGGGGTCGTCGGCGTCGTGGTGGTGACCGTGGTCGGCCCCGTCGGGGTCGTGGTCGTGGGATTGGGTGTGCCGTCGCAGTGGGCACCGTTGAGCGAGAACGACGCCGGGATGGCGTTGGTGCCCGAGTACGAGCCGTTGAAGCCGAAGTTGGCCGTGGCGTTCGAGCCCAGGTTCCCGCCCCACGACGGGTTCTTCGCGCTCACGTGCTTGCCGCTCTGGCTGAACGTGGCGCTCCAGCCTTGCTGCACCTGCTGGTTGCCGCCGAAGTCCCATTCGACGTTCCAGGACGAAACGGCGTCACCCAGGTTGGTCACCGCGATGTTCGCGGTGAAGCCGGTGTCCCACTGGTTGACCGTGTAGGTGACCTTGCAGCCGGTGGCGGCGCCCGCTGGACTGCCCCCGGCCACCAGCAATCCGGCGGTCATCGCCGCCGCCGTCACCGAGGACGCCACGGCGAACCGTGACTTCCTCTTGGCGGACCAGAATTCACTCCTCATCGAGTGCGCTCCTTAGTGTTCATCGGTGGGTGGGTCAGGTGGTGCAGGCCGTCGCGCCGACGGCGAAGCCGCCCGGCGTGCCGGTCGAGGCGCCGGTCGCCTGGACGCCGATCGCCACCGAGGCACCGCCGGCCAGGTCGGGTGCCCAGGCCGGGGCCTTGGCGCTCGCCTGCTGCCCGGTCTGCGTGACGGTGGCGTTCCAGCCGCCGGTGATCTGCGTCCCGGCGGGCACGGTCCAGCCGAGCGCCCAGTTCTTCAGCGCCGAGCTGCCGGTGTTCTTCAGCGTCACCGTGGCGGTGAAGCCGCCCTGCCAGGTGTTGTCGACGTGGTAGGTGACCGCGCAGCTCGCCGGCGGCGGGTCGGTCGTGCCACCGCCCGAACCCACCGGCGGGATCAGGTACGGCTGCAGGATCGCCTGCTTGGCCTGGTTGACCGTGGTCCAGTCGTCGTTGAGGATGCCGCCGGTGTCCCCCGAGTTCGGGTTCCACGACCAGTAGGTGAAGCTCATCCCGGACGTCCCGCTGCCCGCGTACTTCATCAGCTCCTGCAGCCAGACCTTGTCGCGCGGGTCGGCGAGCGTGGAGCCGAACTCGCCGAGCAGCACCGGCGCGATGTTCTGCTTGTGCAGGTAGCCGAAGAAGTGGTCCCACAGCGCGGGCAGGTTCGCCGGGAACGCCGGGTCGGAGAACCACTTCTGGGCGAACACCGACGTCGCGTACTCGTGCGCCGAGTACACCAGCTTGTCCGGTTTGGACAGTCGCACCGGGAACTGCTTCGCCCCGGAGAGGTTGCCGCCCCACCAGCCGCACTGCGGGTCACCGGTGCCGCTGACGCAGTCGACGCCTTCGACGACGATCAGCCAGTCCGGGTTCGCCGCGAGCACGGCGTTGCCGGCCCGTTCGGCGGCGAGCCGCCAGTCGGTCGCGGTGTCGCCGCAGCCCCAGCACGCGCCCCCGCCACCCTGGATCGAGTGCGGTTCGTTGTGCAGGTCGGCGCCGATCACCGTGGGGTTGCCCTGGTAGTGCCGGGCCAGCATGGTCCAGTCCGAGATCCAGCGGCTCTCGGAGTACGCGCCGGTGTACCAGAGCGGGGACTGCGCGCCGGAGTCCGGCCGGTGCCGGTCCAGGAGCACGCGCATGCCCTTGACACCGGCGTAGGCGACGATCTTGTCGAGCACCTGCAGGCCGGACAGGCCCTGCAGGTCCGGGTTCTGCACCTGGTCGATGCTGACCGGCTTGGACCCGGCGTCGAACAGCTGGTTCGAGTACGGCAGCCGCAGCGTGTTGTACCCGAGCCCGGCCATCTGGTCGAGCATGTCCTTGTAGTTGCGGCTCCACAGCCCGTGCGGCGAGTAGTTGCCGGTCTCGGCGCCGAACCAGTTGATCCCGGTCATCCGGACCGGCGCACCGGTCGCGTCGACCAGCTGGGAACCGGCGGCGTGCCAGAACCCGGTACCGGTGCCGGCCACCGCTGGTGTGACCGGCGGAGCCGCGGTGGCCGGGGACGCCGTGAGAACGGCGCCCCCGACCAGTGCGGCGACCACCAGCGAGAGCAGTCGCTTCATCAAGTGCCTCTCAGCCGAACAAGGCGACGTGCGCGGCGAACGCCGTGGCGATCTCCGACTGCGCCCAGAACCGGTGGTAGGTGAACGTCGGCGCGGCGCCGCCGTCCAGGTAGGCCTGGACCTTCGGCCACTGCGGGTCGTTCTTGTAGAACGACCGGATCGACAGGAACGTGGAGCTGGAGTTGATCGCGTCGCCGTTCGGCATCGTGCCGGTCCAGCCCGAGGGCACGTACAGCCCCTGGTCCGTACTGGCGTTGTACTTGTCGTCGAACCGGTCGTAGTCCGTCCGGGTCTCCGGCACCGCGATGCCCTTGGCGTCGGTGTTCGCCGAGAGGGCGTTCAGCAGCTGCTCCCCGACCGTCTTGGCCTGGGCGTTGGCCGAGCCCGCCGCGTAGTAGAGCAGCGTCTTGGCCAGCGAGGCCGCGACCCCGACGTCCTGGCTGTAGTTCTTCACCGCGACGTGCAGGCTGGTGTTCGCACCCGGGCTGGTGGCGTTCCAGGTGTCGGGAGCGCCGGTCCAGGTCAGGTCGGACGGGATCTGGAAGCTCCCACCGGCTCCGACCGTGGTCTTGCTGATCGCCCACGGAACCCACTTGTCGAGGATCTTCTTGGCCCGGGCGTCGTTGGTCGCCTGGTAGTACTCGGCGATCCGTTCCATGCCCCAGGTCTGGAAGCCGAACCACTGGTTGCTCGGCGGGTCGTGCCAGACCGGCTGCCAGTCGTAGAACATCCCGTAGAACGTCGGCGTGCCCGCGGGCGGGGTGCCGTACTGGCCGTCCCAGCTGTTGGTCGCACCGCCGGCGAGACCGCCTTCGGACGACTGCAGCCACTGCAGGAACTCCATCTGCCGGCCGAGGCTGGTCGCCCAGTCGGTCGCACCGGTCGCCGAAGTGACCTTCAGGCCCGGGTCGGCCGACAACGCGTACGCGGCCAGCGGGTTCTGGTAACCCTGGTGCGCCGCGCCGTCCCCGATCCGCCACGCCCACGAGCTGGCCGGGTCCGCCGAGCCGCCCCAGGCGTAGTACCACGAGATCAGGTAGTGCTCGCTGTCCTTGCCGGTCCCGGCCGGGCAGGTCGACGCCCCGACGCAGTTGCCGATCTTCTTGTAGTACTTGTCGAACAGCGAGTACCGCAGGTAGTCGCCCATCTTCGAGGCCTTCTTCAGCACGGCCGCGACGTCGGAGCTCTTGCCCTGCGCCTGGGCCCACTTCTCGGCCTGGAAGGCCACCTGCACGACGCGGGCGTCCGCGTCCGGTGCGTCGGTGTACTTCCACTGCTTGGCGTAGGAGGAGTCACCGGTGAACAGGTCGAGGTACCCGTTCTTACCGCCGAACTTCAGCAGGTCGCAGCTGGGCTGCGTGACCGTCTCCCACACCGACTCCTGCGAGCCGCGCTGGAAGGTGTTGATGAACGCCGGCGCGGTGTTGGTGCCGTCCTCGCAGTGGCCGAACTTGTAGATGTTGTCCACGTCGAGCAGCCAGTGCATGCCGTAGACGTCCGGGTTGCCGTAGGCCGCCTTCAGCTCGGCCGCGATCGGGTCCGCCCCGACGGAAACGCCGCTCTGCAGCTGCGACGGGTAGTTCTTCGGGCTCGGGTACTCCGCGGCGTACGTGGCCGGCTTGCTGGCGTTGTAGCCGGAGTTGCCCGGCTGGTCGGCCGCCGACGGGATCGCGTACGTCTCGATCGAGGTCCACGCCTGGTTGAACGGGGCCCAGTCGCCGGTGACCCGGCCGTAGGACGCCTCCAGCCACAGGTAGTAGCTGAACGCCTCCGACGTCGTCTCGTGCCCGTGGTCCGGCGCCTCGACGATCAGCGTCTCGACCGAGTGGTAGGGCACCAGGATGTTGCCGAACTTGCGGAAGTAGCCGTTGTTCGGGTCCTTGATCTTGTTGTACTGCGTCAGGAACGCGAGCTGGTAGTCCGAAGTGGACGACGAGATCTCGTTGACCGCCACCGTGGCCGCGGTGTAGCCGCTGCTGCTCGCGGTGAAGGTCGCGCTGCCCAGCGCTCCCCCGTTGTCGGCGCTGGTGACCGTGACGTTCTGCGGCACGTTCCAGTTCGCCGTCGTGAACGTCAAGCTCGCCGGGGCCGCCGTGAGGTCCGTGCTCCCCGCCGTCCGCGCGACCGCGACCGTGACCGGCGCCGTCGGGGCGCCGGCGAGGGAGACCGCGAACGTCGTCGTCCCGCCCTGCTTGACCTGCGCGGTCGCCGGGGCGGCGACGATCGTCGGCCCGGAGAGCACCTTCACGCTGACCGGGCTGGACGTCGCGCTCGCGCCCTTG
>JARAWT010000110.1:0-21006 GCA_033793495.1 Streptomyces sp. MN03-5084-2B | reverse complement strand
ACCCCCGAGGCCCCCGACACCCCGGCCGAGGTGTCCGAATCCGCGGGGTGAGCGGTGCCCGAAGGTGACACCGTCTTCCTGGTCGCCCGGCGCTTCGCGAAGGCGATGACCGGGAAGACGTTGCTGCGTGGCGAATTCCGGGTGCCGCAACTGGCCACTGTGGACCTCTCCGGCCGCGAGGTGCTCGGCGTCGGAACGGTGGGCAAGCACCTGTTCACCCGCTTCTCCGGCGACCTGACGCTGCACTCGCACCTGATGATGGACGGGATGTGGGACGTCTACCCGGCCGGCGCGAAGTGGCGACGGCCCGGGCACCACGCCCGCGTGATCTTCACCGCGGCCGACGTCCAGGTGATCGGCTTCCGCGTCCACGACCTGAAACTCGTGGCCACCGACAAGGAACGCGACCTCGTCGCCCACCTCGGCCCGGACCTGCTCGATCCTCGGTGGACGGACGAGCACCTGAAGCGGGCGACCGCGAACCTCACCGCCGATCCGGCCCGCGAACTCGGCCTCGCGCTGCTCGACCAGCGCGTGCTGGCGGGTGTCGGGAACCTCTACAAGTGCGAGATCGCCTTCCTGCTCGGGGTGACGCCGTGGACGCCGGTGTCCGAAGTGGACGCCGAGCGCACGGTCGCGCTGGCCCGCAAGCTGCTGCTGGCCAACGCCCTCGCCGGGCGCTTCGACCAGAGCACCACCGGGCACCTCGACCGCAACCGCAAGAACTGGGTGTACGAGCGCACCCGCCAGGGCTGCTTCCGCTGCGGCGGGAAGCTCCTGGTCCGCACGCAGGGCCACGACGTCCAGCGGCGGCCGACCTGGTTCTGCCCGAAGGACCAGACAGGCCCGTACCCGCCGCAGTAAGCTGGCTCACGTGACGACGTTCAAGCTCCCGCTCTACGGGGCCGACACCGAACGCGGCGACCTCGCTCCCTGAGCCGCGCGCGCTCCTTTCCGTCACCTTCGCCCGAAGAATCCCAGGGAGCTTCGTCATGCCCGGAATCCTGACCGGGCAGGCGCTGCGCGCGTTCGCGCACGCCCTGCCCAAGGTCGAACTGCACGTCCACCTGGTCGGCTCGGCGAGCCTGCCGACCGTCCTCGCGCTGGCCCGCCGGCGGCCGTCCGCCGGCGTCCCCACCGACGAACGCGCCCTCGCGGAGTTCTTCACCTTCCGCGACTTCGCCCAGTTCCTCACCGCGTACCTCGCGGTCACGTCGCTGGTGCGCGACCGCCACGACATCCACACGCTCGTGACCGGCTTGGCGGCGGACCTCGCCGCGCACAACTGCCGCTACGCCGAAGTCACCGTGACGCCCTACAACCACCTGCTCGACGGCATGTCCGCCGACGACCTGCTGACCGGCCTGGAAACCGGCCGCGCCCGCGCCGCGGAACTCGGCGTGGAACTGGCCTGGTGCTTCGACATCCCCGGCGAGAAGGGCATCCGAGCCGGACAGGAGACGCTCGTGTTCGCGTTGCGCGAACGCCCCGAAGGCCTGGTGTCCTTCGGGCTCGGCGGCCCCGAACCCGGCGTCGGGCGGGCGCAGTTCGAGCCGTTCTTCACGCGGGCGCGGGAAGCCGGGCTGCACAGCGTCCCGCACGCCGGGGAGACCACCGGGCCGGCCACGATCTGGTCCGCGCTGCACGACCTGGGCGCCGAGCGGATCGGCCACGGCACCAGCTGCACGGCCGATCCGGTCCTGCTCGAACACCTTGCGGCACACCGCATCCCGCTCGAAGTGTGCCCGACGTCGAACGTCCGGACCGGCCAGGTCGCGGACATCGGGGCGCACCCGGTGCGGCGCATGCTCGACCACGGCGTCGTGGTGACGCTCAACACCGACGACCCGCCGATGTTCGGTGCCACGCTCACCGGCGAGTACGTGGCCGTCGCCGAGGCCCTCGGGCTCACCGCGGCCGAGCTGGGCCGGCTCGCGGAGAACGCCGTGAACGCCTCCTTCCTCGGTGAGCAGCGGAAAGCCGTCCTGCGAGCCGAGATCACACAAATGACGTTGCACGACACCGCGAACTTCACCTAGCGTGGAAGTACACGAGAAAGGAGGTGGTCCTAAGTTGTATTCCAACAGGACTCGTGAGGTGACTGTCCGCTAGCGGATGGTACGTGGAGGACTTTGAGCAGCGATACAACCGAGCCACCTTCGGCTCATCGCCTGCTTCACGTGGTGCCTGATAGCGAATACCAGGCAGTCACCGTGCCCCCGGGGTTCCCGAGCACCAGTCCGGCTCGGGCTCAGGCGTTTGACGGCGCTTGAGAGCACCCCCGGGGGTCCCTTCATTCGCTCGTATGTGCAGGTAGTGCCACCCGGCGTAGCAAGATGACCGTCCGGCGATCAGCGTTCCGGTGTTCTGTCCCCCGGACGGCTGACGCTCGCTAGCCTGGACGCATGCTCAGGCCCGACTACCCGATCACCACGGCACGCCTGCTCCTGCGCCCGTTCACGCCCGACGACCTCGACGCGTTGAACTCCTTCCAGTCCCGTGCCGACGTCGCCCGCTACCTGTACTGGAGTCCGCGCAGCCGCGCCGAATCGGCCGCGGCGCTCGCGAAACGGGTGCACAGCTCGACCTTGACGAAGGAGGGGCAGTTCCTGGCCGTGGCGGTCGAACTGGCCGCGACGGGGCAGCTGATCGGCGACCTCAACCTCGAGTGGCTGAGCAGCGAGCACCGCCAGGGCGAGATCGGGTTCGTCTTCCACCCCGACCACCACGGCAAGGGCCTGGCCGCCGAGGCGGCCACCGAGCTGCTGCGCCTGGGCTTCGAAGACCTGGGGCTGCACCGCATCATCGGCCGCTGCGACGGCCGGAACACCGCGTCCGCCGCGTTGATGGAACGCCTCGGCATGCGCCGGGAGGCGCACCTCAAGGAGAACGAGATCGTCAAGGGCGAGTGGACCGACGAGCTGATCTACGCGATGCTCGAGGACGAGTGGAAGGACCGCGACTAGTGGCGGCCTTCACTCCGGCGTGACGCTCGGGTCGCGGCTCCCGGGCGATTTGGCAGCATAGGGGCGTGTTCTTCGACAAGATCGTCCGCCCGGCGCTGTACCGGCTGTCCTACCACGACCCCGAGCTGGTGCACGAGCGCACGATCGGCGTCCTCGCGCGGCTCGGCAAGGCCGCGCCCGCCCTCGGTGGCGCGCTGCGCGTCGACGACCCGGTGACCGTGCTGGGCCTGCGGTTCCCCAACCGCGTCGGCCTGGCCGCCGGGATGGACAAGAACGGCCGGGCGCTGCCGGCGTGGGCCGCGCTGGGCTTCGGGTTCGTCGAGGTCGGCACGGTGACGCGGCTGGCGCAGCCCGGAAACCCGAAGCCGCGGTTGTTCAGCCTGCCCGCCAGCGACGCGGTGATCAACCGCATGGGCTTCAACAACGACGGCGCCGAAGCGCTCGCGGCGAGGCTCGCCCGCGACGGGAAGCCGGGCGTCCCGCTGGGGATCAGCATCGGCAAGTCGAAGGTGACACCGCTCGAAGACGCCGTCGAGGACTACCGGTTTTCGCTGCGCGCGCTGTACCCGTACGCGGACTACTTCGCGATCAACGTCAGCTCGCCGAACACGCCGGGGCTGCGGCAGCTGCAGGACCGCACCGCGCTCGCCGAACTGCTCGGCGAGCTGCGTTCGACGTCGCTCGAGCTCGCCGGTGGCGGGGCGCCGACGCCGGTCCTGGTGAAGGTCGCGCCCGACCTGACCGACGACGCACTGGCCGAGCTGCTGGAAGTCGCGCTCGAACACGGCGTCGCCGGGATCATCGCCACGAACACGACGCTGTCCCGCGACGGCATCGCGCCCGCGGAAAGCGGCCTGGCCGGACAGGCGGGAGGACTGTCCGGCCGGCCGCTGACCACCCGCGCGGCCGAGGTCGTGCGGTTCGTGCACGACCACACCGGCGGGAGCCTGCCGATCATCGGCGTCGGCGGGATCCTGGGCCCGGACGACGCGGTCCGGCTCGTCGACGCGGGTGCGTCGCTGGTGCAGCTGTACACGGGCTTCGCGCTGCACGGGCCGGGCCTGGTGCGCCGCGTCAGCCGGGGTCTCGCAGCCCGGCGGTAGACGTGAAGCGCACGTAACCGCGCCAGGACTCGTAGCGGTCCAGGCCGGGGCCCTCCACGGCCGGGTCACAGCGCACCGCCAGCGGGGTGGTGCCGTCCGCCAGCTCGACGCGCTCCAGCACGAACGGCGGCTTCAGCATCGTCGCGAAGTGCTCGAACGCGGCCGGGGACAGCCGCCAGCGCTCGCCGTCGAGGCCCGTACCGCCGTCGAGGACGCCCGGCTGCGGCGGGTCGGTGTCCAGGAGCACCATCCGGTAGGCGTCGGAGGTCCGGACCGGTCCGGTGAAGCGGGCGCCGAGCGCGGTGAGCTCGGCGTTGAGCGGCTGGCCGCGCAGGTGGGCGCCGAACACGACGACGTCCTCCCCCGGCTCCGGGTAGGGCGTCATCGGCTCGTCCGTGCAGACGGTGGCCAGGTCGAGGGCGATCTGGTCTTCGAACGCGCGCGTCAGGAAGGTGACGCCGAAC
The DNA here is from genome assembly GCA_033793495.1 of Streptomyces sp. MN03-5084-2B. Lineage (GTDB taxonomy): Bacteria > Actinomycetota > Actinomycetes > Mycobacteriales > Pseudonocardiaceae > Amycolatopsis. The sequence goes on along the minus strand of JARAWT010000110.1, from coordinate 16,473 downwards.
GGACGGCGGTCGCCCGGCAGCACCGGGACGGTCACGGCGGCGACGTCGAGGAGGTTCGCGAAGTCTGTGCACGAGGTCAGGCGGTGGCCCACGCCGGCCGGGTCGGCCAGTGCTTCGGCGATCCCCGGGTGCTCCGGCACGGTCGGCAGGAGGAGGGCGTCGAAGCCGTCGAAACCGTGCTCGGGAACCGAGATCGGGGTGAGGACGGCGCCCGCCGCGGTCAGCCGGGCGACGACGGTCTCGAGCGCGAGGGTCGCCGCTTCGCCGAGGGGAAGGCCGGCCGGGTAGGCGATGCGGGGGTGCTCGCCGGCGCCGAGGCGGACGTCGACGGGCCAGGAACGGTCGCCGCCGGTCATCAGGCTCAGGGCGCGGCGGGCCGGGACCAGGCCGGTCGCGTACACGGAGACGTTGTCGGCGGCGGGCAGGAGACCGCGCGTCGGCTTCACCGCGGCGACGGCGTTCAGCGCCGCCGGGACGGCGCCCCCGGTGCTCAGCGCCAGGTCGACGATGCCGAGCGCGACGGCGACCGCGGCGCCGTTGCCGCCCGCCTTGGTGCGGTCCCAGGCGCCGGAGACCATCGCGGCGCCGGTCTTGCCGAGCACGACGGCGCCGGCCGCGGTGAGCCGCGCGACGACCGGGGCGCTGGTTTCCGGGACGCCGTGGCCGGACGGCTGCTTCGCGACGTCGATGAGGTCCTGGACGGCGACGACCGTGCCGGCCAGCGGCAGGTCTTCGCCGGCTTTGACGCGTTCGTCGACGGCCTTGGCGTCGACGAGAACGTCTTCGACGGCGCGGAGGATTGTCCAGAGTTCGGGGCGGCCGGCCTCGGTGAGGCGTTCGAAGGCCGCGATGACGCGCTGGGAGGCGGTGGGCGGGGTGATCGGCACGGGGTCCGGGTCCGGCGGGAGCGTGTTCACGGGGCGTCCTTTCCTCGGCGGTCGAGAAAGTCCACTGTGTACGGTCGGCGCCGTCGAACCTCAGCCCACGGCGGGCCTCCCGGCGAGTGACACCTCGGCATGCATGACAGAAACGTTAGGGCGTGGACGTTTCCGTAGCCATCAGTTTCCGATTACGCGCGGGTTTCGGCCCCGGAAGGTGAACAGGGGGCGACGCCGGGGCGAAACGCACGATCACGCACGCGCCGTGACGACCAGCCGGATAGCCCGGTCGGCGGCACCCGAACAGCCCAGTTCGAGATCCCAATGGCCCAGCGAAGCCCGAATTCGCGTGACCAGACCCGGAACTCGCGTGATGGAAGCCGGATCCCGCGTGACTGGGCCCGGAACTCGCGTGATGGAAGCCGTACCGGCTCTGATCACGCGAGTTCCGGGCCTGATCACGTGGGATCCGGCGTGGATCACGCGGGTTACGGGGTCAGGAGAGTTCGCGGAGGGCCATGGCGAGGCCGGCGAGGTGGTCGGTGGCGTCGGTGAGGGCCTGCTTGGACGTCACGAGGCCGTCGCCGGCCGCGGCGACCGTGTGGCCGGCTGCGGCGACCAGGCCGCGGTAGCCCTCGAGGCCGTCGTCGAGCTGCTCGCGGAGCTTGGCGACCGCCGCGTCCAGGGCCGGCTTTTCGCGGGCGGGCGCCGAGTCGCGGCCGCGCTCGATCGCCTGGATGCGGCTCGCCAGTCCGCGCAACGCGGCCGCCGCCTCGGTCGCCGTCTGGCGGGCGTCCGCGACGGACACCTCCGAGACCGGGAGCGTGCCGAGCGAAGACGGCATCGAGAGCTGACGCAGCAGCTCCGTCAGCGAGGCTTCGCACTCGGCGAGGCGCTCCATCGGCTCGCGGGCCGCCGACCGGGCGGGCGGCAGCGGCGGCGGGCCGGCCGGGGCCGCCGGGATCGGGGTGCGCTTGAGTTCACGCAGTTTCAGGCCGGAGCGGACGCTGAACGTGCCGAAGACGACGACCCCGGCGAACGCCGTGATCGCCTGCGGCATCATCGCGGCGTGGGTCGGGCTGATCCAGCCCAGCGCGGCCGCCACGGTGACGATGCCGCACAGGATCGTCAGGATGATCCACAGCGTCAACGCCTTCGACGTCCGGCGCTTGCGGCGTTCGAGCTTCGCGGCCGGGTGGTTCCAGCGGTCCCACTTGGCCCGGGCCTCGGCGAACGCCGGGACCTGGCTCGCCATGGACGACAGCGAGGCCGTCATGTCGGGCCGCCGGACCGGCGGCCGTTGCAGCGGGTTCGGACGCTGCGGTGCGGGCTTCCCGCCGGCCTGGTCGGCCGGCGGGAAGTACTTCTGCACCTTCTGGAGCTTCTCCTGGGCGCGCACGGCGTAGTCGGGCAGCTTCTCGATGTGCTTCTCCAGCTTCGCGCTCAGCTCACTGAAGTCGCGCCGTCTGCCCTGCTGCCCCATGGTGCTCGCCCCCTCCGGAGTCGTCAGGCCGGGTTCTTGCCCTGCTCGGCCTGCACGCGCGCCTGGATCTCGCGCTGGATGTCGGCCGAGCTGCTCGCAGGCTGCTGGGCCGTCTTGCCACCGTCGGTCACCTGCGCGACCGAGTCACCGTGCATCGACGCGCGGATCTGCTGCAGCCGCGACTGGCCGGCCAGCTGCGTGGTGGAGGCCTGGACCTCCATCATGCGCCCCTGGACCGAGTTCTGGGCCAGTTCCGCCGAGCCCAGCGCCGTGGTGTAGCGCTTCTCGATCTTGTCGCGGACCTCTTCCAGCGACGGCGTGTTGCCCGGCGCCGCCAGCTGGCTCATCTGGTTCAGCGAGGCGGAGACCTGCTCCTGCATCTTCGCCTGCTCCAGCTGCGAGAGCAGCTTGGTGCGCTCGGCCAGCTTCTGCTGCAGCATCTGCGAGTTGCGCTCCACGGCCTTCTTGGCCTGGGCCGCCGCCTGCAGCGACTGGTCGTGCAGCGTCTTCAGGTCCTCGATGTTCTGCTCGGCCGTGACGAGCTGCGTGGCGAAGCTCTCCGCGGCGTTCTCGAACTCGGTGGCCTTCTGCTCGTCACCCTTGGCGCGGGCCTCGTCCGCCAGGACGAGCGCCTGCCGGGTCGAGGCCTGCAGCTTCTCGACGTCGCCGAGCTGCCGGTTGAGCTTCATCTCCAGCTGCCGCTGGTTGCCGATCACGGAGGCGGCCTGCTGCGTCAGCGCCTGGTGGTTGCGCTGCGCCTCCTCGATGGCCTGCTGGATCTGTACCTTCGGGTCGGCGTGCTCGTCGATCTTCGACGAGAACGCCGCCATCATGTACTTCCAGAACTTCACGAACGGGTTGGCCATCTCCTCCGCCTGCCTTCTTGCGTCCCACGGGCCTAGGTACTCGGGGTGTGGGGCGTCGCTCCCCTGCATCTGCAACGCACCGACCCCGGCGTCGGGTTCCATCGTGTCAGGTCGGCCACGTCCGTTCCAGGCGACCCGGCCGAATTCAGGGATCCCCCTGATCACTACCCGTAGGCAACGCGAACGGCCCCGGGCGGGTTGCCCGGGGCCGTTCGCGTGTCCGACCTGTGATCAGGCGGCGATGGTCGAAGCCAGCTTGGGCTGGCCGATCGTCGTCCGCAATGTCGTGTTCATCCTCGGCGCCGGGGAAACCCGCAGGTCGGCGAGGTCGTTGCCGATCAGCTCGGACATCAGGCGGCCGCCTTCGATGCCCGCTGCCGAAGCCTCGGCGCCCCGCTTCTCCCGGGGGCCGCCTTCCACGATCCGCTCGTCGACCGGTGGGACCTCGACGTTGTCGAGGGCCGAAACATCCGCCGCCACGTTGTGCAGCAGCTCGCCGAGCGGAAGGTCCAGGGCCTGGCAGATGGACGCGAGCAGCTCGCTCGACGCCTCCTTCTGACCCCGTTCCACCTCCGAGAGGTAGCCGAGGCTGACCCTGGCGGCGCGGGAGATGTCGCGCAGCGTACGACGCTGGTTGGTGCGGGCATGACGGAGCCGATCACCGATCGCCTCACGCAACAGCACGGTCATCACGCGCCTCCCTTCCGAACAAGTACCCCCTACGTTACCCAGAGCGGCGCCCCGGGCGCAGGAGTTGGTGTGCACGTACGCCAAGGGCGAACGCGTGTTTCACGCCAGATGTTCCCCGAGCAGGGCAAACGCCGCCAAGACCGACTCGGTCCTGATCAAGTCGCGATCGCCTTCCAAGCCCAGCGTACGGACTGTGACAAACGAGGCTTCGCCTCGGGTCGGGGGCTCCGCCACCCGAGCCCCCGAAAGATGCGGTGTACGTGTTCCCGGCCCGGCGAGCCCGACGTGCACGGTGCCGGGTGCGACGCCGTCCTGCGCCGACGGCCCGGCCACGCCGGTGAGCCCGAGGCCCCAGGTGGCGCCGCACCGGTCGCGGGCGCCCTCGGCGAGCTGGGCCGCCACCTCGGGGTGGACGGCGCCGTACTCGGCCAGCAGCTCCGAAGAGACGCCGGCCAGGGACGCCTTCAGTTCGGTCGCGTAGACGACCAGTCCCCCGCGCAGGACCGCACTCGCCCCGGGCACCCGAGCCAGGGTCGCGCAGACGAGCCCGGCGGTCAGCGACTCGGCCGCGGCCACGGTCTCGCCCCGCGCGGTCAAGGCCGCGACCAGGGCTTTCTCGTCCACCGTCAGCTCCCGGTGACCCGGCGTCCGGCCGCCCGCAGCCGGACCGCCCGCACCAGGTAGTCGACACCGGTCACCACGGTCAGCACCAGCGCCAGCCCCATCAACGCCCACCGCACCGGGTCCGCCCCGGCCGGCAGCGGCAGCAGGTACGCCACGATCGCGGCGATCTGCGCCATCGTCTTGGCCTTCCCACCGCGGCTGGCCGGGATCACGCCGTGCCGGATCACCCAGAACCGCAGCAGCGTCACGCCGACCTCGCGCACCGCGATGACGATCGTGACCCACCAACCCAGCTCGCCCAGCACGCTCAGCCCGACCAGCGCCGCGCCGGTCAGCGCCTTGTCCGCGATCGGGTCGGCGATCTTGCCGAAGTCGGTGATCAGGCCGTACTTGCGGGCCACCCAGCCGTCCAGCTGGTCGGTGGCCGAAGCGATCGCGAACAGCCCGGTCGCGAGCGCACGCCAGGTCGTGTCGTGGCCGTCGCCGACGAACAGCGCGAGCACGAACAGCGGCACCAGGACCAGGCGGGAGAGCGTCAGGAGGTTCGCGACGTTGAGCGTCGGGACCGGGGTCGGCTCGGGGACCTGCGCGGAAGCTCCGTGGGCCAGGCCCTCGTCGGCGGCGTCGCTGGGGAGCGCACTCACCGGTCGGCGTCCGGTGCCGCGCGGACGATCAGGTCCACGCCCGCCGAGTCGACGACCTCGCACCGGAGGAAGTCACCCACCTGCACCTTTTCCGGCGCGTCGAGGATGACGCACTCGCCGTCGACCTCCGGCGCCTGGTGCGCCGCGCGGCCGGTGAGCTCGCCGTCGTCGTCCAGCTCGACCAGGACGTCGACGAAGGTGCCGATCCGGTCCTCGGCGCGCTGGGCGGTCAGCTCCTCGACCAGCGCCGAGATCCGGGTGACGCGCTCCGCGACCACGTCGGGGTCGAGCTTGCCGTCGAAGGTCTCGGCCTCGGTGCCGTCCTCGTCCGAGTAGCCGAAGACGCCGACCGCGTCCAGGCGGGCGCCGGTCAGGAAGCGCTCCAGCTCGGACAGGTCGTGCTCGGTCTCGCCCGGGAACCCGACGATCACGTTCGTCCGGATGCCCGCCTCGGGCGCGTACTCGCGGATCTGCTCGGTCAGCGCCAGGAACGAGTCCGTCGAGCCGAACCGGCGCATCCGGCGCAGCACCTGCTCGCTGGAGTGTTGGAACGACAGGTCGAAGTACTCGGCGACGCCCGGCGTGGTCGCGATGGCCTTGACCAGCTGCGGGCGCGTCTCGGCGGGCTGCAGGTAGGAGACGCGGACGCGCTCGATGCCGTCGATCTCCGCCAGGCGCGGCAGCAGCCGCTCCAGCGCCGTGGCGCCGTCGCGGCCGAAGTCCTTGCCGTACGACGTCGAGTTCTCGCTGACCAGGAACAGCTCCTTGACGCCGTTTTCGGCCAGCCACAGCGCCTCGGCGACGATCTCGTCGGGCTGCCGCGAGACGAACGAGCCGCGGAACGACGGGATCGCGCAGAACGAACACCGCCGGTCGCACCCGGAGGCGATCTTCAGCGCGGCCACCGGCGAGTCGTCGAGGCGCGTGCGCAGCACCCGCGGGCCCCAGCCCTTCTGCGCGTGGCCGGGGACCTCGACGGCCTCCGCGGCGGCGGGCCGCTCGACGGGGCTGATCGGCAGCAGCTTGCGGCGGTCGCCCGGCGTGTGCGAGGCGATCTTGCGGCCGGCGACGACGTCGTCGAGGCGCTCGGAAAGGGCGGCGTAGTGGTCGAAGCCCAGCACCGCGTCGGCCTCCGGGAGGCTGTCGGCGAGCTCGTGCCCGTAGCGCTCGGCCATGCAGCCGACGGCGACGACCTTCTTGCCCGTGTCGGACGCGGCGAGCAGCGTGTCGACGGAGTCCTTTTTGGCCGATTCGACGAAGCCGCAGGTGTTGACCACCACGACGTCGGAGTCCTCGGGGTCCGCGGCCAGCTCCCAGCCGCCGGCCGCGAGCCGGCCCGCCAGCTCCTCCGAGTCGACCTCGTTGCGGGCGCAGCCCAGGGTCAGCAGGGAGACGCGTCGGGTGGCGGCTGGGTCCGTGGCAGGGGAAGGCACAACGCTCAGAGTAGCCGCCGGTCCCGGGCGGCCGGACGACGGCGTAGCCCGGTGGTGTCACCGCCCGTGCCGCACGATGTGGCAGGGTTGACGATCGTGCCGTCCGACTCGCCCCACCCGACCGTCCGCCGCGCCCGGATCGCCGACGTCCGCAAGATCAAGACCCTGGTCGACTCGGACGCCGGCCGCGTCCTGCTCGAGAAGGACCTGGTCACGCTGTACGAGGACGTCCAGGAGTTCTGGGTCGCCGACGTGGGTGGCGAAGTGGTCGGGGCGGCCGCGCTGCACGTGCTCTGGGAGGACATCGCCGAGCTGCGCACCGTCGTGGTCGACAAGGCCGTCCGCGGCCAGGGCGTCGGGCGGGTGCTCGTGGCCCGGCTGGTCGACGAAGCGCGTGAGCTCGGTCTCAAGCGGCTGTTCGTGCTCACCTTCGAGACCAGCTTCTTCACCGGGCACGGGTTCGTGGAGATCGACGGCACGCCGGTGTCGCACGAGGTCTACGAGGAGATGCGGCGGTCGCACGACACCGGTGTGGCCGAGTTCCTCGACCTCCCCTACGTCAAGCCGAACACCCTGGGCAATTCGCGGATGCTGCTCGAACTCTGAGTGAAAACCTCCTTTCGGGCGGTGACGTGCGCCACTGCGCTGCCCGAAGCTGGTCGGGCACTTGTCCCCCGATCGGCAAGGGAAGCACGCGATGCGCACGACACTGCGGAACCTGGGGGCCACCGTGACGGTGGCCGTATCCGTCGGCGCAGGAGCCCTGCTGGGCACCGGCACCGCGGCCGCCGTCGACATCCCGGCGGTCACCGACCAGTACCTCTTCTCGACGTCCCTCTCCGGCTTCGAAACGATCCGGAACTCCGCCCCCTACTCCGGGCAGCTCGACTGGTCGTCCGACGGCTGCTCGTGGTCGCCGGACAAGCCGTTCGGCTTCCAGTTCCTGCCCGGCTGCCACCGGCACGACTTCGGCTACCGCAACTACAAGAAGCAGGGCCGGTTCACCGAGGCCGCCCGCAAGCGGATCGACGACAACCTGTACGCCGACCTGAAGAGCGCCTGCGGGTCGAACCTCGCCTGCAAGGGCACGGCCTGGACGTACTACGAAGCGGTCCGCAAGTTCGGCGGCTGACGACCCCGGGGCGCAGGATGGTGATCATGGAGATCGATCACCTGCTCAGCACGACCCGCGCGGTCCGCCGGAAGCTCGACCTCGACCGGCCGGTGGAACCCGAGGTCCTCGCCGAGTGCCTGAACCTGGCGCTGCAGGCGCCGACGCCCGGCAACGTCCAGGCGTGGCGCTGGCTGGTCGTGCGCGACCAGAGCGTGAAGGACCGGCTCGGCGTCCTGTTCCGCGAGGTGGGCGAGGCCTACCTCGCGGAACTGGCCGAGCACGCCGAACCGCGCGCGCTGGCCTCCGGCCGGCACCTGATCGACGTGATCGAGCGCGTCCCGGTCTTCGTGATCCCGGTCCTGGCCGGCCGCCCGGCCGGGGAGAACAAGGTCGACGCGGCCTTCTACGGCGGCATCTTCCCGGCGGTGTGGAACTTCCAGCTGGCGCTGCGCTCTCGCGGGCTGGGCTCGACGCTCACGACGTACCACCTGTCCCGCGAGGCGGAGGCGGCGGAAATCCTCGGCATCCCGGAGGGCCACACGCAGGCCGGGCTGCTGCCGGTGGCGTACACGACGGTGCCGGACTTCAAGCCGGCGTCGCGCACGCCGCTGTCCGAAGTGGCCTACCTCGACCACTGGGGCACGCCGCTCAGCTGATCCGGACGGTGGCCTCCCCGCCGTCCTCGCTGACCGACACCAGCTCGATCCGGCTGGAGGCGAACGACGTCTCCTGCGGGCCGGTGCGCAGGCCGCTGTGGAGCTCGGCCGTGGTGCTCTCGCCGCGGCCGGGCTCCTTCAGCAGGAACGCGAGCGCCGCCTCGCCCTGCCAGATGCACTGCATGCCGGGCCGGCACCGCGAGTCGGCGACGACCCGCAGGTAGCGGACGGTGAGGTCCTTCCCCTCCACGGCGGCCTCCTGCCCCCGGCGCAGGGTGACGTCGTGCCCGGCCGGCGTGCTGACGGTCGACGACGGTGGCGCGGCGGGTCCGGGCGGCGAGGGCTGCCCGGAGGCGACCGCGCTCCCGGCGCCCACCGTGACCACGGCGAAGGCGAACAGTCCGGCTACGAATCGCTGTAGGTCCACGCGGTCAGGACGGAACGGACCCGGGCCCGGGTTGCACCGGCTACTCGTCGTCGTCGTCGGGGTCCGCGTCCACCGGGCCGCCGCCGCGGATCATGAACAGGACCGACTCCAGCTCCTCCGGCTTGATCAGCACGTCGCGGGCCTTCGAGCCCTCCGACGGGCCCACCACGCCGCGGCTCTCCAGCAGGTCCATCAGGCGGCCCGCCTTCGCGAACCCCACCCGCAGCTTGCGCTGCAGCATCGACGTCGAGCCGAACTGGGACGTCACGATCAGCTCGGCCGCCTGCAGCAGGACGTCGAGGTCGTCGCCGATGTCCGGGTCGATCTCCTTCTTCTCGCCCGCCTTCTGGGCCGTGACGCCGTCCTGGTACTCCGGCTGCGCCTGTTCCTTCGCGTAGTTGACGACCGCGGCGATCTCTTCGTCGCCGACGAACGCGCCCTGGATGCGGACCGGCTTGCCGGCGCCCATCGGCAGGTACAGCGCGTCGCCCATGCCGATCAGCTTCTCCGCGCCCGGCTGGTCCAGGATGACCCGCGAGTCGGTCAGCGACGACGTCGCGAAGGCCAGCCGCGAAGGCACGTTGGTCTTGATCAGGCCGGTGACGACGTCGACCGACGGCCGCTGCGTGGCCAGGACCAGGTGGATACCGGCCGCGCGCGCCTTCTGGGTGATGCGGACGATCGCGTCCTCGACGTCGCGCGGGGCGGTCATCATCAGGTCGGCGAGCTCGTCGACGATCGCCATGATGTACGGGTACGGCCGGTACTCGCGCTCGGACCCCGGCGGCGCGGTGATCTCGCCGGACTTCACCTTCTTGTTGTAGTCGTCGATGTGCCGGACCTTGTTGACCTGCATGTCCTGGTAGCGCTGCTCCATCTCCTCCACCAGCCAGGCCAGCGCGGCGGCGGCCTTCTTCGGCTGGGTGATGATGGGCGTGATCAGGTGCGGGATGCCCTCGTACGGCGTCAGCTCGACCATCTTCGGGTCGATGAGGATCATCCGGCACTCGTCCGGCGTCGAACGCGCGAGCAGCGACACGAGCATCGAGTTGACGAAGCTCGACTTACCGGAACCGGTGGAACCGGCGACCAGCAGGTGGGGCATCTTCGTCAGGTTCGCGGTGACGAAGTGGCCCTCGATGTCCTTGCCGAGGCCGATCACCATCGGGTGGTTGTCCTTGACCGTGGTCGGCGCGCGCAGGACGTCACCCAGGCGGACCATCTCGCGGTCGGAGTTCGGCACCTCGATGCCGACGGCCGACTTGCCGGGGATCGGCGCCAGCAGGCGGACGTTGTCGGTGGCGACCGCGTAGGCGATGTTCTTGGTCAGCGCGGTGATCTTCTCGACCTTCACGCCCGGGCCGAGCTCGACCTCGTAGCGGGTGACCGTCGGGCCCCGGGTGAAGCCGGTGACCTGCGCGTCGACGTTGAACTGCTCCAGCACGCCGGTGATCGCCTCGATCATGGCGTCGTTGGCCTTGCTGCGGGACTTCGGCGCGTCGCCGAGCTTCAGCAGGTCGGGCGGCGGGAGCTGGTAGTCGCCCTCGACCGTGCGGGTGACCGCGAGCGGCGGTTCCGGGGGCTTCTTCGGCTTCTTCTCGGCGACCTCGGGCGCGGGCTTGGGCTTGGGCGGCTTGATCGGCGTCGGCGCCTCGGCCAGCATCGCGTCGATGTCCAGCTGCTCGGCGGTGGCGTCGCTGGCCTGGCGCCGCCGCGACGGCTTGCGCAGCCGCGCCGACTTCGGGTCGGCTTCGGTGACCGTGTCCTCGTCGGTGGCGAAACCCGAGCGCTGGGCCTCGGCTTCGGCGATCTCCTCCTCGTCGAGGCCCCAGTTGCGCAGCCGGTTCGGGATCTCGCGGACCGGCGTGCCGGTGAACACGAGCACGCCGAAGAACAGGGCGAGGATCAGCAGCGGCACGGCGACCCAGGTGGTGACGCCCATGGTGAGCAGGCCGCCGGAGAAGGCGCCGACGATGCCGCCGGCGTACATCCGGCCGTCGTTCGTGTCGGGCAGCGCGGTGAAGATGTGCAGCATCCCGAGCACCGAGAGGACGACCATGATGGTGCCGACGACCATCCGCGGCCGCGTCTCGGGGTGCGGTTCGGACCGCATCAGCGCGACGGCGACGACCACGAGGACCAGCGGCAGCGTGACGGCCCCGGCGCCCAGGACGGTCCGGGTGGCGATCTCCACCCCGGCCCCGATCGGCCCGGCCGCCCGCCACCAGACGCCGACGGCCGCGACGATGGCCAGGGCCATCAGGCCCAGCGCCAGCCCGTCGCGGCGGTGTTCCGGCTCGAGCTCGCGGGTGCGGCCGACCGTGCGGGCCAGCGTGCCCATGCCCTTGGCCAGCAGGTTCCAGGTCCCGCGGACGCCCTTGCCGAAGATCCCGGGCGTCTTGCGCCGGGTGCGTGGCGGCGGCTTGCGAGCGGAAGACGTACGTGGCTTCGCGGGTGTACGCGGCTTACGCGCCGCTGCCCCCTTCGCGCCGCTTCCCGTGCTTCTCTTCCTCGTCGCCGACCCAGCCATGCGTCAACGGTAACCGGCATTGCCGGTCAGCCCCAGGCGCCACTCTCGGCCCAGGGTGAACTTCTGCCTCACACCAGGGTGGAGCGGCCATCCGGGTGAACCGATCCGGCCAGTGCGCAAACGGGTGAAATCGGCGTCTGCCATGCTCTGCCCCATGGTCGCGCTGAACTCCGACAACACCGCCCGCCGGGCGCCCGCCATCTGGCGGACCATGCTGAACATCGACCGGGGGCTGGTGAACCTCGTCGGGCGGCTCACCGTCAGCGGCCGGGTGCCCGCGCAGCTGCGGGGCAGGCCCCTGCTCATGGCCGCGAACCACATCGGCGTGTTCGACGCCTTCGTGCTGATGGCCGCGTGCAAGCGGATCGGCATCAACCCGCGGTTCATGCTGGCCGGCGGCATCCTCGACGCGCCCGTGATCGGGCCGGCGCTGCGGGTCAGCGGGCACCTGCGGGTCGACCGCAAGCACGCCGGGACCGCCGTCGGGCAGTTCGCCGAGGCCGTCGAGGCGATGAAGACCACGCGCGAGCCGATCATCGTCTACCCGGAGGGCCGGATCAGCCACGACCCTGGCCTCTGGCCGGAGCGCGGCAAGACCGGCGCGGCCCGGCTGGCGCTGGCGGCGGACGTGCCGGTGATCCCGATCAGCCAGTGGGGCGCGCACGAGGCCGTCTACTGGGGCACCGAGACCGTCAACGGCCCGGCCGACCTGGTCCCGCTGGCCCGCTCCGGGCTCAGCGCCCCGCTGCGCCGGCCGAAGTTCCGGGTGCACTTCGGCGACCCCGTCGACCTCTCGGACATCGACACGCAGCGCCCGGGCGCCGGGGTGCGCGCGCACGCGAAGATCATGCAGGCCATCACCGACGGCCTCGTCCCGCTGCGCCGCGACGAGCTCGACCGGCCCAGGTTCCACGACCCGACGCGGCCGACCGACACGGTCAGCCCCTGGAAGCCGCAGTCCGGATCCTGAGACGTCGGCACGCCCGCCCCTAGAGTCGGCGACGTGAGCACACGGATACTCGTCGTCTACTACAGCTCGACCGGGAACACCGCCGGCCTGGCCGGATCGCTCGCCGCGGGTGCGCGCGAAGCCGGGGCGGACGTGCGGGTGCGGACCGTGCCGGAGACTGTGCCCGCCGAGGCCATCGCGCGGAACCCGCGCTGGCAGGCGTGGGTGGACGCGGGCCCGCACCACGAACTCGCCACCCTCGGCGACCTGGAGTGGGCCGACGGGCTCGCCGTCGGCAGCCCGACCCGGTTCGGCGGCCCGGCCGCCCAGCTCAAGTCCTATTTGGACAGCACGGGTGGCCTGTGGGCGCAGGGAAAGCTGGCGGACAAGGTGGCAACGTCGTTCACGACGGCGTCCACCGCGCACGGCGGCCTCGAGTCGACACTGCTGGCGATCAACAACGTCTTCTACCACTGGGGCGCGATCGTCGTGCCGCTCGGCTACACCGACCGCACCTCATGGAGTCCGGCAACCCGTACGGCGGCTCGTTCGTGTCCCGCAAGTCGGCGGCGCCGGACGGCGTCGCGCTCGACGCCCTGCGCCTGCAGGGGCGTCGGCTGGCCACGATCACCACGCACGTGGCGACCGGGTTGAAACGCGCGGAGTGACGTCCGGGTGCCACCGGAGAGGCGGCACCCGGACGTCGGTTCAGCGCCGGGCCGCGCGGCGGCGCAGCACCAGGGCACCGGCCGCACCCACGAGGGCGACCGCACCACCCGCGACGAGCGGCGCGGCGCCGGACTCGTCATCGGCCGGGCCACCGCCGGCCTGCGGCGCACCCTGCGGCTTCACCGCAACCTGCGGCGCGGTCTGCGTGGACTGGGCCGGCTTCGTCGACGGAGCCGGCTTGGCGGGCTTCCCGACGGTGAAGGCCCGCATGAGGCCGCCGAAACCTTCCGCTTGCTCGATGCAGGACATGTTGGCTTCGTAGCGTCCCGGCCGCACCCCGTTGAACGTGAAGGATCAACCGCGGGCCCCCTGTTTTCTTGCGACATCCGGAAGACGTCCACCCACCGGGGTAACCGGGAAAACAGCTTCGGCGGTGACCCCGGGGCCATCTACAGTCCGACGGTGACCACCGAACTGCCCGTCCTCGCGCCACCCCGGGTCGCCCACCGCGGCCGCGGGACCGCCTACGTCCTGCTCGCCGCCCTGTTCTTCAGCACCTCCGGCACGCTCGGCAAGTCCGTGATGGCCGCCGGGATCGCCCCGGAGCAGGTGGCCGCGGCGCGGATCGGGCTGGCCGGTGCCGTCCTGCTCGCCGGGGTGGCGCTGGTGGCGCCGCGGAAGCTGCGGGTGCGCCGGGCGGAGCTGCCCGTCCTCGCCGGGTACGGCCTGCTCGGCGTGGCCGGGGTGCAGCTGCTCTACTTCGTCGCCGCCGGGCGGATCCCGGTCGGGATCGCCATCCTGCTGGAGTTCATCTCGCCGGTGCTCATCGCGCTGTGGGTGCGGTTCGTGCGGCGGCACCGGCTGCCGCGGGCCGTCTGGGGCGGCATCGCGCTGGCCATGACCGGGCTCGCGCTCGTCGCCCAGGTCTGGGAAGGCATCACCCTCGACGGGCTCGGCCTGCTGGCCGGCTTCGGCGCGGCGCTGTGCTCGGCCGGGTACTTCCTGCTCGGCGAACGCGCGGTGGCCGACATCGATCCGCTCGGCCTGGTCACCTGGGGCATGGTGATCGGCGCCGTCGCGGTCAGCGTCGTCGCGCCGCCGTGGACGTGGCCGGCCGGGCTCCTGGGTGTCCCGGTCGAGTTCGGTGCCTGGCACCCGTCGGTGTGGCTGCTGCTGACGCTGCTGGTGCTGGTCGCGACGGTCCTCGCGTACGTCTGCGGGATTTCGTCGCTGCGGCACCTGCCCGCGTCGGTGGCGAGCGTGCTCGGCCTGGTCGAACCGGTGATCACGACGATCGCGGCGTGGGTGCTGCTCGGCGAGGAGCTCGCCTGGCCGCAGCTGCTCGGCTCGGCGACCCTGCTGGGCGGCGCGTACGTCGTGCAGCGCAACTCGGAGATCCTCGCCCGGTGAAGTTGCGCAAATTCTGCATCACCTAGCCCTTGGGTGGAGAATTCCCGCGATCGACGTTCATCCGGGGAGGAAGCACCTTGGCGACGAAGTCCGGGCTGCGGCCCGACCTGCGGCAGCGGCACGTCCGGATGATCGCCCTCGGCGGCATCATCGGCGCGAGCCTGTTCATCGGCAGCGGCGCGGTGATCCACACCGTGGGCCCGGCCGCCGTGCTGTCCTACGCCATCGGCGGGCTGCTCGTCGTGCTGGTGATGCGGATGCTCGGCGAGATGGCGACCGCGTCGCCGGCGCTGGGCTCGTTCATGGAGTACGCGCGCGACTCGCTCGGCGGCTGGGCGGGCTTCACCATCGGCTGGCTGTACTGGTACTTCTGGGTCGGCGTGGTCGCGTTCGAGGCCGTCGCGGGCGCGAAGATCCTGCAGGGCTGGATCCCCGGCGTGCCGCAGTGGGTGTTCTCGCTGGCGCTGATGCTGCTGCTGACGGCGACGAACCTGGCGTCGGCGCGGTCCTTCGGCGAGACGGAGTTCTGGCTGGCGTCGATCAAGGTCGCCACCATCGTCGTTTTCCTGCTGCTCGGGACGCTGTTCGTGCTCGGGCTCTGGCCGGACGCCCACTTCTCGGTGGGCAACATCGGCCTCGACGGCTTCGTCGCGAACGGGCCGTTCTCGGTGGTGCACGGCGTGGTCATCGTGATCTTCTCGTACTTCGGCGCGGAGATCGTCACGATCGCGGCGGCGGAGTCCGACCAGCCGGAGACGGCGGTGCGCAAGGCGACCTCGACGATCGTCTGGCGCGTGATCGTGTTCTACGTCGGTTCGGTGGCACTGCTGGTGATGATCACGCCGTGGCGCGAGATCCCGAGCGAAACGAGCCCGTTCGCGGCGGCGTTCGGCCGCTTCGGCGTCCCGGCGGCGGCGACGATCGTCTCGGCGGTGGTCCTGACGGCGGCGCTGTCGGTCCTGAATTCGGGGCTCTACACGGCTTCCCGGATGTTGTTCGCGTTGCGCCGGCACGGCTGGGCGCCGGGCTGGATCGCGGACACGAACGCGCGAGGCGTGCCGTGGAAGGCGATCCTGGCGTCGACGTCGGTCGGGTACGTGGCGGTGGTGATGAGCTACGTGTCCCCGGACAAGATCTTCTACTTCATCATCAATTCGGCGGGCGCGGTGGCCCTGTTCGTGTACGCGATCATCTGCGGCTCCCAGATCCGCATGCGGCGGCGGCTGGAGGCCGCGGAGCCGGAGAAGCTGAAGCTCCGGATGTGGGGCTATCCGTGGCTGAGCTGGGTCACCCTGGTGCTGACGCTCGTGGTGGTGGCGTCGATGCTGTTCGTGGACTCCGACGCGCGGGCGCAGCTGTACCTGAGCCTGATCAGCCTCGCGGTGATCCTGGGCGTCTACGCCCTCATCCGCCGCCGCTCGTCCCGTGCTTCCGCACGTATCTCGCGTGAGTGAACCCGGATCTCGCGTGTGGAGTTGCCCCGGTGAGGCGGACACGGGTTTAGGCAGCTGAGGCCTGAGTGTAGTGGTTGATTCGTGCTTCGGCTGGGGTGTTCTGGCCGATGATGGAGTGCAGCCGGTTGTGGTTGTAGTAGCGCAGCCAGGTGAACACGTCGCGGCGGGCGTGGGCGCGGGTGGGCCAGATCGAGACACCGATTTCGGTTTTAAGGGTGGCGAAGAAGGCTTCGGCGACGGCGTTGTCGTAGCAGGACCCGACCCGCCCCACTGACGGGCGGATCTTCTTCTCGGCGAGCGCGGTCCGGAACTGGCCGGAGGTGTATTGGACTCCGCGGTCGGAGTGAAACACCGCGTTGTCGCTGATGAGGCCGCGGGCCGCCGCGAGGTCGATGGCGTCGCAGACCAGGTCGGTCCGCATGTGGCCAGCCATCGCGTGCCCGACGACCTCACGGGTGTGCAAGGTCGATGACGGTGGCCAGGTAGAGCCAGCCCTCAAACGTGGGCAGGCAGGTGATGTCCCCGACCAGCCGCTGGCCCGGTTTCTCGGCGGTGAAGTCGCGGCGGATCAGATCAGCGACTGGGGTGATCGGGCCGGCCGCGGGGCGGGTGGTGGTGCGGCGTTTGCGGCGGGTGATCCCGGCCA
>JARAWT010000010.1:0-185450 GCA_033793495.1 Streptomyces sp. MN03-5084-2B | reverse complement strand
GCTTCCAGGAGGCGGCAGCCCTGGTGGAGTCGTGCGGCTTCCGCCCCGGCCACACCCCCCACGACTTCTGGCGCCGCTGAGCCCTCCCGCCCCAGCGCCCCAATGTGGCCTTGGTTGCGCTCAACGCACCCAATGTGGCCTTCGGTGCGCTGAGCGCACCGAAGGCCACATTGGGGCGCAGGGAACCGGGGAAGCTTCGAGCCCGGCGCACCCGCAGCTCAGGCCAGGGCGTGGCGTCCGTAGGCGCGTGACTCCGCGCTCTGGTCCATCAGCCGGGCCGCGACGCGCCCGATGGCCGCGTCCAGCTCGGCGCGGTCGGCCGTTCCCCAGTCGCCGAGGCGGTCGGCCAGCCAGTCGTGCCAGGCCTGCACGACGCGGCCGAACTCCGCCCGGCCCGCGGGAGTCAGCTGCCAGCCGTCCCGGGTGTACCTCAGGTGGCCCGTCAGCTCCAGGCGGTTGAACGCCGGCTCCAGCACCGGCGCGGGCACGCCGAAGAACGCGCCGATCTCCCGCAGCGTCGCCGGCGTGCCGCGGCGTTCTCGCAGGTGGACCTGCAGCAGGCACCAGATCCCGCCTTCGTCGAGGTCTCCCCCGGCCCGCGCGATGATCGCCGGTGCCACCTGGCGGCGCTCGCGGAAGAACAGCGTCGCCACCGCGCGTTCGAGCTCGCGGTCGCCGGTGTGGGCTTCCGGCATCGCGAAGCCGTCGCCGAGGTCCGGGGCCGCCGCGCGGGCCGTGTCGCGCAGCGGGACCTCCTTCAGGAAGAACGCCAACGCGAACGCCACCAGGCCCACCGGGGCCGCGGCGAGGAACACCACGTGCAGCGAGTCGCTGTACGCCTTGATCACCGGCGCCGACACCGACGAAGGCAGCGCGTGCAACGCCGTGGACACCTGCAGCGCACGCGGGTCCACCCCCGGCGGCACCGGGAGCGCGGCCAGCTTCGGGGTCAGCCGGCCGGCGTACACCGTGCCGAAGATCGCCGCGCCGAACGAGCTGCCGATCGAGCGCAGGAACGTCACGCCCGAGGTCGCGACGCCGAGGTCGGCGTAGTCCACCGTGTTCTGCACGGCGATGGTCAGCACCTGCATGCCGAGCCCGATCCCGAGGCCCAGCACGGCCATGTACGCCGACGCCTCCCAGAACCCGGTGCCGGTGCCCAGCCGCGAAAGCAGGTACAGCCCGATCGTCATGCCCGCCGCCCCGGCCAGCGGGAAGACCTTGTAGCGGCCGGTCCTGCTCACCGCGTTGCCCGCGGCGATCGACGCGACGAGCAGCGCCAGCACCATCGGCAGCAACCGGACCCCGGACGTCGTCGCGGACGTGCCCTGGACGTACTGCATGTACGTCGGCAGGTAGGACAGCGCGCCGAGCATCGCGAAGCCGACGACGAAGCTCATGATCCCGCCGACGGTGAACACCGGGTTGCGGAACAGCCGCATCGGCAGCATCGGCTCCTTCGCCCGCAGCTCGACGAAGACGAACGCGGCCAGCAGCACCACCGAGCCGAGCGCCATCCCGATGATCACCGGCGACCCCCACGCGTACTGCGTGCCGCCCCAGCTCGTCACCAGCGTCAGGCCGGTCGCGGCGAGGCCGATGAGCAGGATGCCGGCGTAGTCGATGACCGGCTTGACCGCGGCCCGCGCGTTCGGCATCGCCGAGGACGCCACCACCAGCACCACGAGGACCAGCGGGATGTTGACGTAGAACGCCCACCGCCACGACAGGTGGTCGACGAAGAAGCCGCCGAGCATCGGTCCCGCCACGGTCACCACG
This sequence comes from Streptomyces sp. MN03-5084-2B, assembly GCA_033793495.1. Taxonomy (GTDB): domain Bacteria; phylum Actinomycetota; class Actinomycetes; order Mycobacteriales; family Pseudonocardiaceae; genus Amycolatopsis. The sequence goes on along the minus strand of JARAWT010000010.1, from coordinate 183,671 downwards.
CCGAACACCGAGCCGAGCACGCCCTGGTACCTGCCGCGCTCGCGCAGCGGGACGACGTCGGCGATCAGCGCGGTCGAGGTGACCATCAGCCCGCCGCCGCCGAGGCCCTGCACCGCCCGCCAGACGATCAGCCAGACCATGCTGTCGGCGAACCCGGCGCAGAACGAGCCGACGCCGAACACGATCACCGACAGCTGGAACAGCAGCTTGCGGCCGAACAGATCGCCGAGCTTGCCGACGACCACCGTCATGATCGTCTCGGCCAGCAGGTAGGACGTCACCACCCAGGACAGGTGCCCGGCGCCGCCGAGGTCGCCGACGATGGTGGGCAGCGCCGTCCCGACGATGGTCTGGTCCAGCGCCGCCAGCAGCATGCCGAGCAGCACCGCGCCGAACACGGCGTTGACCCGGCCGCGGCTCAGGGCGGGCGGCGCCGCGGCGCCCGGGGTGACCTCCGCGGTGGCCGTCATCCCTTCACGCTAGTGCGCAGTGTCCACTGTGGATAGCCACCCGTTCCGGTGGTCGGTCAGAGCGTCCAGCGCTCCCGCGGCGGCGATTCGAGGACGAGCTCGCCGTCGACGGCCGCGGCGATCTCCTCCACCGTCCAGGTCTCCCGGTGCAGGACGGGCCGGATGATCGCGGGCTGGCGGACGGCGTGCAGGTGCCCGTCGGCCAGCCGCAGCACCTGCCCGGTGACGCCGGCCGACAGGTCGCTGAGCAGGTAGGTCACCAGCGGTGCCACCCGTTCGGGCGGCGGTGCGTCGCGGTTGCCGTTCGGGTCGGCGGCCATCAGCCGGGTCCAGGCGATCGGGCTGACGGCGTTGACGCGCACCCCGTGCCGCGCCAGGTCACCGGCCCACGAGTAGGTCATCGACGCCACCGCGCCCTTCGACGCCGAGTACGCGGCAGCGCGGCGCTGCCCGATCATGGACCCCGACGTCACGTTGACGATGACGCCGCGACCCTGCGCGCACATGACTTTCGCGGCCGCGGTGCCACAGTGGAGCGGGCCGAGCACGTTGGTCTCGACCAGCGCGCGGGCGCGGTCGGCGTCGTCGTCCTCCCACGGCGACGCGTGGTAGCCGACGGCGGCGTTGTTGACCAGCCCGTCCAGTGACCCGAACCTCCTGCAGCACAGGGTGATCAGCGACCGGGCGTGGTCCGGGTCGGCCACCGAGCCGACGCTCGCCACGGCGGTGCCGCCGTCCGCCTCGATCGCGGCCACGGTCTCGCGGGCCGGTTCGGCATCGACGTCGTTGACGACGACCGCGGCACCGTTTCCGGCCGCGTGCCGGGCGAACGCCCGCCCCAGCCCGCGCCCGGCACCGGTGATCACGACGGCCCGCCCGTCCAGGAAGCCCATGGCTTCCAGTGTGACCCGGGAGTGGCTCAGCTGCGCGTCAAGGCGACCAGAAACGGGCGGAACCCGTGCGCGCGGTAGAAATCGAGAGCACCGGCGTTCTGCGCGTACGCCTGCACGGTCATTTCGTTCGCGCCGTGTTCACGTGCCCAGGCCAGAAAACCGGCCACGAGCGCGCCGCCCACGCCCTCGCGACGGCGTTCCGGAGCGACGCGCATGCTCTCGAGCACGGCCGTCACCGCAGCCGGCCGCAGCGGATCCGGGCGGCGCAACCGGCCGACCAGGTGCCCCGCGCCCCCGGCGGCCAGCAGGCACAGGCACTCCGGATCTTCGACCAGGCCCGCGTAGTAGGCCTGGCCTTCGCGGCCGGGCCAGCCGGTGTCCATGAACGGGTCGTGGCGCCCACCGTCCTCGGCGAACAGGGCCGCGGCCGAGGCGAGAAGTTCGGGAACGTCTTCGGGACGGCACTCGGAAACAGTCACCCGGCCGACGGTAACCGGTCCTTTTTTCGGTGTAAATCACGACTTCAGAGCGAAAGGTTCGCCAAGCTTTCCAGCGCCAGCTGCTCCAGGTGCGCTGCCGCCGCCGCGCTGCCGCCCGCCGCGTGGAACGAGGCCGCCACGACTTCGGCCGCGCGCCGGTACGCCGGTTCCGTCAGCACCTCCTCGACGGCCGCCGCGATCCGGGGAGTGTCCGCGCGGCCGAAGCGCAGGCGGATGCCGGCACCAGCCTCGACCACCTGGGCCGCCACGATCGGCTGGTCGTCGCGGATCGGGGCCACCACCAGCGGCAGGCCGTGCCAGAGCGTTTCGCAGACCGTGTTGTGGCCCGCGTGGCACAGCACCGCGTCGACCCGCGTCAGCAGCGGCAGCTGCGGGACCTGCGGCCGCACCAGGACGTTGGGCGGGACGTCGCCGAGCACGCCGCCCGGGTCGGCGATCACCGCCCGCGCGGGCAACCCGGCGAACGCCTCCGCCGTCGCCGCCAGGAACCCGGCGCCCGCGGACGTGTTCGCCGTGCCGAGCGAGACCAGCACCGTCGGCCGCAGCGGGTCGAGCCACTCCCACGGGAAGTCCGCCGTGGACGGCCGTGCGCCGAGGGCGGGCCCGACCAGCCGGACCGACGGCGGGAGCGCGGCCGGGCCGAGCAGTTCGCGGGTGGTGAAGGCGAGGACGCCGTGGGGTGAGAACCGCGGGTCCGCCGTGCCCCGGCCACCGGCGATCCGCGCGCGGAGGCCGTCGAGCAGCCCACCCACCCATTCCCCGACCTTGGGCATCCCGGCGAGGGGATCGACGAGCTCGGCCGACGTCGTCGCCGACGTCACCCACGGCAGGCCGGCCGCGTCGGCGAGCAGCCCGCCGGCCAGTGCCTGCTGGTCGGCGACCACGACGTGCGGTTCGAAGGCGTCGAGCGCCGCGGCCACGCCCGGCGCCATCGCGTCGGCCAGCGGAACGAGGAAGTCCTGCCAGAGGAACCGCAGCGCCGCGGGGCCCTTCAGCTCGGCCGGGCGGACGGGCGGGTCCCCCGTCGCGCAGGAGAACACGAGCGCCGCCGGGCCGGCCAGCTGCCACAGCAGCTCGTCGTGGCCCGCCCAGGCGACCTCGTGGCCGCGCGCGGTGAGCTCGGAGGCCACGCCGACGGCCGGGTTGACGTGCCCGACCAGCGGCGGGACGACGAAGAGGAACCGGGCCACTACCGCACCCGAGTCTGTGTGCGGGCGGTGTCGCGGACCCAGCCGGAGATCAGCTCGATGACCTCCGCGGTCCGCTCGACCAGCACCGAATGTCCCTGGTCGGGCAGCACGACGCAGCGGCAGCTCGCCAGGTGGGTCTCGAAGTGCGGCACCTGCGCCGCCAGCCCGGAGTCGCCGCCGAAGATCGCGAAGACCGGGCAGCGGACCGCCGAGAGGTCCGCCGCGATCGTCGCGCTGTGCGGGATGTCCTCGGCGATCGTGGTGGTCTGCAGGATCTTGTTGGCGGCCTTGGACAGCCGCGCGGTGTGCGCGCCGTGGTTGTCGGCGATCCAGCCGATGACCTCGTCGATCGCCAGCCGGGTCTTGGCGTCGGCGAGCCCGTCGGCCATGTGCCGGGTCCACTCCTCGGTGGGCGGTTCGCCCTCGATCACGACCACGCTCGCCACCCGGTCCGGCCGGGCCGCGGCGAGCCCGAGCGCCACCGAGGCGCCGAAGGAGTTGCCGACGACGTGCACCGGCCGGGTGACGTCGCAGGCGTCGAGGACCGCGACGAGGTCGTCGACGAACCGTTCCAGGTGGTACCCGGATGCCGGCCGCGTCGTGCGGCCGTGCCCGCGCAGGTCGTACATCAGCACGTCGAGGCCGCGTTCGGCGAAGGCCGGGCCCAGCGTGAAGTAGTAGCTGGCCAGGCTGTCGGTGAGCAGGCCGTGGACGCAGACCACGATCGGCGCTTCCCCGTCGGGCGGCACGTCCGGGGTGAGCCGCTGGACGTGCACGTCCAGCTCGCCCGCGCGGATCCGGCTCATGCCGTCGCCCGCAGGGAGGCGACGATGTACCGGACGAGCTCGCCGACGGTCAGCGCGATGATCTCGTCCAGGTCGCGCTCGGCGATGAAGTTCGCGAAGTTGACGCGCTCGCCGTAGTGCTCGCGCAGCTGCCCGGACAGCGCGACCAGGTCGACGCTCTCCAGTTCGAGGTCGTCGTGGAACGTCGTGTCCATGGTGATTTCGGCGTCGTCCAGCCCGTACTCTTCGAGCAGCTCCCGCAGCATCCCGCTCAGCTGGGCGAGCACGGTCACCTCGTTCGCGGCCGTGGTCTCGATGCTCATCCGGCAGTCTCCTTCGTCTCTTCGGTCCAGGCGACGACGTAGCGGCGCGGCGGCGCGCCGGGCGGGTTCTCGACGTCGGCGCAGCACACGCGGTACTCGCGGCCGGCGACGCGGACGGTCAGCTCCTCCGGCGTCGCCGCGACGACCTCGAAGTCCCGGGGTTCGCCCCGCAGGCCGGTGCCCCGCAGTTTCGCGACGGCCTCCTTGGCGGTCCAGAACCGGGCGAACCACTGCTCCGGGTCGCCGGGCAGGCTCGCGAACAGCGCCAGCTCGCCCGGGCCGAGCGCGGTCTCCACAGTGGACTCCGAGCGGGGGACGACCTCTTCGACGTCGATCCCGCACGGCCCGTGGCGGGCGATCGCGACCCCGGCTTCGGCGCGGTGCGCCAGGGAAATCGTCACCGGCGGCAGGTTCCGGCCGTAGGCGCCGGTCGCGAAGGGACGGCCCGCTTCGTCGTTGCCGATGCGCAGCTCGGCCGGGAACATCTCGGGTTCGCCGCGGGCCCAGAGGAACTGGCGGACCGCGTCCTTGGCCGCGATCCGGCCGAGCAGCCACTGGCGCCGCCCGCGCGGCGGACGGCGGTCGTAGGCGTCGCGCTCGGGGCCCGCGAGGTAGTTGCGCATGATCAGCTCGCGGGTGGCCAGGTCCGGCCACTGCTCGTGCACCAGCGCCCAGCCGCCCGGCCGCTCGTGCGAGAGCGTCGAACGCTCGGGGGTGCGGTCGGCCTGCCGGATGTGCGCGGTGCTGTCGAACCGCCGGTCGCGCCAGCCGGTGAACTCGGCCCAGACGCCGCCGTTGTGGACCAGCTGCATGTCGGCGTCGAGGAACTCGTCGGTCAGCCCGGTGATCCGGACCAGGCACTCCAGGCGTTCCCCCGGGGCCGGGTGCGGCCCGTGGAACCGGATTTCGCCCATGGCGACCGGGAAGACGGTGGTCCGCTCGGGCAGCCGGGACATGATCCAGTAGCCGAGCACCTGGCCGACGTTGTCGAGCAGCGCGCCGGGCGCGTCCGGCGTCGTCAGCACGGCGCGCACGTGGCGTTCGCCGACGGCGGTCAGCTCCGTGACGCCCTGGAAGCGCGGGCCGTGGAACATCCAGCGCTCGTCGTACAGCTGCGCCGCCGTGGTCTCGGGGACCCGTTCGGCCGACACCGGGAACCGCCACGGCGCCGGTGCCGTGGCCGGGTACCGCGGCGCGAGCTCGACGACGGCCTGCGAGTAGCCGGTGAGGGCCGCGTGCACCCGGTCGGCGCCCCGGGGCCGGACGCGCACCGGCACCGTGACGGCCGGGACCGCGGTGATCCACTGGCTGAGCCGCACGTCGTGCACCGCGACCGCGTGGCGGCCGGGCGCGGCCTGCTCGGCGAACCGCATCAGGTGGTCGATCACCGTGGTGGCGGGGACGACCGGCCAGCGGTCGCCCGGATCGGCCTGGGGCGGCTGCTTGAAGAAGCAGTGGTCGAGCAGGTACGGCATCGCCTCGAGCGACACCGTGAGCGTCGTGTCCAGCTCCACCGGCGGCGCCGCTTTCCCGGGAAAGTGCCCACCTGGGGCGTCGCTTTCACGGGAAAGCGGCGTTTCGGGGCGGCCGGCGAGCACGGTGGACGCCAGCTCCGCGGTGTCGGCCAGCAGAGCGGCGAACTCCGCGGCCAGCGGACCCTTCGCGGCCAGGTCGTCCACAGTGGACTTGCGGACGGCCGGCAGCGCGATCCGCGCGCGGACCTGGTCGTCCAGGGAGATCAGGCGGCCGCCGAGGTCGAGCTTGACCGCCTTGGGAGCGGCCGGACGCTCACCGGGCAGGCGGTGGAAGTCGACGTCGAAACCCTCGACCCACAGTGCGGTCGCAACCCGGCGCAGCTGCGCCAGCCCGGGTCGCTGTCCCGAGTGCGCCGCCACGACGAGGTGCTCTTCCCCGTGCAGGGTGTCGCCGACCAGGGAGCCGAGCTGCCCGGCGCCGACCTGGACGAACGCGCGGAACCCGGCGTCGTGCATGGCCCGCACGAGCGGGCGGAACCGGACCGGCTGCAGCAGGTGGCGCACGAACAGCTCGCGAACCTCGGCCTCGGCGGCCGGGTACTCCGACACCGACGTCGCCGACCAGAGCGGCAGGACCGGCGGGTGCAGCGTGAAGCGCTCCGCCGCTTCGCGGATCGGGCCGAGGTACGGCCGCAGCATCGGGGTGTGGAAACCGGACCGGAAGGGCAGCACCTGCGCCACGATCCCGGCGTCGCGGAAGCGCTGCACGAGCGACCCCACCGCCGCCTCCGGACCGCAGATCATCGCCTGGTTCGGCGAGTTGTCGTGGGAGAGGACGACGTCCGCCCGCCCGGCCAGCTCCTCGAGCACCCGGGGCGCGGGGGCGCCGATCGCGGCGAAGGCGAGCCCGGGGACGACGAGCGCGTCCGGGTCGAAGCCGGCGAGGAAGGCGTCGACCTCGGCCTCGGCGTGGACGCCGGCCACCGCCATCGCCGTCCATTCGCCCAGGCTGTGCCCGGCGACGGCGTCCGGCGTGACCCCGAGCCTGCCGAGGGCGGCGTGCAGCAGCCGGCCCAGCTCGAACACCGCGGCCCCCTGCCGCCCGACGTCGCCGACCTCGACGTCGCCGTGCTTCCAGGGCAGGCCGAAGTGGCGGGCGACGTCGCCGCAGTTGAGCGTGAGCTCCGACTCCAGGCCGGGGAAGAGGAAGGCGATCTTGCCGCCGCCCGGCCCGAGCAGGGGGCGGTCGGCGAACCACACGTCGTTGCGGCCGCGCCAGGCCCGGCCCCGGGCCAGCGCCTTGCGGGCCAGGGCCAGCCGCTTCTCCGTCGGGTCGACGATGCCGAGCCGGACCGGCCCGTCGCCGGTTTCCCGGTGGCCGGGCCGGTCGAACGCCTCGCGCAGGGCCTCGACGGTCGGCGCGGCGAGCCGCAGCACGCGTTCGGGCTCGCGCACCACCGCCGGCTTCGCGCGGCCCGGCGCCTGTTCCAGGACGACGTGGGCGTTGATGCCGCCGAAGCCGAACGCGTTGACCCCGGCGCGGCGCACCGGCGCATCCCACGGCGTGGCGGTGTCCAAAGTGGAGAACCGGGTGCGCGCGAGCCCCGGGTGCGGGTCGTCGCAGTGCAGGGTGGGCAGGAGCACGCCGTGGTGCACCGCCAGGGCCGCCTTGACGAGCCCGGCGATCCCGGCCGCCGGCATGGTGTGGCCGATCATCGACTTGACCGAGCCGAGCACCGCGCTCCCCCGCGGCCCGAAGACCTCCGCGAGGGTGGCGAGCTCCGCCGCGTCGCCGGCCGGGGTCGCGGTGCCGTGGGCCTCCAGCAGGCCGATGGAGTCCGGCGCGGCCGGGTCCAGGCCCGCCGCCGCCCAGGCCTGGCGGACGGCCCGGACCTGGCCGCCGGAGTCGGGGCTGGCCAGGCTCGCCGTCCGCCCGTCGGAGGCGACGCCGGTGCCGGTGATCACGGCGTAGACGCGGTCGCCGTCGCGCTGGGCGTCGGCGAGGCGCTTGAGGACGACGACGCCGGTGCCTTCGCCGATCAGCACGCCGTCGGCGTCGCGGTGGAACGGTCGGATCCGCTCGGACGGCGACAGCGCGCCGAGCTGGGTGAACACGCTCCAGAAGGTGATGTCGTGGCAGTGGTGCACCCCGCCGGCGAGGACGACGTCGCACCGGCCGGTGGCCAGCTCCCGCACCGCGTGGTCGACGGCGATCAGCGAGGACGCGCACGCCGCGTCCACCGTGTACGCCGGGCCGCGCAGGTCGAGGCGGTTGGCCAGCCGCGAGGCGGCCAGGTTGGGCACCAGCCCGATCGCCGACTCGGGCGCCTCGGGGCCGAGCTGGTCGGTGAAGGCCTGGCGGACCGCGTCGAGGCGGTCGGCGTCGAGGTCCGGCAGCAGTTCGCCGAGGGTGCGGACGAGCTGGGTCGCGGTGCGGACCCGCTGGTCGAGGCGGACCAGCCCCGGCGTCAGGTAGCCACCGCGGCCGAGCACGACGCCGACCTTCGCGCGGTCGGCGGGCAGCCGGTCCGGGCCGCCCGCGTCCGCGACGGCCTGCGCCGCGACGCGCAGGGCGATCAGCTGGTCGGGCTCGGTGGCGGGCACGGAGTTCGGCATGATCCCGAAACCGGTGACGTCCACTTCGGCCAGTTCGTCGACGAACCCCCCGCGCCGGCAGTAGACGCGGTCGGCGCGGCGCTGCTCGTCCGGCGCGTAGTGCGCGAGGTCCCACTTGCCGGCCGGCACCTCGGTGATCGCGTCGACGCCGCCGGCGAGGTTGCGCCAGTAGCTCGCCAGGTCGGGGGCGCCGGGCAGCAGCACCGACATCCCGACGATGGCCACCGGTTCGGGCATCCGCTTCACCAGCCCGAGGCGGTGTGGACGACGGCGCCGGTGTCCGGACGGCCCCAGGCCAGCTCGCGCAGCAGGCCGAGGCTGCCCTCCTCCGGGTCGATCAGCGCGATGCCGCGGCGGGCGTAGTCGCGCATCAGCTCGGGGGTCACCATGCCGTCGTGCTCGCCGGTCGGGGCCCACGGTCCCCAGTGGACGGTCACCGCGCGCCCGGCGGGCCACCGGCGGCCGAGCGCTTCGAGGGCGTCGTTGGCGGCGGCGTAGTCGGACTGGCCGCGGTTGCCCAGCGTCGCGGCGATGCTGCCGAACAGGACCACGAAGGCAGGCTCGTCAGGCAGGTCGGCGGTCGCTTCGAGGAGGGTGCGGGCGCCGTCGACCTTGGTGCCGTACACCCGCTCGAACGACTCCGGCGTCTTCTCGGCGACGAGCTTGTCCTCGATGACGCCGGCCGCGTAGACGATGCCGTCGAGGCGGCCGTGCTCGGCGTGGATCTCCTTGACCGCGCGGTGCACGGCTTCGGCGTCGAGCATGTCGACCGACTGGTAGCGGACCGGGCTGCCGAGGGCTTCGAGCTCGGCCAGGGTCCGCCGGACCTCGCGTTCGCCCTGGATCCGGCGGACGGACCGTTCGATTTCGGCGGGGCTCTTCAGCCCGGCCCCGATGAGGGCGGCCCGGAGGTCCTTCGCCGTCTCGACCTGGGGGTGTTCGTCGTGGTCGGCGGGCACCGGCGTCCGGCCGAGTAGCTCGATCCGGCAGCGGGCGGTCGCGGCCAGGGTCGCGGCGAACCGGGCGGTGATCCCCTTGGCACCCCCGACGAGCAGGACGACGCTGTCGCGGTCCAGGCCGATCGCGGCGGCTTCGGCGACGCCGTCGCCCGCCGGGCCCGCGCCGCTGCTGCCGAGCGGGCCGAGGTCCTGTTCGGTCATCCGGAAGCCCGTCCGGCGCTCGCCGTGCCGGACGACGACCGGCTCTCGGTCCACTGTGGACAGCTCGGCGACGAAGGCCGTGGCCTGCCGGTCGGGTGTTTCGTCCGGGGACAGCTCGACCACGCGGGTGAGCGTGTCCGGGCATTCGCGGGCGAGGCTGCGGTGGAAGCCGCGCAGGCCCTCGCCCGGGCCGGCGGTCAGCAGCCAGGCCGGCTGCGTCGCGAGGGCGGCCTGGTACTGCGGGAAGGCGGCGGGCAGCACGGGGCTGTCGTCCGGGAGGAACAGGAAGCCGTCGAACCCGTCCCGGACCTCGTCGGCGACCTCGGCGACCGCGCCCAGCCCGGTGAGGTGGTTCCGGACGGCCTCGGCGAGCGGCCCCCGGCCGAGGAGCAGGAACTTCCGCCCGGCGACCTCGGGGGCACCGCCCGAAGGAAGTTCGGCTTCGGCCATGACCAGCCGTTTCGGCGCAACGACAACCGCCGCCGGCTCGTCCGGCTCCGAGCGCTCCAAGGGGGCGTTGGACGCACCCAACGCCGCACTGGGGCGCTCGCCGTCGATGAGCTCGGCGATCGCGGCGGCCGTGCGGGCTTTGGCCAGTTCTTCGACGTCGCCGCCCGTGTCGAGGTTCAGGCGGGTGGCCAGTTCACCGGCGATTTCGGCGCGCTTGATCGAGTCCACGCTCAGGTCGGCTTCCAGATCGAGGTCCGGCTCGATCATGTCGACCGGATAGCCCGTCCGCTCCCCGATCACCGCCACCACGGTCTCCAGCACCGAAGTCACCGGCGCCGCCGCGGGGTTCCGGTCGCCGATCAGCTCGGCGATCGCCGCGGCCGTGCGGGCCTTGGCGAACTCCTCCACGTCGCCGCCCGCGAGCCCGAGCCGCGACGCCAGCTCGCCCGCGATCTCCGCCCGCTTGATCGAGTCCACGCTCAAGTCGGCTTCCAGATCGAGGTCCGGCTCGATCATCTCCACCGGATACCCGGTCCGCTCCCCGATCACCTCGACCACGGTCTCCAGCACCGAGCGCCCCACTGTGGCCTTCGGTGCGTCCAACGCACCCAAGGCGGCCTTCGGTGCTCCTCCCATGCCCCCACCGCCACCCTCAACGGAAGCGCTTCGCGCCGCTGTGTCACTCAACGCAACCAAGGCCACATTGGGGCGCTCCGAGACGGTGATCGCCGCCGGGATCGGTGCGGAGAGCGGCAGGGGGGCGTCGGTGCCGAGGAAGCCGAGGAGCACGTCGCGCTGTGCCGCGATCATCTCGCGGCTCGTGCGCAGGAAGTCCGCGACCATCGCCTCCGACGTGGCCGCCGCCGGTGCCGCGGCCGCCACGCCGAGCGAGACCCGTTCCGCCGGACGGAGTGCGCCCGCCGGGATCGTGCCGTCCGCGGTGCGGAGCAGGTGGCCGTCGACCGTCCACCCCGGACGCTTCGGGCGAGGCTCGGTGGCGGCGTCGAGGGCGTCGCGGCCGCGGAACAGCCAGCCCGTCTCGACCGGCACCCCGGACACCGCCAGCTGCGCCAGCGCGCCGAGGAAGCCCGGCAGGCCACGGCGGCCCGGCTGCTCGAACCCGACCGTCCGGTGCGGCCGGTCACCGAGGATGGCGGCGACCTGCCTGCCCAGCACCGAACCGGGTCCGGCTTCGACGAACACCCGCGCCCCGGCGGCGTACATCGCCTCGACCTGCTCGACGAACCGGACCGGCGCGCCCAGCTGGGCGGCCAGCTCATCGCGGATGGCGTCCGGCGAAGCCGGGTAGGGCCCGGCCGTCCGGTTGCCGTACACCGGGACCGCGGGCTCTACTGCGCCGATCGCGTCCAGCGCCCGGCCGAACGCCTCCCCCGCCGGTGCCACCAGCGAGCTGTGGAACGCGCACGCGACCTGGATCCGCTTCGCGCCGAGCCCGGCGGCCCGCAGGTGCCCGACCGCCGCCTCGACGTCGGCCGTCGGCCCGGAGATCACCGTCTGCCGGGGCGAGTTGTGGTTGGCCAGGACGACTGACGATTCGCCGAGAACCGCAAGAACCTCCGCGGCGGACGCCGACACCGCGGCCATCGCCCCCGGATCGCCGGACGGGATCGCGTCGAGGATCGCCGCCGCCCGGGCGTGGCTCGCGTGCACCAGTCCGTCCGGTGTGAACGTGCCTGCCGCGGCCAGCGCCGTCAGCTCGCCGTAGCTGTGCCCGCCCAGCATCGCGGGCCGCACGCCGGCGCGCGTCAGCAGCCGGAACGCAGCCAGCCCGGCCATCCCGAGCGCGGGCTGGGCGACCCGCGTGTCGGTGACCCGGTCCACGGACTCCTGCCGCGCCGTCTCCCCGAACACCGCCGGCCCGAAGACGACCTCGGCTGTCGCCCGATCGAGGCGCAGGTAGCGCTGCAGCTCGGGGAAGGTGACGAACAGCTCGGCGAACATCCCCGGCCGCTGGCTGCCCTGTCCGGGGAACAACACCGCAACCTCCCCCGGGACCGCGTCGTCCGTGCGGAACACGCCGGGGGCGTCGTGCCCGTCCAGCGCCTTGCGCAGCAGGTCGGCCAGTTCATCCACAGTGGACGCGACGACGGCGAGCCGCACCGGCCGTCCTTGCGCCCGCCGGGCGGCCGCCAGCGCGAGATCGCGCAGCCGCCACGGCGAAAGAGCTTCCGAAGCCATGGCCAGCAGGTCGCGGACCGCCGCGTCGGTGCCGAAGACGAACAGCTCGGCCGGCCACTCGTCGGCGGCCTGCGCGGGCGGGACGCCGTCGTGCGCGCCGAGCACGACGTGGAAGTTGGTGCCGCCGAAGCCGAACGCGCTGACGCCGGCGAGCCGCTCGGCGGGCGGGGCGGCCCACGGCTGCGCGGCCGTCTGGAACACGAACGGGCTCGTCGTGGGATCCCACGCCGGGTTCGGCGCCGAAAGGTGCAGCGTCGGTGGTTTGACGCCGGTGTGCACGGCGAGGGCGGCCTTGATCAGCCCGGCCAGGCCCGCGGCGCACTTGGTGTGCCCGATCTGGGACTTCACCGAGCCGATCGTGCAGCCGCCGGGGGCGGCGCCGGCTTCGGTGAACACCTTGGTCAGGGTGCCGAGCTCGGTCCGGTCGCCGACGACGGTGCCGGTGCCATGGGCTTCGACGAGCCCGACGTCGGCGGGCGAGACGCCGGCGTTGCGGTAGGCGCGGGTCAACGCGGTGTGCTGGCCCTCGGGCCGCGGTGCCGTCAGCCCCAGCGCCCGGCCGTCCGAGGCCGCGCCGACGCCCTTGATCACGGCGTACACGCGGTCGCCGTCGCGTTCGGCGTCGGCGAGGCGCTTCAGGGCGATGCACGCGACGCCTTCGCCGAGGGCGATGCCGTCGGCGGCGCTGTCGAACGTCGCCGACCGGCCGGTCGGCGAGAGGGCGTGCGCCGACGCGAACAGGAGGTAGTCGTTGATGCCGTTGTGCAGGTCGGCGCCGCCGCAGAGGACGAGGTCGCTGGTGCCCGCGGTCAGCTCCTTGCAGGCGACGTCGACCGCGGTCAGCGACGACGCGCACGCGGCGTCGACGGTGTAGTTGGCCCCGCCCAGGTCAAGCCGGTTGGCGATCCGCCCGGCGATGACGTTGGCCAGCACGCCCGGGAACGAGTCCTCGGTGATCCGCGGCAGCCGTTCGTCCAGTTCGGACGGCAGTTCGCCCAGGTAGGACGGCAGCACCGAGCGCAGCGTCATGGCGTTCGACAGGTCGCTGCCCGCCTCGGCGCCGAACACCACCGACGTCCGGCTCCGGTCGAACGCGCGGTCGGCGTAACCCGCGTCGGCCAGCGCGCGGTGGGCGGTTTCCAGGGCCAGCAGCTGCACCGGTTCGATGCTGGCCAGCGACGACGGCGGGATGCCGTACTTCAACGGGTCGAAGCCGATTTCGGGCAGGAACCCGCCCCAGCGCGACGGCGTCCGCTCCCCCTGGCCGTCCGGGTCGTAGTACAGGGCGGTGTCCCAGCGCTGCGGGGGCACCTCGGTGACGGCGTCGGCGCCGGCCAGGACGTTCGCCCAGAACGTGGCCAGGTCGGGGGCCTGCGGGAACATGCAGGCCATGCCGACGATCGCGATGTCGAGCGGTTCGGGGGCGGGCGGCTCGGTCTCGGTGCCGCCGAACTGCGCGGCACGAGCACGCAGGAACGCGTTCGCCCCTTCACCGACCGCGGTGTGCAGGTCGGCGATCGTGGTGACGGCCGAGCGCAGCACGGCGACTTCGCCCGCCATGAACATGCCTTCGGCGAGCTGGCGGTCTTCATCGACGTCCCGCAGCTCGGCGCCGACGCGCTCGATCCCCTTGCTCGCCAGGCGGAGCCGGCCGACGTTGAGCGTTTCCAGCTGCTCCCAGGCGTCGCGGCTGGGCACGCCGCGCTCGGCCAGGTCCGCCTTGATCGCTGCGTACTCCTCGGTGAACGGGCTGCGCACGCACCGGGTGGCGTGCCCCGGCGCGGTTTCGAGGAGGTCGGTGTGCTCGGCTTCCAGGAGCCGGCGCTGGAACAGCGGGAGCACCGCGCCCGCGTCGACGGCTTCGCGGGTGAAGAGGTAGGCGGTGCCCATCAGCACGCCGATCGCCGCGCCGCGCGCGGCCACCGGGGCGGCGAGGGCGGCGACCATCGCGGCCGAGCGTTCGTCGTGGATGCCGCCGGCGAACAGCAGCCGCAGGTCCGCGGCGGCGCCCGGGGTGGCGGCGAGGAAGTCGGCGAGCACGCCGAGCTGGGCTTCCCACAACGGGAAGCTGGTGCGCGGGCCGACGTGCCCGCCGCACTCGGAACCTTCGAAGACGAACTTGCGGGCGCCCGCCTCGAGGAACTGCTTCAGCAGACCGGGCGAGGGCACGTGCAGGAAGGTGGCGATCCCGGCGTCTTCCAGCGCCACGGCCTGGGCCGGGCGGCCGCCGGCGATGATCGCGTGCGTGGGCCGCAGCTCGCGGATCACCGCCAGCTGCGCGGCCTTGACGTCGTCGGCGGCGAAGCCGAGGACACCGACCCCCCAGGGCGCGTCGCCGACGGCCGCGCGGGTCCGTTCCAGCACGTCGCGGGTCTGTTCCGGGCCGGAGAGGGCCAGCGCGACGAACGGCAGCGCCCCGCCCGCGGCGACCTCCGCCGCGAAGGCGGGCTGGTCGCTGACCCGGGTCATCGGTCCTTGGGCGACCGGCAGCACCGTGCCGAGCGCGCGGCTGCCCGCGCTGCCGGGGCCCAGTACCGCGTCCGGCAGGCGCAGGGCCTCGCCGACGGCGTCGGCCAGGCCGCGCACCGCCGCCGTCACCGTGCCCCAGCGGTCGCGGAACCGGGTGGCGAGGAAGACGTCCTGGCCTGCTTCGAGCGGCTCGACACCGCGCCGGACCAGCACGCGGACGCCGTCGGTGACGGTCGTTTCCGAGCCGTCGAGGCCGGTGACGGCGGTGGTGAGGGCCGACGGCAGCTCGGCTTCCGGCAGCAGGGCGAGCTGGGTGTCGACGACGACGCCGGCCGCGCCGCCCGCGACCGCGGCCGCGGCGGTGTGCGGCCCGATGCCGCCCGCCGCCCACACCGGCACGCCGAGTGCACCATGAGCGCTGTCGGCGAGCAGGGCCTGCAGCAGCACGAAGGTGCTCAGTTCCCCGACCCGGCCACCGCATTCGTGCCCGCGGGCGATCAGGCCGGCGGCGCCGGCGGCGACCGCCCGGCCGGCCGCGGCGCGGGAGGTGACCTCGGCCAGCACCTGCCGGCCCGGGAAGTCCCGGGGCGTGCACTCGGCGTCTTCGGTCAGCAGCACGGTGGTCACGGCGTCGGGCAGATCCGCCGGTCGCGCCAGCCGGACCCCGAACGCCGGGATGCCCCATTCCACCAGCAACGCGAGCTCTTCCGCGGCCGCGGGGCCCCCGGCGGTCAGGTCGAGCACGCCGAGCCCGCCTCCGCGCTCGGCGGCGGCGACCCCGCGCGCCGACGGCCATCGCAGCGGCGACACGGCGACGACCAGCCCGGCCGGCACGGAGTCGTCTTTCGAGAGACGCATGGGAACTCCCGCTACGCACGAAAGGGTGAAGGGTAACGGGGAGTACTTAAGCGGGTTCCTTCCGCGCCGTCAACAACCCCTCGCGATTTCATAGCCCACGTTCAGAAAATTCGGGATCGACCAGGCCGACCGCGCAAGAATTTAACGTCGCCGTCACGTTCTCCCCCGACAGGGGGCGCAACCATTGCCAGGCCGGGCCGCGCCGGACCGGTTCCGGGGCGTGGTCCACCGGGCCTGCGCCGCCGGACGGCGCAAGCCATCCCGCCTGGTGGACGCGGGCCCGTTGCCCGGTCCGGATCACGCCGACCGTCGGGTCCGGTGTTTCCCCCGCCACCACCGCGCTTATGCTGCCGGTATAGCGAACTGCTCAGGACGTTCGCTTCACCGATCCGCACGCACCACTCTTCACCGGTTGTTCGCGGCGATTTCGCACTGCTTTTCCGGGTCATCGCAAAAATCGCCCAGAGAATACGCGGCCCACCTGGACACGGCTCCGGCAGTCCACTGTGGATTGGCTACCCGCCGGGATTGTCGGTGCTCACAAGACCACGAACGAGGACGTCGGCGGCCACGGACGTCCCGCCGGGCACGACTGGCGGTATTCGGGCGACCACCAGCGGTACGCCCGCCGGCGCCCGTGATCGAAAATTCCGGCCCCCGCGTTACAAGCTTTTCCTGAGAAGAAGCTGAAGACATTTCGCGTACTCCAGAGTAGTACTAGACAGTACGTCTAAGCTTGGACTGTTCGTCCAAACGAGGAGGTGCCTGTGGAGTACTGGTACACCGACGAGCGATCCGGGACGCGGTACCCCGGTGACCCACTGCGCTGGCGGGGCGACGACGGTGCCCCGCTGACCGTCGAGACCCGGCCCGGCCTGCGTCCGGGCGACGTCGACACCGGCGTCCGCTCGCTCTGGCGGTACCGGGCCGCGCTGCCCGGCGACCTCCGCCCGGTGTCGCTCGGGGAAGGCTGCACCCCGCTCGTCCCGCAGGTCTGGGACGGGACCGAGGTCCGGTTCAAGCTCGAATGGTTCAGCCCGACCGGCAGCTTCAAGGACCGCGGGTCGAGCGTCATGGTCTCCGCGCTGGCCGGCGCCGGGGTCCGGGAGCTCCTGGAGGACAGCTCCGGCAACGGCGGCTCGTCGGTGGCGGCCTACAGCGCCGCGGCCGGGATCGCGGCGACCGTCCTGGCGCCGGAGGGGACGTCCCCGGCGAAGGTGCTGCAGGCGCGCGCGTACGGCGCGGCCGTCGAGCTGGTGCCGGGCACCCGGGACGACACCGCCGCCGAAGCCGTCCGCCGCTCGGACCGCACGACCTACGCCAGCCACAACTGGCACCCGTTCTTCCTGCAGGGGACCAAGACCCTCGCCTACGAGCTGTGGGAGGACCTCGGCTTCCGCGCGCCGGACGCCGTCGTCACGGTGGCGGGTGCGGGCAGCATCGTGCTGGGCTGCGACCTCGGGTTCGGAGAGCTTCTCGAAGCCGGGTCCATCGCGCGGCGCCCGCGCCTGCTCGTCGCGCAGCCGCGCAACTGCTCCCCCATCGACGCCGCCGTGCACGACCGGCAGCCACCGCCGTTCGCCCCGACCGTCGCCGAGGGCACGGCGATCCGCCGTCCGGTGCGGCTGCCGGAGGTCGTCGCGGCGATCCGGAGGTCCGGCGGGGACACCGCGGCGATCACCGAGGACGCCATCGCCGCGGCCGCCCGCCGCCTGGCGTCCCTGGGCCTGTACGCGGAGCCGACCAGCGCGACGGCCGCGGCGGCGATCGAGGTCTTCCGCACGCGAGGCGCCATCCGGCCCGGCGAGACCACAGTCGTCGTGCTCACCGGCTCCGGGCTGAAGGCGGCGGGCAAACTGCGGGAGCTGATCGGATGACTTCACTGCACGAGGACGAGCTGCTGCTGCGCGAGGCGGAGAAGATCGCCCACGCCGTCGGCCGGATGTTCCCGGGCCTGTGCGAGGTGGTGCTGCACGACCTGCGCGACCCGGCCCACGCGGTCCGCGCGGTCGAAGGCGGCCTGTCCGGCCGCGCGCCCGGCGACCCGGCCACCGAGCTGGGCCTGGCCCGGATCGCCGACCCGGAGTTCCCGGACGTGCTGCAGAACTACCCGAACCGCTTCCCGGACGGCCGCCCGGCGAAGAGCACCTCGATCGGCATCCGCAACGCGCGCGGCGAGTACGTCGCGGCGCTGTGCCTCAACCTCGACGTCTCCCTGCTCGGCTCGGCGGCCCAGGCGCTGACCCGCCTGGCCGCCACCGACGAACCGGCCCCGCTCACCGAGTCACTGCGCGCCCGCACGGCCGACGAGCTGCGAGCACTGGTCGAGGACTACGCGACCGAGCGCGGCCACACGCCGCGCAGCCTCCCGGCGGCCGCGAAGAAGGACCTGGTGCGGTCGTTGAAGGAGCGGGGGTTCCTGGAGCTGAAGAACGCGGTGCCGGCCCTGACCGACCTGCTCGGGATCTCGCGGGCGAGCGTCTACAACTACCTGCGCTGAGGTCAGAAGATCGACCAGCCGGTCAGCGTCGTGAACCGGTCGAGGGCGGCGACGCCGGCGACGGAGTTGCCGCGGGCGTCCAGCCCCGGGCTCCACACGCACACCGCGCAGCGGCCCGGGACGATCGCCACGATGCCGCCGCCCACGCCGCTCTTGCCCGGCAACCCCACCCGGTAGGCGAACTCGCCCGCCGCGTCGTACGTGCCGCACGTCAGCATCACCGCGTTGATCCGCTTCGCCGCGCTCAGCCCGAGCAGCCGCGTGCCGTCGTTGCGGACGCCGTGGCGGGCCAGGAACAACGCCGACCGGGCGACGTCGGCGCAGCTCATCGCGATCGAGCACTGGCGGACGTATTGGTCCAGCACCGACGGCACCGGGTGCCGCATGTTGCCGTAGGAGGCCATGAAGTAGGCGAGGGCGCGGTTGCGGTCGGCGTGCCCCTTCTCCGACGCCGCCACCTCGGGGTCGACGGCGATTTCCGGGCGGCCGCTTTCCTGCCGCAGGAACGCGAGCAGCGCGTCCGCCGCGTCGCCGTGGCGGGCGAGCTCGTCGGTCACCACCAGAGCGCCCGCGTTGATGAACGGGTTGCGCGGAATGCCGTCCTCGTGTTCGAGCTGCACCAGCGAATTGAACGGGTCGCCCGACGGTTCGCGGCCGACCCGCGCCCACACGCTGTCGCCACGCGAAAGGGTCAGCGCCAGGGTGAACACCTTGGACATGCTCTGCACGGAGAACGGCCGCTCCCAGTCGCCGACGCCGTGCACGGCACCGTCCACTTCGGCCACCGCCATGCCGAACCGCCACGGCTCGACCCTGGCCAGCGCGGGAATGTAGTCCGCGACGGCGCCGCGGCCGACCTCCGGCGCGACGTCGTCGGCTATCCGGTCCAGCAGCGCCGCGAGATCCACGGGCCCGAGCGTAGAAGGCGCTCCGGCGCGGGCGGCGGGCACCCCGTGTCAAATCGAATCCGCCGATAGCGGACCAAAATCCGCAGTGATCTCCGGCACACCTTAAGTCTTCCTTAGTGTGCTTGGTGACCTGCCGCACACCGCTCTAGCGTCCGATAACCATGGATTCCTCGCTGCTCACCGAAAAAGGTGAAAGCTACTCGAAAGCACTGGGCAACCGCCAAGTGCAGATGATCGCCATCGGCGGCGCGATCGGCGTCGGGCTCTTCCTCGGCGCCGGCGGCAAGCTCCACCAGGTCGGCCCGTCGCTGATCTTCTCCTACGCGATCTGCGGAATCGCCGCCTACTTCGTGATGCGCGCGCTCGGCGAGCTCGTCCTGCACGAGCCCAGCTCCGGCAGTTTCGTCACCTACGCGCGGAAGTTCATCGGGCCGTGGGCCGGCTTCGCCTCCGGCTGGATGTACTGGGTGAACTGGGCGATGACCGGGATCGCCGAGATCACCGCGGTCGCCATCTACGTCCACAAGTGGCTGCCGGACGTGCCGCAGTGGATCACCGCGCTGATCGCCCTGGGCGTGCTGCTGGCGGTGAACCTGCTGTCGGTCAAGGTGTTCGGCGAACTGGAGTTCTGGTTCTCGGTGGTCAAGGTGCTGGCCATCGTGGTCTTCCTGGTCGTCGGCGCGGGCCTGGTGCTGACGAGCGCCGACATCGGCGGCACGCCCGCCGGCGCGCACAACCTGACCGGCCACAGTGGACTCTTCCCGGCCGGCGTCGGCATCGCGCTGATGACGTTGCAGGCGGTCATCTTCGCCTACTCGGCCATCGAGGTCGTCGGCATCGCGGCCGGCGAAACGAAGGACGCCCGCAAGGTGCTGCCGAAGGCGATCAACGGCGTGGTCTGGCGGATCGGCGTGTTCTACGTCGGCTCGGTGCTGCTGCTGGCGATGCTGCTGCCGTGGCCGTTCTACAGCGGCGACGAGAGCCCGTTCGTGACGGTGTTCAGCCGGCTCGGCATCCCCGGCATCGGCGACGTGATGAACGCGGTCGTGCTGACCGCGGCGCTGTCGAGCGTCAACTCGGGTCTCTATTCGACGGGCCGGATCCTGCGTTCGCTGGCCGAAAAGGGCGAAGCGCCCTCGTTCGTCAGCCGGCTGAGCAGCCGGCAGGTGCCCTACGGCGGCATCCTCTTCACGTCGGTCGCGTACGTGCTGGGCGTGGTGCTGAACTACCTGGTGCCGAAGGAGGCGTTCGACATCGCCATCGCAATCGCGTCCCTCGGCGTGATCAGCACCTGGGCGACGCTGATCTTCTGCCAGCTCCGGCTGCGTCAGGCCGCCCTGCGCGGCGAGCTGGAGCGCCCGTCGTACCGGATGCCGTGGGCGCCCTACAGCGGCTGGGCGACGCTCGCGTTCCTCGCCCTGGTGGTGGTCCTGATGGGCTTCTCGGACGGCGCGGAGAAGATCGCGTTCTACTCCATCCCGGTGCTCGCGGTGATCCTGGCGGTCGGCTGGCGGTTCGTCGTCAAGCACCGCGACCGCACCCCGGCCGGGTAGCGGGCATACTCGACCTCCGGACGAGGAGGAGGTGGGCGGTGCCCGGAACCACGGAGCCCCGGCGGGTGACGATCCACGACGTCGCCCGCTCGGCCGGGGTCTCCCGGCAGACGGTGTCACGGGCGCTGAACGACAAGGCCGAGATCGACGGCTCGACCAAGCAGCGCGTCCTCGACGCCGTCCGGGAGCTCGGGTACCGCCCCAGCCGCTTCGCCCGCGGCCTGGTCCGGCCGGACACCACCACGATCGGTCTCGTCGTGCCGGACCTGCTCAACCCCTTCTTCACCGAGGTCGCCTCCGGCGCGCTGGAGGCGGCCCGGGCCCGCGGCTGGCACGTCGTCGTCCACGACACCGCCGACGACCCCGACGAGGAGCTCGCCACGTTGCGGGTGATCGGCACCCAGGTCGACGCGGTGACCGGCTACTTCGGCCGGCCCGACGAGGACCTCGAGCGCCTCACCGCCGGTATCCCGGTCGTCCTCATCGACCGCGAGCCGCGCGCCCCGCGGTTCAGCGGCGTGGTGATCGACGGCGAGGACGGCGTCCGCGAGGCCGTCGCCCACCTCGTTTCGCGCGGGCACCGGCGGATCGGGATGCTCGACGGGCTCCCCGCCCCGAGCGTCCGCCGCCGGTGGTTCCTGCGGGCGGCCGCCGAGTGCGGGGTCTCGGTGCAGCCCGGCTGGATCGCCTCCGGTGCCCAGTCCGTCGACGGCGGCGGCGCCGCGCTGGCCGCCCTGCTCGCCGCCCACCCCGACGTCACCGCGCTGTTCGCCTTCAACGACGTGATGGCCATCGGTGCCCTGCGCGAGGCCCGCCGCTTCGGCCTGCGCGTGCCCGCCGACCTGGCCGTGATCGGGTTCGACGGGCTCGCCCTCGGCACCCTGGTCGAGCCGGAGCTCTCGAGCGTCGCGATCGACACCCGCGCGGTCGGCGCGCTGGCCGTCGAGCAGGCGGCCCGCCTGGTCACCGGCGCGACCCCTCTCGCACCCGCCGAACTGATCGTCCGCGCCCGGCTCCACCTGCGCGAATCCGCCTGATCCCTTGACACCCGGTCCTCCCGCGCAGCACACTGCGGAGCGGTCCGTGAACGTTCACGGGAACGTTCTCGGGCGCCTGCCGAGCGCGGAAAGGACCCCATGTCGTACCTCGAAGACCCCGGCCCCGGCCGCGGTTCGCTTCCGCCGCGCGCGGCCTTCACCTCCGACGCGCCGTCGCTGTCGCTGAACGGCACCTGGCGGTTCCGGCTGTCGCCGAGCCTCGCGGCCGCGCCGGCGGGGGTCGAAGCGGAGGGGTTCGACGACTCGGCGTGGGACGAGCTGCCGGTGCCGTCGCTGTGGCAGCTGCACGGCCACGGGCGGCCGGCCTACACGAACGTGCCCTACCCGTTCCCGGTCGACCCGCCGCACGTGCCGTCGGACAACCCCACCGGCGACCACCGCCTGCGGTTCGACCTGCCCGCGGACTGGCCCGCCGGGTCCGCGGTGCTGCGCTTCGACGGCATCGACTCCTGCGGCCGGATCTGGCTCAACGGCACCGAACTCGGCGTCACGCAGGGCAGCAGGCTGCCCTCGGAGTTCGAGGTCGGGCCGCTGCTGCGGCCGGCCGGGAACGTCCTCGTGGTGCGCGTGCACCAGTGGTCGGCCGGCAGCTACCTCGAAGACCAGGACATGTGGTGGCTGTCGGGCGTCTTCCGCGCCGTCACCCTGCTCGCCCGCCCGGACGGCGGCATCGGCGACTACTGGGTCCGCGCGGACTACGACCACGGCACCGGCCTGGGCACGGTGCGGGTCGAGACCGGCGCCGACGTCGTGCTGGACATCCCCGAGCTCGGCGTGGCCGGGCACCCGGCCGGGGAGGCGCTGGAGCTGCCGGTCGAGCCGTGGAGTGCGGAGACCCCGCGGCTGTACGAGGGCACGCTGGCCACCGCGGCGGAGCGGGTGCCGGTGCGGATCGGGTTCCGGACCGTCACCATCGAGGGCGGGCAGCTCAAGGTCAACGGCCGCCCGCTGATGCTGCGCGGGGTCAACCGCCACGAGCACGACCCGCGCACCGGGCGCGTCGTGTCGCCGGAGACGGCGCTGGCCGACGTCCTGCTGATGAAGCGGCACAACGTCAACGCCGTCCGGACCAGCCACTACCCGCCCGACCCGGCGTTCCTCGAACTGTGCGATACCCACGGCCTCTGGGTGATCGACGAGTGCGACCTGGAGACCCATGGCTTCGAGCTCCTCGGGTGGGCCGGCAACCCGAGCGGCGATCCGCGGTGGGCCGAGGCGTACCTGGACCGGATGCGGCGCACGGTCGAGCGGGACAAGAACCGCCCCAGCGTGATCCTCTGGTCGCTGGGCAACGAAAGCCACACCGGCGAGAACCTCGCGCGGATGGCCGAGTGGGTGCGCCACCGCGACCCGACGCGGCCGGTGCACTACGAAGGCGACCACGACTGCGAATACGTCGACGTGCACAGCCGGATGTACGCCACGCACGAGGACGTCGAGCGGATCGGCCGCCGGGAGGACGACAACGCGCGCCGGCGGGAGATGCCGTTCCTGCAGTGCGAATACGGGCACGCGATGGGCAACGGCCCGGGCGGGCTGCTGGAGTACCGCGAGCTGTTCGAGCGGTACCCGAACTGCCAGGGCGGGTTCATCTGGGAGTGGATCGACCACGGCCTCGCCGCCGACGGGCACTTCGCCTACGGCGGGGACTTCGGCGAGCAGCTCCACGACGGGAACTTCGTCGTCGACGGCCTGGTCTTCCCCGACCGGACACCGTCACCGGGGCTGCTCGAGTTCGCGAAGGTCATCGAGCCGGTCCGGATCTCGGCCGGCGCGGATGCGATCGTGGTGAGCAACCACTACGACTTCGTGAGCACCGGGCACCTGACCTTCACCTGGGTGCTCGAGGATGAGGGAAGCGTGGTCGCCCAGGGCGTTCTCGACGTCCCTCCGGTCCATTCCGGACAGAGCACTTCGGTCCCGCTCCCCGGCCTGCCCGCGACGGGCGGCGAGTCGTGGTTGACCGTGTCGGCGGCGCTGACGTCGGCGACCGCGTGGGCGCCGGCCGGGCACGTCGTCGGCTGGGGACAGCTGGCGGTGTCGGCGGCGCCCGCCGCGGCGCCGCTCCCGCCGCGCGGACCGGTGTTCCGCACCGGCGGGCGGCTGGTGCTGGGCGCCGGCGAGTTCGACCCGGTGACGGGCACCTTGTCGGCCCTCGGCGGGCACGTCGTGGCCGGCCCGCGCCTCGACGTCTGGCGCGCGACGACCGACAACGACCGGGGCACGTTCGCGGGACGGCCCGCCGCCGACCAGTGGCGCGAGGCCGGGCTGCACCGGATGCAGCACCGGGTGATCGCGGTCGACGCCGACGGCGAGGAACTGGTGGTGCGCACGCGGGTCGCGCCGCCGGCGCAGCCGTTCGGGCTGTTCGCGGACTACACGTGGACGGCCTTCGCCGGCCACCTGCGGCTGCGCGTCGAGGTGACCCCGGACGGCGACTTCCCCGGCACGCTCCCCCGGCTCGGCCTGGCGATGGCGATCCCGGGAACGCTGGGTTCGGCGGAGTGGTTCGGCGGCGGCCCGGGCGAGGCGTACCCGGACAGCCGCCAGGCCGCGCGGATCGGCCGGTGGTCCAGCAGCGTCGACGGCCTGCAGACGCCGTACGTGTTCCCGCAGGAGAACGGCAACCGCACGGCGGTCCGCTGGGCCAGCCTGACCGCCCCGGACGGCGCGGGCATCCGGGTGGACGGCGAACCGGCCTTCGAGTTCACCGCCCGCCGCTGGACCGCGGCGGCGCTGGAGGAGGCGCGGCACACCGACGACCTGGTGCCGGACGACGTGGTGCACCTGACGCTGGACGTCGCGCAGCACGGCCTGGGGACGGCGTCGTGCGGGCCGGGGGTGCTGCCGCGGTACCGGCTGGTGCCGCAGAAGACCGAGTTCACGCTGTGGTTCCGGGCGGTGCCGGGCAGCTAGAGCTTCGATCGGCCCGACACCCGGCTCAAACTCGCAGGCTCGAGCGGGGCTTCTCGATCGTGAGACCGGCCAGCCCACCGGGGCATCCTCCTCCAGCGTGTTCGAGTCCATGCCGGGTGCAGCTTCGGAGGCGCCATCACCGGGCGACGGGCTCTCGAACCGAGCAGGCTTGTGACTCGCGGCTCAGGAGCATCGTCAAGGGGGGTTCGCCGTGGCCGGAGGCTGAGCGCCGAGGCTCACGGCCCCGCCGCCCGCTCTTCGTCTCACAAACCAGTCGGGGCGACCACCAGCTCGGCGACGCGCCTGTGCGACAGGCCCGACGACGGCGCAACGCCGTCGTGCGTCTTCACGAAGACGTGCCGACGATGCCAGTCGTAATACCTGTCCCGAGCCGTGGTCCACCACGCACTGACCCGCTCTTCGAGATGGTCACGGACGAACCCGGCCACACTGCTCGAGGTCTGGGCGAGGTTGCTGACCAAGATCTTCCCATTGTCACCGACGGCGACATATCCCCGCTCGAACAGGCTGTCGCAGCCCAGGAGGCAGGCGAGCATGCCGACGTTGTCGAAGTCCTTGCGTTCGTCTTCGGTGCAGTGCGACCGCTTCTTGATGTGCGCCCCGACCAGAAGGGAGGGCGGGAAGTCCCTGCCGCAAAGGCCGCAGGTGCCACCCGCCAGCTCAACCAGCCGCCGCTTCAGATTGGGGTGCTCGCGACGCCAGTTGACTGTTCTCACACTGTCGGTCGGACCGTCCGGCGCCACCGTCTTTCCGGACGGACGAGCATACGCCCGACATACCTGCAGAAGATTGCTTGTGTCTTCGAGGTTGGAGAGTTCGACCATGTTCTCGGCCTGCCGGCCACCGACCACCGTGAAGCCCTGAATGAAGGCTTTGTCGTTCCAGCCCAGCGCGGTACGGATCTCCTCGATCGGCAGCGCGATGTCCCGGAGGTTGACCAGGGCGTACATGAGTTCCCACGTCAGCCCGTTCGGGTCTCTTCCCCAGAGCCGGACAGCAAGGGCCGGGTTGTGGAAAGCGAAAGCGATGTGTCCCGCCATGTAGATCTGCTTATCGCCGTAGAAGAACACCCCGTCACCAGGCGTGAGCTTGCGCCACCTGCCCACGTTACGACCGCTCATCCCGGGCGTGGCTCCCCAAAGTTGAGCCATGCCGTCCGGATAGATCGCCGTCAACGCGTCCAAGGTCTCCGGCTCGATCACGTCAGCGTGGTCAGCCAAGCGGACCCGGGTGTCGATGGTGTCGCGGAAATGGCGAGCCACTTCCCGATCGCTGAGGGCAGCCGGCTGGAGGGCGACGCGCACTAGTGCTCCGTTCGCAGCTTGTCGTACTTCACCGCCGTGCCCCTGGCCAGGGCTGCGGGGTACTTCGCCTCGTTCAAGGCGATCTTTGTGGTCAGCGCCGCCGCAATGTCGATGCCGAGAACGTCGGCGAGGCGCAGGAGATAGGCGAACACGTCCGCGATCTCGTTCTTCACCTCTTGCGCGGTCGCCGGGTCATCCATGATCCGCGCGGAGTCCTCCGGCGTCAGCCACTGGAAGATCTCCGTCAGCTCGCCCGCTTCGCCCACCAAGGCCATGGCCAGGTTCTTGGGCGTGTGGAACTGGTCCCAATCGCGCTCGGAAGCAAACTCGCGAAGACGCCGAGTCAGCTGGTCGAGATCCATGGGAGAAACTCTACCGGCCCGGACGGGTGACCTCGATCAGATGACGGGAGACGCAGAGCGCGGTCGCGATGACGACGGCCCGCAGTGTGCGTCGCCGACCGGATGAGCGTCCCCACGGACCGGGGTCAGCTCCGCAGCATCGGCGGATACAGCACTTCCGCCGCGCCCCGCCGGTACAGCCGGGCGGGGCGGCCGCCGTCGCGGGTGGTGGTCCGGTCGGTCGGCTCCAGCAGCCCCTCCGCTCCGGTCACCTTGCGGTGGAAGTTGCGCGGGTCGAGCCGCGTGTCCCACACCAGCTCGTACACCCGGCGCAGCTCCGCGACCGTGAACTCCGGCGCGCAGAACGCCGTCGCCAGCGGGGAGTACTCCAGCTTCGCGCGAGCACGCTCCACGCCGTCGGCCAGGATGCGGTCGTGGTCGAACGCCAGGCGCTCGGTCCGCAGCGCGCGCACCGGTGCCCACCGGGCCTCGGCCGCGTCCGTGCCCGCGCGGGGTACCGGCAGGTCCGGCGCGAGCGCCAGGTACGCCACCGTCACCACCCGCATCCGCGGGTCCCGGCCCGGTGCGCCGTAGCCCGCCAGCTGCTCGATGTGCACGGTCCCCGGGGCCAGCCCCGTCTCCTCCGCCAGCTCCCGGCGCGCCGCGTCCGCCAGGTCTTCGTCCTCCCGGACGAACCCGCCGGGCAGCGCCCACTCGCCGAAGTACGGCTCCACGCCCCGGCGCACCAGCAGCGCGCACAGCTCGTCCCCGGTCAGGGTGAGCACGACGAGGTCGACGGTGACGGCGAACGGTGGGTGACCCATGCCACCCACCCTAATCGTCAGCTTGACGATTAGCGAGTTCACCCCATATCGTCACCACGACGATAAGAGGAGGCTCCATGGCCGACATCGACCGCCGGTTCGGGTTCCGGCACCTGCGCGGTGCCCCCACCGTGCACATCCGCCACTACCGCCGCGGCAAGCTCGCGCACGACGGTGTCGGGCTGTCCTTCTGGTACCGGCCGCTGACCGCGGTCGTCTCGGAGGTCCCGGTCGACGACCGCGAACTGCCGCTGCTGTTCCACGCCCGCACGGCCGACTTCCAGGACGTCACCGTCCAGCTCGCCCTCACCTTCCGGATCGAGGACCCGGCGCTGGCCGCGCAGCGCATCGACTTCTCCATCGACCCGGACACCGGCCGCTGGAGAAGCGACCCCCTGGCGCAGATCAGCGGGCTGCTGACCGAGAACGTCCAGCAGTACGCGGTCGAGGTGCTGACCCGCACGCCGCTGGCCACCGCGCTGGTCGACGGCGTCCGCGCGGTCCGCGACCGGATCCGCGCCGGCCTGGCCGAAGAGGACACCCGGCTCGCGCAGACCGGGTCCGCGGTGATCGACGTCCGGGTCGTGGCGATCCGGGCCGAGCCGGAGGTCGAGAAGGCGCTGCAGACGACCGCGCGGGAGAAGGTGCAGCAGGAGGCCGACCGCGCGACCTTCGAGCGGCGCGCGCTCGCGGTCGAACGCGAACGCGCGATCAGCGAAAACGAGCTGCAGAACCAGATCGAGCTGGCCCGCCGCGAGGAGCAGCTGCTCGCCCAGCGCGGCGCGAACGCCCGGCGGCAGGCCGAAGAAGCCGCCGCGGCGAACCGGATCGAGACGGAGGCACAGGCGTCCCGCGAAGAGCGGCTGACGCAGGTGAAGGCCGACGGGAAGCGAGCGCTCGGCGAAGCCGAAGCAGCGGGCGAAGCCGCCCGGCTGGCGGCGTACCGCGACCTGCCCGAGAGCGTGCTGACCGGGCTGGCGCTGAAGGAGCTGGCCGGGAACCTGCCGCAGATCGAGAGCCTGGTGCTGACCCCGGACCTGCTCACGCCGCTGCTGACGAAGCTCGGCGTCCGCTCGTGAGCCTCGCCCCGCGGGTCGTGCTCGTCCACCGCCGCACCGAGCTGGACGAGCTCGTCGCCCGCCACGGCACCCGCGGCCAGGCCGAGTTCTTCCTGCGCACCCGCGGCCGCGACCTGGCCGAGGTGACGGCGGCGGACGCGGCCCTGCGCGCCGCCCTCACCGCGGCCAGTGCCGCCATCCCGCTGGACTGGCGCCGCGGCGAGGTCGAACGCGCGGACCTCGCCCGGTTCCTCTTCACCCCGGAGGACGTCGTCGTCGTGGTCGGCCAGGACGGCCTGATCGCCAACGTCGCCAAGTACCTCGACGGCCAGCCGGTGATCGGTGTCGCGCCCGGCGAGCCCGGCGTCCTGGTCAAGCACCCGGTCGAGGCCGTCGCGGACCTGGTGCGGTCCACCGGCGACGTCGAGCACCGGACGATGGCCGAGCTCACCGCGGACGACGGCCAGCGGCTGCTCGCCCTCAACGAGATCTACCTCGGGCACGCCGGGCACCAGACCGCCCGCTACCGGCTGGGGGTCGGTGGCGGGCGGCCGGAACGCCAGGCGTCGTCGGGAATCCTGGTCGGGACGGGCACCGGGGCCACCGGCTGGTGCGGCTCGGTGTGGCGGGAACGCCGCAGCGGGCTGCCCCTGCCGGCCCCCGGGGAGGCCCGGCTGGTCTGGTTCGTGCGGGAGGCGTGGCCGTCACCGTCGACCGGAACCACCTGCACCGAGGGTGAACTGACGCAGGCGCCGCTGACGGTCGAGGTGGAATCCGACCGCCTGGTGGCGTTCGGCGACGGTCTCGAAGCCGACACCGTCGCCCTCACCCGCGGCCAGACGGCGACCTTCGCTCCCGCGGCGAAGACCGTCCGCCTGGTGCGGTGATCGCCCGGCCCGGCACACCGAGGGGGCGTGCCGGGCCGGGCGATCAGGTCCCGTACCGGGTCTTGACAATCGACGGCGTGTCGAGGTTGTGGCCCGCGTCCATGCTCTGGGCCAGCCGCAGGTACTGGCCCTCGGCCCACATCAGCGGGCCCGCGCTGCCGGTCGGGCGGCCGAGCCCGAAGCAGCCGACGTCCGCGCGGTCCCAGACCTGCTCGGGCACGAAGTACCCGTCGTTGACCGAGTCCGCCATCGACTTCAGGTACACCGCCGCCGAGCGGCCGTTGGCGAGCTCGTACTGCCCGCGCTCCCCCGACAGCACCGGCCACAGCCGCCCGAACCGC
Source organism: Streptomyces sp. MN03-5084-2B (assembly GCA_033793495.1). Taxonomy (GTDB): domain Bacteria; phylum Actinomycetota; class Actinomycetes; order Mycobacteriales; family Pseudonocardiaceae; genus Amycolatopsis. The sequence goes on along the minus strand of JARAWT010000010.1, from coordinate 154,572 downwards.
CGGCTGCCGCCGGCCGGCCAGCCGCTGCAGTCCGCGGTGCTCTCGCCGTAGTTGTCGTGCGGGTAGCGGTGGAAGTAGACGTCGCCGTTCGGCAGCGTCACCTGCATCGGCGCGTTGCCGTCCGACGCGGCGGCCGTCGGTGCCACCGAGTTCGCGATCGTCGCGTCCCCGGCCGGGCGGATGCCGAGCCGCACCAGGTCGAGGAAGCCGAAGTCGGTGACGTCGTGCTCGTAGAAGCAGCCTTCGTCGAAGCAGATCGTCGCGGTGTCGTTCGGGTTGCCGGCCCGGTCGAGGCGCTCGTAGTAGGTGTGGCCGCCCCAGTAGCCGGACGTCGTCACGGTCCAGCCGGACAGGGAGTTGCGCCAGGAGTCCGCTGTGGACTCCCACGACGACGCGCTCGCCGTGTCGCCGTTGGCTCGCGCGATCGCCCCGGCCGCGATCAGCCCGGCGATCTCCGCGGCCACCGAGGACGGCGACTTGCCGTACTGCTCCTCCCACCGCTCGGTGGTGTCCGGGCCGGTGCCGACGATGTGGTTCGCGGTCGTCTTGACCTTGGCGTAGGTCGAGGCGTCGGTGAGGCCGGTCAGCCAGGCCAGCAGGATCGCGTCGGCGTCCTGGTCCAGCTGTTCGCAGCAGCCGAGCTGCTGGGCGCTCGCTCCGGCGACGCCGGAGACCGGGCTGTAGCGCGGGAACGACCCGGCCGGGTAGGTCATGCCGTCGCCGGCGGTCGGGCTGCCGATCCACTGGGAGTTCCAGAGGAACTGGGCCATCCGCTTGGCCTGCGCGCTGTCGCCGGCGGCCAGGAGACCGGTCGCCTGCTGGTAGAGGTCACGGCCCCAGACGCGGTGGTAGCCGTCGTTGAGCTGGTCCCCGTTCGTGAAGTCGCCCCAGGGCGTGGCCAGGCCCGCGACGCTCGCGCCGGGGTGCTGTTTGTCTTCGGCCGTCTTCAGCGCCATGGCGGCGACGTAGTAGGTGCGACGGCGTTGCGTGTCCCCGGAAACACTGGCGGGAGCGGGTTTCAGGCTTCCCACGTAGGAGTTCCAGCCACCGCGGTAGGACGCCGACACCGCGGTGAACCCGCTGCTCAGCGACGCGCTCGCGGCCGACGACGCGGCAGCCGCGGTGCTGCCATAGCCGAGCGCGACGGTGAACGTCGTGTCCGCGCCGACCGGGATCTGGCCGCACTGGACGACGTTGCCGGTACCGGAGAGGTTGTCGAACTGGTTGTTCAGGGTCCGGTCGGCGCGCAGATCGACCAGGCAGTCGCTGGCCGCGCCGGTGTAGCCGTTGTCGTGCGCGGTGAAGCCGGTCGATGCGCGCAGTGCGGAGACGACGGTGGTGGCCGTTCCGCCGAACAGCGTTTCGGTTCCGCTCGCCAGCAGGCCGGTGCCGTCCCACCAGGCGTTGTCGTTGGCTCCGCCGCCCGCCATCGAGGGGTTGGCGAGCAGGTAGAGGCGGTAGGTGCCGCCGTCGAGCGACTGGAACCTGGTGTTGGTGACGAGCGTGGCGCGGGCCGGGTCGGTGACGTAGTTCGTGGTGATCCGGTACTTGCCGCTCTTCGCCGTGTTGGTGATCGTGTACTGGAGCGCCTTCTCGTCGGGCATCGTCACGACGTGGTTCGTGGCGTCGCGCTCGAGGTCGACGAAGGTGGATCCGTCGGTGACGACGAACTGCATGTCCTGCATGGTGGGGACGTCGGCGCGGGGGTAGAAGACCTCCGACGTCACCCCGTTCGCGACGGTGAACCAGACCGGGCTCGCGGTGGTCGTCGAGGTGCCCAGGGCGGACTTGTTGCCGGTGGCCCAGGAGGCCCCGCCGCCGCAGCAGTCGGTGGCCGTGCCGCTGGCCGAGGCCGTGCCGGGAAGCGCCCCGGCGAGCAGGATTGCCGTTCCGGTGCAGGCCAGGACTGCTTTCCACCTGATCATCGTGGTCCTCCGACGGCGTTGTCGTCCATATGTTGTTGGCCGCAACATATTGAGCCGCCGCGTCGTGACAAGCAATGTCCGATCGATCTGTATCGATCCAGCCCGCAGGGTCAGGCGTCGGCGATGCGGTCCAGCCACTCCGCGAGCAGGACTCGCTCCGCCTCGGTGAGGGCGGCCGCGTCCTCCAGCGCGGCCCGCAGGGCGATGGCGCGTTCGGGCGCCGTCGCCGCCGCCGGTTCGGCGGCCGGGGCCGCGGTGAGGATGCGGGCCAGCACGGCCTCGCGGGCCGTGGCCGACAGCTCGGGGTCGCGCTCACCCTCCGGTGTCGCGATCTGGGTCAGGACCACGCCCATCCCGGCCGCGTGGGTCAAGCGCGCCGCTCGCTCGACGCTCAGGCGGAGGCGGCCCGCCTTCGCCACCCGGTCGACTATCGCCCGCAGCATCGCCTCGGCCTCCCTGGCCGCCGGTGAGGTGTGACCCGGGCGGGCGTCGCCGTACATCAGCACGTAGAACTCCGGGCGGGACAACCCGAACTCGACGTGCAGGTCCCAGCCGCGGCGGAGGTCCTCGACCGGGTCGCCGGTCGAGGCCAGCGCGCGCTTGCTCTTCAGGTACTCCTCGAAGCCGTACGCGGCGACCGCGTCCAGCAAGCCGTCCTTGTCACCGAAGAGGCGGTACAGCGCCGGGGGCTGGACGCCGGCCGCCGCGCTCACCGCCCGGGTCGAGAGGCCGTCGCGGCCCTCGGCCACCAAGAGCGTGGCCGCGGCCTCGAGGATGCGGGCGCGGGTGTCCTCCGCCGTCTTCGTCGCCATGGTTTCCGATGGTAACAAGTTTCGAGTATCAGCTGGACAGCGAGAAGTGGTCGATCGCCACGCGGTGCGCGAGGCGGCGCAGCAGCGGGGCCGCCTCCGCCATGCAGCGCGCCGGGTCCGGCTCCAGGTCCGTCAGCGCGTACGCCGCCGAGATGCCCGCGTCCGCCAGCTCCACCGAGGACAGCCGGCAGCGCCCCGACACCGCGACGCACGGGATGCCGTGGGCCGCCGCGGCCCGGGCCACCCCGGCCGGGGCCTTGCCGGCCAACGTCTGTTCGTCGAGCGATCCCTCACCGGTGACGACCAGCGAGACACCGGCCAGGGCCGCGTCGAACCCGAGCAGGTCGAGCAGCAGCTCGATGCCCGGGCGCAGCCGGGCGCCGAGCACCGCCATCGCCGCGAACCCCACTCCCCCGGCCGCCCCGGCGCCCGGCCGCGCCGCGAACCCGGGCCCGGCGATCGACGCCCAGTGCCGCAACGCCGCGTCCAGGGTCTCGACGTCGGCCGGGGACGCGCCCTTCTGCGGGCCGTAGACGGCAGCGGCTCCACGCGGCCCGTACAGCGGGTTGTCCACGTCGCTCGCCAGCTCGATGTCCACTTCGGACAGGTTCGGCGGCTCCAGGGAAGCGAGCCGGGCCAGGGCCGCGCCGCCGAAGGGGAGCTCACGCCCGGCGGCGTCGAGGAGCCGCGCGCCCAGCGCGGCCAGCATTCCCGCGCCGCCGTCGGTGCAGGCGCTGCCGCCGACGCCGAGCACGATCCGGCGGCAGCCGGCCCGGACGGCCGCGGCGATGACGTCGCCGGTTCCCGCGCTGGTGGCGGTGAGGGGCTGGGGCGCCCCGGGCAGGCGGTGCAGCCCGGACGCCTCGGCCAGCTCGACGACCGCGGTGTCTCCGCGCGCCGCGTAGGACGCCGTCACGGGTGCTCCCGTCGGCCCGCGGGCCGGGACCGGCACCCGCTCGTATCCCGCGGCGACGGCCGCGTCGACCGTGCCCTCGCCGCCGTCGGCCACCGGGAGGGTCCGCACCACCACCGAGGGGTGGACGTCGGCGAGGCCGGAAGCCACCGCCGACGCCACCTCCCCCGCGGTGAGCGAGCCCTTGAACTTGTCCGGGGCGAGCAGGACCGTCACGCGCTCGCCTTGAAAGCCCGCCAGTCGCCGAGGTCGGTGATGTCCCGCAGGGCGACGTGCGAGGTGTACGGCCGCCGCAGCAGCATCGCGAAGGCCGAACTGCCGTCGGCCAGCTCGACCACGCCCAGCTCCAGCTCGTGCGGCTCGGACGGCAGCACCTTGTCCCGCAGGTCGTCGAGGGAGACGTCGTAGACCTCGCCGGTCACCGCCGCGCCGCCGTGCGACACCGGGTACAGCGCCGGGCACTGGTCGCCGACCGCGTAGAACCGGTACTTCGCCGCGGTCTCCGCCGTCCCCACGAACGGCGAGCCGTCGAGGAGGTGGTGCAGCGGTTCGCCGCGCATGGCGCCGCCGTTGAAGAACATCAGGGCCACGAGGAACTCCTTAGCGGAAGAGGGCTTCGACGCCGTCGATGGCGAAGTACACCGCGAAGACCAGCGCCAGCAGGGAAAGCAGCCAGCCGGCCTCGCGCCACTTGCCGCGGCCGATCTTGATGAGCACGAACGCGATCAGGCCGGCGCCGACGCCGTTGGTGATCGAGTAGGTGAACGGGATCAGGGCCGCGGTCAGGAACACCGGGATCGTGTAGTCCGGGTCGTGCCACGGGATGGTCCGGCACTGCGCGACCATCATCCCGCCGATCACGACCAGGGCCGGCGCGGCGGCCTGGGCCGGGACGACCCCGGCCAGCGGCGTGAACAGCAGCGTCCCGGCGAACAGCAGGCCGGTGACGACGCTCGCGAGGCCCGTCCGGGCCCCTTCGCCGACGCCGGCCGCCGATTCGAGGAACACCGTGTTCGGCGACGAGCCGGTGACGCCGCCCGCGATCGCGCCCGCGCCGTCGACCAGCAGGATGCGGCCCATCCGCGGGACCTTGCCGTTCTGCGACAGCCCGGCCTCGTCGGAGACGCTGGTGATCGTGCCCATGGCGTCGAAGAAGCCGGACAGCACCAGCGTGAACAGGAAGACCGTGGCGGCCAGGGCGCCCGCCGAGGCGAAGCCGCCGAAGAGGTCGATGTGGCCGAAGAGCCCGAAGTCGGGGGCGGCGACGACGTGGTCGGGCAGGGCCGGGGTCGTGAGCCCCCAGCCGCCGACCCCGAACCCCTGGTGCAGCACGACGGCGAACGCGGTGGCCACCCCGATGCTGATCAGCACCGCGCCCGGCACCTTGCGGGCCACCAGCACGATCATCAGCAGCAGGCCGACGCAGAACACGACGATCGGCCAGCCGTGCAGGTGCCCGCCCACCCCGAGGCGCACCGGGACCGTGGTCTGCGCCGCGTCCGGGACCCGGGTGACGAACCCGGCGCTGACCAGGCCGACGAGGGCGATGTAGAGCCCGATCCCGACCGTGATCGCCGTCTTGAGCGGCCGCGGGATGGCGTTCATGATCCGTTCGCGGACGCCGCTGACCGCCATCAGCACGATGCAGACGCCTTCGAGCACGACCAGGCCGAACGCCTGCGCCCACGTCATCGACGGCGCCATCTGGAAGGCGACGATGCCGTTGATGCCGAGGCCGGCGGCGAGCGCGAGGGGTGCGTTGCCGACGAGTCCCATGAGGACGGTCATCACGGCGGCGGCCAGCGCGGTCGCCGTGGTCACCTGGGCCGCGGAGAGCCGGGCGCCGGTGATGTCGGCGGAAGCGCCGAGGATGAGCGGGTTGAGCAGCACGATGTAGGCCATCGCGACGAACGTGGTGACGCCGCCGCGGACTTCGCGGCCGACGGTGGTCTGCCGGGCCCGCAGCTCGAAGAGCTTGTCGAGCGGCGAACGGCGTTGCGGAGGTACTTCGTCGACCACTGGGGTGGGGACTTCGGTCTGGGTCATGCGTCCTGCCCTTGCCGGTGGGGGGTGCTCGGCCAGGGCCAGGCACCACGCCGTGCCTGGCCGAGCGGGACGTTCGTTTCGGTTGTGCTCCGGTCAGCTGCTGACTTCGTGGGTCAGTAGTCGGTGCGGTCGCTCTTGTCGAGCCAGGCCGCGAAGGGCGCGAAACCGTCCTTTGCGGACAGTCGGGTCACGGGTACCGTCCACGTCTCGCGCGGGCGGTCGAACAGTTCGTAGAAGGCGCGGTCGTCGAAGCCCGCCTTGGCCGCGTCGTCGCGGTCGGCGGCGAAGAGCACCTTGTCGACGCGCGCCCACAGCGCCGAGGACAGGCACATCGGGCACGGCTCGCAGCTGGAGACGAGCACACAGCCGTCCAGCTTGAAGGTGCCCAGCTCCTGGCAGGCCGCGCGGATCGCCACGACTTCGGCGTGCGCGGTCGGGTCGAGGTTCGCGGTGACGCGGTTGACGCCGGTCGAGACGATCTCGCCGTCCTGCACGATCAGCGCGCCGAACGGGCCACCGCCGTTCTCGACGTTGCGGGTGGCGATGCGGACGGCTTCGTCGAGCCACTCCTGCTCGACGGAAACGGACGTGGTCATCTCAGACTCCGGTGATGTGCTCGGGGCGGATCGGGACGCGCGGCAGCTCGAGGCCGGTGGCCGCGCGGATGGCGTTGGCGATCGCGGGCGTCGCCGAGATCGTGGGCGGCTCGCCGACGCCGCGGACGCCGTAGGGCGCGTGCGGGTCGGGCCGTTCGAGGACGTCGACGCGCATCGGGGGCATGTCGAGGATGGTCGGGATGAGGTAGTCGGTGAACGACGGGTTCCGTACCTTGCCGCCCTCGACGAGGATCTCCTCCATCACGGCGAGGCCGAGGCCCTGGGCCGAGCCGCCCTGGATCTGGGCGACGACGGCGTCGGGGTTCATCGCCTTGCCGACGTCCTGGGCGCAGTCCAGCTGGACGACCTTGACCAGGCCGAGGTCGAGGTCGACGTCGACGACCGCGCGGTGGGCGGAGAAGCCGTACTGGACGTGGGCGTCACCCTGCCCGGTCTCCGGGTCCAGCGGGTAGGTCGGGCGGTGGTGGAACTCGCGGGTCTCCTCGATCGCCGTGTCGCCGAGCAGCTCGGCCAGGTCCGCGACGACTTCGCCGTCGGCCGCGACCACCTTGCCGCCGGTGAGGGTCATGCCTTCGGCGGTGACGCCGAGCCGGGCGTAGACCGCCTCGGCGACCGCGCGGCAGGCGTTGCGGACCGCGCCGCCGGTGACGTAGGTCTGCCGCGACGCCGAGCTGGAGCCGGCGTCGCCGACGCTCGTGTCGGCCGGGTGCACGCTCACCCGCGGCACGCCCAGCTCGCTGCGGGCGATCTGCTGCTGCAGCGTCACCAGGCCCTGCCCGACCTCGGCGGCGGCGGTGTGCACCATCGCCACCGGCTCACCGCCGAGCACCTCCAGGCGGACGCGGGCGGTCGAGTAGTCGTCGAGGCCCTCGGCGTAGGAGATGTTCTTGATCGTGACGCCGTAGCCGACCCCGCGCACGACGCCTTCGCCGTGGGTGGTGTTCGACGCGCCGCCGGGCAGCTCGCGGATGTCGGCGTGCTCGCCACGTGCGGGCGGCAGCGGCAGGTCCCGGACCCGCTGGAGGAGTTCCGCCACCGGTGCCGGGAAGTCGACCACCTGACCGGTGACCACAGTGGACCCTTCGCTGAGCGCGTTCCGGATCCGCAGCTCGGCCGGGTCCAGGTCCAGGGCGGCGGCGAGCTTGTCCATTTGGGACTCGTACGCGTACGTCGGCTGGACCGCGCCGAGGCCGCGCATCGCACCGCAGGTGGGGTTGTTCGTGTAGACGCCCCAGCCCTCGATGTGCGCGTTCGGGACGTCGTAGGGGCCGACGCTCAGCGTGGTGCCGTTCCCGACCACGACCGGTGTCTTGGACGCGTACGCGCCGCCGTCGAAGTACAGCTTCGCGCGGACGTAGACGAGCTTGCCATCGCGCGTGGCGCCGTGCTCGTAGTACATCTTCGCCGGGTGCCGGTGGACGTGCCCGAAGAACGACTCCAGCCGGTTGTAGCTCATCTTCACCGGCCGGCCGGTCCGCAGCGCCAGCATGCACGAGTGGATCTGCATCGACAGGTCCTCGCGGCCGCCGAAGGCGCCACCGACCCCGGACAGCGTCAGCCGGACCTTTTCCAGCGGCAGGCCCAGGGCCTTCGCCGTCTGGCGCTGGTCGACGTGCAGCCACTGGGTGGCGAGGTAGAGGTCGACGCCGCCGTCCTCGGCCGGCACCGCGAGCCCCGACTCCGGGCCGAGGAAGGCCTGGTCCTGCATGCCGATCTCGTACACCCCGGACACCACCACGTCCGCGGTGGCGTCCGGGTCGCCCTTGACGATCCGCTGGTGCCGGACCAGGTTCCCACCCGGGTGCAGCTTCGGCAGGGTGTCGTCGTGCGCGGCCCGCTCGGGATCGGTGATCGGCTCCAGGACGTCGTACTCGACGACGATCTCCTTCAGCGCCTGCCGCGCGATCTCCGGGTCGTCGGCGGCGAGGACGGCCACCGGTTCGCCCTGGTAGCGGACCAGGTCCGCGGCCAGCGCCGGGGTGTCCTGGAACTTGAGGCCGTAGACGTTCTCGCCGGGGACGTCCTCGTGCGTCAGCACCGCGTGCACCCCGGGCCGGGCCAGCGCGCGGGAGACGTCGAGGCGGACGATCCGGGCGTGCGGGTGCGGGCTGCGCAGGGTGGCGCCCCACAGCATGTCCTCGTGCCAGAGGTCCGAGGAGTAGGCGAACTCGCCGCGGACCTTGAGCGTGCCGTCGGGGCGCAGCGGGCTCTCGCCGATGCCGCCGGCGATCGTGTCGTGCAGCTCCTGCGGGGACCGGTCCGGGGCGCTCATCGGACGGCCTTCCTGGCGGCGGCGTCGCGCACGGCGTCGAGGATCTTCTCGTAGCCGGTGCAGCGGCAGAGGTTCCCGGCGAGAGCCTCGCGGATCTCGACGTCGGACGGCTCCGGGTTCCGCTCGATCAGGTCGTGGGCGGCGACCAGCAGGCCGGGCGTGCAGAACCCGCACTGGACGGCACCACGCTCGACGAACGCCTCCTGCACCGGGTCGAGGGCTTGCCCGTCGGCCAGGCCCTCGACCGTGACGACCTCCCGGCCTTCGGCCTGGCCGGCCGCGACCAGGCAGGCACAGGCCGGGACGCCGTCGAGGTAGACCGTGCACGAACCGCATTCACCCTGCTCGCAGGCGTTCTTCGAGCCCGGCAGGCCGAGCCGCTCGCGCAGCACGGAGAGCAGGCTCTCGCCTTCCCAGACGTTGTCCGCCCGGCGGGGTTCGCCGTTGACGGTGACGTTCACGCGCACTTCGCGCTCCCTCCAGGTCGGGCACAGTATTCGGTCCAGGCCCAGGTCAGCGTCCGGCGCGCCATGACACCGAGGGCGTGCCGCCGGTAGGCGGCGCTCCCCCGGACGTCGTCGATCGGCGACGCGGCCGCGGCGACCAGGTCACCGAAACGGCGCTTCACCGAGTCGGCGATCGGCTTCGGCGACTCCCAGTCCAGCTCGGCGGCCAGGAACTCCTCGGCGTCGAACGCCCGCCGGGGCGTCGGGGCGGCCGAGCCGACGCCGGTGCCGACCCGCTTCTCCGGCGGGTGCAGGGCCAGGCCGAAGGCGGCGACGGCGATGACCATGGCGTTGCGGGTGCCGATCTTGCTGAACTGCTGCGGCCCGGTCGCCGGTGCCAGCAGCACGGCCGTGATCAGCTCGTCCGGCGCCAGGACGTTCTTCTTCACCCCGACGTAGAAGTCCGTCGCGGCGACGGTCCTCGTCCCGCGGACCGAAGCGATCTCGACCTCGGCGTCCGCGGCCAGCAGGGCCGGGTGCGAGTCCCCCGCGGGCGAGGCCGCGCCGAGGTTGCCGCCGACCGAGCCGCGGTTGCGGATCTGCGGGGACCCGACGGTCCGCGCGGCCATGGCCAGGCCGGGCAGCTGGGTGCCGAGCTCGGTGATGATCCGGCTGTAGGGCACGGCCGCGCCGATCCGGATCCGGCCGCCGTCGGTGCCGTGCTCGTGGAGCTCGGGTACGCGGCCGAGGTCGAGGAGCGACTCCGGGCGGCGGTGGTCGAAGTTGAGCTCGACCATCACGTCCGTGCCGCCGGCGATCGGGACCGCACCGGGGTTCGCGGCCTTCGCGGCGAGCGCGCCGGCCAGCGAGTCGGGTCGGAGGAATTCCACTGTGGACGTCCTTTCGGGGCTGCTTCGGCAAGAAGTAGACACGCTCACGGGTGACTCCGACCACGGCAAAACCCCTGAAAGACGGGTGAATTTCCGGCCCCGGTTTGTACTTTCCTCCAACGGCCGTCCCGCGGGCACGCCCAGGCCGCCGTGCGAGGTCGGGGGCCTCGCACGGCGGCCTGGGGTACCGCGTATTCCGGAAGGGTCCTGCGGGGAAGGCGGAACTTGGAGCAGGGGTCATCCGGCACCTGGTTACCGTCGGGTGTCAGGTCCCCTTTCCGTGCTCAGGAGCCACCTCGTGTTCAACCGCATCGAAACGGCGGCGGCCGTCGCCGACGTCACCCCGCTGGAGATCCCGGAGCCGGCGCTGCCGGTCTCCTGTCTGTTCGCCGCCGCCATCCGCGCGATCGCCTGCCAGGCCGAGCTGGCCCGGGCCGCCCGGTTCAACGCCCAGCGCCAGAACTTCTACAAGGCCGTCGCGAACGACGTCGTGCGCGGGCCCGGCTTCGTGGCCGGTGCACCCTCGATCGACACGCCGGCCGGCCTGGCCGACTGCTCCAGTGACCAGCTGCTGGCGATCCTGGCCTGAGCCTGGTCAGCCCGCCGGTTCGAACTCGCGGACGGCGTCGAGGGCGGCGCCCATGGCGGCGTTGCCCTCACGCTCGATCATGATCTCCACCAGGACCGGGCGGCTCGTGCGCTCGGCCTCCTTGCGCGCCCACTCCAGCGACGTGCGGATCTCGCCCGGCTCGTGCACCCGGGTGCCCGAGCAGCCGTAGGCCTCCATGATCTTCACGTTGTCCGTGCCGATCGTGTCGTAGTGGATGTCGACCTCGAAGTTCATCTCGTAGCCGGTTTCGGCCTGGCGGATGAGCCCGAGGTACTCGTTGTTGAGCATGATCAGCACGAACCCGACGTCGTACTGGGCGGCCACCGCCAGCTCCTCGACCAGGAACTGGAACGAGTAGTCGCCGACCACGCCGACGACCTCCGCCTCCGGGCGCGCCTTCTTCACCCCGATCGCGGCCGGGATCTCCCAGCCGAGCGGGCCGGCCTGGCCGCACACCTGGTAATGCCGCGGCTTGTGCACCTGCTGGAACTGGCCCGACCAGATCTGGTAGAGCCCGATGGCGGTGACGAAGTAGGTGTCTTCGCCGAAGGTTTCGTTGATCTCCTTGAACACCCGCGGCGCCTTGATCGGCAGGCTGTCGAAGTCGCCGCGCCGGGACAGCGTCTCCTTCAGCTCGCCGATCCGGGCGACCCACTCGCGCCTCGGCTTCGGTGCGCGTTGTTCCAGCGCCGCCAGCAGCGCGTCGAGGAACTCCCGCGTGTCCGAGACGATCCCCAGGTCGGGGCCGAACACCTTGCCCAGCTGGGTGGGCTCGATGTCGACGTGGATGAACTTCCGCTCGCCGCGGTAGACCGACAGCTCGCCGGTGTGCCGGTCGCCGAACCGGGCGCCCAGCGCGAGCACGAGGTCGGCCTCGAGGAAGGCCGCGTTCGCCCAGCGCTGGGACGTCTGGATCCCGGCCATCCCGGCGAACAGCTCGTGGTCCTCCGGGAAGCTGCCCTTGCCCATCAGCGTCACCTGCACCGGGACGTCCAGGCGCTCGGCGGCGGCCCGCAGCTGTTCGCTCGCTTCGCCGAGGACGACCCCGCCGCCGGCCAGGATGATCGGGCGTTCGGCTTGGAGCAGCAGGTCCAGCGCCCGCTCCACCCGCGCCGGCGCCGGCGTCACCCGGGTCACCGGCAGCGGCGAGTCGATCGAGGAGTCCCACTCGATGTCCTGCTTCTGGACGTCGATCGGCAGGTCGATCAGCACCGGGCCCGGACGGCCGGACCGAGCGACCCGGAACGCCTCACGGAAGATCCACGGCAGCTGCGCGGCCTCCTTGACCTGCACCGCCCACTTCGTCACCGGCTTGGCGATCTCGACGATGTCGACCGCCTGGAAGGCCTCTTGGTGCAGCTTCGCCGTGGCAGCCTGGCCGGTGATGCAGATGATCGGGATCGAGTCCGCGTGCGCGGTGTAGAGCCCGGTGATCATGTTCGTGCCGGCCGGACCGGACGTGCCGATGGCGACGCCGACGTTGCCGTTGGTCCTGGCCCAGCCGTCGGCCATGTGCGTCGCGCCCTCTTCGTGGCGGACGATCAGGTGCTCGATCGCCCGGCCTTGTAGGGCGTTATACAGCGGGAGGATGGCGGCGCCGGGGCAGCCGAAGACGGTGTCGACGCCTTCGCTTTCCAGGACGTCGACGACCGCCTGCATCGCGGGGATTCTGGGCATGTCACACCTCCGCCGGGACGCGGCCCGACAACTGTTCGACGACCTTCAGCAAGGCCGAGTGGTCCAGGGAGCCGTACCCCATGGCACGGCCGGCGGCGACGAGCTGGGCGACCAGCCCGGTGAGCGGGAGCGCGACGTCGGCCTGCCGGGCGGCGGCCAGCGCGATCCCCATGTCCTTGTGGTGCAGGTCGATCCGGAAGCCGGGCGCGAACTGCCGGTCCACCATGGACCGGCGCTTGAGCTCCAGGATCCGGCTGCCCGCGAGGCCACCGGCGAGCACGTCGAGGCCCGTGGCGGCGTCCACACCGGACGCTTCGAGCAGCACGATCGCCTCGGCGACCAGCCCGTAGATCCCGCCGACGACCAGCTGGTTCGCGGCCTTCACGACCTGGCCGGCACCGTGCGGCCCGACGTGCACGACCGTCTTCCCGACCACCTCCAGGACCGGCTTGGCGGCCGCGAAGTCCTCTTCGGGCCCGCCGACCATGATGGACAGCGACGCCTGCTCGGCCCCGGCCTGCCCGCCCGAGACGGGCGCGTCGAGGACCCGGATCTTCCGGTCCCGAGCGGCTTCGGCGATCGCGATCGACGTCTCGGGCCGGATGGTGCTCATGTCGATCAGGAGCGTGCCCGGCTCGGCGGTGTCCAGGACGCCGCCCGCGGCCAGCACCACCTCCTCGACGTGCGGGTGGTTCGGCAGCATCGTGATCACGACGTCCGCCCCCGCCACCGCGTCGGCGACGCCGGTCGCGGCACGCCCGCCGGCCGCCTGCAGTTTCTCCCCCGCGGCCGGGGTGACGTCGTAGCCGCTGACGTCGTGGCCGGCCGCGACGAGGTGCGCGGCCATCGGGGCGCCCATCACGCCCAGTCCGATGAATCCCAGTTTCATGCTCGTCCCCTTCGGGTCTTCGGCAGCCAGGCCAGCGACGTGACGGTGTCGGGTTCCGGGACGTACTCGATCCCGACGAACCCCGCGTAACCCGCGTTCTGCAGCTTCGCGAGGTGCCCGTCGATGTCGAGCTCACCGGTACCGGGCTGGTGACGGCCGGGAGCGTCGGCGATCTGCACGTGCCCGATCCGGGCGAGGTGCCGCGTCGCGAGCGCGTCCAGGTCGTCCCCGTTGACTGCCAGGTGGTAGAGGTCGGCCAGCAGCCGCACGTTTTCGCGCCCGAGGTCGTCGAGCACGGCCACGGCGTCCGCGGCGGTCTTGAGCGGATAGCGGTCCGCGCCGGAGAGCGGTTCGAGGACCAGCTGCGCACCGATCCGCGCGGCGGCGTCGGCGGCCTTGTCCAGGTGCACCCGGGCCAGGTCGTCCTGTTTGGCCGGGTCTTCGCCGTCGAGCCGGTTGCCGTAGAGCGCGTTGAAGCTGCGGCAACCGGTGCGTTCGGCGATGCCGAGGGCGACGACGAGGCTGTCGGCGAACTCGGCTTCGCGGCCGAGCCAGCTCACCAGGCCCCGCTCCCCCGCGGCCAGGTCCCCGGCGTAGAAGTTCAGCCCCCGCAGCCGCACCCCGTCGAGACTCCCGACGAAGGCGTCGACGTCGTCGCGCGCGGGCACCGCGGAGTCGAACGGCCACCAGTACTCGACGTCGGTGAACCCGGCGTCCCGCGCCGCGGCGGCGCGCTCGAGGAGCGGGACCTCCTTGAACAGGATCGACAGGTTGGCGACGTACGGCAGGGAGTGGCCCTCTTCAGGCATCGCGACCTCGAATTTCACTATCCGGAATTTTTCTTTCGCATATCGAGAATAGCTTCCCGGTGGTGGCGCGGTCAACGCTCACTGCCAGCACCGCCGGGCTCATCCGCGGGCCGAAGGGATGAAGGCGACCGTTCCGAGCAGGGCCGAAACGAATGCGCGCGTGGGTGTAGGCCCGTAGCCGTAAGGCTGCGGGCCTGTCCCGTTCAGGCTGCGAAGGACAGCGGTTCGTGCAGGTTGTTCCGCCTCGGTTTTCGGCGCCGGTCGATGAACACCGGTGGGAGGAACTCCGGGAGGCCGTCGGTGGCGATGCGGACTTCCCAGCCCGAGCGGTGCAGCAGCCGATGGTGGTGAGCGCACATCAGCACGAGGTTGCCCAGTTCGGTGGGGCCGCCGTCTGCCCAGTGTCGAATGTGGTGACCTTGACAGTGCCGTGGTGGCCGATGGCAGCCGGGGAAGGCGCAACCCCGGTCCCGTAAGAACAGGGCCCGGCGGAGTCCGGCGGAGATCAAGCGGCGCAGGCGCCCGAGGTTCAGCGGCTCACTCTTCCCACCCAGGACGGCGGGGATGATCATGGCATCACAGGCATGCACCCGCGCTTCGGCGGCGGTCATCTGTCCGGTATCACCGAGCGTGGCCTTCCCGACGCCGGTCTTCAGGTCATCGAGGGATACCGCGACCATCACGTGGGCCCGTTCCCCGGCCTGCATCGGCAGTTCCGGAGAGTTCAACGCGAGATCCACCGCATCGGAGAACGCATCGCCGAAGCGCTGCGGCAAGGTCCGGAAGTCCGGGCCGTCGTCGCCGGTGCGGCGTTCGGCCAGGGCGTCGAGCAGGGCGTTGGCTCGGGTGCCGGTTTCGTCGTCGAACCGGCCGCTCAGCTCCCAGACCCCGGTTCTTTTCCGGCACAGGAACAGTTCTCGGGTGGGGGTGGTGGATTCGGTGTCGTCGGGTGCGGGGCCGTCGGGGTTGAGGTGGGCGAGGATGCGGGCACCCAACGCGGCGACCTGCTTGTGCCCGGCCTCCTCGGCGAAAGTCAGCAAGTTCGCTTCGGCGCTGTCCCGGTGCTCGGGCGGAACTTCCGCGAGGACCCCGGTGATGGTGTCGATCATCGGGGTGCTCAACCGCCCGCCAAGAGCAGCCGCGCCAGTGGCGGGCGCGAGAGCGGGAATCGGGCTGCCATCAAGGTTCCGGCCCGGATTCACCAACCGGGCGCGTTTCACCACCCGCACCGCCTCCTGCCGGGAGACGTCGGCGAGATGCTCGTAAAGCCGGGCGGCGGAGCGATACCCGAACACCTCCATCACCCCGCGCTGCTCGATCCCCACCAACAGGGCACCGATTTCAGCCTCAGCAGACCGCACACACGCAAGCAACTCACCAAGACGGTCGGCAACAGCCACCGCCTCAGAAGAGAAACCCGCGTCATCGGACATACCTCCAAACTACCGATCATCGAACACAGCGGCATCACACGATCGGGCAAGAAAACCCACCCACTGTCCGCCCCCTAGAACAGCGAAAGCCCGGCAGGACAACCGAAGCGTGGGAAATCGGCGCTGCCAAACAACACTCCGGTTCAGGCCCTACCGGTTCTGGACGTGCTGCCAGCCGAACCGGCCCTTGATGCAGAGATTCCCGTGCGTCACCGAGCTTTCGTGCGGCGAAGTCACCTTCACGATCTCGTTGTCCTGCACGTGCAGCGTCAGGGCGCACCCGACCCCGCAGAACGTGCAGACCGTCGTGGTCTGCTTCTGGCGGGACTCGTCCCAGCTCCCGTCCGACCGCTTGTCGTACTCGCGCCTGAAGCTCAGCGCTCCCGTCGGACACACCTCGACGCAGTTGCCGCAGTACACGCAGGCGCTGTCCGGCAACGGGTTCGAGAACTCCGTCGAGATGCGCGCGTCGAACCCGCGCCCGGCGACGCTGATCGCGAACGAGTTCTGCCACTGCTCGCCGCACGCGTCGACGCACTTGTAGCAGAGGATGCACTTCGCGTAGTCCCGGACGTACAGCTCGTTGTCCACCAGGGCCGGTTGGGTCACCGTCGCCGCGTCCGGGCCGAAGCGGTCCGGGTCGGCTCCCGTCGCGGCCAGCCACTCCGCGACGCCGGGGGTCGTCGAGAGGTCCGTCGCCGAGGCCAGCAGTTCGAGGACCACCTTGCGGCTCGTCCGCGTCCGCTCGGAATCCGTGTGCACGACCATCCCGGGTTCGGCCTTGCGCGAGCACGACGGCACCAGCGTCCGCGAGCCCTCGACCTCGACCATGCAGACGCGGCAGGCGTTCGCCGGCTCGAGGGTGTCGCCGTAGCAGAGGGTCGGGATGTCCTTGCCCGCCGCCGTGCACGCGTCGAGGATGGTCGATCCTTCGGGGACTCGAACGGTCGATCCGTCCACAGTGAACTCGACCAGGCGACGAGGAATTCCGATGTCCACTGTGGTCATTGCTCCTCCACGGAAAAGCATGTGTCGTCGGTGGTCACTGCAGGGCTCCCAACCGGTCGATGGCGGACTCGATGGCGTTCCACGCGGTCTGGCCGAGCCCGCAGATCGACGAGTCCCGCATGACCCCGCCCACCTCGCGCAGCAGCGCACGCTCGTCCGACCCGGCGGACAGGACACGCCGGATCGCCTCCTCCTGCCGCACGGTCCCGATCCGGCACGGGACGCACTGGCCGCACGACTCGTCGCGGAAGAACGAGGCGATCCGCAGCAGGAACCCGCCGAGGTCGGCCAGGTCGTCCAGCACCAGGACGACCCCTGAGCCGAGCGTCGTCTTCGCCGCGCGCGCGTCCTCGAACGTCAGCGGCAGGTCCAGCTCGTCCGGCCGGACGAACCCGCCGGCCGCGCCGCCCAGCAGCACCGCCCGCAGCGAGCGGCCCTCCGGCACTCCCCCGGCCAACGCCAGCAGGTCGCGCAACGGGGTACCGAACGGCACCTCGTAGACGCCGGGCCGTTCGACGTTCCCGGACAGGCAGAACAGCTTCGGCCCGGCCGAGGCCTCCGTGCCGATGGCCCGGTACGCGGCCGCCCCCTCGGTGAGGATCAGCGGCACGTTGACCAGCGTCTCGACGTTGTTCACCACGGTCGGCCTGCCGAACAGGCCCTGCTCGACCGGGAACGGCGGCTTCGTCCGCGGCTCCCCGCGGAAGCCCTCGATCGAGTTGAAGATCGCGGTCTCCTCGCCGCAGATGTACGCGCCCGCGCCGCGCCGGACCTCGATGTCGAACGAGAACCCCTCGTGGCCCATCACGTCCACGCCGAGGAACCCGCGCTCGCGGCACGCTTCCAAGGCGTTCCGCAGCAGCCGCAGCGCCCGCGGGTACTCGCCGCGCAGGTAGACGTACCCCTGGCGGGCGCCGATCGCGAACGCGGCGATCGTCATCGCCTCGACCAGGGCGAACGGGTCGCCTTCGAGCAGCACCCGGTCCTTGAACGTGCCGGGTTCGCTCTCGTCGGCGTTGCACACGAGGTAGTGCGGCCCGGCGGGCTGGGCGGCGGTGGCCGCCCACTTGCGCCCGGTCGGGAACGCCGCCCCGCCGCGGCCGAGCAGGCCGGCGTCGGTGACCTCGCGGATCACCGCGGCCTGCCCCATCCGCAGGGCGTTCCGCAGGGCCGCGTAACCACCGGACGCGCGATAGGCGTCCAAACTGGACGGATCGACCACGCCGACGCGGCGCAGCAGCCGCAGCCCGTCCCGCTGGTGGATCACCGGCGGGGCACCCTCTGAAACGGACGGTGGCCGCCCGGCGGCGAGCACGGCCGAAGCGCCGGTCGCCGGGGCGAGCAGCTCCGTCGTCGCCGGGTCGCCGGCCTGGAACGTCAGCGCCGCGGGGGCCCGTTCGCAGACGCCGAGGCACGGGCTGCGCAGCCACGTGACCCCGCCGCGCGCCTTCCCCGCGGCGCCGACGTGCTCGGTGAGGACGTCGCAGACCGTTTCCGCGCCGGTGACCCGGCAGGCCAGGTCGGTGCACACGTGCACCACTCGTTCCGGGCGCTCCTCCAGCGCGAACAGCGAGTAGAAGCTCGCGACACCGTACGCGTCGGCGGGCGGCACGTGCAGCGTCTCGCAGATGAGGTTCAGCGCGCCCTGGCTGATCCAGCCGACCCGGTCGTTGACCGCGTGCAGGGCCGGGAGCAGCTGGTCCCGGCCGCCACCGGCGAACCCGGCGACCGCGGCCCGTTCCTCGTGCGACGCGACGGCGTCCAGCAGCTTGAGGTCCACCTCAGACCTCCACCGGGAGCTTGTCGACGCGGATGGCGGCCGCCTTGTACTCGGCCGTCCCGGCGACCGGGCAGGTCGCTTCGATGGTGATGACGTTGACGTCGACCTCGTCCGGGAAGTGGAAGGTCATGAACGCCAGCCCCGGTTTCAGCCCCTTGTCCAGCCGCACCGGCGCCACGATCGCCCCGCGCCGGGACGAGACCTGCACCAGTTCGTCGGGCTCGACACCCAGCGCCCGGGCGTCTTCGGGGCACAGGTCGAGGGTCTCCCCCTGCCGCAGCGGCGACGGGAACCCGCCGGACTGGACGCCGGTGTTGTAGGAATCCAGCCGCCGCCCGGTGGTGAGCCGGATCGGGAACTCCTCGGTGAGCAGATCGACCGGCGGGCTGTGCTCGAGGACCGTGAACGGCGCCGGCCTGCCGCGTTCGGCCGGGTCCTCCGCCCAGAGCCGGGCGTGCAGGAACGTCGGTTCCAGGGTGTCCTCCGAGTAGCACGGCCATTGGATGCCGCCGAGCTCTTCCAAGCGGGCGTAGGACATCCCGGCGTGCATCGGCGACAGCGACCGCAGCTCGTCCCAGACCTCTTCGCCGCCGGTGTGGTGCCAGTCGTGGCCCAGCCGGCGGGCCAGCGCCGACAGCAGCTCGATGTCGTCGCGGGCGCCTTCCGGCGGTTCGAGGGCCTTGCGGACGCGCTGGACCCGGCGTTCGGAGTTGGTGAAGGTGCCGTCGCTCTCGCACCAGGCCGCCGACGCGGGCAGCACGACGTCGGCCAGCTGCGCGGTCTTGGTCAGGAAGATGTCCTGCACGACCAGGTGGTCGACGTTGGCGAGCCGCTTGATCGTGTGCTCGCAGTCCGCTTCGGACTGCACCGGGTTCTCGCCGATGATGTACACGCAGGTCAGGTCGCCGCGTTCCATCGCGTCGAGCATCTGGGTCAGGTTGAGACCCCGGTGTGGCGGGATCGACGAGCCCCACGCCGTGTCGAACTTCGCGCGGACGTCCGGGTCGAAGACGTCCTGGAAGCCCGGGAGCCGGTCCGGGATGGCACCCATGTCGCCGCCGCCCTGGACGTTGTTCTGCCCGCGCAGCGGGTTCAGCCCGGCGCCGTAGCGGCCGACCTGCCCGGCCAGCAGCGCCAGGTTGATCAGCGACAGCACGTTGTCGGTGCCGTTGTGGTGTTCGGTGATGCCGAGGGTCCACGACAGCTGGGCGCGGTCGGCGCGGGCGTAGGTGTGGGCCAGTTCGCGGATCAGCCCGGCCGGGACACCGGTGGACTTCTCCGCCACTTCGAGGGTCCACGGCTCGACCGATGCGGCGAACTCGGCGAACCCCTCGGTCACCCGCTCGATGAACGTCGTGTTCGCCAGTCCGGAGTGGATGATCTCGCGCGCGATCGCATGGGCCAGGGGGATGTCGGTGCCCACTTCCAGCTGCAGCTGCCGGTGTGCCCAGCTCGCCGTGCTGGTCTGCCGCGGGTCGACGACGAAGAGCTTCGCGCCCTTGTGGACGGCCTTGAGCACGTGGTGGAAGAAGATCGGGTGCGCCTCGCGCGGGTTGCCGCCCCAGATCACGATGACGTCGGCGTCCTCGATCTCCTGGTAGGACGACGTGCCGCCGCCGCTGCCGAACACCCGGGCCAGACCGGCGACGCTGGGGGCGTGGCAGGTGCGGTTGCACGAGTCGACGTTGTTCGTGCCGATCACCGCGCGGGTGAACTTCTGCGCGACGAAGTTCATCTCGTTGGTGGCGCGGGCGCACGAAAACATCCCGAACGCCTCGGGCCCCTTGCCGTCCAGGGTGCGGCGGATCCCGGCGGCGGCCCGGTCGAGGGCCTCCTCCCAGGTCGCCGGCCGCAGCACGCCGGAATCGCGCACCAGGGGCCGGGTGAGCCGGACGTAGGGCTCGGTGTTCCTGCGTTTCACGGGGACCTCCGGTCAGTGCGACCCGACGGGGACTTTGCTGGTGTGGTCGAGCAGCGAGATGGCGGCGTGGACGTACCGCAGCGCGGGCGCGGGCACGCCGGTGAGGCCGGCCAGCTCGACGACGGCGCCGATGATCGCGTCGATCTCGAGGGGCTTGCCCGCTTCGAGGTCCTGCAGCATCGACGTCTTGTGGTGGCCGACGCGCCAGGCGCCGTCGATGCGCTTCTCGACCGAGACGCCCGGGTCGCAGCCCGCGGCCCGGGCGATTTCGAGGGTCTCGGTCATCATCGTGGCGACGAGCTCGCGGGTGTCGTCGTGCTCGCACATCTGGGCCATGGTCGCCCGGGTCAGCGCCGAGAGCGGGTTGAAGGCGACGTTGCCCATCAGCTTGATCCAGATGTCGTTGCGCAGGTCGGCCTCGACCGGTGCCTTGAGGCCGCCGGCGATCAACGCGGCGCTGAGCACCTCGCAGCGGGCGGAGATCTCACCGTCCGGCTCGCCGAGGGAGAAGCGGGTGCCCTCCAGGTGCCGGACGACGCCCGGCTCCTCGATGACCGTCGAGCAGTAGACGACGCAGCCGATCGCGCGGCGCAGCTCGAGCACCGCGGTCACCGAGCCGCCGGGGTCGACCGTCTCGACCCGCTGCCCTTCGAGCGGATGCCCCTTCAGGCCGTGGAAGTACCACCACGGGATGCCGTTCTGCGCGGCCACGATCGCCGTCTCCGGGCCGAGCAGCGGGGCGAGCAGCTCGCCGCACGAGGCGTAGGAGTTGGCCTTGAGGCCGAGGAACACGAAGTCGACCTCGCCGACCTCGGCGGGGTCGTCCGTGACGTGCGGGTGGGCGGTGAAGTCGCCGCGCGGGCTGAGCACGCGGACGCCGTGCTCGCGCATCGCCGCGAGGTGGGCCCGGCGGGCGATGAGGTGCACCTCGGTCCCGCCGCGGTGCAGCGCGGCTCCGACGTAGGCGCCGATCGCCCCGGCCCCGAGAACAGCCACCTTCATGATGCGCCTCCAAGGTCCAGCGGGTATTGCATACAGTATCCTGGATCCTCCATGGAAACCAGCTTCTCCCTGGTGGCCCACTCGGGCGGCGCAACGAAGGGCGACAAATCAGGCACGGTGGGTCACATCACCCGGCGCCGCTGATCCACATCGACCCGAAACGACCCCCGGCGGGTGAGTTCTGGGATTTTGCATACCAAAACCTGTATCCTGATGGTGGATCATCGCTTTCCTCCCCGACTCGAGGTGTCCCGTGAGCCAGCCCGCTTCCCCGCTGCCCGACCGCGGCCCGACCGGCCGCCGCACGGCCAAGGGCTCGCTCAGCTCGACCGCCGCCAAGCGCGTCGAACGGCCCGCGCCGCTGCGGCAGGTCGTCTACGAAGCCCTGGCCGAGCTGATCATCAACCGGACCCTCGAACCCGGGCAGCACCTGGTCGAAGCCGACCTCGCCGAGTACCTCGGCGTGAGCCGGCAACCGGTCCGGGAAGCACTGCAGCGGCTCCAGAGCGAAGGCTGGGTGGACCTCCGCCCCGCCCAGGGCGCGTTCGTCCACCTGCCCACCGACGAGGAGGCCGACCAGCTGCTGAGCGTCCGCAGCGTGCTGGAGACGCACTCCGCCAAGCTCGCCGCCGAACACGCCACCCCCGCCGACGTCGTCCGCCTGCGGGAACTGCAGCAGGCCGGGCTCGAGGCACTCGGCGAAGAGGACACCGAGGGCCTGGTCGCGGCCAACGCCGCCCTCCACGCGTTCATCACCGAGCTGTCCGGGAACAAGGTGCTGGCCGAGCTGATCGGCCTCGTCGACCGCCGGGTCCGCTGGTACTACACGCCGATCGCCCGGCCCCGCGGCCAGGACGCCTGGCACGAGCACGAGGAGCTGATCCAGGCCATCGCCGACCAGGAGGCCGACACGGCCGAGAAGATCATGGCCAAGCACACCGAACGGACCCGCCAGGCCTACCACGAACGTCCGGCGGCTCCCCGATCCTGATTTCGGCAGGACCGGGGAGCCGCACCGGATCAACCGCCGGCTGACGCCGACGGTCGTCGCGCCACCAGCTCGGTTTCGGCGAGCTGGTGGCGCTTCCGGCCGGGCTGGCGCAGGAACAGCGTCAGCACCGCCGAAAGGAGCGCGATGCACCCGGCGAGGATGTACGCGCCCGTGTAGCCCCACACGCTGATGACGCCCGCGGCGAGCCCGCCGCCGCCGACGCCACCGACCAGTTTCGCGCTGTAGACCAGCCCGTAGTTCGACGCGTTGTCGTTTTCCCCGAAGTAGTCCGGCACCAGCGCCGCGAACAGCGGGTAGAACGCGCCGCCGCCGAACCCGGTCAGGAACGCGAACACCATGAACAGCACCAGGTTGTGCGTGTTCCCGGCGTAGAGCACGCCGAACTGCGCGACGGCCGCGATCACCAGCACCAGCGTCAGCGTCTGCCGCCGCCCGAGCTTGTCCGACGCCCAGCCGACGACCGCGCGGCCGGTCCCGTTCACGATGGCCAGCACCCCGGCCGAAGAGGCCGCGACGAACGCACCGAAGTGGCTCACCTTCGCGAACGGCACCTGGAAGTTGATGCCGAACAGCGAAACCCCGCCGATGATCACCAGGCACACCCACATCAGCGGCAGCATCCCGGTCCGGACGGCCTCCATCGGCGAGAACTGCTTCACCGCCGGCGGGTTCTTGGCCAGTCCCCCGGCCTTGGAGTTCCGGTCGCGGACCCAGGTGAGCGGGTCGACGTCTTTCGGCCACCAGCTCTTCGGCGGGTCCTTGAACAGGAACCCGCAGATCCCGACGGCGACGAGCATGTACACGCCCATGACGTCGAGGATGGTCGAGTAGTTGGCCGGGGTCAGGAAGGCGGCGAACACGTAGATGAACGGGACGGCGCCGTAGGCGAACCCGCCGTTGACGAACCCGGTCCGTGCCCCCCGCTTTTCGGGGTACCACTTGCCGACCATGTTGATGCAGGTCGCGTACACCAGCCCGGCGCCGATCCCGCCGAGCACCGAGTAGCCGGCGAACGCCAGCACCAGGTTGCCGCTGTGCGAGATGGTGAAGTAGCCGATCGCGCTGCACGCCGCGCCGGCGAGCATGGCCGTGCGCGCCGACACGATGTTCTTCTCCCGGAGGCGCCCGGCCGGGAACGCCACCGCGGCCTGGAACACCGCCCAGATGCTGGCCAGCCAGAACGCGTCCGACAGCGTCCAGCCGTACTTCTCCTCCAGGGTGCCTTCGACGGCGCCCCAGCCGTACTCGAAGACGCTGACCGCCATCATGGCGATCCAGGGCAGCCACACCATCCAGCTGCGCGAGCGTCCCATGATGTCGTGCGGGGTCTCGCCGACCCGGTACACCCGGCCGTTCTCGTCGGTGATCTCCTCGTACTGAGCTGTGGTCATGAGTGATCTCTTTCGTCGGCGCCTACTGATGTCCTGCTGGTTGCCGTGCCGGACGTCAGCCGGTGGCGGGGCGCGCGACGAGCCCGGTTTCGGCGAGCCCGTGACGCATCCCGCCGGGCCTGCGGCCCGGCTGGCGCAGGAACAGGGCGAGGCCGGCGGCGAGCAGGCTCGTCCCGGCGGCCAGGTAGAAGGCCGGGCCGTAGCCCCACCCGTCGATCACCAGCTTGCCGAGGCCGGCGCCCACGATCCCGGAGACGAGCTTCGAGCTGTAGACGAGGCCGTAGTTGCTGGCGTTGTTGTTCTCGCCGAAGTAGTCGGCGGTCAGCGCGGCGAACAGCGGGAAGATCGCCCCGCCGCCGAACCCGGAGACCATCGACGCCAGCAGGAACAGCGGCATGCTGCCGATCGAGCCGGACAGGTAGACCGCGACCTGGGCGAGCCCCAGCACCACGCAGACCAGCAGCAGCGTCTGCCGCCGCCCGTACCGGTCGGAGATCCAGCCGATCACCCCGCGCCCGGCGCCGTTGATGACCGCTTTGAGGCTCATCGCCAGCGCGACGATGCCGCCCGCGAAGCCCATTTCCTTGCCGAACGGGACCTGCGCGGAGATGCCGAAGATGTTGACGCCCGCCGTGCACAGCAGGCAGATCCACATCAGCGGCAGCATGCCGGTCTTGAGCGCCTCCCGCGGCGTGAACTGCTTGACCGCGGGCGGGTTCTTCGCCAGCGACCGGCGTACCCGCGGGTCGTCCGAGACCTTCAGCGGGTCGACGTGCGCCGGCCACCAGTTCTTCGGCGGGTCGCGGAAGAAGAACCCGCTGACCGCGACGGCGGCGGCCAGGAACAGCCCGACCGCGGGCAGGATCGTGCCGTAGTTGCCCAGGTCGAGGTAGTTCGTGAAGATGAAGATGAACGGGACCGAGCCGTAGGCGAACCCGCCGTTGACGAAGCCGGTCTTCCCGCCCTTGCGCTCCGGGTACCACTTGCCGACCATGTTGATGCAGGTCGCGTACACGAACCCGGCCCCGCCACCGCCGAAGAGGCCGAAGCCGAGGTAGGCCCAGAACACGGACGGCGCGTAGGCCAGCGCCAGGTAGCCGAGCACGGTGCCCACGGCGCCGAGCAGCATCGCCGACCGGGCGGACAGCCGGCCGCTCTCCCGCATCTTGCCCGCGGGGAAGGCGACGGCGGCCTGGAAGAACACCCAGACGGCGAGCAGCCAGAAGATGTGCGCGCCGTGCCAGCCGTGCGCCGAGGACAGCGTGTCCTCGGCCGAAGTGAACGCGTATTCCGACGAGCTGATGGCCATCATGGCCACCCAGGGCAGGACGACCATCGTCCACCGGGGCCTGCCCATGATGTCCCGGTCGGTCTCACCGACCCGGTAGACTCTTCCGTTCTTGTCGGTGATCTCCTGGTATCTGGCTGCGGTCATAAGAGTTCTCTTTCGTCACCGTTGACTCATGTCCCTCTGTTGCCGTCGTGCGGTGGGATCTTCGTCCTTTCCTGGAGAGTGGGCCAGCCCCTGTGGAGAACGCTCAGAGCAGGCCGGCGGCCCGCGCCCAGCGGTACTTCGCGCCGAGCACGGCCACGGGCTTTTCGGTCGTGTACGGGTAGGCGACGACGCCGTGGTCGTAGAGGTGGTCGCTGGCCTCTTCGACTTCTACGTCTCCGGAAAGCGACGCGACGACGGGCTTGTGGATCCCCTTCGCCCGGTACTCCCCGACCACTTCGGACACCAGTTCCGCGAACACCATCGGCGGGGTGACGATGGTGTGCCAGTAGCCCAGGATCAGGGCGTGGATGCGGTCGTCCTCGAGGCCCAGCGCGATCGTGTTGCGATAGGTCGAGGGTGGTTCGCCGCCGGTGATGTCGACCGGGTTGCCGGCCGCGCCGAAGGGCGGGATGAACTTCCGGAACGCCGTGTCGAGGTCCGGCGGGATGGCCATCAGGTCGAGGCCGTGGTCGACGCAGGCGTCCGAGAGCAGCACACCCGAGCCACCCGCCCCGGTGATGATGACGACGTTCTCGCCCTGCGGCGTGGGCAGCAGCGGGATGCCGCGGGCGTA
The DNA here is from genome assembly GCA_033793495.1 of Streptomyces sp. MN03-5084-2B. GTDB lineage: Bacteria > Actinomycetota > Actinomycetes > Mycobacteriales > Pseudonocardiaceae > Amycolatopsis. The sequence goes on along the minus strand of JARAWT010000010.1, from coordinate 129,050 downwards.
CTCGAGCATGTCGTTCAGCCCGGGTGCCCGGATCACGCCGCTCTGGCGCAGGATGTCGTCGTAGACCTTGTCGTTGCCGGCCAGCGCGCCGGTGTGCGAACTCGCCGCCTTCGCCCCCTGGGACGTCCGGCCGGCCTTGAGCACCACGACGGGCTTGCGCCGGGAGACCCGCTTCGCCGTCTCCGCGAACGCCCTCCCGTCCTTGAGGTCTTCGAGGTGCATGGCGACGAGCTGGGTGTTGTCGTCCTGTTCGAAGAAGGTGAGCAGGTCGTCCTCGTCGATGTCGGCCTTGTTGCCGACGCCGACGATCGAGGAGACGCCCATCTTCGCCGAGCGGCTGAAGCCGAGGATCGCCATCCCGATGCCGCCGCTCTGCGACGACAGCGCCACGCCGCCCTTGACGTCGTACGGCGTGCAGAAGGTCGCCGACAGGTTCTCCGGCGTGTAGTAGTAGCCGTAGATGTTCGGCCCGAGGATGCGGACGCCGTGCTTGCGGGCGATCGCGACGACCTCGTCCTGCAGCTCGATGTTGCCGGTCTCCCCGAAGCCCGACGGGATGAGGATCGCCCCCGCCACGCCCTTCTTCCCGGCCTCTTCCAGCGCCGCGGGGACGAACTTCGCCGGGATGGCGAACACGGCGACGTCGACGTCGCCCGGCACGTCGGCGATGCTCGCGTAGGCCTTGCGGTCGAGGATCTCGGCGGCCTTCGGGTTGATCGGGTGGATCTCCCCCGCGTACCCGCCGTTGACCAGGTTCTTCATCACCGAGTTGCCGATCTTCCCGGCTTCGGCCGACGCGCCGATCACCGCGACCGATGCCGGTTTCATGATCCGGTTCATCGACGCGAGGATCTCCTCCTGGGTGAACCGGTACGGCTCCTTCGCCGCGTCCGCGTCGACCAGGATCCGGACGTCGACCGCGGTGGCCCCGCCCGGGGTGGCGAGCACCGGGTTCAGGTCCACTTCCGACAGCTGCGGGAAGTCGGTGACCAGCTCACCGAGGCCGGTGATCACCGCGGCGAGGGCGTCGCGGTCCACCGGGTCCGCTCCGCGGACGCCGCGGAGGATTTCGGCCGCCTGAATACCGTCGATCATCGACAGAGCGTCCTCGGTGGACGTCGGCGCAAGCCGGAAGGTGACGTCCTTGAGCACCTCCACGAGCACGCCGCCGAGGCCGAAGGCGACGATCTTGCCGAAGGTCTGATCGGTGACCGAGCCGATGATCACCTCCTGGCCTTCGGTCAGCATCCGCTGCACCTGGACACCGAGGATCCGCGCTTCGGCGTCGTAGGCCTTCGCGTTCCCGACGATCTTTTCGAAGCCCGCCTTCACCGCCTCGGCGTCCTTCAGGCCGACGAGCACACCGCCGGCTTCGGTCTTGTGCAGGATGTCCGGCGAGACGATCTTGAGCACCACCGGCAGCCCGATGGCTTCGGCGTGGGCCACCGCCTCCGCGGCCGACGTCGCCAGCCGCTCGGCCGGTGTCGGAATGCCGTAGGCCTCGCAGACCGCACGCCCCTCGGGCGCGGTCAGCGACGAGCGGCCCTCGGCCGCCGCCTGCTCCAGGATCTTTTCGACCGCCGCGCGATCCGCCACGTCAGATCACCCCCGCCGCGCGGAACTTGTCGAGCTCCGCTTCGCTGTAGCCGAGTTCGGTCAGTACTTCGTCGTTGTGCTCGCCGAGCAGCGGGGACCGTTCGATCTCCACCGGCGAGTCGGACAGCTTCAGCGGGCACCCGACGGTCTTGAAGCTGCCGCGCTCGGGGTGCGGGACCTCGACGACCGAACCGAGCTCCGCCAGGGTCTCGTCCTCGATCAGCTCCTTCGTGGACAGGATCGGGCCGCACGGGATGTTGCAGGCGTTGAGCTTTTCCATCACTTCCCACTTGGTGTGCTTCTCGGTCCACTCCTCGACGAGCGCGAACATCTTGTCCAGTTTGGACAGCCGAACCTCGGGCGTGGCCCACGCCGGGTCGTCGGCCAGCTCGGCCTTGCCGATCAGCCGGGCGAGCGGAGCCCAGCCGGGTGGCTGGACGATGACGTAGATGTAGTCGTTCGGGCCGCCGGGTGCGCACTTCACCGCCCAGCCCGGCTGCCCGCCGCCGGAGGCGTTGCCCGAGCGCGGGACCTCGTCGCCGAACTGGTCGTTCGGGTACTCCCCCAGCGGTCCGTGGGCCAGCCGCTGCTGGTCGCGCAGCTTGACGCGGCAGAGGTTGAGCACGGCGTCCTGCATGGCGACCTGGACGCGCTGGCCGCGGCCGGTCGAAGTCCGCTGGTACAGCGCGGCGAGGATGGCGGCCACCAGGTGGATGCCGGTGCCGGAGTCGCCGATCTGCGCGCCGGTCGCGGTCGGCGGCCCGTCCTCGAAACCGGTGGTGCTCATCGCGCCGCCCATGGCCTGCGCGACGACTTCGTAGGCCTTGAAGTCGGCGTAGCGGCCGGGGCCGAACCCCTTGATCGAGGCGTAGACCAGCCGGGGGTTGAGCGCGGCGAGCTTCTCCCAGGGGTAGCCGAACCGGTCGACGACGCCCGGGCCGAAGTTCTCCACCAGGACGTCCACTCCGGACACGAGCCGCTCGAAGACTTCCTTGCCCTCGGTGCTTTTCATGTTGAGCGTGATGCTGCGCTTGTTGGCGTTCAGCATCGTGAAGTAGAGGCTGTCGACCCCGGGCAGGTCGCGCAGCTGCCCGCGGGTGATGTCGCCGCGGCCCGGGGTCTCCAGCTTGATGACGTCCGCGCCGAGCCAGGCGAGCAGCTGCGTCGACGACGGACCGGACTGCACGTGGGTCATGTCGAGGACGCGGACGCCCTCCAGTGCCTTGCCCATGCTCTGGCCTCCGCTCACTTGTACATGGTCTGGTTCATGGTTCCGGGGGCGTACACGTCGGGATCGACCCAGACGTTGATCAGCGACGGCTTGCCGGACTCCCGCGCCCGCAGCAGCGCCGGCCCGATGTCGGCCGGGTCGCGGACCTCTTCGCCGTGGCCGCCGAGCATCCGCGCGAACTCGTCGTAGCGGACGTCGCCGAGGGTGTTGCCGACGCGTTCGCGCGGCAGACCGTACTTGGCGGCCTGGCCGTAGCGGATCTGGTTCATCGAGGAGTTGTTGCCGACGATGCCGACAAAGGGCAGGTTGAACCGCACCAGTGTCTCGAAGTCCCAGCCGGTGAGGCTGAACGCGCCGTCGCCGAAAAGGGCGACGACCTCCTTGTCGGGGCGCGCGTGCTTGGCGGCGAGCACGAACGGGATGCCGACGCCGAGCGTCCCGAGCGGACCGGGGTCCATCCAGTGGCCGGGCGACTTGGGCTGGACGACCTGGCCGGAGAAGGTGACGATGTCGCCGCCGTCACCGATGTAGATCGAGTCCTCCGTGAGGAACTCGTTGATCTCGTGGACCAGCCGGTACGGGTGGATCGGGCGCGCGTCGGAGTGCTGCAGCGGCAACCGCTTCTGCTTCGCTTTCTCCTCCACGGCCTGGAGTTCCTCGAGCCAGGTCTTGCGGCCGACGGCGCCGTTGTCGGTGCGGCCCGACGCGGCCTCGGCGACGGCGGCGAGGACCTGGCCGGCGTCGCCGACGATGCCGAGGTCGACGTCGCGGTTCTTGCCGACCGTGCGGTAGTCGAGGTCGATCTGGACGACGGTGGCGTCCTTCGACAGCCGCTTGCCGTAGCCCATCCGGAAGTCGAACGGGGTGCCGACGATGACGATGACGTCGGCGTTGTCGAAGGCGTACCGGCGCGAGAGCTGGAAGTGGTGCGGGTCGCCCGGGGGCAGCGTGCCGCGGCCCGCGCCGTTCATGTACGCCGGGATGTTCAGGGTCCGGACCAGCTCGGTCGCCGGACCGGTCGCCCGGGTGGTCCAGACCTGGCTGCCGAGCAGGATGGCCGGCTTCTTCGCGTGCACCAGCAGGTCGGCGAGCTTCTCGACGTCGGCCGGGTCGCCCGCGTTCTTCGTCGACGCCCGGTAGCGGCCGGCTTCGGGGATCCGGGCGTTCTGCAGCGGTACGCGCGCGTCGAGGACGTCACGCGGGATTTCCAGGAAGGACGGTCCCGGCGCACCGGCGTAGGCCTCGCGGAACGCCATGCTCACCAGGTCGGCGACGCGGGCGGTGTGCGGCACGGTGGCGGCGAACTTGGTGATCGGCGTCATCATGTCCACGTGCGGGAGGTCCTGCAGGGACCCCATCTTGTGCTGGGTCAGCGCACCCTGGCCGCCGATCAGCAGCATCGGGCTCTCGGCGCGCAGGGCGTTCGCCACGCCGGTGACGGCGTCGGTGGTGCCCGGCCCGGCGGTGACCACCGCGCAACCCGGCTTGCCGGTGATCCGCGCGTAGCCGTCGGCCGCGTGCGCCGCGACCTGTTCGTGGCGGACGTCGATGACCTCGATGCCTTCGTCGACGCAGCCGTCGTAGATGTCGATGATGTGCCCGCCGCACAGGGTGAAGATCGTGTCGACGCCTTCGGCCTTCAGCGCCTTGGCCACGAGGTGGCCGCCGGATATCCCGGGCTCGGCGCCGTTGGTCGCTGCGGCACTCTCCCCCGCGGTGGTGCCGGAAGTGGTCAGCGCCATGGCTCAACTCCTCTGGTCCGCCACCGGATCTCTCTTGTCCGGCGGTGCGTGTCGCCGCTGTTTCATCAACTGAGCTGCGAGGTCAGGGGCCCCTGAGCGGCAGACTGTAGATTGCATACCGTATGGGGTAGGCATATAGTCACTCTTCTAGCCGACTGTGTCCAGGGCCATCCGCGGGGTTTTTCCGGACTCGAACCCGGTCCCCGCGGAACACCACTCCACGCCCTTCGCCCTGCCCCCCGCCGCGGAAAGGACGCTCCCGCATGGACCTGTTCGAACACGAAGCCCGCGATCTCTTCGAGCAGCACGGAGTGCCGGTCCCCCGCGGCCGGGTCGCCGCCCATCCGGCCGAGGCACGCTCCGCCGCGGTCGCCCTCGGTGGTCCGGTCGTGGTCAAGGCCCAGGTGAAAACCGGCGGTCGCGGCAAGGCGGGCGGCGTCCGCGTAGTGCATACAGCCGACGATGCCGAGCAGGCCGCCGACGACATCCTCGGGATGGACATCAAGGGCCACACCGTGCACCGCGTGCTGGTGACCGAAGCGAGCGAAATCGCCGACGAGTACTACCTGTCCTTCCTGCTCGACCGCGCCGGCCGGACGTTCCTCGCGATGGCGTCGGCCGAGGGCGGGATGGAGATCGAGGAAGTCGCGGCCACCCGGCCGGACGCCCTGGTCCGCGTTCCGGTGGATGCCCTGGCCGGGGTCGACGCGACGGCCGTCGCGGCCGCGTTCCCCGCCCACGTCCGCGCCGAAGTCGCCGGGGTCGTCGAGAAGCTGTGGGAAGTGTTCGTCGCGGAGGACTGCACGCTCGTCGAAGTCAATCCCCTGGCTCTCACGGCCACCGGGATCGTCGCGCTGGACGGCAAGATCACGGTGGACGACAACGCGTCCTTCCGCCGTTCCTCGTCGTTCGACGACACTTCGGACGGTGACCCGCTGGAGCGTGCGGCCCGTTCGAAGGGCCTCAACTACGTCAAGCTCGACGGCGACATCGGCGTGATCGGCAACGGCGCCGGGCTCGTGATGTCCACAGTGGACGTCGTGGCGGCGGCCGCGGCCGAGGCGGGCGCCCGCGGGCCGGCGAACTTCCTCGACATCGGCGGCGGGGCGTCGGCGCAGGTGATGGTCGACGGGCTGACCGTGATCCTCGGCGACCCGCAGGTGCGCAGCGTGTTCGTCAACGTCTTCGGCGGCATCACCGCGTGCGACGCGGTGGCGACCGGGATCGTGCGGTCGCTGGAGGTCCTCGGGGCGCGCGCGTCGAAGCCGCTGGTCGTCCGGCTCGACGGAAACAACGTCGCCGAAGGCAGGCGGATCCTCGCCGAAGTCGCCCACCCCCTGGTCACCGTGGTGGCCAGCATGGACGAGGCCGCCCGCGGGGCGGCGAAGCTCGCGATCGCGGAGGTCTGAGCCGTGGCCATCTTCCTGGACGAGAACAGCCGGGTCATCGTCTCCGGCATCACCGGTTCCGAAGGCGCGAAGCACACGCGGCGGATGCTGGCCGCCGGGACGAACGTCGTCGGCGGTGTCAACCCGCGCAAGGCCGGGCAGCACGTCGACATCGGTGGCTCGGAACTGCCCGTGTTCGGCAGTGTCGCGGACTCGATGGCGGCCACCGGAGCGGACGTCTGCGTGTTGTTCGTACCGCCGCCCTTCGTCGCCGACGCCGTGATCGAAGCGGTGGACGCGGGCATCGGGCTCGCGGTGGTGATCACCGAAGGCGTCCCGGTGCACGACAGCGCACGGCTGTGGGCGCACGCCGTCGCGGCCGGCGGGCGGACCCGGATCATCGGCCCGAACTGCCCGGGCGTCATCTCCCCCGGCCGGTCCAACGCGGGGATCATCCCGGCCGACATCACCGGCCCGGGCCGGATCGGCCTGGTCTCGAAGTCCGGCACGCTGACCTACCAGCTCATGCACGAGCTGCGGGACATCGGGTTCTCGACCTGCGTGGGCATCGGCGGCGACCCGATCATCGGGACGACGCACATCGACGCGGTCGAGGCGTTCGAAAAGGACCCCGAGACCGACCTGATCGTGCTGATCGGCGAGATCGGCGGCGACGCCGAGGAGCGGGCCGCCGATTTCGTGCGCGCCAACGTGGCGAAGCCCGTGGTCGGGTACGTGGCGGGGTTCACCGCCCCGGAGGGCAAGACGATGGGCCACGCGGGCGCGATCGTTTCGGGATCGGCCGGTACGGCGGCGGCGAAGAAGGAAGCCCTGGAAGCGGCGGGGATCCGGGTCGGGCGAACGCCGAGCGAGACGGCGGCGCTCGCCCGCGAGCTGCTGGGCTGATGGGCTGATGGAGCTGCGCCAGCTGGCGGTGGTGGTGGCGGTCGCCGAGGAGGGTGGGTTCACGGCGGCCGCCCAGCGCCTGCGCACGGTCCAGTCGACGGTGTCCACAGTGGTCCGGGCACTCGAGCGGGACCTGGGCACGCCGTTGTTCCACCGGACGACGCACCGGGTGGTCCTGACCCCGGCGGGAGAGGCCTTCGTCCCGGCGGCCCGCGCGGCGCTGGAAGCGGCGGAGCGAGCCCGTGCGGCCGTATCCCCGGTGAGCGGCCGCGTCCGGCTCGGCTTGTGCCCGGGTCTGCTGGCGGACCTCCACCAGGTGCTGGACCGGCTGCGGCACACCCACCCCGGGCTGGCCCTGGAGGTCCGGTGCGGGCCGGGCGAGTCTACTGTGGACGTGACGCTGATGTCGGCCGCCGACCGCGCGCCGAGCGCCGTCGCCACCCTGCTTCCCGCCGAAGAGCTGGTCCTCGCCACCGCCCCCGGCGGTTCGCCCTCCGCCCCCGCCGACCTTTCCGCGCTCTCCCTGGTGGACTTCCCGCCGGGCTGGGCGATCCGCTCGGCCGTCGACCACGCTTTCCCCGACCGCCGGGTCGCGCTGGAAGTCGACGATCTCGCCGTGGCCGCCGGGCTCGTGCGGGCCGGGCTCGCCGCCTGCGTCCTGCCCGCCTCCGCGGCCGCCCGGTTCCCCGATCTCACCGTGCGGCGGTTCGACCGGCCCGTTCCGTGGCAGCTCGCCGCCGTGCACCGGGCCGACGCCGGCCCCGCGGTGGCCGCCGTGCTCGCTCAGCTCGGCTGAAGGCCGAGGCGGTCCGGTCGCGTGTAGACGTTCATCGACGTCCCGCGCAGGAAACCGACCAGCGTCAGGCCCAGCTCGGCGGCCAGGTCCACCGCCAGCGACGACGGCGCCGACACCGCGGCCAGCAACGGGATCCCGGCCATCGCCGCCTTCTGCACCAGCTCGAACGACGCCCGCCCGCTCACCATCAGCGCCGTCCCGGACAGCGGTAACCCGCCGTCCCGGGTCGCCCGGCCGACCACCTTGTCCACCGCGTTGTGCCGCCCGACGTCTTCGCGCAGGCAACGCAGCTTCCCGTCGGCGTCGAACAGCCCCGCCGCGTGCAGGCCACCGGTGCGGTCGAAGACCCGTTGCGCCGCACGGAGCTCGTCCGGCAGCGCGGCCAGCGTCGCCGGGTCGGTGACCAGGGGGTCGTCGGCGACCGGCCAGGTGACCGTCGTGCGCACGGCGTCGAGGCTCGCCTTGCCGCACAGTCCGCACGAGGACGTCGTGTAGAAGTTGCGTTCCACCGAAGCGTCCGGCGGCGCGACACCGTCGGCGAGCACGACGTCGAGGACGTTGTAGGTGTTGCCGCCGTCCGCCGTGGCCCCGGCGCAGTAGCGGATCGACCGGATGTCGGCCGCCGCGCGGACCACGCCCTCGCCGACCAGGAACCCGGCCGCGAGGTCGAAGTCGTCGCCGGGCGTCCGCATGGTGATCGTCAGCGCCTTCCCGGCGACCCGGATCTCCAGGGGTTCCTCGACGGTCAGCGTGTCCGGCCGCGTGGTGTGCCCGCCGTCGTGGACGCGCAGCACCCGCCGCCGGCTGGTCGTCCGGCCCACGTCACGCCACCGGCAGCAGCGACTTCGGCCGGCCCGGCTGGGTCAGCCGCCCGGACAGCACCGCGCCGGCGAGGCTCAGCACCCCGGCCGCGACGAACCCGTGCTCCGTCACGACGAGCGTGGCGAGCCCGATCCCGACCGCCGCGCCGACGGCCTTCGCGCTGTAGAGGATCCCGAAGTTCTGCGCCACCGATTCTTCGCCGAAGAACTCGCGCACGAGGCCGACGAGCAGCGTGTAGCAGCAGCCGTTGCCGAGACCGGCGAGCGCGACGCCGGACAGCAGGCCGACGGCGTGCCGGTGTTCACCGGAGTAGAACAGCACGAACTGGGCGACCCCGCCGGTGAACAGGGCGAACCGCAGGATCCGGTGCCGGCCGAGCCGGTCGGCGAACCGTCCGATGAGGACACGGCCGCCGCCGGTGGAGGCGGCGAGCAGCGCCAGCGCGGCCGCGGCGAGCCCGGGGCCGCTGCGCGCGGCGGTGAACGTCGCCAGGTAGGCCAGGTCGAACAGCAGCACGGCGGCCGCGAGCACGACCACGAGGTACAGCGCAAGCGTCGTCCCGCACCGGAACAGTTCCGCCGGCCGGTAGTGCCGGACCGCGGGACGCCGGTTGTGCGCCCGGTCGAGCGCCCAGGCGCGGGGTTCGGGCGTGGCGGGCCACCAGTGCCGCGGCGGGTACCGCAGCAGCGCCGCGCACCCGGCGATGACGGCGAGGACCACCGCGGCGGTGACGTCCAGCAGCACCGGACGCGCGGCAGGCAGAGCCGCGGCGAGCAGGACGAAGGGAACGCTGCCGCAGGCGAAGGCCGCGCTCACGAGGCCGGCGTGGGGGCCGGTGCGCTCCGGGAACCAGGCGAGCACCGCGCCGACGCAGGTGGCGTACACCAGGCCGGTGCCGAGGCCGCCGAGCACGGAGTAGCCGAGGAACACGGTCGGCAGGCTGCCGGCGTGGCCGAGCGTCACGAGCCCGGCGGCGCACAGGACCGCACCGACGGCCATGGCGGCGGGTGCGGGAAGCAGACCGCGGTCGCGGAGCCACGCCACCGGGAAAGCGGCTCCGGCCTGGCAGATCGCCCACACCGCGAGGGAAAGGACGATCCCGCCGAACGTCCAGCCGGGCGTGCGGCTCAGCGACGGCACGATCGCGCCGAACCCGTACTGCTGCACCCCGGCGGCGAGCATCGCCGCCGCGGCGAGCCAGGTGATCGACGCCCGTGACCGGCCGAGCAGGTCCCGGTCGGACTCCCCGACGCGGTAACGGCGTCCGTAGACGTCCCGGAGCTCGCGCACTTCGGCCATGGCGACCACCTCCCGGCCAACTGGAGATTGTATGCAGTATGGAGTAGTCCGAGTGTGCGCGCGAGGAGGCCGATTGTCCACAGGAAGATTCGGCCGGTGCCCGGATGGCCGAGCGAGGAGAGCGGACCGGTGGCCGCTGAAATGTGTCCGGGCGGCTCTCCAGCCGCAGAAGGGGAGGCCGGCCACCTCACCCCCAGGGCGAGGCACTCGGCTCGCCTGGCTCACGCCGTGAAGGAGAGGCGGCCCGGTGGCCATCGAGGGAGGAGGCGGCCACCGGGCCGGTGCTCCGCCGCGGTACCGGCCGCGCGGAGCACAGACAGTCTGGCCACCGGAACCGCTCCCCGACAACCCTTCACCGCCCGCAGGACCCCTTCGATGGCCGCTTCATGGCCGATCGGCCGCACGCGGAACCGGCAAAGCCGTCCACATCGAACCGGAGTCGTGACGGTGAGGCACCACAGAAATACCGAACGCCACTCGAGAACGCTCAAGCGGCGACCGGCCGGCCGGGCGATGCCGGATGGCGCCGCACGGCCGGCCGGAGCACAGCTTTCAAGACTTCTTGCGGGTCGCTCGCCTGCGCGCCGGCTTGGCTTCGGCCGGTTCGGCCGCCGCGGCCTGGTCGGCTTCGAAGCCGGCGATGATCTCGCTGGACAGACGACCGCGCTCGGCGACCTCGTAGCCGTTCGCCTGCGCCCATTCGCGGATCTGCCGGTTGCGCTCGCGGTCGGTGCCCGAGCCGGACGGGCCCGACAGCGACTGGCCGGTCGCGAGGCGAACCTTGCGGCCGCCGATGCGCCGCGCGGCCGCGACGTAGCGACCCAGCTCGTCCCGGAGCGCGGAGGCGTTCTCCTCGGACAGGTCGATCTCGTACGTAACCCCGTCGAGGCTGAAGGGGACGGTCTGCGAAGCCTCGCTGCCGTCGAGGTCGTCCACCATCTGGACCTGGACCCGTTGCGCCATGATTCGTCGTTCCTCATCTTCTCCAGAACACGGTCGGACAGACCCTAACCTGTCGAATCATGCCCGGCACGCGCGACACCCTGAAGCGTCCACAATGGCCGCTCGGGCGAGCGGCTCGCCCGCGTCCAGAGTGACCGCAACCGAGCCGAAATGCTCGTCGTCTTGCTGAAGATTCAATTTTGTGATATGCTCGAAATCGAATCGGTACCGTTGTGGCATGAACCTCGCCGAGTTTCCCGCTAATGCTCCCCGCATCAGCCAGACCGCCTTCGCGGCCGCTGCCGCACGAGCGGCACATTTGCTCGTCGACGCCGAACCCTTCCTCTTCTCCGACACGCTCGCAGCCCGCCTTCTCGGCCACCGTGCCGAGGAACTCCTGAGCTACCACCGCCTCCACCGCACTCACCCGATCCTGGCCGGCGCCCGCGCCGAAGCGGTGTGCCGGAGCCGGTTCGCCGAAGCGCGCCTGATGCGGGGCAATTCCGGTATAGACCAGTATGTGATTCTCGGTGCCGGGCTCGATTCGTTCGCGTATCGGACCACGTCACGACGATTCCGGGTGTTCGAGGTCGACCACCCGGCGACCCAGGTGGCCAAACGGGAACTACTGGCCGGCGCCGGCGTCGCCGAACCGGCTTCGGTCACCTTCGTCCCGGTCGACTTCGAAGCCGAACCGCCGCGGGAACGGCTCGTCCAGAGTGGACTCGACCCGTTTCGCCCCGTGTTCGTCAGCTGGCTCGGTGTCACCATGTACCTGACGCGAACGGCGATTGCCGCGACATTGCGGGACCTCGGCGGATTCGCGCCCGGATCGGAAATCGTGGCCGATCACCTGCTGCCCGCGGAACTGCGCGACACGGCCGGGAACGGCTATGCCGAAGCCGTCGGGCCGGTGGCCGCCGGACAGGGTGAGCCGTGGCGCACGTTCCTCTCCCCCACCGCGATGTCCGCACTCCTGTGCGAAGCCGGTTTCGACGTCGTCGAACAGGCCGGGCAACGGGCGAGCGTCGCCGCGCGGCTGTGGCGCCGTACCGACGCGCTGCGGCCCGCCGCGTTTTCCGCGCTGGCGCACGCGCGCGTTCCGCACCGGCCCGGCTGAGGCTCAGTCGGGCAGCATCGGCACTTCGAGATCGTCCGGACGGCCGAGCAACACCGCACGGGTGACCGCGGCCTTCCCGAACCGGTCGCGGACGGCGTCGAGCGCGCTGTCGAGCTCGGTCGCCCGCCCGCTTTCGAACGGCAGCGTCGGCTGGAACGGGTTCTCGTCGGCCAGGTTGGACAGCGCCGCGCCGAGCAGGGTGATCCCGCGGTCGGCGATCAGCGGGAGCGCGGCGACGAGCAGTTCCCTCGCCGCGGCGAGCAGCACGCCGGTGCCGGCGGTCGGATCGGTCAGCGTGTGCGAGCGGGTGGCGCGGGAGAAGTCGGCGAAGCGCAGGCGGATCGTCACCGTCCGGCAGACGCGGCGGGCGGCGCGCAACCGGCGGGCGATCCGGTCGATCAGCGCCACGAGCACGACGTCGAGCTCGGCCGGCGTCCGCCTGCCGCGCCCGAGGGCCCGCTGGGCGCCGATGGAGCGCCGGCGCGTGCCGATTTCGACGCGACGCGGGTCGTCGTTGTGCGCCAGGTGGTGCAGGTGCGAGCCGGCGGCCCGGCCGAGCAGGCCGACCAGGTCGACGTGTTCGGAGGCGGCCAGCTGCCCGACGGTCGTGATCCCGCGCGCCCGCAGCTTCTCGGCGGTGACCTTGCCGACGCCCCAGAGCGCCGAAACCGGCAGCGGGTGCAGGAACGCCAGCTCGCCGTCGTGGGGGACGACGAGCAGGCCGTCGGGCTTGGCGACGCGGCTGGCGACCTTGGCGAGGAACTTGGTCCGCGCCACCCCGACGGTGATCGGCAGCCCGGTCTGCTCGGCGACGGCCGCGCGCAGCCGTTCGGCGACGCGGCTCGGCCGCCCGCCGATCCTCGCCAGCCCCCCGACGTCCAGGAACGCTTCGTCGATCGAGAGGCCTTCCACCCACGGCGTGGTGTCGTGGAAGACGGCGAACACCGCCCGGCTGGCGGCCACGTACGCCGACATCCTCGGGCGCACGACGACGGCGTGCGGGCACAGCCGCCGGGCCTGCGCGCCGCCCATCGCGGTGCGCACGCCGTAGGCCTTGGCCTCGTAACTCGCGGCGAGCACGACCCCGCCGCCGACGATCACCGGCCGCCCCTTCAGCGCCGGATCGTCGCGCTGTTCGACCGACGCGTAGAACGAGTCGAGGTCGGCGTGCAGGATGGGCCCCTCGTCGGTCATAGAACACATGTTCGCATACCTGAGCACCGAAGTCCGCTCGTCCGCCTACCGCGGGTGACGTGCCGCCGGTCGAAATTGCGCGTTTTCCCGGTTGTCCACGCTGTGTAGTCCCGCTCACACTCGAGCCAATGAACAGCCCGACCACTGGGGGCGAAATGACCGAGAAGTGCCGCTGCGGCGACCACCACGCGTGGGCCACGCCGAGTCCGCAGGACAGGCCGGCCGCACCGCGGCAGCCGCTGCTCGCGGCCACGCTGGCGCGCGAGGACCGCAAGGAAGACGCCGGCGGCCTGGATCCGACCGAACGCGTCACCTGCCGCACGCACCGCCGCTGGCTGCACGACTGCGTCGCCTCGCCGTTGCACAGCAACCCGGCGACCGGGTACCGGTGGTGCCGTCGCTGCGATCACCAGGCCCTCGTCGCGGTGGACGAGCTCGCGGGCGAGGTGACCATCCGGTGCGGGCTCTGCGGGCTGATGCCGCACAGCCGCGCCAACCAGGAGCTGGTGGAGCTGTGCCGGCGGAGCCTGGCGCTCGCCCGCGCGAGCCGGTTCCCGGAGACGGCCGCAGCCGCCTGACCGCGAGCCGGCCGGGCCGGGTGCCGGTTCCCGGAGCCGGCCGGGGCGCGGCTGCCATGATGCGGGAGTGCCCGCACCCGGAACCACCGCGTTGGTGATGCTGCTGCCCGCCGCCGAACCGGCGCTGGCCGCGGCCCGGCGGGTCGATCCCGCCCTCGTCCGCCCCGGCTTGCCCGCCCACGTGACGGCGCTGTACCCGTTCCTGCCGGACGGTGCCGTGACCGGCGAGGTCCTGACGGCGGTCCGTTCCCTCGCGGCGGGTTTTCCACCACCCGAGGTGCGGCTGACAGAGCTGGTGGTGACGCCGGGTTTCGTGGCTCTCGCCGCTCCGGGCCTTCAGGCGGTCGCCGACGCCGTGTGTGCGCGGTGGCCGGAGGTGCTGCCGTACGGGGGCCGGTTCGGTCCGCGCCCGGTCGCGCACTTGACGGTCGCGATGGGTGGTACGCAAGAGACTCTCGAGCGGGTCGCCGAGGAGGTGCGGCCGCTGCTGCCGCTGGCCGATCGCGCGCGGGCCCTGCAACTGGTGGCGCTGACGGACCGCGGCTGGGAGCCGCGGCTCGACGCTCCGTTCGGCGGGTGAGCCCGCCCTACGGTCCGGTGGTCCCGGCCGCCGTCGTCCCCTCGAGCTTGCGGTACGCGCGGGCGATCGCCCGCAGCCGGGCCACGTCCGCGGCGAACGGTTCCGCCGCCGCGGTGGACGGTTCAGCTTCGGCCGGCTCGTCCGGCAGGTCGCGCACCAGTCTCGCGGCCGTCGCGGGTGGCAGGTCCGGGGTCACGCCCGCCAGGATCAGGCCGTCGTTGGTCTCGCTCATCGCCGTCAGCAGACGCTCGCGCAGGGACGGCCCGGCCGGGTCGATGCGGGTGATCTCCGGGAACCGCCGCGTCAGGTGGGCACGCAGGGGCCGGAGCAGGCGGAGCGTCCGGGCGTCCCGGCGCGACGCCGCCAGCCCCGGGATCGCGGGGACCGTCAGGCCCACGACGATCAGCAACACCGACACCGCCGGGAACCCGACGTCCAGGGAGCACGGCAGCGTCGAGAACGGCCCGCGGCACACCGCCTTCGCCGGGTGGCCGGCCTCCAGGGCACGGATCGTGGCGACCACCTTCCCGCCGAGGTAGGCGACCGCGAACGCCGACGCGAGCAGCAACAGCGCGAGGCCCGCACGCAGCGCGCCGCCGCTCGCCCGGATCGTCACCGCCGCCACGAAGGCGATGTCGAGCACCGCGAAGCCCAGGTACACCGTGTAGGTGAAGACGTACACGACCAGCGTCGGGTGCGTGCGGTACAGCTCGTCGAACAGGCCGATGCCGCGGGGCAGTCCCGGCGTGCTGAAGAACGTCACCACCAGCACCGTCAGCGCCACGCCGAGGGCGACCAGCCGGGTGCGGCGACCGCGATCGCGGGTGCCGCTGATCTCCGCGACCGTCAGGCCGATGCCGTACGCCGCGACCATCGTCGCCAGGTTCGACAGCAACCGGCCGAGGCTCGGGTAGAGCTCGCTTTCGAACTGCTGCGCCCGGTTGGCCAGGAAGCAGAACGCCGCGCCCAAGGCGATGAGCGAAACGGCCAGGCCCGCACCCGCGCCGGTGCGCCGCGCGCGGGCCGCTCGCCAGAACCCGGTGCACAGGGCGAACAGCCCGACTCCGAAGAAGAGTACGTCGATCACGGGACGTGACTATCCCAGGAGTGCCGCCAGCCGCCTAGCCTGCTCCGCCGCCCGGCCGGACGCACCCGGCTGAACGGCGGGAGGCAGGCTCGTCACCGCGCTCATCAGCAGGACGGCGATCAGTTCGGCCTCGTACTCGTCGGTCCCGGTCGTCACCCGCGTGAGCAGGTGCGACAACGCCCGCGGAGCCAGGTCCGGCGCGAGCTCGGCGGCTTCCGCCTCCGACAGCAGGCACGTCCCGGTGTGCGCGCAGAGCAGGTGGGCCAGCTCGTGGGCGATGATGTGGTCCTGGTGCAGCGCCGACGTGTGCTCGGTGTAGGCGATCAGGTCGTAGTCCGGCCGGGCCTGCCACGCCCCGGACGGCTGGCCGGGCCGGTAGGCGATCGGGACGAGGTCGATCTCGCGCCCGCGCCACGCTTCGAGGCCGTCGACCCAGGCGTTCATCGACCACGGCCGCGGCAGCGGGACGGCGGCGAGCACCGTCCGCACGTGCTCACGCGCCCGATCGCGGAGGGCCGGCAGGCCGCGCTCGTCGATGGGTCCTCCCTGGTCACCGGGCGCCAGCCGGGTGCACCGGGGCGCGAACACGGACGGGGTCATCGTAGCCGAGCCCGCCGAAGTCACTCCGGTTTCCGCCGGCGGCCCGCGCGACGCCGGGAGTCGTCGTAGCTGCTGAGCTGATCCAGCAGCGCCGTCACGGTTTCGCGATCGCGCGGCGAGAGCCGCATGGCTCGTTGCGCCAGGTTCCGCGCCTCGCTGTCCCGCCACGCGACGACGTCTTCGACCTGCCTGTCGACCTGCCCGGCCACCTCGTCGTCGAAGAAGTACGTCACCGGCACGCCGAAGAACTGGGCGAGTGCCTGGATGTGCGACCGCTTCGGGTCCTTGCGCGCGCCGACGGCCAGCTGCTGGACGTGGGTGGCCGACATCGTGACGCCGGTCTGCTCGGCGACGCCGTGCGCGATCTCGCGGTAGGAGTACGGCTTGCGGTCCGGCGGGTGCACGGTCGCGATCAGGTGCGCCAGCCGTTCGGCGAAACTGCGCTCTTCGCTCACCACACACCACCTGCTGCCATGAAACGTGACACCGAACAGCGTAGCTGTCCTGAAAACTTGACACATGCTGTGCCGGAAAGACTACGATACTCCCGTTCGGTGTTTCGGAAACGTGACACCGGCCCGGGGTGGCGCAGCGGCCCGCGGGTGAACTCACGTGGCCGCTGGGGGTGGCCACGCGCCTCACTCCGCCCGCGGCGCCACCCCTTCTTGCCGTTCGCTCCGGCGACCACTTGGCGCGCCGGCAGCCGCGCTTTCGCGCTTCCGCCGGGCGGTCACTCGCCTCACCGCGCCAGCAGCCGCCGCAGGGCGCCCGGCGGGGCTCCGGCGTGCTCGCGCAGTGTGCGGGTCAAGTGAGCCTGGTCGGCGAAGCCGAGGTCCGCCGCGAGCACCGCCAGTTCCCGCTCCCCCGCTTCCAGCCGCTCGAGGGCGCGGCCGGCCCGCACCCGGTTGCGGTACCGCGTCAGCGAAACCCCCACCTCCCGCGGGAACGCGCGGCTCAACCGGTACGGCGACACCCCCAACGCCTCCGCCAGCGGGAACAGCCCGGCCGCCACCGGGTCGTCCGCCAGGATCGCTTCCCGGGCCCGCGACACCAGTGCGTGGTCGCCGCCGGGCCGCGGCGAAGCCGGTGGCGGGGCCGCCTGCGCGATCGCGCCGCCCACCAGCGTCAGCAGCTGTTCCGCCAGCGCGTAGTCCGGATCCGCCGCCGAAGCGACCACGCGCCGGTGGGCGAGCTCGAGCGCGGCGTCGACGTACACCGTCGACGGCAGCGCGCGGTCGCCCGTGAGGCGGTGCCACAACCCGGCGCCGAACTCCACCGACGTGCAGACGTCTCCGCCCGCCGGGTGCGCGAAGCGCTCTTCGTCGCCGGGTTGGGCGAGGTAGGCCGCCGTCGGGTCCACGTCCGCGACCACCCCGCGGACGCGCCGGCGGAACCGGCCGCGGCGCACGAGCACCATCCGGTGGCCGGCCGGCACCTCGGCCGCCGACCAGCCGGTGTGGTCGTCGGCGCACCGGACCACGCTCACCGCGTACCCGGGGCGGGCCACGACTTCGGCTGCTTCACGCACGGTCCGGACGGTACGCCGGGGGTACGACGGTTTCCGGCGCGCAAGGATCTTCAAGACCGCGCCCGGGACGGCGGGCAGGCTGCCGCACAACGGAGAACGCACGACAAAGGAGCCTTCCGTGCCCGCAGAACTCACCACCGTCGTCCTCGACTGCGCCGACCCGGCCGCGCTCGCCGCCTTCTACGCCAAGGCGTTGGGCTGGGAGGTCACCTACACCGACGAGGACACCGTCCAGCTCGGCGGCGGCCCGGTCGGCCTCGGCTTCCAGCGCGTCGCCGGCTACCGCGGCCCCGCCTGGCCGGACGCCGCCAAGCACGCCCACCTCGACCTCCGGGTCGCCGACCTCGCCGGCGCCGTCGAGGAGTTCGTGGCACTGGGCGCCACCAAACCGGACTTCCAGCCCGGTGGCGCCGACTGGACCGTCCTGCAGGACCCCGAAGGACACCTCTTCTGCCTCGCCGAGGGCTGACCCCGAACGTCGTGAACGACTCGTTCCGGACCTCACAGGTCCGGAACGAGTCGTTCACGACACCGGAAACTCTCAGTACGTGACCGTCACCGGGGCTCGTCCCGGGTGGACCGGCGCGGTCACCGTCAGCGTCTGCGTTGCGGCGTCCCACTTCCACGCCGTCGACGGCGCCCAGCCGTTGCCCACTTTCACCCGGCTCGGCGCCGCGGAGACGCCGAGGAACTTCACCGTCCACTCGCGCGGTGCGACCCGCAGCGGGCCCTGCGACGGCGCCACCGTCACCGTGTGCGCTCCGAAGCGCTCGCTGTAGGAGATCTTCGTCGAGGCGGACCGCGACGACGACACACCGTTGTCCTCGTAGAGCGTGAACGTCCCCGGACCGCCGGGCGCCACCGTCACCGTCACCCGGTTCAGCGGGTTCCGGACGTCGTTGGCGACGTCGGCCGTCCGCGTCGCCGTGATGCCGCCCGCGCGGAGGAACACCGGCATCGTCCCCAGCTCGGACGTCACCTGCTGGGTCGTCCCGCCCGCGTACGCCTTGCCGGTGAAGTAGTCCGTCCACTGCCCCGGCGGGAACCACACCGACGTGGTCGCCGACGTGCCCGGGGAGGTCACCGGGGCCACCAGCAGGTCCGGCCCGTAGAAGTACTCGCTCTGGGCCGCCGTGTACGCGGCGGGCTCCTCCGGGTACTCCAGGTAGGTCGGCCGCACCACCGGAACGCCCGTCGTCGCGGCCTCCTGAGCCAGCGTGTAGGTGTACGGGACCAGGTTTTCCCGCAGGTTCAGGAACTTCGTCGCCGACGCCTTCGCCGCGTCGCCGTACTGCCAGGGCAGCCGGTCGCTGTGGTTGCTGTGCAGGCGGTCGATCGGCTGGAACGTGCCCAGCTGCACCCACCGCGCGTACAGGTCGTCCGGCAGCTTGAAAGTCTGGCGCTGCTGGCCGCCGGAGGTGTAGGTCTCGCTGCCGCGCAGGCCCGTCGTGTCGTTGTGACCGCCGATGTCGTGGCTGATCGCCGACATGCCGGTCGCCGCCGACTCGGCCGGGGTGATGCCCACCTCCATGCGCAGCGTCCCCCACGTCGAGGACGTGTCGCCGGTGAAGTGCAGCGTGCTGCGCTTGTCGGCCCACGGTCCCGTCGCCAGCCCGGTCGGACCACCGTAGCCACCCGCCTGCAGCGACCCGTACGCCCGCGAGATGACGAACCCGCGGCCGGTCGCGGGCGCCGCGAGGTCGGCGTACTGCTGGTTGATCCACGCGTCCGGGGTGACGCCGGGCAGGCTCGACCGGGAGGCGTCGCAACACCAGTCGAGCCACCAGAAGTCGTTGCCCTGCTTCATCATCCCGGCATGCAGGTCGAGGTAGGCCTTGAGCTGGTCCGGGTCGCCCCAGTCGAAGACGTAGCAGTCGCTCCCGCAGTTCGACTTGACCAGCTTGCCCTTCGCCGTCGCCTGGGCGCGGGCGAACTGCGGGTCCGAACCCATGATGCTGGGGTGGATGTTGAGGTTGTTGTGCAGGCCCTGGGCCTTCGACCAGGCGAAGAAGCCGGCCGGGTCGGGGAACTTGGCCGTGTCGAACTGCCAGCCGTTCCACGTGTCCGGGGCCTTGAAGTCGGTGTCGGTGACCAGGACGTCCAGCGGGACGCCTTCGCTACGGAACCGGGGCAGGATCGTGTCGCGGTAGTCCGCCGCCGTGCGGTCGATGTACTCGGAGTACCAGACGCCGTAGGCCCAGCGCGGCAGCAGCTGCGGTGGCCCGGTCAGGGTCGCCAGGTCCCGCAGCCCGGCCTTGTAGTCGTGGCCGAAGGCGAACAGGTAACCGTCCTGGTAGGGGTTGCCGCCGTGGGACGGCCGCGGCGTCACCGCGCGGGTCCGCGTGTCGTACAGCGCGGAGGGCGAGTCGTCGAGCAGGTACCAGCCGTCCTGGTGCAGGAGGCCCTCGGTGGTCGACGGCCAACCGTTGTCGCCGTTGACGCCGTCCAGGCCGCGCCGGTAGCCGCCGAGCGCGAGGTGCGGCGGCGGTGCCGTGCCCCCGGCCGGCGTGACCGCGACGGTGTCGACGTTGACGTGACAGCTGGTGTCCTCGGGACAGCCCAGGACGACGTCGTTCGTGCCCGCCTTCAGGTCCACCGGCACCGACGCGCTCTTCCACGCGTCCCACCCGTCGGTGACCGGCAGGGTCAGGGTGCGGGTGACGCCGTTCGCGGTGACCGGCGCGGTCCGCGTTTCGTGGCGGCCGTCGCCGCCGGTGCCGTTGGCGTAGCGGACGTGCAGCAGGTACGTGCCGTCGGCGGGGACGTCCGCGACGCGGTGGGTGAGCGTCGAGCCGCGGTTCAGCTCGGCGACGAACCCGCGCCCGGCGTACCCGGAGTGGTCGGTCGCGACGACGGCGGATCCCGACCGGAGTCCCGCTTCGGCCTCGCAGCTCACCCCGGCCGGACAGCCGCTGAACGCCCGCGCCGACGCCGACGGGAACGGCGCCCCGGCGGTCAGGACGGCCAGGCCGTCGAGGTTGACGTTGCCGGAGTCGCCCGCGGTGCGCTCGAGGCGGACGCTGTGGTGACCGGCGCCGAGGGTGACCGGGACCGAGGCCAGGGCCCAGGCGTTCCAGTCCGCCGTCACGGGCAGGGTGAGCTTCTGCGCCGCACCGCCGTCGACACTCACGCTGAGCGTGCGGGTGACGTGCTGGCCGTCGCCGCCCTGGCCGTTGGCGTAGCGGGCGGTCAGCGAGTACGTGCCCGCGGTGGGGACGAGGACGTCCGCCGTCACCGAGTTGCCGGTGCTCTCGAAGCCGGCGAGGAAGCCTTCTCCGGTGTAGCCGGAGTGGTCGGTGGCGACGCCGAGCCCGTCGGTGGTGAGGTCTTCGGCCTCGCAGCGTGCGCCGGCCGCGCAGGTCAGGTGGTGCCACGGGGCGGCGAGCGCCGTGTTCGTGCGGATCTCGAGGTTGCCACCGTCGAACGGGCCCGAGTTCAGCCGGTAGGTCAGGGTGGTCGCGCTCGTCTTGATGGTCAGGACGCCACCGGAGACCGTGCTGGTGTACGACGTCGGCGTGAAGGCACCGCGGCCGACGGCGTTGAAGGTGGCGGCGTCGGTGAAGCGGCCGTCACCCGCGTATTCGGTGCGGATCAGGGTCGGGGACAGCACCTGGAAGCGGGCGTTCCCGGCGGTCACGGTCTGGCGCGCGGGGCCGGCCGCGGCGGGCGTCGCGACGGTCACCGCCGCGACGGCACTCCCGGCGACGGCGAGCGCGCAGGCCCGCCGGATGGTTCTCGCTGTTCTGGTCCGCACGGCGGAACTCCGTTCCGGTGAAGGGGACTCGGCGGCGTTACAACGTTGGAAAGCTGAGCACAGCGGCTCGGCCGATGTCCAGACCACTGGGCGGACCTGTCCCGGACAGATCAGCGGCCGGTCGCGCCGTCGATCTGCTCCCGCAGGATGTCGGCGTGGCCGGCGTGCCGGGCGGTCTCGCTCGTCATGTGGGCCAGCACCCACCGCAGGGTGTGGAACGTGCCGTCGATCGCCACCGCCGCGGGCGTGTCCGGGTCCCCGGCGGCCCGGATCGCCGCGTCGCTCGCCTCGATCGCCGCGCGGTAGCCGGCCAGGACCTCGGGGGCGGTCAGCCCGTCCGGGACGTCCATCCCGACGTCACCGGGGTTCGGGCCGCCCGCGACGTAGTGGCCGAACCAGACCTGCTCGGCCGCGGTCAGGTGGTGGACGAGCCCGAGCAGCGTGGTGCCCGAGCCGACCAGGACCCGGCGAAGCTGCTCCTCGGTGAGTCCGTCGGTCTTCTTGAGCACGCACTCGCGGGCGAACGACAGGAACGCCGTCGCGGTGTCGAGTTCGCCGCCGTCGTTGCGCGGCACGGGCTTGCGCTGGGTCTCGAGCATGCGTCCGAACCTAGCGCCCACCGCCGCTGACAAATGTCACCGGTGGCCG
Source organism: Streptomyces sp. MN03-5084-2B (assembly GCA_033793495.1). Taxonomy (GTDB): domain Bacteria; phylum Actinomycetota; class Actinomycetes; order Mycobacteriales; family Pseudonocardiaceae; genus Amycolatopsis. The sequence goes on along the minus strand of JARAWT010000010.1, from coordinate 107,239 downwards.
GTGCGGGACGGCACTGCCCGTCGCCGTCCCGCGGGACGAGCATTTCGGCATGACCACAACCGCCACCGCCGGCTTCCGGCCGGTCCTGCTGCTGACCGGCGCGTACGCCGCGCTCTCCGTGCTCACCTTCGTGGTGATCGTCCTGTTCCGGAACCATCCCGCGGTGGTGACCGACGCGGTCTGGGTGCGTGCCACGATCGTCTTCGCCAGTTCACTGCTGACGTTCGCCTTCGCCCGCAGCGCCGCCCGGGGATCGCGCAAGGGGCTGCTGCGGCTGCGGATCGTCTCGGCGGTGATGCTCGTGGCGATCGCCGTGATCGTCGCGCTGCCCGGGCTGTTCCCGCTGTGGCTGCGGATCGAGCAGGCCGCCTGCGGGCTGCTGCTGCTCGGGGTCACCGTGCTGGTCAACGGCCGGCGACTGCGGGCCCGGTAGCGTGCCGGTGATGGACGGGACGAGGGACGTGCAGCGCTGGGTGCACGGCTGGCGGTTGCGGCTGCTGGACGCGGGCATGCTCGTCTACCCGGGCGTGACCCTGGCCGGCGTGCTGCAGCACTCGGCGGGCGCCGCCGCGGTCACCGGTTGTGTGGTCGTGGCCGCCTTCGCCGTCGCTTACCTCGTCGCGGCCGCGCTGGCGGCGCGGCGGGCCGCGCGGCCGTTCTGGCTGCTCGTGGGCGCTTGCGCCGTGTTGTTCGTCCTCGCGATCCCCTTCGCCCACGCCGACGCGTTCTTCCTCGCCGCCGTCGTCCTTTCCCTCGCCGTGCCGCGGCTCCCCCGGCGCGTCGCGATCGCGCTGGTGGCCGCGGCCGCGCTCGCCGCCGTCGTCGCGCCGTGGCCGGGCGGTCCGGGGTGGACGCAGGCCGTCGCGCTCGTGTTCACCGTGCTCGTGGTGGCGGTGTTCGCCGAGGCGATCCGGGCGAACACCGCGCTCGTCGAGGCCCGCGCCGAGGTCGCGCGGCTGGCGTCCGAGGCCGAACGCACCCGCATCGCGCGGGACCTGCACGACCTGCTCGGCCACTCGCTCACCGCGATCACGGTGAAGAGCACCCTGGCCCGGCGGCTGGTGACGGCGGAGCCCGCCCGCGCGGGCGAGGAGATGGCCGCCGTCGAGACGCTGGCGCGCCAGGCGCTCACCGACGTCCGCGCGGCCGTGTCGGGCTACCGCGAGGTCACGCTGGCCGGCGAGCTCGCCCGCGGCCGCGAGCTGCTGCGCGCGTGCGGGGTGGCCGCGGACCTGCCGACGGCGACCGACGTCGTCGGCCCGGGGCACCAGGAACTGTTCGGGTGGGTGGTGCGGGAGGGCCTCACCAACGTGGCCCGGCACGCACGGGCGACGCGCTGCGCGGTGACGCTCTCGGCGTCCGCGGTGGAGGTCGTCGACGACGGCGTGGGCGGCACCGCGAGCGGCGGTTCCGGGCTCGACGGGCTGCGCGAACGCGTCACCGCGGCCGGCGGGAGCCTGTCGGCCGGCCCGGAGCGCCCGCGCGGGTGGCGGCTGCGGGTGACGGTATGACGATCCGATTGCTGCTCGCCGACGACCAGGCGCTGGTCCGCGAGGCGTTGTGCGCGCTGCTCACCCTCGAGGACGACTTCGAGGTGGTGGCCTCGGTGGGCCGCGGGGACGAGGTCGTCGCGGCGGCTCGGGAACACCGGCCGGACGTCGCTCTCCTCGACATCGAGATGCCGGGCCTGGACGGGCTGGCGGCCGCGGCGGTGCTGGCCGCGCAGGTGCCGGACTGCCGGGTCGTGATGCTCACGACGTTCGGGCGGGCCGGGTACCTGCGGCGCGCGATGGAGGCGGGCGCGGCCGGGTTCGTGGTGAAGGACGCCCCGGCCGACGTGCTCGCCGACGCGATCCGGCGGGTGCGGGACGGCGAGCGGGTGGTGGACCCGGCCCTGGCGGTGGCGACCTTGGCGGCGGGCGAATCCCCGCTGACGGCCCGCGAACGCGACGTGCTCATCACGGCCCGAAGCGGGGCGACGATCGCGGAGATCGCCGCACGGCTGTACCTGTCCGAGGGGACGGTGCGCAACTACGTGTCCGCGGCGATCACGAAGACCGGGGCGCGGAACCGGGTGGAAGCGGTGCGGATCGCGGACGAACGCGGCTGGCTGTAGCGCCGACGGAACTCCGGGCGATCGGCCGCCTCAGGTGTGCAGGCGGGCCTCCGCGGCCGCCCAGTCCGCCGTCCCCGAGGGCTCGTAACGCCGGATCTCCTGTGTCTCGCGCACCAACGCCCGCATCGCCGCCAGGTCCGGCAGGTCCTCCCCCAGTGCCCGGGCCTGGACCAGCACGTTCCCCAGCGCCGCCGCTTCGACCGGGCCCGCCAGCACCGGTACCCCGCACGCGTCCGCCGTCGACTGGCACAGCAGCTCGTTGCGGGCTCCGCCGCCGACCAGGTGGATCACGTCCACCCTGCGGCCGGCCAGGTCGGCCGCGGCGCGGATCGTGCGGCGGTGGGCCATGGCCAGGCTGTCCACGATGCAGCGGACCATCGCCGCGCGATCCGATGGCGGCTGCTGGCCGGTGGCTCGGCAGGCCGCCGAAAGGCGGGCCGGCATGTCACCCGGCGGCAAGAACTCCGGCGCGTCGATGTCCACCACCGCCGCCAGCGCGGGCGCCGCGGCCGCGGCGGCCAGCAACGACGGCAGGTCTTCCGGGCACGACCACGTCCGCAGCGTCTCCGACAGCACCCACAGGCCCATCACGTTGCGCAGGAACCGGATGGTGCCGTCGACGCCGCCCTCGTTCGTGAAGTTCGCCGCCAGTGCCGCGTCGCTCAGCTCCGGCGCGGGCAGCTCCAGGCCGGCCAGGGACCAGGTGCCCGACGAGATGTAGGCGAAGTTCGTCCCGGGCGAGGCCGGGACCGCGACCACCGCCGACGCCGTGTCGTGGGAGCCGACCGCCACCACCGGCACGCCGGACAGCTCGTCCGCGGTGCCCACCACCGTCCCCGGGTCGCGCAGGGGCGGCAGCAGCCGCGGCGGAATCCCGACCTTCGACGCCAGCGAAGCAGCCCACGTCTGCGCGCGGACGTCGTACAGCTGCGTGGTCGAGGCGTTCGTGCGCTCGGCGCCGATCGAGCCCGTGAGCCAGAAGTTCAGCAGGTCGGGGATGAGCAGCATGGTCGACGCCGCCTCGAGGCGGCCACCTTCGGACACCAGCTGGTACAGCGTGTTGAACGGCAGCTGCTGCAGTCCCGTCACGTCGTAGAGCGCACGTGCGGAGACGACCTCGGCCACCGAAGCCGGCACCCCGTCGGTGCGCGAGTCGCGGTAGTGGACGGGGTTGCCGAGCAGCGCGCCGCGGTCGTCGAGGAGCCCGTAGTCGACCGCCCAGGAGTCGATGCCGACACCGTCCAGGCGCCCGGCTTCGCGGATCCCGGCCAGGGTCTCGCGGTAGAGGCCCAGGATGTCCCAGTACAGCGCCGGTCCCGCGCGGACGCCGCCGTTCGGGAAGCGCCGGACCTCCCCGACGCTCAGCACGCCGGGCCCTACGCTCCCGGCCATCACCCGCCCGCTGGACGCGCCGAGGTCGACGGCTGCGACTCGCTTCACGGACGCACCACCGACAGCTGGAGGCCGAGCAGATCCGCGACCGCCGTCAGCTCGGCGACGCGGTGGCCGGTGCCGAGCGCCCAGTGGTGCGCGATCCCGCTGGCCGACCACGCGTCGGTCCACTCCCCCGGGTCGCAGCCGAAGTCGACGCGGGAGGTCGTGTTGCCGATCCGCAGCAGCGGTCCGGGCACGACCGTGCCTTCCGACGCGATGAGCGTGAAGGTCCCGTCGCGGCCCTGGCCCAGCCCGCACAGCGTCACCGGTCCGGGCTTGACGTCGAACTCCACCGACACGCCCCAGCCGCGCTTGCCGTGGTAGACGCCCAGGCCGCGCAGCAGCGGCTTGCGGGCGCTGATCCCGAGGTGCGCCGGGCCGTCGTGGCCCATCTCGACCACGCCGTCGCGGAAGTTCAGCGCCTGCAGCTCGGTGAACGAGCCGCCCGCGCCGAGCCGGTCCATGACCAGCATGGCCAGTGACGTCCGCAGCTCGTACTCGCCGACGGCCGGGATGCCGCGCGCGGTGAGCAGGGACGCGCCGAGGATGAACCCGGCGCCGACGCGCTCGTGGGTCTCACCGTCGAGACCGCGGTGGTAGTAGGCCAGCGAGTCGAGCGAGAAGTCGTCGACGAGCCGGTCGAGGGCGACCGAAACCCGGGCACCCCAAGCGAAGTCTTCGTCCACAACGGACTCGTCCACAGTGAACACTTCGCGGGCCAGCGCGACCCGCTCGGCGGTCTCGTCGTCGGTGACCTTCTCCACGCGCACCCGCAGGTCGTCGACCTCCAGGATTTCGACGTGCCCGCCGAGCTGGGCCGAAACGAGCGTCGGGTCGGTGGAGACGTCCATCATGCCCGGGTACAGGTGCCCGAGCAGGCCGTGGCGCCCGTGCCGCAGGGCCGCCCGTACGCCGGCCGCCTTGATCCAGCGGGAAATCCGCGTCCAGGCGCGTTCGTCCTCCAGGTACCCCGACACCGAGCGGAACTCGACACCGAGCCGCCGGAAACTGTTGGCCATCTCCGGCAGCGGGCAGGCGCCGCAGTAGGCCAGCCACGCGCCGGTGTCGAAGGACTCGTGGTCCATCGCCTCGCTGGGCTGCAGGTTCAGCAGCAGCACCGGCGCGCCCGAGCGCTGCGCGACCGGGGCCAGCATGCTGGACGTCAGGTACGTCGTGAGGAAGCCGACGATCAGGTCGCACCCGGCCACCCGCAGCTTCTCCGCCGCGGCCGCCCCTTCGACGGCGTCCGAGACGAACCCGGCGTCGACCACCTCGCAGTCCATCGTGGACAGCCGCTCGGTGACGCGCCGGGCCGAAGCCTGCAGCTGCGGCAGCAGCCCCGGGAACTGCGGCCAGTACGCGCCGAGGCCGCCGGAAACCAGGCCGACGCGGGCGCGGCGCGGCGTGATGCGATCCAAAGTCATCGGTCCTCCAGCGAAGTCAGCGCAGGAACGCGGCGGCCACCCCGGCGTCCACCGGCACGTGCAGCCCGGTGGTGTGGGTCAGCTCGCCGCCGGTGAGGGCGAACACCGCGGCGGCGACGTGCTCGGGCAGCACCTCGCGCTTGAGGATGGTGCGCTGGGCGTAGAACTCGCCGAGCTTCGCCTCTTCGACGCCGTACACCGCGGCCCGCTGGGCGCCCCAGCCACCGGCGAAGATGCCGGAACCCTGGACCACGCCGTCGGGGTTGACGCCGTTGACCCGGATGCCGTGCGCACCGAGTTCGGCCGCCAGCAGCCGGACCTGGTGGGCCTGGTCGGCCTTCGCGGCACCGTAGGCGACGTTGTTCGGGCCCGCGAACACGGAGTTCTTCGACGAGATGTAGACGATGTCGCCGCCGACGCCCTGGTCGATCATGGCCTTGGCCGCCGCCCGGGCGACCAGGAACGAGCCCTTGGCCATGACGTCGTGCTGGAGGTCCCAGTCGCGTTCGGTGGTCTCCAGCAGCGGCTTCGAGATGGACAGCCCGGCGTTGTTGACCACCAGGTCGATCCCACCGTAGGCCAGCACGGTCGCGTCGATCGCCGCCTGCACCGCCGCGGCATCGGTGACGTCGGCGGTGACGGCCGTGCCGCCGATCTCCGCCGCGACCTCCGCGGCCGCGTCGGCGTTGAGGTCGGCGATCGTCACGCACGCGCCTTCGGCCGCGAGCCGGATCGCGATGGCCTTGCCGATCCCCGACCCGGCGCCCGTGACCAGGGCGATCCGCCCGGCGAGGGGCTTGGGCTTGGGCATCCGCCGGAGCTTCGCCTCTTCCAGGGCCCAGTATTCGATCCGGAACTTCTCGCTCTCCGGAATCGGCGCGTACGTCGACACGGCTTCGGCGCCGCGCATGACGTTGATGGCGTTGACGTAGAACTCCCCCGCCACCCGCGCGGTCTGCTTGTCCTTGCCGAAGGAGAACATCCCGACGCCGGGGACGAGCACGATGGCCGGGTCGGCGCCGCGCATGGCGGGCGAATCGGCGTCGGCGTGCCGCTCGTAGTAGCCGCGGTAGGCGTCGCGGTACTCGGCGTGCAGTTCCTTCAGCCGGGCGACGACGTCTTCCAGGGGCGCGGTCGCCGGGAGGTCCACGACCAGGGGCCGGACCTTGGTACGCAGGAAGTGATCCGGGCAGGACGTACCCAGTGCGGCGAGCGGCTGGAGCTTCTCGCGGGAGAGGAACTCGAGGACGACGTCGCTGTCGGTGTAGTGGCCGACCTGGCGTTGGTCGGTCGAGGCCAGCCCGCGGATCACCGGCGCCAGCGCCGCCGCCCGCGCGTGCCGCTCGGCATCCGGAAGCGCTTCGAAGCCCGGGACGACCGGTCCGAACGGCTCCGCGGCGCCCCGGGACGCCAGGAAGGCTTCGGCGGTCCGGATGATCTCCAGGGAGTTGCGCTCGCACTCCTCCGAGGTGGCGCCCCACGCGGTGATGCCGTGCCCGCCGAGGATCACGCCGATGGCCTGCGGGTTCGCGGCCTTCACCGCGGCGATGTCCAGGCCCAGCTGGAACCCGGGGCGCCGCCAGTCCACCCACGCCACGCGGTCGCCGAAGCACTCCTTGGTCAGCGCCGGGCCGTCGGCCGCCGTGGCCAGGGCGATCCCCGAGTCGGGGTGCAGGTGGTCGACGTGCGGGGCCTCCACCAGGCCGTGCATCGCGGTGTCGATCGACGGCGCCGCCCCGCCGCGCCCGTGCAGGCAGTAGTCGAACGCGGCGACCATCTCGTCCTCGCGCTCCACCCCCGGGTACACGTCGACCAGGGCGCGCAGCCGGTCGAGCCGCAGCACGGCGAGGCCGGACTCCTTGAGCGTGCCGAGGTCGCCGCCGGAGCCCTTGACCCACAGGACGTCGGTGGGCGAGCCGGTGACCGGGTCGGTCACCGCGCCCTTGGCGGAGGTGTTGCCGCCGGCGTAGTTGGTGTTGCGCGGGTCGGCCCCGAGCGCGTTGCTGCGCGCGATGAGCTGCTCCGGCACGGTCATCCTCATGCTCCCCATCCGGCCTGCGTGCCGCCGGCGCGCTCGGCCACGATCTTCTCCTGGTATCCGCTGCGGGCGTAGGCGGCGATCGGGTCCGGGTCCAGCCCGGCGTCCGTGCGCAGCTCGGCCAGCAGCGGCCGGACGTCGGTGTTGTAGGCGTCCATCAGCACGGCGTTGGCGCCGAGCACGTCACCCGACTGCTGGGCGGTCCGCAGCGCGGCCCGGTCGACGAGCAGGGCCTTGGCGGTGGCTTCCTGGACGTTCATCACCGACCGGATGATCGCCGGGATCTTCGCCTCGATGTTGTGGCACTGGTCGAGCATGAACGTGATCCCGTACGACGGGTCGAGCGCGTCGCCGCGGACGATCTCGTACATGATCCGGAACAGCTGGAACGGGTCCGCCGCCCCGACCATCAGGTCGTCGTCGGCGTAGAACCGCGAGTTGAAGTCGAATGCCCCGAGCTTCCCGGCCCGCAGCAGGAACGCCACGATGAACTCGATGTTCGTCCCCGGTGCGTGATGGCCGGTGTCGATGCAGACCGTGGCCCGCTCCCCCAGCTCCATGCAGTGGGCGTAGGAGGTGCCCCAGTCCGGGACGTCGGTGGCGTAGAACGCGGGCTCGAACAGCTTGTACTCCAGCAGCATCCGCTGGTCCGGCCCCAGCCGGTCGTACGTCTCTTTCAGCGCGGCCGCCAGCCGGTCCTGCCGGTCGCGGATGTCGTCCTGGCCGGGGTAGTTGATGCCGTCCGAGAACCACAGCTTCAGGTCCCGCGAGCCCGTCGCGTCCATGATGTCGACGGCTTCCAGGAGGTGGTCGGTCGCCTTGCGGCGGATCCCGGCGTCCGGGTTGGTCACCGAACCGAGCTTGTAGTCCTCGTCCTGGAAGACGTTGGTGTTGATCGCGCCGATCTCGACGCCGAGGTCCCGCGCGTACGCGGTCAGGGCACCGTAGTCGTCGACCTTGTCCCACGGGATGTGCAGCGCCACGCTCGGCGCCACCCCGGTGAGCTGGTGCACCATCGCCGCGTCGGCGATCTTCTCCTCCGGCGTCCGCGGGACACCGGGTTGCGGGAACACCTTGAACCGGGTGCCCGAGTTCGCGTACGCCCACGACGGCGTCTCGATGCGCTGCGCCCGCAAGGCCTGCTTCACGGCCGTCAAGTCGCCCACGGCGATCACTGTCCTTCCGCGACGGTTGGGGGTTCGAGGTGGAAGACCTCGGTCAGGAGCTGGAAGCCCTCGTCGGGCGGGCCGCCGTCCAGGCCGGTGAAGAACTCCGCCATCTCCGCCTGCCAGCGCGCGTTGACGTCGGTCTTCGCCATCGCGGCCTGCGCGGCGGCGAGGTCGTCGGCCTCGACGTAGCCGATCAGGAGGCCGTCCTCGCGCAGGAAGAGCGAGTAGTTGCGCCAGCCGGTGTCGTGCAGGGCCTGCCGCATCTCCGGCCAGACGGCGCGGTGACGCTCGGCGTACTCGGCCAGCCGGTCGGGTTTGACCTGCAGGCAGAAGCAGTATCGGGGCACGGTCCGTCCTTGGTGGAACCCGGCCGGGCCGCCCGTCGCGACCCGGCCGGGAGTCTGGGAAGGTGAACAGTCTCAGAAGTTGAACTTGTCGATGTTGTTCGCGTCGAACGTCGTCGGCGGGCCGAGGACGATCTCGCCGTTCTCGCCGATCGTGTAGTCGCCGAGCTTGCCCGCCTTGAACTTCTCGCCCGTCTTGCCGGTGATCTGGCCGGACTTGAGCGCGACACCCGCGTAGGCGGCGAGGTAGCCGATGTCGGCCGGGTTCCACAGCGCGAACTGCTTGACGGTGCCGTCCTTGACGAAGGCGCGCATCTGGTTCGGCGTGCCGAGCCCGGTCACCGCGACCTTGCCCTTGTAGCTCGACGAGCTGACGTAACGCGCGGCGGCCGCGATGCCCACGGTGGTCGGCGAGACGATCACCTTGAGGTTCGGGAACGACTGCAGCAGGCCCTGGGCCTCCTGGAACGACTTCTGGTCGTCGTCGTTGCCGTAGGCGATCTTGTCCAGCTTCAAGCCCGCGTACTCCGGCTTGGCCAGTTCCTTCTTGAGGACCTCGATCCAGGCGTTCTGGTTGGTGGCGTTCGGCGTCGCGGACAGCACCGCGATCTCACCCGACCCGCCGGAAAGGTCCTTCGCCTGCTTGGCCAGCGCCTCGCCGATGCCCTGGGTGGTGGCCTGGTTGATGAAGACGTCGCGGCAGTCCTTCGCGGCGTCGGAGTCGAACGCGACGACCTTGATGCCGGCGCTGCGGGCCTGGTTGAGCGACGGGCAGACGGCGTTCGGGTCGTTCGCGGCGATGCCGATGACGTCCTGCTGCTGCTGGATCAGCGTGTTGATGTAGCTGACCTGCGACGACGCGCTGGCGTCGTTCGGCCCGACCAGCTTGTACTCGCCCTTCAGCTCGCCCAGGGCTTCCTTGCCGCCGCTGACCTCGATGTCGCTGTAGGGGTTGTTGAGCTGCTTGGGCAGGAACGCCATCTTGACGCCCTCCTTCGCCGCGGCGTTCGGGTTCGCCGCGGCGGTGGACTGCTGGGCGCCGGAGCCGGCGTTGTCGTTCTTGGTCGTACCGCTGCACGCGGCGAGGACCAGCACCAGCCCGGCAGACACTGCGCCTGTGAGGAGCCTGCCGGTGAGGAACCGTCGGGACATCTTCGTCACCTTTCCGGAGTTACCGCTTGCCGACGGCGTCGCACTGCCGTGCGGGCCGAAGTCACGATGTTGGGGAGCAGGACCGACACGATGAGGAGCACGCCGGTCACGATGTTGAGCGCTTCGTTGGACACGTCCTGCAGGCGCAGGGCGTTCTGCAGCGAGGCCAGCAGGACCACCCCGGCGAGCACGCCGGGCAGCGTGCCCTTGCCGCCGAAGATGGACACGCCGCCGAGCAGCACGGCGGCCACGACGGCCAGTTCGAGGCCGAAGCCGTTGTCGGCGCGGGCACTGGAGTACCGCAGCGTCCACAGGACCCCGGCCAGACCGGCGACCGCGCCGCTCACGACGTACAGCCAGAACTTGAGCCGTCCGGTGCGGATGCCGGCGAACCGGGCCGCCTGCTCGCCCGCGCCGGCCGCGAAGACACCGCGGCCGATCGGGGTCGCGTGCAGCACGACGCCGAAGATCAGCGCGACGACGACCAGCGGGATCAGCACGTTCGGGATCGGGCCGTCGCCGATCGTCCCGGTGACCCAGCTCGTGTAGTCGCGCGGGAAGTCGGCGACCGCGGAGTCACCCAGCACGACGAACGCGAGGCCGCGGTAGAGCGCCAGGGTGCCGATCGTGACGGCGAGGGACGGCAGCTTCAGCACGGTGACGAAGAAGCCGTTCAGGGCGCCGAGGACCCCGCCGAGCACGATGCAGAGCGGGATGATCGTCTCGATCGTCAGGCCCGCGTCCCACAGCGAGCCCATCACCGCCGACGTCAGGCCGAGCGTGCTCGCCACCGAAAGGTCGATCTCGCCGGTGACGATGATGAACGTCATCGGCAGCGCGACCAGCGCGATCGGGAGCAGGTCGAGCAGCAGGAACGTGAAGTTGCGGCTGGTGCCGAAGTTGTCGACGGCGCCGGAGGCCACGATGAGGACGAGCACCGTCACGAGGACGACGGCGGCGTCCCAGCTGAGCAGCCTGCCGAGCCGGTTCCCCTGGTCAGACATGGGAATCCCTCTTCTTCAGTGCCTTGGCGACCCGGACGGCGACCAGCCGGTCGGCGCCGATGGCCAGCAGGATCAGCGCGCCGACGATGGCCTGCTGCCAGAACTGGTTGATGTCGAGCACGGCCAGGGCGCTGCCGATGACGGTCAGCAGCAGCGCGCCGAGGCCCGCGCCCCAGACCGAGCCGCTGCCGCCGAACACGGCGACCCCGCCGACCACGGCCGCGGCGACGACGTTCAGCTCGTAGCCGGTGCCGGCGGCCGCGTCCACGGTGCCGAACCGGGCGGCGAACAGGACGCCGGCGAGCCCGGCGAGGGCGCCGCTGACCAGGAACGCCGCGCTGGTGTTGCGGCCGACCTTGATGCCGGCCAGCTGTGCGGCCTGCGGGCTCGACCCCATCGCGTACAGCTCGCGGCCGGCGCGGTAGCTGCGCAGCACGATCCCGGCGACGACCAGGACCAGCACCGCGATGAGCACCAGCCACGGCACGCCGAGCACCGACGCCGTGCCGAAGTCCAGGAAGGACGCCGGCAGCTTGTCGGCGTTGATCTGCTGCCCGCCGGCCCAGAAGTAGCTGACGCCGCGGTAGGCGTAGAGCGTGCCGAGGGTGACAACCAGCGCGGGGACCTGGCCGAAGCGCACCAGGGCGCCGTTGAGCAGCCCGCAGGCTGCGCCGACACCGAGCCCGACGAGGATCGCGACGAGCACCGGCAGGCCCGGGTTGTCCTTCATCAGCGAGCCCACGGCGAACGCGGCCAGGCCGAGCACCGAGCCGACCGAGAGGTCGATGTTGCGGGTGATCATCACGATCGCCTGCCCGACGGCGAGCACCGCCAGGATGGCCGTGCCGAGCAGGATGTCGCGGATGCTCTGCCCGGACAGGAACCGGGAGTTCTGGGTCGCGGTGAACGCGACCAGGACGATCAGCGCGAGGACGATGCCGGATTCCCGGGCCTTCAGCACGTTCGCGGTCCACGAGCGTCCGGAGTGGACGGTCGGCTCCTTCGCCACGCGGGCCTCCTCGGTGACGGTCATGCGGCGGCCCCCTGCCCCATCGCGGCGAACATCACCGAGTCTTCGGTCGCTTCGGCGCGCGGGAGCTCGGCCACGATCCGGCCCTCCCGCATCACCAGCACGCGGTCGGCCATGCCGAGCACCTCCGGCAGTTCCGAAGACACCATCACGATCGCGACACCTTCGGCGGCCAGCGCCGACATCAGCCGGTGGACCTCGGCCTTCGTGCCGACGTCGATGCCGCGCGTCGGCTCGTCCACGATCAGCACCTTCGGCGCCATCGCCAGCCACTTGGCCAGCACGACCTTCTGCTGGTTGCCGCCCGAGAGCGTGCCGACGGGGTCGCCGAGCCTGCGGTACTTGGTGCGCAGCCGCTCGGTCCAGCGCCGCGCTTCCTGCCGCTCGCTCGCGCCGGTCAGGAAGCCGAGCTTCGACAGCGCGCGCGAACGCGGCAGCGTCACGTTCCGCTCGATCGAGAGGTCCATGATCAGGCCCTGCTGGCGGCGGTCCTCGGGCACGAGGGCCATCCCGGCGGCCATCGCGGCCCGCGACGAGTGCGGCTTGAGCTTCTTGCCGCTCACCTTCACCACGCCCGCGTCCCGCTCGTCGACCCCGAAGACGGCCTGCACGACTTCGGAGCGGCCCGAGCCGACCAGCCCGGCGAACGCGACGATTTCGCCGGCGCGCACGGAGAAGGAGATGTCGCGGAAGACGCCCTCGCGGGCCAGGCCCTCGACCTCCAGCACGACCGCGCCGGGTTCGACGTCCTGCTTGGGGAACAACGCGTCGAGGTCGCGGCCGACCATGCGCTTCACCATCTCCTCGACGGTGACGTCTTCGAGCGCGTCGGTGGAGACGTGCTTGCCGTCGCGCATGATCGTCACGCGCTGGCAGAGCTCCGTGATCTCCTCGAAGCGGTGGGAGATGAACATGATCGCCGCGCCTTCCTGGCGCAACGCCCTGGCGACGCTGAACAGCCGCTCGACCTCGACCTGGGTCAGCGCGGCGGTCGGCTCGTCCATCACCAGCACGCGGGCGTCGGCGCTGAGCGCCTTGGCGATCTCGACGATCTGCTGGTCGGCGATCGACAACCCCCTGGCGGGCCGGGCGGGGTCGATCCGCACGCCGAGGCGGGCGAACAGGCGCTCGGCCTCGGCGCGGACCGCCGCCCGGTCGATCCGGCCGAGGCTCTTGCGCGGGTGGTGGCCCATCACGATGTTCTCCGCGACGCTCAGGTCCGGGAACAGGGTGGGCTCCTGGTAGATGACCGCGATGCCGGCCGCCTTCGCGTCGGCGGGGGAACCGAACTCGACCGCCTCGCCGTCGAGCAGCAGCGTGCCGTCGTCGGGCTTGTGCACCCCGGCCAGCATCTTGACGATCGTGGACTTGCCGGCGCCGTTCTCCCCGACCAGCGCGTGGGCCTCCCCGGCGTGCAGCCCGAAGCTCACGCCGGCGACGGCCGCGACCGCGCCGAACGACTTCGTCACGCCGCGCACCTCCAGCAGAGGCACCCGGCCCGGGTCCTGCCGCGTCATCGCGACCTCCGGATTGAAAGGTTTCACAAATCTGGTGCGGTGAAGCTACTATGCGACGGAACGAGAAGTCAATGCATCGGCGAAGGCGTGGCCAAACGGCATCTTCACCAGGTCATTCGCGGTGATGTTACGTTTCAACAGTGCTCGTCGAAGAGGGGGTTGTGATGGTCGTCAGGGAGCCCGGCGCGGAGCCCCGCGCGGCGGGGATGAAGGAGGTCGCGGCGGCCGCCGGCGTCTCCCTCGGCACGGTGTCCAACGTGCTCAACCGGCCCGACCGGGTCAGCCCGGCGACCCGCGCCAGGGTCGAGGCCGCGATGGCCGAACTCCGCTTCGTGCGCAACGAATCCGCCCGGCAGCTGCGCGCCGGGCGCAGCCGGGTGCTCGCCTACGTGATGCTCGACGGCAGCAACCCGTTCTTCACCGACGTCGCGACCGGTATGGAGGACACTGCAGACGCTGCGGGCGAGGGCGGCCTGTCGCTGTTCCTCTGCAACAGCGCCCACCAGCCGTCCCGGGAGGCGGCCTACCTCGGGCGCCTCGAACAGCAGCGCGTCCAGGGCGTCCTCATCACGCCGGTCGACCCGGACGCCCCGCTGCTGGGCGAGATCGCGCGCCGCGGGACGCCGGTGGTCGTCGTCGACCGGACGCCCGCAGGCACCACGCACTGCTCGGTCGCGGTCGACGACGTCTACGGCGGCGAGATCGCCGTGCGGCACCTGGTCGAGCAGGGCCACGAGCGGATCGCCTTCATCGGCAACCACACGACGGTCGGCCAGGTCCGCGACCGGCGCCTCGGCGCGTTGCGGGCCTTGGCAGCCGCCGGGCTCGGCCCGGACCACCTCGTCGACCTGACGACGACGGCGCTGACCGTGGCCGACGGCCGCGGCGCCGGCGAGCGGCTGGCGGGCCTGCCCGCGTCGGTCCGCCCCACCGCCGCCTTCTGCGCCAACGACCTCGTCGCCCTCGGGCTGCTCCAGACGTGCGCGAACCTCCGCATGAGCGTCCCGGACGACCTGGCGATCGTGGGCTACGACGACATCGAGTTCGCCGCGGCGGCCGCGGTGCCGTTGACCTCGGTCCGCCAGCCGCGCCGGCGGCTGGGCCGCACGGCGGTGGAGCTGCTGCTGGCCGAGGTGTCCGAAACCGCCCACGAACACCGGAAGGTCGTGTTCACCCCGGAACTGGTGGTCCGCGCCTCGACCCTGCGCTGAGCAACCCTCTGATCGTTTGTGACGTCTTACCGGTCACCGGCGATAGTCCAGGGAAGCCCGAGCACGGAGGTCGCGCATGACCGGCAAGCAGCCGCGACTGTCCCGGCGCGGGTTCCTGGCCGCGAGCGGCGCCGCGCTGCTCGGCGCCGCCGTCGCCGGCTCGGCCGGGCACGCCGCGCCCGGCCCGGATTCCGTACGGCTGGGTGATTTCTGGCTGTTCGGGCGGTACGACGACGGCTGCACCGAACTCGGCTTCGACGAGATCGACCTTTCGCCGGTGCAGCTGCCCCACTGCGTCACCCCGCTTTCGTGGACCGGGTGGGACCCGGCGTCCTGGCAGGACCGGTGGATCTACCGCAAGCACTTCACCGCGACGACGACCGAACGCCACACCGCCCGCTTCGACGGCGTCATGACGAACGCCGAGGTGCACCTCAACGGCCGGCTCGTCGCCACGCACGAAGGCGGCTACCTGCCCTTCGAGGTGGCGCTGCCGGACGTCGTCGCGGGCGACAACGTGCTCGCCGTGGTCGTCGACGGGCGGTGGGCGCTGGACGTCCCGCCCAACCTGCCACGCGGCGGACCGTCGGTGATCGACTTCTACCAGCCCGCCGGGATCTACCGCCCGGCCACGGTCGGCGCGGTGCCCCGGGTCCGCCTGACCGACGTCTTCGCGCGGCCGGTCGACGTCCTCTCCCCCGGCCGGTCGCTGCACCTCACGTGCACGCTCGACACGCCCGTCGCGGGTCAGGTGACCGCGTCGGTGCGCCAGGCGGGCCGCGAACTCGCGCGCGGTGCCGCGCCGGTGCGGGGCACGAAGGTCGAATTCGACGTCGGCGGGCTCGACGGGGTGCGGCTCTGGGACGTCGAGGACCCCGCCCTGTGCGACGTCGTGGTGACGGTCGAATCCGGGAAACGCGCCCTGGACCAGCGGGTGGTGCGGACCGGGTTCCGCGACGCGCGGTTCACCACCGACGGTTTCTTCCTCAACGGACGGCGGCTCAAGCTGTTCGGCCTCAACCGCCACCAGTGGTACCCGTTCGCCGGCGGCGCGATGCCGGACCGCGTGCAGCGGCGTGACGCCGAGATCCTGCGTCGCGAGCTCAACTGCACCATGGTCCGCTGCTCGCACTACCCGCAGTCGAGCGCCTTCCTCGACGCCTGCGACGAGCTGGGCCTGCTGGTGTGGGAGGAGATCCCGGGCTGGGGCCACGTCGGGGACGACGCCTGGCAGCGGCAGAACCTGGCGGACGTCGAGGGGATGGTCGTGCGCGACCGCAACCACCCGAGCATCGTCGTCTGGGGCACCCGCGTGAACGAGGCCACCGGCACGACGGCGATGTACCAGCGGACCGGACGGCTCGCCCGGCAGCTCGACCCGTCGCGGCCGACCAGCGGCGCACTGGCCAGCCCCACGCTCGGGCGGTTCGCCGGCAGCGACGTCGAAGTCCTGGCCTACAACGACTACACCGCCCGGCGCGGCGTGCCCTTCCGGCTGCGCCCGCCCTCGCCGGGCGTGCCGTACCTGGTGACGGAGACGATCGGCACCCTCGCCGGGGCCCGTGCGTACCGCCGCACCGACGCCCCGGGCGGCCGGGAGCAGCAGGCGGAGCTGCACGCGAAGGCCCACGACCTGGCCGCGGCGGACGACCGCTACTGCGGGCTGCTCGCGTGGTGCGCCTTCGACTACCCGTCGGGCTGGCAGCGGGCGATCGGCGGGTCGAAGTACGCGGGAGTGTCGGACATCTTCCGCATCGCCAAGCCCGCCGCGGCCTTCTACGCCTCGCAGGGCGACCCGGAGGTCCGGGCGGTCGCCGAGCCCGGCTTCGCCTGGGACTTCACCGCCCAGCCGTCCGGTCCCGGTCCGGGGGCGACGATCTGGTCCAACTGCGAGCGCCTCCTGCTGTTCCTCGACGACCGGCCGGCGGGCGAGGCCCGCAGCCGGAAGGCGGACTTCCCGCACCTGCGGTACCCGCCGTTCGCCGCCGACCTGGTCGTCCCGAAGGGACGGCGGCCGGAGCTGCGCATCGACGGCTACGCGGGCGGGCGGCTGGTCGTGAGCCGGCACTTCAGCGGCGACCGCGGTGCGGACGTGCTCAGCTGCGTGCCGGACGACCCGGAACTGCGCGCGGACGGCAGCGACGCCACCCGGGTGGTGGTGGCGGCGGTGGACCGCTTCGGGACCCTGCGCGCGGGGACGCCCGGAACGGTGCGGCTGACGTTGACCGGCCCGGGCGAGCTGATCGGCGACCCGGAGCTCGACTTCGGCGCGACGGGCGGCGCCGCGGCGGTGTGGCTGCGGCCGTTCGCGGGACCGCCGGGGACAGTGGTGCTGACGGCCCGGCACGAGACGCTCGGTTCGGCCGCGGCGACGGTCCGGGTGACGACGAACGCGGCACCCTCCTGAACCCCCCGCCGGCTGGACGACACGCGTACCCGGACGGTCGGGGCGCGTACCCGGAGGGTCGGATGGGCGGGTTCAGTCCTCGGTGAGCACTGCCGCCAGCACGGCTGCCTGGCTGATCGACGGGGATCCGCTCGCCGTCAGCAGGGTCACCGGGCCGGTCCCCGCCAGCTCCCGCAGCCGCGCCAGTGCCGCCACCCGCTCGGGTTCGCGCAGCTCCGCCCGGTAACGCTCGGCGAACTCGGCGAACCGCTCGGGATCGTGGCCGTACCAGGTGCGGAGCTCGTCGGAGGGGGCCAGGCCGCGGTACCAGCCGTCGAGGACCACCGCCGTGCGAGCGGTGCCGCGGGGCCACAGCCGTTCGACGAGCACGCGGACGCCGTCGGCGGGCCCGGCCGGGTCGGCCAGGCGCGCCACCCGGACGACCGTGGGCTGCATGCGCGCATTCTGCGTCCGGCGCAAGCAAGCCGCCACCGGAACGCCGTGGTGGTCACCGTCCGTGATCGCAGCGTCCGGGAGGATGGACCGGGCCACTGCGCACGGCGGCTGCTGCCTCGGGCAGCAGACCGGAAAAAAGGGCCACCACGGCGACGCGGAGAGGTCGCCGCGGTGGTCCTACCCCCAGCTCGTGCCGCCCGTGGAACAACGACAGCCGAATCCGCCGGTTCCCCGGCGACCGAGCCGGCCGTGGACATCGTCGGGAGCATGTCCTGCAGCCCCGCCAGGATGGCGGACCGGGCCTGCACGGCGCTTGCAGTACGCTTGCACCCCCGATCGGGCGAACGGAGGTGACCGGGTGGAGTTCCGCGTCCTCGGCGCCGTCGAGGCGACGGCGGACGGCGCCCCGGTCGATCTCGGCTCTCGCAAGCAGCGCCTCGTCCTCGCCGTCCTGCTGCTCGAAACCGGCCTCCCGGTCACCCTCGACCGGCTCGTGGACCTGCTCTGGCCCGACGATCCCCCGGCCAGCGCGCGCAACACCGTCCAGGCGCTCATCTCGCGGCTGCGGGCGGTGTTCCGCGCCGCGGGCGGCCCCGAGATCGTGACCGAAGGACACGGGTACGTCCTGCGCACCGACCCGGACACCGTCGACGCCCACCGCTTCACCGCCCTCGTCCGCCGGGCCCGGGCGGCCGGCGACGAGACCGCCGTCGAACTGTTCGACGAGGCCCTGGCCCTGTGGCGGGGCGACGCACTGGCCGGCGCGGCCTCCGCCGACGTCGCCGGCGTCCTGCTCGCCGGGCTGAACGAAGCCCGCTGGAGCGCCCTGGAAGACCGCATCGACGCGCAGCTGCGGCTCGGCCGGGGCCGTGCCGTGCTCGCGGAGCTGACGACGCTGGTCGCCGCGCACCCGTTCCGGCAGCGGCTCGTCGGCCAGCTCATGCTCGCCCTGCACCGCGAGGGCCGCACCGACGCCGCCCTCGCCGCCTTCCGCGGCCTGCGCGCCCGGCTCGTCGCCGAGCTCGGGCTCGACCCCGCGCCGGAGCTGGCCCGGCTCGAGGCCGCGATCCTCGCCGCCGACCCGGCCCTCGACCTCGCGCCGGAGCCCCCGCCCGAGCCGGTGCGCCCGGCCCAGCTGCCCCACGACGTCCGCGGCTTCACCGGCCGGGCCGCCGAGCTGGCCCGGCTCGACGAACCGGCGGGCCCCGGCCCCGGGGCGGACATCCGCGTGGTCACCGGCACCGCGGGCGTCGGGAAGACCGCGCTCGCCGTCCGCTGGGCGCACCGCGTCCGCGACCGGTTCCCCGACGGCCAGCTCTACCTGGACCTGCGCGGGTTCGACCCCGACCACGACCCGCTCACCCCGGCCGCCGCGGCCGCGCAGCTGCTGCGCGCGCTGGGCACCGACCCGCGCGCGATCCCGCCGGACCCCGCCGGCCGCACCGCGCTCTGGCGCTCGCTGCTGGCCGACCGGCAGGTGCTCGTCCTGCTCGACAACGCCCGCGACAGCGCCCAGGTGACGCCGCTGCTGCCGCCGTCGGGCACGGTGCTGGTCACCAGCCGCCAGCGGCTCGGCGACCTCATCGCCCGCACCGGCGCGCGGGCGGTCCCGCTGTCGGTGCTGCCCGCCGAGGACTCCCGGCAGCTGCTGGAGACCGTGCTCGGGCCGCCGGCGGTCGCCGCCGAGCCGGCCGCGGCGGCGGAACTGGCCCGGCTGTGCGGGCACCTCCCGCTGGCCCTGCGGCTGGCCGCGGCCAACCTCGGCGCCGGTGACGTGTCCGGCATCGCCGAGCTGGCCCGGGAGCTCGCCGACGGCGATCCGCTGGCCGGGCTGAGCGTCGACGGCGCCGAAGAAAGCGCTGTCACGACGGCGTTCTCCGTGTCCTACCGGGCTCTCCCGGCCGAGCACCGCCTGCTGTTCCGCCGGCTCGCGCTGGTGCCCGGCCAGACGTTCACCGCGCCCGTGGCCGCCCGGCTCGCCGCGGTCGCCGACGGCCGCGCGAGCCAGCAGCTCAAGGCCCTCGCCGCGGCGAACCTCGTCGAACGGCACCTTCCCGGCCGCTACCGCTTCCACGACCTGCTGCGCAGCTACGCGGGCGGCCGGGTCACGGCCGACGACACCGCTGCCGACGCCGATGCGGCGCGGCGACGGCTGTTCGACCACTACCTCGCGACGGCCGACGCGGCGGGACGCCTGCTGATCCCGCACTTCCTCCGGCTCCCCCGGCCCGACCCGGAGCAGGCGTTCGAGGGCACCGAGGACGCAGTGGCCTGGCTGGACACGGAGTGGCCGAACCTCGCCGCCGCCGTCGAGCACGCGGCCGCGCACGGCCCGCGCGAGTACGCGTGGCACCTGGCCGACGCGCTGCGGGCGTTCTTCCACCACCGCGGTCACCACACGGAGTGGATCGACACGGCCACGACGGCCCTGACCGCCGCCCAGGCCGGCGGCGATCGGCAGGCGCAGGCGGCGATGCGGCTGTCCATCGCGCTCGCCGGGGTCAACAGCGGCCGCTACGCCGACGCCCGCGCCCACCTGAGGACGGTCCTGGACGACGGGCTCGCGGCGGAGTGGCCGCCCGGGCGCGCCGCGGCGCTCAACAACCTCAGCGCCGTGCTCCAGCGCCTCGGCGACGCGCACGAGGCGATCGCGTGCGGGCTCGAAGCGTTGCGGCTGTGCGAAGAAACGGCCATGCCGGGCGTCACGATGGCGCTGGCGAACCTCGGGTTCGCCTGCGCCCAGGTCGGCGACTTCGACGCGGCGCTCGGCCACTTCGGCCGCGCGCTCGAGATCGCCGAACGCGACGGCGCGCGGTTCAGCGTGGCCGTGCTGCTGGTCGACCTCGGGCACGTCCACCGCGATCTCGGCAGCGCCGCGGCGGCCGGTTTCTACGAGCGGGCCCTGACGGCCAACCGGGAACTCGGCTACCAGTACGGCGAAGCAGCGGCGTTGTCCGGCCGTGCGGTCATGGAGGCGAGGGCGGGCGACGCGACCCGGGCGCTGGCCGACGCGACCGAAGGGGTGGAGCTGACCCGCCGCATCGGCGACCGCGGCACCGAGGCGTCGGCACTGGCCGCCCTCGGCGAGACGTGCCTCCGGCTCGGCCACGCGGCGGACGCCGTCGCGCACCTGACGGCGGCACTCGACATCGCGCGGGAGACGAGCTTCACGTGGTGCGAAGCCGCCGCGCTGACCGGTCTCGCCGAAGCGGCGCTGGCCGTGGGTGACGCCGAAACGGCGCGCACCCACGGCGAAGCGGCGATCAAGCTCGCCGCCCAGGCGGGCTACCGGCCCCTCGAGACCCGGGCGGCAGCCGTCCTGGCGAAACCGGCCTAGCCGTCAGCAGGTGGCCGGGGCCGAGCACTTGGCGCGGGCCAGGATGGTGCTGAAGTTGTCCTGGTAGGCCGCGCTGATCGCCGCGTTCTCGACCTTGATCAGGATCTCGTCGTTGTCGCGCAGGGCCGCGCCGGAGATGTTGTGCGAGCCGGTGAAGACGAGCTGCCGTCCGGCCTTCTCGCTGTAGTTGCCCGTGTAGAGCATGTACTTCGAGTGCACGGTGATCTCACGGTCGTTCGCCGTCGTGTTGAACCGCTTGAGCGTCACGTTCGCCTTGCCCTTGAGCGCGGCCAGCGCCGCGGTACCCAGGTCGTCGTAGACGATCCGGACCTTGCACCCGAGCTTCGCGATGCGGACCAGCTCGGTCACGACCGGCGTGCGCGAGTCGGCGATGTTGGCCTGCACGACGTTGAGCGAGCAGCCGGCCTCGTACTTGGTGATGTACTTCAGCAGCTGCGCCCACGTGTCGGTGGCGAACTCCTCGGAGTCGCCGCCCTTCGAGTCGGCGCGCGGCGAGAGGTAGCTGGTGACCATGGTGGTCAAGGTCTTGTGGTAGCCGGCGTCGTCGAAGTAGTTGTTGTTCTTCTTCTGCGCCAGCATCTTCTGCATGTGGCCGAGGTAGAAGCCGTACAGGTCCGGGTCGCCGTGGGTGAGCAACGCGTTGTTGAACATGTTGCCCTGCACCGTGGTCAGGTTGTAGGAGCCGATGACGACGACGTCCTTCTTGCCCTCGGTCTCGGAGAACATCCACAGCTTGTCGTGGTTGATCGAGTGCGGGCTGCCGTCGTGGGCGATGCAGCCGGTGTTGTCGGCGCCGGTGCCGCAGAAGACCAGCTGGGTGAGCCCGGCGGACTTGAGGATCGGCATCGCGGTGTTGGCCGGGTCGTCGTCGGCGGCACCGTCGAGCGCGATCCGCACCTTGACGCCACGGGCCTGCGCCGCCTTGACCGCCTCGGCGAGCGCCGGCCGGGTCCAGCTGAAGAGGGAGATGTGGATCTCCGCCCCGGCCGGGGTGCCGTTGGCCAGCTGGACCAGCCGCGTTTCGATGGAGTGGTCGCGGTCGCCGTTCTCGGGCGGGTTGTTGAAGATCGCTTCCATGCCGGTGGCGTCGGCGGCCACGGGCGTCGAAGCGGCGTGCGCGACCCCGCTGCCGGCCAGCGCGAGAAGCGCGCCGACGGCCACGGTGAGCGCCTTGAACTTGGGGGCCATGTCTTCCTCCCGGTCGGATGCCCCAAGCTCGCAAGGAGCCGTACAAGATGCGTACACCCGGACGTTGCCGCGCATACACGACGAAAGCGGCACTCACGCAGCCGGAACCCGACTCTTGGCGGGTTCCGCCCATCCGGACCGAAGGGGACGCTTCTCCTGGCTCCCACGGGCGGAGCCGGGAAAGGACGACCTCCATGAGATCGAGGGTGCTTCCTGCCGTGCTCGGCGTGGCCATCGGCCTGCTGGGCACCGTTGCCGTCGCCGCGCCGGCCGAGGCCGCCGTGGTCTGCGGTGACCAGATCGTCGGCAACGGCGGGTTCGAGAGCGGCACCACGCCGTGGACCCAGACCACCGGCGTCATCACCGCCGCCACCACGGCGCAACCCGCGCACGGCGGGACGATGATCGCCCGGCTGGACGGCACCGGCAGCACGCACACCGACACCCTGTCCCAGTCGCTGACGCTGCCCGCCGGCTGCGCGTCGGCGGCGCTCTCGTGGTGGCAGCACATCGACACCAAGGAGACGACGACCAGCACGAAGTACGACAAGCTGGTGGTGCAGGCGGGGTCCGACACCCTGGCCAGTTATTCCAACCTCGACAAGAACACCGGCTACCTCCAGCGCACTGTGGACGTCTCCCGCTACCTCGGCCAGACGGTGACGCTGAAGATCACCGGCACCGAGGATTCCAGCCTGGCCACCAACTTCGTCCTCGACGACTTCTCGCTGACCACCGCGGGGACCTCGCAGTCCCCGGTCGTCACCTCGCCGGGCGCCCAGACCGGCGCCGTCGGCCAGGCCGCGTCGCTGCAGATCCAGGCGAGCGACCCGCAGGGCGACACGCTGACCTACGGCGCCACCAGCCTGCCCGCGGGTCTCGCGATCGGCGCGAGCACCGGCAAGATCACCGGTACCCCGACGACCGCGGGTACTTCGTCGGTCACCGTCACGGCGCAGGACCCGGCGGGCAACAGCGGCAGCGCCACCTTCACCTGGACGATCTCGGCCGCCCCCGCCGACTCGACGCGCACCCCGGTCAACCCCGCCTACACGGTGAACCTGACGTCGAACACCGCGGGCGACACGTGGACCGGGCACCAGAGCGTCAGCTTCACCAACGGCTCGGCGACCGCGTTGCCCGAGGTGTACCTGCGGCTCTGGGACAACTACCACGGCGCCTGCCCGACGACGCCGATCACGGTCACGAACGTCACCGGCGGCACGCCGTCCGCGCTGAGCGTGAACTGCACGGCCATGAAGATCACGCTGCCCGCACCCCTGGCGCAGGGTCAGTCCGCGACCATCGGGTTCGACCTGAAGATCGTCGTGCCGAGCGGTGCCGACCGGTTCGGCCACGACGGCGCGTACAACATGATCGGCAACGCGCTGCCGGTGCTCGCGGTCCGCGACGGCGCGGGCTGGCACCTCGACCCGTACACGAACAACGGCGAGTCGTTCTACACGGTGATCAGCGACTTCGACGTCACCCTCGTGCACCCGACGTCACTGCTGACCCCGGCCACCGGGACCTCGACCGAGACGACCAGCGGCACCACGACCACCACGCACGCCGTGGCGGCCAAGGTGCGGGACTTCGCGTGGGCGGCCGGCCCGTTCGCGAAGATCGCCACGACGTCCGGCAAGGGCGTGCGGGTCAACGTCTACTCGGTCAGCGGGATCTCGACCAGCAGCGCCAACCAGATGCTGACCCTGGCCGCGGACTCGATCGACGTCCACTCGGGCCGCTTCGGCGACTACCCGTACGGTGAAGTGGACGTGGTGCTGGACAACAACTTCTGGTTCGGCGGCATGGAGTACCCGGGCTTCGTGATGGACCTCGTGTCCACCACGGCGCTCCCCCACGAGCTGGCGCACCAGTGGTTCTACGGGATCGTCGGCGACGACGAGTACAACTCGCCGTGGCTCGACGAGAGCTTCACCGACTACGCCACCGACCTCTACCGCGGGATCACCGGCAGCGGCTGCGGCATCACCTGGCAGTCGAGCGCGGAGAAGCTGACCAACTCGATGGCGTACTGGGACGCGCATTCGTCCCGGTACTCGACGGTGGTCTACAACTACGGCAAGTGCACCCTGCACGACCTGCGGCGGCTGATCGGCGACACGGCGATGGCGAACCTGCTGAAGTCCTACGCCCAGTCGCACTGGTACGGCGTGTCGACCACGGCGGAGTTCAAGGCCGCGGCGCAGGCGGCCGCCGGATCGACCGACCTGACGTCGTTCTGGGCCGCACACCGCGTGGAGGGCTAAACCGGTTGGCGTTCCCCGTCCACGTCCGCCACTGTGGGGACGTGGACGGGGAACGGCTTTTCTGCGACACGGCTCTGGCCCAGCGGATCGAACGCGTCGAAGCGCGGTTCGTCGCCGACTGCTGCGATGCCGCTCGGGTTCGGCTCGGTGGCGGCTTCACCCGTCCGCTGGCCGGAGGTGTCGCGACCTTCGCGGAGGCCGGCTCACCGTTCACCAAGATCGCCGGGCTGGGTTTCGGCGGCCTTCCGGACCCCGCGGAGCTCGACGCGGTGGAAGCGGCGTTCGCCGAGCGGGGCGAGCCGGTGCAGGCTGAGGTTTCGCAGCTCGCCGAGGCGGGCACCGGCGCGTTCTTCACCGAGCGCGGCTACCGCCTCGAGTCGTACGAGAACGTGCTCGGGCGGCGGGTCGGCGACGGCGAGTTCCCCGGCAACGTCCGAGCCTGCCGTGACGACGAACTGGAGGCCTGGCTCTCCGCGGTGGCCGAAGCGTCCGCCGTGGATGACGGCCAGGGCCTGCCCTCGCACGAGGACTTCCCCCGCGAGCTGCTCGTGAACGCCCTGCGGGACATGGCCGGGGTCCGGCGGTACCTCGCGGAACGCAACGGCGAGTTCGCCGGCGGCGCGAGCTTCCGCGTCACCGACGGGATCGCGCAGTTCAGCGGCGCCGCGACGCTGCCCGCCCACCGGCGCCACGGCGTCCAGACCGCGTTGCTGCAGGCCAGGCTCGCGGCGGCCGCCGAGGCCGGATGCGACCTCGCCGTCGTCACCACGCAGCCCGGGTCGAAGTCGCACCAGAACGTGCAGCGGCAGGGCTTCGACCTGCTCTACGCGCGGGCGATCCTGGTGAAGGGCACCTCGGCGACCAGCTCCTCCGGGGCGGAGAGCCGCCACGCCTCGTAGAGGAGCTCGACGAGTTCGTCGGCGTCGATGCCGTCCAGGTAGACGACGACCCAGCCGAAGCCGCCGGCGGTGAACTGCACCTCGAAGACGTCCGGCCGCTCCGAGACCAGTGCCAGCTGCTCGGAGACGGTCTGCTTGAGGCCGACGGTCCGGGTCCGCGGCCAGAAGTAGCCGAACCGCTTGCCGCGCACGCTGAACGACGAATAGTCGCGCGCCTCCGACCGCTGGACCTCGGCCAGCGTGCCGAGCAGCTGCTCGAGTTCCCGGACCTGCACCGTCACCGTCGTCTCCCCCTGTCTCCGGCGACCACGGTAGCGCGCCGGTACCGTGCGGGACATGACCGAGTCCGGAGACGGCCGCGAGGTGGTGGTCAAGCGCGGCCACGCTCCCGGCGCGATCGCGGCCGAAGTGGCAGGCCTGCGCTGGCTGGCCGCCGCGGGCACGGTGCCGGTACCCACCGTGCGCCGTCACGACCAGGAGCAGCTCGTCATCGACCGCGTCCCGGCCGGACGTCCGTCGGCCGCGGCGGCGGAACGTTTCGGCCGCGGGCTGGCCGGGTTGCACGCCGCGGGTGCCCCGGCCTTCGGCGCCGCTCCCCCGGGCGGCCCCGCGGACGCGTGGATCGGGCGCGCGCCGATGACCAACGTCCCGGCCGGCGACTGGGCGTCCTGGTACGCGGCCGATCGCGTGCTGCCCTACGTCCGGCTCGCAGTCGACGCGGGGACGTTCGCCCCGGCCGAAGCGGCGGTGTTCGAGCGGGCGTGCGCGCGGGTCCCGGCCTCGGCCGAGCCGCCCGCGCGGCTGCACGGCGACCTCTGGAACGGCAACGTCCTGTGGGACGGACATGAGGCGTGGCTGATCGACCCGGCCGCCCACGGCGGGCACCGTGAGACGGACCTGGCGATGCTGCACCTGTTCGGCTGCCCGCACCTCGACCGCGTCGTCGCCGCCTACGACGAGGCGGCGCCCCTGGCCGCCGGGTGGCGCGACCGGATCGGGCTGCACCAGCTGTTCCCGCTGCTCGTGCACACCGTCCTGTTCGGACAGTCCTACGCCGGGCAGGCGGTGGCCGCGGCCCGCTCGTTCTAGCAGCGGTCCAACATCGACTCCAGTGCGTTCTTTTCCGGGACGGTGATCGTCAGGCCGTAGTTGCGCTTCACGACGATCCAGTCGGTCGCGTAGGCGCACCAGTACGACACGAGCGGCGGCTTCCACGCGTCCGGGGCCTTGTCGCTCTTCTGTTCGTTGAGGTTGTCGGTGACGGCCTTCAGCTGCGGGCGGACGAGGTCGTTCGCGAACTGCTCGCGCCGTTCCCGCGTCCAGCTCTTCGCACCGCTGATCCAGGCCTGCCCGAGCGGCACCATGTGGTCGATGTCCACATCGGACGCCTTGTGCCAGGTTTCGCCGTCGTAGGGGCTGACCCAGGTGCCGGACTTCGGGGCACACCGGTCGTCGGTCTGGACGTCCTTGCCGTCGCGCTTGAGCACTTCCTCGCGGACGTCGCAGTTCGCGTCGACCTTGTCCCAGTGCGGAAACTCGTCACGGCTGTAGCCGTCCATCGTGCCGCGCACGGCGATCTGCAGTGCCGCGAGCTCGTTCCGCGCATCCGCGGGCGCGATCCGCGGGGCGGCGACGGTTTCCGGCCCCTGTGTCACCGGCCCGGACCCCGACGCGAGCTCGTCGGCGAGCTTGCACCCGGTGAGGGAGGAACCGGCGAGGACGGCGAGAAGGACAAGCGCTCGGGTGCGCGGCATCGTGAACCCCTTTCACATCCACCGGGAGGTGCCCAGCGGACGCGCGCGGGAAACGGTGCAGATGGCCTAGTTGACGCGAACCGTTCGGGTCAAGACCCGTGGAAGACCTGAGCGACGAACACGGCGGCGATCACCCCGACGACCACGAGCACGGCGAGCACGAAGAGCAGGGCCCACGGGACCTGCCGGATCGGGCGCTGCCGCGGGAAGACGGCCGAGACGGGCCCGCGCGGCACCCCGGCCGGCACCGGGGGCTCGACGGCGGCCGGGACGGCCTGCGGCGGCTCCGGCGGCACCGGCACGACGGCGGGCAGGCGCGGCAGCCGGGCCGGCACCCACGCGGGGAAGCCATCGGCCAGCAAGGCCGCCCGGGGCGGGGCGAGATGGGCGAGGGAAAGGGCATAGCAGGCGTCGAGGACGTCGTCGGCCGACCAGACGGTGTGCCACCGGTTGTGCTGGGCGATGATCCGGCGCAGGCCGCGCGGGTCGGCCAGGACGACGGCGACACCGGGCACCGGGTGCGGGTCGGGCCAGCGCAGCGCGGGTGGCCGGCTCGGGGGAGGCTGCCTGGCGGGGACGGCCTCCGCCGGGGCCTGCTCGTCGTCCGGCAGCGGGTTCGACCCGGTTTCGCGCGCTGGCTCCGGCAGGCTCGCCGGCGAGGGGGGAACCACCGCGACCAGGCCCGTCACGTGCCGCCCGCCTTCGTGCCCGGCCAGCGCTCCCCTGGTCGCCGCCACCACGGCTCCCGTGCGGTCGCCGGGGCCCGGCCACTCCGCCGGCCCGGGTTCGTGGGCCGCGATCACCACCACTCCGCACCTGGTGAACACCAGCGCGTCGACGAACCGGGGCCCCAGCCGGCTCGGCAGCGTGATGCCCGCCAGCGCCAGCCCCGTGAGGTGCTCCGGGCCCGGGCCCCACGAACGCAGCAACGCCACCACGTGCTCCGCCGCCGGTGGGAGCGGCCGGTCTCCGCCGGTCCGCTGGAGAGCCACGAGCACGCCGGTCACACCTCCCACGACGCCTACGGCGAGCACTCCCTCGACGGTAGGAGGCAACCCGCCGCTCCCCCAGCAGCCGAACGAGTGGTCGATCACCACCGTGCGTAGCCGGGGCATTCTGGAGCCGCACTGCCCCACCGACCAGGGAGACCGCCGATGGCTTCACCCCCAGCCGCGTACCAGGGCCGCGCCCTCGACGTGGACCGCCCCTTCTACCGGCGGCTCGCCGGCGAAGGCGGCCGGGAACTCGTCGAGACGTTCGAGGTCCCGATCCGCTCGGGACGCGCGTGGCGGGTGCCGCGCGGGCACCTCTGCCGCCTGCGGACCGTCGACGGCCCCCAGGTGGGTGACCTCAACCTCTGGCACGCCGACGACCCGCGCGAGCGGTTCTGGGCCGGACGCACCCGGCAGCTGCAGCGCGCCCACGTCAGCACCTTCGACCGGCTCTGGTCGACGCTGCCCTTCCTGCGCCCGCTGGCCACGATCACCGCCGACACCCTCGCCGGCCACGGCGAAGACGGCGACGGCGGCCGCGTTCACGACCTGCTCGGCACCCGCTGCGACCCGTACGTGAACCGGATGCTCACCGGCGAGGACTTCGACTTCCACTGCCACTCGAATCTGGTCCGCGCCGTCGCGCCGTTCGGGCTCACCGAGTTCGACGTGCACGACGTCCTCAACGTCTTCCAGTGCACCGGGCTCAACGACGAGGACCGGTACTTCATGAAGGCCAGCCCCGCCCGCCCGGGCGACCACTTCGAGTTCTTCGCCGAGGTCGACCTGCTGTGCGCGCTGTCGACGTGCCCGGGTGGTGACCTGTCGGTCCCGCTGTGGGGCCCGGACGCCCGCGATCCGATCGGCACGTGCCACCCCCTCGGCGTCGACGTCTTCCGGCCCCGGCCGGAGCTGCTCGCGGGCTGGCGGCCGCCGGAGCGTGCGGCCTACCGCGGCCTGCACGGCGTCCGGCTGCCCACCTGGCCCCCGACGTAGCACGGCCCTCGCCTCGCGGCCGCGGGGTGGTCCACAATGGACCAGACCCGGCCGCGGGGTGGCGCGGGCCGGGCGACCATCCTGCCGACACCGCCGTGGAGCACCGTCTTCGTCGCCACGGCCGGCCCAGCGCCGTTTGACCGTCCACATGGGACGATGTGAGAAGTGCCTTACGGGACAGCGGAACCCGCGTTCGTGTGACAGGGTGGACGCATGGTCGCCGCACTGAGATCCTTCCTGCTGTCCTGGACCTCCGTCACCCCGGTGCTCGGCGTGCTCGTGCTGGCGCTGTCCTGGGGCCGCGACCTCGGCCCGTTCTTCGTCGCGATCGTCGCCGTCGCACTGGGTGCCACCGTGCTCGCCGCGGTGCACCACGCGGAGGTCGTCGCCCACCGGGTCGGGGAGCCGTTCGGCTCACTGGTGCTCGCGGTGGCGGTCACCGTCATCGAGGTCGCGCTGATCGTCACGATGATGGTCTCCGGCGGCCCGGAGGCCGGCTCGCTCGCACGGGACACGGTGTTCGCCGCCGTCATGATCACCACCAACGGCATCGTCGGCATCTCGCTGCTCGTCGGCGCCCGCCGCTACGGCTCCACGCTGTTCAACTCCGAAGGCAGCGGGGCCGCGCTGGCGACCGTCGCCACGCTGGCCACGCTGAGCCTGGTGCTCCCGGCGTTCACCTCCAGCACGCCGGGACCGGCGTTCTCCCCCACCCAGCTGACGTTCGCGGCGCTGGCGTCCCTGGTCCTGTACGGGACGTTCGTGCTGACCCAGACGGTCCGCCACCGCGACTTCTTCCTCCCGGTGGCCGCCGACGGCGCGGTCAAGGAGGACGACCACGCCGACCCGCCGTCGAACCGCGCGGCGCTGGGCAGCCTGGTGCTGCTGCTCGTGGCGCTGGTCGCGGTGGTCGGGCTGGCGAAGGTGGAGTCGCCGGCCATCGAGGCCGGGGTCCGGGCGGCCGGGTTCCCGCAGTCGTTCGTCGGCGTGGTGATCGCGCTGCTGGTCCTGCTGCCGGAGACCCTGGCGGCGGTCCGCGCGGCCCAGCGCGACCGGATGCAGATCAGCCTCAACCTGGCCTACGGCTCGGCGATCGCCAGCATCGGCCTGACGATCCCGGCGATCGCGCTGGCGTCGATCTGGCTGCCGGGTCAGCTGCTGCTCGGCCTGGGCTCGACGCAGATCGTCCTGCTCGCCCTGACGGTGGTGGTGAGCGTCCTGACGGTGGTGCCGGGCCGGGCGACCCGCCTGCAGGGTGGGGTGCACCTCGTCCTGCTGGCGGGCTTCCTGGTCCTGGCCATCAACCCCTGACCAGCCTCTGCCGCAGCCTGTCGTGAGTGGAAAAGAGGGTGAGAACCCGCCTTGCCACTCACGACGTCGAGCGGACCTCGATGCCGACCACGCAGGTGTCGTCGTCGGTGTCCGCCGTGCTGTAGGTCAGCAGGGTGTCCAGCTGGTGCTCGAGGCCGCCGTCGTGGCCGTCGACCAGCGTCACCAGGCGGGACACCGAATCCTGGACCGGGCGGTCGCGGCGCTCGATCAGGCCGTCGGTGTAGATCAGCAGGATGTCGCCCTCCGCCAGCTGGAGCTCGTCCTCCTCGTACGTCACGTCGCGGACCGCGCCGAGGAGGGAGCCGCGGATCAGGGGCAGCGTCGTCGCCGTTCCGTCGCGGTGGCGGACGATCGGGGGCAGGTGGCCCGCCCGCGCCCAGCGCAGCTTCCGGTGCGCCGGGTCGTAGACCGCCGTCACCGCGGTCGCCGTGACGTGGTCGGTCAGGTGGTAGGCCACCAGGTTCAACCACGTCAGCAGCTGGGCCGGCCCGGCGCCGGTGGCCGCGAGGCCGCGCAGGGCGTTGCGGAGGCTGACCATGCCCGTCGCCGCGTCGATGCCGTGGCCCGCCACATCACCGACGCACAGCAGGACCTCGCCCGTCGGCAACGCGACCGCGTCGTACCAGTCGCCGCCGACCAGGTGCTCCTTCTCCGCCGGCCGGTAGCGGACCGCCGCGCGCAGGCCCGGCATGTCGATCGGGCCCTTGGCCGGCGGCATGATCGCGTGCTGCAGCTGCAGCGCGAGCCGGTTGCGCTCGATCGCCTCCTGCTCGGTCTCGGCGAGCCTGTCCCGGGTCGCGGCCAGCGCCACCTCGGTCCAGTGCTGCGACGAGACGTCCTGGTAGGCACCGCGGACCGCGACCAGCTCGCCGCGGGCGTCGACGACCGGCTCGGCCACCACCCGGATGTACCGGGCGACGCCGTCGGAGCGCTGCAGCCGGAACGCCGTCGACGACGGGCGCTTGTGGTGCAGCACCGCCCGCAGGAACCGGCCGATCGCCTCCGCGTCGTCGGAGTGCGCGTGCGTGGCCAGTTCGTGCAGCGAAAGCGGCGAAGCGTTCTCCGGCAGGCCGTACAACGCGAACAGCTCGACGTTCCAGGTGATCACCCCGGTGACCATGTTTTCCTCGAAGCCGCCGATGCGCCCGAGCCGCTGCGCGTGCTGCAGCAGCACGGCGAGCTTCGCCGCGTCGTCCTGGATGCGCAGGATCAGCAGCACGTTCCCGGCGAAGCGGGTGACGCTGACGTCGGTGAGCACGGTCAGCGGCACCTGGTCGACCAGCGTGGTGACCGCCATGCTCTCGGCCCGGAACGGCTCGCCGGTGGCGTAGACGCGCCGGATCTTGTCCAGCAGCCCGCTCTCTTCGGCCGCGAGCGGGTAGGTCTCCAGCAGCCGGGTGCCGACGATCCGGCTGCGCGGCCGCCCACCCGGGTCGGCGAACCGGACGTTGGCGTGGTGGATGCGGAAGTCGCTGAGCCGGTCGCCGCCATCGACGCACGGCGAGAGCAGCACGGCCGGGTCGTGCAGGCCGTCGATGAAGTCGACCAGCTCGCCGAGGAAGTCACCGGAGCCGTCCGCGGCCACCGGCGCGACCACGCCGTCCCACGTGTCGAGGGTGTGCGCGCACAGCTCGGCCAGCGCCTCCAGCTGGCGGCGCTGGCGGCCGGGTTCCGCGGACAGCGGCTCCGGCCAGCACATCTCGACGACGCCGATGATCCGCCCGCCGGTCCCGGTCGGGACCGTCACCCGGCCGCCGCCGGAGAGCGTGTGCTGCCCGATCGACGGCAGGCCGCCGCCGGAGAGGGTGGGCAGCCAGACGGTGTCGCGTTCGGTCAGCGCGCTGCGGGCGGGCGTCGCCACCCCGGGTGGGACGTAGCACCAGCGCGCGGCTTCCTCGGCGGAGAACCCGGCCGAGCCGGCCAGGGTCAGCGACCCGTCCGGCCCGGCGAGCCACACCGCGACGGCGGTCGCGCCGAGCGGCCGCAGCGCATGCTCCAGAATGGACTCCGCGACGCGCTGGGTGTCCCCCGCCGCGAGCACCCCGCTCTCGGCCGTCCGCAGCCGCACCGCGACGGACTCCTCGCCTTCGGCACGGGCCAGGAACTCCTGCGTCACTTCGGTGATGCGGTCCTCGGCCGCCTCGCCGACGACGTCGGCGGCGAACTCCAGCGGCGTCATCCCGGAGCGCTCGGCCAGTGACTCCAGCTGCTTCGCCGCGTCCGACGGCGTGCAGTGCAGGCGTTCCATCAGCACGCCCTTGGCCAGCTCGATCAGCCCGCGGCCGTCGGCGACGGCGTGCGCGTGGTCGACCTCGCCGCGCAGGCGGGCGACGGTGTCGGCGAGCCGGGCCAGGTTGGCCGACACCTCGGCCGGTGGGGGCAGCACGGGGACACCCCGGTCTTCGGCGGGCAGCCGGTCGTCGCCGATCACGCGGTCACGTGCCGCTTGATGCGGGTGATCAGGTCATCCGCATCGACCGGTTTCGTGACGTAGTCGGTCGCGCCCGAGGCGAGGCTCTTCTCCCGGTCGCCCGGCATCGCCTTCGCCGTCACCGCGACGATCGGGATCGCGGCGTGCTCGGGCATCGCGCGGATCTTGGCGGTCGCGGTGTAGCCGTCCATCTCCGGCATCATCACGTCCATCAGGATCAGGTCGATGCCCGGGTGCGACGCGACGGTCTCGACGCCCTTGCGGCCGTCCTCGGCGTGCAGCACGTGCATCCCGTGCAGCTCCAGGATCCCGGTCAGCGCGTAGACGTTGCGCGGGTCGTCGTCGACGATCAGCACCGTGCGCCCGGCCAGGGTCGTGTCGACGTCGGCCGCCCGCACCGGCGCGGCCGGCTCGTCCGGGCGGACCAGCGGCAGCACCGCGCCGGGCTCCTCCGCCGACAGGTGCAGCGCGATCCGCTCGCGCAGCTCGTCCAGCCCGGACAGCACTTCCAGCGACTGGACGTCCGCACGGGACTGCACCAGCTGTTCGAGCTCGCTGTCGAGCCGCCGGCTGTTGTGCGCGAGCACCGGCACCAGCCGCAGCGCGCTGTCGCCCTGCATCGCGTCGAGGAAGGTGAACGCGGTCCGGTCGGGTAGGTCCAGGTCGAGCACCACGCAGTGGTAGGCGTCGGTGGCCAGCGCGGCCGCGGCCTCCTGCGTGCCGACCGCCGTCACGACCTCGACGTCCGCGGGCGAAAGGCCGATGTCCCGGCTGTCGGCCAGGTCCGCGGCCGCGCTTTCGGCGACGAGCGTCAGCAGCCCGTGCTGGCGTTCCTCGACGACCAGCAGCCGCCGGTACGCCCGCGGCCCCGACGCCGGGACGGGCGCGCCGGGCTCGGCCGTCACGACGGCGGTGCCGGGGTGCTCTCCCGCGGGCAACGGCGCGAAGTCCGGGCGCGCGACCGGCAGCGCGAAGACGAACGTGCTGCCCTCGCCCAGGGTGCTTTCGGCGGTGATGACGCCGCCGAGCAGCTGCGCGATCTCCCGGCTGATCGACAGGCCGAGCCCGGTGCCGCCGTACTTGCGGCTGGTCGTGCCGTCGGCCTGCTGGAACGCGCCGAAGATCGATTCGAGCTGGTGCTCGGCGATGCCGATGCCGGTGTCGGTGACCCGGAACGCGACGGCGGGCCCGTGCACGCGCAGCGGCCGGGGCAGCCGCTCGGGGTCCACCGGCTCGATGTGCAGCTCGATCCCGCCGACCTCGGTGAACTTGACCGCGTTGGACAGCAGGTTGCGCAGCACCTGGCGCAGCCGCGAGTCGTCGGTGAGCAGCTCGGTGGGCGAGCCGGGGGCGACGGTGATCCGGAAGTCCAGGTTGCGCTGCGAGGTCATCGGCCGGAACGTCGCCTCGACGTAGTCGATGAGCTGGCGCAGCGAGACCTGCTCCGGGGTGACGTCCATCTTCCCGGCCTCGACCTTCGACAGGTCGAGGATGTCGTTGATCAGCTGCAGCAGGTCCGACCCCGCGGAGTGGATGATGCCCGCGTACTCGACCTGCTTCGCGGTGAGGTTGCGGGTGGGGTTCTGCGCGAGCAGCTGGGCGAGGATCAGCAGGCTGTTGAGCGGGGTCCGCAGCTCGTGGCTCATGTTGGCCAGGAACTCCGACTTGTACTTCGACGCCAGCGTCAGCTGCTGGGCGCGGGCCTCCAGCTCCTGGCGGGCCTGCTCGATCTCCAGGTTCTTCGTCTCGATGTCGCGGTTCTGCGTGACCAGCAGCGCCGCCTTCTCCTCCAGCTCGGCGTTGGAGGACTGGAGCTCCTCCTGCCGCGCCTGCAGTTCCTCCGAGCGGGCCTGCAGCTCCGCGGTCAGCCGCTGGGACTCGCCGAGCAGCTCGTCGGTGCGGGCGTTGGCGACGATGCTGTTGACGTTGACGCCTATCTGCTCCATCAGCAGTTCGAGGAACGCCCGGTGCACCAGCGTGAAGCCGTGCATCGAGGCCAGTTCGATCACGCCGAGCACCTGGTCCTCGACCACGATCGGCAGCACGATCAGGCTGGCCGGAGTGGTGCTGCCGAGGCCGGAGGAAATCGTGGCGTACCCGGGCGGGACGTCGTCGACCGCGATCGCCCGGCGGCTGCGGGCGGCCTGCCCGACCAGCGACTGGCCGACCCGGAACCGGACCGCCGGACCGTCG
The DNA here is from genome assembly GCA_033793495.1 of Streptomyces sp. MN03-5084-2B. GTDB lineage: Bacteria > Actinomycetota > Actinomycetes > Mycobacteriales > Pseudonocardiaceae > Amycolatopsis. Next base: position 72,542 of record JARAWT010000010.1, on the reverse strand, counting down.
CCGTCGTCCGGGTGCCCGTACGCGCCGACCAGCCGCAGCTCGGGGACTTCGGCGGTGTCGTCGGCGAGGTAGAACGCGCCGTACTGGGCGTTGACCAGCGGGACGAGCTCGTCCATCACCGCGGCCGCGACCACGGCGAGGTCGCGGCGGCCCTGCATGAGGCCGGTGATGGTGGCCAGGTTGGACTTCAGCCAGTCCTGCTCCTGGTTCGCCCGCGTGGTCTCGCGCAGCGATTCCACCATCGAGTTGATGTTGTCCTTCAGCTCCGCGACCTCGCCGGAGGCGTCGACGGTGATCGAGCGGGTCAGGTCGCCCTCGGCGACGGCGCTGGTGACCTCGGCGATCGCGCGGACCTGGCGGGTGAGGTTCCCGGCCAGCTCGTTGACGTTCTCCGTCAGCCGCTTCCAGGTACCCGAAACGCCTTCGACCTCGGCCTGGCCGCCGAGGCGGCCTTCGCTGCCGACCTCGCGCGCCACGCGCGTGACCTCCGCGGCGAACGCCGAGAGCTGGTCGACCATCGTGTTGATCGTGGTCTTGAGCTCGAGGATCTCGCCGCGGGCGTCGACGTCGATCTTGCGGGTCAGGTCGCCCTGCGCGACGGCGGTGGTCACCTGGGCGATGTTGCGGACCTGCCCGGTGAGGTTGTTCGCCATCGAGTTGACGTTGTCGGTGAGGTCCTTCCACGTGCCGGCCACGTTCGGCACCCGCGCCTGGCCGCCGAGCATGCCCTCGGTGCCCACCTCGCGGGCCACGCGGGTGACCTCGTCCGCGAACGCCGACAGCGTGTCGACCATCGTGTTGATGACGTCGGCCAGTGCCGCGACCTCGCCCTTGGCCTCGACGGTGATCTTGCCCGACAGGTCGCCGCGCGCGACCGCGGTGGCCACCTGCGCGATCGAGCGCACCTGGCCGGTCAGGTTGGACGCCATGACGTTGACGTTGTCGGTCAGGTTCTTCCACGTCCCGGACACGCCGCGGACGGTCGCCTGGCCGCCGAGGTTGCCCTCGGTGCCGACCTCGCGGGCCACGCGGGTGACCTCGTCCGCGAACGCGGACAGCTGATCCACCATCGTGTTGATGGTGTCCTTCAGCTCGAGGATCTCGCCGCGGGCGTCGACGCGGATCTTCTGGGACAGGTCGCCGCGGGCGACCGCGGTGGTGACCTGCGCGATCGAGCGGACCTGCGCGGTGAGGTTGTCGGCCATGACGTTGACCGACTCGGTGAGGTCCTTCCAGGTGCCCGAGACGCCCTTGACGTCCGCCTGACCGCCCAGCCGGCCCTCGGTGCCCACCTCGCGCGCCACCCGGGTGACCTCGTCCGCGAACGCGGACAGCTGATCCACCATCGTGTTCAGCGTGTCCTTGAGCTCCAGGACCTCGCCGCGGGCGGTGACGTTGATCTTCTGCGAGAGGTCGCCGCTCGCCACCGCGGTGGCGACCTGGGCGATGTTGCGGACCTGGTCGGTGAGGTTGCCGGCCATGAAGTTCACCGAGTCGGTGAGGTCGCGCCAGGTGCCCGAGACGCCCTTGACGTCCGCCTGGCCGCCCAATCTGCCTTCGGTGCCGACTTCTCGCGCGACGCGGGTGACTTCGTCGGCGAACGACGAGAGCTGGTCCACCATCGTGTTGATGGTGTTCTTGAGCTCCAGGATCTCGCCGCGGGCGTCGACGGTGATCTTCTGGGACAGGTCGCCCTTCGCGACCGCCGTCGTCACCTGGGCGATGTTGCGGACCTGGTCGGTGAGGTTCCCGGCCATGAAGTTCACCGAATCGGTGAGGTCGCGCCACACGCCGCCGACGCCGGGCACCTGGGCCTGGCCGCCGAGGCGGCCTTCGCTGCCCACCTCGCGCGCCACCCGGGTGACCTCGTCCGCGAACGACGACAGCTGGTCCACCATCGTGTTGACGGTGTCCTTCAGCTCGAGGATCTCGCCGCGGGCGTCGACGTCGATCTTCTGCGACAGGTCGCCCTTCGCCACCGCGGTCGCCACCTGGGCGATGTCACGGACCTGGGTGGTCAGGTTGCCGGCCATGGCGTTCACCGAATCGGTGAGGTCCTTCCACGTGCCGGACACGCCGGGGACCTTCGCCTGGCCGCCCAGCTGACCCTCGCTGCCGACCTCCCGCGCGACGCGGGTGACCTCGGAGGTGAAGAGCGAAAGCTGGTCGGCCATGCCGTTGAACACCGTGGCGATCTCGCCGAGCAGGCCGTCGGCCCCGCCCGGCAGCCGGATGCCGAAGTCGCCGTCGCGGACGGCGGTCAGGCCGGCCAGCAGGCGGCGCAGCTCCTGCTCCCCGGCCTCGCCCACGCCTGCGGCGGCGACTTTGGCCCCCGGGCGCGTCCCTTCGACCATTGCCCCGCTCATCCGCCACCCGTTTCTTCGTTTGCCGGCACCGCGGCGCCGTCCCGCTGTGTGCACACCGGATGGCTCAGCATAGTGCAGCTGCACTAGAGTGGACGGCAACGGTTGAGCAACCAGCCGCGCCCGTGTCCACGCGCGCTCCCCCGGCGGTGCTCGAACCCTTTCCTTCTCTCCCAGGCCATCCGGCCGCGTTGACCCGTTCGGCTGAACGCCGGGCCGGGCTCCGGTGACGTGCGCGCAGCCGCCGTCGCCGCGCTTTGCCGTGTCCGGATCGGGTGTCCGGTGTGGACACTCCACAGTGGAGCTCCGGCTCAGAGCCAGTCCTTCTTCTTGAACGCCCCGTACAACCCGAGCGACAGCACCAGCAGCAGCACCGCCGACGTCCAGAACCCGCTCGGCGCGCCGTTGCCCGGGTACGGGACGTTCTGGCCGTAGAAGCCGGTCACCGCGGTCGGCACCGCGATCACCGCGGCCCAGCCGGTGACCTTCTTCATGATCAGGTTGAGCCGGTTGCCCTGCAGGTTCAGCTGGGTCTCCCGGACCGTCGCGATCAGCTCGCGCAGGGCCTCGGTCTGCTCGGCGGCCTGGCGGGCGTGGTCGTGGACGTCCTCGAAGTACGGGCGGGTCAGCTCGTCGGCCAGCTGCAGGTCCGGGCGCATCAGCGAGCTGATCACCTCGCGCATGGGCAGCACCACCCGGCGCACCGCGGTGAGGCTCTTGCGCAGCCGGAACGAGCGGCGCTGCAGTTCCGAGGAGTCCGGCCGGTCGGCGAAGACCAGGTCCTCCAGGGCTTCGACCTCGTCGTCGAGCGCCTGCACCGCCTGGTACTGCCCGTCGACGACGTGGTCGAGCAGACCGTGCAGCAGGAAGGGAACACCCGACTTCGCCAGCTCCGGCGTCTCGTCCCAGAGGCGCACCACCGGCTCGATGTCGAAGCCGTCGTCCTTGCGCACGGTCACCAGCGCCCGCGGCGTGACGAAAGCACCGAACTCGGCGGTGGTGACGCCGCCGGTGCGGGCGTCGAACCGCACCGCGTAGGCGGCCACGAACGCGTGGCCGTCGTAGCGGTCGAGCTTGGGCCGCTGGTGTTCGGCGACCGCGTCCTCGACGGCGAGCCGGTGCAGGCCCAGCTCTTCGGCGAGTTCGGCCAGATCCGCCTCGGTCGGCGCGCAGAGGTCGGCCCAGACCGTGGTGCCCGGCTCGGCCAGGAACTCGGACACGTCCGCGAGGGGGAAGTCTTCCTTCTGCAGCACGCCGTCGCGGTACACCCGAGTCCTGGTCATGCCTGCGGAGTGCCCGATCGGCCCCGCCTTCACACCCCCGCGCGGTCGAACGCCAGCGTCGGCAGGTCCACCGCGTGCGCCCCGCCGTCGGCGACGATGACCGCGCCCGTGATGTACGACGACTCCGCCGACCCCAGGAACCGCACGATCGCCGCGATCTCCCCGGGCTCGGCCGGCCGCCGCAGCGGAACGTCGGCCGTCACGCGGCGGTAGCCCTCTTCGCGGCCGCCGGTGAAGCCCGCCGTCGCGGCGAACTGGTCCATCTCGCCGTCCGCCATCGGCGTGCGGACCCAGCCCGGGCAGACCGCGTTCGCCCGCCCCCCGCGCGGGCCGAAGTCCCGCGCGATCGAGCGGGTCAGGCCGATCAGCGCGTGCTTGGCGACGGTGTAGCCGGCGACGTTCGGCCCGGCGAACAGCCCGGCCAGCGACGACACCACGACGACCTGCCCGCCGGTCTCGACCAGGGCGGGCAGCGCGGCCCGGCAGAACACGAACGCGCTCGACAGGTTCGAGCGCAGGGCCAGCTCCCACTCGTCGTCACCGGTGTCGACGACCGACGACAGGCCGTGCCCTCCGGCGTTCGCGACCACGACGTCCAGCCGCCCGAACTCGCCGAGGATCTCCGCGATCGCGGATTCGGCGTCCTCACGCACGCTCGCGTCGCAGGCGATGACGTGCGCGCCGGTGTCCGCGGCGACCTGCGCGAGCGGCTCGAGCCGCCGTCCCAGCACCGCCACGCGCGCGCCTTCGCCGGCGTAGCGACGGGCGACCGCGGCGCCGATGCCGGTGCCGCCGCCGGTGACCGCGACGACCTTGCCCGTTGAGTCCACGGGTTTCCCCTTCCCTTCGACCGCCCGCACCGCATCGCCAGGCCGCATCGACGAACTTCAGGCGCGCGACACTAGGCGAGCCACCGCGAGAACCACTCGCGGGTGCGGTGCAGGAAGTCGAGCTGGTGGCCGCGTTCGCGGAGCGAATGGCCTTCCCGGGGGTAGACGACGAACTCGTGCGGCCGGTCCCCGAGGGCGTGGTGCAGGAGCTCGGCCTGGGAGAGCGGGACGTTGGCGTCGTCCTCGCCGTGCACGATGAGCACCGGTGTGCGGATGCGGTGGGCGTGGGTGATCGGGCTGCGCTCCCGGCTGCCGAGGGCGAGGTCGTACCGGCCGCACTCCCCGGTCGCGGCGAGCAGCGGCCAGTCGATGACGCCCGCGTTGACGACGGCCGCCTTGAAGCGATCCGTCTGCGTGACGGCCCAGGCGGCCATGAACCCGCCGTGGCTCCCGCCGCCGATGCCGAGCCGGTCCGCGTCGGCGACGCCGGCCTCGACGAGCAGGTCGATGCCGGTGAGGAGGTCGGTGAACTCCGCGCCGCCGACGTCGCCGCCGACGCTCGCCGCGAAGGCGTGACCGTGGCCGAGGCCGCCGCGGGGATTCGGGAGGAACACCGCGAACCCGGCCGCGGCCAGCCACTGGCCGTTGCGGAACCAGCCGAGCTGGAACCGGTCGGCGAAGCGGTCGTACGGGCCGCCGTGGACCACGGTGACGAGGGGGAAGGGCCCGTCCGCGCGGGTCCGGCCGGGCGGGAGGATCAACAGGCCGTCGAGTTCCAGGCCGTCGGCCGCTCGGTAGGACAGGCGTTCCTGGGTGCCCCACCGGATCCCGCACAGCAGTGGCTCGCCGATGCGGGTGAGCGGACCGCCGGGCTGTCCACAGTGGACACCCTCGGGTTCGGTGGCGCTGCTCCCGACGACGGCGATGCGGTCTCCGCTCGCGCTCAGGTCCAGCAGGCTGCCGGTCGCGCGGCGGAGCTCGGTGAAGGTGCCGGCGGCGGGGTCGAGGCGCCGGATCGTCGTGTCGAGGCCGTCGGCGAACAGGGCCAGCAGCCAGCCGTCGCCGGACCCGGCCAGTCCGATCGGGCAGGCGCTCGACCCGGCGGTGAGGTTCCGGTGGCCGTCGGCGTCGAAGATCGCGCGGCCGCTGATCAGGCCGGGCGGGGTGAGGCCGAGGTAGGCCAGGCGCCAGCCGGCTTCGTCGCGCCACCAGGTGAGCGACTCGGCCTCCACCGCCGGGGCGCCGAGGTCCTGCCGGGACCCGGTGGCGGGATCGGCGAGGTGGAGGCCGGCTTCGTAGAGCCCGGGCTCGTGATCGGCGACGGACCAGGTGAGCACGGCGACGGTGTGGCCGTCCGGCCGCACGGCGGCTTCGGCGACGTGCCGCGGGCCGAAGTCGCCGAACGGGCGGACGGCGCGGGTCGAGAGGTCGAGGAGCCAGAGCCGGTCGGGCCGGGCGACGGTGTCCCACGGGGAGCGGGAACCGGCCGCCTCTTCCACTCCGCCCCGCACCACGCGCACCCGGGGGTCGGCCGGAGCGTCCTTCTCCTCCGGCGCGACGAGCACCACCGCGCCGCCGGCCGGCAGCAGGACGTAGCCGGTGACGCCGGTGCGCCAGTCGGTCAGCTGCTCCGGCTCGCCCGCCGGCCGGGCCCGGTGCAGCTGCGCGGTCCCGCGTCCGGCCCGATCGGAAAGGAAGTACACCCACGCGGAATCGGCCGACCACCGCGGCTCCCGGTCCTCCGCCTCGGCGGCAGCGAACTCCCGAGGCGGCTCGCTCCCGTCCGCGGGCGCCAGCCACAGCCCGCTCACCGGGTGCTCCCCGGGGCGGCCCACCGGCGAACTCGCGAACACCACCCACCGGCCGTCCGGGGAAATCCGCGGTGTCCGCGGTACCAGCCGGTCGACCACGGCCTCCGCCGTCAGTTCCCCCATGGGACCCCAGTGTGCCCGAAACCGATCAACTCCGGCCCGTGGGCACCATGGCCAGCAGGCGCTCGTGGTCGCCCGCCTCGCGCAGCACCGGCGCCTCCAGGGTGCCCGCGTCCGGATCGTCCGCGCGGACCGCCGCCAGGAAACGGACCACCGCCCGGGGCTCCGGGAAGACCTCGCCGCCCAGGTAGGCCAGGACCGTCGCAGCCTCGCCCGTCGCGTCTTCGATCGCCGCCGCCCAGCCGTGGGCCTCGTCCCAGACCAGGGCCAGGTCGTGGCCGGGGAAGCGGGACAGGCGCCAGTCGAGGGCGATGTAGGCCGCGGCGGGCGTGCCCGCGTCGAGCGTGCAGGACTCCAGTCCCACCCCCACGGCCCGGGCCACCGCCCCCACGTAGCCGCGCAACCGCCGCTCGAACGAGAACTCCGTGTCGCGCCCGAAGTCGATCAGAATGCTCAACGCCGCCTCGCTTTCCCGTCCCGCCGCGGGATCCTCCGCGGTCGCCCGATCGGGTACCCCGGCCCCACGCCGCTCAATCCCGGCGTACCGGACAGCCGATGTCGTCCATCCGGCGACATCTTGCTTGTCATCGAAACGACGACATGTTAGAACCGAAGTACCCGAGAGAGAAAGGCGAACGACCCCGTGACCGCATCGATCGAACTCCCGACCGGTTACCAGCACCCCGCCGTCCCCGCCGTGCTCGAGTACCTCCGCGACGTCACGGCCGAGCTGGGGATCGGCCTCGAGTCGTGCACCCTCGACCACGACCGCCCGGTGTCGGCCTACGTCGCCCTCGACACGCGGCTGCCGCACTACCCCGACCGGGACGTGGCCCTGCTGTGGGACGAGGAACGCGGCTGGGCGGCGGCGATCGAGACGCACTCCGGCGAGGACCTGATCGTCCTGCGCTACCTCGGCGGTCCCGCCGTCGCCCCGGCGCCGCGCCGGGTCGCGCGGTTCGTCACCGCCCTCCACGAGGACGACCACACCGTGGGACGACCGGACCCGGTGAAGCTGCGGAGCGCGGGTGACGCCGGTGCGCTCACCGCGCTGCTGCGGCGTCCGGCCGTGGCGCGATGACGGCGCCGCTGCCCCTGCCCGAGAGCTTCGCGCTGACGTTCCGCGGCTACGACCGCGAGCAGGTCGACGAGCGGATCGACGAGCTCCTCGCCGAGATCCGCCTGCTCACCACCGACCGCGACGCGGCCGTCGCCGAGGCCGAGCAGCTCGCGCGGCAGCTCGAACGGGCCCGTGCCGACCACGCCGAGCTGCGCGCCCGCACCGACCGGCTGTGCCGCACCCCCGCCGACCCGGCCGCGGTCGGCGACCGCGTCCGGCACCTGCTCGAACTGGCACACGCGGAAGCCGGCGGGATCGTCGCGGCGGCCCGGGAGCGCGCGGGCGCGATCGTCCGTGAAGCGGAAGAGGCCGCGGACCGCCGCACCGCCGACGCCCGGGCACGGGCCCACCGGATCGTCGACGACGCCCGCCGGCGGGCCGGCCGGCTGGCCGCGATCGAGCGCCGCACCGCCGACCGGCTGCGGCAGGTCGACGCCTTCCTCGCCGACGCGGAATCGCTCCTCGACGGGCATTCCCCGCTCCGCGTGGTCGCCTGACGAGCCGCCGGCGGCCGGGCGCGGCAGCGGGCGCGCGGCGGGGTCCGGGCTCGTTCGCCGTTTTCGAAGACGGGAATGAGTCATTCGCAACTCTCGACGAGCCACCCGGGCCCGCGGTGAGGCAGGATCAGGTCGTGAGCATCGATCAGGCCGGGGCACCCACCGCCCCGCCGTTCCCCGAGCACGAAGCCCGCGTCGACGCCCTGAGACGGCAGCTGACCGCGATCGCCGGAGAGGCGACCGTCCGGCTCGCGAAGCGGACCTCCAACCTGTTCCGCTCCCGGGCCGCGGCGAAGCACCCCGGGCTGGACGTCTCCGGCTTCACCCACGTGCTGCGCGTCGACCCCGAAACCCGCACCGCCGACGTCGAAGGCATGGTCACCTACGAGCAGCTCGTCGACGCCACGCTGCCGCACGGCCTGATGCCGCTGGTCGTGCCGCAGCTGAAGACGATCACGCTCGGCGGCGCGGTGACCGGCCTCGGCATCGAGTCCTCGTCGTTCCGCAACGGCATGCCGCACGAGTCGGTGCTGGAGCTCGAGGTGCTCACCGGGGACGGCCGGATCGTCGTCGCCACGCCGGGCAACGAGCACCGTGCCCTGTTCCACGGCTTCCCCAACTCCTACGGCACCCTCGGCTACGCCCTCCGGCTGAAGATCATGCTGGAACCGGTCAAGCCGTTCGTCGAGCTCCGGCACGTCCGCTTCCACGACCGGGAAACCTACTTCGGCGCCCTGCGGGAAGCCTGCGACAGCGGCGACCACGACTTCGTCGACGGCACGGTCTTCGGCCCGGACGAGCTGTACCTGACGCTCGGGACGTTCACCGACACCGCGCCCGCGACGAGCGACTACACCTGGCTGGACATCTACTACCGCTCCATCCAGCGGCGCGAAACCGACCACCTCACCGTCCGGGACTACCTCTGGCGCTGGGACACCGACTGGTTCTGGTGCTCGCGCGCGTTCGGCGTCCAGCACCGGCTGCCCCGGTTGCTGCTCGGCCGCCGGTTCCTCCGCTCGTCGGTGTACTGGAAGGCCGTCGCGCTCGACCGCCGGTTCCGGATCGCCGAGAGGCTGCTGAAGCTCCGGCGCCTGCCGCCGGAGGAGACGATCGTCCAGGACATCGAGGTCCCGCTGGACCGGGCCGCCGAGTTCCTCGAGTTCTTCGAGCGGGAGATCCCGATCAGCCCGGTCTGGATCTGCCCGCTGCGCCAGCGGCCCGGCGGCGTCCGCTGGCCGCTGTACGAGCTGGACCCCGAAGAGCTGTACGTCAACTTCGGGTTCTGGTCGTCCGTGCCGCTGGACCCGGGCGAGCGCGACGGCGTGCACAACCGGATGGTCGAAGCCGAAGTCACCCGCCTCGGCGGCCACAAGTCGCTCTACTCGGACAGCTTCTACACCGAAGACGAGTTCTGGCGGCTCTACAACGGCGACGCCTACCGGGAGCTCAAGCGCGCCTACGACCCGCGCGAGCGGCTCCTCGGCCTCTACGAAAAATGCGTCCGCCGCCGGTGAAAGGAACGAACGTGACCCAGGAAAACATCACCGTCGGCGCCGTGTTCGAGCGGCTGCTCGGACCCCGCGCCCAGGTGTCGATCACCGCCTACGACGGCAGCCGCAGCGGCCCGGCCGACGCGCCGGTGGCCTTCGAAGTGCGCTCGCCGCTGGCGCTGGACTACCTCATGTCCTCCCCCGGCGACCTCGGCCTCGCCCGCGCTTACGTCGCCGGCGCGCTCGAGGTCAAGGGCGACCTCTACACCGCCCTGCACGCCCTGTCGGCCCAGGTCGACCAGCTCACCCCGGCCGACCGGCTGTGGCTGCTGCGCAAGCTCGGCCCCCGCCACCTGCGGGTGGTCAAGCCGCCGGCCGAGGAGCACCCGAGCCGGTTCCGGCGCGGGCTGACCGCGCTGCGGCACTCGAAGGCACGCGACAGCGAGGCCATCGCCAGCCACTACGACGTGTCCAACCGGTTCTACGAGCTGGTTCTCGGCCCGTCGATGGCCTACACGTGCGCGGTGTTCCCGCACGAGGGCGCCACCCTGGAAGAGGCGCAGGCGCACAAGTTCGACCTGGTCTGCAAGAAGCTCGGCCTGCAGCCCGGGATGAAGCTGCTCGACGTCGGCTGCGGCTGGGGCGGCATGGTCGCGCACGCCGTCCGGCACTACGGCGTCGAGGCCATCGGCGTCACCCTGTCCCGCGAGCAGGCCCAGTGGGCGCAGAAGAACATCGTCGCGCTGGGGATCGCCGACCGCGCCGAGATCCGCCACCTCGACTACCGGGACGTCACCGAGACCGGGTTCGACGCGATCTCCTCGATCGGCCTGACCGAGCACATCGGCGCGCGCAACGTCCCGGGGTACTTCCGCTTCCTGGCCGGGAAGCTCAAGCCGCACGGACGCCTGCTGAACCACTGCATCACCAACCCGGACACCAGCGTCGCCCACCGGTCGCGGGGCTTCATCGACCGCTACGTCTTCCCGGACGGCGAGCTGGAGGCACCGGGCGAGCTGATGACCGCGATGCACGACGCCGGGCTGGAGGTCCGGCACTCGGAGAACCTGCGCGAGCACTACGCGACGACGCTGGCGGGCTGGTGCGCCAACCTCGACGAGCACTGGGACGAAGCCGTCGCCGAGGCCGGTGCCGGGCGCAGCCGGGTGTGGGCGCTCTACCTCGCGGCCTGCCGGCTGGCCTTCGAACGCCGCGAGATCGAGCTGCACCACATCCTCGGCGTGCGGACCGACAGCGAGGGCGGGATGAGCATGCCGCTGCGACCCGATTGGGGAGTTTGACCACCGGGGGTGGCCTCGCCGCTCCGGTAATGGAAGGATGGCGGTGAGACCGGGTGTCCGAACGGGGCGTCCAGGCTCACTACAAAGAGTAGGTATGGGTATGGCTCAGGGCAGTGTCAAGTGGTTCAACGGCGAAAAGGGCTTCGGCTTCATCGCGCAGGACGGCGGGGGTCCGGACGTGTTCGTCCACTACTCCGAGATCCAGGGCAGCGGCTTCAAGTCGCTTGACGAGGGTCAGCGCGTGGAGTTCGAAATCGGCCAGGGCCAGAAGGGCCCGCAGGCCCAGCGCGTAAGCGTCATCTGAGCCACGAGGCACCCGAAGGCCCTCGCCCCCACCGGGGCGGGGGCCTTCCTCGTGCGCGGCCACACGGCGGATTCACAACGATCAGGTAACGTGGGGGGCGTCGAGAGCACCCCCGAACGCCGGCGTCCCGCCGGTCTCACTCTCGGCCGTGGCCTCCGAGCCCGATCACCGGCAGGAGCGGTGACGCGCCCGGCCACCCCGTCGACCGCTCACCGCCGGGTGTTCCCGCTCCCCGGCCTTCCGCGCCCCCGCGTGGCGCCGAATTCGAAACGAGTAGTGCATGACCGCCTCCGTGAAGGCTGCCCGGCCCACCCCGAAACCCGTGCTCTCCGGCAAGCAGACCATCCCCGAGCTCATCACCATCCGCACGTTCCTGCTGGTCCCCTTCGTGGCACTGGCCGTCGCCGTCCCGGTGTTCTGGGGCTGGGGCGTCAGCTGGGTCGACCTCGCGATCGGCGGTGCCTTCTTCGTCGTGTCGACGCTCGGCGTCACCGTCGGCTACCACCGGTACTTCACCCACGGCTCGTTCCGCGCGAAGCGGGCGCTGCGGATCGCGCTGGCCATCGCCGGCGGCCTCGCGGCGCAGGGCCCGGTGATCGGCTGGGTCGCCGACCACCGCCGTCACCACGCCTTCTCCGACCGCGACGGCGACCCGCACTCGCCGTGGCTGTTCGGGACCTCCCCGGTGGCGCTCGCCCGCGGGTTCTGGCACGCGCACATGGGCTGGCTCTTCGGCCGCGACAAGACCAACGTCGACCGGTTCGCCCCGGACCTCGCCGCCGACCGCGACCTGCGCGTCGTCGACCGGCTCTTCCCGCTGTGGGTGCTGGTCAGCCTGCTGCTCCCGCCGCTGCTCGGCGGGCTGATCACGCTGTCGTGGTGGGGTGCGCTGACCGCGTTCCTGTGGGCGGGCCTGGCCCGGATCTCCTTCCAGCACCACGTGACGTGGTCGGTGAACTCGGTCTGCCACATGATCGGCGAGCGGCCGTTCGCCAGCCGGGACCGCTCGGCCAACTTCTGGCCGCTGGCCATCCTGTCCATGGGCGAGTCCTGGCACAACACCCACCACGCGGACCCGACGTCGGCCCGCCACGGCGCGCAGCGCGGGCAGATCGACATCTCGGCGCGGGTGATCTGGCTGTTCGAGAAGCTGGGCTGGGCGTGGAACGTCCGCTGGCCGACGGCCAAGCGCCTGGCCGCGCTGGCCCGCTGACGAAACACCTTCGAAACTCCTTGACCGCCGCGGCCGGGCCCGGTGATCTTGGAGCGATGGACACGGTCGCGCTGACCTTCGACGACGGCCCCTACCCCGAGACGACCCCCGCGCTGCTGGCCGCGCTCGGCGGCACCCGGGCGACGTTCTTCCTGTGGGGCGAGCACGCCGCGGCGCACCCGGACCTGGTCCGGGCGATCGCCGCGGCGGGGCACGCGATCGGCAACCACACCTGGACCCACCCGCAGCTGACCACGCTGGCTGACGACGCTGCCCGCGACCAGGAGGTCCGGCGCACGCAGGACCTCCTGACCCGGCTGACCGGGATCCGGCCGGACCTGTTCCGGCCGCCCTACGGCGACACGGACGCCTCGGTCGCCCGGACGCTGGCGGCGCACGAGCTCACCGAGGTGCTGTGGAGCGTCGACACCCGCGACTGGGCGGGCTGCACCGCGGACGAGATCGTCGCCGCGGCCGGCGAGGTGCAGCCGGGCGGCGTCGTGCTGATGCACGAAGGCCGCCCGGCCACGGTGGAAGCGGTCCCCCGCATCCTCGCCGCGCTCACCGCGCGTAGGCTGCGTCCCGGTCCGGTCACCGCCCGGTGAGCCAGGTTCGGACGGCGCGGCTCAGGGGTTGAGGGCGAAGTACGCCGGCTTCGGGCGCAGGTTCTCGTCGAACAGGCAGGCCGCGCCCTCGCCCGGGAAGACGTCGGGGACCCACGAGTGGCGGTCGGTGAACCCCCAGGTCGTGAACTCGACGCACTTGCGGACGGCGTGGCAGCCGTCCCACAGCTGCCCGAAGTAGCTCGCCTGGGTCGCGAGCTTGGCCGGGTCGGGCGGGGTCGGGATCCGGACGTCGGCCTCGGTGACCGCGGTCTCCACGCCGATCTTGGCGAAGCGGGCCAGGTTCTCGCGGTACTGCGCCGGGAAGCCGTACTGGATCGACAGGTGCCCCTGGATGCCGACGCCGCTGATCGGCACGCCCTGCCGCCGCAGCGTCTTCACCAGGTCGTACACCGCGTCGCTCTTCGGGTTGATCCCTTCGATGTTGTAGTCGTTGATGTAGAGCTTCGCGTGCGGGTCGGCCGCGTGCGCCCAGCGGAAGACGTCGGCGACGAAGCCTTCCCCGAGCTTCTGGTGGAAGACCGTGTCCCGCCAGGTGCCGTCCTCGTTGAAGATCTCGTTGACGACGTCCCAGGCGCGGATCTTTCCCTTGTACCGCTTGACTTCCGTGGTGACGTGGTCGCGCAGGACCCGGCGCAGCTCGTCGGCGGGCAGCGCGCCGACCCAGTCCGGGAGCTGGGAGTGCCAGACCAGCGTGTGGCCGCGGACGGTCTTGTGGTGGGTCTGCGCGTACTGGACGATCGCGTCCGCGCCGGACCAGTCGTACTGGCCCCGGACCGCTTCGACCCTGCCCCACTTCATCTCGTTTTCCGGCGTCACGTTGTCGAATTCCCGGGTGAGCACCGCCCGGTAATCGGTTTCCGAAGCCAGGTACGCCGCGGCCACCGCACTGCCGACGTAACGGTTCGTGGTGTATTGCAGCGGAACCGACGCAGATGCCGCAGGCGCCTGCCACACGGCAATACCGAGAGTGGCCGCAACCGTCACGAGGACGCGTTTCTTAGGAATTCTTCCCAGCATCTTCACCCTCCGCGAGACAATGGTGTTCCGAAACTTTCCAACCGTTTCAAATCAGGTTTCGATGACCTAGAATCTCCGTCATGACAACGAAGTCTGACGAGCTCGAGCCGTCCGGGTCACGGGTGACCATCGCCCGGATCGCCGCCGAGACCGGTGTCTCCGTCCCGACAGTTTCGAAAGTGCTGAACGGACGCCCCGACGTCGCCGAAAGCACGCGTGCCCGCGTCGAAGCGGTCATCGGTAAATACGGGTACCGGCGCCGCGCCGACGAACGTTCCCGCCGTTCCCGACTGTTGGAGCTGATGTTCCACGAACTAGAAAGCACCTGGGCACTGGAAATCATCCGCGGGGTCGAGTGCGTGGCCCGCGAAAACGGAATGGCGGTCGTGCTGGCGGAATCGTCGGGCCGGCACACGCCCGGGCAGAGCTGGCTCGAGAGCGTCCTCGCCCGGCGGCCGGTCGGCATCGTTTCGGTCTGCTCGGACTTCACCGGCGGGCAACTGGCGAAGCTCCGGGCCCGGGACATCCCGCTGGTGGTGGTCGACCCGGCCGGCGCGCCGGGACCGGAGACGCCCTCGATCGGGGCCACGAACTGGCAGGGCGGCCTGACGGCGACCCGGCACCTCGTGGAACTGGGGCACCGCCGGATCGCGATGATCGGCGGACCGGAAGGGGTGCTGTGCAGCCGGGCCCGGATCGACGGGTACCGCACGGCGCTGGAGACGGCCGGCCTGGCGTTCGACCCGGCGCTGGTGCGCCGCGGCGACTTCCACGTCCGGGCCGGTTACCGGGAACTGGCTTCACTGCTCACCCTCCCGGACCGGCCGACGGCGGTGTTCGCCGGCAGCGACCTGCAGGCACTCGGCGTGTACGAAGCGGCCCGCGACGCGGGCCTGCGCATCCCGGACGACCTTTCGGTGGTCGGCTTCGACGACCTGCCGATCGCCCGCTGGCTGACCCCGGAGCTGACCACGGTCCGCCAGCCCCTGCAGGAGATGGCGGCGGCCGGCGCCCGGCTGGCGATCTCCCTGGCCCGCGGCGTGGACCCGGAGAGCCACCGCCTGGAGCTGGCCACCAGCCTGGTGGTCCGCCACAGCACCGCGGCCCCGGCCCACCGGGGTTACCGGGTGCTGACCGGCGGAGCGAGGTAACGCGGACCGAAGCTGATCCACGGCCGGCGGGCGCGGCGCCGGCTGTCGTTCAGCTGCCTCCGGGCGCTGGAACTGTCGGTGCTCACCGGTAGCGTGGAAACCGGGGGGCGCCCCGCGCACTCCGGCACCCCGGCCGAGTGCGCTCACCACGGCCACCGCATGCTCTCCGGCGGTCCCAGGTAGCTCGCCCGCAGGCCCCCGGTGTCGATCACCAGCTTCTGCACGATCACCGCCGGGTCGACCATCCAGAACTTGAGCACGTGCGGGCCCGCGGCCCCGATCACGTGCCGCGTCGCCGTCAGGTTCACGTTGTCGGACGTCGTCCGCTCCCACTGGCGGTTCATGGACGTGTCGTCGGCGCCCGTCGCCTTCGTGATGTTCACGACCTGCGGTTCCGCGTCGTCGAACGACACCGCGTACCTCAGCCCGTCACCCGGAAGCACGTTGCTGCGCGGCGACAGGTACGCCCACACCGTCACCGGCCCGGTCGTGAACAGCGTCGTCCGGTACTCCAGGCGTGGCCCCGTTCCCGGTGCGCGGCTGGTCGCCGTCACCGGGAACGGGGTCATCCCCGCGCCGGTTCGTCCGATGTCCGGGATGCGCCGCCAGCCGGCGTCCGCCGCGCCGATGGCGGCACTGCAGTGCTCGGCCTCCATCGACACGTACCCGCCGGCCTCGACGAACCCCCGCCGCCACGACGGCGGCAGCTCCGGGTTGCGCACGACCGCGTCCACCACCACCGAAGCGCCCGCACCCGACACCGTGATCGGGACCGTCGTGGTGCCCTTCGGCGCCCGGGCCCAGTCGATCCGGACCGTCATCCGCAGCTCCTCGGTCACCCGGCCACCGCGCGGCTCGACCTGCACCCACGGCGCTCCGGCGACGGAGACCTGGCAGCGGAACGGTTCCCGGCCGCGGTTGAAGACGTCGACGTACTGCGGTGGCGCGCTTTGGTACGGACTGAACTCCGGGAGCACCGGGCGTCCCGCGGCGCCGGGCCACGCGTCCGGGGAGCCGTCGACCGCGACCCCCAGCGAAGCCGCCGCGGGCAGCTCGATCCGTTTCACCGCCGGGAAGATCACGTCCGGCAGGGCGACGTTGTCCTTCTCCGGCTGCTGCCAGGGTGCGTTCGGGCCGTAGCGGGCGACGTCGCCGTAGTCGATGTGCGGCTGGGTCTGGAACCCGTTCCACTTGCCGCCCGCGATCCCGGTGTTGTACTTCGCCGCCAGCGCGAGGTCGTCGGCGAAGCGGGCTTCGGTGACGGCGGCCAGCGCGTTCGCCGAGGCCCGGCCCTGCGCCGCGTACAGCAGGTTCGTGAACTCGGCCCGCCGCAGGGCGTACAGGTTCGCCGTCGCCTGGGTCGCGTACTGCACCAGCTCGTAGTAGGTGTCCTGGAAGGCCTTCGGCAGCCGCGCGCCGATCTTCGCCGCCCGGGCCGCCAGGTCCTGCCACTCCTGGGTGACCCGGTCCAGCTCGCCGTAGTTGACCAGGCTGAACGGCGTCATCTGGTCGTCGTAGGTGATCGTGCCGGCGGCGTCCACCGTGATCCGCCGGTTGAGCAGCTCCGGCTTGCGGCGGGACTGCAGCCGCCCGTAGTCGTGCAGCACCCCGGCGATGTCGGACGCCAGTGCCGCCCCGAAGTTCTCCGAGGCGAACCGGCGCTCCCAGGTGGACAGCCGCTCGGCCGGCAGCGCGGCGGGATCCCAGGCGTAGTCGAGGAAGAACTGCAGCGGCAGCTCGTTGCCCTTCATGTCCCCGACGTTGGCCACCCACAGCCGGTCGTTGCCGTAGGCGAACGCCTGGTGCAGCTGCTCCCAGGTGTTCGCCAGGAGCGTGGTGTCGACCCACTTGTAGTTGCGGCCGCCGCCGACGTAGTCGAAGTGGTAGTACAACCCGTAGCCGCCGGGGTGCGGCGGCAGGGACAGGTCGGGCATCTTGCGGATGTTGCCCCAGTTGTCGTCGGTGAACACGACGATGACGTCGTCCGGCGGCCGCAGGCCCTTCGCCCAGTACCGCTGGACCTCCTTGTACAGCGTCCAGACCTGCGGCACCGCGGTGAGGTCGCGGCCGGTCTCGCGGGCGAGGATCTCCCGCTCGGTCGCGATGATCTCGCGCATCAGCTCGATGCCGTCGCCGTCGGGCAGGCCGACGTCGCCGTTGCCGCGCATGCCGAGCGTGACGACGCCTTCGAAGTCCTCGCGGACCATCCGGCGGATCCCGTCGGTCCAGTAGGCCTTGATCGCCTCGCCGTTGCGCCGGAAGCTCCACTCCCCCGTGCCGCCGTACGGGTCGTGGCCCGGCGTGGTGACGTTCCCGGCCGCGTCGCGGACCGCGGGCACCGCGTGCCGGTTCCACTCCTCGATCCCGCGCATCATCGGCGCCTCGTGCGAGGTGCCCATGACGATGCCGTACTCCTTGGCCGTCGCGTGGTTGAGCGGGTCGTCCTCGGCGAACGCGCGCCCCCACACCGCCGGCCAGAGGTAGTTGGCCCGCAGCCGCAGCATGGTCTCGAAGACCTTGGCGAAGAACAGGTGGTTGAAGCCGTTGGGGAACCCGGGCGCCTGGCCCGGCCCGAAGTAGGCCGGGGCCCAGGTGCCGAGCGCCGGGTTCTCGTCGTTGATGAAGAAGCCGCGGTACTTCACGTGCGGGGTGCCCAGGCTGAACCGCTCGCGCGGCAGGTGCAGCTCCGCCTGCCGCCGCGGCGGCACGTCCGCCCACCAGTACCAGGGCGAGACGCCGATACGCCTCGAGACCTCGTAGACGCCGTAGATCACGCCGCGCTGGTCACTGCCGGTGAGCACGAGCCGGCCGTCGACGACCTGGCTCAGCGACGTCTCCCACTTCCCGGCGATCCCGGTGACGTCGAGCTTCCCGGCCGCGACGAGGTCGTCGACCAGCCGGCTGTGGCCCAGGGTGCCGACCACGACGACCGGGCCCTGCGCGGGCACGACGTCGAACGACACCGCGGGCCGCACGCCGGTGACGCGTTCGACGTCGGCGGCCAGGTCGCCCACGACCCGACGGACCCCGGGCAGGTCGCCGGAGCCGACCACGATCGTCGCGGCCTTCCCCCGCGACACCAACGGGAACCCGGTCCCGGCATCGGCTGAGTCCGGCACGGCCACGGACCCCGCTGCCCCGGCCAGTGCGACCAGGTGCAGGAAGGCACGACGGTGGACCTCGGACGGCACGGCAGACCTCCTGAGTCAGCCCTTCACGGATCCGGTCAGCCCGCCGACGATGCGCCGTTCGGCGAGCACGAAGAACGCGAGCGCGGGGATCGCCGACAACGCGGTGAACGCCAGCACCCGGGCGGTGTCCTGGGAGAACTGCGACTGGAACATCGTGACTCCGAGCGGCAGCGTGAAGTGCGCGGAGTCGTTGAACACCAGCAGCGGCAGCAGGTAGGCGTTCCAGCTCGTCACGAAGGCCAGCACGGCGACCGTGGTCAGCGCGGGCGTCGACAGCGGCAGCAGGATCCGCCAGAAGAACCCGAGCCTGGTGGCGCCGTCGAGCACCGCCGCGTCCTCGATCTCGCCCGGGATGGCGTGCATGAACGGCCGCAGGATCACGATCGTCACCGGCAGCGAGAAGGCCGCCTCGGGGATCGCCACCCCCCAGAAGCTTTCGAGCATGCCCAGCTGGCGCAGCCACAGGTACAGCGGCAGCGTCGCCACCGTCAGCGGGAACAGCAGACCGATGGTGAACAGCGTGTACAACGCCTCGCGGCCCTTGAACTGGAACCGGGAGAGGGCGTACCCGGCCATCGACCCGACCGCGACCGCGACCGCAGTCGCGATCACGGCGATCAGTGCGCTGTTGCCCAGGAACGTCCAGAACGCGCTCGAGCCCAGGACCGAGGCGTAGTTGTCGGTCACCCACGGGCCGGGCAGCCCGGCCGGGTCGGTGTTGATCTGGGCGTTGGTGCGGAACCCGCCGAGCACGACGAACAGCAACGGCACGACCGTCACGCCGACGATGACGATCGCCGCGAGGTAGCCCATCGACAGGCTGAACTTGCCCGAGCGCATCAGCCCACCATCCTGGTCAGGGCGCCCTGGGTGTCGCGACGCAGCGCGAACCGCTGGTACAGCAGGGCGAACACGAAGCAGATGACGAACAGGATCACCGCCACCGCGGAACCGAAGCCGAACTCGTAGCGCTTGAAGCCGTGGTCGATCAGGTAGCTCGCCATCGTCGTCGACGCGTTGGCCGGGCCACCCGTGGTCATGATCCAGACGACGTCGAACAGCTGGAGCGAGCCGATCACCGACAGGAAGATCCAGATCCGGATGGTCGGCCCGAGCAGCGGGAGCACGACGTGCCGGGTGGTCTGCCACGCCGACGCGCCGTCCAGCGCCGCGGCTTCGCGCAGCTCGGCCGGCACGCCCTGCAGGCCGGCGAGCAGCAGGATGATGCCGAACCCGATGTACTTCCAGGTGATCACCGCGAACAGTGTGTAGAGCACGATGCCGGGGTCGGCCAGCCACTGGTGGACCAGCCCGCCGAGCCCGACCGCGCGGAGCATCTGGTCGACGAACGCGTTCGGCTGCAGCATGAGCGACCAGATCACCGCGGTGATCGCCTCGGAGAGCACGTACGGCGCGAACACCAGGGCGCGCAGCACCGCGCGCCCCCGCAGCTTCCGGTTGAGCAGCAGCGCCAGCCCGATCGACAGCGGCAGCTGCACCGCGATCGACAGCCCGGCGATGATCAGGTTGTGCACGATCGCGCTCTGGAACACCGTGCCGGAGAAGGCGTCGGCGTAGTTGTCGAAGCCGACGAAGTCGTCCAGCGGCCCGAAGCCGTTCCACTTGAAGACGCTGTAGAACGCGGCGACCCCGATCGGCACCAGGACGAACCCGGCGAACAGCAGCAGCGCCGGGCCGAGCAGCAGCGTCAGCTCGAGCCGCTTGCGCAGGCCGGGCCGGTGCTTGCGGGCGGTGACCGCCGGTGCGGACGGCCGCGCCGCCGTCCGCACCGGGGTCGTCGCCGTGGTCACTTGTTGCCCGCCGCGGCCTGGTTGACGGCGGTCACGATGCCTTCGGGGGTGCCCTGGCCGGCGAACATGTTGGCCACCGCGTCGTTCAGCGCGGCACCGACCGCCGTCGGGAACGCCCGGTCGAAGTACATCTGCACATACGGCGCCTTCGTGCCGTAGTCGTTGACCTGCCGGAGCACGTCGGTCTTCAGCGACTTCGCGGCTACCACGTTCACGGGCAGGCCGGTCCCCTTCGCGGCGAGCTCGGTCTGCACCGGCTCGCTGACCAGGTACTGCAGGAAGGCCGTGCAGGCCTTGGACGCACGGGTCGTGCAGGCGAAGCCGTCCCCGCCGCCGAGCGCGGCCGCCGGGTCGCCCTGCCCACCCGCCACGGACGGGAACGGGAACCAGCCGACCTTCGACTCCAGGTCCTTGTCCTCGGTCAGCGACGACATCGTGCCGGGCTCCCAGTCGCCCTGCAGCTCCATCGCGGCCTTGCCGTTGGCGACGAGGCCGGCGGAGCTGCCCGCGCCCTGCTGGGCGGGCGTGCCGGCGAACCCGGTCTGGAACGGCTCGGTGGCCAGGAAGTTCTTCAGGTCCTGCCCGGCCTTCGTCCAGCACGGGTCCTCGAGCTTGACCGCCTTCACCGACTGCTGGAGCACCGCGTTCGAGCACTCGCGGATGGCGAAGTAGTTGAAGTAGAAGGCATCCGGCCAGCGGTCCTTGCCGCCGACCGAGATCGGCGCGATGCTCTTGGCCTTCAGCGCCGAGACGGCGGCGTTCAGCTCGTCCATGGTCTTCGGCGGGGTGGTGATCCCCGCCTGCTGGAACAGGTCCTTGCGGTACCAAAAGCCGACGAAGTGCTGCGTGAACGGCACACCGTACTGCTTGCCGTCGACCTGCCACTTCTCGCCGAACTTGCCGGTGGCCTGCTCGATCCACGACTTGGTGTCCGCGGTGATGTCGGCGACCTTGCCCGAGGTGATCTGCCCGGCCAGGTCGCCCGCGCCCCAGGACTGGTAGATGTCCGGCGGCTCGGCCGACTGCAGCGCGAGCGGGACCTTGGTGCTGAAGTCCTCGTTCTGCAGCGGCTGGGCCTTGATCGTGACGTCGGGGTGCGCCTTCTGGTAGTCGGCGACGACCTTCTCCCAGACCGTCTTGATCGGGTCGGTGGTGCCGTTGTGCCACCAGGTCAAGGTGACCGGGCCGCTCGGCTGCGCGGGGGCTTCGGTGCCCCCGCTGCACGCCGAGAGCGCGAGCGGGAGGAGGGCCGCCAGGGCGGCGAGAACGGGGATCCGGCGTTTCACAAACATCGTGGGTCCACTCCTGACGACTTCGGCCGAGTTGGACGGGGCAGCTTGGCGCCCGGGTTGGCGAAGAGTCTGCTCCCGGGTCAAATGGGATGTCAATCGTTGTCGATAACGTTTTCTATGGTTAGTCTGAGCCGATGCAGCCCAGTTCCAGGGTGACCATCCGTGACGTCGCCGCCCGGGCCGGCGTCTCGGTGGCCACGGTTTCGAAGGTGATCAACGAGCGCTACGGCGTCTCCGCCGCGACGCTCGCGCGAGTCCGCGCCGTGATCGAAGAGCTCGGCTACGAAGCGAGCCTGGTGGCGCAGAGCCTGAGAAACCACCGGACGAACGTCATCGGCATCCTGGTCGCCGACCTCGAACCGTTCTCGACCGAGCTGCTCAAGGGAGCCGCGGATGCCATCCGCGGCAGCGGTTTCGAACTCGTCGTCTACTCCGCGGGCGGGCGCACCGGAGATCCGGCCGGCTGGGAAAAGCGGTACCTCTCCCGGTTGAGCGGCACCCTCGTCGACGGCGCCGTGCTGGTCACCCCCGCCGTGTCCCTGGAAGCCGTACCGGGCACGCCGGTGGTCGCCGTCGACCCGCACACCGGGCCGTCGCACCTGCCGACGATCGACTCCGACAACCTGCGCGGCGCGCAGCTGGCCACCGAGCACCTCCTCGACCTGGGGCACCGGCGGATCGCGTTCCTCTCCGGCCGGCCGGACCTGCAGTCGGCCGAGCTGCGGAAGACGGGCTACCTGCGGGCGTTGACGGCGGCGGGCATCACCCCGGACGAAGACCTGATCCGGGACGGCGCCTACGACCCGGAGGTTTCCGCGGCCTCGGCGCACGCCCTGCTGACCGGCCCGGACCGGCCGACCGCGGTGTTCGCCGCGAACGACCTCTCGGCCATCGCGACCGTGGGCGCGGCGCGCGAGCTCGGGCTGGCCGTGCCCGACGACCTTTCCGTGGTGGGCTTCGACAACGTGCCCGAGTCGGCGCTCTGCAGCCCGCCACTGACCACTGTGGACCAGCCGATCCGCGAGATGGGGCACCGGGCCATCCGCATGCTCATCGCGCTGATCAACGGCGACGAGGTCGAGCGGACCCACGTCACGCTCGACACCGGCCTGGTGGTGCGGCGCTCCACCCGCGCCCTCCCCTGAACCGTCTCCTCTCCTCACCTCCTCCCCAGACGAAGGGCGGACCAGCCTTGACCACGCAGCCCACCACGGCCGGAGAGCCGTGGCGCGACCCCGCGGCCGACCCGGGCGAACGCGTCCGGGCCCTGATGGCCCGGATGACCCTGCGCGAGAAGCTCGCCCAGCTCTACGGGGTCTGGGTCGGCATCGACTCCGGCGGCGAGATGGCGCCCCACCAGCACGACTTCGTCGATGCGGCGGTCGATCTCGACGACCTGGTCCGCCACGGCATCGGGCAGCTGACCCGCGCCTTCGGCACCCGGCCGGTCGACCCGGTGATCGGGGCGCACAGCCTCGCGCGCACGCAGCGGCAGATCGTCGCCAGCAGCCGGTTCGGGATTCCCGCGGTGGTGCACGAAGAATGCCTGACCGGCCTGGCCGCGTGGCAGGCGACGATCTACCCGGCGCCATTGTCGTGGGGTGCCACCTTCGACCCGGAGCTGGTGCGCCGGATGGCGGCGAAGATCGGGCGCACCATGCGCGAGCTCGGGGTGCACCAGGGTCTCGCCCCGGTCCTCGACGTGGCCCGCGACCTGCGCTGGGGCCGGGTCGAAGAGACCATCGGCGAAGACCCCTACCTGGTCGGGACCATCGGCAGCGCGTACGTCGCCGGGCTCGAATCCGCCGGCATCGTCGCCACGCTGAAGCACTTCGTCGGGTACTCCGCCTCCCGCGCCGGGCGCAACCTGGCCCCGGTTTCGGCGGGCCCGCGCGAGATCGCCGACGTCCTGCTCCCGCCGTTCGAGCACGCGCTGCGGGCCGGCGCCCGCTCGGTGATGAACACCTACACCGACGTCGACGGCGTGCCGGGTGCCGCCGACCCGACCCTGCTGACGGACCTGCTGCGGGACACCTACGGGTTCGACGGCACGGTGGTCGCCGACTACTTCTCGGTGGCGTTCCTGCACCGGCTGCACGGCGTCGCGGCCGACCGCGCCGACGCCGCCCGGCAGGCGCTCACCGCGGGCATCGACGTCGAGCTGCCGACCATGGACTGCTACGGCGAGCCGCTGCTCGCCGCGGTGGAAGGGGGCGCGGTCGAGGTCGCCGCCGTCGACCGCGCCCTCGAACGCGTACTGCGCCAGAAGTGTGAGCTGGGACTGCTCGACGCCGGCTGGGCGCCCGAGGTGCCGGAGGAGATCGACCTCGACGACGCCGAGTCGCGGGCGCTCGCCCGCGAGGTGGCCGAGCGCTCGATCGTGCTGCTGCACAACGACGGCACGCTCCCCCTCTCCCCCGGCACCCGCGTCGCCGTGGTGGGACCGCGCGCGGACACGCCCGGCGCGATGCTCGGCTGCTACTCCTTCCCGCTGCACGTCGGCGTCCACCACCCCGACGTCCCGTTCGGCGTCTCGGTGCCGACCGTGCGGGAGGCACTGGGCTCGGACTACGACGTCACCTACGCACTGGGCTGCCCGGTGACCGGCGGGGACGACGAAGGGATCGCCGAAGCCGTGGCGGCGTGCGCGGACGCGTCGGTGTGCGTGGCCGTGCTGGGCGACCGGGCCGGGCTGTTCGGCGGCGGGACGTCCG
Organism: Streptomyces sp. MN03-5084-2B; assembly: GCA_033793495.1. Classification (GTDB taxonomy): domain Bacteria; phylum Actinomycetota; class Actinomycetes; order Mycobacteriales; family Pseudonocardiaceae; genus Amycolatopsis. The sequence goes on along the minus strand of JARAWT010000010.1, from coordinate 48,405 downwards.
GCGAAGGCTGCGACGCGGCCGACCTGCGGCTGCCGGGCCGGCAGGAGGAGCTCCTGGACGCGTTGCTGGACACGGGCAAGCCGGTGGTGCTGGTCCTGCTCTCGGGGCGGCCGTACGAACTGTCCCGGCAGCTTCCGCGGCTGGCCGCGGTGGTCTGCGGGTTCTACCCCGGAGAGGAGGGGGCCGGCGCGCTGGCCGGCATCCTCAGTGGACGGCTCGACCCGGCCGGCCGGCTGCCGGTGAGCTTCCCGGCGGCCGGGGCGAGCCAGCCCTCGACGTACCTGGCCGCGCCGCTCGGCCGGCGCAGCGAGGTGTCCACAGTGGATCCTTCGCCGCTGTTCCCGTTCGGGCACGGGCTGTCCTACGCGCCGGCGACCTGGCTGGACGTCAGCGCGACGGGCTCGCTGTGGCCGACCGACGGCGTCTGCCGGGTCCGGGTCACGCTGCGCAACGACCACCGGCGCGAGGCGTCCGAAGTCGTCCAGGTCTACCTGCACGACCCGGTGGCCGAGGTGGCGCGGCCGGAGCGTCAGCTCATCGCGGCCCGCCGGGTTTCCCTGCCCCCGGGCGAAACCTGCGTCCTGGAGATCGCCCTGCACGCGGACCTGACGTCCTACACCGGCCGCGCGCGGCAGCGCCAGGTCGACCCCGGCGACGTCGAGCTGCGGGTGGGCACTTCGAGTGAACAGATCGTCGCGACCCTGCACTGCACGCTGACCGGGTCACGCCGTGTCGTCGGCGCCGACCGGGTCCTGACCCCGGAGTTCTCGTTATGAAGCGTCCTCTGGTGATCTTCGTCCTGGCCGTGCTGACCGTGCTCTTCGTCGGTGCTTCCGGCCGGCCCGCGCCGTCGCACTGGGTGGCGACGTGGACGTCGATGCCCCAGCTGACCGAGCCGGGCAACATGCCGCCTGCCCCGTTCACCGGCACCGACCGGGTGCTCGACAACGCGTCCCTGCGCGAGACGGCGCAGGTCACGGTCGGCGGCCCGCGGATCCGGCTGCGGTTCTCCAACGCCTTCGGCGGGGCACCGCTCCCGCTGACCGCGGTGTCGGTGGCGCGGCCGGCCGCCGGCGCGGCCGGCGTCTCCGCCGTGGTGCCGGGCAGCGTCGTCCCGGTGACCTTCCACGGCAAGCCGTCGACGACGGTCCCCCAGGGCGCGCAGGTCGTGTCCGACCCGCTGCCGTTCCCGGTGCGGTCCCTGGAGAACATCGCCGTGACGGCGTACCTGGCGCACGGTCAGGCTTCGACGTCGATCACCTCGCACCCGGGCTCGCGCACGACGTCGTACCTGCTGTCCGGCAACCACGTGTCCGACCTCGACCTGCCGGGCGCGACCCCGGTCGACCACTGGTACTTCCTCAGCGGCATCGAGGTGCTGTCCCCGGCGTCCGCGGTCGCGGTGATCGGCGACTCCATCTCCGACGGCCGCGGCTCGACGACGAACGCCAACAACCGCTGGCCGAACGTGCTGGCCGCGCGCCTGCACGGCGTGTCGGTGGTGAACCAGGCGGCGGGCGGCAACCGCGTCCTGCAGGACGGCCTCGGCCCGAACGTGCTGGCCCGGCTGGACCGCGATCTCCTGTCCACCAGCGGGGTTTCGTGGGCGATCGTGTTCGAGGGCGTCAACGACATCGGCACGGCCGCCCCGGCCACCGTCTCGCAGACCGCCGCCGACCTGATCGACGCCTACGACCAGATCCTGGTGCGCGCCCACGCGCAGGACATCCGGGTCTACGGCGCGACGATCACGCCGTTCGGCGGCAACACCGGCTACGACGACCCGGCCCGCGAAGAGGCCCGGCAGCAGGTGAACGCGTGGATCCGCCAGCCGGGCCACTTCGACGCACTGCTGGACTTCGACAAGGTGGCCCGCGACCCGGCGAAGCCGTCGCAGCTGCTGCCCGCGTACGACGTCGGCGACCACCTCCACCTCAACCCGGCGGGCTACCAGGCACTCGGGAACAGCGTTCCTCCCTGGCTTTTCCGGAACGACGGCTAGAAATGGTTTCGGGTCAAAAAGAAGACAATTACAGGACGTGATTTCCCGGCGTGATCACCGCCCGCCGAACGCGGCCTGACGGACGGTGATCGGCCGGATATCTGTTGGGACACAAGCGAGTCTCGAAGACAGGGGGCCCGTGACGCGCGTCACGGGTCGTCCCCTAGCATGTCGCCGTCTGCTGTCCCCACAGGTAGTCGTCGCTCCCGGAAAGGGAACCCATGTCCGACGTCATGAACAGCATCTTCGGCCGCCCCAAGAACGAAACCGCCGACGCGGGCGGGTACGCCTACGGCACCGTCGAGCCCGCCCCGGAGGTCGCCGAGGCGCCCGCCGAAAGCGCTCCCGAGACCGACGAGGCGACGGGCGTCGAGGAGGCGGATTCCGCACCTGAGGTGGAAACTGCGGCGGAAACCGCGGAGGACGAAGCCGCCGACGAGTCCGTCGGATCCGACGGATCCGACGGATCCGACGGATCCGACGAGGACGTCACCGGGACCGACGAGGAGGCGGTCGCCGAGGACACCGAAGAGGACGACGCGGCCGAGACCGAGCCGGTAGCCGAAGCGGCGGAAGCCGAGCCGGAGCCGGTCGCCGAAACCGAGGAGACCGAGCCGGTCGCCGAAACCGAGCCGGTCGCGGAGGCGGTGGAGCCGATCGCGGACGCGGAGCCGGTCGCCACCGAAGCCGCGGTGACCGAGCCGGCCGCCGAAGCGGACGCAGCCGCGACCCGCCCCGCCGCGGGCAGCCGCGGCAGCACCACGGTCGCCGACGGGGTGGTCGGCAAGATCGTCACCCGGATCGCCGCCCAGGCCGAGGGCGTGCACAGCGTCGCCGACGACGGCATCACGGTCGAACTCGCCGACGAGGTCGCCTGGGTCACCATCCCGGTGGTGGTCGAGTTCGGCCACGCGATCAAGGCGGTCGGCGAGCAGATCCGCGTCGCGGTGATCGACGCCGTCGAGCAGTACCTGGGCCTCGACGTCGAGGTCGTCGACGTCCACGTCACCGACATCCACTTCCCGGAAGCGGGCTGACCTGACGGTGGCTCCGGCATCGCGCCGGAGCCACCTCGATCACTGTCCGGCCCGGGTGGCCGAGCCGGCGCGGCAGCCGGCCAAGTCCACCTCGCGCAACGCCGCGCCCACGCCTGCCAACGCCACCGCGTTCATCGACAACGACGTCACCCCCAGCCCCACCAGCGCCGGTGCCAGGGCCGGATCCGCCGCCGCTTCGCCGCACACCCCGACGGGCTTTCCCGCCGCCGCGCCGGCTTCCGCCACCATTCCCACCAACCGCAGCAGCGCCGGCTGGTGCGGGTCGTTCAGCTTCGCCACCGCGCCCAGCTGGCGGTCCGCCGCGAAGACGTACTGTGCCAGGTCGTTCGTGCCCAGTGACACGAAGTCGACCTCCGCGAGGATCGACGCCGCGCACAACGCCGCCGCCGGGATCTCGATCATCACGCCCACCCGGGCGATGCCCGCCGCGCGGGCCCGGGCGGCGAACCAGGCCGCTTCCGCCGCCGTTGCCACCATCGGGGCCATCACCGACAGCTCGGCACCCGTCTCCGCGGCCGCGGCCGCGATCGCCGACAGCTGGCGGTCCAGCAGCTCCGGCCGGTCGAACGCCACCCGCAGGCCGCGGACGCCCAGTGCCGGGTTGGGTTCCTCGCCCATCGGCAAGAAGGCCAACGGCTTGTCGGAGCCCGCATCCAGTGTCCGGACCACGACCGGCTTGCCCGCGAACGGTGCCAGCACCGCCGCGTACGCCGCCCGCTGCTCCGCCTCCGTCGGCTCGGAAGTCGCCGTGAGGTAACAGAATTCGGTGCGGAACAGGCCGACTCCTTCGGCACCGGCCGCCGCAGCGGCCGTGGCGTCCGCCGCCGACCCGACGTTGGCCAGCAGCTTGACGCGGTGGCCGTCGGCGAGGCGGCCGACGCCGTCCCAGGTCGGGCGGGAGGTCCGGGCCGGCGCCCGGACCGTGCCGTCGGAGGGGGTCACCGTGCCCGCGGACCCGTCGACCGCGAGCCCGGGGCTGTCCAGCTCGAGCACGCCGGCGCACGCCACCACCGCGGGGATGCCCAGTGCCCGCGCCAGGATCGCGGTGTGGCTCGTCGGGCCGCCTTCGGCCGTCACCAGTGCCAGGACCAGGTCCGGGTCGAGCCCCGCGGTGTCGGCCGGGGCGAGGTCGCGTGCCACGAGCACGCTCGGCGACGTCAGGTCCGGCACGCCCGGCGGGGCCACACCCAGCAGCGCCGCGATGATCCGGTCGCGCACGTCGGCGACGTCCCGAGCGCGTTCGGCCATGTAGCCGCCCGCGGCCCGCAGGGCCGTCATGAACTCCCCCGCCGCTTCCCACACCGCCCGCGGCGCCGGGAGCGAACGCGTGAGGACGAGCTTCTCCGCGGACGCCGTCAACGCCGGATCGGACGCCATCGCGGCCGTCGTCTCGAGGACCGACCGGGCATCTCCGGACACGGAACGGGCACGATCGGCCAACGCAGCCGCCACCGATGCCGCCGCCTGCCCGATCGTGCCCGCTTCGACCGCCAGGTCGGCGGGAGCGGGCGAAGAGGCGGGTTCGGGCAGGTCAGCGGCCACGAGGACGCGGGGACCGTCGACCCGCCCGGGACTGACTCCGACTCCGGACAACTGCATTTCGGGACCTCCGGCGGGAAATGATCTCGGAACTGGGGATTGACAGTACGGTAACAACGGGCACAATCAAACGGCAACGGGCAAACATCGGAGAGGAACGGGCATGTACGCCGCCGAACGGCACCAGCTCCTGGCGCAACGCGCACGACGTGACGGCCGCGTCGACGTCGGTGACGTCGCCGCCGAACTCGGTGTCGCCCCCGAGACCATCCGCCGCGACCTTGGCGTCCTCGAGCGCCAGGGCGTGGTCCGCCGCGTCTACGGCGGCGCGGTCGCGGTCGAGCGGCTCGACTTCGAACCCGAGGTCGCGCAGCGGGACCAGACCAACGCCGCCGAAAAGGACGCGATCGCCCGGGCCGCCCTCGACCTGGTGCCCGACCGCGGGTCGATCCTGCTCGACGCGGGCACCACGACCAGCAGGCTCGCGACGCTGCTGCCGGCCGACCGCGAGCTGACGGTGATCACCAACTCGATCCCGGTCGCCTCCATCCTCGCCACCCGCCCGGGCGTCACGCTGCACATCCTGGGCGGCCGCGTCCGCGGGACGACGCTCGCCGCGGTCGAAGCCTGGACGCTGCGAGCGCTCGAAGGCCTGCTCGTCGACGTCGCTTTCCTCGGCGCGAACGGCTTTTCCGCCGAGCACGGCTGCACGACACCGGACATGGCCGAGTCCGCCGTGAAGGCGGCCGTGGTCGCCGCAGCCCGCAAGCGGGTGCTGCTGGCCGACCACAGCAAGTACGGCACCGACCAGCTCAGCCGGTTCGCGCGGCTGGCGGAGATCGACGTCCTGATCACCGACAGCGGCATCGACGCGGGCGCGGTGGCCGAACTCGAAGAAGCAGGCCCGGAGGTGGTGCTGGCGTGATCGTCACCGTGACCCCGAACCCCAGCCTCGACCGGACGTTGCGGCTGGCCGAGCTGCACCGCGGCGAGGTGCTGCGCGCGTCGGCCGTGCGGCTCGACCCCGGCGGCAAGGGCGTGAACGTCGCCCGCGCGCTGGCCGCGGCCGGCACCCCGACCGTCGCCCTGATGCCCGCCGGCGGCCCGGTGGGCGAGCGGCTGGGCGAACTGCTCGCCCCCGAAGGCGTCCCGGTCGTCGCCGTGCCGATCACCGGGTCGACCCGCAGCAACATCACGCTCGTCGAAGCCGACGGCACCACGACGAAGATCAACGAGCCGGGCCCCGAGATCTCCGCGGGCGAACTCGCCACCCTCGAACGCCGTGCCGTCGAACTGGCCGCACGCGGCGAATGGCTGGTGTGCTGCGGAAGTCTCCCCGCCGGCGTGCCCGACGACTTCTACGCACGGCTGACGAAGCTCGCCCGCGAAGCCGGGGCGAAGGTCGCCGTCGACGCCTCCGGCGCGCCGCTCGCCGCCGCCTGCGCGGGCGGCCCGGACCTGCTCAAGCCGAACCTCGACGAGCTCGTCGAGCTCGCCGGCCGCCCGCTCCCGCTGCTCGGCGACGTCGTCGCGTTCTGCCGGGAACTGATCGGCGGCGGCGTCGGCCGCGTGCTGGTCAGCCTGGGGGCACGCGGTGCCGTGCTCGTCGAGGAGACCGAAACCCATCACGCACTCGGCCCGCTCGTGGCCGTGCGCAGCACCGTCGGCGCCGGAGACGCCGCACTCGCCGGGTTCCTCCACGCGGGAGGAACCGGCCCCCGAGCCCTGCGGACCGCGGTCGCCTACGGCACCGCCGCGGTCACGCAGGAGGGCAGCCGCATGCCCACCCCGCAGGACGTGCACCCCGACCAGGTGCGCGTGCTCGACGCCGACCCCACCTTCACCCTCAGCGGAGCCGCCGCATGACCACCCCAGACCTGATCACCGCCGACCTGGTCGACCTCGGCCTCGACGCCGCCGACAAGCACGCCGCCACGCGCGCGCTCGCGCAGCGGCTCGTCGACGCCGGGCGGGTGACCGACCTCGAGCAGTTCCTCGAGGACGTCGCCGCCCGCGAGGAGCAGATGGCCACCGGGCTCGAAGGCGGCATCGGCATCCCGCACTGCCGCTCCGCCGCGGTGACCACGCCGACGCTGGCGTTCGGCCGCAGCGACGCCGGGATCGACTTCGGCGCGCCGGACGGCCCGGCCAAGCTGATCTTCCTCATCGCCGCGCCGGAAGGCGGCGGCAGCGAGCACCTGAAGGTGCTGGCCGCCCTCGCCCGGCGGCTGGTCCGGGCCGAGTTCAAGCAGCACCTCCTGGACGCCACCGACGCCGTCGCCCTCTCCGCCTACATCCGCCAGGAGGTGGCCTGATCATGAAGTTCGTCGCCATCACCGCCTGCCCCACCGGGATCGCCCACACCTACATGGCGGCCGAGTCGCTGGAGCAGACCGCCAAGGCCAACGGCGACGAGATCGTCGTCGAGACCCAGGGTTCGGCCGGGTCCGAGCCGCTGTCCGCCGAGGACATCGCGAGCGCGGACGCCGTCATCTTCGCCGCGGACCTCGCGGTGCAGGGCCGGGACCGCTTCGCCGGGAAGCCGATCGTCGAGGCGCCGGTCAAGGCCGCGATCAACGACGCGGCCGGGCTGTTCGACCGCGCCAAGGCCGCCGCCCGCGAGCCCGTCGCCGCCGCGCCGGCCACTCCGGAACTGACGTCGAAGGTCGGCGCCAACGACAAGACCGGCACCAAGATCCGCCAGTGGCTGATGACCGGCGTCAGCTACCTGATCCCGTTCGTCGCGGCGGGCGGGCTGCTCATCGCGCTGGGTTTCGCGCTGGGCGGCTACAAGATCTCCGACGCGCCCGCGGTCACCGAGCACTTCGACGCCGGGTCGGTGGCGGGCTGGGCCGCGCTGATGTTCCAGATCGGCAGTGCCGCCTTCAAGTTCCTGGTGCCGGTGCTGGCCGGGTTCATCGCGTTCGCGATGGCCGACCGCCCGGCCATCGCCCCCGGTTTCGTGGGTGGCGCGATCGCCGTCACCGTCGGCGCCGGGTTCCTCGGCGGCCTGGTGGCCGGTCTGCTGGCCGGCGGGGTCGTGCTGTGGCTGAAGAAGGTCCGGGTGCCGAAGGCGATGCGCGGCATCATGCCGGTGGTCGTCTACCCGCTGCTCGGGTCCATTGTGGTCGGTGTGCTGATGTACGTCGTGGTGGGCAAGCCGATCGCGGCGGCCACCACGGGCCTGACCAGCTGGCTCAACAGCCTCAGCGGCGTCAGCGCGCTGCTGCTGGGCGCGCTGCTCGGCCTGATGATGGCGTTCGACATGGGCGGCCCGGTCAACAAGGCGGCGTACGCCTTCGCGGTCGGCGGCCTGACGACCGGCGCGACGGCGTCGCTGCAGATCATGGCCGCGGTGATGGCGGCCGGGATGGTGCCGCCGCTGGCGCTGGCACTGGCGTCGACGGTCCGCAAGAAGCTGTTCACCGAGGCCGAGCGCGAGAACGGCCGCGCGGCCTGGCTACTCGGTGCCTCGTTCATCACCGAAGGCGCGATCCCGTTCGCGGCGGCGGACCCGTTCCGCGTGATCCCCTCGATCATGCTCGGCTCGGCGGTCACCGGTTCGCTGTCGATGGCGTTCGGCGCCACGCTGCGCGCGCCGCACGGCGGGATCTTCGTGCTCCCGCTGATCGGCAACCCGCTGCTGTTCCTGGTGGCGCTGATCGCCGGGACCCTGGTCGCCGCCGGGTCGGTGATCGCGCTCAAGCAGGTGCGCTTCCGGGCGGTCGAGCGCTCCGCCGCCGTTTCCAGCCAGCCGGTCAACGCGTGAAGGAGTCCCCCATGCAGGAGTCCACTGTGTACCAACGCCGTACGCTCGTCGCCAGCAGCGTCGGGCTCCACGCCCGGCCCGCGGGCCTGGTCGCGAAGACGGCCGCCGGTCAGCCGGCGAAGGTCCGGATCGCCAAGATCACCGGCGGGGTCGCGGGTGACCCGGTCGACGCGGCCAGCGTCCTCGGCCTGATGACGCTGGGCGCGGCCTTCGGGGACGAGGTCGAGCTGACCGCCGAGGGCGACCAGGCCCAGGCGTCGGTCGACGCCCTGGCCGAGCTGATCGCCCAGGACCTCGACGCCTGATCGGGCGACACGCGGCGGGGGCGCGGCACTCGGGTGCCGCGCCCCCGCCGCGTCTTCAGGTGCGGATGCCCTCGAACTGGAGGGCGAGCAGCCGGCGCCAGTCGCCGCCGCCGGTCATGTTCGCCATCGCCGCGCGGGTGACGAGGATGAAGTCCTCCGGGCCGAAGCCGGCGCGCAGCCGCCCGGCCTCCACCGCGCGCCGCACGATGCGCTCGACGATCTCCCTGAACGCGGCCTTCTGCTCCTCGATGTCGGCCCAGCTCGGTTCCTTCGGGCCGAGGAGCGCGAAGCGGAAGGCGGCATCGGGTTCCACCGCTTCCAGGTAGCCGTACAGCAGTGACTCGAAGGCCGTCCACGGGTCCGCCGCCCCCTCGGCGGCCTGGGCGAGGACGGTCATCTCCTCGAACCGGCGGCCGATGATGGCCGCACGCAGCGCCTGTTTGTCGGCGAAGTGCCGGTACAGGGTGCCGACGCCCAAACCGGCGCGGTCGGCGATCTCTTCCATCTGGACGGCGTCGCCCCGCTGGGCGAACAGCTCGCCCGCGGCGTCGAGGATGGCGTCGCGGTTGCGCCGGGCGTCGGCGCGCAGCACGCGTCGGGAAGCGGTCATGGTCGCCCCAGCGTACTTGACGGCACCGGCTTCCGGGCTATATTCGGAAGCGGAATTCGCCTTCATCTTAGGAGCGCGCATGATCGTCGTGACCACCCCGACCGGGCAGATCGGCCGCCGGCTCGTCCACCGGCTGCGCACCGGTGGCAGCAAGGTCAAGGTCGTCGTCCGGGACGCCGGCCGCCTGGACGACGACGTCCGCGAGCAGGTCGACGTGGTCGAGGGCAGCCACGACGACCCGGCCGTCCTGGACGCGGCGCTCCCCGGAGCCGAGGCGCTGTTCTGGCTCGTCCCGCCGAATCCCGCCGCGGCGAGCGCCGAAGCGCATTACCTCGCCTTCGCCCGAGCCGGCCGCGAAGCCGTCCGCCGGCACGCCGTCGGCCACGTCGTGGCGGTGAGCAGCGCCGGTCACGGCTGGCCACGGCCGGCCGGCGTCCTGTCCGCGGCCTTCGCCATGGACGCCGAGCTGCGGAAGTCCGGCGCCGCCTACCGCGCGGTGTCGCCGCCCTTCTACCTGGAGAACCTGCTCGGCCAGCTCCCCGCGATCCGGGAGCGCGGCGTGTTCACCCTGACCTGTGCCGCCGACCAGCCCCTCGCCACGATCGCGACGCGGGACGTCGCCGACACCGCGGCGGGTCTGCTGGCGGACCTCTCGTGGACCGGGCAGGCGGAAGTTCCCGTGTTCGGCCCCGACCGGCTGACCCCGGACGGCATGGCCGAAGTTCTGAGCGAAGAACTCGGCCGGACGGTGCGCTACGACCGCGTCGCCGTCGCCGACTTCGCGGCGATGCGCCGGTCCCAGGGGGCGAGCGAACGAGTGGTCGCCGACGCGGCCGAGATGTTCGCCGCGCAGGACGAAGGGATCTACGACCGGGACTGGGCGAGCGCGACGATCACCGCGACGAGCTTCCGGACCTGGTGCCGGGAGGTGCTTCGGCCCGCGTTCTGACCGGAGCGGGTCAGGCCGGGCCGAGCAGCGCGATCGACGCGCGCACCGCGACCTCGGTGACGTCGCCGGCCCGGCCCCCGTCCTCCACGGTCGTCGCGATCAGCTCCCGCAACCCGCCCAGCAGCATGATCGACAGCTGCCGCGACGGCGGGCTGATCCCCGCCGCGCGCATCTCCGGGGTGTCCGTCAGGCGCTGGGTCATCGCGATGAACCCCTCCATCGCGTCACGCTGCAGATCGCGAGCGGCCGCGCCCAGCGCGGGGACGTCCCGGATCCAGCTCAGCGTGATCGCCGGTTCGGATTCCGCGCAGGCGATCCACGCCTCGATCGCCTGGCGGACCTGGACCGCCCACGGCGCACGCGGGTCCACCGCCTCCGAGATCTGCCGGATCATCGACCGGTTCGCGTCCGCCAGGAGCGCGATCAAGCACTCTTCACGGCTGGAGAAGTGCTCGTAGAACGTCCGGCGGGAGGTGCGGGCCCGGCGGACGACGTCGGCCACCGTCGTGTCGCGGAAGCCGCCCTCGGTGATCGACCCGGCCAGCCCGTCCAGGAGGCGCTGGCGGTGCCGGCGGGTGTCGACGTCCACGGAAGTCACCGTATACCCACCCCCTTGAAAGGCGATGGTACACCGGCGTACCGTACCGACGGTACGTTCGCGTACCACCTTTCCGGGAGGGTCGATGACGACCATGACAAGCTCCGCGACGCTGCCACCGGGGCCCACCGCGCCCCGGGCCGTCCAGGGCGCCTACGCGCTGACCCAGCCGTTGCGGGGCATGCGGCGGCTCAAGGACCGCTACGGCGACGCCTTCACCGTGAACGTGCCGATCTTCGGCAAAGCCGTGGTGATCAGCGGCCCCGCCGAGATCAAGCAGCTGTTCACCTCCGGGCCCGACCTCGTCGACAACCTCGAGGTCAACCTCGGGCGCGTGCTCGGGCCGCGGTCGATGTTCGCGCTGTCCGGTGACGAGCACAAACGGCAGCGCAAGCTCCTGGTCCCGCCCTTCCACGGCCGCCGCCTCGCCGCGTACGAGAAGATCGTCGAGGAAGAAACCGAGCGCGAACTGGCGAGCTGGCCCGAGAACAAGGCGTTCGCCACGCTGCCGTCGATGATGCGGATCACCCTCAACGCCATTCTCCGCGCGGTCTTCGGCGCCGAAGGGGCCGAGTTCGCCGAGCTGCGCGAGCTGCTCCCGCCGTTCGTCACCCTCGGCTCCCGGCTGGCCGTGCTGCCCATCTCCAAGAAGGGCCGCTTGAACCCGTGGCGCCGCTTCGAACGGATGCGCCGCGAGTACGACGCCATCGTCGACCGGCTGATCGCCAAGGCCCGCGCCGAAGAAAAAGACGACGTCCTGTCGATGATGCTGCAGACCCGCTACGACGACGGCACGAGGCTGAGCCGCGAGGAGATCTCCGACCAGCTGCTCACCCTGCTCACCGCCGGGCACGAAACCACGGCGACCACGCTCGCCTGGGCGGTCGAACGCCTCCGCCGTCATCCCGGGCTGCTCGACGAACTGCGTGACGACGACAAGCTCCTCGACGCCACCATCCTCGAGGTCCAGCGCACCCGTCCGGTCATCGACCTCACCGCCCGGCAGGTCAAGCAGGACGGCTTCCGGCTGGGCCGCTGGACACTGCCGAAGGGGTACGCCGTGCTCGTCAGCATCGCGCTGATCCACGACGACGACGCCGTCTTCCCGCACGCGGCCGCCTTCGACCCGCACCGCTTCGAAGGCGCGCGTCCGGACCTCTACCAGTGGATCCCGTTCGGCGGCGGCACCCGCCGCTGCCTCGGCGCCGCCTTCGCGACCATGGAAATGACCGTCGTGCTGCGGACCCTGCTGCGGGACTTCACGCTGGTTCCGACGCAAGAGCCCGGCGAACGCTGGCACTCGCGGGGCGTGGCCTACGCCCCCGCCCGAGGCGGCCGCGCGGTCGTGCGCCGCCGCACCACCGGAGGAGATTCGTGACCGAACAGATCGCCGACGCCGGCCGGGGCATTTCCCTGGCCTACGAACGGATCGGGGACACCGGCGCCGAGCCGCTGGTGCTCGTCGCCGGGCTGGGCCAGCAGCTGCACAGCTGGCCGGACGCCTTCTGCGCGAAGCTGGCCGAACGCGGATACGAGGTCATCCGGTTCGACAACCGCGACGCCGGACGTTCGACGCACCCGCGCTTCCGGCCCCCGAGCCTCCTCGGCATGCTCGCCGGGCGGTTCCCCGCGCAGCAGTACGACCTGCTGGACATGGCCGCCGACACCGTCGGCCTGTTCGACGCCCTCGACCTCGAGACCGCGCACATCGCCGGCGTCTCGATGGGCGGCATGATCTCCCAGACCACCGCGGCGCTGTACCCGGACCGGATCCGCACCCTGACGTCGATCATGTCGACGACCGGGTCGCGCCTGCTCGGCCGCCCCGCGCTCTCGACGTTGCGGATGATGGGCGCCAAGCCGCCGAAGTCCCGCGAAGAAGCGGTCGCCGGCGCGGTCCGGATGTTCCGGCACATCGGCTCGCACGGCTTCCCGTTCGACGAGGCCTTCGTGCGCGAGCTGGCCGGGACGGGCTGGGACCGCGACCCGACGTCCGGCGGTGTCGGGCGTCAGCTGGCCGCGATCATGAAGTCGGGCAACCGGACGCCGCTGCTGCGGAAGATCACCGCGCCGACGCTGGTGATCCACGGCGACCGCGACCGGATGGTGCACCCCACCGGCGGCGCCGCCACCGCGCGGGCCATCCGCGGCGCCCGGCTCGAAACCGTCCGAGGCATGGGCCACGACCTGCCCGAAGGCGCGTGGCCCACGATCCTCGACCTCATCGACGAGCACGCGAGGAGCAGCGATGTCCCGGCCGCGTAGTCTCTCCGGCCGCCCGGTGGTGATCACCGGCGCGGCGTCCGGCATCGGCCGCGCGCTGGCCACCCGGCTGTCCCGGCTCGGCTCGCCGGTCGCCCTCGCCGACGTCGACGCAGACGGCCTGAAGGCCACCGCGGCGGCGTTGTCCGGCAAGGTGCTGACGCGCGTCCTCGACGTCCGCGACGCCGAAGACCAGCTGCGCTTCGCCGCCGAGGTCCGCGAGTGGCTCCCGGCGCCCCTGGCCGCGGTGTTCAACAACGCCGGCGTCGCGGTCACCTCGTCGGTGCTCGACGCGGTGCCCGCGGACGACGACTGGCTGCACGACATCAACTTCCACGGGGTCGTCCACGGGACACGGGCGTTCCTGCCGATCCTGGTGGCGCAGGGCGAAGGCGCGATCGTGAACACCTCCAGCGTGTACGGCCTGCTCGGGGTGCCGTACCAGAGTGCCTACTGCGCGGCGAAGTTCGCCGTCCGCGGCTTCACCGAGTCGCTGCGGCAGGAACTGAGCGGCACCGACGTCCGGGCGATCACCGTGCACCCGGGCGGCATCCGGACGAACATCGCCCGCAACGCCCGGGTGCGCCGCGACCCCCAAGGCCGTGGCCGCACCCACGAACAGATGGCCGCCCAGTTCGAGGCCATGACGATGACGTCGCCGGAGAAGGCGGCGGCGACCATCCACGCCGGGGTCGACCGCGGCAAGGCCCGCATCCTGGTCGGCCCGGACGCCTACCTGTTCGACGCGCTCGCCCGGATCACCCCCACCCACTACAACGCCGTGCTGACCCGTGTTCTGCAGCGACGGCGGACGGAGGCCGTCTGAGATGACCGACCACGTCGACGTGCTGATCGTCGGCGCCGGGCTGTCCGGCGTCGGCGCGGCCCACCACCTGCGCACGGCGTTCCCGCGCAAGACCTACGCGATCCTCGAAGCCCGCGACGCCATCGGCGGCACCTGGGACCTCTTCCGCTACCCGGGCATCCGGTCCGACTCGGACATGCAGACCCTGGGCTACCGGTTCCGGCCGTGGACCGGCGCGAAGGCCATCGCCGACGGGCCGTCGATCCTGAAGTACGTCCGCGACACCGCCGCCGACGCCGGCATCGACCGGCACATCCGGTTCGGGCACAAGGTGGTCCGGGCCGGGTGGTCCACAGAGGACGCACTGTGGACGGTCGAGGCCGAGCACGAGGGCCGATCCGTCGAAATCACCGCGAAGTTCCTCTACCTGTGCAGCGGTTACTACGACTACGCGGCCGGGCACACGCCGGATTTCCCGGGCCTGGAGAACTTCGGCGGCACCGTCGTCCACCCGCAGCACTGGCCCGAAGACCTCGACTACACCGGCAAGAAGGTCGTCGTCATCGGCAGCGGCGCGACCGCGGTGACCCTCGTCCCGGCGATGACCGACCGCGCCGCGCACGTGACGATGCTGCAGCGCTCCCCCAGCTACATCCTGTCGCTGCCGTCGGAGGACGCGCTGGCCAACCGGCTGCGCGGGCTGCTCGGCCCGAAGCTGGCCTACCCGATCGCGCGCTGGAAGAACGTCGCGGTGAGCACGCTGATCTACCAGCTCAGCCGGCGCCGCCCGGGCGTGGTGAAGGCGATGATCCGGCGGGCCGCCATGAAGCAGCTGCCGCCCGGGTACGCCGTCGACACCCACTTCAAGCCGCGGTACCAGCCCTGGGACCAGCGGCTGTGCCTGGTCCCGGACGGCGACCTGTTCCGGTCCGTCAAGCGCGGCGACGCCTCGATCGTCACCGACCGGATCGCTTCCTTCACGAAGAACGGCATCCGGCTCGAATCGGGCGACGAGCTCGAGGCGGACGTCGTCGTCACCGCCACCGGGCTGCGGCTGCTGGCCTTCGGCGGGATCGGGCTGTCGGTGGACGGCGCCCCGGTGAAGCTGCCGGAAACCATGGCCTACAAGGGCATGATGCTCAGCGGCGTGCCGAACTTCGCCTTCACGATCGGCTACACGAACGCGTCGTGGACGCTCAAGGCCGACCTCGTCGGCGAGTACGTCGTCCGGCTGCTGCGCCACCTCGACCGGCACGGCCACGACCAGGCCGTCCCGGTCAACGACGACCCGGCGGTCACCGAGCGGCCGTTGCTGGACTTCGACGCCGGCTACGTCCTGAGGTCGATCGACGAGTTCCCGAAGGCGGGTTCCCGTGCGCCGTGGCAGCTGGGCATGAGCTACGCCCACGACGTCGTCAAGCTCCGGCACGGCCGCATCGACGACGGCGCGCTGCGGTTCTCGCGGCGACGGGCGGGAGCGGGCAGACTGAGCGCATGACGCTCGGTACCTCGCCCGCCCGGAGCTGCTGACATGCACTCCGCGGGACTCGTGCTGCACCCCCGCCGCGACTCCGCGGCCGCCGTCGAAGCCGTGCTCGGCTGGGCGGGCAAGCGGAACATCGAGATCCTCGGCATCGCCGACGAGATCGTCCGGCTGAACTGCGCCGCGGAAGGGGTGCCGGCCGAGGAGCTCGGGCGCCGGTCCGACCTGCTGGTCAGCCTGGGCGGCGACGGCACCATGCTGCGGGCCATGCGGCTGGCCGACGGGCAGCGCGCGCCGGTGCTCGGGGTGAACCTCGGCAAGCTCGGCTTCCTGGCCGAGGTCGACGTCCCCGACCTGCCCGGCGCGCTCTCGGCCATCGACGACCACGAGTTCACGGTGGAGCCGAGGCTCGCCGTGGACGCCGTGCTGCAGGGGCGCCGGATCACGGCGTTCAACGACATCGCGGTGGTGCGCGTCCCCGGCGACGGCAGCGCGGTGGTCGCCGTCCGCGTCGGCGGCCAGCCGTTCGTGAGCTACTCGGCCGACGCGGTGGTGGTGGCGACCCCGACCGGCTCGACCGCGTACAGCTTCTCGGCGGGCGGCCCGATCACCAGCCCGTCGGTGGAGGCGCTGCTGGTGACGCCGGCGGCACCGCACTCGGCGTACAGCCGGGGCGTGGTGCTCTCGGTGCACGACGAGGTCACCCTGGAGCTGCTGCCCACCAGCGGCCGGCTCGCGGTCGAGGTCGACGGCCAGGTCGAGGGGTACGTCTCCCCCGGCGAACACCTCGACCTGCGCGCCCGCCCGAGCGCGGCCCGGGTGGTCCGGCTCGGCATGACGACGTTCTACCAGCGCGCCCGGCGCAAGCTGCGGCTCACGGACTCGGCGGAAATCCCCCAGGACGGCGACCACTGACGGTGTCCTGCGTCACAGCGCGGGCGCGTCGGCAATGGTCACGGAAAGGTCACGGGTAGCGTCCGCGGCTGCGCCTGAACCAGCCGAACCGTCCCGGAGTGTTTCCCCACATGCTGTGTCCCGCACCCGTCCGTCCCCGCCTGCGCGCCCGCCTGCTCGTCCCCGGGGCGCTCGCCGCCTTCGCCGGCGCCCTCGTCCTGCTCGCCGTGCTGCACGTCGACCGCCGGATCGCTCCCCTCGACCCGGTCACCACGATGCTCAGCGACTACGCGCTGAGCCGGGGCCGCTGGATGTGGGACGGCGCGCTCCTGCTCACCAGCACGGGATCCGCGCTGCTGCTGGTCGCGCTCTACCGCCGTGGCCTGCTGGCCAACCCGGCGCTGGTGGCGGCCAAGGTGCTCTGGTGCGTGAGCCTGCTGGCGGTGGCGGTGTTCGCGAAGGATCCGCAGGGCGGCGCGATCACCCCGACGGGCAAGATCCACCTGTACGCCTCGGCCGTGACGTGCCTGAGCCTGCCGGTGGTCGGCTGGGCGCTCGGGCGGCGCCACCGCGACGACCCGCGCTGGCGGCGATTCGCGACGTGGTCACGGCGGCTGGCGCTGGCGGCGATCCCGTTCTACCTGCCCTTCATCGTCCCGTTCGCGGTGAACGTCATCCTCGGCGGCCACCTGCCGACGGTGGGAACGGGGCTGGTGGAGCGGTTGATGATGCTCCTGGAGATCGCGCTGCTCGGGGTGCTCGGGTACTGGGCGCACCGGGCGATGCCGACCGGTGTCCGGTTCCGGCCGGCCGCCACTTCGACCTGACCCGTAACTCGCGTGATCGAAGCCGGAACCGACGTGATCAGAGCCGGAACTCACGTGATGGGGGCCGTAACTCGCGAGTTCCGGCCCCCATCACGCGGGAGACGGCTCTGATCACGCGAGTTCCGGCTCTGATCACGTGAGTTCCGGGTTTTCGCCCGGCTGATCGCGGGTGCGGTGCAGGAGCCAGTCCCGCGCGGTGCGGATCAGCGCGTACCGCACCGCGCCCGCCCGGCCGTGCAGGGTGAACAGGATGCGCTTGGCCGTCCGGTCGTGCTCCTCCCACCAGCCCGTGTCCGCGATCTTCTTCGTCTCGTCCTCGTAGCCGAGGTGGTCGAGCGCGTGGTCGGGCACCGCGACCGCGAGCCGGTCGGCGCCCGGATCCGGCGGGAGGCCGCGCGGGACCGCCCAGGAGCGCAGCACGCCGTCCTCCTCCAGGCGCAGGTCGAAGTGGTGCCGCGGGCGGAAGTGCTCGTGGAGCACGAACGCCGGTCGCCGGTCGGTCACCTCGCCCACCCTGCCAGATCACCCCTCCGGGTAGGTTGGACACGCAGGGGGAGTCCAGGGAGGCCGGGGTGAACGTCGCCGGTGCGGTGCTGCCGGTCGCCGCCGGGGTGGCCCTCGTCGTGTTCGCCGTCCGGCTGGCACGCGAACCGCGGCGGCTGGGCAACGCCGTCTGGCTCGGCGTGGCACTGCTGCTGACCGCGTTGTGGCTGCTGCGTGCGGCACTGCACCTGGAGTGGCTGACGCCGGTGCTGCTGGGGTTGCTCGGCGTCGTCGCGGTGCTCGTCGCGCTGGTGCTGCCGGCCGCGCTGATCGTCAACGGCGTGCGGATGTGGCGGCGGGAAGGCCGCAGTGCCGGCAACCTGCTGTCGCTCGCGCTCGGCGCCGGGCTGGTCGCCCTGGAGACGCTGGCGTTCGCACCGCTCGGCCGGTGGGGTTCGGCGCTGGTGGCCATCGCCGCCGTGCTGGCCGGCTACTTCGGGTTCCTGTTCCTGTCGCTGCTGGTCTATTCCGTGGTGTACAGCCGGATCGGCCGCCGCGGCGGGTTCGACGCGATCATCGTGCTCGGCTGCGGCCTGGACGGCGAGCGCGTGCCACCCCTGCTCGCCGGGCGGCTCGAACGCGCGATCCGGCTCCACGCCCGGGAAGCGACGCCGCCGCTGCTCGTCGTCTCCGGCGGGCGCGGCCCCGGCGAGACGGTCACCGAGGCCGAAGCGATGCACGCCTACCTGCGCGACCGCGGTGTCCCGGACGAGCACGTCCGGCGCGAGGACCAGGCCCGCACGACCGAGGAGAACCTCCGGTTCTCGGCCGCGCTGCTCCCCGCCGACGCCCGCCGCGTGGTCGCGGTGACCAGCAACTACCACGTTTTCCGGGCTGCCGTGGAGTGCCGCCGGCTCGGCCTGCCGTTCCACGCGACGGGCGCACCGACGGCCCGGTACTTCCTGCCGAGCGCCCTGCTGCGCGAGTTCGCGGCGCTGATCCTGCACTACCGCCGGACGACGATCGCGGCCTGTGCGGTGATCATCGGTGCGGGTCTGCTGCTGACGACCTTCGCCTGACGCACCCGTCAGCCCGGCGGGACAAGGGCGGCGTCCCGACGGCCGCCGTATAGGTCGTTATACACAGAGAAGTCCCGCTCAGCTCGACGAGTCGCTCTTGCCGTCGTAGGAGGTCCAGCCGCCCTGGCCTTCGGCCGCCTCGACGTCGGCGTCGGCGGACGCGGCGTGCGTCATCGCCGCGACCGTGCGTTCGAGGCCCTGCTGCACCTCGTGCCCGTCGGCTTCGCGGACGCTGTGCAGCGTCACGGTGATCTCCGAGGTCGCCGGGCCGTCGTCGCGGATGCGCAGTTCGCCGTGGTAGTCGTCGGGGCCCTCCGCACCCCACGTCAGCGACCGGGTCGCCGGGTCGGTGTGCAGCCACGCCTCGCCGGCGACGCGCTCGCCGTGCACCTCGGCCTCGACGTGGACGCTGTCCCCGCCCTTCGGCTCGGCGACCTTCATCTCCGGGAAGTACCGCGGCAGGTTCTCCGGGTGGCTCAGGAACGCGAACAGCTCGTCCGCGGGGATGTCGGCGGTCGCGCTGTGGCGGTACTCGGTCATCGTCATCACTCCTCGTCGGCGGCCCGAATCGTCCCGGGATACCCCTGAAGCAGTGCTTTAAAAGAGTTCGGGCGGGGAACTCCGAAGGCATGACGGCCACTGAACCCGAGGCCCGGGCGCCCCGGCGGGGCCCCGCCCCCGTGCAGGGCATGGGCATGCTGATCGGCCTGCTGTTCCTCGTCCTCGCCGCGCTGGAGCTGATGGCCGGGGTCCCGGCCGGGGGTGGCCCGCGCGTGCTGTTCGGGGTGCTCGCGGTCTCCGGGGTGTGGACGGTGGTGCACCTGCTGACCGGCGCCACCGCGGTGTTCTGCACCCGCTCCTCGCGCTGGGCCGCCCGGTTTCTCCTCGTCGCCGGCGCCTGCTACGCCGTGGTGGGGCTCGCCGGGCTGCTCCCGCTGCCGCACGTGATCACCGACGCGCTGCCGCTGAACACCGCCGGGATCTGCCTCGACCTCGCGCTCGGCACGGCGATGCTCATCCTGGGAGCGGGCTGGCTCCGGCGCGGGCCGGCACGAGGTCGCTGACCGGGTCGTCCTGCCGCGGGAACCGCACCAGCACCGCCGTCAGGAGCACCCCGAGTCCGAAAAGGACATAGCCGTTGCCGGTCAGCTGCTGGAGGAAGGTCCAGTGCCGTTCGACCTCCCCGCCGCGCGGCCACCACCACTGCGGCCCCGCGACGAAGAGCACGGCCCCGGCCCCGGTCAGCACCGCCAACCCCCGCCGCCGCGTGCGGCGGGCCAGCTCGGCCCAGCCGAGCAGGACGACCACCGCCCAGACCCAGTGGTGGGTCCAGGAGATCGGCGAAACCAGCAGCCCGCCGATCGCGTTGAGGCCGAGCGCGATCGTCGGCTCCCCCGCGGCCAGCGCGCGCCGCACACCCCACGCCGTCAGCACCAGCACCACCGCCACCAGCGGCAGCCACCACGCCGTCCGCTCCTCCGCCGGCACCCCGGCCTTGGCCAGCAACCCGAGCAGCGACTGGTTGCCGGCGTAGGTCGGCTCGCCGACGCGGCCGGTGTCCCACAACGCACCCGTCCAGTAGCGCACCGAGTCCGCGCCGGCGAGCAGGAAGCCCAGCGCCGTCGCGGCCAGGAACGTCACCACGGCGGTCACCGCGGCCCGGGTGTCGCGGCGGAGCAGGAAGTACAGCACGAACACCGCCGGGGTCAGCTTTACCGCGGCGGCGAAACCGATCAGCAGGCCACGCGGCCAGCGCGGGGTGTCGACCAGGACGTCCAGCACGACGAGCGCGAGCAGCAGCAGGTCGAGCTGTCCGGCGTACAGCGTGCGCAGCACCGGCTCCAGGACCTCGGCGGCCAGCAGCAGCGTCGCGACGCGCCAGTCGCACCGCGCACCGAGCGCGCGCAGCACCGTCACCAGGACCGCCGCCAGCACCCCGAGCGTCAGCAGGGTGAGGGCGAGGCAGGCGGCCCAGTACGGCAGGAGCGCCAGCGGGGCCAGCACGATCGCCGCGAACGGCGGGTAGGTGAAGAGCAGCGACTGGCCGTCACCGGTGGGCGGCAGCGTGCCGTAGAGAGCCTGGCCGTGCAGCAACGCCGTCGAGCCGAGCCGGTAGACGTCGAGGTCGACGCGGTAGGCCGGGAAGCGCCACCGGCCGCCGTTGTACGACACGAGCACCGCCGCCAGCACCAGCAGCTGCGCGCCGAGCAGCACGTACTTGTTCCCCAGCCACGCCCGCACCCCTGCTCCCCCTCCGGTCACCCCACGCATTCTGCCGGTGCCCGGCCCGGGCACCATCCGGGAAACCCCCGACCCGACCCCGGGAAAACCGGTTGCCGCCCGTGCCACCCTGGCGCATGGGGACACCGCAGGGCTTCGCCTACCGCGACGAGCACGGCACCGTGACGATCACCCACCACAGCCGTCCCGCGGGCACGCTGCGCGGAGCCGCCGCCGCGAAGTTCCTGGCCGCCGTGGCGCGGGGTGACGACCAGCAGCTGCTGATGGCCCGGGTGACCGGCAACTACAAGCACGGCAACGAACGCCGGGCCCGGCAGCACCCCCGCAACCGCTGACTTCCGGGGCCGTTCGCCGCCACCGGCCGCCGTCCGCCGCGCGGATCTTGAGGCGGGCGGCCGCGGTTGGGCATGCTGGCGCCGTGACCTACGACGTTCAGACGATCCGAGCGCACTTCCCCGCCCTCGACGGCGGCGCCGCCCACTTCGACGGACCGGGCGGCTCGCAGGTCCCCCGTGTCGTCGGGGAAGCGGTGGCCGGCACGCTGTGCGCGGCGATCGCCAACCGCGGCGTCGTCACCGCGGCCGAGCGCCGGGCGAGCGAGGTCGTCGCGGAAGCCCGGCTCGCCGTCGCCGACCTGCTCGCCGCCGACCCGGCGGGCGTCGTCTTCGGCCGCAGCATGACGCAGCTGACGTACGACTTCTCCCGGACGCTGTCCCAGAAGTGGGGCCCGGGCGACGAAGTCGTCGTGACCCGGCTGGACCACGACGCCAACATCCGCCCGTGGGTCCAGGCCGCGGCGGCGGCCGGCGCGACCGTGCGCTGGGCCGACTTCGACCCGGCCACCGGCGAGCTCGCGCCGATCGCCGGGCTGCTGTCGGAGCGGACCCGGCTGGTCGCGGTGACGGCCGCGTCGAACCTGCTCGGCACCCGCCCGGACATCCCGGCGATCGCGGCGCAGGTGCACGGCGCGGGCGCGCTGCTGTACGTCGACGGCGTGCACCTGACCCCGCACGCTCTCGTGGACATCGCCGGGCTCGGGGCCGACTTCTACGCGTGCTCGCCGTACAAGTTCCTCGGACCGCACCTGGGTGTGGTCGCGGCGGCGCCGGCGCTGCTCGAGACGCTGCACCCGGACAAGCTGCTGCCCTCGACCAACGCCGTGCCGGAGCGGTTCGAGCTGGGCACACTGCCGTACGAGCTGCTGGCGGGCACGACGGCGGCGATCGGCTTCCTCGCCGGGCTGGTGCCGGGGACGGGGTCCCGCCGGACGCGCCTGCAGGCATCGATGGCGGCGCTGGAGGCACACGAGGAGGCACTGCTGGCCCGGCTCGACGACGGCCTGGCTGCGCTGCCGGGCGTCACGCGGTACGGGGCCCCGGAGCGGCATCGGACTCCGACGGTGCTGTTCTCGGTGGCGGGGATCCCGTCACAGGCGGTGTACGAGCACCTCGGGGCGCTCGGGGTGAACGCTCCGGCGGGGAGTTTCTACGCACTCGAGTGTTCACGGCACTTGGGGCTGGGCGACGCCGGAGCGGTGCGGGCGGGAATCGCGCCGTACACCACGGAGGACGACGTGGACCGGCTGCTGGCCGGGGTGGCGTCGCTTCCGCGCGGCTGACCGGGGCCGCTCGGTGGGGTCGCGCCCTGCGGGCGACTGCCGTCCCGCGGCTGGGGCCGCACCGGCGCCCCCGCGGCGAGGTCGCGAATGACTCATTCGGGACACCAGAGGTCCCGAATGAGTCATTCGCGGCGTTCCCGGGCGGCGCGGCCGTGGTTACGGCACCGGCGCGAACCCCGCCGGGCGGGCGGTGAACGTGCCGCGGCCCTGCGTGCGGCTCCGCAGCCGGGTGGCGTAGCCGAACAGCTCCGCCACCGGCACCGTTGCCGTCACCACCGCCGCGCCCGGCCGGACCGTCGAACCGGCCACCCGGCCGCGGCGGGCCGCGAGGTCGCCGAGCACACCGCCGACCGCTCCCGGCGGCACCGTCACCGCCACCTCGGCCACCGGCTCGAGCAGGCGCAGCACGCACCCGCGCAACGCCTCGCGCAGCCCGAGCCGGCCCGCCGTGCGGAAGGCCAGGTCCGACGAGTCCTTCGGGTGCGTCGCCCCGTCGGTCAGCGTCACCCGCAGGCCCGTCACCGGGTGCCCGCCCAGCGGCCCCTCGGCCAGCGCGTCCCGGCAGCCCGCCTCGACCGCGCGGACGTACTCGCGCGGCACCCGGCCGCCGACGACCGCCGAGGCGAATTCGAAGCCCTCGGCCGCCGGTGCGACGTCCAGGACCACGTGGGCGAACTGGCCCGCCCCACCGTCCTGCTTGACGTGGCGGTACACCAGCCCCGTCACGCCGCCGACCACCGTCTCGCGGTGCGCCACCGAAGGGCGGCCCACCGCGAGCTCCAGGCCGCGGTCGCGCCGCAGCTTCTCCACCGCCACCTCCAGGTGCAGCTCGCCCATCCCCGCCAGCACCGTCTGCCCCGTCTCCGAATCCACCCGCACGACCAGCGACGGGTCCTCCTCGGCCAGCCAGGCCAGTGCCGAGGTGAGCCGATCACCGTCGCGCCGGGCCTCGACCGCGACCGAGACGACCGGGTCCGCCGTCACCGGCGGCTCCAGGAGCACCGGGTCGCCGGGCGCGCAGAGGGTGGCACCGACGCGCGCCGCCTTCGGCCCGGCCACCGCGACGATGTCGCCGGCCACCGCACTGTCCACTTCGGAGTGCCGGTCGGCCTGGACGCGCAGCACGCGGGCGATGCGTTCGGTGCGTCCCGCGTCCGTCACCTGGTCCCCCTTCCGCAGCGTTCCCGAATACACCCGCAGGTAGGTCAGCCGCCCCGTGGCCGTCGAGACGACCTTGAACACCAGCGCGGCCAGCGGCGCCGCCGGGTCGGCGGGCCGGCCGGGCCGCACCGGCGGGACGTCGGACGGAGACGGCAGGTACGCGACGACGGCGTCGAGCAACGGCTCGATCCCGCGGTCCCGGTAGGCCGCCCCGCACAGGACGACGAGCCCGTCGCCGCTGAGGGTCAGCTCCCGCAGCGCCTTCTCCAAGGTCTCCGCCGAGATCGTGCCGGTGGCGCAGAACTCGTCGAGGGCCACCGGGTGCAGCTCGGCGACGGCCTCCTCCAGCGCCCGGCGCCGCCGCCGCGCCTCCGCCGAGGCGTCCTCCGGCAAGCGCACCAGGTCGACGACGCCGGTGAAGCCGCCCTCGCGCCCGATCGGCAGCTGCACGACCAGCGGCGCCGGGTGCAGCCGCGCCCGGATCGAGGCGACGGCCGCGTCGAGGTCGGCGCCCGCCCGGTCGAGCTTGTTGACGAACGCGATCCGCGGCACGCCGTGCCGGTCGGCCTGCCGCCACACGGTTTCGCTCTGCGGCTCGACCCCGGCGACGGCGTCGAACACGGCGACGGCGCCGTCGAGCACCCGCAGCGACCGCTCGACCTCGGCGGTGAAGTCGACGTGGCCGGGCGTGTCGATGAGGGTGAGCCGGTGGCCGGCCCACGTGCAGCTGACGGCCGCGGAAAAGATGGTGATGCCGCGGTCGCGTTCCTGCGGGTCGAAGTCGGTGACGGTGGTGCCGTCGTGGACCTCGCCGGTCTTGTGGGTGGCGCCGGTGCGGTGCAGGATCCGTTCGGTGACGGTGGTCTTGCCCGCGTCGACGTGGGCGAGGATGCCCAGGTTGCGAACGGTGGTCAGGGGTTGAGCGCGCACAGCCTTGTCCTTTGTGGACGAAGTGGTCGGGACGGCGCGATTCCCCGCGACGGGTCTTCAGGAAGGCGTCACGGAGTCCGGTGCGAGCCGCGCGGCAGGCACCGGGGACGCGAAGACACCAGGATCACCTCGGACCGCGACCGGGGAGCGACGGCGACGCTGCTGCGCATGGCCGGCTCCCTTCGTTCGACGCGGCGGACAGGTTCCGGCGAAGAGTAGCGACCGCTCGCTCCGCGGCCAACGCTTTTTCGCGGTCATCCCCCGCCGGCGACGAACTCCTCCCACCACGGGACGAGCAGGAAGGACACGTCGCCGAGCCCGCGGAAGAACACGCGGCGCGAACCGGGCGCGAAATCCGGCTCGTGTTCGTGCGAGCTGTGCCGTCTGGTCTCCCAGACGTAGAGCGGGACGCGGACGTCCGGTTCATGCTCCCCGCGGAACTGCTCGGTGACGAGGACGACGCGGTCGTGCCCGCCGGTGACGGGAGTGCGCGGGTCCGCCGAGTGCCAGCGGACCAGGGCGTGCAGTGGTGATTCACCCGGCTGGAGCGGGAACCGCCCACCGCCGAGGCGGACGACGTCGGCGCCGTCGCACCGCTGGGCGAGGGCGAGCCCGAAGACGATCCGGGTGTCGCTGCCCGGTTCGATCATGACGAGGGTGCGCCCGCGCAGCCGCGGGACGGCGCCGAGGCTGTGCCGGGCGCCCGCGGCGAGGGCGGGTTCCCAGCGCCGGCTGCCGACCCCGTGCCAGGCCGCGGCGAACCGCAGCGGCCCCAGTCCGGACGCGCGGACTTCGGCGGGATCGGCGATTCGCGCCGCGATGGCCATGGCGGTTTCGAAGCCGATCCCGGCCTTGTCGAGCCGGCGCAGGTGGGCGAGGAGGGCGGAGAGGGGCAGGTGCGGGATCAGGGGTTCCAGGCGGGCGAGGCCGTCCGGTCGGGAGAGGAGGTCGGTCAGGGGCAGGGTCGCGAGGACGGTTTCGGCGTGTTCGGTCGTGCCGGCACGCCGGAGCTGGGCGAGCCATTGCGCGGCCGGCGGCCGGCCGCCGCCCGACCGGAGGCCGGCGACGAGCTGCAGCGACCCGGCGAGCGGCTCGTGCCTGGTGGGCGGATCTCCCGGCATCACTGCCACGCCACCCGGATGCAGCGGCTCAAGCCCGACCGCCACCCCGGCGAGCGGCTCACGCCCGGTGGGCGGATCTCCTGGCACCACCGCCACGCCACGCGGGCGCAGCTGCCCCGCAAGCGACTCAAGCCCGGCCGCCACCCTGGCGGGCGGCTCGCGCCCAGCCGCCGGATCTCCTGACCCCATCGCTCCGCGACCCGGGGGCGGCGGCCCCGCAAGCGGCTCACGCCCGGGCACCACCCCGGCGAGCCGCTCCCCGGACGCCACACCACCCAAACCCGACGGCCCCGCAAGCGGCTCACGCCCGGGCACCACCCCGGCGAGCGGCTCGCGCCCGGCCGCCGGTGCGCCGGCGACCTCGGCACCCCGCCCGCCCGGCTTCCCCGCCGCGGGCGTCCCCGTCCCGGCCCAGCTGCGCACCAGGGGCAACGTCCCCGGGACCGTCCTGACCTTCTCGTGCCGCCGGGCCAGCGCGTACCGGAACAGGTCACCCTGCGCGCGGTCGCGGGCCCGCGGGTGGACCAGCCTGATCACCTCGCCGAACCGCACCGGCCGGGGTGTTCCGATCCCGCCGTGCCGCGGCAGGTCCGCACGGACGAACCCCAGCTCGAAGTGGTGGCCGCCGTCGTCGTAGGCCAGCAGGGCCTGCTCGTCGTACAGCCGCGTCACCGCGTCCGCCACTCCGCGCTTCACCGGCTTCGGCACCGCCCCGTACGCCGCCGCCCAGTAGGCCAGCAGGTGTCCCGGGTCGTCCGCGCGGCGCAGCACCGACGCGACGACCTGCCGGGACAACCCGTGCTCGCCCCGCTCCAAGCGCCCCGCCACGAACGCCGCCGCCCCGACCAGTGCCGGGTAGCGCAGGGGCGTCCCGATACGGAGCCAGCGCAGGAAACCCGGTGCCCACAACGGATCCGCCGTCCTCAGCAGCGAAACGTACCGCTCCCGTTCTTCGCGTGGCCACGCGAAGAACGCGTCCTGGCAGGCCGCTCTGGCCAGCACCGTCCGGTACAGCTCTTCGATGGCCCCTCCCCCACGCCGGGCCCGCGGGCGAGGAGACCCGAGACCCGGATCGGCTCCGGGCTGGTCGTCGGCGGACGGTGAGGAGCAGCACGCGGCCGCCCTCCACTCGCTCCGGATCGCGACCCACAGCCACGCACCGGATCTCCTCGCTCGCAGGCCCCGCGAGCGTAGCGACGGGGTCCGACAAAACCTCGCCGCCTCGACCGGCGGTTCGGCACCCCACCGCACCCCCACCCGGTCGGGGCCGCCTGAGCTCGCGCGGCGACAGTGCACAACAGCGTCGCAACGACCTTGCGGCGATTCCCGGCGGCCGCGGGCGGCACTCTTCCCGCGCGCCGGACCGGGTCACCGGGCCTCAGGCCTCCGCGTGCTCCACCGCCAGCTCCACGGCCGACGGCAGGTCGTTCACCCACCGGAAGCCGCGATCGCCCAGGTGCTCCCAGCCCGGCCCGGCCGTGCCCACCTCGCACCCCAGCGCGCGGATCCGGGCGGCCAGGAGGTCGTCGGCCGTCGTGGGGGCCATCGACCACAGCACCACCAGCACCGGGTCCAGGCGGGCCGCCAGGTCCGCCACCGTTTCCGCCGGGACCAGCTGCCCCAGGTACGCCACCGGGACCGCCGCCTCGGCCAGGGTCGCCCGCAGCGCCTCGACCGGCAGCGAATGCCGCTCCGCCGGGCAGCAGGCCAGCAGCACCGGGCGGCCCGGCACCGCCGCCGGGAACCGGCGGCTGAAGCGCTCGAACGCCAGCGAGATCTCCGACGTCAGCGCCCATTCCGACGCGAAGCACACGTCGCCGCGCTGCCAGCGGTCGCCGAGGCCGCGCAGGACCGGGGCCAGCACCTCGGTCCAGGCCGCCGCGGGGCCCAGGGTGCCCAGCGTCTCGTCCAGCAGCCCCGCCACCGAGGCGTACCGGAGCTCGTCCGCGGCGTCCGCGAGCTCGCGCGCCCGGCGGGACGCCGGGACCTCGAGCCCGGCCGGCGAGCGGCCGAACGCCGCCTCCGCCGCCTCCCGCACCGGCATCCCCCGCGCGACCAGCCGCTGCATGTGCTGCAGGCGGCGGACGTCGGCGTCGGAATAACGGCGGTGGCGTCCGGCACCGGCGGGCGGGCCGATCCCGTACCGCGCGCTCCAGCTGCGCAGCGTCACCGGGGACACCCCGAGCAGGTCGGCCACCTTGCCGGGCGCCCAGGCCCCGGCAGCCGGCGCGTCGTTGTCGGGTTCCACCGTGCCCCTTCGCCTCGCCGAACCGCGAACCGCCGCAGTTTAGCGATGCCATCGTCGGCCGAACGGCGGAGACACGCAGGCCGCGACGGGGACGCGGCGGCAGGGCGATGGCCGGCCGCGTCCCCTCCGGCGCCGCCCGGCGCCGGTGATCCGGCGTGCGTCCGCCGGATCGCGCCGGCCGCGCGGCGTGGCAACCGCCGCGGCCGGTGAGGTGCCGCGAACCCCACGCTAGCCCCTTGCGCGACGCTTGTGCAGCGAATTGCCTCCGATGTCGTAGTCGCTCAGGGCGAGTGATCTCGCGCCGCGGTGGGTACCTCGGGCTCGGCCGTCCCACGAGGAGGGAACCGATGACCGACCAGCACCCCGCCGGCCTCACCGTCACGACCGACGACGACGTGGTGACCGTCCACTGCGTGGGCGAGCTGGACCTGAGCACGGCCGGCACCCTGCGGGAGGCCCTGCTCGAACCCATCCGCGCGGGCGCCCGCGGGGTCGTCGCGGACCTCACCGAGACGACCTTCTGCGACTCGACCGTCTTCAGCGTCCTGGTCGAGGCCTACCGGGACGCCACCGCGCGGAACGTGCCCTACGCCATCGCCGCCGGCGAGGCCGCGGTCGCCCGGCCGCTGCAGATCCTCGGGCTGAACCGGCTGCTGCCGCTGCACACCGGGCGCGACACCGCCCAGGCGGCCGTCACCGGCCAGGCAGCCGCCGGGTGAGACGCCGCGGCCGCGCCTTGTCCGTCCTCTGTGGCCACCGGGCGCCGATCACCCCGTCGGCCCTGGTCCGGCGCCTCCGCGTTCGCTAGCTTGACGGTGATCGCAGTTTTCTGCGCCATCGCCGGGCGGCGCCGCGGGGAGCCGCCGGCCCGGCCGTTCCAGGGGGATACACCGTGTCCAGAACACCCCTGCGCGGGGTGAGGCGGCTGTTCGCCGTGCTCACGACCGTGCTCACCACCGGCGCCTTCGTCGCACCGGCCGCCCACGCCGACGGGCCGTCGCTGATCATCACCGCCTCGGTCGGCGCCGAGCCCCAGCTGGTCGGGAAGCCCTTTCCGATCACGCTGACGCTCACCAACACGACCGACCAGCCGCTGACGAAGGTCACGCTGTGGGACGAGCACCTCTCCGGCTCCTGGCTGTCGATCCAGGACTGGGCGGGCCTCGGCGGCAGCCCGCAGGCCGGCGTGACGCTCGACCCGGGTGCCACCCGGACGTTCACGATCACCGCCGCCGTCTGGACCTGGAACGGCGTGCCGCACGAGCGGTTCCGCGCCGACTGGACCCCGGGCGCCGACCTGGTCGTCCCGCTGGTCGACCCGACGACGACCCACGGACCGGCCTCCGGTGTCGTCTACGGCGACCGGAACGAGAACGGCACCTTCGACCCGGGTGAGGGCCTGCCGGGTGCCACCGCCTCCCTGTACGGCGGGAGCTCCGGCAACCAGATCGAGGCGGCCACCGACGCCGACGGCCGGTTCGCCTTCACCGATCTGCCGGCCCAGCGCTACGGGATCTCCACGGCCAAGCTGCCGGACGGCTGGATCTACGACGCCGCGGCCGAGCAGCACGTCGACGTCGACGGGAGCGACCCCGGGCCGGTGGTGCTGCTGCGCGCGGTCCGGCCGTTCTCCGAGAAGGTGCACGCGACCGGCTCGTTCGACCGCGGCTCCTACCAGGTGGGCGACACCGTCCAGGTCACCTTGACCCTGACCAACGTCAGCGGCGGCGACCTGCACGGGATCTCCGCGGGGTGTGACCGCGTCGGGGGGTCCCCGGACCACCTGCTCGGGTGGGAGGCCTGGGACGACATCACCGCACCCGGCGCGTTCGACCTGGCCGCGGGCGAGACGCGGACCTTCACCGAAACCGGCACCGTGCCCGCCGCCACCACCTACGGCGGATTCCGCCTGTCCTGTGACTTCGGGATCGAACCCGGTCCCCTCGACGGACGGCCCACGGTCGATCCCGCCGCCCGCGTGCCGGCCCCGCCGGGCACCACCGCCGGTGTGGTCTACCACGACGACAACGCCAACTACACCGTCGATGCGGGCGAGGCCATCTCGGGGACGGCGGTCGAGCTGGTCGACCGGGTCGACGGCTCGGTCACCGCGACCGCCGTGTCCGACGCGCAGGGGCACGTGGCCTTCGGGACGGTTCCGGCGGGCCCGTACCGCGTGCAGGTCGCGGGCTGGCGCGCGGCCGACGCGGACAACGGCAGCATCTCCGTCGGCACCTGCTGGTACTGCGGGGAGGACTGGACGCTGCGGTACCAGCGCTGACCCCGCTCCGTGGCCCGGCCGCGCGCCGGGTCACGGGTCGTCCACAGTGGAGCGGATCGGACCACGAAACCGCTGATCAGCCGGGCGCGGAGCGGACCTGGCGACCGGCTGGTCCGGTCCGCGGCGGCGGGTGCCGCCCCGCGGGGCACCGCGATCACCCCGGCAGTGACGGAAAACTCGCGGAATTCCCCTGTCCGCCAGACTGCGCCACGGGCCCGTCAGGCCCTAGGGTTCGCATCATGAAGGTCGGCCTGCTCACCCGCGAATACCCGCCGGAGGTCTACGGCGGTGCCGGGGTCCACGTGGAGTTCCTCGCCCGGGAGTTGCGACCGCTGGTCGACCTCGACGTGCACTGCTGGGGCGCGGACCGTCCCGACGCCACCGGGCACACCGATCCGCACGGCTACCGGCAGCCCGCGTTCACGACCATGGACATCGCCGTCTCCATGGCCAACGCCCTCGAAGGCCACGACCTCGCGCACAGCCACACCTGGTACGCGAACCTCGCCGGGCACCTGGCGAAGATGACCCACGGCATCCCGCACGTCGTCACCGCGCACTCGCTGGAGCCGCTGCGGCCGTGGAAGGCCGAGCAGCTCGGCGGCGGCTACCGCGTCTCGTCGTGGATCGAGCGCGAAGCCTACGAAGCCGCGGACGCGATCGTCGCCGTCAGCGGCGGCATGCGCCGGGACGTCCTGGCCGCCTACCCGGCGGTGCCGCCCGAGCGCGTGCACGTGATCCACAACGGCATCGACACGACGCTCTACCGGCCCGACCCGGACACCGGCGCGCTGGTCAAGCACGGCATCGACCCGGACCGGCCGTACGTGCTGTTCGTCGGCCGGATCACCCGGCAGAAGGGTGTCCCGCACCTCGTCCGGGCCGGCGCGTCGCTGGACCCCGGCGTCCAGCTGGTGCTGTGCGCGGGCGGCGCCGACACCCCCGAACTGGACGCGGAGTTCCGCGGCCTGGTCGCCGAGCTGGAGAAGACGCGCACCGGCGTCCGCTGGATCCCGGAGATGCTCCCGCGCGACGAGGTCGTGCAGCTGCTCACCCACGCCGCGGTGTTCGCCTGCCCGTCGGTCTACGAGCCGCTCGGCATCGTGAACCTCGAGGCGATGGCGTGCGGCACGCCGGTGGTGGCCAGCGACGTCGGCGGGATCCCCGAGGTCGTCGACGACGGCCGGACCGGCCTGCTGGTCCACTACGACGAACAGGACCCGCAGGGGTTCGAGGCGGGGCTGGCCGCGGCGCTGAACGAAGTGGTCGGCTCCCCGGACCGGGCGGCCACGATGGGCACCACCGGCCGCGAGCGCGCGGTCGGCGAGTTCGGCTGGAAGGCGATCGCCGAGCGGACGGTCGCCCTCTACGAAGCGTGCGGGAGGTCGCTGTGAACACTGGAGCCGACGTGCTGGGCATCGTCCTCGCGGGTGGCGAGGGCAAACGCCTGATGCCGCTCACGGCCGACCGCGCGAAACCCGCCGTCCCGTTCGGCGGCGTGCACCGGCTGGTCGACTTCGTGCTGTCGAACCTGGTGCACGCCGGGTTCCGGCGGCTGTGCGTGCTGACGCAGTACAAGTCGCACTCGCTCGACCGGCACATCTCGACGACGTGGCGCCTGTCGTCGCTGACCGGCGAGTACGTCACCCCGGTGCCGGCGCAGCAGCGGCTGGGCCCGCGCTGGTACCAGGGCAGCGCCGACGCCATCCACCAGAGCCTCAACCTGGTCTACGACGAGGACCCCGACTACATCGCGGTGTTCGGCGCGGACAACATCTACCGGATGGACCCCCGGCAGATGCTGGACGCCCACATCGCGTCCGGGGCGGGCGTCACGGTCGCCGGGATCCGCGTCCCGCGGGCGGAGGCGAGCTCGTTCGGCGTCATCCGGACCACCGACGGGCTGATGATCGACGCGTTCATGGAGAAGCCTGCCGACCCGCCGGGCCTGCCGGACTCCCCCGAGGAGTCGTTCGTGTCGATGGGCAACTACATCTTCACGACGAAGGTGATGCTCGAGGCACTGCACGCCGACGCCGAAAACGCCGCGTCGCACCACGACATGGGCCGGGACATCATCCCCGCGCTGGTCAAATCGGGTGAAGCCGCCGTCTACGACTTCAACACCAATGTCGTACCCGGCGAAACCGAACGCGACCACGGTTACTGGCGCGACGTCGGGACCATCGACAGCTACTACGACGCGCACACCGACCTCATTTCGACGCACCCGATCTTCAACCTCTACAACCGGAAGTGGCCGATCCTCGCCCACCCCGGCCAACGGGCGGCGGCGAAGTTCGTCGAGGGCGGCTCGGCGAACCAGTCGATCGTCAGCAACGGCTGCATCATCTCCGGCGCCCAGGTCGTCGACTCGGTGCTCTCCCCCGACGTCCTGGTCGAACAGGGCGCGGTGGTGCAGGGCTCGGTCCTGCTCGACGGCGCCCGCGTCGGCCGCGGCGCGGTGGTGCGGCGGGCGATCCTGGACAAGAACGTCGTGGTCCCGCCGGGTGCGCACATCGGCGTCGACCTGGCCCGCGACCGCGGGCACTACCACGTCAGCGAGGGCGGCATCGTCGTGCTGGGCAAGGGGGAACGGGCGATCTAGGAGCGGGCGGCCGCCGAGATCCGCTCGACGACCTGCCGGGGGTCGATCCCCCAGCGCTCGGCGAGCTCGGAGATCGACGCTCCCGCCGCGTACTCGGCGGCGATCATGCTGTTGACGACGCCGGTCACGGCTGCTCCTCGGCCTCGGGTACGCAAGCTCCCTCACCGCCCGGCTTTGTCCGGCTCCCGCGGCGGATTCGGTGTTTTCGCCTGCGCGCGCGTCGCATTGAACACGGCGTCGAAGATCGGTGTTGGCTCCCCGTCGTCGCGCTTCGGCCGTTCGTCCCCCGGCGCACTCTTTTCCTCTCCCACGCGCCCAGTTTCTGCGACGACCGCCGATTCCGCTGACGCGAGCGCCGAAAATCGCCCGGGCGGGGGATCTCGTTTTCGCGCTTTCCCCGTACCGAAAAACGATTTCCCGTCGCGCATTTCCGCGGATGGCGGGAATATCCCGGGCCGTCCGCGGATTGCACCCGGCATGAAGGCAGTCGTCTACCGCCGCCACGGCGGACCCGAGGTGCTGGAACTGTCGGAGCGGGCCGTCGCGGACCCGGGACCGGGCGAGGTCCGCGTCCGGATCGTCGTGTCCGCGGTCAATCCCACGGACTGGAAAGCACGCAGCGGGATGCGCGCCGAGCCGGGCGCCGAGATCCCGGAAACGGTGCCCAACCAGGACGGCGCGGGCGTGGTCGACGCGGTCGGCCCGGACGTCACCGGCTTCGCACCCGGCGACCGCGTCTGGCTGATCCTCGCCGGTGCGTACGGGCCGGCGTCCGGCACCGCGCAGGAGTACGCGGTGCTACCCGCGTCGAAGCTGGTCCGGCTGCCCGACGGAGCGGGGTTCGACGAGGGCGCCGGGCTCGGCGTCCCGGCGCTGACCGCGCACCGGGCGCTCACGGTCGCCGAGGACGGCCCGTCCCGGCTCTCCCCCGGCGCGCTGGCCGGGCGCACGGTGCTGGTGAGCGGCGGCGCGGGCGCGGTCGGCAACGCGGCGATCCAGCTCGCCCGCTGGGCCAGGGCGACCGTGATCGCGACGGTCAGCAGCGACGCGAAGGAGGCGCTGGCCCGGGCGGCCGGTGCCCAGCACGTGCTGCGCTACCCCGACCCGGCGCTCGCGGCCGGGATCCGCTCGGTCGCCCCGGACGGCGTGGACCTGGTGGTCGAGGTCGCGATGGGCGTCAACGCGAAGCTGCACACGGAGGTCCTGCGCCCCCGCGGGACGGTCGCGACGTACGGCGACGACCGGGGCACCGGGACGGTGAGCCTGGAGTTCGGGCCGAACCTGATGCTCAACGCCCGGTACCAGTTCCTGGTGCTGTACACGGTGGGCGAGGACAAGCTGCGCGCCGGCGCCGAGGACGTCACCGCGGCCATGGCGGACGGCGCGCTGGGCGTCGGCGAGGAGCGCGGGGTGCCGATCCACCGGTTCCCGCTGGCGGAGACGGCGAAGGCGCACGCGGCGTCGGAAGACGGGATCACCGGGAAGGTGCTGATCGACGTCGGTCCGGCGGACTGAGCCGAACGACCGGCTTGCGCCCCAATGTGGCCTTGGTTGCGTTCAACGCAACCAAGGCCACATTGGGTGCGTTGAACGCACCGAAGGCCACATTGCGGCGCTGGGCGCCGTGGTCTGCGCTCAGCTTGCGCCGAGTCCTCGCCGCAGGGCGTCCAGCTCGTCGGCCAACATCCGGCGGGAGCTCGCGGCCGTCTCGACCATGCCCGAGCCGTGGAAGGTGCCCGCGTAGTGCCGCAGGTCGACCGGAACGCCGGCGTGCGCGAGCCGCTGCGCGTAGGCGATGCCTTCGTCGCGGAGGGGGTCGAACTGGCACGTCGTGACGAAGGCCGGCGGCAGCCCGGCCAGGTCGGCGGCGCGCGCCGGAGCCGCGTAGGGCGAGACGTCCGGGCCCCCCGGCTCGGTGCCGAGGTAGCTCGTCCAGCTGTGCACGGCGTTCGGCCGGTTCCAGATCGGCGTGTCGGTGTAGGCCTGCATCGACGGGGTGTCGAGGCGGTCGTCGAGTTCGGGGATGCCGAGGTACTGGAAGCAGAGCGCGGGGCCACCGCGGTCCCGGGCGAGCAGCGCCACCGCGGCCGAGAGGCCGCCACCCGCACTTTCACCGGCGACGCCGAGGCGGGCGGGGTCGATGCCGAGTTCGTCCGCCTTGGCCGCTACCCAGGTGAGGGCGGCGTAGCAGTCCTCGACCGGGGCCGGGAACGGGTGTTCGGGAGCGAGGCGGTAGTCCACGGAGACGATGACGATGCCGAGCTCGTCGACCAGGCGGAGCACGTGCGCGTCGAAGGTGTCGACGTCGCCCAAGACGAACCCGCCGCCGTGGATGTAGAGCAGGCCGGGCACGGCGGTGGAGCGGTTCGCCGGGGCGTAGACGCGCACCCGGACGTCGGGGGCGTCGGACGGCCCGGGGACGGCGGTGTCCCGGACGTCGACGGGGTTCGTGGGTTCGTAGGCGGGCAGGACCTCACTGAGCTGCGCCATCGAGGACCGCGCGGCCAGCAGGGACTCGTGGTCGGTGAGGGTCACGGCCGGGAGCATGTCCAGCCAGGGCAGCAGCTCGGGATCGATCGCGTAGGTCATGCACCGATCATGGGCCGCGGGAAGTGAGCGCGGCCACCGCCACCCGGCGGGCGTTGGGCGCCGGATCCTCGCCACCCGGCGGCGGGCGCGTTCGCCATCCGGTGGCGGGCGCGCCTATCGTGGCGGGATGAAGGGGCTGCTGCTGCGGCTGTCCGGGCTCGACGCCGACGCCGAGAACGCCGTGCGGGTGATCGGGTTCTTCGACCGCCTGATCGCCGGCCGCGCCGGGCTGGACGTCCTCGTGCGCAGCACCGCGGACCTGGCCGGCTGCCCGGTCGGCGTGCACGCTCCGGGCCAGGGGTTTTCGTTGCGCGCGTCGCCGGGCGCCGGCGTCACCACCCCCGGCACGGCGCCCGCGGGGGCGGCCACGCGGGCGCTCGAAGGCGGCGTGGTCGTGTGGGTGGCCCGGGCGGGCGCGCCCGTCCCGCTCGACGACATGCTGCTCGAGCGGTTCGCGATCGCCGCCGCGATCCTGCTGGAGCACTCCGGCGTCCCGCGGCCCGAGCTCGGGGACCCGGCGCTGGTCGAGCTGGTGCTGTCGGAGGACACCGGAACGGCCGAGCGGTCGCGGGCCCTGCACCTGCTCGGCTTCGGCCCGGCGACCCGGCTGCGCGTGCTCGCGGGCACGGGCGTCGACGCGCTCGCGGGCCGCTCGGCGCGGCTGGGCGGGGTGCGGGCGGTCCTGCTGCCGGGCGAGGTGGCGTCGCTGCCGGACGGCGCCCGCGCGGGCATCGGTCCCGAGCGACCGGCGATCGAGGTGGCCCGTTCGTGGGCCGCGGCCCGGACGGCCCTGCGGTTCACCTCCGCGGCGGAGCCGGTGGTGTGGTGGGAACGGCTGGGCGGCCTGGCCGCGCTCGCGGGCAAGCTCGCGCCGGCGGAACTCGCGGAGCTGGCCGACGTCCGGGCACTCGACGGGCTGGCGGCCGAACCCCACGGCGCGGACACGTTGGCGGCCCTGGACGCGTTGTGCGCAACGGGCTCGGCCCGCAAGGCGGCCGCGGCGCTGCACCGCCACCACAGCACGATGCCGGCCCGGCTGTCCCGCGCGGAGGCGGTGCTGGGCTTCGAGGTCGACTCGCCGGCCGGGCGCTTCCGCCTCCACCTCGCCCTGGTGTTGCGACGGCTGCGGGACAACGCCGAGCTGGGCTGACCGTCCCGAGTGAACTCGGCGGCGGCCGCCGCCACGGCAAGAGCCGACCCTCCGGGTACGCAGGCCGACCCTCCGGGTACGCCAGCCGACTGTCTGAGTACCTGGAGGGGCCGGGTCAGGTGACCGTCTTCAGGGGCCGGCGTGCCTGCCGCACCAAGTCCTCCGCTGCCGCGGGCCACGACGGGTGGCCGAACTCGAACCCCGCCTCCAGCAGCCTCCCCGGCACCACGCGGCGGCTCTTCAGCAGCAGTTCCGTGTCGCTGCGCAGCACGAACGCGCCGATCTCCGCCATCCACCTCGTGGCCGGCAGTCCGACCGGCACCCCCGCCGCCGAGCGCAGCGCTCGCAGGAACTCGCGGTACGGCAGCGGTTCCGGGGCCGCCAGGTTCACCGGCCCGCTCACCTCGTCGTGCTCGATGAGGAAGGCGATCGCGTTGACCAGGTCGTCCTCGTGGATCCACGACATGTACTGGCCGCCGCCCGCCACCGGGCCGCCCAGGCCCAGGCGGGTCAGGCGCAGGAGCATCGCCAGCGCTCCGCCGGGCTCCGGGCTCATCACCATCGCCGTCCGCAGCGCCACCCTGCGCGTGTCCGGCGTCGCCGCCAGGCGCTGCTCGCGCTCCCATGCCTTGGCGATGTCGACGCTGTACGACCAGTAGGCCGGCACGTCCGGCTCGTCGCCGCCCAGCATTCCCGTGGTTTCGTCGTTCGGCGCGTCGAACCGGTGCGCGTAGATGGTCGCCGTGCTCATCTGCAGCCACAGCGCCGGTGGGCGGGCCGCCCGGGCGATCGCGCCGCCGACCACCCGGGCCGAGTCGACGCGGGAGTTGAGCATCTCGCGCAGGTTCGCCGCGGTGTACCGGCAGTTCACCGACCGGCCGGCCAGGTTGAGCACGACGTCGCTGCCGTCGATCTCCGCCGTCCACGGACCGGCGCTGCGGCCGTCCCAGTGGACGTGGCGCACCCCCGGCTCGGGGCGCGCCTCCCGCCGGGTCAGCACCACGACCTCGTGTCCCTGCTCGGCCAGGGCCCGCCCCAGCACCCTCCCCAGGTGCCCGGTGCCGCCCGGAATCACGACCTTCATGCAAACCCCCTTCACGTCCACCTCACCGTACCGCAAGAGTTGAACACGTTCAATTGTCACGAAACGTCATCACCGGGGATGGCCGCCAGACCGCCGCCGCGGAGGCCGTTCAAGATCCGCGAGAGCCTCCACGGAAGATCACGAGACGGTCTCCGCCATTCGGCCGAACGGGTCGGAAAAGCCGCAGGTCACGGTCCCGCATCGGAACTTTTTCGGAGTGAAACGCCGTTCCCGCAGCTCGATCCCGCGCGCGTAACAGGTCGGGACGAAAAGGGCAAGGGACCTCCGGCCTTCGCAGTCGGGCCGGTCGCCCGGGGAGAAGATCGCCTCCGAATTCGCACACTCTTCGTGACGGTCCTCACGGACCAGCCGGACCGCGACCGGGCACCGGCCTTCCCGACGAACCAGCTTCCAGGAGAACCTCATGCGCAAGATCAGCAAGCGGGCCGCGATCGTCCTCGGCGCCGCCGGAGTGGTGGTCGTCGCCGGTGTCGCCTACGCGGCCTGGACGAGCACCGGCGCCGGCTCGGGCTCGGTCACGGCGACCACCGCGGTGAACTCGGTGATCCAGCCGGGCACGGGTACCGGTCTTTACCCGGGCGGCAGCACCTCGTTCACGGTGACGATCGACAACCCGAACGACTACCCCGTGAAGGTCGACTCGATCAGCGCCGGGACTTCCGACGCTGTTCCCAACAGCACCTGCGCCGCGAACACCGTCACGAGCGACGCGTCCCCGAACGCCGGAACCATCGCGGCGCGCGGGTCCGCGACCTTCACCCTCCAGGCGCACATGATCGCCAACCCGGACAACGCCTGCCAGGGCAAGACCTTCACGCTGCCGCTCACCGCGTCCCTCTCCTCGAACGCCTCCTGATCGCGGCGGGGCGGCGCGCCAACCGCCGCCCCGCCCCCTCCCGGAAGGACCCCGATGTCCAGGTGGCGGATCGGTGTTCCGGCGGGCGCGCTCGCGGCCGTCGTGCTCACGTGGTTCGCGATCGGCCCCGCGCCGGTGGCGAACACCGCGAACGGCAACGGCATCAAGCAGTTCGGCATCGCCGACGTGCCCGGCCGGGCCACCGCGCTGGTGCCCGGCGCGACCGGGAACCGGTGGATCCGGCTGGCCAACGCCGAAAACTTCCCCATTCTCGTCCAGACCGTGACGGCCACGGTCGGCAAGCCCGTCGACAGCCGGGGCCGCACCGTGCCGGCCTGCCCGGCGGCCTCGGTCCAGGTCGACGCGCTCGCCCGGCCGGTGACGGTGCCCGGCAACGGCACCGCCGACGTCGCCCTCACCACCCACATGCTGCCCGGCACCCCCGACGCGTGCCGGTCGGTCACCTTTCCCCTGACGTACACAGGAACGGCGGTCAAGCCATGAAGAACCCGACCCTGCGCCGCGTGCTCGTGGTCACCACGGTGGTCGGCGCGACGCTGGGCGGCGGGATCGCCGTCGCGGCGTGGACGAGTTCCGGTTCCGGCGCCGCGAACGCGAAGGCCGGCACCGCCTCCGCTCCGACGACCGGCCCGGTGGACGCCTCGGCGATCACGACGGGTCTGCTCTATCCCGGGATCGACGGCAATGCCCTGATCCGGATCACCAATCCCAACCCCTACTCCGTCAAGGTCACCGACATCATCGCCAACGGAACCGCGACTGTCTCCGGCACCAGCGGCACTTGCGCGGGCAACACGGTGAACTGGAACACGAAGCAAGCGAACACCGTCTTGGCCGCGGGTGCCACCTCGACGATCACGGTGACGGGCGCGGTCACGATGGTGGCGACCGCTCCCGACGGTTGCCAGGGTGCGGTGTATTCGCTGCCCGTGACCGTCACGGTGGTGAGCCAGTGAGCACACCTCGGGTGGTTTTCGCCGCCGCGCTGGTGGCGGCCGCTTGGACCACTGTGATCAGCGGCCTGGTCGCGGTGGGTGCGGCGAAGGCCGAGGCGGCTTGGCTGAAGTCCGGCTCCGGCAGCGCCTTCGCCGCGGCGCTGCCGCTGAAGGCACCCGAGACCCTGACTACCTCGAACCTCAAGTGCAACAACCGGGGCGGAACCGACCCGTCGGTGACGGTCACCTGGACCTACCCGATCCCGACCCTGCCGCCGCAGTTCGAAGTGCTCTCCTCGGCCACGCCGAACAACGCGAGTCCCATGATCGCTGCCACGACCACCACCGCGATGTCGGCCACCATCCCGCTGTCCAGCAACAACCAGACCGTCTACCTCAGCGTGCGCTCGGTCGCCGGGATCTGGCGGCTCCGGTCCGGGGAGGTGCAGGCCTGCTGATTCCGGAACACCTCTGAAACCCTGCAACGCAAAGGAAAGAACCATGCTGGAAAAGCTGCGTGCCGCCCGCGCGAACGAGGACGGCTTCACCCTGATCGAACTGCTCATCGTCGTCGTGATCCTGGGCGTGCTCGCCGGGGTCGTCGTGTTCGCAGTCCAGGCGTTCAACGGCGACGGGAAGGCCGCCGCCTGCAACGCGGACTGGAAGGCCGTCGAGACCGCCAACGAGGCGCTCTACGCCAAGACCGGTGCCTACGCCGCCAACCCGTTGGAGCTCAAGACCAAGGGCTACCTGAAGGACGAACCGTCGACCACCAACGGCTACACCATCGGGATCACCGCCGCCGGCCTCGTCACGGCCACCGGCGCCTGCAGCCACTGAACCGTCCCGTGGGGGTGGGGACGACCCACCCCCACGGACACCTCGCCCCGGAGGGAACCCATGCTCACCCAGATCGGCAGCCGCGTCGACGGCCTGCTCGAGGCGCTGTGGCAGGCCCGCGGTACCGACCTGCTGCTCACCGCCGGACTGCCGCCGCAGCTGCGCGTGCACGGCGACCTCTCCGCGGTCCCCGGCCACCCCGTCCTCACCGGTGAGGACACCCGCGCCCTGCTCGCCGAGCTCCTCACCGACGACCAGGCGCTCGCCTGGCGCACCGCCCGCGAATTCGACTTCTCCTTCGGCTGGCGCGACGAAGCCCGCGTCCGCGGCAACGCCTTCACCCAGCGCGGGGAGACCGTCGTCGCGCTGCGGATGATCCCGCGCCGGATCCCCGGCATGGCCGACCTCGGGCTGCCGCCCGTCCTGGCCGACTTCGCCCGCCGTCACCAGGGCCTCGTGCTCGTCACCGGGCCGACCGGCTCCGGGAAGTCGACGACGCTCGCCGCCGTCATCGACCGGATCAACAGCGAACGCGCGTGCCACATCCTCACCGTCGAGGACCCCATCGAGTACGTGCACGAACACCGGCGCTCCGCGGTCAACCAGCGCGAGGTCGGCACCGACACCGAATCCTTCCCCGCGGCGCTGCGCAGCGCCCTGCGGGAGGACCCCGACGTCCTGCTGGTCGGCGAAATGCGCGACCTCGAGTCGATCCGCTTCGCCCTCACCATCGCCGAGACCGGGCACCTCGTCTTCGCCACCCTGCACACCAACGACACCGCGCAGTCGCTCGCGCGGATGATCGACGTCTTCCCGGCCGGGCAGCAGGAACAG
This sequence comes from Streptomyces sp. MN03-5084-2B, assembly GCA_033793495.1. GTDB lineage: Bacteria > Actinomycetota > Actinomycetes > Mycobacteriales > Pseudonocardiaceae > Amycolatopsis. The sequence goes on along the minus strand of JARAWT010000010.1, from coordinate 7,204 downwards.
GTGCGCGTGCAGCTCGCCGCCGCGCTCACCGGGATCGTCTACCAGCGGCTGCTCCCCCGCGTCGGCGGCGGGCTCGTCGCCGCCTTCGAGGTCCTGGTGGCCAACACCGCCGTCCGCAACCTCATCAAGGAGGGCAAGCCGCACCAGCTGCGCAACGCCCTCGTCACCGGGCGCCGCGAAGGCATGGTGACGCTCGAGCAGTCGCTGTCCCAGCTCGTCGCCGCCGGGCTGGTCACCCCCGCCGACGCCGCCGCCCGCAGCCTGCACCCGCAGGACATCGACCCGCGGCCGCTGCCCCGGAGCGTGCCGGCATGAGACTCCGCACCCAGCCCCGCACCGTCGACCTCCGCACGGTGACGCCGGACCGCGCCGCCGCCGACCTGCTCGGCGAAGCGAAGGCCCGTGAGCTCTGCGCGATCCCCCTGGCCGTCCGCGAGGATTCCGTGCTGGTCGCCGTGGCGGACGCGGCCACCGCTCCCGCGGTGCAGGAGGCGCTCGGCCGACCGGTGACCGTCGCCGTCGCCGAACGCGCGGACATCCTGGCCACCATCGGCCGCACCTACCGCGCGCTCATCGGCGTCGACCAGCAGGTCAAGGCGTTCGAAGCCCGCGATGCCGTGCGGCGCGACGCGGCCCGCGCCGAGGCGCCCGCCACCGCGAACGACGACGCGCCGGTCGTGCACGTCGTCGCCCTGATGATCAAGCAGGCGCTGCGCGACCGCGCGTCCGACATCCACGTCGAGCCGCAGGCCGAGCGGATCCGCGTCCGCTACCGCATCGACGGCGTGCTCCACGACGTCCTCGACCTGCCCGGCTCGATGGGGCCCGCGGTGACCAGCCGGATCAAGATCCTGGCCGGGATGAACATCGTCGAGCGCCGCCGCCCGCAGGACGGCCAGATCAGCATGGACGTCGAGGACCGGCCGGTGGACATCCGGGTGGCGAGCACGCCGGTCGTCGGCGGCGAGAAGGTCGTGCTGCGGCTGCTGGACAAGAGCCGCCCGCTGTTCCGGCTGCCCCAGCTCGGCATGCCCGCCGAGATGGCCGGGCGCTACTCGGCGGTGCTGCAGTCGCCCTACGGCATGGTGATCTGCGCCGGGCCCACCGGCAGCGGCAAGACCACGACGCTGTACGGCTCGCTGGGCGAACTGGACAGCAGCGAACGCAACATCATGACCATCGAGGACCCGGTGGAGTACACCATGTCCTCGATCAACCAGATCCAGATCAACGAGCAGACCGGCGTCACCTTCGCCGACGGGCTCAAGTCGATCCTGCGCCAGGACCCGGACGTCATCCTCGTCGGCGAGGTACGGGACGTCGACACCGCACGCATCGCCGTGCAGTCGGCGCTCACCGGCCACTTCGTGCTCTCGTCGCTGCACGCCACCGACGCCGCGTCGGCGCTGCACCGGCTGCTGGACATGGGGATCGAGAACTTCCTCGTGGCGTCCTCGGTCACCGCGGTGCTCGCCCAGCGGCTCGTCCGGCGGATCTGCCTGCGGTGCCGCGAGTACTACGCGCCCTCGGCCGAAGAACTGTCCTTCATGGACTCCCTCGGCGCCGACGAGCCGGCGGGCGGGTACGTCCGCGGCGCCGGCTGCAACTTCTGCGCGCAGACCGGCTTCCTCGACCGCACCGGCGTCTACGAGCTGATGCCGGTGAGCGAAGGGATCCGGACGCTGGTGCTGGACAGCGCGCCGCACCGCGAGGTGCACGAGCTGGCCCGCAAGGAAGGCATGCGGACACTGCAGGACGAAGCCCTGCGGCTGGTCGCCGAGGGCGTCACCACCCCGGCCGAGGTGCTGCGGTCGATCTACCTCACCGGAGGGGCGCGATGAACCGGTACGCCTACGTCGCCACCGGCCCGGACGGGCTGCGCACCCGCGGGGTGCAGAAGGCCGCCGACGCCGATTCCGCCGTGCTCTCCCTGTTCGAGCGCGAACTGCGGGACATCGAGGTCACCGAGAAGAAGAGCGTGCTGAGGCTGGAGCTGACCGCGCCGCGGGTCAAGCGCGAGGTCGTCATGCACCTCTCGCGCCAGCTCGGCGCGTTCGTCCGGGCCGGGCTGCCGCTGATCGACGCGGTCCACATCCTGGGCGAGGAGGCGTCGAACTCCTCGGTGGCCCGGATGCTGCGGGACGTCGAACAGGGCCTGCGCGGCGGCGACCGGCTCTCGGACTGCATCGACCGGCACCCGAAGATCTTCCCCGAGTTCTACCGCGAGATCCTGCGTTCGGCGGAGCTCACCGGGCAGCTCGACGTCGTCCTCGACCAGCTGGCCGGCTACCTCGAGCGCGACCTCGAAGCGCGTCGCAAGATCAAGGCCGCGCTGATCTACCCGGCGATGATCGCGGTGATGGCGGTCGTCACCGTCGTCGTGCTCGCCACCTTCGTGCTGCCGCGCTTCAAAAGCTTCTTCGCCAGCCTGAACGCGAAGCTGCCGCTGCCGACGCGGATGCTGCTGGCCGTCACCGACTTCCTCGGCCAGTGGTGGTGGGCGTTGCTGGCCGGGCTGTGCGCCTCCGTCGCGCTGTACCTGTTCGCCGTGCGCACGCCCGGCGGCCGGTACGCCCGCGACCGCGTGGTGCTCGCCGTGCCGGCGATCGGCCCGACCGTGCGGCACGCGCTCGTCGAGCGGTTCTGCCGGATCCTCTCGTCGATGGTGAGCGCCGGGGTGCCGCTGCCGGAGGCCCTGCGGGTCGCGACGGACTCGCTGCGCAACCGCGTGTTCATGCGCGCGCTGGCCCGGGTCGGGCAGGCGGTGCTCAACGGCGAGGGCCTGGCCCGGCCGCTCACCGGCTCCGGGCTGTTCCCGGTGACCGCCGCGCAGATGATCCGCGTCGGCGAGGACACCGGCACCCTCGACACGCAGCTCCAGGTCACCGCCCAGTACTACGAGAGCGAGCTGGACTACCGGCTGAAGAAGCTCACCGCCTTGTTCGAGCCGGCCGTCATCGTCGTGATGGGCCTGGTCGTCGGGTTCGTCGCGGTCGCGCTCGTCTCGGCGATGTACGGCATCTTCGGCCAGGTGCACGTCTGATGAACACGCCTCTCACGAACACCGGCGATCGGGGCGAGAGCCTCCTGGAACTGCTGGTCGCGGTCGCGATCCTGGGTGTCGCGGTGGTGGCGATCGTCGGCGGGATCGGCGTGAGCGTGTTCATGTCCGACGTCCATCGCAAGCAGGCGACGGCCGGCGCCGGCGTGCGCGACTTCGGCGAGGCGGTCGAGAACCAGGTCATGGCGGGCGGCTACTTCGCGTGCGCCGCGCCCGCGAAGTACGCCGCTCCGGCCGGGTTCACCGTGCCGGCGGGATTCACCAGCTCGGTGGCGTCGGTGAAGTACTGGACCGGCTCGGCGTGGTCGGCGACCTGCGGCACCGACAGCGGACTGCAGCAGGTCACCCTCCAGGTCGCCAGCGGCGACGGCCGGGCGAGCGAACGCCTGGAGATCGTGGTGCGCAAGCGGTGCGGGCTCGGGGAGGTACTGTGCTGAGCCGCCGGTCCGACGCCGGGTTCACGCTCATCGAGCTCCTGGTCGCCATCGTCATCCTCGGGGTGGTCGCCGCGCCGATCGCCAACGCGGTGATCGTCTCGATCCGCAACACCGACGCGACCTCGGCCCGGCTGGCGGTGTCGCACGACGCCCAGCAGAGCGCGGCGTTCTTCGCCCAGGACGTCGCCGCCGTCGGCCTGCGCGACTACTCGGGCCAGGTCGCGAACGGCCAGGTCCCGTACTCGCCGTCGGTCCAGCTCGGTGCGGCGTACGACAGCGGCGGCCAGGTCTGCGGCACGGCCGCGACGCCGGTTTCGCTGGTGCGGCTGCTGTCCGACGACTGGGACACCAGCACGCCGGCCGCCACCCGGCGCACCGCGACCGTCGCCTACTACCTGGCCGGGACCGAGCTGCACCGCCTGCGCTGCCTGGATTCCGCGACCTCGTCGGACTCGGTCGTCGCGCACAACGTCGACCCCGGCACGCCCGCGGTGACGTGCTCGAGCGCGTGCACCGCCAAGGACGTGCCGCTGTGGGTGAAGCTCACCTTCACCGCCGTCGCGCGCAACGCCGACCCCTACCCCATCACCCTGTTCGGGCAACGGAGGCAGACATGAACCGCCGGTGGAAGGGCGACGACGCCGGGGCCGCGCTGCCGATGGTGCTCCTGCTGGTCACGGTGGTCGCGGTGGTGCTCGGCGCGCTGCTGTCGTTCGCCGACACCAGCGTCCGCACCACGGTGAACCTGCGTGACCAGGCCGCGGCCGCCTACACGGCCGACGGCGCCCTGCAGGCGGGGATCAACGCGATCCGCACCAGCAAGTTCACCGGTGCGGCCGGCGAGCACTGCTTCGGCGCGTCCGACACGCTGACCCTGCCGAACTTCGGCGGCACCGGCTCGGCCGCCGTGTCGTGCACCGCCGACCCGGCGAAGGTGCAGATCCAGTGCCCGTCCCTGAGCGTGTGCAACCGGCCGGGCAACGCGATCCTCACCCTCGGCACCGGCGGCGAGGACGGGCTCAACATCCAGCAGCCGACCGGCTCGTCGTTCAAGGTCCACGGCATCGTGTACTCGAACTCGAACATCCGCGTCGTCAACGGCTCGCTCGACACGAACACCGCGGTGTACGCGCGGGGCGCCTGCTCCGGCACGATCCGGAGCGCGCCGGCGGCGTCGTGCGGCTACGGCGGGTCGAGCCTCGGCGCGGACCCCGGCTACGCGCCGGCGTTGACGTCCGTGCCGCCGCGGCAGTCCCTGCCGCCGTGCACCAAGTCCGGTTCGCTCGTGACCTTCCAGCCCGGCTACTACGACGACGCGGCCGGGCTGTCGGCGATGATGTCCAGCAGCAGCAAGTGCAAGGACAGCACGTTCTGGTTCACGCCCGGCACGTACTACTTCGACTTCCACAACAGCGCGGCGGTCCGGCCGCCGTCGCTGCCCGCGGGCCTCGACGAGTGGACGATCGACAACGGCTACCTGGTCGCGGGCACGCCCGTGGACGGCAGCGGGCGGATCATCGCCAAGCCACCGGTCCCGGCGCAGATCCCGGGGGCCTGCGACAACCCGATCGACGACGCGAAGGCGGTCGGCGTCCAGTTCGTCTTCGGCGGCGACAGCCGGCTGGCGGTGAAGGCGGGCCAGGCCGAGATCTGCGGGACCTACAGCGCGGAACGGCCGCCGGTGGCCGTGTACGGGCTGACCTCGGGTGCCGAAGCCCCGGTGACGGCGACGCTCGCCCCCACCGGGACACCGGGCGGCTCGTTCACCACCGCCCCGGCGGGCAGTTTGTCTACTGTGGACGGTTCGGCCGCGACCTGGGTGAACACCGCCGGCGGTCCCCAGAGCGCGACGGTGACCGCGACCGGCTACGCCCCGCCAACGGCCATTCCGGCAGGCTCGATCCTCAAGTCCGCCCAGGTGGTCGTCAGGCACGGCAACGACAGCGGATCCAACCAGGACAACCTGGCCGTCCAGGTCACCCCGGCGGGCGGAGCCGCCGGGGGGCCGTACAAGGTGCTTTCGTACTCGGACAACGTGCTGCACACCGATTCCGTCGACGTCACCGATCTGCTGGCGCAACGCGTCTACGACGGCACCTTCACCGGCGCGCAGCTGAGCTACACCGCGGCCGTGAAGCACAAGGGCACGGAGCAGGTCGATGCGCTCCAGCTGGAGCTCACCTACACCCCGCCCGCCCTGCGCGCGGAGAGCGGGTGCACCCAGCTGCTGTACACGAGCAGTGCGGCGTGCGCGCTCGTGACGGCGGTGAACAACTCCGGGAACCGGTTCTACGTGCAGGGGACGACGTACGCGCCGAAGGCCGTCCTGGACGTCACGCTGAACAACGCGACCGAACCGATCTTCCGCTTCGGCGTCATCGCACGGTCGTTGTGGGTGAAGGAAACCGGGAGCGTGACGTTCACCGGGGCGGTCATCGAGGTCCCGGACGACTCCCCCGGGTTCGTCTTCGGCGTCTACCTGTCCGCGTACGTGTGCCCGGGTTCGTCCACCTGCGCGCCTTCGGGGACGCCGCCGGCACGGGCGCGGGTGGCCTATGTGGACGGCGATCCGACCAACCCGGTGCCCGGAGCGCGTCAGGTGTCGGTGCTGAGCTGGTCGGGGAACCGGTGACCGCTCAGGCCAGGCCGGTCAGCCGCTGGTAGGCGGCGCCGAGCGGGCCGGCCGCGAAGACCGCCACCAGGGCGGCGGCGATCATGAACGGCCCGAACGGCAGGGCGGTCTTGCGGCCGCCCTTGCCGGTCGCCAGCACCACCACGCCCGCGACGGCGCCGAGCAGGAACCCGCCGAACGCCCCGATCAGCAGCGCCGGCCAGGACAGATAGGCGAGGAGCCCGCCGAGGAGGCCCGCGAGCTTGACGTCACCGAAGCCCATGCCCGCCGGGTACGCCAGCGCGAGGAGGAGGTAGAAGGCGAACAGCGCGGCGCCGCCGAGCCCGGCTCGGGCGAGGGACCACCAGTCGCCGCGCCACCAGGCCGACGCCGTCAGCAGGACGACGAGGACCGGGTACGACGGCAGCACGATGGCGTCCGGCAGGCGCCGGCAGTCGAGGTCGATCAGGGCCAGGGCGATCCCGATCGCACCGAAGTACAGGAACGCGGGCAGGTCCGGCGGGTCGAGCCGCAGGGCCAGCAGCGCGAACAGCACGGCGGTGCCGAGCTCGACCAGCGGGTACCGGACGCTGATCCGGGCGCCGCAGCCGGCGCACCGGCCGCGCAGGACGAGCCAGCCGACGACGGGGACGTTGTGCCGGGCCTTGATGTCCTGCCCGCAGCCCGGGCAGCGCGAGGGCGGGCGGACCACCGACTCACCGCGCGGCACGCGGTGGATCACGACGTTGAGGAACGACCCGACGAGCAGGCCGAGCACCGCCGCCATCACCACCATCGGGCGCCTCCGCACTCGGGAACGCCGCAGATCTTGCCCGACCCGGCTCCCCTCCGCGACCGGACGACCCGCGTACCCGGCCGGCCGGCACCCCGTACCCCGACGGTCGGCCCGCGTACCCGGACGGTCGGCTTGCGTACCCCAACGGTCGGATGGCGTACCTCCCCGGACGACACACCGCCCGGCCCGGCCCGGCCGTGTCGTCCACCCAGGCACGCCGACCGACCCTCCAGGTACGTGGGCCGACCCTCCGGGTACGCAGGCTGACCCTCGGGGTACGCGGGTCGGTGGGAAAGGGG
>JARAWT010000109.1:0-21110 GCA_033793495.1 Streptomyces sp. MN03-5084-2B | reverse complement strand
GTGTTGTTGGAGGGGTTGGCGGGGGAGCCGAGGTTGCGGGAGTACAGCCCGTTCCCGGCGGCGCGGGGTGATCTGCTGAGCCGGCTCGGCCGGGGTGAGGAAGCGGCGGTGGCGTACCGGGAGGCGTTGTCCCTCGCCGGAACCGAGCCGGAGCGGGCCCACCTGCGGGGGCGGTTGGCGGAGGTGGTGCGGGAGGAGGGGTGAGTCTCGCCAGGGCGCAGGCGCTCCCCGCAGCCGCACGCTTCGTCGCCCGCCCGGAACTGTCGGTGGTCCCCGGTAAGCTGGACACCGGGGGCCGGAGGCCTACCCCGCCCGCAGAGCCGCCACGGCCGGGGCGAACATCGTCGCCTTGATCGTGCCCAGCGTCCCGCGGTTCTTCCCCGCCAGCTCACCGACCCGCTCCGAGGCCACCTTCACCACGTCGCCCTCGGCCGCGACCTCGTCCACCAGCCCGATCTCCGCCGCCTCCGGCCCGCCGAACCGCCGCCCCGTCGTCATCGACGCGATCGCCGCCGACGGGGTCAGCTTTCCCTGGATCAACGCCGCCATCCCCGGCGTGAACGGGATGTCGATGTCCGCCTCCGGGAAGCAGAAGTACCCCCGGTCCGCGCGCATCACCCGGAAGTCGTGCGCCATCGCCAGCATCGCGCCCGCGCCGAACGCGTGACCGTTGATCGCCGCGACGGTCGGGACCGGCAGCGTCAGCACCCGGGCGAAGAGCTCCTGCACCTCCGCGACGTACGCCGCCGCCTGGTCGCCGTGGGCCATCAGCCATTCGAGGTCCAAGCCGTTCGAGTAGAACTTGCCTCCTCCGGTGGTCACCAGCGGCCCCTCGACTCCGTCCAAAAAGGAATGGACGCGCTGCAGCCAGTCCGGGGAGAACCGGTTTTCGTCGGAGCCCAGGTCGAGCACGGAAACGGTCACGGTCGGTCCTTTTCTCGAGGGGGCACGGTCAGCACCGCCCGCACCGCGGCGGCCAGCCTTTCCCGCACCAGGGGATCGGTGATGTCGCGCCGGAAGAACGCCGTCGGCAGGTCGACGACGCACGTCGTGATCACCTCGACCGCCAGGCCGTCGCCGCGGTCCCACAGCTGCCGGGCGAGCCGCACCAGCACGGCGACCAGGCGTTTGTCCACCGCGTGCAGGGCTTCCGCCAGCTCGTCGGGCAGCTCCGGGCCGAACAGCCGGTCACTCCGCACCTTCAGCAGCATTCGCGCCGCGTCGGGACGCAGCAACGCGAACTCTGCGGGGGTGTCCGCCGCCGCGACGACCGCCTCCGCCGGCGAGGCGGCCCGGTCGACCAATGAGGTCTGCAGGTCGAGGAACGCCGTCGCCGCGCGTAGCCACACCTGGGCCCGCACGGCGCTGAGCGAACCGAAAGCGTGGTAGATCGTCCCGTTCGGCACGCCGGCGGCCGCCGCCAGGCCGCGGACCGTCACCTCCGTCGACGAGGCGATGAGCCGCTCGGCGACGTCGAGCAGCGCGTCGAGGTCGTGGACGCGGGGGCGGGGCATGCCGCGACCATAACAGAGCGCGTGCTCCAAAACCAGGACGGTAGGCTGCCGGTCGTGGAGATCTGGATCAACCCGGCGTGCTCGAAGTGCCGGTCCGCGGTGTCGATGCTCGACGAGGCGGGCGCGGAGTACACCGTGCGCCGCTACCTCGAGGACCCGCCGACGGCCGCCGAGCTCGAAGCCGTCCTGAAGCGCCTCGGCCTCGAACCGTGGGACATCACGCGCACCGCGGAGCCCGTCGCCAAGGAACTCGGCCTCAAGACCTGGGGCCGCACGCCCCAGGACCGGCCGAAGTGGATCGACGCGCTGGCCGAGCACCCCAAGCTCATCCAGCGGCCGATCATCACGGCCGACGACGGCACGACGGTCGTCGCCCGCGACCCCGAAACGGTGCGATCGGTCCTTTAGGGAATCGTGTCGGTCGTGGCCAGGAGAGGGACGTCGAGGGGCACCGTCTCCGGGTACTTGATCCCGGAGCCGGTGTTGAGCACGACGACGTCTTCGTCGCCCTGAAGCCACCCCGACTCGCGAAGGTGCTTCAGCGCGGCGAAGCACGCTCCGCCTTCCGGGCAGACGAAGGTGCCTTCGTAAGAGGTCAGTTCCCGTTGCGCCGCCAGCAGTTCCTCGTCGGTGACGGCGACCGCGGTGCCTCCGGTCGCGTACACGGCGTCGAGCACGAGGAAGTCGCCGAGAGCTTTGGGCACGGTGATGCCGAAGGCGACCGTCCGCGCGTCCGGGAACGGCGTGCTTTCCCGCTCACCGCGCGCGAACGCCGTGACGATCGGCGCGCACCCGGTGGCCTGGACGGCGACCAGCCGCGGCAGCGGGCCGGAAACCCAGCCCAGCTCCCGCATCTCCAGCAACGCCTTGTGGATCCCGATGATGCCGACGCCGCCGCCGGTCGGGTAGAGGACGACGTCGGGCAGCCGCCAGCCGAACTGCTCGGCGAGCTCGTACCCCATCGTCTTCTTGCCCTCGATGCGGTACGGCTCCTTCAGCGTCGAGACGTCCTGCACCCCGGGACGCCGCGAAACCGCCGAAGCGACGAGCTTGCCCGCGTCGCCGATGAGCCCGTCCACCCGGTACAGCTCGGCACCCGCCGCGACGCACTCGCGCATGGTGATCGCCGGGGCGTCGTCCGGCATCGCCACCAGGCTCGACAGCCCCGCGCGCGCCGCGTACAGCGCCCACGCCGCACCGGCGTTGCCGTTCGTCGGCATCGCGATCCCGCGCACGCCCAGCTCGGCCGCCCGCGAGACGCCGACCGCGGCGCCCCTGGCCTTGAAAGTGCCGGTCGGGACCACGCCTTCGTCCTTCATCCACAGCCGCGACAGTCCCAGCTCGCGGCCGTAGCGCGGCAGCCGCAGCAACGGTGTCATGCCTTCGCCGAGGCTGACGACGTGCTCGGCCGAGCGCACGGGCAGCACCTCGTGGTAGCGCCACAGCGTCGGCTCGCGCCCGGCGATCTCCTTCGGCGTCACGGCTTCGCGGACGCCGTCGAGGTCGTAGCGCGCGAGCAGCGGCGCGCCCGCCGGGGAGAGGCCCTGGACCGCGTCGGCGGCCACGCGTTCGCCGGTTCGCGAGCACTCGAGATGACTGAGGAACGAGTACGGCACAGTGCCGATCCTAGGTCCTAAAGTGAGCACATGGACGCGCTGCGGGTGTGCCTGTACGTCTTCGCCGGGGTGACGCTCGGTACCTGGCTGGTGTCGGTGCTGACCAGGGAGTACTCCTGGGTCGACCGGATCTGGTCGATCGTGCCGGTGGCCTACGTGGGGATCTTCGCGGGTGCCGCCGGGTTCGCCGACGCGCGGCTCGACGTGATGTTCGCGCTGGTCGCGCTGTGGGGTGCCCGGCTGACGTTCAACTTCGCCCGCAAGGGCGGCTACGCGCCCGGCGGCGAGGACTACCGGTGGGCGGTGCTGCGCGAGCGGCTGGCGCCGTGGCAGTTCCAGCTGTTCAACTTCTCCTTCATCTCGCTGTACCAGAACGTGATCCTGCTGCTGATCACGCTCCCCGCGCTGACGGCGCTGGAGCACCCCGGCGGCTTCGGCGCCGCGGACGTCGTCGTCGCGCTGGTCTTCGCCGCCTTCCTGGTCGGCGAGACGGTCGCCGACCAGCAGCAGTGGGCGTTCCACCGCGAGAAGCACGCCGGCCGCGCGCCGACGCGGTTCCTGCAGTCCGGGCTGTTCCGCTATTCCCGGCACCCGAACTTCTTCTTCGAGCAGGCGCAGTGGTGGGCGATCGCCGCGTTCGGCGTCGTCGCCGGCGGTCTGCAGTGGACGGTCGCCGGCGCGGTCCTGCTGACGCTGCTGTTCGTGGGCTCGACGCGGTTCACCGAGAGCATCACGAAGTCGCGGTACCCCGAATACGCCGACTACCAGCGGCGGACGTCGGCCGTGGTCCCGTGGCCGGTCCGCGGATGACGGTCGTCGCCGCGCTGCAGGTCGCGACCGGTGTCCCGCTCGAGCACGTGCTGGGCTTCGAGGAGCAGATCCGGGGCGCCGCCCTGGTGGTGCTGCCGGAGGCCGTCCTCGGCGGGTACCCGGGCCGGGTGCCGTTCGTCGAGTACTTCCGCGCGGCGGTGACCGTGCCCGGTCCGGAGGTGGCCGAGCTGGCCGGGCTCGCGTCCCGGACCGGCGCGACCCTGGTGGTGGGCGTCATCGAGCGCGCCGGCTCGACCCTCTACGGCACGGCGGTGTTCCTCGACCCCGATCGCGGGCTGGTGGGCAAGCACCGCAAGCTGGTCCCGACGGGACGGGAGCGCCTCTTCTGGGGCCGCGGCGACGGTTCGACGCTCCCGGTGGTCGCGACGGCGGCGGGCCGCGCCGGCGCGGCGATCTGCTGGGAGAACCACATGCCGTTGCTGCGGGCGGCGATGTACGCGAAGGGCGTCGAAATCTGGTGCGCCCCGACGGCGGACGACCGCGACGTCTGGCAGGCGTCGATGCGCCACATCGCCGACGAGGGCCGGTGTTTCGTGATCTCGGCGTGCCCGTACGAGGCCGAAGGCGACGACCCGTTCCGCGGCGGCAGCGTGATCGTCGGCCCGCTGGGGGACGTCCTGGCGGGCCCGCTGCGCGATGCGGAGGGCCTGGTCACGGCGGAGATCGACCTCGAGGAGATCGTCACGGCCCGGAAGAGCCTCGACGTGTCCGGGCACTACTCGCGGCCGGACATCTTCTCGCTGACGGTGGACGAGCGGCCGCGGGACGGCGTCACCTTCCTGAGGTGACGCCGTCCCGCGAGGCGCTCACACCGCCAGCCGGCCTCCGTCGACCGGGAGGATCGCGCCGTGGACGAAGCTCGCGTCGCCCGCGGCCAGGAACGCGATGGCCGCCGCGATCTCCTCCGGGGCCGCCACCCGCCCGGCCGGGCCCGCCGCCGCCAGCTCGTCCAGGCCGTCGCCGAACACCGCCGTGCCTTCCGTGCGGGTCGGGCCCGGGCTGACCGCGTTGACCCGGACGCCCGAGGGCCCGAACTCCGCCGCCCACGCCTTCGTCATCAGCTCGACCGCCGCCTTCGACGCGCCGTACACCGCCATGCCCGCCATGCCGCGCAGCGCGACCATCGTGGACACGTTCACGATCGCGCCGCGGCCCCGTGCCGCCATCTCCGGCCCCAGCACGGCGACCAGGAAGAACGGCACCTTCACGTTCGTCGCGAAGACCGTGTCGAAGTCCGCCTCGGCGAACGACGCGGTCGGCCCGGTCGGGAACACGCCGGCGTTGTTGACCAGCACGTCGATCGGCCCGGCCACCTCCCTCGCCCGATCCGCGAGGGCGCGCGCCGACGCGGCGTCCGTCAGGTCCGCCACCACGAAGTCGGCCTTGCCGCCTGCCGCGCGGATGGTCTCGACGGCTTCGGCGCCGCGCCCGGCGTCCCGGCCGGACAGCACCACGTGCGCGCCCAGCCCGGCCAGGGCGATCGCCGTCGCGCGGCCGATCCCGCTGGTCCCGCCGGTCACCAGCGCCGTCGACCCGGACAGTTCTGCAGTCATCGCTCAAACTCCTTCGCATTCTCGGTCGAAGAGTTCAAGCGACACCGCCCGGAGAAGGCTTCCGGATCCGTGTTCGGCCTTCCTTATGCCCCCGATCCGTTTCGCCGATGGTCTTCCAGCGCCGCGACGAACTCCGCGACGTCACGCCGGTGCGACGTCGCCGGCCACACCGCCCAGGTCCGCCGGACGATCGGGGTGCCGGCCAGTGGCACCCACCGGACGCTGTCCGGCAGCGGGTACGGCCACTCCGGCGGCGCGAACGCGTACGCCCCGCCCGCGCTGACCGCCGGGATCTTCAGCTCGACGATCAGCCGCTGCTCCTCCGGCACCTCCGGGCCGACGTCTAGGCCGTGACTGCGCAGGATGGCCGCCAGCTCGTCGTACCAGGCCGGGCTGCCCGCGCGCGGGAAGGCGAACCACTCCAGCCCGGCCAGGTCCTCCAGCCGGACCGGCGAGCCCAGCTTCTCCGCCAGGTCCGCGGCCAGCAGGACGCCGACGTCCTCGGTCACCACGAGCACCGCGTCCAGGTCCGGCCCGGGTGGGCGTTCGCGGACCAGTCCGACGTCCAGCTCGCCGGCCCGCAAGGCGGCCACCTGCGCCACCGATGACAGGTGCCGCGCCTGCACCCGCGTGTCCGGCAGCCGCGCGAGCGCCGAGGGCAGCAGGTCGGGTGGCAGTTCCAGGGGGACGCCGACGCGCAGCACGCCGCCGCCGGCCGCGGTGTGCCGGGCCATGGCGGAAAGGGCCTGGTCGTGGCGGGCGAGCACGGCGCGGGCCTCGCCGAGCAGTGTCGTTCCGGCGTCGGTGACCTGCACGCCGGTGCTGGTGCGCACCAGCAGGCGGACGCCGAGCCGCCGTTCGAGGGCCGTGATCGTCTGGGACAGCGCCGGCTGGCTCACGTGCAGCTGCCGCGCCGCTTTCGACATCGCGCCCGCCTCGACGACCGCGACGAACGCCCGCAGCTCCCGGATCTCCATCAGCGGGCCCACCGGATCGGCAGCGACTTGAGGCCGTTCTGGAAGTTCGACCGCAGCCGCACCGGCTCGCCGGCGAGCTCCACGACGCCGAGCCGGTCGAGGACCGCGTCGAACATGGCCCGCATCTGCACCCGCGCGAGGTGGGCACCGAGGCAGAAGTGCGGGCCGTGGCCGAAGGTCAGGTGGTCGTTCGGGGTCCGCGCGATGTCGAAGGTGTCCGGATCGGGGAACACCGAAGGATCCCGGTTGGCGGAGGAGAACCAGACCACCACCTTGTCCCCGGCGCGGATGTCCACATCGGACAATCGCACGTCGGACACCGCCGTGCGCCGGAAGTGCATCACCGGCGTCCAAAACCGCAACATCTCTTCGACCGCGGAAGGCAGCAGCGACCGGTCTTCCCGAAGCCGCCGGTATTCCGCGGGGTGGGAGAGCAGCGCGAGCAGTCCGCCGGGCAGGCCGTTGCGGAGGGTTTCGTTGCCTGCCACGGAAAACAGCCAGAACAGGTTCTCGAACTCGGCGAGCGAGACGCGGCCGCCGTCGTCGCCGACGTGCTGCATCAGGGTGCTCATGACGTCGTCGCCCGGGTGCGAACGCTTGTACTCGCCCAGCGCGTTCGCATACGCGTAGAGATCAGGCATGCCCGCGCGGGTCCGCGGGTCGGGCATCGACCCGTCCGGCCCGGGCGACGGGCGGACGGCGAGCGCGGCCCGGGCGAGGTCGCTCACCTCGGAGGCGGCAACCGTCGAGCTGACCGCGTATTCGGCGTCCTGGTAGCCGATCACCCGGTTGCTCCAGTCGTACATCAGCCGCCGGTCCTCCTCCGGCACGCCGAACACCCCGGCCAGCGTCAACAGAGGCAGATCAGCCGCCAACGCGGCGAAGTCGCATTCGCCGTCTTCGGCGACCGCCGCAACCAGGTCCCGCGCCCAGCTCTCGATCTGCGACGTCAGCTTCGCGATCGCGCGCGGGGTGAACGCCTTGGTGAGCAGTCCGCGCAGCCTGCCGTGCTCCGGCGGGTCCATGTTCAGCATCATCCGGCGCACGTAGGCGAGGTCGGCCGCGTCCCGGATCTGCGTCCCGCCGAGCTGGGAGGAGAACACTCCCGGGTCGCGCAGCACCCGCCGCACCTCGGCGTGCCCGAGCACGGCCCAGAAGTCGTCGACGCGCACCACCGGGCCGGCGCGCCGCAGCCGCGCCAGCTCCTCGTACGGGACACCTCGCACGTAGGTGCCCGGATCGGTGATCGTCACGGGCCCGACCCTAGCCGCGGGCACCGACAGTTTGGGAGGCTGCGCTGATGGACACGCTCAACATGCGCACCGGCGGCAAGGGCGAACCGGCCGTCCTCCTGCTGCACGGCCTCGGCGCGACCGGCGCCGTCTGGGACCATTTCGCCGTCCTGCTCGACCGTCGCGTCCTCGTGCCGGACCTGCCCGGCCACGGCCCGTCCGCCCCGCTGCCGCACTACAGCTTCGCCACGCTCGCCGAGGCCGTCGCCCGCGCGCTGCCGGACGGCGGCCCGCTGGTCGTCGCCGGGCATTCGCTCGGCGGGGTGCTCGCGCTGGAACTGGCGTCCGGCCGCTACGGCGTCGAGGTCGCCGGCGTGCTGGCCCTCGGCGTCAAGGTCGAGTGGAGCCAGGACGACCTCAACCGCGCGGCTTCGTTCGCGGCCCGGCCGCCCCGGGTGTTCGCGACGCAGGCGGAAGCCGACCAGGCCTACCTGAAGGTGTCCGGGCTGCTCGGGATCGCGCCCACCGACCCGGCCGGGCTTCGCGAGACCGAGGGAGGTTGGCGCCTCGCGATGGACCCGGCCGCGTTCGGCCTCGGCGCACCGGACATGCCGGCCCTGCTGGCCGGGGCGCGCTGCCCGGTCGTGCTCGCCGCGGGGGAGAACGATCCGATGAGCCGTCCGGAGCAGCTGCGGGCGCTCGATCCCGACGCCGTCACGCTCGCCGGTCTCGGGCACAACGCCCACGTCGAGGACCCGCCCGCGGTGCGGGTCCTGCTCGAGCGCTTCGGCGTGTGAAAGAGCGGGGGCAGCCGTCGTACCCCACTCGACGGCTGCTCCGCGAACCCCTCGCCACCACCGGACGCGAGAAAGCCTAGAAAAGGGTGGTGGACGAGCGCCTGTACTCCCGCTTCCCGCCGTCGTCACCGTCCGTACCTGCGGAAACGGTTATCTTCGCCGATCGGTGGTACAGCTCGGGCGGCACGATCGTGATGCTGGGGAGGTACGTTCCGCTCGGGGACGCAGGAGAGGACGCCTGTGGACGAAGGCCCGTCGTTCGCCGGATGGCTGCGGGACCGGCGTCTGCTCGCCGGTCTCACCCAGGTCCAGCTCGCCGCGCGTGCCGGGGTCAGCCTGCGCGCGGTGCGCAACGCCGAGCTCGGCAGCGTCCGGCGGCCCCGGCCCGAGACGGCCCGCAAGCTGCGGGAAGTGCTTGCCGAAGCCCCGCCGGAGCCGGTGCGGATCGGCGTACTGGGCCCGCTCACGGTGACCCGCGGCACCGAAGCCGTGGAGATCGGCGCGGAGAAGCAGCGCCTGCTGCTGGCGTTGCTGGCCCTGCAGCCGAACCGGACGGTCCGGCGCGAGGACCTCGTCGACGTCGTCTGGGACGAGCCGCCGCCCTCGTGCCTGGAGCTGCTGCACACCTACGTCGCGCGGCTGCGGCGGGCACTGCGGCCCGCCGACCTCATCGCCACGGACAAGGGCGGCTACCGGCTCGCGGCCGGCGAGGACGAGCTCGACCTGCTGCGCTTCGAAGCCCTGCTCGCGCGGGACGCCCCGGCCGAGGCCCTCGAACTCTGGCGCGGCCCCGCGCTCGCCGACGTCGAGCGGCTGCGCCTGCACCCGGCCCGGCTCGCGCTGGCGATGCGGCGCGCCAAGGCGGTGATGGCCTACGCCGAAACCGCCGACCCCGACGACGCGGCGGTGCAGCTGCGGGTGCTGACCGCCGAGGAGCCGCTGAACGAGTCCGCGCACGCCAAGCTGGTGCTGGCGCTCGCCGCGTCCGGGCGGCAGGCCGCCGCGCTGGACGTCTTCGACGACGTACGCCGGCGGCTCGCCGACGAGCTCGGCCTGGAACCCGGCCCCGAGCTGCAGGCGGCCCAGCGGCAGGTGCTGCGGCAGGACTTCGCCGCGCCGGAGCCGCCGGCCCGGGTGCCGGCGCAGCTGCCCGCCGACGTCCCCGGCTTCCGCGGCCGCGCCGCCCAGCTGGCCGAGCTGGACGCGCTGCTGCGCCGCGAGGACGGCGACACCGGTGCGCGCATCGCCGTCCTCTCCGGCACCGGCGGAGTCGGCAAGACCGCGCTGGCGGTCCACTGGGCGCAGCGCGTGCCCGAGGAGTTCCCCGACGGCCAGCTCTACCTCGACCTGCACGGCTACGGCGCGGTCCGGCCGGTGGACCCGGGCGACGCGCTGTCCGGGTTCCTGCGCGCGCTCGGCGTCGCCGGCGCGGACATCCCCGCCGAGCCGGACGAGCGCGCCGCGAAGTTCCGCACCGCGCTCACCGGGCGGCGGATGCTGCTGGTGCTGGACAACGCGAACGCGGTCGGGCAGGTCCGGCCGCTGCTGCCGGGCTCGCCGACCTGCCTGGTGCTGGTGACCAGCCGGGACGCGCTGCCCGGGCTGGTCGCCCGCCACGGCGCCCGCCGCGTGCTCGTCGACCTGCTCACCGAGGCCGAAGCCCGCGACCTGCTGCGCGCGCTGCTCGGCCCGCGCGTCGACGGCGAACCGGAGGCCACCGCGGCGCTGATCGGGTACGCGGCCCGGCTGCCGCTGGCCCTGCGGCTGGTCGCGGAGCTGGCGCTGAGCCGGCCGGGGGAGCGCCTGGCCGCGCTCGCGGAAGAGCTCGCCGACGAGCGGCGGCGCCTCGACCTGCTCGACGGCGGCGGCGACCCGCTGACCGCGGTCCGCGCCGTGTTCTCCTGGTCCTACCGCAACCTCGCGCCCGACGCCGCCCGCGTGTTCCGGCTCTGCGGCCTGCACCCCGGCCGCGACCTGACGCCGCCGGCACTGGCCGCGCTCGCCGGCGTCCCCCTTCCGGAGGCCGAGCGGCTGGCCGGTGCCCTGGTGCGTGCCCACCTCGCGCAGCGGACCGGCGACGACCGCGTCCAGCTGCACGACCTGCTGCGCGTCTACGCCGCCGAGCTCGCGGACGAGGACCCCGGCGAGAGCCGCGAGGCGCAGCAGCGGCTGTTCGACTTCTACGTCTCCTCGGCCGGGCAGGCGATGGACGTCGTCCTGCCGCAGGAACGGCACCTGCGGCCGCGCGTGCCGGACCCCGACGTCAAGGTGCTCGACGCGCCGGCGTGGCTCGAGGCCGAGCGCCGCAACCTGCTGGCGGTCGCCGCGCACGCGACGCGCCACGGCTGGCCGGACCACCTGCGGCTGCTGTCCGGGATCCTGTGGCACTACCTCGACGTCGGCGGTTACCACGAAGAAGCGCTGGTGCTGCACACGCACGCGTCGGCGCTGGCCCACCACGTCGGCGACCGGGCGGCCGAGGCCGAGCCGCTCATCCTGATCGCGCTGGGCCACTGGCGCGTCGGCCGGTCGCCGGAGGCACTGCGGTACCTGGAGGAGGCGCTCGTCCTGGCCCGGGAGACCGGTGACTGGCGCACCGAAATCCACTCGGTCAACACGCTCGGGCTCGTGTGCCGCGCGCTGGGCCGGTTCGCCGACGGGATCCGGTACTCGACGGAGGCACTGGGCCTGGCCAGGAAGACGGGCGACCGCACCAGCGAAGGCCTGGTCCTGGTGGTGCTCGGCTGTTCCTGCCGCGGCATCGGCCGCTACGGCGAAGCGATCGGCCACCTCGAAGAGGCCCTCGCCTTGGCCCGCGACATCGCCGACCGCACGAGCGAGGGCTACGCGCTGGTCAACCTGGGCGACTCGCTCTCGGCGCTGGGCCGGCACGACGAAGCGGTCCAGGCACTGGAAGAGGGCCTGGCGCACCTGCGCGCGATGGGCGTCCGGGTGAGCGAGGGGTACGCGCTGGGCATCCTCGGCGACGTCGAGCACGCGCGCGGCCGGTACGCCGAAGCCGCGGCCCACCTGGAGCGGGCACTGGAGATCGCGCAGGAGACCGGAAGCCCACCCAACCGCAGCGTCGCGCTGAAGCACCTGGGCGACGTGCGGCTGGCGGAGGGCAGGCCCGCGGAAGCGGCCCGCCATCTCGAAGAAGCGCTGAGCCTGGCCCGCGAATGCGGCGACCGGGGGGTGGAATCGCGCGTGCTCAACAGCCTGGGCACCCTCTCCGCGGCGCGCGGTGCCTCTTCGGACGCGCTGCGGTACCACCGCGAAGCCCTGGCCGTGGCGAAGGAAACGGGCTGCCGTCCCGAACAGGGCCGAGCCCACTGCGGGCTCGGCGAAGTCCACTGTGGACTCGGCGACCCGGAGGCGGCGCGCTCGCACTGGGAACGCGCGCTGGCCTGTTACGCCGGGGAGCGCTTGCCCGGCGCGATCCGCGTCCGCGACCACCTGGCTGCCCTGGAGCGCGTCGTGGGGTGATCGGGGACCTCACGACGCGCTCGCGGTGGCCTTGAAGAACGTGTAGCAGAAAGTCCCGTCTTCGCGGGTGGTCCGGTGCAGGTCCGCGATCCCGCGCGCCCAGCCGTCCGCGGTGGCGAGGCCGTGGGCAACGGCGGTTTCGCCGACGCCTTCGACCATCGCGGTGAAGGTGTCGCGGGTGAACCCGGCGACCAGGCCGGGCCGGGACGCGTCGACGTAGACGGTCCGGGGTGCCACGGTGACGCCGGCGAACCCCGCACCGGTCAGCAGCGGGTGGAGACGCCGCCCGATGAGCGCGTCGCCGGTTTCGGCCTGCAGGCGGACCAGGCAGTCGATCGCGGCCTGGGCGTGCTCGCTGCGCGGGTGGAAGAACGCCGACCCGTGGTCGCCCTCGATGACCGTGATCGTGCCGCCCGGCCGCAGGAGGGTCTTCAGGTGCGCGAGGGCCTTTTCCGGCTCCGGCAGGTGTTCGAGGACGAAGCAGACGAAGACGTGGTCGTACTCGCCGTCGAGGTCGAACAGGTCGGCCTGCCGGAAGTCGACGCCTTCGACCCGGGCTTTCGCTCGTTTCAGCGACGCGGCCGAGACGTCGACCGCGGTCAGGTGCGCGCCGGGGCTGCGGGCCACGAGGTGGACGGTCTGGGCGCCGACGCCGCAGCCGGCCTCGAGCACGCGGGAACCCGCCGGGTAGGCCGTCCCGGCGTGCAGGAGTTCGGCGAGGGTGTCGGCCTGGTCGCCGAGGCGGCGGGTCTCGGGTTCGGTGTATCCGTGCACGTAAGCCGTGTTCATGGGTCCAGCGTCCTGCGACAATGGCTCGGTGGACAGAGCCAAAACCGGGCTTCCCGAGAGGTCCATAGGATCGGACTTCCTGCAGCTGGACGTCCGTGAGGCGCCGCCGGGCGGCCTCGCGGACTGGCTCGCCGGGCAGCTGCGCGCCGCGGTCGCCGACGGCAGGCTCCCGATCGGCGGCCGGCTGCCTGCGTCCCGGGTGCTGGCGGCGGAGCTGCGCGTGTCGCGGGGTGTGGTCACCGAGGCCTACCAGCGGCTGATCGACGACGGCCACGCCGCGGGCCGCGGCCGGGCGGGCACGGTCATCGTCGCCGCGCCGGTGCTGCCGCCGTCCCCGGCACCGGACTACCTGCCTGCGAAAGTGATCACGCCGCTGCCCGGAGCGGAAGTCTTCGACGCGGTCCGCGCGGCGCCGGCCCGGATCGACCTGACACCGGGCGTCCCGGACCTGACGGCGTTCCCGCGGGCGGCGTGGCTGCGTGCCGAGCGGGCGGTGCTGGACGAGCTGGAACCGTCCCAGTTCGGCTACGGCGACCCGCGCGGCGCGCCGTCGATGCGGCTGGCGGTGTCGCGCTGGCTGGCGCGCAACCGCGGGATCCGGGTGGACCCGGGCGGGATCATCGTGGTGTCCGGGGTGGCGCAGGGGCTGACGTTGCTGGGGGAGGTGCTGCGGCGGCACGGCGTGCCCGCTGTCGCCGTCGAAGATCCGGGGTCACTGGGTGCCCGCCAGCACCTGCACCACTGCGGCCTTGCGACGCCGCCGGTGCCGGTCGACGACGACGGCGTGCAGGTCGCCCGCCTGGACGCCCCCGCGGTGCTGCTGACGCCGGCCCACCAGTTCCCCACGGGCGTGGTCCTGGGCGGCTCGCGGCGCCGCGAGCTGCTGCGCTGGGCGGCGGCCGGCGGCATCGTGATCGAGGACGACTACGACGCCGAGCACCGGTACGACCGGGCGCCGGTGCCCGCGGTCCGGTCGATGCTGCCGGAGGTCTGCTACCTGGGCAGCGTGTCGAAGCTGCTGGCGCCGGCGTTGCGGGTGGGCTGGCTGCTGGCGCCGCCGCGGTTCTTCGGCGATCTCGTGGCCGCGAAGCGGTTCGCGGACCTGGGGAACGCGGTGCTGGCGCAGCTGGTGCTGGCCCGGCTGATGGAGACGGGCGAGCTGGAGCGGCAGCTGCGGGCGGTGCGCGGGCGCCACCGCCGTCGCCGGGACGCGATGATCCGCGCCCTGTCGGCCTCCCTGCCGTCGGCGGTGGTCCACGGCGCGGCGGCCGGGTTGCACTTGACGGTGACCTTTGACGCCGAGGTGGACGACGTCGCGGTGGCGGCCGCGGCGCTGGCGGAGGGCGTGAAGGTGCAGCCGCTGTCGTGGCACCGGCAACGTCCGGGACGGCCGGGGCTGGTGCTCGGGTACGCGGCGCGGACGGCGACGGAGATCGCCGAGGGGGTGGCCGTGCTCGGGCGCCTGGTGAGGCCTTGCTGAGGCCCTCGCCGTGAGGGGGACCCCCGGTTTCAACGTTACGGGAAGGCGCCGACAGTTCCAGGGCCGCGGACCGGAGTTGTCCACAGGGTCGACCCGACCTGGCCGGGTTGTGGACAACCCGGCCGGTAAACAGTCCTCAAAGGACATTCGGCCTGCTGTGATCATGCTCTCCCATGCGTTTCGGGCTGTTGGTTGCCATACGCAAGCAAGTTGCTTAGCCTAGCTAAGGGACTGGTGAGCAGAAGGGTTGCACAGTGGCGGAACGCCGGACGTATTCGATCGCGGAACTGGGGCCGCGGTACAAGTGGATCGCGCTGTCCAACACGACGCTGGGCATGCTGATCGCCACGATCAACTCCTCGATCGTGCTGATCGCGCTGCCCGACATCTTCAAGGGCATCGGCATCAACCCCCTGGAACCGGCCAACACGAGCTACCTGCTGTGGATGATCATGGGCTTCCTCGTGGTCACCGCGGTGCTGGTGGTGAGCTTCGGCAGGCTCGGCGACATGTACGGCCGCGCGAGGATGTACAACCTCGGCTTCGCCGTCTTCACCGTTTCTTCCATCATGCTGGCCGTCACCTGGTTCGACGGCGACGCGGCCGCGTTGTGGCTGATCGGCTGGCGGATCGTGCAGGGCGTCGGCGGGGCCTTCCTGATGGCGAACTCCTCGGCGATCCTCACCGACGCCTTCCCGGCCAACCAGCGCGGGCTCGCGCTCGGCATGAACGGCGTCGCGGCCATCGCGGGCTCGTTCCTCGGCCTGGTCGTCGGCGGCGTGCTCGCGCCGGTCGACTGGAACCTGATCTTCCTCGTGTCGGTGCCGTTCGGCGTGATCGGCACGGTCTGGGCGTACCTCAAGCTGCACGACACCGGCGTCCGCAAGCACGCGCGGATGGACTGGTGGGGCAACATCACCTTCGCCGTCGGCCTGATCGCCGTGCTGATCGGCATCACCTACGGCATCCAGCCGTACGGCTCGTCGCCGACCGGCTGGGGCAGCCCGTTCGTGCTCAGCTGCCTGATCGGCGGCCTCGCGGTGCTGGTGGCGTTCGTGATCATCGAGTCGAAGGTGGACAACCCGCTGTTCCGCCTGTCGCTGTTCCGGATCCGCTCGTTCACCTGGGGCAACGTCGCGAACCTGACGGCGTCCCTCGGCCGCGGCGGGCTGCAGTTCATCCTGATCATCTGGCTGCAGGGCATCTGGCTCCCGCAGCACGGCTACACGTTCGAGCAGACGCCGCTGTGGGCGGGCATCTACATGCTCCCGATGACGGTCGGCTTCCTCCTGGCCGCGCCGACGTCGGGCATCCTCGCCGACCGCATCGGCAGCCGCCTGCTCGCCTCGAGCGGCCTGCTCATCACGGCGATCACGTTCCTGCTGCTGATCATCCTGCCGGTGAACTTCGACTACTGGGCGTTCGCGGCGATCCTGCTGGTCAACGGCATCGGCATGGGCATGTTCTCCTCGCCCAACCGCGCCGAGGTGATGAACAGCCTGCCGGCCGACGCCCGCGGTTCGGGCGCGGGCATGATGACGACGTTCCAGAACGCGGCGATGGTCCTGTCGATCGGCTTCTTCTTCAGCCTGATCATCGCGGGCCTGTCGAGCAGCCTCCCGTCGACGATGAGCCAGGGCCTGATCGAGCACGGCGTCCCGGCGTCCTCGGCGGCGCAGATCGCGAACCTCCCGGCGGTGGCGGTGCTGTTCGCGGCGTTCCTGGGCTACAACCCGATCCAGCAGCTCCTGGGTGGCCAGCTGTCGTCGCTGCCGCCGGACCAGGCGGCGTTCCTGACGGGCCGGAGTTTCTTCCCGAACCTGATTTCGGGGCCGTTCCAGTCGGGGCTGGCGGTGGCGTTCGGCTTCGCGATCGTGGTGTGCCTGATCGGCGCGGTCGCGTCGCTGCTGACGAAGGACGCCCGCCCGAAGACCGAGTCGGTCGGTGAGGAGCTGGCCGCGGTGGCCGGGGAGTCGAGCGGCGGGCCGAGCGAACTGGTGTCGCCCGCGCACGAACGCTGAAGGTAGTTTCGGAAAACCGGGTCTGGTGCCCGGCTTTCCGTGGGGGCTTCATGACGACCGTAGCGAGCTTGATGAAACTGCTGGCCGAAGCCGGCACGGAGGCCTCCGCGTCGGCTTGCGAGGCATTGGCGGCGGGAACCCCGCCGGATGTCTGGGACGGCGTCCAGGACACGCAGCCGACCCGCTCGCTCTACGGCCGCCGGGAGCACACCAGCCGGCGGGGAGGCCACGGATCCATCGGGTTCGAGGCGGCCGTGCGTGCGCTGTGCGACTACTCCGGCCCGACGCTCGCACGAGTCCGGATCGACGACCGGTTCCGAGCCGGGTACTTCTTCGAGGTGTTCCTGACACCGGACTTCGCCCGGGTCATCGCCTGCTTCGGTGTGTCCGGCGCGACCACGCGCCGAGAAGGCGTACGGCCGCCGGATGCGCCACCGTGGTCGCCCTTGGACGAAATCGTGCACGACCACAAGCTGGAGACGCCGGAGAAGGTCGCACGGCTGCAGGGGATACCGGACGCGGTGGCGGGCCTGGCGGCCGGCCTCGAGCGTACCCTCGCGATGCGGCGGTGGAAGAACTTCTTCATGCACGCCGAGCTGATCCCGGCGTTCCCGTCGCCGGAGGCAGGACGGCACCTGGCCGAGGCGCGCGCCCGGATCCTCGCGGACGAATACGTCAGCGCTTCCCTGGTGGCGATCGTCGACGACGCGCTCGCCGCAGTGCACCGCGCAGCGAAGTGATCCACTTCCGCGTCCGGTGGCGCCACGATGCCCCTGACCAACCTGTCCTGCTCCCCGGCGAACCGGACGCGACTCGTTCTGTGCGCCGAGGTGACCACCGGTGCCGCCCTTGCGTGAACGCTGAGCAACGCCAAGGAGAGGCCGGGCGCGTACCCGGCCCGTATCGTTCTTCCATGACCGCGTACGTGAAGGTGTGCTGGGACCACGACTGCGCCGACGACCCGGTCGAGTTGTTCAGCGAACTCGGTGAGGACCGCTACGAGGTCCGCAAGGTCGAGGTCTACCGGGACGGTCGGACCGCCTGGGCGGATGCCGGACGGGAAACGGACTCGACCGGGTTGGGGCAGCTGCCGTTCCCGGGCCTGGAAGAGATCGGCTCCCAGCCGGAGTTCTCCGCGGAGGAGATCACCGCGGCGGAGTTCGAGGCCGCTTGGGCGCGTGCTCGCGGGTGACCTACCAGCCGACCGTGGCGTGCTGGATCTTCACCGGGTGCGCCGGAGCTCCGTCGAGCGGCCCGTTCGGGTCGGTCGGGATGATCCCGTCCGCCACCATCCGGTCGATCGCGGACATCCCCCGGATCACCCGCCCCATCACCGAATAGTTCGCCGGGATGTGCGCGAACGAGTGCACGATGAAGAACTCCGACCCGTTCGTCCCGGGCCCCTGGTTCCCCATCGCGATCGTCCCGCGCGGGTATGTCTCCGTCCCGGAAACCTCGTCGGGGAACTTGTACCCGGGCCCGCCCTTCTCGACCTCGTAGATGTCGCCGCACTGAAGGACACCCAGCCGGGAAGAGTTCGAAAGACGCCAGCACTGGGACCGGTCGTAGAACCGCTGCAGAACCAGCGAGACCAGGTTGTGCACCGCGCAGGGCGCCGCCCCGGCGCGGTCCAGCCGGACCGTCACCGGCCCGTAGTTGAACCGGAACGTCACGTCGACAGTCCCGCGAGTCACCGCGAAAGGCGCCGGCCGCACCACCGGCCGCGCGGCGGGGTTCGAGGGCGTCGGCGTGAACGTGCACCGGACCACCGGAACCGAGGCGGACGCCGGTGCGGGCGCCGCCACCAGCGCGCCCAGCACGGAAAGAACAGCCAGTCCCCAGCGCAGCTTCATGCCGGGGACGTTAGCGAAAAACCGACTACTTGCGCCAGGCCGTGCGCTGCTTGCGGATGTCCAGCACGAGCAGGAGCACGAGGAACAGCGCCAGGCCGACGAGCCACACGTTCTCGGTGTTGTTCTCGTGGTTGCCCTTGATCATCACCAGCAGGATGATCGCGCTGACCCAGCCGGCGATGCGGGTGGCCTTCGGGAACGAGCCGTGCCAGCCCCAGGCCGCGGACGGCTCGTCGCGCGGGTCGACCTCGGGCCGCCTCTTCTCGACCGCCTTGCCTGCCACGATGAACTCCTCAAACCCCGTGAACCTCGGACCCGCCGATGATCCCACACCTCCGGGTGCGCCGCGGAGACGCCCCGCGCGACAATGACCGGCGATGACTACCTCGCGAAGCGTTCTCGTGCTCGGCTCGACCGGGTCCATCGGCGTGCAGGCCCTCGACGTCGCCGCGCGCAACCCGCACCTGTTCCGGGTGGCCGGGATCGCCGCCGGCGGGGCCGATCCGGCCGCGCTCGCCGCGCAGGCGATCGCCCACGGTGTCGATGCCGTCGCCGTGACCAGGGCCACGGCCGCCGAGGACGTCCAGCTCGCGCTGTACGCCGAGGCCCAGAAGCGCGGGTACGCCCAGGGCGAGTTCAAGCTCCCGCGGCTCTTCGCCGGCTCCGACGCCGTCACCGAGCTGATCGACGCCGTACCCGTCGACACCGTCCTCAACGCCCTGCCCGGTTCTCGCGGCCTCGAGCCGACGCTCAAGGCGCTCGCCACCGGCGCCACCCTCGCGCTGGCCAACAAGGAGTCGCTCATCGCCGGCGGGCCGCTGGTGCTCGCCGCCGCCAAGCCTGGCCAGCTCGTGCCCGTCGACTCCGAGCACTCCGCCATCGCGCAGGCGCTGCGGGCCGGAAAGGAGAGCGAGGTCGCGCGGCTCGTCCTCACCGCGTCCGGCGGCCCGTTCCGCGGCCGCAAGCGCGCCGAGCTGGCGGACGTCACCGTCGAGCAGGCGATGGCGCACCCGACCTGGTCGATGGGCCCGCTGATCACGATCAACTCGTCGACCCTCGTCAACAAGGGCCTGGAGCTGATCGAGGCGGCCCTGCTCTTCGACATCGCGCCGGAGAAGATCGACGTCACCGTGCACCCGCAGTCGATCGTGCACTCGATGGTGACCTTCACCGACGGCTCGACGATGGCCCAGGCCAGCCCGCCCGACATGCGGCTGCCGATCGCGCTCGCGCTGCACTGGCCCGACCGGGTGCCCGGCGCCGCCGCCGCGTGCACCTGGGACACCGCCGCGACCTGGACCTTCGAGCCGCTGGACAACGAGGCGTTCCCCTCGGTGGAGCTGGCCCGCCACTGCGGCAGCGCAGGCGGCTGCCTGCCTGCCGTCTACAACGCCGCGAACGAGGAGCTCGTCTCGGCGTTCCTCGCGCAGAACACCAGCTTCACGTCGATAGTGGACACTGTTTCGGAGGTGGTGGGAGCCGCCGACGAATGGCGTCGCGAACCGCGCGACGTCGAGGACGTTCTCGCCGCCGAGCGCTGGGCTCGCGCGCGGGCCGGTTCGATCATCGAGGGGAAGTAGCGGGTGCTCGCCTACATCATCGGGGTGGTGCTCTTCGCGCTGGGGATCTGCGTCTCCGTCGCGCTGCACGAAGCCGGCCACATGGTCACCGCGAAGGCTTTCGGAATGAAGGTCCGCCGGTACTTCGTGGGCTTCGGGCCCACGGTGTTCTCCTGGCGCCGCGGCGAGACCGAGTACGGCCTGAAGTGGATCCCGCTCGGCGGGTTCTGCGACATCGCCGGCATGACCGCGCTCGACGAGGTGACCCCGGACGAGGCGCCGCGCGCGATGTGGCGGTTCAAGACCTGGAAGCGCACCGTCGTGATGTCGGCCGGGTCGATCACCCACTTCATCCTGGGTTTCGTCGTCCTCTACCTGATGGCCGTGACCATGGGCCTGCCGAACCTGGCTGCGGCCGCCACCCCGACCGAGCCGGTGCTGGGCTCGACCTCCTGCGCCCGCTCGATCACCTCGAAGCAGGAGGCCGAGGCACAGTCCGCCAACCCGACCTGCCCGCCGGGCGCGCCGACCCCGGCGAAGTCGGCCGGGCTGCAGCCCGGCGACAAGGTGCTCGCGGTCGGCGGGAAGCCGATCGCGACCTGGAACGACATGCTCGCCGCCGTGCAGGCCACCAGCGGCCGGACGGTGTTCGAGGTGCAGCGCGGCACCCAGCAGCTGTGGCTCGTCGTCGACGTGCCCAAGGTGCAGCGCTGGAGCAGCGCCGGCACCAGGGAGGTCGGCATGGTCGGCATCTCGCCGAAGGAAGACGCGAAGACCATCCAGTACGGCCCGGTCGCCGCGGTCGGCGCCACGTTCAGCTTCACCGGCACGATGTTCGCCGAGACGGCGCAGCGGCTCGTCCAGTTCCCCGAGCGCATCCCCGCCGTGGTCACGGCGATCTTCGGCGGCGAACGCGATCAGAACACCCCGGTCAGCGTCGTCGGGGCGAGCCGGCTCGGCGGCGAGGCCGTCGAGAACGGCGTCTGGGTGCTGTTCTTCTTCCTGCTGGCCAGCCTGAACTTCTTCATCGGCGTGTTCAACCTGCTGCCGCTGCTGCCGCTGGACGGCGGGCACATCGCGGTGGTCTGGTACGAGCGCGTCCGCGACTGGATCCGAGCGCGCCGGGGCAAAGTGGCCGGGGGTCCGGTCGACTACACGAAGCTGTCCGGGATCACGATGGTGCTCGTGCTGATCGGCGGTGCGGTGACGCTACTCACGGTGACAGCGGACATCGTCAACCCGATCCGGCTCGGCCAGTAGCTCCCACGGAGGGGTGGCGGCCCGCCCGCGGCCGCTCACCCCGGCCGTAATGCTGCTCACCGTGACGGTTGACATGGTGAAGGTGGCCCAGTAGGGGTAGGTACGCTGGAAGCCGTGACCGTCGCACTCGGTATGCCCGCCC
>JARAWT010000108.1:0-22934 GCA_033793495.1 Streptomyces sp. MN03-5084-2B | reverse complement strand
GTGACGGCCGGAGCGGGCCCGCTTCGCCGCTCGGCGCCGAACGGCGGGAGGTGGGTGGGCCCGCCGGGCCCGCTCCGGCCGTCACCGGGCCGCGGGATCCTGCCGAACGCTGGATCGCCCGGCACTGGAGGGCCGTCCTCGGCGGCGCCGAACCGAGTGTCCACGAGGCCTTCCCCGGTGACCCGGCCCAAGCCCGGCAGCTGCGGGCGGCCTTCGCCGAACACCTCGCCGACGTCCCCGCCGAAGAGCGGCTCTTCGCCACCCCGACCGTCGCCGCGATGGCCGATCTCCTGCGGGCCGAACTCGAAGGCCACGGCGGCGGGCCCGTGCGGCTTCTCCGCGACGGCGTCGGAGACGAGCCCGTCTTCCTCTTCCACCCGGCCGGCGGCACCGCGAGCGTCTACCGCGAACTCGCCCGCCTGCTCCCCGAAGGCCCCCCGGTCTACGGCTTCGAACGCCTCGACGACGTCCACACCGTCGAGGGCAAGGCCGCCCGGTACGCCGAGCTGATCCGGGACATCCGGCCCCACGGCCCCTACCGGCTGGGCGGCTGGTCGTTCGGCGGCTGTCTCGCCTACGAGACCGCGCGCCACCTCGAAGACACCGAACTCGTCTTCCTCATCGACACCATCCTGCCGCTGCCCGCCTCGGGCGCCGAAGCGGACCGGCTGCTGGACCGCTTCGACCGGTTCGCCGCCCACATCTCCACGACCTACGGCGTGCCCTTCGAGGTGCCCCGCGAAGAACTGGCGAAGCTGGACGAGGACGCCCAGATCCACTGGGTGATGGCCCGGCTCACCGAGCAGGTGCCGGACCTCGGCGCGGGCGTCCTCCGGCACCAGTACGAGTCCTATGTGGACGCGCGGGTGGCCGAGCGGTACGCGCCGCACCGCTACGACGGGCGCGTGCTGCTCCTGCGCGCCCAGGACCCGCACCCGCTCACCACCGCGCTCGACCCCCGCTACCTGCGCACCGACGACACCCTCGGCTGGGACGCCCACTGCGGCGACCTCCAAGTCGTGCGGGTGCCCGGCGACCACGTGTCGATGATCGATCCACCGCACGTGGCGGTGCTGGCCGAGCGGCTCGGGGCGGTGGTGCGGTGATGGACGAGCTCACCCCGACCACCGCGTTCCGGATCGCCGATCTCGCCGCCCGGCAGGACGAAGCCGTGCGGATCGCCGAAAAGCGGGCCGTCGACCGGCAGCACGCCAAGGGGAAGCTGACCGCGCGCGAACGGATCGGGCTGCTGCTCGACGCCGGGTCCTTCGTCGAGGTCGACCAGTTCGCGCGGCACCGGTGCACCGAGTTCGGGATGGACGCGAACCGGCCGTGGGGTGACGGCGTCGTCACCGGGCACGGCACCGTCGACGGGCGGCAGGTCTGCGTCTTCTCCCAGGACTTCAGCGTCTTCGGCGGCAGTCTCGGCGAGGTCTCCGGCGAGAAGGTCCTCAAGCTGATGGACCTGGCGATGACGATCGGCTGCCCGGTCGTCGGGATCAACGACTCCGGCGGCGCCCGGATCCAGGAAGGCGTCGTCTCGCTGGCCTACTACGCCGAACTCGGCCGGCGGACCGCGCACGCCTCCGGAGTCGTCCCGCAGATCTCGATGATCATGGGCCCGTGCGCCGGCGGTGCCGTGTACGCGCCGGCGATGACCGACTTCACCGTGATGGTCGACGACACCTCGCACATGTTCGTCACCGGCCCGGACGTCGTGCACGCCGTCACCGGCGAGCGCGTCACCGCGCAGGAGCTCGGCGGCGCGGCCGTGCAGAGCGAGGTCGCCGGCAACGCCCACCACCGCGCCGCCGACGAAGAGGACGCCGTCGACTGGGTGCAGACGCTGCTCGGGTACCTGCCCGCCAACAACCTCGACCCCGGGCCTGCGTACGCCGACGACACCAGTCCTACGCTCACCGCCGCCGACCTCGAGCTCGACCGGCTGGTCCCCGATTCCCCGCACCAGACCTACGACATGGCCGAGCTGATCGCCGCGCTGGTCGACGACGGCGAGTACACCGAGGTGCACAACGCCTTCGCCCCCAACATCATCTGCGCCTTCGGCCGGGTGCAGGGCCACACCGTCGGCGTGGTGGCCAACCAGCCTCGGCACCAGGCCGGCGTGCTCGACATCGACGCGTCGGAGAAGGCCGCGCGGTTCGTGCGGTTCTGCGACGCCTTTTCGATCCCGCTGCTCACCCTGGCCGACGTCCCCGGCTACCTGCCGGGCACCGGCCAGGAACGCGGCGGGATCATCCGCCGTGGCGCCAAGCTGATCTACGCCTACGCCGAAGCGACCGTGCCGAAGGTGACCGTGGTGGTCCGCAAGGCCTACGGCGGCGGCTACGCGGTGATGGGCTCCAAGCACCTCGGTGCGGACGTCGTGCTGGCCTGGCCGACCGCCGAGATCGCGGTGATGGGTGCCGAAGGGGCCGTGCGGGTGCTCTACCGGCGCGAGCTGGCCGGGCTGCCGCCGGAGGAGCGGGACGGCGCGCGCCGCCGGCTCACCGAGGAGTACCGCAAACGCCACGGCGGCCCGTACCTGGCGGCCGAGCGCGGCTACGTCGACCAGGTCGTCACGCCGTCGCAGACCCGCCTCCAGGTGACGCGGGCCCTGCGGATGCTGCGCACCAAACGCCAGAGCCTGCCGGCCCGGAAACACGGGAACATCCCCCTCTGAGGAGCCTCTATGAAGCGGATCGCCTTGCTGGCGCTGTCCGTCGTCCTCCTGCTCGCCGGTGCCGTGGCGCCCGCCCAGGCGAGCCCGGCCGTGGCCGACGACGGCGCGAAGGTCGTCCAGGAGACCTGGGTGGACGCCCGGACGGTCGACCTGCAGATCAGCTCGCCCGCCCTGGGCACCACCGGGATGGTGCGGCTGATCGTGCCGTCCGGCTGGGCCGCGCAGCCCACCCGGACCTGGCCCGTGCTGTACCTGCTCCACGGCTGCTGCGAACCGGTCGACTACCGCTCGTGGGACCAGTTCACCGACGTCAAGGCGTTCACCGCGGCCAAGGACGCCCTGGTCGTGATGCCGACGGACGGGGCGGCGGGGATGTACACGAAGTGGTGGAACTTCGGCCTCTGGAACACCCCGGACTGGGACACCTTCCACACCGCCGAAGTGCGCCAGATCGTCGAGCGCGGCTACCGCGGCGGCACGCGCCGCGCGGTCGCCGGGCTCTCGATCGGCGGGTACGGCGCGATGGCGTACGCGTTCAAGCACCCGGGGATGTTCGGCGCGGCCGCGTCCTACAGCGGGGTGCCGAACACGCTCTACCCGGGGCTGCCGGTCTGGATCATCGGCATCCTGGCGCGCGCCGGGTTCTACAGCTACCTCAACCTCTGGGGCGACGCGTTCGGCAATCCGGTGCTCTGGTCGGCCAACAACCCGTACGACCACGTCGACCAGCTGCGCGGCACCGCGCTCTACGTCTCCTGCGGCAACGGGCAGACCGGGCCGCTCGACCCGCCGAACCAGGCGGACTTCCTGGAGTCGACGGCGGAGATGTCGTCCCGCAGCTTCACCGACCGCCTGCGGACCGCCGGCATCCCGGTGACCGTCGACTACTACGGGCCCGGCACCCACAGCTGGCCGTACTGGCAGCGGGCCCTGCACCAGTCCTGGCCGGTCCTGGCCGGCGCGCTGGGCCTCCCGGCCTGAGCGCAATCCCTCTCCCCGATGGAGGTTGTGGTGAAGCATGCCCGATGTCGCGCCGTGCTTTCGGCGCTTCTGACCTGCTGCCTGGTGGCGCTGGGAGTGGCGGCGGCGAGCCCGCCCGCCGGCGCGGCGCCCCTGCTGCCCGGCCCGTTCGACGACTCCTTCTACACCCCGCCGTCGCCGCTGCCGGCCGGCAAACCCGGTGACGTCATCCGCTGGCGGCCCACGGTGCCGCTGCTGAACGCGCTCAACGCCGACGCCTGGCAGGTGATGTACCTGTCGACCAACGCGCTCGGGAACCGGGACGCGGTGACCGGGACGATCCTCGTGCCGAAGGGTGTGGACCCGGCGAAGGCGCCGATCATCGGCTACGCGGTCGGCACGCAGGGCCCGGCGTTCAAGTGCACGGCGTCGAAGGCGATGGAACGCGGCACGCTCTACGACCAGCCCGCCATCAACGACTCGCTGGCCAGCGGTTACGCGGTCGCGGTGACCGACTACGAGGGCTACTCGCCGACGACCGTGCCGACCTACATGACCGGGCAGTCCATGGGACCCGCCGTGATCGACTCGGTGCGGGCGGCGCAGGACCTCCCGGCGGCCCGGCTCGCGAAGAGCGCCAAGGTGATCTTCCAGGGCTACTCGCAGGGTGGCGGCGGATCGATGTGGGCCGGGGAGAAGCAGCCCACGTACGCGCCGGAGCTGAACGTCGTCGGCGTCGTCGCGGGCGGCGTGCCCGCCGACCTGACCGAGGTCGCCAAGGGCCTCGACGGCTACCTCGGGTTCGGGTTCCTGGCCTTCGCCTCGATCGGGCTCGACGCCGCCTACCCCGACCTCAAGCTGGATTCGTTCCTCAACGACACCGGCCGGCAGCAGCTGGCTGACGCGAAGACGAACGCGTGCATGCTGGAACTGCTGGTGAACTACTCGTTCAAGAAGATCAGCGACTACACGACGTCCAACCCGCTGGACACCCCGCAGTGGCAGGCCCGGCTGGCGCAGAACAAGCTGGGCGCGCACCCGCCGCGGGTGCCGGTGTTCCAGTACCACGCGAGCACCGACGAGATCGTCAACACCCCGCAGGCGGAGACGCTGCGCCGGACGTACTGCGCGGCCGGGGTCCGCGAGCAGTGGAACACCTACCTCGCCGACCACGTCACCGGCGTCCTCGCCGGCAACGCGGACGCCCACCAGTGGATCGTGAAGCGGCTCGCCGGAGAAGCCGCACCCTCCAACTGCTGAGCCGACGTTCGTGAAGGCCACCTTGAGGAACTTGAACTTCCTCAAGGTGGCCTTCACGAGCAGTCAGACCTTGGTGGCGGCGAAGGCCGCCGCGTCGTTGGCTTGGTCGCCGTAGCTCAGGTGGGCCAGGATGTTGAAGCCGCCCGCCTGGCAGATCGGGTCGCCGAGGGCGCAGTAGTCCTTGGTGCGGCTCTGGTACGTCCCGGTGACCGAGCGGCCGATCGCGCGGATCGGGTTGCCGAACAACAGGATCGCCGCGATCCGGGGGGCCAGGTCCGCCGGGATGGTCGCGACGATCGGGCCGCCGACGATGGCGCCATCGCTGCTGATGCCGATCGAATTGTCGACGACGTTGGCGCCCTGGGAGTAGCCGACCAGGACGAACCGCTGCTGCGGGCAGGCCGCGGCCTGCGTGCGGACGTGGTTGACCAGGTCGGTGTTGCCCTTCTGCACCGATGCCGGCTCGCCGAGGTCGGCGGGGTAGTCGACGCGGTAGCTGCTCACCGACCGCGGGCGCAGCCGGTTCTGCACGGCCGAGAAGACCGGGTCGCCGACGATGAGGCCCAGCGTGCCGGGTTCGCCCGTGCCGCGGGCCACCGGGACGTCGATGTCGGTGCACGGCGCCGCCGAAGCGGCCGGCGCGGCGGCCACGGTGAGCCCGGCGACGGCGAAGCCGACGGCGGCCACGGCGGAAAAGAGACGTTTCTTGGGGTCGTGAATCATGGCTGATCACACCTCTTTGTGTGGGAAAAGGGGTCGGCAAGCACATTTCCGTGGGGACCCGGAAATACGTGCGTCGCTTGCGGTAATCGCAGCGTCGCAGTGGTCGCCGAACCCGGCAAGAGGTGATTTCCCGGAGCGCCGGGAATTGTTCAGCCGGTGACAAACGGTCCGGTGTGGACGCTCAGGTGGCGGACTGCCCGGCCGGGTGCGTGAGGTCGAGCCGCTCCAGCAGCGCGGGATCCAGCCCGCGCAGCGCGGCCATGACGAACCCGGTGGCGAGCTCCCCGGCGGCGATCGGGTCGAGGCCGGGGGAGTGGGAGACGCGCATCGCGGCGCGCCCCACCAGGCCCACCATCATCTCGCCGAGCAGGTCCGCGCCGGGGCCGACCGGGCGCCCGTGGGCGAGCAGGTGCTCGCGCACCTGGCCGACCACGTGGGTGGCGATGGAATCGGCCAGCGCGCGGCGCTCGTTCGACATCTCGTCGACGGCCGAATCGAACAGCAGCCTGAAACTTTCGGGGTGCGCACCGGCGTAGGCGAACATGGCCATCACCGACAGCCGGACACGCTCTTCCAGTGGGCGCGCGTTCGCCGTTTGGTGGGCGCTGATCACCCAGGCCCGCAACGCGGCGACTTCCCGGCGGACCGTGGTGCGGAAAAGGGCGGCTTTGTCGCCGAAATGCGCGTAGAGCGTGGGTTTGGTGGAATCGGCGCGGTCCGCGATCAGGCCCATGGTGGCCTGGGCGTACCCGCGCTCGGCGAACACGGCGCGGGCGGCGTCGAGCAGCTCGTCGTCGGTGGGCCGGGCGGCCGGGCTGCGGCGAGCGCTGGATCGATCAGGAGGACTCTGCCGGCTCATGGAGGTGTACTGTACGGACTCCTTGCTTTACTGTCCGGTAAAGCTTGCTCCGTCGCCCGTCCCCGGTGGAGGAACCCTGGTGTCCCGCGACAGTGCTCGGCAACCGGTCCCGGCGCCCCGGGACGTCGGCGAAGAAGTCATCCGGCGCAGGGAGCTGGCCGCGCTCATGCGTCCGGCCCTGCCGGCGCTGGCGGACGGAATCGTCCGGGAGGTCCTGCGGGCGGTCCCCGTCTACGCCCGGCCGGGCGACGGGTCCTACGGCCGCATGACCCGGAACGCCGTCCAGTGCGCCGTCGAGCTCTTCGTCGACCTCGTCGAGGATCCACTGGCTTCGCGCGACGGGCTGTACGAGACGTGCCGCCGGCTCGGCGCGGGCGAGGCCCGCGAGGGCCGGACACTCGACGACCTCCAGGCGGCCTACCGCGTGGGCACCCGCGTCGGCTGGCGCTGGATCATGCGGCTGGGCCGGCGGCACCGGCTGTCGTCGGCGGCCATGGCGCAGCTGGCCGAGATGCTGTTCGGCTACGCCGACGAGCTCGCCCGGATGTCGAGCCGCGGCCACCGCGAGGCGTGGGTGCAGATCGAGGGCACCCGGGCGGGCCTGCGGCGGCGGCTGCTGCGGCTCCTGATCGGGCCGGGCACGATCCCGGACGCGGTCCTCGCCGAACTCGCGGCCGCGGCGGGCTGGCCGGTGCCCCGCGAGGTGGCGGCGGTCGCCGCCGAAACGACGGTCGGCACGTCGTGGGGCTCCGACGTCCTCGCCGACCTCGACCCACCGCAGCCGTACCTGCTGCTGCCCGCCCCGGTGGACGCGAAGACCCTGACGCGGCTCGGCACCCGCGTCGCGGTGGGGCCGCCGACGGACCTGGGCGCGGCGGCGCACTCCCTGCGCTGGGCCCGCACCGCGCTGCGGCTGGTGGCCGAAGGCGCGCTCCCGGACGCGCCGGTGACGTGGTGCACCGACCACTTGACGGAGCTGTGGCTGCTGTCGGACTCGCCGCTGGCCGAGCAGGTCGCCCGGCAGGAACTCGCCCCGCTGGACCAGTTCCCGGAGCGGACGCGCCGCCGGCTCGGCGAAACCCTGCTGTCCTGGCTGCAGAACGGCGGCAACTCCGAGAAGATCGCGGTCGACCTTTCGGTGCACCCGCAGACCGTCCGCTACCGCGTGCGCCAGCTGAAGCAGGCCTTCGGTGACCGCCTCGACGACCCCGACGCGCGGTTCGCGATGCAGGCCGCGCTGCGCGCCTCGGGCCTGCGCGTCGCCCGGAACGAGTTCTCCCCACCGGAGGCCTAGGAGGCCGTCCCGCTCGGCTCCCGACCTTGTCCCCGGCGAGAACATGTTCTAGTTTTGGGGACGTGAAGACGGAGCTGGGCCTGTCCGGCGCGGTGGTGCTGGTGACCGGGGGTGTCCGCGGCGTGGGCCGGGGCATCGCCGACGTGTTCCTCGCCCACGGCGCCCACGTGGTCGTCTGCGCGCGGCGGGAGGCGCCCACCGAGGCGGAGTTCACCGCGTGCGACGTCCGCGACGAGACGCAGGTCGCCGCGCTGGTCGAGGGGATCGTCGAGCGGCACGGACGCCTCGACGTCGTCGTCAACAACGCCGGAGGGGCGCCGTACGTGTCGGCGGCGGAAGCTTCGCCGCGGCTGCACGAGAAGGTCGTGCAGCTCAACCTGCTGGCCCCGCTGCTGGTGTCGCAGCACGCCAACGCGGTGATGCAGCGACAGGACTCCGGCGGATCGATCGTGATGGTCTCCAGCGTCAGCGGCACCCGGGCGTCGCCCGGAACCGCGGCTTACGGCGCCGCGAAGGCCGGGCTGGACAACCTCACCGCGAGCCTGGCGGTGGAGTGGGCGCCCAAGGTGCGGGTCAACAGCCTCGATGTCGGGATGGTGCGGACCGAACAGGCACACCTGCACTACGGCAGCGAGGCCGCGGTCGAGGCGGTCGGGAAGACCGTCCCGCTCGGGCGGCTGGCCGAGCCGGCGGAAATCGGGCACTGCGCCGCGTTTCTCGCCTCCGGCCTGGCTTCCTACGTTTCCGGCGCGACCCTGCGCGTGCACGGCGGAGGTGAGGTCCCGGCGTTCCTCGCCGCGGCCGACGTCAACCATCGGGAGGATTCGTGAGCGGGTTGTGCCAGGGCCGGGTGGTCGTGGTGACCGGGGCCGGGCGGGGGATCGGGCGGGCGCACGCCCTCGCCTTCGCCGCGGAGGGCGCGCCGGTGGTGGTCAACGACGTGGACACCGGCGCGGCCGCCGACGTCGTCGCCGAGATCGAGGCGCAGGGCGGGAAGGCGGTGGGCACCACCTCGGACGTGGCCGACTGGACCGGTGCGAAGGAGCTGGTCGGCACCGCGCTCGAGCACTTCGGGCGCCTGGACGTGCTGGTCAACAACGCCGGGTTCCTCCGTGACCGGATGCTCGTGAACCTCGGCGAGGACGAGTGGGACGCGGTCGTGCGAGTGCACCTCAAGGGGCATTTCGCGCCATTGCGGCACGCTGCGGAACATTGGCGGGCCGAGGCCAAGGCCGGGCGGACGCCGAGCGCGCGGGTGATCAACACGAGCTCGGGTGCCGGGCTGCTCGGCAGCGTCGGCCAGGGGAACTACTCGGCCGCGAAGGCCGGGATCGCCGGGCTGACGGTCGTGGCCGCGGCGGAACTCGCCCGGTACGGCATCACCGTCAACGCGATCGCGCCGGCCGCGCGGACCCGGATGACCGAAGCGGTGTTCGCGTCGATGGCGCGTCCGGCCGAGGGCTTCGACGCGATGGCGCCGGAGAACGTCTCGCCGCTGGTCGTGTGGCTCGGGAGCGAGGAGTCGGCGCACGTCACCGGCCGCGTCTTCGAGGTCGAGGGC
Organism: Streptomyces sp. MN03-5084-2B; assembly: GCA_033793495.1. Lineage (GTDB taxonomy): Bacteria > Actinomycetota > Actinomycetes > Mycobacteriales > Pseudonocardiaceae > Amycolatopsis. The sequence goes on along the minus strand of JARAWT010000108.1, from coordinate 13,594 downwards.
GGGAAGGTGTCGCTGGCGCAGGCCTGGCGGCACGGCCCGGCCGTGGACAAGGGGCAGCGGTGGGACCCGGCGGAACTCGGCCCGGTGGTGCAGGAACTGCTCGAGCAGGCGCCCGAGCCCGAACCCGTCTACGGAGCGAGCTGATGGGCATCCTGACCAAGCGGGACGGCCACGTCGAGGTCGTCACGGTCGACTTCCCGCCGGTGAACGCGCTGCCGGTGCAGGGCTGGTTCGACCTGGCCGGCGCGATCACGCAGGCGGGCCGCGACCCCGAGGTGCACGTGGTGGTCCTGCGCGCGGAAGGCCGCGGCTTCAACGCGGGCGTGGACATCAAGGAGATCCAGCGCAGCGCCGGCTATGACGCCCTGGTCGGCGCGAATCGCGGCTGCTACGCGGCGTTCGGCGCGGTGTACGACTGCGAGGTGCCGGTGGTCGCCGCGGTGCACGGCTTCTGCCTCGGCGGCGGGATCGGCCTGGTGGGCAACGCCGACGTGATCATCGCCTCGGAGGACGCGACCTTCGGCGTGCCGGAAGTCGAACGAGGAGCGCTCGGCGCGGCGACGCACCTGGCCCGACTGGTGCCGCAGCACCTGATGCGCACCTTGTACTTCACCGCCCGCAAGATCACCGCGGCCGAGCTGCACGCCCACGGCTCGGTGTACCGGGTCGTGCCGCGCGCGGAGCTGGACGAGGCCGCTCTCGACGTCGCCCGGGACATCGCGAAGAAGGACCCGCGGGTGATCCGGGCGGCGAAGGAAGCCCTGAACGGCATCGACACCCAGCAGGTGCACCGCAGCTACCGCTTCGAGCAGGGGTTCACGTTCGAGCTGAACCTGCTCGGTGCGTCCGACGAGGCTCGCGAGGAGTTCTTGAATGGCCGATAAGCGCACGACCGCCGACGAGGTGGCGGCCGAGCTGAAGGACGGCATGACGATCGGGATCGGCGGCTGGGGTTCCCGGCGCAAACCGATGGCGTTGGTCCGGGCCGTCCTGCGCACCCCGGTCAAGGATCTCACCGTCGTCTCCTACGGCGGCCCGGACGTCGGCCTGCTGTGTGCCGCGGGCAAGGTGAAGCGGGTCGTGTTCGGGTTCGTCACCCTGGATTCGATCCCGTTCGACCCGTGGTTCGGCCGGGCGCGGGAAACCGGCGCGATCGAGGTGACCGAGTACGACGAGGGCATGTTCGGCACGGCGCTGTCGGCGGCGATGCAGCGGCTGCCGTTCCTGCCGACGCGAGCCGGGCTGGGATCGGAGGTGATGCGCGCCAACCCCGGCCTTCGCACGGTGCGCTCACCGTATGAGGACGGCGAGGAGCTGGTGGCCGTCCCGGCGCAGCACCTGGATGTGGCGCTGCTGCACCTCAACCGGGCCGACGCGCGCGGCAACGTCCAGTACCTCGGCCCGGACCCGTACTTCGACGAACTGTTCGGCCTGGCCGCGGACCGCTGTTTCGTGTCGGTGGAGAAGGTCGTCGAGACCGCCGAGCTGACGGCGGGCGGTCCGGTGCAGTCATTGCTGCTCAACCGGGGCAGCGTCGACGGGGTGGTGGAGTCCCCGCGGGGTGCGCATTTCACGACGGCGGTGCCGGACTACGGGCGGGACGAGCGGTTCCAGCGGCACTACGCGGCTTGCGCGAAGGACCTCGACGCGTGGCCGGGGTTCGTGGACCGGTTCCTCTCCGGCGGTGACGGGCAGTATCTGTCCGAAGTGGACAAGTTCGAGGCGGAGGCGGCATGAACGCGACCCGGGCCGAGATCGCCGTGGTGGCGGTGGCCGAGCTGTTCCGCGGCGACGGCGAGATCGTGGCCAGCCCGATGGGCCTGATCCCGCAGCTCGGCGCGAAACTCGCGCGGCTGACCTTCGAGCCGGACCTGCTGATGTCCGACGGCGAGGCCTGCCTGCTGACCACCGACGGCGTGGTCGAGGGGTGGCAGCCGTTCCGGAAGATGCTGGACACGATCGTCCCGCACGGACGACGGCACGTCGTGATGGGCGCCAACCAGATCGACCGGTACGGCAACCAGAACATCTCCGCCATCGGCGACCACGCCCGCCCGAAGAAGCAGCTCCTCGGGGTGCGCGGCGCACCCGGGAACACGATCAACCACCGGACGAGCTACTGGGTGCCCCGGCACTCCTCCCGGGTGTTCGTGGACGCGGTGGACGTCGTGTCGGGCGTCGGTTACGACAACGCGGCCAAGGCGGGCGCTTCGGCGCAGAAGTACCACGACGTGCACCGGGTCGTCTCGAACCTGGGCGTGTTCGACTTCGGCGGCACCGACCACGCCATGCGGGCGGTGTCCCTGCACCCGGGGGTCACGCGGGACGAGGTCGCCGCGGCGACGACGTTCGAGATCGACTTCACCGGCACCGGGACCAGCCGCGAACCGACCGGTGAGGAGCTGCGGCTCATCCGCGAAGTCGTCGACCCGAAGAGCCTGCGGGACAAGGAAGTTCCGGCGTGAAGACGGCCCTGACCCGGCTGGTGGGGGTCGAGCACCCGGTCGTGCAGACCGGGATGGGCTGGGTCGCCGGGCCGCGGCTGGTCTCGGCCACCGCGGAAGCCGGGGCGCTGGGCATCCTCGCGTCGGCCACGATGACGTTCGGTGAGCTGGAAGCGGCCGTCGCCGAGGTCAAGAAGCGCACGGAGAAGCCGTTCGGCGTCAACCTCCGCGCCGACGCGGCCGACGCCGGGGAACGCGTCGACCTGCTGATCCGCGAAGGCGTGAAGGTCGCTTCCTTCGCGCTCGCCCCGCGGAAGGAGATGATCGCGAAGCTGCGGGACCACGGGATCGTCGTGATCCCGTCGGTCGGCGCGGCCCGGCACGCGGAAAAGGTCGCCGCCTGGGGCGCCGACGCGGTGATCGTCCAGGGCGGCGAAGGCGGCGGGCACACCGGGGGAGTGGCCACCACGCTGCTGCTGCCGTCGGTGCTGGACACGGTCGACATCCCGGTCGTCGCCGCCGGGGGCTTCTTCGACGGCCGCGGTCTCGCCGCGGCGCTGTCCTACGGCGCCGCCGGGGTGGCGATGGGCACCCGGTTCCTGCTGAGCAAGGAGAGCACGGTCCCTGACGAGGTCAAGCGCCTCTACCTCGAGCAGGGTCTCACCGGGACGGTCGTCACCCGCCGCGTCGACGGCCTCCCGCACCGCGTGCTGCGCACCGAGCTCGTCGACAAGCTCGAACGCACCGGCCGGATCCGCGGTCTCGCGCAGGCCGCGCGCAACGCGCTGCGCTTCCGGAATATCACCGGCCTGTCCCCGGTTGCGATGCTCCGAGAGGGCTTCGCGATGAAGCACGGCAACGATCTGACGTGGAGCCAGCTGGTCATGGCGGCCAACACCCCGATGCTGCTGCGGGCGGGACTGGTCGAAGGCCGGACGGACGCGGGAGTGCTAGCGTCGGGACAGGTGGTGGGCATGATCCACGACCTGCCCACGGTGGCGCAGATCGTCGAGGGCGCGGTGGCCGAGGCAGGTGAGATCCTGCAGCGCCTCGGCCGGCAAACGGGAGGATGAGAGAGCGGTGTTGAAGGTCGGTTACAAGGCGTCCGCGGAGCAGTTCGGGCCGCGGGACCTGGTCGAGTACGCCGTGCGCGCCGAAGAGGTGGGGCTCGACTCGGTGTGGGTGTCCGATCACTTCCTGCCGTGGCGGCACGAGGGCGGGCACGCCCCGTGGGCGCTGGCGTGGATGCCGGCCGTGGCCGAGCGGACGAAGCGGGTGCAGATCGGGACGAGCGTGCTGACCCCGACGTTCCGGTACAACCCGGCGGTGATCGCGCAGGCGTTCGCGACGATGTCGCTGCTGTCGAACGGCCGGGTGATCCTCGGCGTCGGCACCGGTGAGGCGCTGAACGAGATCGCGGTGTCGGGGCGGGAGTGGCCGGAGTTCAAGGAGCGCTTCGCGCGGCTGCGGGAGTCGATCCGGCTGATCCGCGAGCTGTGGACCAGCGACAACGTGAACTTCGACGGCGACTACTACCAGCTGGTCAACGCCAAGATCTACGACCGGCCGGAGCAGCCGGTGCCGATCTACGTCGCCGCGGGTGGCCCGGTGGTCGCGAAGTACGCGGGCCGGTCGGGGGACGGGTTCATCTGCACTTCGGGCAAGGGCATGGACCTCTACACCGAGAAGCTGATGCCGGCGGTCAAGGAAGGCGCCGCGGCCGCGGAGCGGGACGCCGAGAGCATCGACCGGACCATCGAGATCAAGATGTCGTATGACCGCGACCACGAGAAGGCCCTGGAGAACACGCGGTTCTGGGCCCCGCTGTCGCTGACGGCGGAGCAGAAGCACACGGTGTCCTCGGCCGAGGAGATGGAGCGGCTGGCCGACGAGCTGCCGATCGAGCAGGTCGCCAAGCGCTGGATCGTCGCCTCCGACCCGGACGAGGCCGTCGCCCAGATCAAGCCGTACCTCGACGCGGGCCTCAACCACCTCGTCTTCCACGGCCCGGGCCACGACCAGGAGCGGTTCCTGACCCAGTTCTCCGAGGACGTGCTCCCGAAGCTGCGCGCCCTCGACTGACTCACGACAGGCGTTCGATGATGGTGACGTTGGCGGTGCCGCCGCCTTCGCACATCGTCTGCAGCCCGTAACGGCCCCCGCGGCGCTCCAGCTCGTGCAGGAGCGTGGCGAGGAGCTTGGTGCCGGTGGCCCCGATCGGGTGGCCGAGGGCGATCCCGCCCCCGTTCACGTTGACCCGGCCGGGGTCCGCGCCGGTTTCGTCCAGCCACGCCAGGACGACGCTGGCGAACGCCTCGTTGACCTCGAACAGGTCGATGTCCTCGATCTTCAGCCCGGCGTTGCGCAGGGCGTGCGCCGTGGCCGGGATCGGGCCGGTCAGCATCCACACCGGGTCCGCCGCGCGCACCGACAGGTGGTGGATGCGGGCCCGCGGCGTCAGGCCGTGTTCCTTCACGAACGTCTCCGACGCCAGCAGGGCCGCGCTCGCGCCGTCGGAGATCTGGCTGGCCACCGCCGCCGTCAGCCGCGAACCCTCGCTCAACGGCTTGAGGCCGCGCATGCGCTCCAGGCTGGTGTCGCGGCGCGGGCCTTCGTCGTGCCGGAAGTCCTCCACCGGCACGGTTTCCGCGTCGAACCGGCCCTCGTCGATGGCGGACAGCGCCCGCTGGTGACTGCGCAGCGCGTACTCCTCCATGTCCGCCCGGCCGATGCCCCAGTGCTCGGCGATCATCTCCGCGCTGCGGAACTGCGACACCTCGACGCTGCCGTAGCGCTCCTGCCAGCCCTTCGAACCGGAGAAGGGGTCGTCGAAGCCGTACTCGCGCCCGGCCAGCATCGCCGCGCTGATCGGGATGCGGCTCATGTTCTGCACGCCGCCGGCCAGCACCAGGTCCTGGGTGCCCGACATGACGGCCTGGGCGGCGAAGTGCACGGCCTGCTGGCTGGACCCGCACTGCCGGTCGACGGTCACCCCGGGCACGTGGTCGCCGTACCCGGCCGCGAGCCACGCGGTGCGCGCGATGTTGCCCGACTGCGGGCCGAGGGTGTCGGTGCAGCCGAGGATGACGTCGTCGACCAGGTCGGGGTCGACGCCGGCGCGTCCGACGACGGCCTTGATGACGTGCGCGCCGAGGTCGGCCGGGTGCCACCCGGACAGTGCGCCGCCGCGCCGGCCGACGGGGGTGCGGACCGCGTCGAGGAGGAAGGCTTCGGGCACGGGAGCTCCTAGGGGTGCTGGCTGCTGACGGAGACGACTTCGCCGGTCAGGTAACTCGCGTAGTCGCTGGCGAGGAAGACCATGACGTTGGCGACTTCCCACGGCTCGGCGGCGCGGCCGAACGCTTCCTGCTTGGTGAGGTCGGCGAGGAGTTCGTCGCTGGTCACCTTGGCCAGGAAGGGGTGCATGGCGAGGCTGGGGGCGACGGCGTTGATCCGGACGCCGTGTTCGGCGGCGTCGAGCGCCGAGCACCTCGTGAGCGCCATGACCCCGGCTTTGGCGGCGGCGTAGTGGGCTTGGCCCGCTTGGGCGCGCCAGCCGATCACGGAGGCGTTGTTGACGATCGCCCCACCGCCGCCTTGGGCGACGAACTGCTTCAAGGCCGCGCGGGTGCAGCGGAAGGTGCCGTTCAGGGTGATGTCGAGGACGCGGGACCATTCCTCGTCGGTCATGTCGATGACCGATTTCGTGCCGCCGAGGCCCGCGTTGTTCACCATGACGTCGAGGCGCCCGAAGTGCCCCACGGCGCCGTCGATCAAGGCTTGGACGTGGTCTTCGCGGGTGACGTCGCAGGTGATGGCGTGGACCTTGCCGAGTTCGGCCAGTTCGGCGGCCTTTTCGGCGAGGCGGCGTTCGTGCCAGTCGCTGATGACGACGCTCGCGCCCTCTTCGAGGCAGCGTTTTGCGACGGCGGAGCCGATCCCGGTGCCGGCCGCCGCGGTGACCACGACGACTTTGCCGGTGAGAAGGTCGTGTCCGGGTGGGTAGGACGGGATCACGGGCGGGCCTCCCGGGGCAGGCCGAGGATGCGCTCGGCGATGATGTTGCGTTCGATTTCGTCCGAGCCGCCGTAGATGGTGTCGGCGCGGGTGAAGAGGAACAGCCGTTGCCATTCGTCGAGTTCGGGGCCGTCGGAGGTGAGGGATCGGGCGCCGCGGGCGCGCACGGCGAGCTCGCCGAGGCCGCGGTGCCACTGGGCCCACAGCAGCTTGCCGACGGCGACTTCCGGGCCGGCGGCCTGTCCGAGCGTCCGCAGGGCGTGGGCGCGCAGCACGCGCAGCCCGATGCGGGCACGGGTGAGGTCGGCGCGCAGGAGGGGGTCGTCGTAGGTGCCGAGCCGTTTCGCTTCGGCGGTGATGTCGTCGAGTTCGCGGCGGAAGCCGATCTGCTGGCCGAGGGTGGAGACGCCGCGTTCGAAGCCGAGGGTGGCCATGGCGATCTTCCAGCCCTCGCCCGGTTCGCCGACGAGGTGGTCGGCGGGGGTGCGGGCGTCGTCGAAGAAGACTTCGTTGAACTCCGACGTGCCGGTGAGCTGCTGGATCGGGCGGATGGTGACGCCGTCCTGGTGCAGGGGGACCAGGAGGTAGGAGAGGCCGTGGTGGCGCCGGGAGCCGGGTTCGGTGCGGGCGACGACGAAGCACCAGTCGGCGACGTGGGCGAGGGAGGTCCAGATCTTCTGGCCGTTGATCACCCACTCGCCGTCGCGCAGGACGGCGGTGGTGGAGACGGCGGCGAGGTCCGAGCCCGCCCCGGGTTCGGAGTAGCCCTGGCACCACAGCTCCCGCACGGCGGCGATCCCGGGCAGGAACCGGTGCTGCTGTTCGGGGGTGCCGAAGGCGATGAGCGTCGGGCCGAGCAGCTGTTCGCCGATGTGGTTGACCCGCGCGGGCGCCCCCGAGGCGGCGTATTCCTCGTGGAACGCCACTTGCTCGTCCAGGGACAGGCCGCGGCCGCCGTGTTCGACCGGCCAGCCGACGCAGGTCCAGCCCGCGGCGGCCAGGTGGCGTTCCCAGGCGAGGCGCAGGTCGAACTCCTCGTGCTCGCGGCCGGGGCCGCCGAGGCCGCGCAGGCGGGCGAACTCGCCGGTCAGGTTGGCGGCGAGCCAGTCCGCGACCTCACGGCGGAATCCCGACGGTTCCACGCACGCCTCCTTGCTGCCGGGCGGGTCCGGCACCTAGGGTAATGAGAACACGTTCTACTTTGCCGGTCCAGAGGAGGCTGTGGTGGGACAGACCACGATCCCGGCCGTCGTCCGCGATGCCGCCGCGAAGTTCGGCTCCGCGGAGGCGCTGGTCGACGGTCCGGTGCGGCTCGGCTACGACCAGCTTCTGGAACGTGTTCAAACCGTCGCGCGGGCGTTCGCCGCGTGCGGCGTCCGGGCGGGCGACCGGGTCGCGGTCGCGCTGCCCAACACCCACCACTGGGTCTGCGCGGCGCTCGGTGCGCTCTACGCCGGTGCGACCCTGATCCCGGTCAACACCCGCTTCACCGCCACCGAGACGGTGGACCTGCTCGTCCGCGGCCGGGCCAAGGCGCTCGTCGTGGCCGCCGACTTCCTCGGCACCGACCGCCACGCCGCGATCCGCGAGACCGGCGTCGAGCTGCCGGACCTCCGCACCGTCGTCCGGGTGGCGGTGGAGGAGCCGCACCGGCCGGTCGAGGGCACGCTGGGCTGGGACGAGTTCCTGGCCCGTGCCGAGCAGGTACCGCCGGCCGAAGCCGAGGCGCGGGCGGACGCCGTCGCCCCGGACGACGTCAGCGACATCCTCTTCACCTCCGGTACCAGCGGCCGCTCCAAGGGCGTGCTCTCGGCGCACCGCCAGACGGTCGACGTCGCCGCGGCGTGGGCGGAGTGCGGCCAGGTCACCGCGGACGACCGGTACCTGGTGATCAACCCCTTCTTCCACAGCTTCGGCTACAAGGCCGGCATCGTGGTGGGCCTGCTGACCGGCGCGACGATCGTGCCGCAGGCGGTCTTCGACGTCCGCGAGGCGCTGAAGGTGATCGAACGGGAGCGGATCTCCGTGCTCCCGGGTGCCCCGACGGTCTTCCAGTCGCTGTTGCACGAGCCGCGCAAGGGCGACCTGTCGACGCTGCGGCTCGCGGTCACCGGGGCGGCCAGCGTGCCCGCGTCGCTGGTCCGGCGGATGGAGGCCGAGCTGGGGTTCGAGACGGTCCTGACCGCCTACGGCCTGACCGAGGCGGTGATGGTGACGATGTGCCGCCCCGGCGACCCGCCGGAACTGGTCGCGAGCACGTCGGGCCGGGCGACCGCGGGCTTCGAGGTCGCGATCCACGGTTCGCCGGGCGAAATCGTCCTGCGCGGGCCGAACGTGATGCTCGGCTACCTCGACGACCCCGAGGCGACGGCCAAGGCGATCGACGAGGACGGCTGGCTGCACACCGGTGACGTCGGCGAGCTCGACGCCGGCGGCAACCTCACCATCACCGGCCGGCTCAAGGACATGTACATCTGCGGTGGCTTCAACGTCTACCCGGCCGAGGTCGAAAGCGCGCTGACCGAGCTGGCCGGCGTCCGCGACGTCGCCGTGGTCGGCGTCCCGGACGAGCGGATGGGCGAGGTCGGCAAGGCGTTCGTCGTCGGGACCGGGCTGACGGAAGAGGCGGTTCTCGCCTTCTGCCGCGAGCGGCTGGCCAACTACAAGAACCCGAAGTTCGTCGAGTTCGTCGACGCACTGCCCCGCAACGCTTCCGGCAAGGTGCTGAAGCGGCTGCTGACCGAGGAGAACGCATGAGTGAGCCGGTGGTCCGTTCCGAGCGTCGGGGCCCGGTCGCGGTGGTGACGATGAACCGGCCGGACTACCGCAACGCCCAGAACTCGGCCATGACCTACGCCCTCGACGACGCCTTCACCGACGCGGTGAACGATCCCGAGGTCAAGGTGATCGTGCTGGCGGGAGAGGGAAAGCACTTCTCGGCGGGACACGACATCGGCAGCCCGGGCCGGGACGCGGACCAGCCGTTCGACCGGCGGGCGGTGATGTGGTGGGACCACACCGACCGGGTCGGCGGTGATCAGCGGTTCGCGCGGGAGTCCGAGGTGTACCTGGGGATGTGCCGTCGGTGGCGGGAGATCCCGAAGCCGATGATCGCCAGCGTCCAGGGCGCGTGCATCGCGGGCGGCCTGATGCTGGCGTGGGTCTGTGACCTGATCGTCGCCTCGGATGACGCTTTCTTCGCCGATCCGGTGGTGCGGATGGGGATTCCGGGTGTCGAGTACTTCGCGCACCCGTGGGTCCTCGGGCCGCGTGCGGCGAAGGAAGTCCTGTTCACCGGCGAGCGCTTCACGGTTCAGCAGGCGAAGGAGTGGGGGATGGTGACCCGGATCGTCCCGCGCGCCGAGCTGGAGGAGCGCACCCTCGAACTCGCCGGGAAGATCGCCGGGATGCCGTCGTTCGGGTTGGCGTTGGCGAAGAAGGCGGTCAACCAGGCCGAGGACCTGATGGGCCTGCGGTCCGGAATGGACTCCGTGTTCGGCTTGCACCACTTCGCGCACGCCCACAACGCCGAGACCTCGGAGGACTCGCTCGGCGGACAGTCGGCGCGGTCGATGCGTGACGCGAACAAGGGGGCCTGATGGACCTCGACATCGACGAAGCCTCCGCGGCCTTCCGCGACGAGGCCCGGGACTGGCTCGCCTCCCGTGTCCGCTCGCTCCCGTCGATGGACACCGCGGAAGGTTTCGAAGCGCACCGGGAGTGGGAGGCCGAGCTGGCCGAGGCGCGGTGGTCGGTGGTGTCGTGGCCGCGGGAGTACCACGGCCGGGATGCCTCGATGCTGCAGTGGCTGTTGTTCGAGGAGGAGTACTACGCGTCCGGGGCGCCGGGGCGTGTTTCGCAGAACGGGATCTTCATGCTGGGGCCGACGCTGTTCGCCCACGGCACGCAGGAACAGCGCGACCGGATCCTCCCCGCCATGGCGACCGGCGAGCAGGTGTGGGCCCAAGCCTGGTCGGAACCCGAAGCGGGCAGCGACATCGCGGCGTTGCGCAGCACGGCCGTGCGCACCGACGGCGGCTGGCTGCTGTCGGGGCAGAAGACGTGGAGTTCGCGGGCGACGTTCGCCGACCGCGCGTTCGGCCTCTTCCGGACCGATCCGGAAGCCCAGCGCCACCACGGCCTGACGTACTTCATGGCCGATCTGAAGGCCGCGGGGGTGACGGTCCGGCCGATTCCGCAGCTGGACGGGGAACCGGGCTTCGCGGAGATCTTCTTCGACGACGTCTTCGTCCCGGACGAAGACGTGATCGGCGAGGTCGGCCAGGGCTGGCGGGTGGCGATGACGACGGCGAACAACGAGCGCGGCCTGTCACTGCGCAGCCCGGGCCGGTTCCTCGCCGCGGCGGAGCGCCTGGTGGATCTCTGGCGGGACAACGGCGAGTCACCGTCCACACGGGACAGGGTGGCGGACGCCTGGATCGGCGCCCGCGCGTACCGGCTGTACACGTTCGGCACGGTGAGCCGTCTCCAGGACGGCGGCGAGCTGGGCCCGGAGTCGAGTGTGAACAAGCTGTTCTGGTCGCATCTGGACGTCGAACTGCACGAAACCGCGCTCGACGTGCTCGGCCCGCAGGGAGAGACCGACCAGGCCTGGGTGAACGGCTACCTGTTCTCCCTCGCCGGGCCCATTTACGGCGGCACCGACCAGATCCAGCGCAACACGATCGCCGAACGGCTGCTGAAGCTGCCGAGGGAGGCTCGCCGATGAGGTTCCAGCTCTCGCCGGAGCAACGGCAGTTCGCCGCGACGCTGCACGAGCTGCTGGGCGGGGCGGACACCGCGGCCGCCGCCCGGGCGTGGGCGGCGGGCGAGCACGACCGCGGCCTCAAGCTCTGGCGCGCGCTCGCCGACGTCGGCGTCTTCGCGCTGCTGGTGGCCGAGGAGCACGGCGGCCTCGGCGCCGGCCCGGTCGACCTGGTGGTCGCCTGTGAAGCGCTCGGCTACCACGCCGTCCCGGGTCCGGTCGTCGAGTCGGCGGCGGTCGCTCCGGCGCTGCTGACCGGCCACCGCCTCACCTCGCTCGCCGAGGGCGACCTGGTCGCCACCGTCGTCGCGCCGCCGGAGGTGCCGTTGGCCCTCGACGCCGACGTCGCGGGCGTGGTCCTCGACCTCACCGGTGCGCGGCTCACCGGGGCCGGGAGCGAGCTCGTTCGCTCGATCGACCCGCCACGGCGGTTGTTCCGCGTCCCGGCCGCGGCCGGGACATCGGGCGGCGCCGCGTTCGACCGCGGTGTCCTCGCCGTGGCCGCCCAGCTCGTGGGGGCGGGCCAGTGGCTGCTCGACACGTCGGTGGCGTATGCCAAGCAACGACGGCAGTACGGCCGGGCCATCGGGGAGTACCAGGCGATCAAGCACCTCCTCGCCGACGTCGTCACCCGGCTCGAACTGGCCCGGCCGCTGCTCTACGGCGCCGCCGTCGCCGGGGAGACCTTCGCCCGGGACGTCTCGGCGGCCAAGGTGCTGGCCGGCGAGGCCGCGTTGCTCGCCGCGCGGACCGCCCTGCAGGTGCACGGCGCCATCGGCTACACGGCCGAGCACGATCTCGGCCTCCGGCTGACGAAGGTGCGGGCCCTCGCCGGGGCCTGGGGGACCGGGTCGTTCCACCGCGCGCGGGTCCTCCGATGACCGACCCGATGGAGACGGAGGAGGCCCGGGCGCTGCGGGACGCCGTCCGGGCCCTGCTGACGCGCCGGTCGGGGCCGGAGGCGGTGCGGGCCGCGATGGCCTCGCCGCTGGGGTACGACGACAAGCTGTGGTCGACGCTCTGCGAGCAGATCGGCGTCGCCGCACTGGCGATCCCGGAACGCTACGGCGGCGCGGGTGCGGGGCTCGCCGAGGCGTGCGTCGTGCTGGCGGAGCTCGGCCGGACGCTGACTCCCGCGCCGATGCTGGGTTCGGCGGTGCTGTCGGCTCGGGCACTGCTCCTGACCGGCAACGACGAAGCCGGCGAGCGGCTGCTGCCGGGCATCGCCGCGGGCACGACGCTGGCCGCGCTGGCCTGGTCCGATGGGGACTGGTCGCCGGGGCTGACCGCGTCGGCCACCGGGCTCGACGGCCGCGCGCACTACGTCTTCGACGGCGATCTCGCGGACGTCCTCTTGGCAGTGGCTCGCACGGCGGACGGCATCGGCCTGTTCGAGGTGCCCGTCGAGGGTGTCCGCCGCGAGCGCGTGACCACACTCGACCCGACCCGCCGCCTTGCCGTCGTGGATTTCGCCGCGGCGCCCGCTCGCCGTCTCGACATCGGCGGGTTCGGCGAGCAGGTGCGGCAGTTGCTCGACACGGCGGTGGTCGCCGTCGCCGCCGAGCAGGTCGGGGCGGCCGCGCGGGCGCTGGAGCTGACGGTCGAGTACACGAAGCAACGCCGTCAGTTCGGGCGACCGATCGGGTCGTTCCAGGCGCTGAAGCACCGGATGGCGGACGTGCACGTCCACGTCGAAGCGGCCCGCTCGGCGCTCTGCGCGGCCCTGGTGGACGGCGACGCCGAGGCTGTCGCGACCGCGAAGGTGGTGTGCGGCGAGGCGTTCGCCCACGCGGCCGCGGAGATGATCCAGCTCCACGGCGGCATCGCGATCACCTGGGAGCACGACGCCCACCTGTACTTCAAACGCGCGCACGGGACGGCTCTGCTGTTCGGCGACGCGGGTTCCTGGCTCAGCCGCTGAGCCGGGCGGTTCGCGGTTCGCCTCACACCGCGAACACCTGGGAATCGTCGGCGAAGGCCTTGAACTCCAGGGCGTTGCCGGCCGGGTCGAGCAGGAACATCGTCCACTGCTCGCCGGTCTGCCCTTCGAAGCGGACGTACGGCTCGATCACGAACTCCGCGCCCGCCGCGCGCAGCCGGTCGGCGAGGGCCCGGAACTGCGGGACGGTGAGGATCAGGCCGAAGTGGGGCACCGGCACGTCGTGGCCGTCGACCGGGTTGTGGACGCGCTTCGGCCCCGCCGGGGCCAGGTGCGTGACGAACTGGTGGCCGTGCAGGTTCCAGTCGACCCACGTGTCCGCGCTGCGGCCCTGCTCGAGGCCGAGGACTTCGCCGTAGAACGTCCGGGCGGCGGCCAGGTCGTGCACCGGCATCGCGAGGTGGAAGCGGGGGAGGGACGGGGTCATGG
>JARAWT010000107.1:0-24252 GCA_033793495.1 Streptomyces sp. MN03-5084-2B | reverse complement strand
TTTTTTTTTTCCCCCGAAAACGGGATACGAGATAGGGGGCCCGCTCGTGGGCTCCGGAATGGGTTTAAGAGACCGGCCACCCGCAGGCCACCCGCTGGCCAACCGCCCCCGTCCGGCGACTGTGACCCGTTTCACTACGATCTGTCACCAACAGCGGTCGACCCGGTGACCGTCGGGCTGGACACTGCAGGGGGTTCGGGTGCGGGCTTGCGCTGCGTGACGGACCATCCACTGGAGACAGAGCCATTGGGCGGATGCGTTATCCGCCAGCGTCGCTACCCTGGAAAGGCGAGGACATTCAGTAGTGAGGTGGTCACCATGAGCGCGAACGGTGAGGCTCCCTTCTTCAGTGCCCCCGAGCTCACTCAGCGCGACGGCACTCTGTCCGAAGCACCCGGCGAGATGTTCGCGGATCCGGTCTCCGGGCTGGTCACCGCGGCGCCCGAACCACGCACCGCGGTTCCGAATGGCCACGAGCCCGCCGCCATCCCGGTGGCCGGCCCGGTCAAGCCCGACGAAGAAGTCGTGCGCCGGATGGTCGAGGAGACGCTCCGCGAGGAACGGGAAGCCGGTGTGAAGGCGCCGGACGCCACCCCGCCGGCCGGCACCCTGAACCGGGACCAGCCGCTGGGCCTGCTTCCCCGGCAGCGGAACCGGCGGCGCACCTGGCCGACCCGGCCGCCGCAGATCATGCGGCCCGTGCGGCAGGATCCGCTGGCCGAGGAGGACGTCGACGACGTCGATCTCGTGCCGATCAAGCGGCGCAGGCTGCCCCGGATGCCGTCGGTGTCGATGCCGGCGTTCAACCGGCCGTCGTCGAGTGCCGCGGGGGTCATGCTGGCCGTCGTCCTGCTGATCGTGTTCGGTTTCGTCGCCATCGAGATGGTGTCGAGCCTGGTCAGCAGCGTGACCGCACTGTTCGACTGACCGCCCTCCGCCGGTCACCGCCGGCCCGGCACCACGGGGCCGTCCCGCGCGCCAGAGGCCGATCGGGCTACCCTGGCTTCACGGTCGGCTCCCTCACCAGGGCGTCCGGCACCGCGGTGACTAGTGGGGTGGGCGTATCAGCGAGGGCGTGCGTTCGGTACCCGGGGCCGGCCCCGGTGCGTCGTCGGGCGCCGAGGCGTCCACGATCAACCGGGTCCGGCGGGTACTGGCGATCAAACCTTTCCGGCGCCTCTGGGGCGTCACGTACCTGTGCAGCGTGGCCGACTGGCTGAACATCCTGGCCCTCACCGGCCTGGCCACGAAGCTCACCGACAACTACTTCGCGCAGAACTTCGCCTTCGTCGGCGTCGTGCTGACCGGCCTGGCACCGGGGCTGCTGTTCGCCCCGGTCGGCGGGCTGCTCGCGGATCGGTTCGACCGCCGCAAGGTGATGGTCGTCGCCGACCTGCTGCGGTGCGGCTTCCTGCTGTCCATCGCCATCGTCAGCGCGCCCTGGTGGCTGCTGGCCGGCAACTTCCTCGTCGGCTGCGCGTCGAGCATGTGGATCCCCTCGAAAGAGGCGGCCGTCCCCAACCTGCTCCGCCGCCCCGACCAGGTCGAGACGGCCAACCAGCTGGGCATGGTGATGACCTACGGCCTCGCCGTCATCACCGCGGCCGGCGCGAACGCCGTCATCACCGGCGTCAACACGACGTTCCACCTGTTCCCCGGCGACCCGAGCCTCAACATCGCGAAGCTGGTCGTCATCATCACCGGCCTGCTCTACCTGGCCAGCGCGATCCTCATCGCCACGAGGATCCCCGAGCTCTCGCTTCGCAACGTCCACGCGACGCCGGAGCAGAAGGTCAAGCAGGCCGACGAGGAGAAGCTCGGCATCGGCGCGATGATCGCCGACGGCTTCCGGTTCATCCGCAGCACGCCGCTCGTGCGCGGGCTGCTGGTGGGCGCGTTCGGCGCGTTCGTCGCCGGCGGCGCGGTGATCGGCTCGGCCAAGCCGTACTCCTCGAGCCTGCTGGCCGGTGACTCCGCGTTCAGCCTGCTCGTCCTCGCGGTCTTCCTCGGCCTCGCCACCGGCATGGTCTTCGCGCCCAAGCTCGCCCGCCGGCTCCCGCACGACCGGCTCTTCGGTCTCTCGATCGTCGCGGCCGCGATCTCGCTCGCCTTCGTGGCACTGTCCCCGCACCTGACGATCTCGCTGATCGCCGTGGTGCTGGTCGGCGTCTGCGCCGGCACCGCGTTCCTCACCGGCGTGACGATCATCGGCTCCCGCGTCGAGGACGCCATCCGCGGCCGGATCAACGCGATCTACCAGCTGATGATGAAGCTGGTGCTGTTCGGCACCACGGTCACCGTGCCGCTGCTCGTCGGTGCGGTGCACCGGCACACGATCACCGTCTGGGGCAACCCGCTCACCATCGACGGCACCCGGCCGGTGATGCTCGGCGGCGCCGCGATCGCGCTGGTCGCCGGGCTGTTCGCCTACCGGCAGATGGACGACAAGCGCACCGAGCCGATCCTCGCCGACCTGCGCAACGCGCTGCGCCGCACGCCGCGGCGCGTCAACGGCTTCCTCATCGCCGTGGAGGGCACCACCGCGATCAACACCGCCATCCAGGCCGTCAACCTCGCCGACTGGATGCGCGGCGGCACCCGGCCGGTCGTCGTCGCCGCCGACCCCGCGCTCGACGACCAGCGGCTCACCGCGCTCGTCTCCGGCGCCTCGCTCACCGGGGCGCGCGCCCAGGCGCTGGCCGCCGCGGCAGTGCGGGCCGACATCGTGGAACGGCACGTCCAGCCCGCGCTGGACGCCGGTTCGGTGGTCGTGATGGAGCGGTTCGTCGACTCCCCGCTGGCGCACCTGTCCGCCGTCGCCGGGCTCGACAGCGACGAGCTCGAAGGCCTCGCCGACTGGGCGACCGGCCGCCTGCGCCCGGACCTGACGATCCTGCTCGACGCCGCCCCGAACGGGGCGCCGCGCGACAAGTCGGCCGCGATGAACGACCAGTGGCGCGTCCAGCACCTGCTCACCGAGATGGCCGCGGCCGACCCGGACAGGTACGTCGTGATCGACGCCGACGGCACGGACGTCGAGGTCGCCGAGCGCATCCGCACCGCGCTGCGCGCCGTGTTCGTCGGCCGGCTGGCCGCGCTCGCGCCGACGACGGAGAAGCCGGTGACGCTCCCGCTGGAAACACTGCCCATCGAGACCCCGGAAGAGCCTCGCGTGGAGGCGAAGTGACAACGACCGAACGCATCGGCGTCTGGAACCAGCTGGTCGGCCAGGAGCCCGCGGTCGAAACGCTGAGCGCGGCCGCTTCGGCCGCCGCCAAGATCGTCGCGGGCGAGCCGGCACCGCCCGGCGCGATGACGCACGCCTGGCTGCTCACCGGCCCGCCCGGCTCCGGCCGCTCGGTCGCCGCCCGGACGTTCGCCGCGGCCCTGCAGTGCAGCACCGGCACCGGCTGCGACGCCTGCCCTGGCTGCCACACGACGATGGCCGGCACGCACGCCGACGTCCGGCTCGTGGTCCCGGAAGGCCTGTCGATCTCCGTCGCCGAGATGCGCGCGCTGGTGCAGGCCGCCGCGCGGCGCCCGACGACCGGCAACTGGCAGGTCGTCATCATCGAGGACGCCGACAGGCTCACCGAAGGCGCGTCGAACGCCCTGCTGAAGGCCGTCGAGGAGCCACCGGACCGCACGGTGTTCCTGCTCTGCGCGCCGTCGGACCACCCCGAAGACGTCTCGGTGACGATCCGTTCGCGCTGCCGCCTGGTCACGCTCCGGACGCCGCCGCCGGAGGCGATCGCCGACGTGCTGGTGCGCCGCGACGGCGTCGACGCCGAACGCGCCCAGTGGGCCGCTTCCGTGTGCGGCGGCCACGTCGGCCGCGCGCGCCGGCTCGCCACCGACGAGGCTGCGCGGCAGCGCCGGGCCACCGTGCTGCGCATCCCGCTCGGCCTGCGCCGGGCCAGCGACGTCTTCACGTGCGCCGACCAGCTGATCAGCGCGGCCGAAGCCGACGCGGGCGAGGCGAGCAAGTCCCGCGACGAGGACGAGCGCAACGAGCTCCGGACCGCAATGGGCGGCGACGGCGTCGGCAAGGGCGTCGCCGGGGCCAAGCGGGCCGCCGAAGCCGCGGTCAAGCAGCTCGAGAAGAAGCAGAAGTCCCGCGCGACCCGCACCCAGCGCGACACGCTCGACCTGGCGCTGGTGGACCTCGTCGGCTTCTACCGCGACGTCCTGGTGATGGGGACCCGCTCCGGCGCGACGCTCAACCACCCGGACCACGTCGACCAGATCCGCGAAGCGGCTTCGTCGTGGACACCCGAATCGACGCTTCGCCGCCTCGAAGCGGTGCTGGAATGCCGCGAGGCGATCGAGCTGAACGTGAAGCCGCGCATCGCCGTCGAGGCGATGGTCACGACGCTTCGCCAGGGCTGACGCAAAGGAGCCCGCCAGGGACACCTGGCGGGCTCCTTCACACCCCTCGGGTCATTCGCGCGGACGCGGCGAGGGCTTGAACGGCTTCTCCTCGACGGCGACGGCCAGCGGACGTCGGCGTCCGCCCGGCATCGCGGCCACCATGACCACGCCGAGCAGCAGCATCGCGGTGCCCGTCCAGAACAGGGGCACCGTGTCGTACGCGCCGCCGGTGTAGGCGAGGTTCTTCACCGGCCCCTTCGGCGCCTCACCACCCGCGGGCGGTGGCGTCGACGTCGTCGTCCCGCAGATCACGCCACCGGTGGGCGCGTACGCGCGGGCGATCTGCTCGCCGAGCGACAGCTGGGCCAGCGACGAGGGCAGGTTCTTCGCCTGGTCGTCCGGCAGCAGGCTCTTGAGCTTGGTCGTCGGCAGCAGCTGCAGGTCGAACATCCGCGCCGACGCGCCCAGCTGGAAGCCCGCGAACGGCGTGGTCATGTTCGCCGACTTCTGGTCGAGCCCGGCGATGCTCAGCCGCAGCACGCCGAGGTCGAGCACGGTGCCCGCGGTGTCGCCGACCTGCTGAAGACCCTTGGTGAGCGTGGAGACCAGCCCGCCGACCACCGGGATGTCGCTGACCTGCCCGAACTGGTCGCTGAGTCCCTTCAGCGGCAGCCCGATCGGGACGTCCTTGGTCGGGTGGGCCGCGTCGAGGGTGTACAGCACCTTGCCGGCGGCTTCGATGCTCAGCACCGGCGCGGTGTACTCGACCTTGGACGTCTTCGCGTCGCCGGTCGAAGTCACCTTGAGCGTCGGCTGGCTGACGACCTTGACGCTCAGCGCCAGCGGCGTGCCCTTGAGGATCTCGATGTCCGCGGCCTGCAGCGTCGACGTCGACTGCACGGCCTTGTTCTTCGACCCCGGGATGTCGACCAGTTTCACCTGCGACCGCGACGACAGCGTGTTCGGCAGGCTCAGCAGCGAACCGGTGCCGTCCGCGGCGGTCTGGCCGCCGCCCTGCAGCAGGCCGCCGAGGCTCTGCAGGCCCTTGGTCAGGTCGAACCCGCTCGCCAGCGAGTTCGGGTCGAGCTTCGGCTTCAGCGCGTCCAGCCCGAGGTTCGGCATCGACGGCACGACGTTCAGCAGCGACAGGCTGGCAACCGACGTGCTGGCGTCGGCGATGGTGTCGACGCACGGACCGAGCGTCTCGCTCCACCGCGCGTGCGCGCTCCCGTTGAGCAGCCCCACGTTGAGCAGCGGATTCGACGGCGCGTTGAGCCCCCCGCTGATGGGCTGCGGGTTGTCCGGCAACGCCGTCTGCACGACGCTGCCGGGCGTCTGCGGCGCGTTCCCGCCCACCGACAACCCGAACGGCGACGCCTGTGCGATCGCCTTCTCGTAGCTCAGGTAGGCGTCCGAGTTCGCCGACGCGTTCGACAGGCCCATCCCGGCCTCGAGCGCGGACTGCTTCGGCAGCGTCTGCCCGAACCCCGGCAGGATCGTGTTCGTCGGCACGGCGTTGGGCAGCAGCCGGATGATCCCGAGCGCGGTCCCGGCATCCCCGACGGCCTGCCCCAGAGGCTGCGGCCCGATCGGCGCGGAGATGGGCGCCTGCCCCGGATGCGCCGGCTGCGGAATCGGCGTGGTCGGATAGGTCGGGTCGGCCATCGCCGGCGCCGCGCTGAGCAGGAGCAACGCAGCAGCCGCCGGCAGCGCCGCCGAGCGGGGCAGTCTTCGCCGCATGTGCCAGAGCCTCCAAGTGGATCGGCCGGCGACTGAGACCGGCGTCATAGGGCCCTAACGACGGTGCCCCCGGAAAGTGACGCGCCAAGCCTCCGGTACACTTGCTACCGTCGCCAGCGGAAGCCGGAGACATGCCGCCTTAGCTCAGTCGGCCAGAGCGATTCACTCGTAATGAATAGGTCAGGGGTTCGATTCCCCTAGGCGGCTCCGCAGGTCAGGCCCCATCCGAGACACCTCGGATGGGGCCTGACTCGTCTGGTGAGGGTCTAACTGAGCGTCTAAGACGCCTGGTTGGTGGGTGGAGAAACTTCGTAGGCTCTCCCATCGCGAGAACTTGTCGATTGCGTCCGACACCGGACTGGGTGTAGCACACTGAAGCGGTTGAGCGACTCTGTGGTCATGGACATCGAGTTGGGGGACGCCGTCGCTGCTCTGCGGGATGAGCTGCTGGACGCCGCCGACCGCGCCACGACCGCTGGGGTCGAGTTCGCGGTGGGGCCGATCGAGCTGGAATTCGCTGTTGAGCTGCGCATGGACGCCAAGGCCAAGGCCGGATTCAAGGCTTGGGTGGTGTCGGCTGACGCTGAAGCCGGCGCGTCGCGCACGGCCAAGCACAAGGTCACCGTGACGTTGAACCCGCGCACGCCCGGCGGCGGAGATTTGATTGTGTCGAACATGGCCCCCGATGCGGATGGGCCTGGCGATCTGGCCGGACACATCGGCCGGTAGTACACGCCGATCAGAGGGAGGGACGCTCGCAGTGGAGCGGGAGCGGGTTGTAGCCGTGGACGGACTCGGGGGGCGGGGGTCGGGATATGTCATCGCCCCGCAGCTCGTGCTGACTTCGGCGCACGTTGTCACCAACACGCAGGCGTCATTGAAAGTGTTCCGGCCCGGCCGTCCCGGCAACTTCACGGCCCGCCCGGTGTGGTGCGGGACCCCGGAGGGGCGCGATGATGCCGCGCTTGTCTTCATCGATGACCCGGCGTGGACACTGTTGCCTGCCGCCTCGCTGGTGTGGGGACGCACCGTCACCTACCAGCCGGGTATCGCCTGCCGGACGTGGGGTCTTCCGCAAATCGTGCAACGCGAAGGCCGTGCGCCTGACACCGGTCAGGTGACAGGCACGCTCAATCCGGGCAGCAGGCTTGTCGCCGACCTGTATGAGCTGAACCTAGACTCGTTCCCGCCTGAAGGTAATTCGCCGTGGGCGGGCATGTCGGGCGCGGCGGTGTTCTGCGGCGATCTGCTCGCCGGCGTGGTCGTAGTCGACCCAGCCGGACGGCAACATGCGGCCTTGGGTGCGGTGCCGGCCTACGTCCTGCTCAACGACGCGGCATTCATTGAAACGGTGGCTGAGTACGCGGGTGACGACGCGCTGCGATGTGAGGCGATCGAACTTCAGTCGTTGTCCGATTCCAGAAGCAAGGTGACACCAGGGGAGTCGGTCCGCTCGCCCGCGGCATTGTTGACGGCGCACCGTGCGGTGGTGCCCTTCCGCGGCCGTGAAGATCTCCTGGCTGAACTGCACGCCTGGGCTGCACAGCCGGGCGTGGGAGTGTGGTTGCTGCACGGCCCGGGCGGCCAAGGTAAAACTCGGCTGGCGCATGAGTTCGTCACCCGGCTGCAGCATGAGAAGCAGCCTTGGGCGACAGTCTGGCTGGATCCGGCAGCCGATGTCGGGAGTATGACGGTGCTGACGGCGCTGTCGTCGGCAACCCTAGTTGTCGTCGACTACGCGGAGAACCGCGCCGACCAACTCGCCGCCCTGTTCACGGCCTTGGCTCGGGCCGGTTCAAACGCGACGGTAAAGGTGCTCTTACTAGCTCGGACTGCGGGTGCGTGGTGGGACGAGTTAGCCGCGACCGGCGGTGACAGCGTTCGCGACATCGCAGACTTAACTCGGCGCCGGCCGCTGCCGGTACTGGATGCGACGCCACAGGCCCGAAACCAGACCTACCGGGCGGCGGTGGCTGCATTCGCGACGTCACTGCACACGGTGCCAGGTCTGTCCGATCAACAGTGGGGTGCGATCGCTGCACCGTTATCAGAGCCGACCGGTCTAACTTCAACGGTGCTGGGCGTGCAGATGAGCGCCCTGGCCGATTTGCTGGACGCGGCGACTGCTGGCAGGAGCACAGTCGACGTGGCCATGGCGCCTGACGCGCTAGGGCCCGAAGATCGCGTGCTCTCGCACGAACGCGGCTACTGGAAATCTACGGGTACCACCCAAGGCCTGCTGCCAGGCTTAACACTGGCAACATTGACCGACGTCGTAGTCGCGGCCGCGGTGCTCGGGCCGGCAACCGCCGAGGACCTCGACGCGCTGGTGATGCGTGTGCCAGGCCTGGCTGACCAGCCAGCAGACAGGCGCGAGGCGGTTCGAGCTTGGTTACTAAGTGTCTACCCCGCCGGTGAAGACGGCGCCTTCGAAGGCCTGGTGCCAGACCGGTTGGCCGAGCGATTGGTCGGTCGCTCGATCCTGCAGACCGGAAGCATGTGTGCAGTGCAGCAGTTGGCATCTCAGGTCAACGGGGAGGAGGCTGCCCGAATGCTCACCGTGTGCACACGAGCGGCCACGCATTCCGCGCTCGGCTCGGGGGTTGGCGACTGGGTGACACGGCTGTGTGTTGAGTTCGCCGACACGCTCGCCGTGGCTGCGGTTGAGGTAGCGACCCGGGTCGAAGTGCCGATGCCGTTGGTACGGGCAGTCGACCAAATCGCCACCAATGACAGAGTGAGTGAGGCGCTACTAGAACGGGTTCAGGTTGCGTTCCCAGTGCAAAGTCAGGTGCACGGAGTGACTGCGGTTAAGGTCGCCCAAGCGCTCGTCGATCGTGAGCGGCAGTCGCCAACTGGAGAGCCCGGCAAAAATGGTTCGCGCCTTGCGAAGAAGTTGAATAATCTCGCGGTATACCTGGGAAATTCGGGGCGGCGCGAGGAGGCGTTGGCGGCTGTCGTGGAAGCCGTCGAAGTTAATCGGAGTCTAGTGGAACTAGATCCGGATGCCTTTCTTCCTGATCTTGCTATGAGTCTGAATAATCTATCGGTCGTGTTCGGAGAATTGGGGCGGCATGAGGATGGGTTGGTGGCTGTCGCGGAAGCCGTCAATGTTTATCGGGGGCTGGTAGAACTATATCCGGATGAGTTCTCGTCTACTCTTGCTGGGGTGTTGAATAATCTTTCAAGCCGACTGGGGGATATAGGGCGGAATGAGGAAGGGTTGGCGGCTGTCGAGGAAGCCGTCGAAGTCTATCGAGGGTTGGCGGGGCAGTATTCGAATGATTTCTTGCCCACCCTTGCTATGAGTCTGAATAACCTCTCGATTCGACTAGGAGATTTGGGGCGGCGTGAGGAGAGTCTGGCGGCTTCCGCGGAAGCTGTCGAAGTCAGTCGGGGGCTGGCGGAACAGAATCCGGATGCGTTCTTGCCTGACCTTGCCACAAGTCTGAACAACCTCGCGGTTGACTTGGGGGCGTTGGGGCGGCGTGAGGAGGGTTTGGTGGCTATCGCGGAAGCTGTTGATATCCGGCGTCGGCTGGCGGGTCAGCGTCCGGATGCTTTTTTGCCCGTTCTTGCTGGAAGTCTAAATAATCTTGCGATCCGGCTAGCGGATCAGGAGAGGCATGAGGAGGGTTTGACGGCTGTCGCGGAAGCCGTCGAAGTCTATCGAGGGCTGGCGGAACAGAGTCCGGATGCGTTCTTGCCTGACCTCGCCACGAGTCTGAATACCTTCTCGAATCGTCTTGGAGATTTGGGTCGGCGTGAGGAGGGTTTGGCGGCTGTCGAGGAAGCTGTTGATATCCTGCGTCGGCTGGCGGATCGGCGTCCCGATGCGTTCTTGTCTGACCTTGCTGGAGGTCTGAACAATCTTGCGATTCAACTTTGGTTTATGGGTCGGCATGAGGATGGGTTCACGGCTGCTGTGGAAGCTGTCGAAGTCTATCGAGGGCTGGCGAGGCGGCGTCCGGATGCATACTTTCCGGGCTTCGCTGCGAGTCTGAACAATCTCGCAGTTAGCTTGGTGTCGTTGGGGCGGCGTGAGGAGGCGTTGGCAGCTGTTGCTGAAGCCGTCGAGATTCGCCGCCGGCTAGCCGAACAGCGTCCGGAAGTGCACCTTAGCGAACTCGACCTTTCTCTTCGTCTTATGAAATTGCTGGCTGATCAGCCGGGCAACGAGAGCTCTCGGAACGATATAAATCCAAAGGAATTCTGAAGATAGAAACTGGCAAGTTGGGCCCATCCGAAATGCTTCGGATGGGCCCGACTTGTCTGTGTGACTGTAGTGCTTAGTTAACTAGCGGAGAGATTCTGCGAGTTGCCCTGTGGTGGCAAAGCCGGTCCATCACGACCGCGCCCGACTCGACTACCGGCCGGATCTGCTTTCGGTAGACCAGCTCCGTGACGGCCGTGCTGCTGTGTCCGACCAGCCGCGAGATCTCCTCGATTGGCATGCCGCCGTCCGAGAGGATCGAGACGAAGCTGTGCCGTAGCTCCCGGGGCGTCCACTGGGTCGGGTTGAGTCCAGCTGCCTTGATCACCCGGCGGAAGTCGCGCCGGACGTTGTTGACGTCCCGCTCCGTGCCGACGTTCGTGGCGAACACGAGCCCCTGTTCGCGCCAGTCGTCGCCCGCGACCGCCTTGACCACCTGTTGGGCCTCCCGGTGCGCCTCCAGCGCCTTGACCGCCCGTTCAGGCAGTGCCAGCGTGCGCCGCGACTTTCGCGTCTTCGTCTCGCCGCGGGCGCGGACTGAACGCCACACCTTGACGTTCGGCGGTATCGCCGGCGTAGCGTCCGGCTTGCCCACAAGATCCACGTGGTCCCAGGTGAGCGGGCGCGTCCGCGCGCCGGTCA
This sequence comes from Streptomyces sp. MN03-5084-2B, assembly GCA_033793495.1. GTDB lineage: Bacteria > Actinomycetota > Actinomycetes > Mycobacteriales > Pseudonocardiaceae > Amycolatopsis. The sequence goes on along the minus strand of JARAWT010000107.1, from coordinate 13,286 downwards.
GCAGGGACACCACGATGTAGGCGCGCATCGGCGACGACTCCGCCGCGGTGAGCACCGCTTCGGCCTGAGCGAGCGTGAGCGCCTTCGACGGCCGCCCGATCCCCTTCCCGGCTGGCAGCTCGTCGCACAGCAGCACCACGTTGTATCGGACCCGCTTGCGCACCTGCGCGCGGTTGATCGCCCGGCGCAGGATCGAGCGTAGGTTGCGCAAGGTCGAGGTCACCAGCACTTCGGCCTTCTCGGCCAGCCAGTCCTCGACGTCATCAACGTCGAGCTTCACCAGCGGTCGGGCGCCGATCGCGGGCACGATGTGGTTGTTCACCAACGACCGGACGGCCTTGACGGTGTTGGGGTCCCGCTCGCCGCGTTCGTAGCTCACGAGCCATCCGCGATGAGGGGCTAGCTAGGTTCACCATGCGACCGGGTGCAGGTTTCACAGCACCGGCCTTCCGCGGTGCCCTAGCGTCGTGCCATGACGATTCCAGCCGGGCTGCGGCGTGCGGTGCTTCGGGCGCGGCGGGACACCGGCTTCCTCGCCGCCGGCGTGCTGCCGCACCTGGCGCTCGTGCCTGTGTGGACCTGGGCTGTGACGACCGTTGACCGGACGGGGAACTGGCTCCTGGCGGGTTCCGTCTCGGCCGCGCTGGTCCTGCTCGGCGCTCCGGTGCTGACGGTCGTTCAGCGGGCTCGCTACCGGGTGCTTCTCGGGGTGGACGTCCCCCGCGCCGCGCCGGAACGATGGGCGTGGGCCTCGACCGCCCGGTGGCTCGCGGGGACGCGGCCTTGGCGCAAGATCGGTTACCACCTCCTCCTGGGCCCGCTGCTCGCGATGCTGGAGCTGCTGGTGCTCGCGATCGCGGCGGCGGGCCTGGCGGGCGTCAGCGCCTACGCCTGGTCGTGGGCGCTCCCCACCGGCATCCGCCAGGACTGGTTCGGCTACCTGACCCAGCTGCCGGCTTACACCGCGGCTGGACTTCTTCTCCTGTGCGTCCTGCCCTGGGCCGTGCGGGCAGTGGCCCGGGCCGAGGCGCGGGCGGCGGTGGGCCTGCTCGGGCCCAGCCGGGCGCAGCGGCTCCAGGCGCGGGTCGATCAGCTGGCCGTGAGCCGGACCGACTTGATCGAGGCCGTCGACGCGGAGCGCCGCCGGATCGAGCGGGATCTGCACGATGGCACCCAGCAGCGGTTGGTGTCCCTCGCGGTCAACCTGGGGCTGGCCATGGCCACCCGCCCGGACCTGCCGAATGATGCCCGCGAGGTGATCGCGAAAGCGCACCTGGAGGCGAAGGAGGCGATCGCCGAACTCGACGACCTGGTGCGGGGGCTGCACCCGGCCGTGCTCGAAGACCGAGGTCTGGACGCGGCGTTGTCCGGGCTGGCCGCGCGCACGCCCCTGCCGGTGCGGCTGCGGGTCGACCTGGAGGCGCGGGTGGCGCCCACCGTGGAGTCGGTCGCGTACTTCGTGATCTCCGAGGCGCTGACCAATGCGACGAAGCACGCCAACGCGATGCGTGCGGAGGTGATGGTCCGTCAGGTCGGCGAGGTGCTGCGGGTGCGCGTCACCGACGACGGGCTGGGCGGTGCCGACGCCGCCGCCGGCACGGGGCTGACCGGGCTGGCCAAGCGGGTCGGCTCCCTCGACGGGGCCTTCCACGTCAGCAGCCCCGTCGGCGGGCCCACCACCATCACCGCGGAGCTGCCGTGCGCGCGGTGATCGCCGAGGATTCGGTCCTGTTGCGGGTCGGCCTGACCAAGGTGCTGGAGATGGCCGGGTTCCAGGTCGCTGCGGAAGCCGGCGACGCGGAGGGGCTGTTGGCCGCGGTCGCGGAGCACCGGCCCGAACTCGCCTTGATCGACGTCCGGATGCCGCCCGGCTTCACCGACGAGGGGGTGCGGGCGGCGGTGGAGATCCGCCGGCGCTGGCCGGGGACGCCGGTGGTGCTGCTCTCCCAGTACGTGGAGGAGCGGTACGCGGCTGACCTGCTGTCGGCGAACACCAGCGGGGTGGGCTACCTGCTCAAGCAGCGGGTTGCCGATGTCTCCGACTTCGTGGCGGCGGTCCGGCGGGTGGCGGACGGGGGCACGGCCCTGGACCCGCAGGTCGTCGCCCAGCTGCTGCTGCGGCGCGACAGCGACCCGCTCGCGCGGCTGACTCCCCGCGAACGGGAGGTGCTCGGCCTGATGGCCGAGGGACGCTCCAACGCCGGCATCGCGCAGGCGCTGGTGGTCGGTGAGAGCGCCGTGGCGAAGCACATCAACAACATCTTCACCAAGCTCGACCTGCCCGTGGCCGACGCGGACCACCGCCGCGTCCTGGCCGTGCTGCGGTTCCTCGGAGCGTCCGGGGCCTGACTCCGTGCGGAAGGTGTACCCACCACCACCATCAAGTCGGATGGGAGCGCTACTGCTTGGGGCGCGCGCGAAAGACATGCTGATCTCGTGCCCGAGGGACGGGCACGGGAGGGAGTCGGTGTCATGGCGCGCACCCGGCAGATCCTTCCGAACGCTGCTTCGACGTTCCCCCTGGTGCTTCGCCGGGCGGCCACGGTCCTCACCGTGCTCGGGCTGGCGATGATTCCCTGGCTGGTCTTCCTGCACATCGGGCTGCCGGCCACCGCGCAGGCCTCGCACTGGGCCTGGACCTGGACGGGGCTGGACAGCTTCGAGGCGCTCGGCCTGCTCTGCACCGGGCTGCTCCTCAGGCGCGGTGACCGCCGGGCCTGCCTGACCTCCGCCGCGACCTCGGCCCTGCTGCTGGTCGACGCCTGGTTCGACACCATGACGGCCGCCCCGGGGCCGGACTTCGAGCTGGCGGTGCTGATGGCGGTCTTCGCCGAGCTGCCGCTGGCGGTGGCCTGCGCGGTGCTCGCGACCCGGGCCTTCCCGCGGCCGGGCCTGCCCGCCTAGGTCGGGTTCAGCCGCGCTCGGCGAGCAGTTCCACGCCGTCCGGACCCAGGCGCAGCACCGACGGCACCAGCTCCGTCGTCTCGTACGGCGAATTCAGCACCTGCTCGCGGACCTTCTCCGCCAAGCCGGAGTCCTCCCGGACGACGTACATCTCGTCCGGGCACGGCAGGCCGACCAGCAGATCGCCCTCGCCGAACTGCCGGGACAGCTGGGCGTACAGGTCCGGCAGGACGATCGCGGACGCCGCCAGGAGGTTGTCCCTGACCACCGACACCAAGACGTCGTCGCCGTAGCCGCCGACCTCGAACTTCAGGCCGCGGGCCAGGCTCTGGTACGCGACGCCGGTGAGGTCCGGGGCGCCCATCTCCTCGTGCTGGTGGCGGGTGACGTGGTGCATGCCGACGGTGCCGTGCGGCGTCGGGCCCACCACCGCGAACGCGACCGACAACCGGCCGGGTACCAGGGGGTGGTGCGGCAGCGTTTCGAGCAGGCCGGCGCGCGGTGAGGACGCACTCCACAACACCGGCAGCAACTCCTCGGCGGACTGCCGGTCCTCGTGGGTTTCGGCCATCACGGCCCGGGCTTCGGCGAACGCGCGCTCCCACTCGCCGGGGGCCGGGCGGGTGAAGCTGTAGGTGCACTCCGCTTCGCCGAAGTGCTTGGCCATGAACTCCTGGTCGGCTTCGGACGGCTGCCACTCGCTGTACACCGCCGCGACCGCGGAGGCGCGCACCCCGTGCTGCTGCCGGACGCTCGCCCACGCCTGCTCGACCGCGTCTTCGGCCTGCGTCGGCGCGCTCGCCAGTACCGGCTCGTCGAAACCCTCGAGCCGGAACACCACGAGGTTCTGGGACACGTCGTCGTTCACCGGAACTTCCCCCCAAGCATCGGAAACCACCCGTTCGAAGGGCCCCCGGCCGGGGGCCCTTCGAACGAAGGTACCTACTTCGGCGGGGTCAGCTTCACCACCGTGGCCTTGGCGTCGCCGCGGGGGGTCCGATAGGTGATCTCGTCGCCCGCTTTGGCGCCGACCAGGGCCAGGCCCAGTGGGCTGTCCGAGGTGATCGCGTCCGCGTCCTCGCCCGGGACCGTCACCACCTGGAACGTCTCTTCGTCTCCGTCGGAGAAGCGCAGGGTGACGACCGTGCCGTCCGGGAGCTGGCTGTTGCCGTAGCCGCCGTGTTCCATCTTGGCCGCCAGGTCGGCGATCTGGCGGTCCAGCCGGGCCGCGGACTCGGCCCGGTCGATCACGTCCGCCTGGTCCGCCGCGTCACCGGTGCGTTCCTGCTCGCCGGGTTGCGGCGCGAGGGCTGCCCGCTGCGCGCGCAGGTTCTCGATTTCCTTCTCCAGCTGGCTGCGCGCAGCCGGGCTGAGCCCCTTGTCCCCTGAGATCACCATGCCGGGCATTGTCCGCTGCGCGGAGCGGGGTGGCCAATCCGGTTTTTCACCCGAAAGCCGCCGACAGGACGTCTGCCCTAGGCTTTCGGGTCCGGCGTCCAGGAAGAAGGTAACGAGAATCACCGTGAGCGCAGTCCCCGGCCGCAGCGAGCGCCTCTCGCCGAACCAGCTGGCCAAGCAGGAACAGATCGTCGAAGCCGCCCGTGTCGTCCTCGCCCGCGACGGGCTCGCGGGGTGCACCGTCCGCGCCATCGCCGACGCCGGCCCGCTCACCAAGAGCGCGATCCACTACTACTTCGCCGACATCGACGTCCTCATCGACCGGGCGATGGCGGCGCACATCACCGCCTTCGCCGCGGGTCTGCGCGAGGTCGCCGCGAAGCACAGCGAACCCCGCGAGCGGCTCTTCGCCGTCCTCGAGGAGTACCTGAGCGTGTTCGCCGCGAACCCGAACGCCGCCTTCCTCTGGTTCGAGTACTGGATCGCCGCCGGGCGCGCGCAGCACCCGCAGGCCATCGACGTCATGCTGACCTCGCTCACCGAACTGCTCGCCGAGCTCCTCGCCCCGCTCGACGTCGACGACCCGCGGGCCCGGGCCCGGGCGCTCCTGTCGTACCTGCTGGGCACGGTCGTCCAGCAGCGGGTGCGGCCTCGGCCGTTCGCCACGCTGCGTGCCGACATCGAGGCGCTCTGCTTCGCGAACTACGGGTAGAAACCGCCAATAGATCCGTACTGCTCCGGATTGCGCCCTACGTCCGGCTCCGGCCAAGGTCGAGGAACCCCCGAGAGCAGGAGACGTGATGCGCACACGAACGTGCATGGCAGCGGCCGCGGCCGCTCTCTTGGTGCTCACCACCGGCGGCCAGGCCGGTGCCGCCCAGCCCGGCGGCCCGCAGGTGTACGAGGTGACCGGCGCCGCCACCGCCCAGCAGCGCACGGAGATCGCGCGGACCGGCGCGGACATCCTCGACGCCGAAGGCGCGACGACCACCGTCATCGCCAACCCCGGCGAAGCGGCTCAGCTCCGCGCGCAGGGCTTCGGCGTCAAGGCGCTCGGCAAGGTCAACCGGCCGCAGGGCGCGGCGGCCGCCGCGGACTTCCCCGCGGGCTACACCGGCTACCACACGTACGCGGAGACGCAGACCGAGCTGCAGAAGGCGGTCGCGAACTACCCGTCGCTGACCAAGCTGGGCAGCGCCGGCGCCTCGTACGAAGGCCGCGCGCTTTCGCTGATCAAGATCAGCGACAACGCCGCCACCGACGAGAACGAGCCCGAAGTGCTCTTCACCTGCAACCAGCACGCGCGCGAGCACCTCACCACCGAGATGTGCCTGCACATCGTCGACCGGCTGACCAGCGGGTACGCCACGAACAGCGCGATCAAGCGGCTCGTCGACAGCACCGAGATCTGGGTGATCCCCAGCGTCAACCCCGACGGCTCCGAGTACGACATCTCCGGCGGCACGTTCCACAGCTGGCGCAAGAACCGCCAGGGTCCCGGCACCGACACCAACCGCAACTGGGGCTACAAGTGGGGCTGCTGCGGCGGTTCCTCCGGCTCGACGTCCAGCGAGACCTACCGCGGCACGGCGGCGTTCTCCGCGCCCGAGACCCGCGCCCTCTCGAACTGGGTGAACTCGCGGGTCGTCGGCGGCGTCCAGCAGATCAAGACGCACATCGACTTCCACACCTACTCCGAGCTGGTGCTCTGGCCGTTCGGTTACACCTACGCCGACACCGCGCCGGGCCTGACCGCGGCCGAGGCGCAGAAGTTCCAGACGCTCGGCAAGCAGATGGCCGCGACCAACGGCTACACGCCGGAGCAGTCCAGCGACCTCTACATCACCGACGGCAGCGTCAACGACTGGATGTGGGCGACGCACAAGATCTGGAGCTTCACCTTCGAGATGTACCCGAAGGGCAGCAGCCCGGGCTTCTACCCGCGCGACACCCAGATCGTCCCGCAGACCACGCGCAACGACCAGGCCGTGGACATCCTGATCAACGCCGCGATCACCGGCTGACCCCCAGCAGCCGGCCGCGGCTCGCGAACGGCCTCCTTCCCCGCTGAGCCGGGGAAGGAGGCCTGCGCGGTTTAGGGTGCGGGCATGCCTCTGTTCTCGTTCGAAGGGCTCAGCCCGCAGGTCCACCCGGACGCCTGGATCGCGCCCACCGCCACCCTCATCGGCGACGTCGTCGTCGAGAAGGACGCCTCCATCTGGTTCGGCGCGGTGATCCGGGCCGACTTCGGCCGGATCGTCATCCGCGAGGGCGCCAACATCCAGGACAACTCGGTGATCCACGTCAACGACGGCGTCTGCGAAGTGGGCAAGAACGTCACCGTGGGCCACCAGTGCCTGGTGCACGACTGCACGATCGGGGAACAGGCGCTGATCGGCAACGGCTCGACGGTGCTCGACAAGGCCAAGATCGGCGCGCGGGCACTGGTCGCGGCCGGGGCCACCGTGACGCCGGCGACGGAGGTGCCCGAGGAGGTCATCGCGATGGGCAGCCCGGCGAAGAAGTTCGTCCCGCTGACCGATTCCGCGCGGATGTGGGTCGAGCACAACGCGGCGATCTACCAGGAACTGGCGCGGCGGCACCGCGCGGGAACAAAACAGCTTTGACTCTCCAGTTACTGGAGACCCTAGCTTCGGGGCATGGCTCCGAAGAAGAAACTCACCCACCAGGTCACCCTGGAACTCACCGCGGGCAACGCCCCGGTCGTCGACCTCGGCAAGATGCTGGGGCAGACCGGGGTCAACCTCGTCGAGATCAAGAAGGCCTACGACGCGGCGACGGCGGCCCAGCGCGGCGACATCGTCCCGGTGGTCGTCTCGGTGTTCGAGGACCGTTCGTTCGCGCTCCGGCTCAAGACGCCCCCGACGTCGTTCCTCATCAAGAAGGCGTTGGGGGACAAGGGTTCTTCGCGCCCGGGGCACGAGGTCGCGGGCAAGCTGACGGAGGCGCAGCTGCGCGGGATCGCCGAGCGCAAGCTGCCGGACCTGAACACCTCCGACGTCGAAGCGGCGATGCGCACGATCGCGGGCACGGCCCGGTCCATGGGTGTCGTGGTCGTGCCCTGAACATCGCCTGCATCCGGCTTCGAGCGGAGTGGACTACGCTCTTCCCCTGCAGCAGCGACTGGCGCCATCGAGGTGGAGCACCACCGGGAAGCGACGACGAGGCCGGCACCGCGCGCCTGGGTGAAGGCCACTCCAGAGCCGGAGTACGCCATGACACACCAGCCGAAACTGACCGCACTCGCCGCCGCCGATCCTGCCGTTGCCGGGCTCGTCGAGGACGAAGCCAAGCGGCAGCACGACAAGATCCGCCTGATCGCGTCGGAGAACTACGTCTCGCAGGCCGTGCTCGAAGCGACCGGGACCGTGCTCACCAACAAGTACTCCGAGGGCTACGCGGGCAAGCGGTACTACGAGGGCCAGCAGTTCGTCGACCAGGTCGAGCAGCTCGCCATCGACCGGGCGAAGGCCGTGTTCGGCGCCGACCACGCGAACGTCCAGCCGTACTCCGGTTCTCCCGCGAACTTGGCCGTGTACCTGGCTTTCGCGCAGCCGGGTGACACCGTGCTCGGCATGGCGCTGCCCGACGGCGGTCACCTCACGCACGGCTGGGGCGTGTCCGCGACCGGCAAGTGGTTCACGCCGGTCCGGTACGGCGTCGCCAAGGAGACCGGCCGCGTCGACCTCGACCAGGTGCGCGACCTGGCCCGGCAGCACCGGCCGAAGCTGATCTTCGCGGGCGGCACGGCGATCCCGCGCACGATCGACTTCCCGGCGTTCGCCGAGATCGCCGCCGAGGTGGACGCGGTCCTCGTCGCCGACATCGCGCACATCGCCGGCCTGGTCGCGGGTGGCGCGCACCCGTCGCCGGTCGGGCACGCGCAGGTGATCACGACGACCACGCACAAGACCCTGCGCGGCCCGCGCGGCGCGATGATCCTTTCGGACGCCGACCACGCGAAGGCCGTCGACAAGGCGGTGTTCCCCGGCCTGCAGGGTGGCCCGCACAACCACACGACGGCCGCGATCGCCGTCGCGCTGGGGGAGGCGCAGCAGCCGTCGTTCGGCGACTACGCGCACACGATCGTCGCCAACGCGAAGGCGCTGGCCGACGCGCTGCTCGCGCGCGGCTACGACCTCGTTTCCGGCGGCACGGACAACCACCTGCTGCTGATCGACCTGACGAACAAGGCGGTCGCGGGCAAGCCGGCCGCGCAGGCGCTGGACCGCGCGGGCATCGAGCTGAACTACAACACGGTGCCGTTCGACCCGCGCAAGCCGTTCGACCCGTCCGGCATCCGGCTCGGCACGTCCGCGATCACCACCCGCGGCCTGAAGCCGGAGCACCAGCCGCAGGTCGCGGCGTGGATCGACCGCACGGTGACGGCGGCCGCCGCCCACGACGAGACCGCCCTGGACACGATCGCCGCGGAGATCCGCGAGTTCCTGGTCCCGTTCCCCATCCCGGGCTACTCCGCCTGACGCAGGAGGCCGACCGCCGCCGCGTGCAGTCCCGGCGCGGCGGCGAGGAAGCTGCCGGCCGACGGCGTCCACGGGGCGCCGTCGGCGGTGGTGACGACCGCGCCGGCTTCGCGGGCGACCAACGCGGCGCCGGCGAGGTTGGTGGCGTCGGTGCCGTACTGCCAGAAGAAGTCGAGCCGCCCGGCGGCGACGTCGGCGACCTGCCACGACGTCGGCCCGAGGTTCCGGACCGCGGCGGCTTGCTCCAGCACGGCGGTGAGTGAGGTGCCCGCCGCTTCGGCGACGCCGGGCTGCTCGGTGACGAAGGGTGGCTGGCTGGTGGCCGCCACCGCTGCTTCAAGCGCCTTCTTGCGCGAGGGCTTGATCGGCTCCCCGTTCCTGGTCGCTCCCGCACCCCTTCGGGCCGCGTAGGTCTCCTTGAGCCAGGGCGAATGCAGGACGGCGAGTTCCGGGTCGCCGTCGCGGACGAGCGTGACGGTGAGGCAGTACTGCGGCAGCCCCTGGAGGAGCTGGACGGCGCCGTCGAGGGCGTCCACCACCCAGACCTCGCCGCCGGGCAGGTCGTCGAACTCGTCCGCCCAGGCTGCGGGCCTCAAATCGGTCAGGGCGGCCCGGAGGTTCGCGGCGAGGGGGTCGTCGATGGCGGAGAAGACCGCACGCAGCTCCTCGAAGGAAGCGGGCGGGCGTTCCGGGCCACGGACGTCGGCGGCCAGGGCTTCCACGATGTCGATCACGGATTTCAGCATGTGCTCAGCATTAGGCTGGGGTGGCTTACCGGGGTACTCCAGCACTGTGGACTGAGCGGAACCGGACTTCACCTATGCAGCTCATGACGGAAATCGAACAGCGGGTGGTTTCGGCACTGCAGGTCGACGGCCGTGCCGGACCCGGCCGGATCGCCGAGGTCCTCGGCCTCTCCCCGCGCACGGTCACCCGGGCCATCGCCCGCCTTCGTGCCGACGGGCGGCTGAAAGTCGTCTGCGTCCCCGATCCGGCGCACGGGCTGCGGGGCGCGATGCTGCTGCGGGTCAAGGTCCTCCGTGGCCGGACACCGGTGATCGCGGCTGCCCTGGCCAAGCGGAACGACGTGCTGTTCGTGGACGTCCTCGCGGGCGGTGAGGAGATCAGCGCCGTCGCGCTCGGCGGCCTCGACGGCCGGCTGGTGCACGACGCACTGCCGTCGACGACCGCGGTCACCGAACTCCGGGCGCACTCGATCCTGCACGTCTTCTCCGACGCCACCCGGTGGCGCACGGGGCTGCTGAGCGACGGCGAGACCGTCGCGTTGACCCCGCCGCCTCCCGGCGCGGACGTCCCGCTCGACGACCTCGACCGGCGCCTGCTGGATCGGCTGGCCGGGGATGCGCGGCTCGGACCGGCCGAGCTGGCCGGTGAAGCGCCGGAGTCGACGGTTCGACGGCGCCTCGACCGGCTGGCCGCGGCCGGGCGCCTGCGCACCTACGCGAACATCGATGTGCGAGCCCTCGGCCTGGAGGTCGACGCCAACGTCTGGATGACCGTTCCGCCGGGCCGCCTCGACGAGGTCGGGCGAAAGCTCGCGACCCACCCGATGGTCCACGGCACCCTCGCCACGACCGGCGTCACGAACCTGATGGCCGCCGTCTGGTGCCGGGACCTGGGTGACCTCTACGCCTTCGTGACCGGTCTCGACGTCCCGTCCGCCGAGGTCACCGTGGTCGCGAAGGCCGTCAAGCGGGCGGGGAGACCGGGGTCACACGATATTTGATTGCACGGTACAAGCTTCCCGAGGAATACTTGGCTCAAGCAAGTAGTTGAGGGGTACAAGCAACTACGCGGAGACGTCCCGAGGGAGACCACCATGAGCGACACCACCACGACGGAAGGAGCAGCCGCTACGAACGGCAAACTGACTCACCGCCAGATCCTGACCGTGCTGTCCGGGCTGATGCTCGGCATGTTCCTCGCCGCGCTCGACCAGACCATCGTGTCGAGCTCGATGCGCACCATCGCCGACGAGCTCCACGGCCTGTCCCTGCAGGCCTGGGCCACCACGGCCTACCTGATCACCGCCACGCTCTCGACGCCGCTGTACGGCAAGCTGTCCGACCTCTACGGCCGCAAGCCCATGTACCTGACGGCGATCTCGCTGTTCCTGGTCGGCTCGCTGGCCAGCGGCATGGCGACGTCGATGTACGAGCTCGCCGCGTTCCGCGCCTTCCAGGGCCTGGGTGCCGGTGGCCTGATGTCCCTGGCCCTCGCGATCATCACCGACATCACCGCGCCGCGGGAGCGCAGCAAGTACCAGGGCTACTTCATGGCCGTGTTCGGCATCTCGAGCGTCGCCGGCCCGGTCGTCGGCGGGTTCTTCGCCGGCATCGACACCTTCGCCGGTATCACCGGCTGGCGCTGGGTCTTCCTGGTCAACGTCCCGATCGCGCTCGCCGCGCTCGTCGTCGTCACCAAGGTGCTGAACCTGCCGCACAGCCGCGTGGACCAGAAGGTCGACTACTGGGGTGCCGTGGCCCTGGCCACCGGCCTGGTGCCGCTGCTGATCGTCGCCGAGCAGGGCCGCGAGTGGGGCTGGGGCTCCGCCGCTTCGATCGCGATGTACGTCGTCGGCGCGCTGGGCGTGGCCGCCTTCGCCGGGATCGAACGCCGGATGGGCGACGCCGCCCTCCTGCCGCTGCGCCTGTTCAAGCGCCCGGTGTTCCGGATGTCGACGATCGTCACCGTCGTGCAGGGCGCCGGGATGTTCGGCGCGATGATGTCGCTGCCGCTGTACCTGCAGATCGTCAAGGGCGCGACGCCGACCCAGGCCGGCCTGCAGATGCTCCCGCTGACGCTCGGCATCATGATCGCGAGCATGGGCGGCGGCGCGGTGATCTCGCGGACCGGCCGGTACAAGATGTTCGCGGTGGCCGGGATCGGCCTGATGGCGGCGGCGCTGTTCGCGCTGTCCACGATCACCGTCGACACCTCGCTGGCCCTGGTCATGGTGATCGCCTTCGTGATCGGCCTCGGCCTCGGCGCCTCGATGCAGACGCTGGTGCTGGCCGCGACCAACGACGTCCGCCCGCAGGACATCGGCGTCGCCACCTCGGCGGCGACGTTCTTCCGGCAGATCGGCGGCACGGCGGGCACCGCGGTGTTCCTGTCGATCCTGTTCGGCACGGTCGGCGACCGGATCGCGAACGCCATCCGCTCGGCGATGACCACCCCGGCCTACACGGCGGCGCTGGCGCAGCACCCGGAGTTCGCGAAGCAGCTGCAGAGCGGCCTCGACGTCAACGACACGTCGTTCCTGTCGACGCTCGACCCGACGCTGGCCCGGCCGATCCTGCAGGGCTTCGCTGAGTCGATGAGCACGGTGTTCCTGGTCGGCGGGATCGTGCTGACCGCCGGGTTCGTGCTGGTGTGGTTCCTCAAGGAGAAGCCGCTGTCGGACAAGTCGGCGATGGAGCAGCGCGCGGAGGCTGAGGCTGACGCCGCTCCGGCGCTCGCTCTGGCGCACTGACCGCGTGAGAAGGCCCCCTCGGGAGATCCCGAGGGGGCCTTTCCGTGCGGGCTAGTGGGCCGAGCCGCCGTTGGCTTCTTCCTTCGCCAGGCGGTCGGTCTCGCGCTCGTACGACCGGGCGATCTCCGCCTCGGCCTCGGTGCGGCCGACCCAGGACGAGCCTTCGACGCTCTTGCCGGGCTCGAGGTCCTTGTAGACCTCGAAGAAGTGCTGGATCTCCAGCTTGTGGAACTCGTTCAGGTGGTGGATGTCCCGCAGGTGCTCCAGGCGCGGGTCGTTGGTCGGGACCGCGAGGACCTTGTCGTCCGGGCCCTTCTCGTCGGTCATCCGGAACATGCCGATCGCGCGGCAGCGGATCAGGCAGCCGGGGAACGTCGGCTCCTGGACGAGGACGAGCACGTCGAGCGGGTCGCCGTCCTGGCCGAGGGTGTCGTCGATGAACCCGTAGTCGGCGGGGTACTGCGTGGCCGTGAACAGGGTCCGGTCCAGCTTGATGCGGCCGGTCTTGTGGTCGACCTCGTACTTGTTGCGCTCCCCTTTGGGGATTTCGATCGTGACGTCGAACTCCACGGCGTCCTCGCTGCTTCTTCGTAGATCGGGCGTGCCCGCACGTCGCGGGCGGCAACCTTCATGACCGTCTTGACGTCTCCTAGTGTGGACTACGCCCTGCCGGGGGGTCGCATCGATGTCGGCCACGCGGCATGTGAGCTTGGCCCCTCCCGGGGCAGGTGAGAAGGAGTGGTGGGTGCCGGAAAACGACCAGCCGATGTGGCCTTCGTCGGACGAAGACCGCTCGTCGTCCGGCGCGCGGGAGACCACTCCGATGGCACTGCCGGACCCGCCGCCGAGCGCGAAGGACGGCCCCGGCGTGCCCAAGGTCACAGGCAGTGAGGCGCCGAAGGGGTCGTGGTTCGCGCCGAACGTCCCGCCCGAGCCGATCCCCGGGCTCAACGCCCCCGCGGAGGAGCCGCCGCCCCCGCCAC
>JARAWT010000106.1:0-24381 GCA_033793495.1 Streptomyces sp. MN03-5084-2B | reverse complement strand
CACGAGGAAGGCCCGATTCCCGGGGGGAGGGAATCGGGCCTTCCTCGTGCGTCCGTCCGCCGGTCAGCCGTCCTCGACCGAACGGCGGCGGGCCTCGAACACCGCCGTCAGCGCCTCGGGTGAGCAGCCCGCGGCGCGCGCCCGCCGGCCTGCCGCCGTCAGCTCGGCCAGCAGGAGCGCGCGCACCGCCGCGCGGGTTGCCTCCGGAAGTCTCGAAGACGGGTCGGTCACCCCCGGCCTCCTCTCTCCCCTCGCACCAGCCTTCACCTGACGGACACCCGCGTCAGCGCCACCACGGCGGCGGGGGCACCGGGAGCCGCAGGGGGCAGCCGGTGTGGCGGCCCGTCCAGCAGTCCGCCAGCCAGCAGGTCAGCGCGACGGGGCCGAGCAGGCTGTCCTCCCACACCGGCGTCAGCTCGCCCGCGCGACGCAGCACCGCTTCCGCCGTGCCGCAGAAGGAAACCACCGCCGCGATCGCCGCATCGGCCCGCTCCCCGGGCCAGGCGACCGCGGCTCCCGGCAGCCGGGCCGGGATGGCCAGGCCGGTGCCGATGGTGCAGTTGCGCGCCAGCTGCACGGCGAGATCGAACTCGACCGCTTCGGCGTGACGCTGCCTCGCCCGCCAGCGGGGCGACGCCGCAGCGGCGTACAGCCCGGCCAACCGGGCGGCGACCAACCCGTCCCACACCGTCAGGAGCACCGCTCGCGTGTCGGCCGGAGGGGCGTCGGCGAGCTCGTGGGTGACGGCGCTGAGCCAGGCACACGGGTCCTTGACTTGACGATCAGCGGCGACGGTCACGGCAGTCAGTTTCCCACCGTCGCGCGGAAGCAACCCCAAGATGATCATGGTTCACCCCAGCATCACCCGGTCAGTGGCGGACCGTTGAGCGGCGCCGTAACCCAATCGGGCACTGGGCGTGACCGAATCGTCACAGCTGTGCGATCATGTCCGCGCTCAGTGCCGAGCACGCACCTTCGTCCATCCCCGCGAAAGGCCCCGAACAGAGTGATCAAGATCAGCAAGAGCCGGGCCGGCACCCAGCGCGTCACCTTCAGCCTCCCGATCGGCGCGCCGCCCGGCCGGGTGAGCGTCGTGGGCTCGTTCAACGACTGGACCCCCGGCCGCCACCACCTCACGCCGCGGTCGAACGGCCGCCGCTCGACGTCGGTGGACGTGGCGCCGGGCACCGTCCTGCAGTTCCGCTACCTCGGCGAGGACGGCCACTGGTTCGACGACCCCGACCTGTCCGACCGCGCCGACGGCAACTGCGTCTGCGCGACGTCGTAACGGGTCAGCCCCGGCGGCGGTGCTTCCCCGCGCCCCCGGTGCGCCGGGCCGGTTTCGCCGCGGCGGGCTTGCGTTCCGGGCGCTTGCGCTCCGCCGGCGCCTGGGGGCGCCCGCGGGTGCTGTTCACCGTCCGGCCGCGGACGATCCCGATGAACTGCTCCATCAGGTCCGTCGTCTCCTCCTCCAGCCACGACAGCGCGACGCTCGACTGCGGCGCGTCCCCGACCGGCCGGTAGGTGAGGTCACGGCGGTGGTGCAGCCGGGCGAGCGACTGCGGGACGACGAGCACCCCGACCCCGGCCGCGACCAGCTCGATCGCGTCCGCCGTCGTCTCGGGCCGCGAAACCGCCGGGCGGCCAGGCAGCGCCGGCCACTCCAGCGTGTCGTCGAGCGGGTGCAGCACGACCTCGTCCGACAGGTCCACGGTGGACACTTCGTCCGCCGCCGCGATCAGGTGGTCCTTGGGCACCACGACGACCGTCGTCTCGGTGTAGAGCGGGATCGCGTGCAGGCCGTCCCGGTCGATCGGGGACCGCAGCAGCGCCGCGTCGGCGTCGCGGGCGCGCAGCAGGGCCGCCGCGTCGGCGGGGGCGACCGGGACGAGGGTCAGCGGCACCTCCGGCACCCGCTCGCCCCAGGTCCGCACCCACTTGGCGGGCGTTGCTCCCGGGACGTACGCGAGCTTGAAAGAGGTCACCGGGTCAGGTTACCGGGAGTGACGCTGGCTACCCTGGACGGCATGACGTCGCACAAGACCACCCAGACGATGAAGCCCGCGACCGCGGCGAAGAAGCTGGGTGTGTACCTCGAAGCCACCCCCGCGGAGTTCCGGGAGGGCGTCGTGACGCGCGACGAGCTGAACGCGCTGCAGGCCGACCCGCCGGAGTGGCTGCGCGAGCTGCGCCGCACGGGCCCGCACCCGCGGCCGGTGGTCGCGGCGAAGCTGGGCGTGTCCATCGGCGGCCTCACCCGCGGCGGCATCACCGAGCCGCTCACCACCGAGCAGATCGACGCGCTGAAGACGGAAAGCCCGGACTGGCTGGTGCGGGAGCGCGCCACCCAGGCCGAAGTGCGCAAGGAAGCGGCGCGGGACAAGGAAAAGCGCTGATCGCCGACGACCTCTCGCCCGGGGCCGCGGGCCGCCTCGACGCCGAAGACGAGCTCGCCGCCTTCCGCGAGCGGTTCGTCCCGATCACCGATCCCGGCGTCGTGGCCTACCTCGACGGGAACTCGCTCGGCCGCCCGCTGCGGGCCACCGCCGAGCGGCTGCAGGAGCTCGTCGCGCACGAGTGGGGTGCCCGGCTGATCCGGTCGTGGGAAGAACGCTGGCTCACGCTGCCCGAGGAGATCGGGGACGAGCTGGGCCGCGTCGCCCTCGGGGCCGCGCCGGGCCAGACCATCGTCGCCGATTCGACGTCCGTGTGCCTCTACAAGGCGCTCCGGGCGGCCGTCGCCCTGCGGCCCGGCCGCGACGAGATCGTCACCGACACCGCGAACTTCCCCACCGACCGGTTCCTCGTCGAGAGCGTCGCGGCCGAACTCGGCCTGACCGTCCGGTGGGCCGAGAGCGAGGACGTCGCGGCGGTCACCGGGCCGCGGACCGCGGTGGTCACGCTGTCCCATGTGGACTACCGATCGGCGGCGATCACCGACCTGGCCGCCGTCACGCGGCTGGTGCACGAGCGCGGCGGGCTCGTGGTCTGGGACCTCTGCCACAGCGTCGGCTCGATCCCGGTCGAGCTGGACGCGGCCGGTGCCGACTTCGCCGTCGGCTGCACCTACAAGTTCCTCAACGCCGGGCCCGGCGCGCCCGCCTTCCTCTACGCCAACGCGCGTCACCACGAGACGTTCGGCCAGCCGATCACCGGCTGGATGGGCGCCGCCGACACCTTCGGCATGGCCGCGGAATACGTCCCCGCGCCCGGCATCCGGCGGGCGCTGTCCGGCACGCCGCCGGTGCTGGGCATGGTGGGCGTCCAGGAGGGCGTGGCGCTGCTGGCGGAAGCGGGCATCGACCGCGTGCGGGCCAAGGCCGTCGCGCTGGGCCGCTGGGTGATCGCCCTCGCCGACGCGTGGCTCGTCCCGCTCGGGTTCACGATCGCTTCGCCGCGCGACGACGACCGCCGGGGCGGGCACGTCACCCTCCGCCACCCGGACGCCGAACGGCTCTCACGCGTCCTCATCGAGCACGGCGTGCTCATCGACTTCCGCCGTCCCGACGGCATCCGCATCGGGCTGAGCCCGCTCACCACCGGCTTCGCCGAGGTCCGGCGGGCCATGGAGCGCATCCGCGAGCTCGCCGCCTGAGCCGCTACCGCGGGCGGCGACGACGGCGGAAGCTCAGCATGACGAGCGTCCCGGCGAAAACGGGCAGCCAGAGCAGCCGGGACCAGAGCCAGCCCGCAAGAGGCGGATCGAGCAGCCCCGGTGGCCGACCGGCGAGCAGGCCGGTGAAGCTGACCAGCAGCAACGCGGACTGGTGCCAGCAGTAGACGGCCATCGCGGCCCGGTTGAGGGCGGCAACCGGTGCCCGGAGCGAGGGTCGCCGGAGCGCGTTGCGCAGCCGGTCCCGCAGCAGCAGGAACGCGCCCAGCTGCGCGGCCGTGAGAGCCAGCGCGAACAGCGACGGCGGGGCGAGGTTCGACCAGCGGTCGCCCGGCACGCCGACCGCGCTCGCCGGATACCCGGCGACCAGGACCAGCGCCGCACCGCCACCGGCTCCCCAGGGCAGCAGCACCGCACCGGTCCGGCGGGGCAGCCGTCCCTCGGCCAGCGCGATGCCCAGCAGGTACGGCACCGCCCAGCCGATCGGCACGGCGGTCAGCGCCAGCCACGGAGGCAGGCCGTGCGGCCGGATCGCGTCGACGACCGCGACCGCGGCCACGGCGGGCAGGGCCGTCCAGCCGCCCCACCGGACGACGGCTTTGCGCAGCAGCGGCGCGAACGCCGTCAGCACCAGGTACACGAGCAGGAACCACAGCGGCTGGGTCACCAGCGTCCGGACGACCTGCCGGGTGCCGACCGGGGTGCCCACCACGGTCAGCAGCAGCATGGCCGGGAGCCAGACCAGCGCGAGCGCGAGGACCGGCCGGCCCACCCGGCGCAGCCGGGACGCCGGCCCCGACCGGGTTCCCCGGCCGCTCGAGCTGCGTGCCGCCGCGTAGCCGGCGGCGAAGAAGAACGGGCCGAGCGTCTGCAGGAACCAGGTCAGCGGTGTGAGCCCGGGCAGGTGCGAGAGCGGGCTCTCCAGGTGCAGTGCCGCGGGCTGGTGCGGATCGCTGACCACGGCGGTCACCAGCCAGTGTCCGAGCACCACGCCGACGATCGCGACGGCGCGCAGCGCGTCCACCGTCCGGTCCCGGTTCCCGGGTGTGCCTGCGGCGGTCCGCGCGGCCCATCCGGTCGCCTCTGCCGGGGTGGTCACGAACGGGTTCCCGGGACGGCGCCGGAGGTGGCGATGCGGGTGAGGTCGCGCAGGGAGTCGGTGCCCGGGCTGAGGTAGTGGTCGTGGTCGGCGACGTCGGCGGTGGCGAACGGGCGGGCACCGAACGCGGGGTCGGCGGGCTTGGTGCCGTGGCCGAGCCCGAACAGCCGGACGCCGGGCACCCAGCGGATCCAGTCCCGGGCGGACTGCCCGGCCCACACGCGCGCGGTGGTGTGCAGCGCCGTGACGTCGTCGACGCCCATACCGGGGCTGCCGAAGGCGGCGATGTCGGTGACCTGCGGGGGCAGGCCGGGTGCGGCGAGGCCGAGCACCGTCGACCCGTAGCTGTGCCCGAGCAGCGCGATAGTCGCTTGTGGACGGACGGCCACCAGCCCGGACACGAAGCGCCGCAGCGCATCGGCGCCGGCCTGCGCCAGGTCCTCGCGCGCGGCGGAGATGGTGACCCCGTCGGGGGTGTCGTAACCGAGCCAGGCGATCACCGCGAAGTCCCCGGCGCCGTGCGCGGTGGCCGACCGGTACAGATCGGCGGCCTGCGTGGCCGGCGCCCGGTAGCGCCGGTCGCCGACGCCGGTCCGGAAGTTGGCCGCCCGGGTGGCCACCCCGGGGACCAGGACAGCGATCCGGCGGGCGGTCGCCAGGTTCCCGAACACCTGCGCCACCCGGCCGTCGCCGCGCGGGTCGAAGAGCAGGAACTGCCCGTCCTGGTCCCGGTACGGCGGCCCGGCCGCGCGCATCGCGAGGCGGTTCGCCGCGTACCGCAGCTCCGGCGGCGCGCCGTCCAGTGCACCCACGACACCCGGGTAGCGGGCGGCGAGCTCACGACGCTCGACGTCGTCGAGGGAGGCCAGAAACCGTTGTACACCAAGAGGATCGGTGGACACCGGGTGCGGGAGCCGCCGGTGGTCGGCGAGCCACGCGGCGGTACCGGCCGGATCGGCCGGTACCGCCGCACCGGGTGGGGCCAGCAGGATCCCGGCGGCCGGGGTCACCGCCACCGCGAGGGTCGTGAAGACCGCGGCGAGCCGGCTCATCGGTTCCGCCGGGGGAAGAGAACTTGCGCTGTCGCACGGGTTTCGATCACCCGGCCAACGGTGCCGATCCGCCGGGCCCGCGGCGTCGGCCCGGGGAGCACATTGCCGCCGGCGGCCGGTATCCCCCGGGCGTACGCCCCCGAGCGGATGCCGGCCCGGCGATCGGCTGATTACGATCACCGCATGCGTCTCATCCCTCGTCTTCGGCCGGGCGGGTGGGTGCCGGGGCGGGGTCGAGCGGCGCTGACCTGGTCGGCGCTCGCCTTGTCCCCCTTGCTCCTGCTTTGCTGGACCGGCGTCGGCGGCTCGGCCTACGGCCTGCCGCTCTTGGCCGTGGCGCTGCCGCTCCTGGTCGTGCACCGCCGGCCGTGGTTCGTATTGGGCCTGCTGCTCGTCGAGCTGGCCGCCACGGGGGCGTTGCCGTCGCCGGAGTTCCGGGTCGACGTCCGGTACCTGCTCATCGTGGGTGCCGACCTCGCGGTGGGCTACCTCGCGGCCACCCGGCGGCCCCGGGTACTGGCCCGCGGTGCCGCCGCGGCCTTCGTGGTTCAGCTCGTCGTGGGCAGTGCCTTCCCGCTGTGGGAAGGCTATGAAGCATCCGCTGCGATCCAGACGGTCATCGGGCTGGTCATCGCCTGGCTGGCCGGGACCACGATCCGCCTGCGGCGGCAGAACGCCGAGGCGCGGCGGGCACACATCGCGGCCGAGGCGGTCCAGGCCGAACGGCTGCGGATCGCCCGGGAACTGCACGACATGGTGGCGCACAGCATGGGTGTGATCGCCATCCAGGCCGGCGTGGGCAGCCGGGTGATCGATACCCAGCCGGCGGAGGCCCGCAACGCCCTGCACGCCATCGAGGACGCCAGCCGGGACACCCTGGCCGGGCTGCGCCGGATGCTCGGGGCGCTGCGCCGGACCGACGGCGAGCCCATCGCCGCGCCGCTGGGCCTCGGCGACCTCGACGCCCTGATCGCGCGTTCGGCGGACGCCGGGGTCCGGGTGGACCTCCGGTGGCACGGCGAGCGGCGGCCGCTGCCGCCGGACATCGACCTGTCGGCCTTCCGGATCATCCAGGAGGCGGTCACCAACGTCGGCCGGCACGCCGGTACCGACCGGTGCGAGGTGCAGGTCGAGCAGCGGGACGGCGAACTGCTCATCGAGGTGACCGACGACGGGCGGGGCGGGCCCGAGGGCGCCGGGTACGGGATTTCCGGGATGCGCGAACGGGTCGCCCTGCTCAACGGCGACTTCACCGCGGGCCCGCGACCCGGCCGCGGCTTCCGGGTCGGCGCCCGGATCCCGGTTCCGGCGGGCGTGCGATGACGGTCCGGATCCTCCTGGCCGACGATCAGCCGTTGATCCGCAACGGCCTGCGCGTCCTCATCGCCGACCACCACGACCTCGTCGTCGTCGGCGAAGCCGGCACGGGCGGGGAAGCGGTGGAGCTCGCCCGGGACACCCGGCCGGACGTGGTGGTGATGGACATCCGGATGCCGGGGATGGACGGCATCGAGGCCACCCGGCGGCTCACCGCCGGCGCGGAAGCACCGCACGTGGTGATGCTCACGACGTTCGACGAGGACGAATACGTCTACGGCGCGCTTCGCGCGGGCGCCAGCGGGTTCCTCGTCAAGGACATGGCGCTGGAAGACATCCTCGCCGCGATCCGCGTGGTCGCCGCCGGGGACGCCCTCATCGCCCCCGGCGTCACCCGGCGCCTGATCGCGGACTTCGCCGCCCGCCCCGAACCGGCACGGGCACCCCGCCCTGCCGACGGCATCACCGGACGGGAACGCGAAGTCCTGACCCTGGTCGGCCTCGGCCGGTCCAACCACGAGATCGCCGCCGAACTGTTCATCAGCGTGGCCACCGCCAAGGCCCACGTGGCGCGCCTGTTCACCAAACTGGACGCGCGCGACCGCGTCCACCTCGTGATCATCGCCTACGAGCTGGGGCTGGTCGAGCCATCCCGGTGACCACCTGCGGGCGTACGCCCACGGGCGGGTCCAGCCACCCTGGGTGTGATCGGCGGGCCGATGTCCCCGGCTTCCGGCGACGGCAGGGTGGGCGTGTCCTTCCCGATCGAACGCCGAGGAACCCGATGCTCCTTCTCAACCGCCCGGCCCTGACCACCGCGACGGCGAACCTGATCGCCCGGTGGACGCCCTGCCTCGACGCCGAACTGCCCACTCTCCGCGGCCTCGTCAAGCCGGGCGACGTGTGCGTGGACGTCGGGTCGGCCGCCGGCCTGTACAGCCAGGCGCTGTCCCACCTGGTCGGCGACGCGGGCCTGGTGCACAGCGTCGAACCGCTGCCGTTCTCGCACCCGGTGTGGTCGCGGGTCCTGGGAGCGCGGGAGCGCCGCAACGTCGTCCACCACACGATGGCACTGGGCGCCGAACCGGGCCGGGCCGTGATGCGCGTTCCGTTCGGCGCCTACGGTCCGGCCACCAGCCGGTCGTTCCTCGCTTCGGGGAGCACCGGTCTCGGTTCCACCGCCGGCTATCGCTACCACGTCGACGTGGTCGTCGAAACCGGCACCCTGGACCGGCTCTGCGCCGAGCTGCCCCGGCTCGACTTCGCCAAGATCGACGTCGAAGGAGGCGAACTGCTCGTGCTCGAGGGCGGCCGGCAGACCATCGAAGGGTTCCGGCCGACCCTGCTCGTCGAAATCGAAGCCCGGCACACCGATCGGTACCCCTACTCCCCGGACGACGTCGTGGCGTGGCTCACCGCCCGCGGCTACACGATGTACGCCTGGCGCAACGGGTGGCACGCCGCGCACCGGGTCTGCGCCCACGCCAACAACTACCTGTTCCGGCCCGCCACCGAATAGTAGCCATGTAGTTAGTAGCCATGTACAGTATCCGGCATGAGCACTCCCGGCTACCTCGTCTGGCGGCTGTCCACGAAGTGGCGGGTCGCCGTGGACCGCGCCCTCGCCCCGGCCGGGCTGACGCACGCGCAGTACGTCTTCCTGTCGTCGCTCTCCGGCCTGGAACGCGCCGGGGCGAGCCCGAGCCAGCGCGAACTGGCCGACCACACCGGGCTGGAAGCGCTCTACGTCTCCAAGCTCGCCCGCACGCTCGACGCCGACGGGCTCGTCGAGCGCACCCGCGACCCGGCCGACACCCGGACCGTCCGGCTGCGCCTCACCGCCCGCGGCCGCGAAGTGACCGAGCCGGCGATCGCCACCGTGGCCGAGCTGCTCGACCGGCTCCTGGCCCCGCTCGGCGGCCGGCGCAGCGATCGCACCGCGGCACTGTCCCGCGAGCTGACCCTTCTCCTCGACACCCCGTTGGAGCCCTGAAAGCCATGCTGCACCACGAAGAAACCGGCACCGGCACCCCGATCGCCTTCCTGCACGGCAACCCGGGTTCGTCGCACAGCTGGCGCAACGTCCTCCCCCACCTCGGCGGCGGACGGCTGCTGGCCCCGGACCTCATCGGCATGGGCCGCTCGCCCAAGCCGGACCTCGCGTACACCTTCGCCGACCACGCCCGCCACCTCGACGCCTGGTTCGACACGCTCGGCCTGGACGACGTCGTCCTCGTCGGGCACGACTGGGGTGGCGCGCTCGCCTTCGACTTCGCCGCCCGCCACCCCGGCCGGGTCCGCGGGCTCGCGTTCTTCGAGACCATCGTGAAGCCGATGGCCTGGGACGACCTGACGCCGCAGGCGGCCGAGCGGTCGCGGAAGATCCGCACCCCCGGCGTCGGCGAAGACCTGGTGCTGACGCAGGACCTGTTCATCCGCCAGGCGTTCACCGGTGGCGTCCGCACCCCGGTCGCCGACGACGACCTGGCGCGGTACCTCGCGCCGTTCCCGACGCCGGAAAGCCGTCGCCCGGTGCTCGCCTGGGCGCGCCAGCTGCCGCTCGGCGGCGACCCGGCCGAGCTGGTCGCCCGCATCGAGGCCTACGACGAGTGGCTGGCCGCCAGCGAGCGCACGCCGAAGCTGCTGATGACGTTCGAAGGCTCACCGACGCTGCTGATCGGCGAAAAGATGGCGCAGTGGTGCCGGGACAACATCGCGGCACTTGACGTCGTCGCGTGCGGGGAAGCCGGGCACCACGCCCAGGAGGACCGGCCGAAGGAGATCGCCGCGGAAATCGCGGCGTGGCTGGACCGGCACGGCCTGCGCTAGGTGTGCCGCAGGGGCGGGGTCGCCGTCACCCCGAGGACCCGCGCGACCACCCACGCCAAGCCGTCGGCGGTGCGGGCCGGTGTCTCCGAGGGCTGCATGACGTGGCTCAGGACCGCGCGGACGACCAGGTCGATCACCACGTCGACCTGGTCGGCGGTCAGCGGCGGGCGGTAGCTCGCCACCCGCCCGGCCACGACGGTCTTCGCCTGGGCGAGCAGCGCGCCCGAGTCGGTGGTCAGCAGCGGCAGGAACTCCGGGGCGGTGCCGTGCGTCGCGGAGACGATCGCGCGCAGCAGCGTGTTGTCGTCGGCGAGCTCGAGGACCGCGCGGACGGCGTCGTAGATCGCCTCGACCAGGTCGTCCGGGTGGCGGTCGAAGGCGGCGCCGACGACCGAGAGGAACCGGCCGAGCTCGTGGGCGACCATCGCTTCGGCCAGCGCGGGCTTGGAGCCGATCTCGTTGTACACCGTCTGACGGCTGACGCCGGCCAGCTCGGCCAGCCGGGCCATCGTGACGGCCTGCCAGCCGGACTTCGCCGTCAGCTCGATCGCCGCGGCGATGATCGGCTGCCGGTGCTGACCACCTTCCGCCGGCACCGGAACCGCCCTGCTCATGATCGGCATTCTAGGGCCCGGCCGGGCTCACCCGTCCCGGTGCCACGAAGTCGACCTTCTCGCGCACGCCGCAGTCCGGGCAGCACCAGGAGTCCGGGATCGCCGCCCACGGCGTGCCGGCCGGGAAGCCCTCCCGCGGGTCGCCGCGCCGTTCGTCGTAGACGTACCCGCAGCCGGGACACATGCCGCCTTCGGTGGCGTCGCCGCGGGTGTCGGCGAGCTCCCGCGAAGCCGCCGTCACGCGGGTTCCGTGGCGGGCCAGTACTTTCGCGCGCTTGGCGGGCTGGATGTTGGCGCGCGAGATGTCCCCGCCGTAGTGCGCGAGCACCCGCGGGTCCATCACCCGGCGCCACAGCGGCGGGACCAGCGCCAGCACGATCATCCCGGCGTACCCGGTGGGCAGCACCGGCGACTCGGCGAAGTCGCGCAGCGTCTGGTAGCGGCGGGTCGGGTTGGCGTGGTGGTCACTGTGCCGCTGCAGGTGGTAGAGCAGCACGTTCGTGGCGATGTTGTTGGAGTTCCAGCTGTGGCTGGGATCGACGCGCTCGTACCGCCGCCGCCCGGGCACGCCGACCCGCTGCCGCAGCATGCCGTAGTGCTCCATGTAGTTGACCACCTCCAGCAGCGAAAACCCGACGACCGCCTGGATCACCAGGTAGGGCAGCACACCCACGCCGAGCCAGGCGACCATCCCCGCCCACAGCACCGCGGACATCAGCCAGGCGTTGAGGACGTCGTTGCCCAGCCGGTACGGGTGGCGGTCGCGCCGGGCGTAGCGCTTGCGCTCCAGCCGCCACGCCGACTTCAGCGAGCCGAACACCGTGCGCGGCCAGAAGCGGTAGAAGCTTTCGCCGACGCGGCTGCTCGCCGGGTCCTCCGGCGTCGCCACGCGGACGTGGTGGCCGCGGTTGTGCTCGATGTAGAAGTGCCCGTACCAGCTCTGCGCGAGCGCGATCTTCGACAGCCACCGCTCGTGGCTCTCCTTCTTGTGGCCCAGTTCGTGCGCGGTGTTGATGCCGATCCCGCCGACGCAGCCGATCGACACGGCGAGCCCGATCTTGTCCGCCACGGTGAGCTCGCCCCGGGCGATCAGCCAGAACGCCGCCGCGAAGCCGAGGTACTGGACGGGCAGGAAGGCGAAGGTGATCCAGCGGTAGTAGCGGTCGTTCTCCAGCCGCGCGATGACGTCGTCGGGCGGGTTGCTCCGGTCCAGCCCGGCGACGAGGTCGACGACCGGCACGATCACCAGGATCACGACCGGTCCGATCCAGAACCAGCCACCCCACCCGGTGGCGGCGTGCAGCCCGATGGCGAGGAACGCCAGGGAGGGCACGACCAGCCCGATCAGCCACAGGTGCCGCTTGCGGTCGCGCCACAGCTCGGTCGAGCCGGCGGGCACGGTCCCGGTCGCTTCGCTCATCACACCCTCCTTGGCGGACTGAGTTGACAAGACGATAGTCGATGTATAGGTGAGTTGACAATCAATCGCCGGGTGTAAAGCCCGCCCGTCGCCAACCGGAGGTGCCGACGTCTTGAATGACTCGTTCAGGACCTCGCCGCCGCAAGAGGGGCCACGCCGGGATTGGCCGGCTTGGCGGAACCCTGCTCAGCGGGCGAGGTCGTCCGGATTCCGCGCGGCCGGCGCTTCGGTTTCCGGCACACCCGCCCGCCGGGCGACCCGCCGCCGGGCACGGACCTGTGCCGCCGTCCGGGGCCGGAACTCCGGCTCACGACCGCAGCCGCACGGCTCGAAGCCCTCGTACCTCAACCCGGCCTCGAGA
The DNA here is from genome assembly GCA_033793495.1 of Streptomyces sp. MN03-5084-2B. GTDB lineage: Bacteria > Actinomycetota > Actinomycetes > Mycobacteriales > Pseudonocardiaceae > Amycolatopsis. Next base: position 12,076 of record JARAWT010000106.1, on the reverse strand, counting down.
ACCGCCGCGACCGCCGTCCACCCCGAACCGTCCCGCCGCGGCGGGGCCGCGAAATCGTGGCCGGCGAAAACCATCGGCCGGCGGCACTCCGGACAGCGGTGCTCCGCCCCGTCCCAGGCTTGCTTGCGACTGCGCCGGCACGGCACGCACACATAGTGGACCTTGTAGGTCGTCTCGGCGTACCGGCACATGCCACGAAGAGTACCGGCGGGACAGGGCGCTTCCGGGCACCACCGCTTCCCTTCTTTCCGCGGCCGCGGACCACCGCACACCTCGATCCAGCGGAATTCACTTTCACCCGTTCGGCCCAGCGCGCAAGTCATCGAAATGTGTCCCGGGCCTGCTACCAGAGCAAATGCCGGTGATCATCCCGGAGCAGACGGTAAACGCCGTTCGCCGCTGGCCGGACGACTGTCCGGAAGCCGGGTCACGCCGAACGGGTGTCAGGGGTTCGTGGTAAAAAACGGACCCTGATCGATTCTGCGGCAACACGGAGGGTGAGGCGAAGACGGGTGACGGCGGCCGCTGTGTCCCATCGTCGTGTCCGCTTCCTCGTCCGGGTCCCCTTTCCTCGCCGACCGTCACTCAGGAGTTCGTGAACCGCCGTGCTGAACAAAGACCCCAGGGACGAGTCGGACAAGCCGTACGACAAGTCGATCCGCAAAAGGCTGACCAGGACCGTTCTCATTCCCAGCGTGACACTGCTGGTGCTGTGGATCGCCGTCTCGTCCTACTTCCTCTTCAACGGCGTTTACGTCCGGTTGGTCGCGGCTTCCGTCCGCGAGGTGTCGATCCCGGCCGCTACCGCGCTGGCCGAGTTCCAGAAGGAACGCCAGACCGCGCTGCAGTACCTCGACGACCCGGCGCTCGGCCCGGCCCGGCTCCAGCAGCAGCAGAAGGCCACCGACGAAAAGCTTTCCGCGCTGAAGGACGCGTTCGCCGCGACCATCTCCAACGCCCCGGACGAGATCGCGTCCAAGGTGAACGCGCTGAAGTCGCAGTTCGACCAGCTGCCCGTGCTGCGCTCGCAGATCAGCTTCCGCAGCATCGACCGCGCACAGGTCAACGCCTACTACAACGGCGTGATGGACACCGCGTCCAACCTCTTCGACACCCAGGCCCGGATCGTCCCGGACGCCGAGGCCGCGACCGGCGGCATCACCGCGACGTCGGTGTTCCGCGCCGGTGACATGATGTCGCGCGAGACGTCGCTGGTCTCGACGGCCTTCTCCGCCGGCACGTTCGCCCCCGGCGACTTCGCCCAGTTCGCGCAGCTGTCCGGACTCTACCGGACCCAGCTGACGCAGATCGCGCCGTTCCTCGACCCGAGCGTCCGCGACCGGTACCAGGCGCTGACCACCAGCACGGCCTGGCGCCAGCTGGGGACGGCCGAAGAGGCGCTCGTCAAGCACGGCCCGTGGTCGGCAGGCGAGCAGAAGTCCGTGCCGGTGTCCGAAGCGGACTGGGAGAACGCGACCAACCAGGTCGCCCAGGGTCTCAACGACCTCGCGATCACCCAGGCGGACAAGGTTTCGGCGGCCGCGATCGACTCCGGTGACGCCCAGCTGCGCAACGTCATCATCGGCAGCATCGTGGCCCTCCTGGCGTCGCTGGCGGCGATCATCGTCGCGGTGCGGGTGTCCCGCTCGCTCGTCGACCGTGCGCTGATGACGCGCCTCGCCCGGCTGCGCAACGACTCCCTCGACCTCGCCCGCAACCGGCTGCCGGACATCGTGGAGCGGCTGAAGAGCGGTGAAGCCGTCGACCTGCAGGAAGAGCTCCCCCGGCTCGACCACGGCCGCGACGAGATCGGGCAGGTGGCCGAGGCGTTCAACGTCGCCCAGCTGACCGCGGTCAACGCCGCGGCGAGCGAGGCCAAGGCCCGCAGCGGCGTGCACAACGTGTTCCTCGGCATCGCGCACCGCAACCAGGTGCTCGTCCACCAGCAGCTGAAGATCCTCGACGAGATGGAGGCGCGCGAGGACGATTCGACGCAGCTGGCGTCGCTGTTCCAGCTCGACCACCTCGCCGCCCGCGCCCGCCGCACCACCGAGAACCTGATCATCCTCGGCGGGAAGCAGCCCGGCCGCCGCTGGCGCAAGCCGGTCGCGCTGATGGAGGTGCTGCGCGCCGCCGTCTCGGAAACCGAGCAGTACGCGCGGGTCCAGGTCGAGCAGGTGGCCGACGTCGCGATCAAGGGCGCCGCGGTGGCCGACACGATCCACCTCGTCGCCGAGCTGGTCGACAACGCGACGTCGTTCTCGCCGCCCGGCTCGCCGGTCGAGGTGACCAGCCGGATGGTCGCGCGCGGCGTCGTCGTCGACGTCTCGGACCAGGGGCTCGGGATGAAGGACGGCGTCCGCGAGTGGGCGAACGCGATGATGGCCGAGGCCCCCGAATTCGACGCGATGGCGCTGCGCGCGGACTCCAGCCTCGGCCTGTTCGTGGTCGCGCGCCTGGCGGCCCGGCTCGGCATCACCGTCACCTTCGACCCGTCCCGCTACGGCGGCCTGCGCGCCACCGTCCTCATCCCCGCCCAGCACCTGGCCGGCGAGGACACCGACCAGGCCGCGGAGACCTCGCCGGCCGAGACCACCGCGGTCCTCGCCCCGGTGGGCGCCCCGGCGCCGCAGGCAGCAGAAAGCTCGACCCGCACGATGGACACGCCCAGCTCGTTCAGCGGCCAGATCCCGATGAAGCGAGACACCAAGCCGAGGCCGTACCCGGCACGCGCCCTCACCCCGCCCGACGCCCTGCCCTCCGTCCCGGCGGCAGAACCGGAGCCGGCGCCCATCACCCCGGCAACGAACGTGAAGCCGACCGACGACCGGCCCCGGCTGCCCCGGCGGGAGCCGCAGCAGAACCTCGTCGCCCAGCTCGAGAACGAACCCGACGACAGCATCGACGACGTCGTGGCGCCGGGAGAAGGCACCGCGCGCACGCTCGCGGCGTTCCACAAGGGCACCCGCCGCGGCCGCGGCGGGCCGGACGACAACTCCTAAATCCCCGACCACACACCGGAAAGTCCACACAGGAAAGTCAGGGTCTGAAGTCGAATGAACGAGTACGGGAGCCCCAAACCCGATCTCAACTGGCTGCTCGACGACATGGTGAACCGCGTGGTCGGCGCGCAGAACGCCATCGTGCTGTCCGCCGACGGGCTGCTGATCGGCAAGTCGGCCGGGATGAGCAAGGACGACTCGGACCAGCTTTCGGCCATCGCCTCCAGCCTGCAGAGCCTCGCCAAGGGGGTGAGCAAGCAGTTCAACCGCGGTCCGGTGCTGCAGAACATGATCGAGATGGAGCGCGGCTACCTGTTCGTCTCCGCGGCCGGGCAGGGCGCCTGCCTCGCGGTGCTGGCCGCGGACAACGTCGATGTCGAGATGATCGCCTACGAGATGAGCCGGCTCGTCAAGCGCGTCGGCGACTACATGGCGTCCGCGCCGCGGGAAGCGGCGTCGGTCCTCCGGGAGGCCACATGAGTGCCGAAGACGGCTGGTACGACGAAGCCGCCGGGCCGCTGGTCCGGCCGTACACGATCACCAGCGGCCGGACGCCGGCCGGCACCGCGCGGCTGGACCTGTCCACGCAGGTGATGACCCTGCGGTCGGAGCAGGAGCCGACCGGGCTGGGCCCCGAGCACGTGGCGATCGTGCAGCTGTGCCGCCACCCGGTGTCCGTCGCCGAGATCGCCGTCTACGTCAAGATCCCGCTCGGGGTCGTGCGGGTGCTCGTCGGCGACCTGATCGAACGCGGCCTCGTCATCACGCGGTCGCCCACCCATAACCCGGCGCAGGCGCCGGACCTCGAAACACTCCAGGCGGTTCTCGATGGCCTCATCAAGTACTGACGGCACGGGGGCGGACATGGTCCCCACGCCGGTCAAGATCATCGTCGCGGGCGGTTTCGGCGCGGGCAAGACCACGATGGTCGGTTCGGTCAGCGAGATCCCGCCGCTGACCACCGAAGAGGTGCTCACCGAGGCGAGTGCCGGCGTCGACGACCTGTCCGGCGTCGAGCGGAAGACGACCACGACGGTCGCACTGGACTTCGGCCGGATCACCATCTCGCCGCGGCACGTGCTGTACCTGTTCGGGACGCCGGGCCAGGCGCGTTTCTGGTTCATGTGGGACGACCTCGCCCGCGGGGCGATCGGGACGGTCGTGCTGGTCGACACCCGGCGGCTCGAGACCAGCTTCGCCGCGATCGACTTTTTCGAACGCCGGAAGATCCCGTTCGTCGTCGCGGTGAACTGCTTCGACAACGCACCGCGTTACACCGCCGACGAAATCCGCGAGGCCCTGGTGGTCCCGGACCGTGTGCCGATCGTCATGTGTGACGCACGCGACCGTGACTCCAGCAAGCTCGCGCTGATCCGGTTGGTCAAGCACGCGATGACGGTGGTCCCCGCCCGGGTCTGAGACCTGCGCGTTGTCCGCTTTTGTCTCCTCTGGACACCGCCGGTGTCCGCTGTGGCCCTGCGTGGCCGCGGCGGGCGCCGGCGTACCCACATGGCGCAATTGACTGGACCACCCGGGTGCAGACTTTTAGTTGAGCAAGCATCCAACTGATAACATCCGCTCGTGACGACTCGCGCGCCGAAATTTCCTGAATATATAAGGGAAAACTATCCGGCACAGGGGCGTCTCTTCGGTGATTTCCTGTGCGGGCTGTGGTCGACCGCGTGCGAGGCGCTCGACGTCCCCCTGGAGCAGTCCGTCCGGACCACCCGGATGCTGCGGACCGTGCTGCCGCCGTGGGCGCACGAGCTGATCGGACCGGCGCCCGCCCAGCCGTCCTATGTGGCGGACGACGGGTTCCCTGCCGAGATGTCGGTCAACTGGTCCGGTGCGCAGCCGGAACTGCGCGTACTGTTCGACAGCCTCGGCCACGACGTCGTTTGGCCTGGTGACAGCGTTTTCCGGACCCGGCGCCTCGACCACGTCCGCGAGACGTTCACCCCGCGCGCGGGCCGGCCGTCGCCGGCACCGCTGTGGCATTCGATCGCCTGGCGGCCACCGTCCGGAGTGGTGCACAAGACGTACTTCGGGCTGTACTCGTGGCCGCACGCGCACCGCGAGGCCGCGGTCGCCGAAGCCATGGCCCGGCTCGGCCTGGCCGCGGCGTGGTCCGAAACGCACCGTCGCATCGAAACTGTCGAAGGCGAACGCGAGATCGAGTTCTTCGCCGTCGACCTGACCGACGACGCGCAAGCCCGGGTCAAGATCTACTACCGCCACCACGAAGCCCGCCTCGCCGAGGTCGAGCGCGTCGCCTCGGTGGCGCTGCACCACGACTCCGGCCGGGCGCAGGCCGCCTACCGGACGCTGGCCGGCGAAGGCGCCGACGCCGGCGAGGCGGCCTTGAGCTGCCTGGCCTTCCGGTCCGGTGTGGACCGCGCCGCCGAGTCCACGACGTACCTGCGGCTGCCCGCGCTCGTGCCGGACGACCGCGAAGCCGTGGAGCGCACGGCCGCGCTGCTGCACGACCAAGGCGTGGACCCCGGCCGGTTCCGCGCCCTCGCCGCCGCGCTGGCCCCCGGGCCGCTGAGCGGCAGCCGGGGCGTGCTGGAACTGGTGAGCTTCCGCGCGGCGGGCCGGCACGGCGACGTGACCACGTACTTCCGGTTGCCGGTCTACGACCGGCCCGAGCCCGTCCCCCTTTCGCCCGTCGACCTCGGATAGAACTACCTTGAGGAGCAGATCGTGACCGAGCAGGACGTCGAGCGCGTGGCCCGCCACAACGAGCAGCGGCAACGGGAGTACGAGGCGTCGGACCTGATCCGGCTGCTGACCGACGAGGGCACCCCCGCCGAGACGAAGAAGGCGGTGCTCACCTACCTGCAGCCGTGGTCGAACGCGTTCCAGCGGATGATCAGCGCCCGGGTGACCTTCGAGAGCGACCCCGAACTGCGCGCGCTCGCGTGCGAGCACCAGGCCGAAGAGGTCGGGCACGACAAGATCCTGGCCCGCAGCCGGGCGGACGACCGGGAGCTGGTCTGGGACCCGGTGATCGAGATGGGCGCCTCCTGGTTCGTCGACCAGTTCGCGATCCTGCCGGGCGTGCAGCGCGCGGTCCTGGCCCACCTGGCCCTCGAGGCGGGCAGCCTGGTGTTCAGCCAGGCGGGCACGAAAGCGTTCCCGGACGACGAATACTTCGAGCTGCACGACGAAGCCGACGTCGAGCACCTCGAGATGGGCTACGACGTGCTGCGCCGGCGCAGCGACTGGACGCCGGAAGCGGCGATCACGGTGCTGGACCGGGCGTGGCAGGTGATCGGGGTGGTGTCCGACCGCATCGCCGAGTGCGCCCGCCGCGATACGGTGGCGGCATGACGACCACCGAACCGGCGGCGGCAGCCCGGGAAATCGCCGCCGAGGCCGCCGCCGCCTACCAGGAAGCGTTGGGAGAGCGGCTGATCGGCGCCTACCTGCTGGGCAGTTTGGCCTACGGCGGCTACTCCGCGGCGGCGAGCGACATCGATCTGGCTCTGGTGCTCACCGGGATCGACGACGGCACGCGCTCTTCGGTCGAAAGCACGACGGCCGCGCTGCAGGAGCGAAGCCCGTTGCACCGCAAGCTTTCGGTGTTCTGGGCGTCCCTGCCTGCGTTGCGCGAAAGCCGCGACGACGGCCGCTTCCCGGCGCTCGACCGCTTGCAGCTGGCCGACGACGGCCGCGTGCTGGCCGGTGCGGACGTCCGGGCCGAGGTCGCCCGCCCGGAGGCGTCGGAGCTGCTGCTGGAGAGCGCGGGCTTCGCGATCGCGGTCCTGGCCACGGACGAGGTGACGGCGGAGTTCCGCACGCCGAAGCGGCTGCTGGCGGACAAGGTGTGGTTCACGAAGGCGGTGCTGTTCCCGGTCCGGTTCCTGTACTCGGGAACGACGTCGACGGGCCGCGCGGCGAACAACGACGAAGCGATCGAGTGGTACCTTGCGCAACCGGACGCACCGGCGGCGTCGCTGGTCCGGTTGGCGCGGAAGGTCCGCGAGGGTCACCCGCTGGAGCCGGCCGAGGCGGAACCGGAGCTGGCCGCGGGGCTGGTTCCGTTGTACCGCCACTACATCGAGGCGGAGGCCCGTCGCCTGCGCGACACCGGGGCGCCGGCGCACCTGGTCGACGCGTTCGCCGACTGGGACAAGCGGCTGGGGTGAGGCCGATCCCGGCGGTGTGCGGGGAAGCACGCCGCCGGGACCGCTTCTCTCAGTGGATCTGGATGTTCCCGCCGTCGAGCGTCTGGCCGTACCCGGCCGAATAGCCGCTCGCCAGCAGCAGTTCGAACCGGTCCGCCCGCCCGGGTTCACCCGCGTCCACGAGGTGGAGCCGGAAGCCGGTGGTCACCCCGTTCAGCACGGCGTGCCCGAACACGTAGGCGTCCGGTCCGGACACCGAAATCCCGGTGATGTCCGAAGTGTGCAGGTCGATCCCGTTGGCGTGGTCGTTGTATTCGAGCGTGCCGCGCGGGCCTTCCTTGCGCTGCATGAACTCGAACCCGCCGGTGGCGGTCCCCCCGGGCACGAGGATCCGGATCCCGCCGGTGATCTTGCCCGGCTGCGAGGTGACGAACGGCGGCGCGACCGCGGTCGTTCCGCACTCACCGACCGTGACGGTCTTGACGATGGCGAACTTCCCGTCGAGCGAGGTCAGGTCCGGATCGGTGGTGAAGACTCCGTCCGGCAGGAGCAGCGTGACCCGGTAGGTGCCGGGCAGCAAGCCGCCGACGGTCGCGGTCCCCGACGCGGTGCGCGGGGCGGGCGGGTCGTTCGCGAGAACACCCGGAACGCTCACTTCGTCGACCCGGATGGCGACGCCGTCGGGAGCGGTCACCGCGATCGCGCCGAGGCAGACGTTGCCGAAGTCGACGCCGCCGGCGACCTGGCCGCTGGTGACGGTCACGGTCGTGCTCCCGGAGGCGGGCGTCGTCCGGCGCCAGCCGGACTGCTCCCGCTCACGGACGGTGTACGTTCCGGGTTTGAGACCCGAGAAGCCGTACCCGCCGTCGGCTCCGGTGACCGCGGTGGCCCCGTTGTCCAGGTCGAAGGTCCAGTTCGCCAGGCCGGGATCGCCGGTCCCGCCGCCGTCGGCGCCGTGGTCGTCGAACTTGCGGCCGCCGATCGTCGCCGGCCGGTAGTTCCCGAAGTCCTTGCCGTCGAAGTTCGTTTCACCCGCGCCGTACCCGACGGGGACGGGATCCGGCGCGTGCGACTGGACCCAGCCGGCCTGGGGACGTTCCGTCAGGGTGTAGGTTCCCGCGCCGATCGGCATGGCGTCGGCGTTCAAGGAGAACGCGTAGGAGCCGTCGGCGCCCGTGCCGGTCGTCGCGACCGGCGTCCCGTTGTAGGAGAGGTCGATCGTCCAGCCGGGCAGCCCGGGTTCGGAAGCCTGCCGCACGCCGTCGCCGTTGACGTCCTCGTACTTCGTCCCGCTGATCACCGGGACCGGTCCGGCGCCGCCGTGGTTGAAGTTCCCGCAGGCCACACCGATGAAGGCGCCGTTCCAGTACTTGACGTGGATCTGGCCGGTCGCGATCTCGTCGTCGATCCGCTGGCTGCCGTCGCGGACGTGCGGGCAGAGACCACCGGTGTTGCCGTCGCACCCGTTCCAGAGCTCGTGGGGCCGGTCGATCGCCTTGATCGGCGCCCAAACCATGAAGTTGCGGTCGAAGCCGCCCTTCGCACCGTAGAAGGCGGTGACCGCGGGCTGCGCGAACTGCTCGTAGGAGATCGAGTTCCCCACGCCCACGTCGTAGACGTAGGAGTATCGATAGGTGCTCGTGGAGATCATCGCCTGTTCGTCGGTCCACAGCACGTCCGCCGACGCCACCGGCGCGAAGCCGCAAACGGCGAGGACGACCGCGGAGAACAGCACCAACGGGATGCGGAGCACCCCGGAGAATCTTCGCATCGTGTCAACCCTTCCCCTGGCACGCCAGGATTCCGACGAGGCCGGGGACGAGCCGTCGTGCACCGCGGTTCGCGGTGCGCAGCCAGGGTCGCGCCGCGCCGGTGGCGTGTTACGGAAACCGGCACGGTTCCCCCTCACCGCAGGGTCAACGGCGTCTCCGAGTCCACCCGGGTCAGCTTCTCCGGGTTCCGGACGAAGTACAGCCCGCTGATCCGGCCGCCCTCGACCCGGACGGCCATGATCCCGTCGAACGCACCGTCGACGTGCAGGGCCAGCGCCGGGTTCCCGTTCACCACCACCGGTTCCCCGGCCACGGCCACCTGCGCCTTGCCGATGCCGCCCACGATGAACCGGACCACCTTGTCCGCTCCGCTGACCGGGCGCAGGGCCGCCTGCTTGACCCCGCCGCCGTCGCTCATCAGCACCACGTCCGGCGCGAGCAGGTCCAGCAGCCCCTGCATGTCCTGGCCTTCGAGCGCCCGCTGGAAGGACTCCAGCACCGCCCGCGTCTGCCGGGCCGAAACCACCTCGCGCGGACGCCGCGCGTCGACGTGCCGCCGCGCACGGCTCGCGATCTGCCGGACCGCCGCCGGGGTCTTGCCCACCGCCTCCGCGATTTCGCCGTACCCGACGTCGAACACCTCACGCAGCACGAACACCGCGCGTTCGGTCGGCGCCAGCGTCTCCAGGACCAGCATCAACGCCATCGACACGCTTTCCGCGAGCTCGACGTCCTCGGCCACGTCCGGCGTCGTCAGCAGCGGCTCCGGCAGCCACGGCCCGACGTAGGCCTCCTTGCGGCGCTTCATCGTGCGCAGCCGGTTGAGCGCCAGGCGGGTGGTGATGCGGACCAGGTACGCGCGCTCCTCGCGCACCCCCGCCGGGTCGACCTCGACCCAGCGCAGCCACGTCTCCTGGAGGACGTCCTCCGCGTCGGCCGCCGAACCGAGCATCTCGTAGGCGACGGTGAACAGCAGGTTCCGGTGGGCGACGAACGCCTCGGTCGCCGGGTCGCTCATGACGTCTCCTCCCCTCACGCCGTGAAGCCGCCGAAGCGACCCCAGGCGACGAACACCGCCACGGCCAGGTAAGCCAGGTTCAGCACGGCGAACCCGGCACTGCCGTGGCGAACGTGGGTGATCATCGCACCCACCATCAGCAGCACCCAGCAGACGGCGGTCACCGGCACCAGCACCGGCGCGATCCCGGTCACCGCGGGCAGGACCAGGCCGAGCGCGGCGAGCAGTTCGAGCGCACCGAGGCCCTTGACGAAGCCGGGAGCGGCGTCGGCGGTCCACTCGCCACCCGGCGCGGCCGCCAGCTTCTCCTTGCGCACGAAAGCTTTGCTGACGCCTCCGGTCAGCGCCACGACCGCCAGCAGGCCGGCCGCGATCCACAGTGCCAAGTCCATGACGTTTCCTCTCGAACGGTGTCCGGCCTCAAGACACCGCCCGGCGGAAGTCTGTGACAGCGTTGAATCTGTACCTACTAGTATGTACAGTCCTGCTCATGGGAACCCGGGACCAGCTCGTCGACAGCGCCCGCGAGCTGCTGTGGGAACGCGGCTACGTCGGCACCAGCCCCAAGGCCATCCAGCAGCGGGCGGGCGCCGGCCAGGGCAGCATGTACCACCACTTCGCCGGCAAGAAGGACCTCGCGCTGGCCGCCGTCCGGCGCAGCGCCGAGGAACTGCTGGCCGCCGCCGACGCGCAGCTGCGCTCGCCCGGCACCGCCGTCGAACGCATCACCGCCTACCTGCGGCGCGAACGCGAAGTGCTCAAGGGCTGTCCCATCGGCCGGCTCACCCAGGACCCCGACGTCGTCGCCGACCCGGAGCTGCGCGCCCCGGTCGACGAGACCCTCACGCACCTGCGCGCCCGGCTGGCCGACGTCCTCGACGAAGGTCGCGCCGCCGGCGAACTGCCCGCGTCCCTCGACCCCGCCGCACTGGCCGCCACGATCGTCGCCGTCCTGCAGGGCGGGTACGTCCTGGCGCGGGCCGCGGACTCCCCCGAACCCTTCGACCAGGCCGTTTCCGGCGTGCTCGCGCTGCTCGCCGTCCGCTGACCCCCCAGGAGACCCCTCGTGCACGTCCGCCGCGTTCCGTCCACCAGCACCCCCGCTCCCGCCGAGGCGGTCACCGGCAGCGCGTGGATCACCTCGCTCGCCGTCCCCGAAGGGGCCTCCCGGACCCGCGTGGACCGCGTCCAGTTCGCCCCCGGCGCCCGCACCCGCTGGCACCGGCACCCGATCGGCCAGGTCCTCGTCGTCACCGAGGGCACCGGCTACGTCCAGCGCCGCGGCGGCCCGGCCCAGCTGATCCGGCCGGGCGACACGGTCCGCGTCGCCGCCGGCGAGTGGCACTGGCACGGCGCCACGGACACGACGCCGCTGACCCACCTGGCGATCGAGGAGATCCCCGCCGACGGCACGACGACCGAGCTCGGCGACCCGGCCGGCGAGGGCGAGCCCGCCGCCGTCCCGGCCGTCACCCGCACCCTCCTGCTGAACCAGCAGCTCCCGGCACCCCGCGTCATCGATCACGTCGAAATCCGCCGGATCACCATCGCCCCGGGCGAACACCTCGGCCCGCACGTCCACAACGGACCGGTGTTCGGCAGCATCGAAACGGGTTCGGCGGTTTACCAGATCGAGGGCGAGCCCGAAACCGTGCTGACGCCGGGCGACGTCTTCCACGAGCCCGAATCGGCGCGGATAGCCCGGTTCGACCCCCAGGGCGACGGCGTCACCTTCCTCGCCTGCTTCCCGGCCGGACCAGGCGAGACGCCGAGCCTGACCATGCTGGACAGCTGACCCCGCACTCCACGCCTCACCTGGGTACACGGCTCCCGGTTCATTGCGGTTCACCACATTTCCGAACTCTTTCCTCACGCGACAAAGCACTGGACAACGGGGCTCGCGCGGGTCACGATTACGCCGTGCCCGCCCCCCGTTGATCTCCCGGAAAGAATCCGTTAGGTCTTCACAAGGCGGACATTGTTACCGCTAACAGAGAACCGCCCACTGGTGTCGGGCCAGTGGAATCTCTCCCCCTTGAACCCCATGGAGTCCCTTCATGCCCGGAAACGCGGGAAAGCACCGCATCTCCCGACGAACCAAGATCGCCACCGGCGTCATGGCCCTGGCCGTGGCCGCCGGCGGCATCGCGGTGG
>JARAWT010000105.1:0-24715 GCA_033793495.1 Streptomyces sp. MN03-5084-2B | reverse complement strand
CGGCCGCAGCCAAGCCCGCCACCCAGCCGCCCCTCCCGAAACCCGGGTCAGGCCAGACCTGGCGAAAAAGAGCAAGCTCGAAGAAGGCGCCGGGCGTCAAGGGCGCTGGACAGCCCCGGCCCGAGCCCTCAAGCCACCTCGGCGAGGCGGACCAGCCTGTTCCTGGGGTACGAAACCAGCTCGCGCTCCCCGTCCGTCGTGAAGATCTCGACGGAGTCCTCCAGCAACTCCGCCGAATTCACCTGCAGCTGCCACGCGGGCAGTCCCGGCGCCGGCTCGTGCCAGAACCACTGGCCCTTGGTGAGCTGGTGCGCCGGGACTGTCGCGTCGTCCGTGTTCATGTGCTGAGGCTATCCGTCACCACCGACAGTTTTCGCGGGACCTCGAACAGCGCCCCGGACCTGTGATCACGACCACTATGGACTCGCGCAGGTCACCGTCGGGTCCGTCAGGTTGCCGCCGTGCTGGACGGTGAAGCCGATCACGTTGCCGCTCCCGTTGGGCCGGGCCGTCAGCACGTAACCCGTGCTGTCCCACGTTCCCGTGTAGTTCCAGCTGCCGATCACCTTCTGGGGTGCGTGGAACGTGATCGTCAGCGTCCAGTTGTTCGTGCCCGAAACCGTCACCTGGCCGTTGAAGCCCACGTTCCACTCCGCCGTCTTGAGGTATGCGGCGGTGCAGCCACCAGGCGCAGGAGTGGTGGTGGTGGGCGTCGTCGTGCCGCCGTCCGGGGGCGCTCCGCCGTTCAACGCCTCGAGCACCGCCGTGTAGGCCGCCTTCTTCTGGCCGTTGCCGTCGAACAGCAACGGCGTTCCCGACGCCCGCCACGAGTCCGTGTCGCGGATGCCCCACACCGTGATCCCGGTGCAGCGAGCGACCGCCAGGCACGCCGAAGTCACCGTGCGGAAGTTGGCCGCCTGCGCCGTCCCCGAGCCCTCGATGTCCAGTTCGGTGAGCTGGACGTCCACGCCGAGGTTCGCGAAGTTCTGCAACGTCGTCTGGTAGTTCGGCGGCACCGGGCTGTTGGCGTTGAAGTGCGCCTGGAAGCCGACGCAGTCGATCGGCACGCCGCGGGTCTTGAAGTCCTGGACCATGCGGTACACGGCCTGGGTCTTCGCCTGGCTCCAGTCGTCGGTGTTGTAGTCGTTGTAACACAGCTTCGCGTCCGGGTCGGCCGCCCGCGCCGCGCGGAACGCCGCCTCGATCCAGTCGTCGCCCGTGCGCTGCAGGTTCGAGTCGCGCCGGGCGCCGGAACCGCCGTCGGCGAACGCCTCGTTCACCACGTCCCAGGCGTAGATCTTGCCGCGGTAGTGGGCCGCGACCTGGGTGACGTGGTTCAGCATCGCCTGCCGCAGCGCCGAGCCCTCCATGCCCTGCATCCAGCCCGGCTGCTGCCCGTGCCAGGCCAGCGTGTGCCCGCGCATCCGGGCACCCTGGCTCGTCGCCTGGTTCACGATCCGGTCGGCGTTGGCGTAGGAGAACTGGCCCTGCGAAGGCTCGGTCGCGTCGATCTTCATCTCGTTCTCCGCCGTGATCATGGAGAACTCGCGGCCGAGGATGCCCGTGTACACGCTGTCCGAAAGCTTGCTCGCCGAGACCGCCGTGCCGAAGTAGCGCCCGGTCCGCGCCGCCGCGCTGCCCAGCGTCGTCCCGGCGGGCGGTGTCGAGGACGTGGTGGTGGTGGGAGTCGTCGTGGTCGAACCGCCGCTGTTCAGGCCCAGGAACGCGATCGCGTACTGGATCATCCCGTTCTGCGGCAACGAGTGCCCGGCGCCCTGGACGCTGATGCCCTCGACCGGCGCCTGGGTGCCGGTGCCGCCGTAGCGGGTGCGCGTCCAGCCGGACTGCGGGGAATCACTCGACGACGGCGTCTGCGAGAGCCCCTGCAGGTTCGTCCACTGCTTGATCTCCTCCCCGAAGTTGGGGTAGCGCAACGTGTCGTCGGCCGTGCCGTGCCACAGCTGCATCCGCGGGAACGGGCCGGTGCGGCCGCCGCTCATCTGGCGGGCCTGGTCGCCCCACTGCTGCGCGGTCTTGATCAGCTGGCCGCCCGAGCACTGGCTGTTCCAGCTGGACCCGTCGGTGGTCGCGAAGCAGCCGGCGGGCACGCCCATGAACGCCGAGCCGGCGGCGAACACGTCCGGGTACTCCGCGGCGAGCACGTTCGTCATCATCGCGCCCGAGGAGAACCCGGTGACGTACACGCGGGAGGCGTCGACGCTGTAGCGCTGCTTGGCCCAGTTGACCATCGAAAGGATGCCGACGGGGTCGCTGCCGCCGCCGCGGGTGAGGGCCTGCGGCGAGGAAACGTCGAAGCACTGCCCGCTGCGGGTGGCTTCCGGGAACACGATGACGTACCCGTACTGGTCGGCCGCGGTGACGTAGTCGCGGGCGTAGCCGTTGAACACCGCCGACGCCGAACCGGTGCAGTAGTGGATCGCGACCAGCAGCGCCGGGCGGGCGGCGACGCGGTCCGGGACGTAGGTGTACATGTTGAGGTTGCTGGGATTGCTGCCGAAGTCGGTGACCCGCGTCAACGTGGCCGCGGACGCCGGCTGCGCCGCCACGACCAGCACGATCGACGCGGCGATCGCCAGCACGGCGGCGGAAAGGGCAGTGAGGATTCTTCGCACTCGAGGAAATCCTTTCCGGGGGCGGGAGCGCAGCTGCGACGATGGTTCGTCGCCACGCCCGGCCGGTCAACGATTATCGAAACGTTTCGGGAAGTTTCGAGGAACTCACCGATCGGCCGCACCGCCGGGGTTCTGGCAGGATTCCGGGATGACCGAGCTGCTGCTGGGACCGCTGCTGCGGCACGTCGACGCCACTTCGGCGACGATCTGGGTCGAGACGGGCGGTCCGTGCGAAGTCCGCGTCGGGGACGCGCACGCCCGGACGTTCGAGGTCGCCGGCCACCACTACGCGCTGGTCGTGCTGACCGGGCTGGCACCCGGGCGCAGCACGCCGTACGAGGTTCGGCTCGACGGCGACGTCGTCTGGCCCGAACCGGAAAGCGAACTGCCGCCGAGCCGGATCCGGACGCTGCAGCCCGGCGACCCGCGGTTCCGCCTGGTGTTCGGGTCGTGCCGCAAGCCGCGGGAGCAGGACGCGCTGGGCCCCGACGCGCTCGCCGCCTACGCCCACCGGATGGCCGCCCTCGACGAGGCCGAGTGGCCGGAATCCCTGCTGCTGCTCGGCGATCAGGTCTACGCCGACGAGACCACCGACGCGACGCAGGAGTGGCTCGCCACCCGGCGTGACACGAAGAAGCCGCCCGGCACCGAGGTCGCCGACTTCGAGGAGTACTGCCACCTGTACTTCGAAGCCTGGTGCGACCCGGCCGTCCGCTGGCTGCTCTCCACCGTGCCGACGTCGATGATCTTCGACGACCACGACGTCCGCGACGACTGGAACACCTCGCAGGCCTGGCGCGAGAAGATGGCCCGGACGTCGTGGTGGCGGGAGCGCATCCGCGGTGCGCTGGTCTCGTACTGGGTCTACCAGCACCTGGGCAACCTCGGGCCGCGGGAACTGGCCGAAGACGACCTCTACCAGCGCGTGCGCGAGTCGGGCGAGGACAACGCCGGGCTGCTGCGCGAGTTCGCGGACCGGGCCGACCGGGAGGCCGACGGCGCCAAGGGCACCCGGTGGTCCTACCGGCGCGACTTCGGCCCGGTCCGGCTGCTGGTGATCGACTCGCGGGCCGGGCGGATCCTCGCGGGCGGGCGGCGCTCGATGATCGGCGACGAGGAGTTCCGCTGGATCGAGCAGCAGGCGTCGGGCGGGTTCGACCACCTGCTGATCGGCACGTCGCTGCCGTGGCTGCTGCCCACCGCGCTGTCGGCCGCGCAGTCGGTCAACGAGCGGCTCTGCGCCCGGCCCGGGCTCGTCCGGCGGGCCAACGAATGGTTCCGGCAGCTGGTGGACCTGGAGCACTGGCCGGCGTTCCGCGCGTCGTTCGAGCGGCTGGCGAAGCTCATCGCCCGCGTGGCGGACGACGGACCGGCGTCGGTCAGCGTGCTCTCGGGCGACGTGCACCACGCCTACGTGGCGCGGGCCGAGTTCCCCGGCGGGACCGCGGCACCGGTGCACCAGCTGACCTGCTCACCGGTGCACAACACCGTGCCGTGGTACATGAACCGGCTGTTCCGGGCCGGCTGGGCGCGGTCACTCACCAGGGTGAGCGAGTGGCTGGCGCGCAAGACCGGGGTTCCGCCCGCGCCGCTGTCGTGGCACTGCGTGTCCGGGCCGCACTTCGGCAATGCGGTGATGGAACTGGACGTCGACGGCCGCACGGCCTCGGCGACGCTGCTGCGGGCCGACCCGGGCGACGACGAGGAGCCGATCCGGCTGGTGTGAGGGTGGGTGCGCCACGGCCACCCTCGTGAAGCAGTTCCGGGTTAGCCTCGGATCATGGTTCAGGAAAACGCCCTCGGGGAGTTCCTCCGGGCCCGCCGCGAACAGGTGGGTCCCGAGGAGCTCGGCCTGCCCGCGGGCGGGTCGCGCCGGGTGGCGGGCCTGCGCCGCGAAGAGGTGGCGGTGCTGGCCGGCGTCAGCACCGACTACTACGTCCGGCTCGAGCAGGGCCGGGAGCGGAACCCGTCGGCGCAGGTCGTCGACGCGCTCGCCCGCGGGCTCGCGCTGGACGACGACGCCGTCGCCCACCTGCACCGGCTGGCCCAGCCGGCGCCGAGGCCCCGCCGTCGTGCCCGGCGGCCGGAAAAGGTCAGCCCGAACCTGCTGCGCCTGCTGGACGGCCGGCCGGCCGGCCACGCCCGCGCTCGTGCTCGGCCGCTGTCTCGACGTGCTCGCGCACAACGCGCTCGGCAAGGCGCTGTTCGACGGGCACAGCCACAGCGGCGACCTGGTCCGCCTGGTGTTCCTGGACCCGGACGCCCGCGAGTTCTACCCGGAGTGGGAGCCCGTGGCCGTCAACACCGTGGGCGGCCTGCGGGCGGCCGCCGGGATCGACCCGGACGACCCGCAGCTCATCGACACCGCCGGCGAGCTGTCGATCAAGAGCGCTGATTTCCGCCGGCTGTGGGCCCGCCACGACATCCGGCAGAAGACCCACGAAACCAAGCGGTTCCGGCACCGGCTGGTCGGCGAGCTGGAGCTGAGCTACGAGGCGCTGACCGTCAACAGCGCCCCGGGTCAGCAGCTGATCGTCTACCAGGCGGAGCCGGGCAGCCCCTCGGAAGCCGCGCTGGCGCTGCTGGGCAGTCTCGCCGCTTCCTGAACTCTTTCAACCATCCATTATGGACGGAGTACTTCGTCGTGCCCGAAAACCCGTCTTCTTCGTCACCAGCTGCTCCACCGGCCTCGGCCGGGCGCCGGCCGAAGCCGTGCTCGACCGCGGAATGCGTGCCGTCGTCACCGCTCGCGACCCGGCGCGGGTCGCGAACCTGGCCGAAGCGAGCCACCGCCCGGCTCGACTCCCTCCGCTCCACCTTCGACACCTGGCGCGAGACCACCCTCGGCGCCGACTTCCCGGAAGGAACCCAGTGAAGACCGTCCTCATCACCGGCGCCAGCAGCGGCATCGGCCGCGCCATCGCGCTGCGCCTCGCAGGCGAAGGCCACCACGTCGTGCTCGGCGCCCGGCGCGAAGACCGGCTGACCGCGCTGGCCAAGGAAATCCACGACACCGGTGGCACCGCCGACGTGCACCGCCTCGACGTCGCCGACCGCGCGGACGTCGCCGCCTTCGCCGATACCGCCGTCGAGGCGCACGGGCGGATCGACGTCTTCGTCGCCAACGCGGGCGTGATGCCGTTGTCGCGGTTGGACTCGCTGCACGTCGACGAGTGGGACCGGATGATCGACGTCAACGTCCGCGGCCTGCTGCACGGGATCGCGGCCGTCCTGCCGCACTTCCGGCGGCAGGGCAGCGGGCACTTCGTGACGATCGCCTCCACCGGCGCACGCGAGGTGGTGCCGACGGCCGCGGTCTACTGCGCGACCAAGTACGCGGCCCGGGCGATCACCGAGGGCCTGCGCCTGGAGGCCGACCCGGGGATCCGCGTGACGACGATTTCCCCCGGCGTCACCGAGTCCGAGCTGGCGGACACGATCACCGAACCGGGTGCCCGGGAGGCGATGCGCGCCTACCGCGCGGTGACCCTCCCGGCGGACGCGATCGCCGGAGCCGTCGCCTACGCGATCGGGCAGCCGGACGGCGTCGACGTGAACGAGATCATCGTGCGGCCCACCACCCAGCGCTGACGCTCAGCGCTCCAGTTCGGCGATGACCCGCGGGATCTCCGCCACGAGTTCCCGGGCCAGCAGGCCGGTGCTGCCGGTGTCCGGGATCAGGCGCTGGCCGGCCACGGCGTGGACGTGCGTGGCCCAGCAGGCCGCCTGGTCGACGGCGGCGCCGCGGGCGAGGAAGCCGCCCGTCAGGCCGGCCAGGACGTCGCCGCTGCCGGACGTCGCCAGGCCCACGTGGCCACTGCCGTCGCGCCACACCCGGCCGTCCGGTGCGGCGACCACGCCCATGAGCAGCACCACGCCGCCGTAGCGGCCGGCGATCCGGATCGCCGTCTCCAGGTCGTCGACGTCCTTTTCCTCGCAGCCGTCGAGGAAAGCGGCTTCGACCCGGTTCGGCGTGAGCAGGAGCCGGCCCGCCAAGGGCTCCGCGAGCGCCGGGTCCCGGCTCAGCGCGCCGAGCGCGAACGCGTCGAGCACCACCCGCGCGTCCGGGGCGATCGCGGGGACCAGGCTCCGCAGCAGTTCTTCGGTCTCCGAAGCGCCGGTCAGGCCCGGGCCGACCACGACGGTCCCGGCGTCGGGCAGCACCTCGGCCAGCCGGTCGACGGCGCCGGCCGCGATCGCGCCGGTGCCGGTCTCGGGCAGCCCGAACACCGACGACTCGGGCACCGAGACGCCGATCGCCGTCGCGTGTCGTTCCGCGATCGCCAGCTGCAGCGTGCCCGCTCCGGCGCGCAGGGCGGCCGTCCCGGACAGCGCCGGTGCCCCCGGCACCGTCCGGGCGCCGCCGACGACGAGCACGGTGCCGCGGTCCTCCGCGCCGATCCGCCAGTCCCGCAGCAGGGCCGGGCTGATCGGCGCCGGGTCAGGAGAGCTGCTGCGCGGCATCGTCGTCCGCCGTCGGTGGGGTGTCGGTGGCGTGCAGGTGGCCGACCTCCTGGGCCAGCACCATGGTGAAGCCGCCGTCGGAGTCGCGCTCCCAGGCCGTCACCGAGCCGTTCGGGACCTCGGTGGCGTTCGCGGCGCGCAGCAGGTCGGGTTCGGGGAGTCCTTCGAGCAGGTACCGCAGGGCGAAGACGGTCATCTCGTGCGCGGCCAGCAGAACGCGCTTTCCGGCGTGTTCCACGCTCAGCTCGGTGAGCAGGGACCGCAGCCGCAGCACGACGTCCGCCCACGACTCCCCGCCCGGCGGCCGGTAGTAAAACTTGCCCAGCCGCCGCTTGCGCCGCAGCTCGTCGGGCCACCGCTCTTGCACGCCGTGCGAAGTCAGCAGGTCCAGCACGCCGAGCTCGCGGTCGCGCAGCCGTTCGTCGGGGATGACCGGCACACCATCGGGGGTGGCCAGCCGCGCGGTGTCCCAGGCACGGCGGTAGGTGGAGGTGATCACGACGTCCGGCGGGCGCTGCGCGAGGAACTTCCCCGCCGCCGAAGCCTGTTCCTGCCCCAGGTCCGTCAGCGGCACGTCGGCGTCGCGTTCGGCGATGTCGATCACGTCCGCGCCGGCCGACTCCGCCTCTTCCCTGGCCACGTTCCCGGTGCTCTGGCCGTGCCGCAGCACACCCACCCAGTCCAAGTCGACGTTCACGCAGCCCTGGATACCCCGGGAGACCCGCCGTCGAAACCCGGGATGGTTAGGCCCGCAAAGGACTTGCGGCTAGGGTCGTCCCATGTCGCGAAGTCTCGACGCCCAGAACCGGCTGCAGCAGCTGGAGGCGATCCTCGGTGCCCCGGCCGCGCACCTCGGGCTGGCCGAGATGCTCGCCGGCACCCTCCAGCGCCTGCGTGAGGTCATGGAGGTCGACACCGCGACCGTGCTGCGGTACCAGCCCAGCGGCCGCCAGCTGGTCGCCTTCGCCGCGGCCGGGATCGAGGAAGAGGTCCACCAGGGCGTGCGCGTGCCGGTGGGCAGCGGGTTCGCCGGCCGGGTCGCGCTCGAACGGGCCCCCG
This sequence comes from Streptomyces sp. MN03-5084-2B, assembly GCA_033793495.1. Taxonomy (GTDB): domain Bacteria; phylum Actinomycetota; class Actinomycetes; order Mycobacteriales; family Pseudonocardiaceae; genus Amycolatopsis. Next base: position 16,559 of record JARAWT010000105.1, on the reverse strand, counting down.
TCATCCTCGACCACGTCGACGACACCACCGTCGTGAACTCCCTGCTGTGGGAACGCGGGCTGCACTCGATGCTCGGCGTGCCCATGGTCGCCGGCGGCGAGCTGGTCGGCGTGCTGCACATCGGTTCCGTGACGCTCCGGCAGTTCGGTGAGTCCGAAGTGGCCACCATGCAGCTGGTCGCCGACCGGCTCGCGATGGCGGTCCAGATGGAGGCGCTGGAGGAGAACCGCACCGCCACCATGGCGCTGCAGCGCAGCCTGCTGCCCAGCAGCCTGCCCGACGTGACCGGCCTCGCCTTCGGCGCCCGGTACGTGCCCGGCGCGGAGACCGGGCTCGGTGGGGACTGGTACGACCTGTTCACGCTGCCGGGTGACCGGCTGGGCATCGTGATGGGCGACGTCTCGGGCCACGGTCTCGACGCGGCCGTGATCATGGGGCGGCTGCGCAGCGCCCTGCGTGCCTACGCGCTCGACTGCGAAAGCCCCGCCGAGGTGCTCGCCAAGCTCGACCGCAAGGCCAACCACTTCGAGCACGGGGCGATGGCCACGGTGGCCTACGGGGTCATCGGCCCGGACCGCAAGACGCTGACGCTGTCCCTCGCCGGCCACCTGCCGCCGGTGCTCGCCGTGCCCGGCGAAGCGGGCCACCTGGTCGACACGCCGCCGGATCCCCCGATCGGGTTGACCATCGGCGTGCCGGACCGCCGGACGACGGTGCTCGACCTGCCCGAAGACGCCGTGCTGGTCTTCTACACCGACGGTCTGGTGGAGCGCCGGGACCGGCCCGTGGACGTCGGCATGACGCAGCTGGCGGAGACCGTGCGCGCCGACGACCCCGAACGGGTGTGCGCGCAGGTGATGGCGGCGATGATCGGCAGCCGGGCGGCCCAGGACGACGTGGCCGTGCTGGCCATCCGGCGCCGCGGGGTCCCGGCCGGCGGCTGACGCGGCCGGGACGAGCCGGGTCAGGACCCGGCGAGCGCCGCTTCCCGGGTCGGGAAGAGCGAAAGGCTCTCCTCGAGCCCGGTCAGCTGGATCGGGCGCAGGGTGGCCCGGCCGGACGCGACGATCCGCACCGCGGTGGCGGTGCCGGCGTTTCGGTGGATGGTCAGCAACGCGGTCAGGCCGGGCGAAGCGAGGAACTCGACCCGGGTCAGATCGACCACCAGCACCGGCGGCTGCTCCGCCAGCGCTTCGTCCGCGGCCTGCACGAGCGCCGGCGCGGTGGTCGTGTCCACGTCTCCGGCGACCTCGACGACAACCGCGTCGGCTTGCTCCGTTCGGGCGATCCGGAACTCCCCGAACGGCACAGCGGTGGCCGAGCTATCAAGGTGGGTGTGCTCGGTCATGGCGTTCTCCTCGCCTTCGGCAGGCACCACCGGGATTCCGGTGGGCGTGCGTGATCACGAAGGCTGTTTGCTCAACCACCGTCAATCATGCCTGCCCGGGCGACCCGCCGCCGTGTCAGCACCCCCTCCGCTTCCGGTCGCCTCTCCCAGCAGGCAAGATGGGCGCCATGGGCGAACGGGACGTGACCGGGGACTCACTCGACGACGCCGCCAGTTCCGCGGGATCCGTGGCGTTGGAGGCCCGCGACGGGGTGGCGGTGCTGCGCGTCGACGGAGCCCTCGACCTCGCACTCGCCCCGAAACTGCGCCAATTGGCCGAACGCGCGGCGCGCCTGCGGCCGTCGCTGCTCGTCATCGACCTCACCGGCGTCACGTTCCTGGCGTCGGCGGGCATGGCCGAACTCGTCCGGGCGCACCGCGGGCCCACCGCTTCGGCGCCACTGCGGGTGGTGGCCACCGGCCGGATCACCCTGCGTCCGCTGGAACTGACCCGGCTGGTCGACGAGTTCGCCATCTACCCGTCGCTGTCCGAAGCTCTGGCGCCCTGATGACGTCCCGGCCGGAGTTCGACGCGGTCCTCGACGCGGTCCGCGGGGCCTTCGTCGGCGGGGACGGCGCTCCGGTGGCCACCGAGGTCCGTTCCCTCGCCCCGGCCGAGGTGCGCGACGTGCTCGGCGACCACGTGGCGCGAGCGGTGACCGACCGCACGGTCCTCGCGGACCTGGTGCCGGGCAAGGAGATCACCCACGCGATCGCCGTCGCGGCCGACGGCGGGGAGCGCGGTGCCCTGGTCTACACCACCAAGGAGATCGGCGACGTCCCCTCGGCCGTGGCCGCCGCCATCGAAGCCGCGAGCGCCGGGCTGGCCGCCACCGTCCGGCAGCTGCGGGGCGAAGCCGCGGTGCTGGACGCGCTGCACTCCACCGCCCGCGAACTGACCGCGCAGCTCGACATCGACCGGATCGTGCAGGACGCGACCGACGCGGCCACGAAAGCGACCGGAGCCGGCTTCGGCGCGTTCTTCTACAACCTGGTCGACGAGTTCGGCGAGTCGTACACGCTGTACACGATTTCCGGGGTCCCCCGGGAGGCGTTCTCCCGGTTTCCCATGCCGCGCAACACCGACGTGTTCGCGCCGACGTTCGACGGCACCGGGACCGTCCGCAGCCCGGACATCACGAAGGATCCACGCTTCGGCAAGAACGCGCCGCACCACGGGATGCCCGAGGGGCACCTGCCGGTGTGCAGCTACCTGGCCGTCTCGGTGATCAGCCCGACGTCCGGGGAGGTGCTGGGCGGGTTCTTCTTCGGCCACCCCGAGCCGGACCGGTTCACCGCGCGGCACGAGTACCTGGCCGAGGGCATCGCCGCGTACTCGGCCATCGCGCTGGACAACGCGCGGCTCTACGAACGCGAGCGCACGCTGGCCACCGAACTGTCCCGCAGCATGCTGCCGGTCGCCCCGCCCACCCCGGGCCTGGACGTGCTCACGCGGTACCTGCCCGCGGCCACCGGGAGCAAGGTCGGCGGCGACTGGTTCGACGTGATCCGGCTGCCCTCGGGCGCCACCGCGTTCGTCATCGGCGACGTCGTCGGCCACGGCGTCACCGCGGCGACGGTGATGGGTCAGGTCCGGACGGCCATCCGCAGCTACGCCCTGCTGGAGCTGCCGCCGTCGGAGGTCCTGCGCAACGTCTCCGAGCTGGCCGTCGGGCTGTTCGGCGAGAGCTTCGTGACCTGCTTCTACGCGGTCCACCGGCCCGCCGACGGGACGCTCGCCTACGCGAACGCCGGGCACCTGCCCGCGATCCTGATCCGCCCGGGCGAGCCGCCCGAGCAGATCGGCGAGGCGCTGGCGCAGCCGCTGGGTATCGGCTCGGTCTTCCCGCAGCGCACCGCCGGCTTCCCGGTGGGCGCGGATCTCGTGCTCTACACCGACGGGCTGGTCGAAAGCCGCACCCGAGACCTCACCCTGGGCATCGAATGGCTGCTGGCGGGTATCCCGGGGTTGCTGACCGCCGCCGACCTCGAAACGGCGTGGGACAAGCTCGTCGACGAACTGACGCGCGGACGGCACGACGACGACATCGCCGTGATCCACGTGCGCCACCGCGGAGAGGACAGCCCATGACGGATCCCCTCCCACCGGGCGCGCCGGCGCCCCCGGCCTCGTTCCACCGGCGCACGGCCGCGATCGCCGAACGGCTGCCCGACCTGCGCGAAGCGCTGGCCCGCTGGCTGGCCACGCTGCACCTGAGCCTCGAACGGCGGGAGGACATCGTCCTCGCCGGCTACGAGGCGATGGCCAACTCGGCCGAACACGCCTACCCGGCCGGCCAGGCGGGCTCGGTCGACGTCCGGGCCGAGGCGCTGCCGGGACGGCTGACCGTGACGGTCACCGACTACGGCACCTGGCGGCCGCCCGCCGCGTCGAACGGGCTGCGGGGCCGTGGCCTGCTGCTCATCGACACCCTCGCCGACCACAGCGCGCAGGTGCACCGCGACGACGGCACCACCGTCACGATGACCTGGCTGACCGCCTGAGTCCCCCGACGTCAGGAAAGGGTCGTTCAGGACGTCTTCCCCGGCGGGCCGGGTCATCCGGGCGAGCCGTCCCGCACGCCCGGCAGGGCGGTGCCGGGTCGAGTACGCTCGTCCGGGGCCTCGTGAATCTGGAGTGTGATGAGCGTCGGGGAAGAGGCCGGCCACCGCGCCGTGTTTCCCGGGACCAGCAGGATGGCCGCCCGGATGCGGGACTTCGACTGGGCGTCGTCCCCGCTCGGGCAGCCGCGGCACTGGCCGGCGAGCCTGACGACAGCGGTCCGGATCTGCCTCACCTCCCGCTTCCCGATGATCGTCTGGTGGGGACCGGAGCTGCGGTTCCTCTACAACGACGCGTACCTCCCGCTGCTGGGCACCAAGCACCCGGCGCTGGACAAGCCGGGCGCGGAGGTCTGGGGCGAGATCTGGCACATCATCGGCCCGATGCTGGACAGCGTGATGAGCACCGGCGAGGCGACCTGGTCGGAAGACCTGCTGCTGCCGATGAACCGGCACGGCTACTGGGAAGAGACCTACTGGACGTACTCCTACAGCCCGGTGCACGACGACGAAGGCGCCGTGCGGGCGGTGTTCACCGCGGTTTCGGACACGACCGAGCGCGTGATCGGCGCCCGGCGGCTGGCGACGCTGCGCGAGCTCAGTGCCCAGGCCGGCCTCGCCCGCAGCGTCGGCGAGGCCTGTGACCTGGTCGCCGGCGTGCTGGGCCGGGCCGGCGCCGACGTCCCCTACGCCGCGATCCACATCCGGGACGGCGACGGCGGGCTCGCACTCGCGGCCGTCACCCCCGGCGGCGAAGGCGCGGGGGACGCGACGGCCTGGCCGCTCAAGGACGTGCTCGCCGACGGGGTCGCGCAGACGGTGTCCGGCGGTGCGTTCGGCGAGCTGCCGCCGGGCGCCTGGTCCACCCCGCCCACCGAAGCGGTGGTGCTGCCCCTGCCCGGCGACGCCGGGGACGCCGCCACCGGCGTGATCGTGCTGGCCGCGAGCGCCGGGCGCGCGCTCGACGAGTCCTACCGCACGTTCCTCGGGCTGGTCGCGCAGCAGACGACGGCGCTGGTCAACGGCGCGATCGCCTACCAGGTCCAGCAGCAGCGCGCCGAGGAGCTGACCGCGCTGGACGCGGCGAAGACGACGTTCTTCGCCAACATCAGCCACGAGTTCCGGACCCCGCTCACGCTGATCCTCGGCCCCGCCGCCGAGCTGCGGGAGGCCCTCGACGGCGCCGGCGAGCGGGTGCGGGAAGAGGTCGACGTCATCCAGCGCAACGCGTTGCGGCTGGGACGGCTGGTGAACAACCTGCTCGACTTCTCCCGGATCGAAGCCGGCCGGATGCAGGCGCGCTTCGAGCCGGTGGACCTCGGGACGTTCACCGCGGAGCTGGCGAGCGTCTTCCGCGCCGCGGTCGAGCGGGCCGGGCTGGCCTTCGAAGTCGACTGCCGCCCGTCGGACGAGCCGGTGCACGTCGACCGCGGGATGTGGGAGAAGGTCGTCTTCAACCTGCTGTCCAACGCGGTCAAGTTCACCTTCGACGGCGCGATCCGGGTGACCGGCACGGTCGAGGACCGGCACGCCGTGGTCGCCGTGTCCGACACCGGGATCGGGATCGACGCCGCGGAGCTGCCGCGCCTGTTCGAGCGGTTCCACCGGATCCCGTCGGCGCGGGCGCGGTCGAACGAGGGCAGCGGGATCGGCCTGGCGCTGGTGCGCGAGCTCGTCGGCATCCACGGTGGCAGCGTCGCCGTGGAAAGCACGCCGGGCGCCGGGACGACGTTCCGGGTGCGCGTGCCGCTGGGCACCCGGCACCTGCCCGCCGAGCACGTCGTGGCCGAGGCCGCGCCCGGCGGGCTCACCGCGGAGACCGCGGAACCGTACGTGCAGGAAGCCCTGCGCTGGCTGCCCGACGCGAACGGGCAGGCCCGGGCCGCACCCGTCGCAGCCGAGGGGGCCCGTGTGCTGGTCGCCGACGACAACGCCGACATGCGCGACTACCTCGTCCGGCTGCTGCGCGACGACTACGCGGTGACCGCGGCGCACGACGGCGTCGAGGCGTTCGCCGCCGCCTGCGCCGAGCCGCCCGAGCTGATCATCAGCGACGTCATGATGCCGCGGCTGGACGGCCTGGGCCTGCTCGCCGAGCTGCGGGGCGACCCGCGCACGGCCGCCGTGCCCGTGCTGCTGCTTTCGGCGCGGGCCGGGCAGGAGGCCGCCGTCGACGGGCTGGCCGCCGGGGCCGACGACTACCTCGTGAAGCCGTTCTCGGCGCGCGAGCTGCTCGCCCGCGTCCGCACGACCATCCAGCTGGCGAGGCTGCGCACGCAGCACGCGCGGTGGCGCGCGGCGATGATCGACTCGCTGCAGGAGGGCTTCTTCGTCTGCGACGGCGAGGGCCGGGTGGTGGAGATCAACACGGCGTTCACCGAGCTGCTGGGCTACGGCACCGACGGGCTGCCCTATTCGCCGCCGTTCACGTGGTGGCCGGACCCCGAAGCCGAACCGGCCGCCCACCGCCAGGTCGCCGAGGCCTTCGGCGGCGCGTGGGACGAGCCGGGCGGCAGTTTCGTGCTGCCGATGCGGCACCGGGACGGGCACCGGTTGTGGGTCGCGCTCGCCTACAACCAGCTGCAGGACGACGAGGGCCGCCGTCGGCTGGTCGGCACGATGCGCGACGTCACCGCCGAACGCTACGCGGTGCACCGCGAAAGCACGCTCGCCGCGATGAACCAGCGCCTCGCCGGGATCAGCGGGGCACCGGAGGTGCTCAGCACCGCGCTGGAGCAGCTGCGCGAGCTGTGGGACGCTCGGCGCGTCCTCGCGGTGACCTGGCCGCGGGACGGCGAACCGGACCTCGCGTCCACCGATCCCGCCGACCGGCGCTGGACGGACCTCGCGGCGCCGCTGCGGGAGACGCTCGACCACGTCCGCTCGCTCCCGGCGTTGCACGCGACCCCGGCCGACGGCGGCGCGGGCACCACCGTCGACCACCCCGGCGGCCGGCTGACGCTGTGGGTCGAGCCCGCCCCGGGCCGCCCACTGGGCACCGAAGACCGCACGCTGCTGGCGCTGCTGGCCGGGACGCTCGCGCACGCCCTGCGCCGCGCCCACCGCGACGACCGGCAGCGGGAGGTCGCCCTCGCGCTGCAGCGCTCGATCCTCGGCCCGGCCCGGCTCCCCGACGGCTTCGCGGTGCGCTACGAGCCGGCGAACCCGCCGCTCGAGGTCGGCGGCGACTGGTACGACGTCATCGCGCTGGCCGGGGACCGGATCGGCATCGTCGTCGGCGACTGTGTCGGCCGGGGGCTCGCCGCGGCCGCGGTGATGGGCCAGCTGCGCAGCGCCTGCCGGGCGCTGCTGCTGGAAGCCAGCAGCCCGGCGCACACGCTCAACGCACTCGACCGCTTCGCCGCGCGGCTGCCGGGCGCCCTGTGCACCACCGTGTTCTGCGGAGTGCTCGACCCGGCGACCGGCACGCTCACCTACAGCAGCGCCGGGCACCCGCCCGCCACCCTCGTGCACCGCGACGGCACGGCGGAGTTCCTCGACGACGGCGGGAGCCTGCCCCTGGCCGTCCGCATCGCGGTGCCGCGCCCGGAAGCCACCGCGGTCGTGCCGATCGGCTCGCTGCTGATGCTCTACACCGACGGGCTGGTCGAGCGCCGCCGCGAGTCGCTCGACGACGGCATGGGCCGGGCCACCGCGGTCGCCCACGACACGCGGGACGCGGAGCTCGGCGACCTGGCGACGGCGCTGATGGACCGGCTCCGCCCGGCGGAGGGCTACGAGGACGATGTCGCGGTGCTGCTCTACCGCCGGTCCGTGCCCGCGCTGGACTTCGAGTTCGCGGCGGACCCGGACCACCTCGCTTCGACCCGCCACTGGCTGCGGGCCTGGCTGGAGAACGCGGACCTCGATCCGGACCTCGCCCAGGACGTGCTCGTCGCGGCGGGCGAGGCCTGTGCCAACGCCGTCGAGCACGCCTACCGCGACGGCACCGGGGCGACCGCGCACCTCGCCGCCCGGCTCACCGGCGCGCACCTGGTGGTCACGGTGACCGACCGGGGCCGCTGGAAGCAGCCGCCGCCGGACAACCACGTGCTGCGCGGCCGCGGCATGCCGATGATGGAGGCGCTGACCGACGCGGTCTCCTTCCGGCACGACGCCACCGGGACCACCGTCACGCTGGAATGGAGGATCGGTTCGTGACGACGGCACTCACGCTGGTCAGCGGCCCGGGCGACGACGGGGACCGGGTCCTGTCCGTCACCGGCGAGATCGACATGAGCAACGCCGCGGAGTTCGGTGCGGCGCTGGACCGCGAGCTGGGGTCGGGGGCGGGCGCGGGCGTCACCGTCGACCTCACCGGGGTGTCCTACCTCGACAGCGCCGGCGTCGCGGTGCTGTTCGACCGGGCCGGCGAACACGACCTGCGGTTGCTCGCCCCGCGGCTGCTCGACCGGGTGCTGCGCGTGTCCGGGCTCACCCAGGTAGTGAAGGTCATGATCCGCTGAACGGTTGACCTCGGGCGCACGGGGTAAGCGAGCCGCAGCGACGGCTGTCGGGTGGGTTGTGCTGCTGTCCGTCGTCAGGTGGCCCCGGCGCCCAACCCACGACGTTCAGCAGCGAGCGGCGGGCCGGGGCCACCGCCCCCCTTCCGGGATCCCGGTGTTGCGGATGGCGCGGCGGACGCGAGTAAGGTTTTGCCGTTCCGTTGAAGCAGCAGCGGTTCGGCAAATGCCGCAGCCATCCGGGACGGAGATGACGCCAGTGACCGGTGAGCCGATCCTGCCCGAGCACCTCGACGAGCTGACCGCCGCGATGGCGGACCTCACGGGCGCCCTGGAAACCGAACCGGCCGAAGCGGAGATCCTCGAGTCCGTCTGCGCCGAAGCCGTCCGGGCCATCCCCGGCGCCGACATGGCGAGCATCACCGCGATCCGCGACGGCGAGCCGACGACGGCCGCCTGCACCGACGAGCGCGCGGTGGAGATCGACCGCGCCCAGTACGCGGCCGGCGCGGGCCCCTGCCTGCAGGCCGCGGCGACCGGTGAGATCGTCCGGGTGCCGCTGGCCACGGCGGGGGCGGCGTGGCCCGAGTTCACCGCGCGGGCGCAGGAACTCGGCGTCGGCAGCTACCTGGCCGCGCCGCTGCGCGTCGACGAACGCCTGTCCGGGGCGCTCAACCTCTTCGGCTACGGCGACCACGGCTTCGCGGAGACCGACTCGCGGCTGCTGCAGCTCTACACCACGGTCGTCTCGTTCGGGCTGCGCACCACGCGGCGCTACCACCAGGCCCGGCAGCGGGCCGTCGAGCTCGAATCGGCGATGCGGACGCGGGCGGTGATCGAGCAGGCCAAGGGGATCCTGATGGCCGTGCACCGGATCAGCGCCGACGACGCCATGAAGCGGCTGGTCACCGAATCGCAGCGCACCAACGTGAAGCTCCGGGACATCGCGGCCCGGTTCGTCGAAGACCTGTCCTCGGCGAAGTCGTCTTGACGGCTGCTCAGGCGGTGTGGCGGGCCGGGAACGGCCAGGTGAGCGTGATGACGGTGCCGCCGTCGGTCGAACGCAGGTCGAGCCCGTCCACCAGGGCCTGGATCAGGCGCAGGCCACGGCCACCGTCTGCCCGCTCCGCGACCGACTCCCAGCGGCCCTGGTCGGCGACCGTGACGATCAGCACGTCCTGGTCGATCCGGGCGCGGACGTCGATCAGCCCCGGGCGGCCGTGGTAGGCGTGGCCGAGCACGTTGGCCATGGCTTCCCAGCAGGCCAGCACCACGTCGTCGGCCTGGCGCCCGACCTCGTCGCCGGCCCGCCGCCGCAACCACGACACCAGGTGCCGGCGCAGGCTCGGCAGGGTCCGTGGCGAAATCGTGCCGCGGTACCGCCATCCGTCCGATCCCAGCTCTTCCACGTTCACCTCCTCGGGGGACATCAGGTTTGCTACCCACGGGTTCGGATTCTCAATCACCGGTAATGACTTCCCCTGGCGCCGTTCGGACCTGGTGCGCCCCGGGGCGGTCGTGGTCGGATGGGCGGATGATTCGGTCGACGTCGTCCGTGGTGCTGTGCGCGGTGCTGGCCGCGACCCTCCTGCCCGCCCCTGCGGCCACCGCGGCGGCGGCGCCGGGACCGGGCGCGGTGTCCCACTTCGGCCTGGCCCGCAAGGACTGCCTGGGCACCGCGCGGAACACCACGAGCAAGGCGTGGTTCACCGTGGCGGGCGGCGTGCTGTCCGACGTCTACGCGCCGGTGATCGACAACACGAACGTCGAAACGCTGCAGTTCGCCGTCACCGACGGCCGCAGCTTCACGGACCTGCAGGCGCGCGACATGACCTACACCGTCCGCACGAGCGCGGGCGGGATGGCGTGCGAGGTGACGTCGACCGCGCGCAGCGGGCGGTACCGGCTGGTCACCGAGTACCTGGCCGACCCGGCCCGGACCGGCGTGCTCATCCGGACCCGGCTGGAACCGCTGCGGGACTCCGGCCGCGACCTGAAGGTCTACGTGCGGTTCGACGCGAGCGTCAACGGCAACGGCGGGGGCGGCCCGGCCAACGGCGGCGGTGACACCGCCACTGTCGACGCGGCGACGTCCGCGCTGGTCAGCGCCGACGCGAACACCGTGTCCAGCGCGCCGGCCCGCGACTACGGCACCCCGCTGGCCGCCGCGCTGCGCGCCGACCGCCGGTTCCTGGCCACGAGCAGCGGGTTCGCGGGGACGCCGGGCGACGGCCTGGCCCAGCTCGACCACGACCACCGGCTCACCGACCCGGCGCCGACGGCGGTGAACGGCAACGTCGTGCAGACCGCGCAGCTGGACCTCCAGCCGCGCCGCCCGGCCGTGCTGGCGCTCGGCTTCGGCGCGGACGCCCGGGCCGCCGTCGCCACGGCCGGCGCGAGCCTGCGCACGCCGTTCGAGGCGAGCTACCGGCAGTACGCGCGCGAGTGGCGGGACTACGACAACGGGCTGATCCCGGTGCGGGGCCACGATTCCGACGCGTACTACCAGTCCGTCAACGTGCTGAAGGCCAGCGAGGACAAGACTTTCCCGGGCGCGGTCGTCGCGTCGCTCGGCAGCCCGTGGGGCCAGGCGGTGTCGGCGGGTGACGCACCCGGCGGCAAACCGGTGTACTTCGGTTCCTACCGCGAGATCTTCGCCCGCGACCTCTACGAGAGCTTCTCCGGCCTCCTCGCCGCCGGCGACCGCGAGACGGCGCGGGCGAGCGTCCGCTGGCTGTTCACGCGTCAGCAGCAGCCGGACGGCCGGTTCCCGCGCAACTCGCTGCTCAACGGCAAGAAGGCCCCCGACTCCGGCGGCGACCAGCTGGACGAGAGCGCGTACCCGATCCTGATGGCGTTGCAGGCCGGGCTCGACCGCGACCGCACGCTCTACACCGGCCACATCCGCGCGGCCGCCGACTTCGTCGTCGCGCACGGGCCGGCGTTCGGCTCGGAGCGCTGGGAGGAACAGGGCGGCTACTCCCCCTCGACGATCGCCGCGGAGATCGCCGGGCTCGTCGCCGCCGGCGTGATCGCCGACCGCAACGGCGATCCGGCGCGCGCGAACGTCTACCGCGCCACCGCCGACCACTTCCAGCGCAGTGTCAAGGGCTGGACGGTGACGCGGAACGGGCCCTACGGCGGCCGGTACTTCCTGCGGCTGACCAAGAACGGCGACCCGAACTCCGAGTGGTTCTACAACCTGGGCAACGGCTCGATCGACGCCGACCAGCGCGCGGTCGTCGACGCCGGGTTCCTCGAGCTGACCCGCCTCGGCGTGCTGCCCGCGAACGACCCCGACGTCGCCGCGTCGCTCGGCGTGGTGGACCGCGTGATCAAGCGGGACACCCCGGCCGGGCCGGGCTGGTACCGCTACGGGACGTCGGCGGCGGGCAGCGAGGACGGCTACGGCGACTGCTACGAGCCGGACCCGACGAACTGCGGCCCGATGGGCGCACCCTGGCCGTCGACGAACACCGGGTCCGGGCACCTGTGGCCGGTGCTCGCCGGCGAACGCGGCGAGCAGGCCGTCCAGACCGGCGACCGGGCCGGCGCGGCGGGGCTGCTGCGCGCGATGCGGGCCCAGACGAACGGCACCGGCCTGATCCCGGAGCAGATCTGGGAGAACCCGGCGCTGCCCGCGTCGCCGTACGGGTCGGACCCGAAGACGGCGTCGATCGGCTTCACCCCGGGACAGTCCGTCGGCTCGGTGGCGCCGCTGAGCTGGGCGCAGTCGCAGTCGGTGCGGCTGGCCCGTGCCCTGGACGACGGCCGCCTGCCCGAGCAGCCCGCCGAGGTGCGCGCGCGGTACGTCTCGCCCCCGCCGGCTTTGGCTGTCACGCTCGACGCGCCCGCGTCGGTGTCCACCGCGACCGCCGAGGTCACCGGCACGGCCCCCGCGGGCAGCCGGGTCGACCTCGCCGTTTCGGCGACCGACGCGGGCACGACCACCGTGCTCTCGACGCGGGCTTCGGCGGCGGGGACGTTCAGCGCTTCCGTTCCGACGCCGCTGGGCGCGAACGTCGTCACCGCGACCGCCACGGGCGCGGGAACGGGGTACGCGCAGAAGACGATCAGCTCGGACTTCGTCACCGGCACGGTCCTGCTCGACACCACGGACCCGGACGGCGACGACAACGGCCCGGGCACGTACGCGTACCCGACGGCGGGCGACTTCCACGCGGGCGCGTTCGACCTGCAGCGGTTCCAGGTCATCGATTCCGGCACGAACCTGGTCTTCCGGGCGCAGCTCCGGGACCTGTCGCCGACGTTCGGCTCGCCGCTGGGCGCCCAGCTGCTGACGATCCACGGGCACGACCCGGCCGCGACGGCGACGTCGACCGCGGCGCCGTTCCCGAGCCGGGCGTACACGATCGCCCCGCAGGACGCGTGGAGCCGGCGCATCGAGGTCCAGGGCTTCGCCGAGCCGGCCCTCGTCGACGCTTCGGGCGCTTCGCTGGCAACGCCGTCGGTACAGGCTTCGCAGGCAACGCGGTACATCACGGTCAGCGTGGCGAAGGCGGCCTTCGGGACGCCGGGGCCGGGCTGGACGTTCGCCGTGGTGCTGACCGGGCAGGACGGCAACTCCCCCGACCAGGCCCGGCCGTTCACGCCGACGGCCGGCCAGTACACGTTCGGCCTCTGCGCGGCCGGCGGGACGGCACCGATCTGCGCCGCGGACCCGGCGACCGCGCCGAAGGCGTTCGACGTGCTGACACCGTCCGGTGTGGACCAGAAGACCGAGCTGGACCCGACCCTCGGGCCGGTCGCGGTGCGTGGCGTGCCCGTCGGCTGATCTGGCACTGTGGTGCCATGATCGACGAGTTCGCGAAGAGCTACCTGCACGGGGACCTGCGCGAGATCCGCGAAGAGATGCTCGGCAAGCTCGACGGGCTCAGCGAATACGACATCCGCCGTCCGCTGACCACGACGGGCACCAACCTGCTCGGTCTCGTCAAGCACCTGACCAAGACCGAAGCGTGGTACTTCGGCGACATCTTCGGCCGGCCGTTCCCCGAGCCGATGCCCCGCTGGGACGACCTCGAGGCACGCGGCACGGACATGTGGGCGACCGAGCACGAGTCGCGCGAGGAGATCGTCGACCGCTACCGGCGCGTGGCGGCGCACTCCGACGCGACGATCGCCGAGCTGGCGATCGACGCGCCGGGCCACGTACCGTGGTGGCCCCGCCCGGACGTGTTCCTGTTCAACATCCTGGTCCACGTGCTCACCGAGACCAACCGCCACGCGGGACACGCGGACATCCTGCGCGAGCAGCTCGACGGCTCCCTCGCCACCGGCGCCCACCGCGACGCGGAGTTCTGGGCGGCCCGGCACGCGGAGATCGAACGGGCCGCCCGGGCCACCGCCGATCGCTGACGACCGCTGATGTCCGCTATCGTCCACAGTGGACACTCTCGCTGCGGACGTCGGTTCAGATCCGCTTGCGGCTCGCGATCTCGTCGGAGAGCTGCTGCACACGGGCGGGATCCGCGTCCCGGGCCAGGGCGACGCAGTGGTCCATGACGGCCGGCCGGTAGCGCACCGGCAACGTCTGTCCTGGAGCGAGCCGGGTGAGCTCGGTGATCGTGAGGTCTTCGTCCGCGATACCGCGGAACGAGAGGCCGTCTGCGGTCTCCACGTCGAACATCAGGACCACGCGTGGATTGCTGTTGACCTCCCGCCAGTCGACGAGAACACCGAGTGCAAGCGCACCCGTACGCAGTTCCGCGGTGCGCTTCCGTGCATCACCGCTCAGGAGCGGGTTCGGGGCGACGCCCGGAAAGCCAGGCCCCACGCCGAGCGACTCCCGGCTCAGGTCGGGCCGGAGCTGCGCCATCAGATCGTCCAGACCGTTCAGCTTCTTCTTCCGACCGAACATCCCGCTCCCTCTCTCACACGCTGCCGGAACCTCGGCCTGGCGCTTCGCCTGCCCCCGCGTCGCCGCCGGTCACCGGTACCCGCGTCGCCGCACCCTCCCCGTGCCAAGCTGTCCGTCGTGGACAACGCTACCGACGAACCGGCTCGGGCCGGCTACCGGCGCTCGGCCGGGTCGCCCCGCGGCGAGGCCCGGCGCCGGGAACTGCTGGCGAAGATCACCGACGACGTCGCCGAGAACGGGCTCGTCGACTTCTCCCTGCGCCGGGCGGCGCGAGCCGCGGGGACCACGCACAAGGTGCTGCTCTACCACTTCGAAGGCACCGAAGACCTGTTGCGGCAGGTGGTTTTCGCGCTGCGGGAGCGGCGGATCGGCAACGCCCTGACGGCCGTCGCCGCGGAGTCGCCGACGCTCGCCGGCCGCGTCCGGGCCGCCTGGACCAGCCTCCGCGACGAGGAGACGCAGCTGCGGCGCGTCCTCGACCAGGCGATGGGCCTGGCGATGTACGACCCGGGCCGGTACGCCGCGCTCGGCCGCGGCGCGTCCCAGCAGTACCTGCCGACCCTCGTGTCGTTCTGCCCGCCGCACTGGCCGGAGCGGCGCAAGCTCGAGGTCGCCGAGATGATCCTGGCGACGCTGCGTGGTTTCCTCGTGGATCTGCTGACCAGCCCGGACGGCGAAGGCGCGGCGGCCGGGGTCGCGGCGTTGCTGCGGGCGGTCGAGCGGGAGGAAGCGGCGCCCTGATCCTCGACAGTTTGCGAACCACGTGGTTCACTTCTGTCCGGGGGACTTCACCGGGAGGCCGGAATGCAGGTCGAGCTGTCCGCGGGCACCGTCGAATACACCGACACGGGCGGAGCGGGGCCGGCCGTCGTCTTCGTCCACGGCCTCCTGATGGACGGCTCGCTCTGGGACGGCCCGGTGGCGGACCTGACCGGCCTCCGCTGCGTCGTACCGACGCTGCCGCTCGGCGCGCACCGGCAGCCGATGCGGGACGACGCCGACCTGTCGATGCCCGGCCTCGCGCGACTGCTCGGGGAGTTCCTGGAGCAGCTCGACCTGCGGGACGTCACCCTGGTCGGCGTCGACACCGGCGGCGCGCTGGTCCAGTTGCTCGTGGCGGAGGACGCTCCGCGGGTCGGCCGCGTCGTGCTCGCCTCGTGCGACGCCTTCGACAACTTCCCGCCCGGCCTGACCGGCAAGACGCTGTTCCTGACCGGAAAACTGCCGCCGCCCCTGTTCGGGGCGTTCATGCAGCAGATGCGGCTGCGCGCGGTGCGCCGGCTGCCGATCGCGTTCGGCCGGCTCACCAAACGCGGGGACGCGGCCACGGCCCGCTGGCTCCGCCCGCTGCTGAGCCAGGCCGGCGTCCGCCGCGACACGGTCCGCGTCCTGCGCGCGGCCGCCGCCGCACCGGGCATCCTCGTGGAGGCGGCCGAGCGGCTGCCGGGCTTCGACCGGCCGGCCCTGGTCGTCTGGGCCACCGAGGACCGCGTGATGCCCCTAGAGCACGGCCGGCTGCTGGCCGCCTTGCTGCCCAAGGGAAAGCTCGCCGAGGTGGCCGACAGCTACACGCTGCTGCCGCTGGACCGGCCGGCGGAGTTCGCGCGGCTGGTCCGGGAGTTCACAGCCGGCTGAGGCCGTGCAGGATGCGCTTCATCAGGTCCATGCTCGGCCGGTTGCCGTTGCCCTTCTTCGTGGTGTGCACGGCGACGAGCCCGCGGTCGGCGAGGTCGGAGAGCAGGACCCGCGCCACGCCGAGCGGCAGCCGCCGTCGCGCGGCCACCTCGGCCACCGACTGCGAAGTGCAGCACAGCACGCAGATTTCCGACTCTTCCGCCGTGCTGTTGCGCGTCATGGCCCGGCCGCGCGGGGTGGTCGAGACGAGCGTCTCAACGGGAAGGTCACGGGTCGGGCGCGTCCGGCCGTGGGTGCGGAAGTACGGACGGACGAGCCCCGCCGCCCCTCCGTCGTCGAGCGCGGTCCCCCAGTGCACAGCCAGCTCCTCACGGCGATTAATCCTTGTAGGCGATTATTCGACACCGTGATCGACTCCACCGCAATCGACCGAACAGGCTAACGGACGGTAAACTGCAGGTCGGAGCAGCGCCGTTGAACGACACCACCCCGCGGGAGGAAGGTCATCCAGCCGGATTATCACTGATCTGACAACTCCGCCCGGTCACGCGCCTTCCGGGCCCGCCAGCAGGTCAGAGGCGGATGGGCTTCCGGTTCATGAACTCCTCGATCCCCAGCGCCCCCAGCTCAT
>JARAWT010000104.1:0-24850 GCA_033793495.1 Streptomyces sp. MN03-5084-2B | reverse complement strand
CCCACACCGCAGCATCCGGCACCGGCCACGCCACGACCATCGAGAACGCCCGGCCCACCCTCACCACAGCACCCCGGCACCGGCCGCCTGCCGAAGACCTCGCCCTCGCGCTCCGACCCCCGTCCGAGCGCGGTCCCCAGGGCCCGTCCCCACCGCCGACCGCACGCCACCTGAACAACCCGTCCGGCCCGCGAGACTCCCCCTGGAGACCCCGCGGACACTCCGGCTCGTGCCGCGATTCAGTTGTCGCCCGCCCCCGGACGCTTCCTCCTTCCTGGCCGCCACCTGCGGTTTCCACTCCGAGAAGTTCTAGCACCCACCACCGACAAAAACCGGTCCTTGACCCACAAGCTACGGACATTAGCTTTAAAGCTATGCGAAGTAGCCACCATGTCGCCTAGGGCCGGCCTGACCACCGAAGCCGTGGTCGACCTCGCCATCGCCCTCGTCGACGAACTGGGCCCCGGCGAACTCACCCTCGCCAAGATCGCCGACCGGGCCGGCGTCGCCGCACCCTCCCTCTACAAGCACGTCAAGAACCTCGCCGACCTGCGACGCCTGATCGATCTGCGGGTCGTCAAGGAAATGGCCGAAACCCTCCGCGCCGCCGCCACCGGGCGCGAGGGCGGGGACGCCGTCGCCGCGCTCGCCGACGCCTACCGCCACTACCTGCAAGCCCACCCGCACCGCACCCACGCCCTGACCGCCGCCCCCGACCGGGGCGACGCCGAGCTCAGCACCGCCACCCACGCCGTGGCCGAAGTCGTCTTCGCCGTCCTTCGCCCCTTCGGCTTCGACCACGCCCGGTCCGTCCACGCGACGCGCTGCATCCGCGCCGCCGTTCACGGGTTCGCCGGGCTCGAGGCCTCCGGCGGCTTCGGGCGCCCCGAAGACGTCGGCGAAAGCTTCGAAGTGCTCAAGAAAATGCTCGTCCAAGGCCTCACGAACTACGCGGAGAAACCATGACCTTCATCCTCGCCGTGCTGCTCTTCACCGTGGGGCTGGGCGTGCTCGACGCCCGCTTCCCCTGGACGGAGGCCCGCAGATGATCGCCGGGCACTTCGGGCTGGCCGCCGCCGTCAAGGCGGGCCGCCCCGCGATCCCCGTCTGGACGCTCATGCTCGCCACCGCCTGGCTCGACGTCGTCTTCGTCCCGCTCTACCTGAGCGGCGTCGAGACGATCGACGGCGCGGGCTACGGCGGCGGCGTCATCCACGCCGACTACACGCACTCGCTCGTCGGCGCGCTCGTGCTCGCCGCGCTCTTCGGGGCCGTCGCCGCCAGGTGGCTCGGCCGGGAAGCCGGGCTCGTCCTCGGCGGTGTGGTGTTCTCGCACTGGCTGCTCGACCTCGTCGTGCACCGCGCCGACCTGCCGATCCTGCCCGGCAACGCCGGCGACCTGCCCGTCTTCGGCTTCGGGCTCTGGCGGCTCCCGGCCGTCTCGGCCGTGGTCGAACTGCTGATGCTGGCGATCGGCATCGGCCTCTACTGGCGCGCCGCCGCGAAACGCGACCCGAAACGCGCGAGGACGCTCGGCCTGTCGGCCGCGGCCTTCGGCGTCGTCACGCTCGCGGCCGATCTGATCGGGCTGTAGGAACTCAGCAGGCGGAGCCGGCGACGGGCTGGGTGAACTCGGCGGCCACCCACTTGCCGTCGGCCACCTTGCGGAAGCCGTTCTGCACGCCCGGCATCGCGTCGAACTGGGCGTCACGCAGGTACTTACCGACGACCTTCGCGTTGCCGTCGGCCGCCTCGCGGGCGTTCAGGACGTCCGCGGTCACGGTCACCTTGCAGCCGGTCGCCGAGGCCCCCGACGCCTGCTTGCCCGTGTTCATGGCGTAGACGATGACGACCAAGGCGAGCGCGCCCAAGATGAGCAGAGTCTTCTTCGACATGCCTTCCTCCAACCCGCGTGCCCCGGCCCCACGCCAAGGGTAGGCAATCCTTTACCCGGACGGCAGCGCCGGACGTCGCAACCACCCGGAGGCGCCAGCGGACCACGCGCCAGGTGACACCGCGTGATCAACGCGAAGGCCCCCTCCCCGGCGAACCGGGAAGGGGGCCTTCGACCCGAAAAAACTCAGCCCTGGGCGATCTTCTTCGCCAGGTTGTCGTCCAGCGTCGCGAGGAACTCCTCGGTCGTCTGGAACGGCTGGTCCTTGCTGATGAGCAGGGCCAGGTCCTTCGTCATCTGGCCGCTCTCGACCGTCTCGACGACGACCTGCTCCAGCTTGTTCGCGAAGCCGATCAGCTCCTGGTTGCCGTCCAGCTTGCCGCGGTGCTCGAGGCCGCGGGTCCAGGCGTAGATCGACGCGATCGGGTTGGTCGACGTCGGCTTGCCCTGCTGGTGCTGGCGGTAGTGCCGGGTGACCGTGCCGTGCGCGGCCTCGGCCTCGACGGTCCGGCCGTCCGGCGTGCGCAGCACCGACGTCATCAGGCCGAGCGAGCCGAAGCCCTGGGCGACCGTGTCGGACTGGACGTCACCGTCGTAGTTCTTGCACGCCCAGACGTAGCCGCCCTCCCACTTCATCGCCGCGGCGACCATGTCGTCGATCAGGCGGTGCTCGTAGGAGATGCCCTTGGCGTCGAAGTCGGCCTTGAACTCGTTCTGGAAGATCTCCTCGAACACGTCCTTGAACTGGCCGTCGTAGGCCTTGAGGATGGTGTTCTTGGTGGAGAGGTAGACCGGCAGGCCGCGGTCAAGGCCGTACTGCAGGGACGCGCGCGCGAAGTCCTCGATCGACTTCTTGAAGTTGTACATCCCCATGGCGACGCCGCCGCCCTCGGGGAACTGCGCGACCTGGAACTCCATCGGCTCGGAGCCGTCGTCCGGGGTGTAGGTGACGGTCAGCTTGCCCGGGCCGGGGACCTTGAAGTTGGTCGCCTTGTACTGGTCGCCGTGGGCGTGGCGGCCGATGATGATCGGCTTGGTCCACGTCGGCACCAGCCGCGGGATGTTCTGGATGACGATCGGCTCGCGGAAGATCACGCCGCCGAGGATGTTGCGGATCGTCCCGTTCGGGGACAGCCACATCTTCTTGAGGCCGAACTCTTCGACGCGCGCCTCGTCGGGGGTGATCGTGGCGCACTTGACGCCGACGCCGTGCTTCTTGATCGCGTTCGCGGAGTCGACCGTGACCTGGTCGTCGGTGCGGTCCCGCTCCTCGATACCCAGGTCGTAGTAGTCCAGGTTCACGTCCAGGTACGGGTGGATCAGCTTGTCCTTGATGAACTGCCAGATGATGCGGGTCATCTCATCGCCGTCGAGCTCGACGACGGTGCCCTGGACCTTGATCTTGGCCATGAGCAGCGGTGCTCCTTCCGCGGATCTTCGCGTTCTTCGATACGTCTCGCCGGTAGCGGTACAAGCGTACTGCTTGACGCACCTGGATGGTTCAAGTAGTGGTCGGCATCAAGTCTCCACCCGCGCTTTGTGGCACGGATCACCGGGCACGAACCCGCCGGTCAGCGGATCCGACCGCTTGCCGAGCAACCATCGCTTTCGAGGATGAACCAGGGCACGATGCCACCCGTGAATTCATCATGCGGGAGGTGACGGCCATGTCGACCCATCGGTACGCCGACTACGAAGACGACTACGAGAACGACTTGCAGGACCCCGGCGAAACCGGCGACGTGCTCGACGAGCGGCCGCGCCGCGGCGCCGCGCACGTCGTCAGCGCGCTCGGCGGGCTCGTGCTCACGCCGGTCGCCCTGGGCCTGCTGAGCTGGGGCGGCCTGCGCCAGCAACAGCTGATCCAGGCCACGCTGAGCACCAACCGCGACCCGCTCGGCATCGCGCTGCTGGCCGGCGGGGCGATCCTGCTCCTGGTCGTCGCCGCGCTCGGCGCGCTGTCGGCGGCCGGCCCGATCCTCGGCGGCCTGATCTACGGCGTGCTGCCCGGTGTCGCCGCGATGGCCGTGCCCGAATGGGGATTCCGGCTGGTCAACCTGATGCCGAAGAGCGACATCGCCTACGGCGTCATGGACCTGCTCTTCATCGGCGGCCTGCTCGGCGTGGGCTTCCTGCTGGTCGGCAGCGGCCTGGCCAACGCACTGGTCCGGCGGCGCCGCGAGGGCTGATCCACCCCGGTGGCATCATCGGGCGATGGGACTGTTCACCGTGGCCGAGGCCCGCGACGAACTCACACGCCTGAGACCGGTCCTGGACGAGCTCGTGCGCGTCCGCGCCGACGCCGCCGAGCTCGCGGCGTCCCTACGGCCGGGTGGCCGGACCACCGAGCTGGGCGGGCTGCCCGAGTGGAAGGCCGCCCAGGCCCGCCTCGACGACCTGATGACGACGGTGCAGCACACCGGCGCCGAGCTCAAGGGGTTCGCGCCGCTGCTGGTCGACTTCCCCGCGGAACTGGACGGCACCGACGTGCTCCTGTGCTGGCTCGAAGGCGACCGGGACCTGAGCTGGTAGCACCGCACCGACCTCGGGTTCGCGGGCCGTCGTCCGCTGAAAACCGCTGGTGGCCCCGGCTAGGTTGAGTCGGTGAGCGACGAAACCCGAGCCGCCTTCTTCGACGGCACAGCCGAGCACTACGAGGACGACACGTTCCACGCCTCGGTGGCCGAGGCCCTGGTCGAACCGCTCCCGTCCGGCCCGGAACTCGTGCTGGACGTCGCCACGGGAACCGGCTTCGCGGCATACGCGGCGTTGCGGCTGAAGCCCGCCCGCGTGCTGGCTGTCGACCTGGCGCCGGCCATGGTCGCGAGGGCCGAGGCGAAGGCGCCTGCGCAGGACCCTTCCGGCGTGATCGAGTGGCGGGTCGGGCCGGCCGTGCCGATGCCGTCGCCCGACGGGTCGGCCGACGTGGTGCTGTGCGCGTCCTCGCTGCACTTCCTGGGCGCCGTCGCGTTCGAAGACTGGCTGCGCGTGCTGAAGCCGGGCGGCCGGCTGGCGTTCTCGGTGGTGTCCGGGGCGCGGTTCCGGCCGTCCGGGCCGTTCGCCGAGTTCGTGCCGGACGACCTGTCGTTCCCGCTCGACGAGGCCGGGGCCGCCGCGCTGGCGAAGGACTTCGTGGACGTCTCGGCGAAGACGTTCACCGTCGACGACGGCGAGCGCGTCCGAAGCGTCTTCGTGGTGCACGCGACGGCCCCGTGACTCAGGCGTGGAAGTGGACCTCGCCGCGGGTCGCCGGGCCGTCCGGGCTGCCGCAGTGCTGAACGAACGTCGCGTCGACGTCGGTCGTGCGGCCGTCGGCGTCCTTGTCCAGGCGGTCGATCGTGAAGTCGGCGTACGCCTCACTGCAGACGTTGCCCATGGTGTAGACGAAGATCCCCGGCGTGGTCTGCGCCTCGTCGCTCTGCCCGCGGAACCGCGCGCCGGTGTACGTGCCGGTGTGCAGGGTCTCCCCCGCCGGTGCGCTCAGCTCGACGGTCAGGTACTTCAGCCCCGACGAGACGTCGATCCAGAGTCTGCCGCTCGTGGACTCGAAGACGGCGATCTCGTCGCCCGGCGCCGCGTAGTGGGCGCTGCCCTGCAGCGGCCAGGCACCTTCCTCCGAGACGTAGTCGACCGTCTGCAGCGGGTCCGCCGAGGCGACCGGCACGAGCGCCATGCCCAGCCCGGCCGCCGCCGTCAGGACCACGCACGCACGACGAAGTGAAGTCACGGAACCTCCCCAGTTCGAGCCGCCCTCCGCGGCACTGCCGATCATGCTGGCAGTACCCCCCGCGCGGGGGAAAGAGCATTTCTACTCAGTGGTGCAGCGACGCCCCCTTGAGGATCTTGTCGACGGCGTTCTTCGGTCCGTGCACCGCCAGCCCGGCCAGCGCCAGCTTCTCCCCCGGCACCTCGCGGACCGCCGCGCGGTTGTCGGCGTCGTTGCCGGTGTGGAACAGCTCGTCGGTGAAGATCGAAAACCGCAGCCCGCGGCCCAGCGCCCGGCCGTGCGCCGCGGTCAGGACGTCGGCCGTGCCCGAAAAGACCAGCACCGGCTGGCCGAACATCGGCAGGTACTCCGTGCCGTCGGCGTCGGCGTACGGCTCGCCCATCAGCTCGGGCGTCACGTGGGCGATCCCGCTCACCAGGAAGGCCGTGACGTTCAGCCGCTGCCAGGACGCCAGGTCGTCACGCAGCAGGACGGCGATCTTCGTGTCGAAGGAACTCATGCCGGGAAGACTCGCCCGGGCGCGACACCCGCGTCTTGTACGTTCTTGACATGGCGCACGTCGCGGCTTGGCGGCCGGCGGTCCCGGGGATCGCCGAGGTCTTCCACGCCCGCTTCACCACGCACGCCTACCCGCTGCACACGCACGACACGTGGACGCTGCTGATCGTCGACGACGGCGTCATCCGCTACGACCTCGACCGCCACCACCACGGCGCCCTCGGCCCGGCGGTGACGCTGCTGCCGCCGAACGTCGCCCACGACGGCCGCTCCGCGACCAGCCACGGCTTCCGCAAGCGCGTGCTCTACCTGGACACGCCGGTGCTGGGCGAAGACCTGATCGGCGCGGCGGTCGACCGGCCGAGCCTCGCCGACGCCCTCCTGCGCACCCGCATCCACCAGCTCCACGAGTCCCTCGCCGAACCCGGCGAGACGCTCGAGGCCGAGAGCCGGCTGGTCCTCGTCGCCGACCGCCTGCGCACCCACCTGGGTCGCCCTGTTTCCCACGAGCCGAAGCGCGGCCTCGCCGACGACCTGCGGGATCTCCTGGACGCCCGCCTGCCGGAGGCGCTGACGCTCGTCGAAGCGGGCGAGACGCTCGGCGCGCACCCCGCGTACCTCGTCCGCTGCTTCGGGGCCCGGTTCGGCCTGCCACCGCACCGCTACCTGACCGGCCGCCGGGTGGACCGCGCCCGCCGCCTGCTCCTCGACGGCACCCCCGCGGCGGAGGTCGCGACGGCGGCCGGGTTCACCGACCAGGCCCACCTGACGCGGCACTTCAAGCGCTACCTGGGCACGACGCCGTCGCGCTACGCGAAAACCCGGTGACGGCGCCGTTACGATCCGGACATGGGGTTCCTCGCCAGGATCGGCGGCCTGCGGTTCGCGGTCGTCGTCCTCACCGCCATGACCGCGCTCCAGATGACGCTCATCGCGTTCGGCAACATCACCGACTTCGGCACCAACCAGGCGTTCGTCCAGCACGTGCTGGCCATGGACACGACGTTCCGCTCACCGGACATGATGTGGCGCGCGATCACCAGCCCGGGTCTGCAGAACGCGGCGTACGTGGTGATCATCGCGTGGGAGGCACTGAGCGCGCTGGTGCTGATCGCCGCCCTGGTCCAGTGGATCCGGGGCAAGGACGGCACGGCGCGGCGGCTGTCGACCCTCGGCTGGGTGATGTGGGTGCTGCTGTTCGGCGTCGGCTTCCTCGCCATCGGCGGCGAGTGGTTCCAGATGTGGCAGTCGGAGAAGTGGAACGGGTTGCAGCCGGCGCTGCAGAACTTCCTCATCGCCACGGTGGCACTGGTCGTCGCGTACCTGCCGGAGAAGCAGGCTGTGTCAAGATGACGGCATGCTGCGCGAACTGCACCTGACCGGCGACCCGGCAGCCGACAAGCTGCTGAACGACGACCCGTTCGCCTTGCTCGTCGGGATGCTCCTGGACCAGCAGTTCCCGATGGAGCACGCCTTCATGGGCCCGCGGAAGATCGCGGACCGGATGGACGGCTTCTCCCTGGCGAAGATCGCCGCGACCGACGTTGAGACCTTCGTCGAGCTCTGCGTGGTCCCGCCGGCCATCCACCGCTACGGCGGTTCGATGGCCCGCCGCGTCCACGCGCTCGCCCAGCACATCATCGAGCACTACGACGGCCGCACCGAGGGCATGTGGCTCGACGGCCGCCCGAAGCCGGACGGTCCCGAAGTCCTCAAGCGGCTGAAGGCCCTGCCCGGGTTCGGGGAGCAGAAGGCCAAGATCTTCCTGGCCCTGCTGGGAAAGCAGCGCGGCGTGCAGCCGAAGGGCTGGCGCGAGGCCGCCGGCGCGTACGGCGACCGCGGCTCGCGCCGGTCGATCGCCGACGTCACGAGCGCCGAAACCCTCGCCGAGGTCCGGGCGTTCAAAAAGGCCGCCAAGGCCGCGGCCAAGTCGGGCTAACGCACCCTTCCGCAACGGCGCTCGCCGTTTGCAAGCTCGCGTGCGTCGGCACCGCCCCCACGCCGCGGCGTTCCGCCGGCCGAACCGGCGGGAGCCTTCGGGTGTTACCAACGCCGTCTGCGCCGTGCTCTGTGACGTCCACTGCTCCCGACTGTTCATTGAGTTCCTCGACGACCTAGTCGGCGGGGTGCCGGCGACGGTAGACCGCCCACCGCAGCTTCCGCAACGTCTCTTCGAGGGGCTCGGACGGCGACTTGCGGTGGATCCGCCGGGCTTCCGCCTGGATGAAGTCCTCTTCGCCCGTCCTTACCGCTTCCCAGAAACCGAAGGCGTAGCAGCAATTCGGTGAGGGAAGGCTGAGCGGCTGGACATCGCCCCAGCCGGCGCGGTACCCGTCGGCCACGCCCTCGACCACGATCACGGGGTCGTGGAAGCTCGGGTGACGCACTCTTGCCGTTCTGGTGAACTCGACGGTCCGTGGTTCCGGGCCTGCGCCTTCGGCGCGATCTCGTTGGGCAGCTTCGCGGCCGCGGGTCAGGCCGAACCGGTGGCAGCAGTCCGACCTCGTTGTCCCGTCCAGCCGCAGGTTCTGGTACTCGGCTTGGTACGCGAGGACTGCCGCGTCGACCACGGTGCGCGGGTGGTGTGGCCCCGGATGGGTCGCGCCCACCACGTCCGCCGGTTTGGGAACCGGGTCCCACCGACCGCTCGGCGAGCGGTCCATGAGCCGGCGGATCGTCGCCCACGCGGCCTCTTTGCTCGAGAAGGTACGGCGGCCGTGCCGCGTGTGCTCGACGTACCAGACGTGCGTGGCGCAGGTACCGACCTCGATGAATGCGACCTGCTCCGGTGGGACTTCGGTGAGTTCCCACCACATCAAGGCCTGGGGTGGCGTGGTCTTGCCGGGCTCCCAGTCGGCGGGCATCAGGGTGACGTCTTCTATCGATCCGGACGAGCTGTTATACGATAGGTGCAGGATGTACTCGGGAAACCGCCACTTATCCCATGCACTTGTTTTACCCAGCAGATAGTGCTGCTTCGGTTCGCCTGAGGAACTTGGCTTGCCGAACTTGGCTCGCGCTGTGCTCCGGGTGTCTCTGAAGGTGATTCCGCGCGGCAGCGGTCCACGGAACTGTTGGTGACCCTCATGGCCTGCGGCATGCATGTGGACGGATGTCACAATGCCGTCTTCGATAGTTAACTCGATGCCTTCCTGCGGGTTTTCGTATCCCTTCGTTGTGCCAAGGTCAGCGACCGGATAGTGCTTCAGGCCATAGTACTGGAATAGCGACCGCACCAGTTCGTCGTTCTTCATGCGGCCTAACGCATCGACCACGTCGTCCATCCAGTCCTCCTGTGGGAGCGACGATCGATTCTTTCAGACCGGCAGCGCCCGGTCGACGAGTTCGACGGAACTTTGGCACGTCCGTCGGTCGCACAGACCGGCCAGTCGGTGTGACGCACCACTTCGGCCGAGGTCACACCCCGCCAACCGCGATCAGCTGCCCACCGGACAGATCACTACACCGGCTGCAGAATGGCGAGTCGTGCGTGGTTCCAGTTCGCTCCCGCATCCCCGGCTGGGTGGAATCACGACATCCCGCGAGCACCTTCAACTGGCCGCCAAGGCCGCGGCCAAGTCGGGCTAACGCACCCAGACGCGCAGCGGGCCCAACGGCTCGGCGCCGTGGTCCAGGGCGGTCCGCAGCTCGTCGCCGTGTTCGTAGCCGACCACCGGCAGCCCGGGGAACGCCGAGGCCACCGCCGCCACCGCGCCGGGCCAGGCCCGGGCCGGTCCCGAGAAGTTGGACAGCCCCACCACGCCGTCGCCGCGGTGGGCGACGACCGTCGCCGGGCCGCGGGACAGCACCGCCACCGAGTCGTCGACCGGGTGGCCGTGGCCGGACACGCGCCGCCAGCCCGGCTCGGGAACGCCCGGGCCGCACGCGATCCACGTCGCTTCGAACAGGATCGAGAACCCCGGTAGGTCCAGGGTCGCGAAGCTGTCCTTCACCGAACACCCCGCCGTGTCGTCGACCAGCGGGAGGATGTCGGCGGCGGTGGCGTCCGGGGCCAGCGTCACCGCGTCCGGGTAGTACCGCGGTGAGCGGGACGGCGAAGTCCACGCCCGCGGGCCGAACCGCCCGCCGCACACCAGATCGCACCACGCGGCGTTTTCCGCGACCGTCCACTCGAGACTGTTCACAGCAGGCCCGCGAGCTTGTACAGCACGAGACTGCCCGCCACCGCGACGTTCAGGCTGGCGCCGGTGCCGACCATCGGGATTTCGACGACGCTGTCGAGCAGGTCGAGCGCCTCGGGCGGGATCCCGGTCTGCTCGTGGCCGAGCACGGCGATCGTGCGGCCGCGGGCGGCGGGCAGGTCGGCCAGCCGGACGGCCTCCTCGGCCAGTTCGACGCAGACCACCTTCGTGCCCGCCGCGCGCTCGCGCGCCAGCCAGCCCGGTGGGTCGTGCACCCAGTGCACGCAGGCCGGACGCCGCAACGTGTTTCCTCTCCGCAGCGCTTCGGGCACCCACGGGAACCGCGGCACGGCGAGGCACGCGCCGACGGCGTCACAGGTGCGCAGGAGAGTGCCGAGGTTCGCGCCGTGCAACGGCCACAGCGGGGCGGCCACCAGGTGACCCCAACAGGAATGTGCGTTGCTCCGCCGGGACTTCCGCAGCTCGCGTGGCGTGCGGACCCGGACCGAAGGGCTCACCGGCGCCGAGGCGCGGCGCCTCCGAATTCGCTGATCATGGCCCCGAGTCTAACCCGTTCGCGGGGTCCACGGGACGAGTTTCCGCTCCTACCCTGGACACGGAGGTGAAGCCCATGCACGCAGGAGTAGGCGACGAAATCCAGGTGCACGGCCGGACGGTCGGGTCGGCCGAACAGCACGGCGAGATCCTCGAAGTCCGGGGTCCCGACGGCGCACCGCCCTATCTGGTGCGGTTCGCCGACGGGCACGAAGGGCTCGTGTACCCCGGGCCCGACTGCGAGGTCCAGGCCCACGCCGACTAGCCGACGGCGACCTGTTCCCGAGGCTCGCGGACCCGCCCCCACGCCGAGCCCACCAGCAGCAGGGCGGCGAGGGTCAGCGCGGCCGCGACCTCGGGCAGCAGCAGCGGCCCGCCCGAAGCGAGCACTGCGCCGCCGACCACGCCGGACAGGCCGACGCCGAGGTAGATCGCGGACGCGTTGAGCGAGAGCACCAGACCGGCGTGGCCCGGCGACAGCTCGATCAGGCGGTGCTGCACCGGCGGGTTGAACGACCACGTCGCCAGCCCCCAGACGAACAGCGAGATCCCGGCCGCGACCGGCGTCACCGTCGTCAGCGGCAGCAACGCCATGACGGCGGTGATGGCCACGGTGACCACGATCAGGGGCTTCCGGGAGCCCCAGCGGTCGGTCGCCCGGCCGCCGGCGAAGTTGCCGATCGCGCCGCCGACGCCGTAGCAGAAGAGCAGCACCGTCACCGTCGTGCCGTGCACGCCCGCCGTCGCGGCCAGCAGCGGCGACACGAACGTGTAGACCATGAACGCGGCGAGGCAGGCGAGCACCGTCGTGGCCAGCATGACGAGCACCCGTGGGTCACGGCCGGCGGCGAACCGTTCGGCAAGGCCCACCCGCGGCGGCGCGGCGACCGTGGGCAGCGCGAACCGCACGGCCAGCGCGCTCGCCAGCGAAAACGCGGCGACCAGCGCGAACGCCGTCCGGTAGCCGAGGTGCTGGGAGATGAGGCTGCCGAGCGGGACGCCGAAGATGAGCGCGACGGTCAGGCCGCCGAACACCAGCGCGACGGCGCGGCCCCGGCGTTCCGGCGCGGTCAGCTCGGCGGCGACGGCGCTCGCCGCCGGCGTGAACACCGCGGCGCCGACCGCGGTCACCACCCGGGCGGCCAGCAGGGAGCCGTAGCCGGGCGCGAGCGCGGCGAACAGGTTGCCGGCGCCGGTGACGGCGAGCGCGGCGACCAGCAGCGTCCGGCGTTCCCAGGTGCCGGTGGCGGCGGCGAACAGCGGCGAGCCGATCGCGTACGCGATGGCGAAGGCGGTCACGAGCTGCGCGGCGGCCGTGGCCGAGACGTGCAGCTCGCCGGTCAGCGCGGGCAGCAGCCCGGCGACGATGTAACCGCTGGTCCCGACGCCGAAGGC
Source organism: Streptomyces sp. MN03-5084-2B (assembly GCA_033793495.1). Lineage (GTDB taxonomy): Bacteria > Actinomycetota > Actinomycetes > Mycobacteriales > Pseudonocardiaceae > Amycolatopsis. The sequence goes on along the minus strand of JARAWT010000104.1, from coordinate 12,639 downwards.
GCCGAAGGCGAGGACCGAGATCCTCGACGGAGCAGGTGCGGACATGGGCTGGGCCCCCAAGCGAAGCAGGGATTGGTTCGACGAACGTCGTAGTTCGATAGTCACCGTACTACGACTCGGTCCCCAATTTCGACCGGCGTCGTACAATGGGCGCATGGCCAAGCACGGGACCCTGCCGCCGCTCTACTACCCGGCGCGGGACGAGATCACCGTCGAAGGCGTGCTCCGCGCCCTCGCCGACCCGGTGCGGCTGGCCATCGTCCGCCAGCTCGCGGCGACCGATGCGGAGATCTCCTGCAGCGGGCTGACCGTCCCGGTGACGAAGTCCACAATCACCCACCACCTGAGCATCCTGCGCCAGGCCGGGGTCGTGGCCGGCCGCCAGGAAGGCACCACGAGGTTCAACTCGTTGCGCCGCAACGATCTTGACGCCCTGTTCCCGGGCCTCCTGGACGGCGTCCTGGCCGCCCCGCGCTGATCACGGCGTTACGGTGTGGATCGTCACGCGATATCGGGATGACAACGGCCCCCCTCGCTTGTTGGACTAGGGCGTAGGCAGCTCACGGCGCTGGGGCCGATCGGCTGCCTCTCTTTGTGCCCCTTACTGAACCGATCCAGAGATCGGCTGAGTAATCGTTTACCCACCCTGGAAGGAGTGCCGTGCCCGTCGCGCTGCTCGCGCTCGCCATCGGAGCTTTCGGCATCGGGACCACCGAGTTCGTCATGATGGGCGTGCTGCCCCAGGCGGCCGCCGACTTCGGCGTCGACATCCCGACCGCCGGCCACCTCATCTCCGCTTACGCCCTCGGCGTCGTCGTCGGCGCCCCCCTGCTCACCGCGGTCGCCGTCCGGCTGCCGCGCAAGACCATGCTGCTGGCCATGATGGGCCTGTTCACGCTGGGCAACGCCCTCTTCGCGCTCTCGCCGAACCAGGAGTTCGGCGTCGCGTTCCGGTTCCTGGCCGGCCTGCCCCACGGCGCGTTCTTCGGCGCCGGGGCCGTCGTCGCCTCCAGCCTCGTCGGCCAGGGCGAGCGCGCCAAGGCCGTGTCGCTGATGTTCCTCGGCCTGACCCTGGCGAACGTCATCGGCGTCCCGCTGGGCACCCTGCTCGGCCAGCAGGTCGGCTGGCGCGCCACCTTCGGCGTCGTCGCCGTGATCGGCCTGGTGGCCATCGCGGCCATCGCCAAGCTCGTCCCGCACCAGGGCCGCCCGCCGGCCGAAGCGTCGCTGCGCAACGAAATCGGCGCGTTCAAGCGGCCGCAGGTGCACCTGGCGCTGGCGATCGTCACGTTCGGGCTCGGCGGCGTCTTCGCCTGCCTGTCGTACATCACGCCGATGCTGACCGACGTCGCCGGCTACTCGCCGTCGAACGTCACCCTGCTGCTGTCGCTCGCCGGCGTCGGCATGACGATCGGCAACCTGCTCGGCGGCCGGCTGGCCGACCGCGCGCTGATGCCGAGCCTGTACATCGCCCTGCTGGCGCTGGCGTCGGTGCTGGGCATCTTCACGATCACCGCCCAGGGCAAGATCGGCGCGGCGATCACGATCTTCTTCGTCGGCGTCGCCGGGTTCATGATCGGCCCGATGATGCAGGCGCGGATCATGGAGAAGGCAGGCCGCACTCCGTCCCTGGTGTCGGCCGCCGTCCAGTCCGCGTTCAACATCGCCAACTCGATCGGGGCCTACCTCGGCGGCCTGGTGATCGCCGGCGGGCTCGGCCTGGTCGCCCCGAACTGGGTCGGCGCGCTGCTCGCCGTCTTCGGGCTGACGCTGGCCGTCGTGTCGGGCACTTTGGACCGCCGCGAAGCGAAGGCCGAACGCCGCGAACTCGCCCTCGCGTCCTGAGTCTGCCGCGGCTGTCGTGAGTGAGAAACAGTGTTAGAACACTGTTTCTCACTCACGAGCCGAGCGGGCCGCCGATGATCGTCAAGGCGACGTACAGGACCGCTGCGGCCAGGGACGTGAACGTCACGACGTCCACGATCTTGCCGCGGATCGCGAGCAGGCCCGCCCGGGCCGCCGGCAGGACCGCCCGCAGCACCGCCGCGAGCAGCAGCGCGGCGCCGATCAGCGCCGCGCCCTCCCGCCAGTGGTACTGGAAGATCCGCAGCGCCGCGACGGCCACCACCAGCAGCACCACCGCGAACGGCAGCTGGGCGAACCGGCCCGCGCCGCTGCGGCGGTCGTGGACGTCCGGCCGGTCCTCGGTCACCGTCATCGGCCCTGGACCGAGCGCTCCGCCGCTTCGACGACGTTGCTGACGAGCATCGCCCGGGTCATCGGGCCGACCCCGCCCGGGTTCGGCGAGATCCAGCCGGCGACCTCGGCCACTCCCGGGTGGACGTCGCCGGTGAGCTGGCCGTCCACGTGGGACACGCCGACGTCGAGCACCGCGGCGCCCGGCGCCACCATGTCCGGCGTGATGATCCCCGCCACGCCGGCCGCGGCGACCACGATGTCGGCGCGGCGGACTTCGGCGGCGAGGTCGCGGGTGCCGGTGTGGCACAGCGTCACGGTGGCGTTCTCGCTGCGGCGGGTCAGCAGCAGGCCCAGCGTGCGGCCGACGGTGATGCCGCGGCCGACCACGGTGACGCGCGCGCCGTTCAGCTCGACGCCGTGGCGCCTGAGCAGCTCGATGATCCCGTACGGCGTGCACGGCAGCGCCCCATGCTGGCCGAGCACGAGCCGGCCGAGGCTGACCGGCGCGAGGCCGTCGGCGTCCTTCTCCGGGTCGATGCGCTCGAGGACGCGGTTCGCGTCGAGGTGCTTCGGCAGCGGCAGCTGCACGATGTAGCCGTGGCAGGCCGGGTCGGCGTTCAGCTCGTCGATGACGGCTTCGAGCTTCTCCTGGGTGATGTCTGCCGGCAGGTCGCGACGGATCGAGTTGACCCCGATCTTGCCGCTGTCGGCGTGCTTCATCCGCACGTACGAGTGCGACCCCGGGTCGTCGCCGACCAGGACGGTGCCGAGGCCGGGCGTCACCCCCTTCGCGGCGAGGGCCGCGACGCGGGGCTCGAGCTCCGCGAAAATGGCGTTCTTGGTGGCCTTGCCGTCGAGAATCTTCGCCGTCACGTGGCCCATTCTGGCAAAGCGACCCCCGCGCGTCGCTTCCAGGCGCGGGTGGTCGCAGCCCGTAGAGTGATCGCTACCCCACACGGTCCACTCGCGACGAAGGCCGCGATCAAGCTGTGATCTACCGCACGTCGCATCGCCCGAGGTCAGGCAGTGTGCCACCGGGTGGCTGAGCGGCAAAACCCACATGCGGGGTGCACTCGCGCGCGCGAGCAGTCAAAATGTGCGGGTGGCACAACCGACGACGCAGCTGAACGCGACCGAGCAGGACACCCTGGTCAAGCAGATCGGACTTGCCCTGCTCCGTGCCGCCCCGCGCGACTGGCGCAAGGTCACCGCGGAGTACCGAGCCGTCGGCAGGTACCACGAGCTGACCGGCGAGATCGTCACCGAGGACGGCACGGTGCACGAGTGGCTCGCCACTCACGACATCGCCACGCTCTTCGGCAGGCTCCGCGGTGGCATGTACCGCGACGGCCGCGGAACGTGGTTCAACGCGCGCTACCAGCTGGACCACCCGTCCAGCTACAACCTCGAGTACAACCGCGACGAACCCGTGTGGAACCTCGCGCCACCGCCGCAGGCCTACTCCGACGAGCTGCGGATGTTCCCGCGCACCGAGGAGAACGTCCCCGAATGGCTGATCCGGCGGATGTCCGGGCTCGGCCCGGAGCAGCCGGGACCGCACTTCCGGATCGCCCGGATCTTCGACACCGTCGGCCCGGCCGGCCGGCCGGTCATCAACCGCCCCGACCTCGAGGTCGACGAGCAGGACCGGCTGCTGGAGTACCTGGAGCACGCCCCGCTGGTGGTGCCCGAGCGCGGCTACGACATCGACCGGCTGGCCGCGACGCCGGAAGCGACCGTCCCGGTCGCCTTCCACAGCGACGGCCAGTGGATCTGGCCCGCCGCCGTCAACTTCTACCTCCACAAGTACGGCGTTTCGCCCGAACCGGACCTGGTCGAGCACGTCCGCAAGGTCGGCTTCACGCTGCCGGCGGTGGACGAGCCGACGCTGCAGGCCGCGGCCGCGTACCTCACCCGGGGCAACCAGCCGCCGCCGCAGCAGCAGCGCCCGGCCGGACCGCCGCCCCAGGGGCCGCCCCCGCAGGGGCCGCCCCAGCAGCAGGCGCCCGCGGGTCCGCCGCCGGTCGCGCCGCCGCCGGTCGCGCCACCGCCCGTCGCGCCGCCGCCCGTCGCGCCGCCGGCTCAGGAGCCGCCCGCGCCGGTGGAGGCGCCGCTGTCCGTGCACGCCCCGGCCGAACCGGAGGCACCGGCCGAAGAGCACGAGTACGCCGAAGAGAGCTACGACGCGCAGGAGTTCGACGACCGCTTCGCCGAAGAGGACCACCAGTACGGCGAAGAGGAGTACCCGCAGCAGGCCGAGCCCGCGGGCGGGGCGAACGGCTCGTCGCCGGAGCCGGGCCGGGTGCCCGACCTCGAAGAGACCGCGGAGTACGTCCCCGACCAGCCGATCGGGCAGGAGCAGCAGCCGCCCCGGGACGGTGAGCCGTTCCCCCGGCACGACGACGAGCACGCGGCGTTCCAGCCGCCGCGCGACGACGAGCAGGCGTTCGAGCCGGCGCCGGCCCGGCACGACGACGAACCGGCGGGCCACGGCGAGGACGAGCCGGCCCACGCCGCGTTCGACGCCGGTCCGGTGGGCCGGGACGACGAGGCGGGGCACGCCTTCGACACCGGCGAGTCGGACGAGCCGGCCCACGCCTTCCAGCCCGGCCAGCAGCCGCGCCACGACGACGAGCCCTCGCACGCGGCCTTCCAGCCGCCGCGGCACGAGGACGAGCAGCCACACGCCTTCCAGCCACCCCGGCACGAAGACGAGCAGCCACACGCCTTCCAGCCACCCCGGCACGAAGACGAGCAGCCACACGCCTTCCAGCCACCCCGCCAGGAGGACGAACCGTCGCACGCGGCCTTCCAGCCGCCGCGGCACGAAGACGAACACGCCTTCCAGGCCCCGGGCCGGCCCGACCGGCCGGAGGACGAGCCCTCGTTCCAGCAGCCCCGGCGTGAACCCGCGTTCGACCCCGGGCCGCCGACCATGATCACCCAGCCCGAGGTGCCCGGGGTGCTCCCGGTGCCGGAGCCGCCGGCGCCCCAGCCCGCCGCCCAGGCCGAGCCGCCCGCTCCCCCGCGTCCGGGCCGCCGGGCGCTGCGCCGCGAAGTCCCGGACCACCCGGTGCTCGCCGGCCTGCAGGCCAAGCTCGACGAGCTCGACGTCCCGGAAAGCGGCTACAAGCTGGGCGAACCCGCCGAGCACGGATGGAGCGTCGAAGAGGTCGACGACGGCTGGCGCGTCGGCTGGTACGACGGCAAGCTCAGCAACCCCGCGGTGTTCGGCGACGCCGAGGACGCGGCCGCGTTCATGCTCGGCAAGCTGCTGCTCAACCCGGAGGGGCACCTGCCCGCCGAGGAGCCGCCGGCCCCGGAGCCGGAACCCGAGCCCGAACCGGCGCCGGCGCCGCAGCGGGTCGTCGCGACGCTGTCGCCCGAGGTCGCGACCGGCTCGTACCCGGTCCGCAAGCCCGAGCCGCCGGTGCCGCCGCAGGAGCAGACGGCGTTCACCAGCGCCGAGGAGCTCTTCGGCGACCTCGAGGACGACGAGCCGCCGTCCTCGCCGCGCCAGCCCGTGCCGGTCCCGGCCGGTCCGCCGCCGATGGCCCAGCAGGCCGGTCCGCCGCCCGCGGCGCCGGCGCCGCCCCGGCGCGAACCGCCGTCCGCGCCGACCGTCCTGGCCCCGGTTCCGCAGGGTGTCCTGCCGGTGCCACCGCCCGCTCCGGCGGCTCCGCCTGCCCCGCCGCGCCGGGACGAACCGGCCCGCCCGCCCGTCAACGGCGGCGGGAGCGGTGGCCAGCAGTGGCCGATCGGGCCGATGGCCGGCGAGCCGCCGCTGACGCTGTTCCGCGGCAAGGAGCTGCGCGAGCTGCCGGCGGGCAGCGAGCTGGACCGCTTCGGCGGCCCGAACGGCAATCTGACGTACGCGGCGGGCACGCCGTTCGCCGAGCGGTCGCTGGTGCCCGAGTGGGTGAACCGGCCGTACCACGTCTACCGGGTGCAGCGGCCGTTGGAGACGCTGGCCGGCGTCGCGATCCCGTGGTTCAACCAGCCGGGCGGCGGGTCGGCGTACCTGCTGCCGGCGTCGATCGAGGAGCTGCTGGCCGAGGGTGACCTGATCGAGCTCGACCCGGGCGAACCCCCGATCGACTGAGTGCGTGCGAAGGCCCCGGCAGCGCGCTGCCGGGGCCTTCGTGCGTTCAGCGGACGACGAGCCCGTGCGCGGCGGCGAAGGCGATGGCGGTTTCGACGTCGACCTCGGCGCCCTTCAAGTCGGCCTGGACCAGGGCGTTCGCGTCGAGACGCGCGCCACGCAGGTCGGCGCCCTCGAGCTTGGCACCCTGCAGGCGGGCGCCGGTCAAGTCGCTCCCACGCAGGTCGGCGCCGGTGAGGTCGGCTTCCATGAGGTTGGCCTCCCGCAGCCGCAGGCCCGAAAGCCCGAGCTTGCGCAGCCGCGCCTTCGCCAGCGACGCGAGGGAGAGATCGCATTCGGTGAGCGCAATCCCGCCCAGCCCGCTGTCGGTGAACGACGAGCCCAGCAGCGAGCACGCCGTCCAGCGGCTCTCGGCGAGCACGGTCCGGTCGAAGGTGCACGAGCGGAACGCGGACGCGTCGTGCCGGGAGCGCGACAGGTCGGCCCGCGTGAACACGCAGTCGTCGAAGGTGCAGCCGCGCGTGCGCAGCCCGCTCAGGTCCGCGCCGGTGAAGTCGCAGCCGGTGAACCGCCGCTTTTCCCACCACTGCCCCGACAACACCGCTTCGCGGTAGTCCTCCCCGGTCTCCAGCACCGGCCCAGGGTGCCACACGCGCGACTAGACGAGTAATGCGTAACTCGGTTAGTGGTCGTAGGCGGTCAAGGATCGAGTGACGGGTTGGCCGGTGGCGCGGTTGTGCCAGATGGCGGCGGTGAGAGCCAGAAGGCGTTGGGCGATGCGGACGCCGACGCCGTCGATAGTGCGTCCGCCGTGCTGTTCCAGGTTTAGCTGTCCTTTGAGGGTCTCGTTGACCGACTCGATGAGCTGACGGATGGACTTGAGCAGCGGCTCACCGGGGTGAGGCTTGCGGTTGCGGTAGGACGGGCGGATCAGCCGGACCCCGCGCTCGATGAGGAAGCCGTCAAGTTCGCGGGAGACGTAGCCCTTGTCAGCGATGATCAGCAGGCCGGGCCGGTCGGCGAGCAGACGGGGCTCGTGGTCACAGATCGCCATGAGCACCTGCCGCTCGTCGACCTTCGGATCGGCCAGCGCCCAGGCGACCGGCAGCCCGGCCGGGGTGCAGACCAGATGCAGCCGCAATCCCCAGAACCAGCGCGAGTGGGAGCTGCAGAAGCCGTACTTGGCCCAGCCGGCCAGCTCCGAACGCTTGACCGTGGGCCGGGACCGGCCGCACTCCACCGGGGTCGAGTCGACGATCCAGGTCGCGTCGGTCCACAGGTCCGTGTCCGCCGCCAGCCACCGCATCACGAGCTTGACCAGCGGCAACGCTGCACGCAGGCGGCGGTTGTAGCCGGATTGGCCGGGTAGGTAGCGGAATGCGCCGGGCATCCGGGCGGGCAGGAACCGCAGCCATCGGGCCTCGGAGGTGAACCCCAGCAGCGCCTGGGCCACGGCCAGGGTGACCAGCTCGGCGTCGGTCAGCTTCGGCGGTCTGCCCATCCGGCGTCTGCCGGTGAGGTGGTCGTCGATCTTGACGTAGAGTGCGGTGAGAAGGGTGTTCAGGTCTGTCGTCACAAACGGATCTTGGACACCCTTCGTCCGTCTCCGGTCATCACCCAGACTTACGCATTACTCGTCTAGGGCTTCGCACCCTGGACGTAGTTCATCGCCGCGACGTACTCGGGCAGCTGCGCCCGCCGCGCCAGCTCGGCTTCGTCCAGGTTTTCCAGGCGCGTCTGGATCCACCACAGGTGACCGAACGGATCGCGCACGCGGCCGACGCGGTCACCGAAGAACAGCACGGTCTGCCGGGTGACCTCGGTGGCGCCGGCTTCGATCGCGCGACGCTGGGTTTCTTCGCTGTCCGGAACGTAAAGCCGCAAGAACGCCGGGGTGGCGGCCCACCCGTCCGGCGAGTCGAACGCCATCACCACGGCGTCGCCGATGCGGACCTCCGCGTGCCCGATCTTCCCGTCCTCGCCGACGACCCGGCCGAGTTCTTCGGCGTCGAAGGCGGCCTTCAGGAAGTCGAGCAGTCCGGCGGTGTCGTGGCCGATGATCCACGGGGTCACCGTCGTGTAGCCGTCGGGAACGGGGCTGACCATGTTGCCTCCTCGGTTGGTGGCCGCGAACTTAAGGCGGAAATAGGTCGGCTCCTGACCGCTGAGATCACTACGGTGACGCCATGCCCGATGAGCACTTCGCCGACGCCGGCCTCGCCTCGCTCTACGACGCCTTCAACCCGCGGGACAGCGGCGGCGACTACGTCTTCTACCTGCCGATGATCATGGCCGCCCGGTCCGTGCTGGACGTCGGGTGCGGCACCGGTTCCCTGTTGCACTGGGCGCGCGAGTCCGGCCACGAGGGCCGGCTCGTCGGGCTCGATCCCGCCGAAGGCATGCTCGTCCAGGCCCGCCGCCGCACCGACATCGAATGGGTGCACGGCGACTTGTCGACCGCGTCCTGGGACGCGGAGTTCGACTTCGCGGTGATGACCGGGCACGCGTTCCAGGTGCTGGTGACCGACGAGGAGGTGCGCACGGCGTTCTCGGCCGTTCGCCGCGCGTTGCGTCCCGGCGGGCGGTTCGGCTTCGAGACGCGCAACCCGGCCGTCCGCGCCTGGGAGCGTTGGACACCGTCGAACACCTGGGAAGCCGGGGACGTTCGTTCGTGGAACGACGCCGGACCGTTCGAAAACGGGTGCGTCAGCTTCAAAACGACGTACGAGAGCCCGAACTGGGACGCGCCGAAGTACAGCGAGAGCACGTTGCGTTTCCTCGACGTGCCGGCGCTTTCGCTGTTCATCGAGGAAGCCGGGCTGGTCGTCGACGAGCAGTACGGCCACTGGGACCGTTCGCCGGTGACGGACACCAGCCCGGAGATCGTCACGATCGTCCGGCGCCCCCTCACCTGAAGTCCCGCGACTTCGCCTTGATGCGCATCGGCAGCGGCTCGACGCGGTGGGCGAGGACGCTGACCACGCCGTCGGCCTTCTCCACCACCCCGCGGACCAGCAGCGCCGGGCTGCTGCGCGCAACACGGTGGTAGCGCTGCCAGAGCCCGAGCGTGCAGATCACGTTGACCATCCCCGTTTCGTCCTCGATGTTGAGGAAGGTGACGCCGCCCGCGGTCGCGGGACGCTGCCGGTGCGTGACCGCGCCGCCGATCAGCACGCGCGCGCCGTCGTCGAGGTCGGCCAGGCCGCTCGCCGGGACGACGCCGAGCTCGTCGAGGCGGTCGCGGACGAACTCGGTCGGGTAGCTGCCCGGCGAGACCCCGGTGGCCCAGACGTCCGCCGCCGCGACGTCGAGGCCGTCCATCCCCGGCAGCACCGGGGGCGGCGCGCCGACCAGGCCGGGCAGCCGCTCCGGGCGTTCGCCGGCGACGGCGCCCGCGGTCCACAGCGCCTGACGGCGATCCCCGCCGAAGCCGGCGAACGCACCGGCCGTGGCCAGCGCCTCGATCTGCGGCGTGGTCAGCCGGACGCGGCGGGCGACGTCGGCCATGTCGCGGTATTCGCCGTTCTCGACCCGCTCGGCGACGATCCGCTTCGCGAGGTCCTCGCCGATCTTGCGGACGGTGCTCAGCCCGGTGCGCACGTCGTGGAATTCCCCGGTGCCCGCCTCCAGGGTGGCGTGCGGCAGGCTGCGGTTGATGTCCGGGCCGTGCACGGTGACGCCGTGGCGCCGCGCGTCGGCGACCAGCGACTGCGGTGAGTAGAAGCCCATCGGCTGCGCGCGCAGCAGGCCCGCCAGGAACGCGTCCGGGTGGTAGAACTTGAAGTAGGCACTGGAAAAGACCAGGTGCGCGAAGCTCAGGGCGTGGCTCTCCGGGAAACCGAAGTTGGCGAACGCCTTGAGCTTCAGGAAGATCTTCTGCGCGAGTTCGTCGTCGACGCCGTTCGCGGCGGCGCCCTCGAGGAACCGCTGCCGCAGCCGGTCCATCTTGCGGTCCGACCGCTTCGACCCCATCGCGTGCCGCAGCTGGTCGGCCTCCGCCGCGGTGAAGTTCGCGACGTCCAGCGCGATCTGCATCATCTGTTCCTGGAACAGCGGCACGCCCTTGGTCTTGTGCAGCGCCCTCTCGAGCAGCGGGTGGTCGTAGCTCCACTCTTCGCGGCCCTGCTTGCGGCGGATGTACGGGTGCACCGAACCGCCCTGGATCGGGCCCGGCCGGATCAGGGCCACTTCGACGGCGAGGTCGTAGAACTCCCGGGGCTGCAGCCGCGGCAGCGTCGCCAGCTGGGCGCGGCTCTCCACCTGGAAGACGCCGATCGCGTCGGCGCGGCACAGCATGTCGTAGATCTTTTCGTCGGCCAGGTCGAGCTCGGCGAGGTCGACTTTTTCGCCCTTGTACTCCGCGACGAGGTCGATCATGTAGTGCAGCGCGGACAGCATGCCGAGGCCGAGCAGGTCGAACTTGACCAGCCCGGCGGCGGCGCAGTCCTCCTTCTCCCACTGGATCACGCTGCGGTCGGCCATCCGCGCCCACTCGACCGGGACGACCTGGCTCACCGGCTCGGCGCACATGACCATCCCGCCGGAGTGGATGCCCAGGTGCCGCGGGAAGTCCTCCAGGGCGAAAGCGAGCTGCACGACCTCGTCCGGGATGTCGTGGTCGTGGTCCTTTTCGGTGCTCTGGAGCGGGCCCCAGCGGTCGATCTGCTTGCTCCAGGCGTCCTGCTGGCCCGGCGAGTAGCCGAGCGCGCGGGCGGCGTCGCGGACGGCGGACCGCGCACGGTAGGTGATCACGTTCGCGACCTGGGCGGTTCTGAGCCGGCCGTGTTTCCCGAAGACGTACTGGATGGCTTCCTCGCGACGGTCGGACTCGATGTCGAGGTCGATGTCGGGGTAGCCGTCCCGGTCCGGGGCGAGGAAGCGTTCGAAGAGGAGTTCGTAGGCGACGGAGTCGACCTTGGTGATGCCGAGCGCGTAGCAGACGGCCGAGTTCGCGGCCGAGCCGCGCCCCTGGCAGAGGATGTTGTGGTCGTTGCAGAACCGGACGATGTCCCAGACGATCAGGAAGTAGCCGGGGAAGCCGAGCTCTTCGATGATGGCGAGTTCGTGCTTGATCTGCTCTTCGGCTTTTTCTTCGTGTGGCTTGCCCTTGAAGCGTTCCTTCGCCCCTTCCTTCGTCAGGTGGCGCAGGTAGGTCGTTTCGGTGTAGCCGTCCGGGACGTCGAAGGGCGGCAGCTCGGGAGCGATCAGCTTCAGCGGGAACGCGCATTCCATGCCGAGCAGTGCACTGCGCCGGACCGCGCCGGGATAGCGCCGGAACAGGACGTCCATTTCGGCCCCGCTGCGCAGGAACGCCGTCCCGGCGGCGGGCAGCCAGCCTTCGAGTTCGTCGATCCCCCGCCGGGCCCGGATCGCGGCGAGGGCGTCGGCGAGCGGGGCGCGTTCGGGCCGGGCGTAGTGGGCGGCGGTGGTGGCCACTGTGGGCAGGTCGAGGTCGCCGGCGAGTTCGGTCAGGAGGTCGTTGTGGGTGCTGTCCAGCGGCTGGCGATGGTCGGTCAGCTCGACGTAGACGTTGTCGCGGCCGAAGCGGTCTGTCAGTTCTTTGAGTTTTTCCGCGGCGGCCGCCGGGCCGTGCGCGACGAGGGCCGAGCGCACCGCGCCTTTGCGGCAGCCCGTCAGCACCACGCACCGCCCGGCGACCTCCTCGGCGACCGCGTCGAGGTCGTAGCGGGGCCGTCCCTTTTCGGCCTGGTGGTGGATCTGGCCGGCGGTGATGGCGCGGCAGAGGGCCCGGTAGCCCTGGTCGCCGCGGGCGAGCAGGAGGAGGTGCTCGCCTTCGGGGTCGGGAACGCCGTTCTGCGGGCTCTGGAGGCCGAAGCTGAGTTCGGCGCCGAAGACGGTGTCGACGCCGAGTTCCCGGGCAGCTTCGGCGAAGCGCACGACGCCGTACATGCCGTCGTGATCGGTGAGGGCGATGGCGTCGAGTTGGAGGCGCGCGGCCTCTTCGACGAGTTCTTCGGGGTGGCTGGCACCGTCGAGGAAGCTGAAGTTGGAGTGGCAGTGCAGTTCGGCGTAGGGGACGCGGACGGCCTCGGCGCCATCGTCGTTGCGGCGGGCGGGCAGGCCATCGGGTCTTTGGTAGCCCGCGCGGCGCCGTCCCCAGGCGGGGCTGTCGCCGTGGTCGCCCGGCGGGACCCCGCCGGCGAGGGTGCGGGCGAGGTCCTTCCAGCGGACGGGTGGGTTGTTCCAGCCCATTCAGCGACTCCCGGGCTGGTCACGCCGGTGGTCTTCGGCGGCTTCTCGCTGACGGCGGTGCCAGTTGGTGGGGTGGTTCCAGCGGGACCGGGCTTCGGCGTCGGTCATGGGGCTCGGGGCTGGGG
>JARAWT010000103.1:0-25214 GCA_033793495.1 Streptomyces sp. MN03-5084-2B | reverse complement strand
CATTATTCCTTTATTCCTTTTAAGTGTCCCTTTCTTGGGCTTGGAAATGTGTATAAACAACCCTTCCCCACCCATCACCCATCCGACCCTCCAGCTACGCAACCCGACCCTCCAGGTCCGCGAGATGCCCGCCCCATCACGCGTGATGCCTCCTCAATCACGTGAGATGCCCCTCCAGACACGCGAAGTGCCCCTCCCAGCCCGCGAGATCCGCCTCCGATCACGCGAATCCCGTGGCTGGTCACGCGACTTCCGCCCCGGGTCACGCGACTCCCGCGAAACCTGCGACTCCCGCCCCGAAGCCCCGGCCGGTGGCCGCCCCTCGGTCACCGCGCCGGCCTTCTTCACGGCGGCCACGAACTCCGGTCCCCGGGGGATGCTTCCCTCCACCTCACCCCCCTCATCCCCCGGACCGGTGAACGCTGCGGTCCCCGTGCTCCGGCACGGGGACCGCGGCCCATAAATCCAGCGGCACCCGGCCCGGCAGCTTGAGGCTCCGCGGCGGTGCGCGGTGCGAGCCGACAGCGCCTCCCGGCGAGATCGCCCGGACCCGCCACGGACTCGACGGAAGCCGGCCGCAAAGGCGACGGACACCGCCGTCCCGGGCTCGCAGCCGATCGCGACGAAGCCCAGGCCGAGCGTCGACCACGACGCACGCGGCGCGTCGGCCGGTTCGAGCGCATGATCGGTGGATGACCTTGCGCTCCGACGCCGCCGCCCTGCTCGGCGAACTGGTCGCCCTGCGCCGCGACCTGCACCGCATCCCCGAGATCGGGCTCCACCTGCCGCGCACCCAGGAACGCGTCCTCGCCGCCCTGGACGGCCTGCCCCTCGAAATCACGCTCGGCAAGAACCTGTCGTCGATCACCGCGGTCCTGCGCGGCGCGAAGCCCGGCGGCACCGTCCTGCTCCGCGGCGACATGGACGCGCTCCCGGTCACCGAGGCCAGCGGGGAGGAGTTCACCTCGACCCTCGACGGCGCCATGCACGCGTGCGGTCACGACCTCCACACCGCGGGCCTGGTCGGCGCGGCCCGGCTGCTCGCCGCCCGGCGGCAGGACCTCCCCGGCGACGTCGTCTTCATGTTCCAGCCCGGCGAAGAGGGCTGGGACGGCGCCGGCCGCATGATCGACGAAGGCGTCCTGACGGCTTCCGGCAAACCGGTCGACGCCGCCTACGGCCTGCACGTCTCGGCCGCCAGCTACGCCAAGGGCCAGTTCACCACCCGCCCCGGCACGCTCATGGCCGCGTCCGGCGCCCTCGACGTCCGGGTGAAGGGCGACGGCGGCCACGGCTCGTCCCCGCACGACGCCCGCGACCCCGTCCCGGCGGCCTGCGAGATGGTGACCGCCCTGCAGACGATGGTCACCCGCACCTTCGACGTCTTCGACCCGGTCGTGATCACCGTCGGCTCGTTCCACGCGGGCACCCGCCGCAACATCATCCCGGACGACGCGGTCTTCGAGGCGACGCTGCGGTCGTTCTCGCCCGAAGCCGCGGCGCGGGTCGGCGAACGGGCGGTCCAGGTCTGCCGCGGCATCGCCCAGGCCCACGGCCTCGACCTCGACGTCACCTACGAACCCGAGTACCCCGCGACGGTCAACGACGCCGGCGCCTACGACTTCGTGGCCGCCACGGTCCGCGACGTCTTCGGCGAGGAGCGCTTCACCGAGATGGCCGATCCGATCACCGGTTCGGAGGACTTTTCCCGTGTCCTGGAACGGGTTCCGGGTGCCTACCTCTTCCTCGGCGCGTGCCCGGCGGACCCGGCGACCGCCCCGGACAACCATTCGCCGCGCGCCCGGTTCGACGACGGCGTGCTCGGCGACGGCGCCGCGCTGCTGGCCGAACTCGCCGTCCGCCGGCTCGCGCTCCTGGCGGAGTGACGGGACGGCGGGCCATCGTCCACAGTGGAGCAAACGGCCAGTGGCTCCCGGAGCGACGGCGGCCCGGTTGTGGTCGCGAGTATGCTCTGGCTCTTCCGGCCGGACAGCTCTCGTGGAGGCGGCGTGACGCGCACGGTGTTCACCGGCGGCTCGGTCTTCGACGGCACCGGCGCCGACCCGGCCCCGGCCGACGTCGTCGTCGAGCACGGCCGGATCGTCGACATCGGGACCGGCCTCGACGGCGACGAGGGCGTCGACTGCGCCGGCACGGTGCTGCTGCCGGGGCTGTTCGACTGCCACGTGCACGTGACCGTCTCGGACATCGGGCTGCTGTCCCGGGTGCAGAAGCCGTTCTCCTACCAGTTCTACGAAGCCGCGCGGAACCTGTGGGCGACGCTCGGCCTGGGCATCACGACGGTCCGCGACGCGGCGGGCGCGGACCTCGGCATCAAGCAGGCGGTGGACGACGGGCTGATCCCGGGACCGCGACTGCAGATCTCCATCGGGCTGATCAGCCCGACCGGCGGTCACGGCGACGCGTGGCACCCGTCGGGGCTCTGCGTCCCGTTGCTGGTCCCGCACCCCGGCCGGCCGGAGACCACGGTCGACGGCCCCGACGAGATGCGCCGGGTGGCCAGGACGCTGCTGCGCGCGGGCGCGGACGTGCTCAAGGTGTGCACGACCGGCGGCGTGCTGTCCCCGCGCGACGACCCGCGGCACTCGCAGTTCACCCCGGCGGAGCTGGACGTCCTGGTGACGGAGGCGGCGATGCAGGGCCGCCCGGTGATGGCCCACGCCCAGGGCGCGGCGGGCATCAAGAACGCGGTCCGCGCGGGCGCGCGCTCGATCGAGCACGGGATCTACCTCGACGACGAAGCGATCGAGCTGATGCTCGGCCACGGGACCTGGCTGGTCCCGACGCTGATCGCGCCGGTCAACGTGGTCCGCGCGGCCGACGCGGGCGTCGACCTGCCGGCGGCGGTGGTGGCGAAGGCGCGCGAAGTCGTGGAGGTGCACCGGGATTCGGTCCGTCGCGCGTACGCGGCGGGCGTCCGGATCGCGATGGGCACCGACAGCGGGGTGGGGCCGCACGGGACCAACCTCGAAGAACTGGCCCTGATGGCGGCCTGCGGCATGCCACCGGGGGACGTGCTGGAGGCCACGACTTCGTCGGCGGCGCGGCTGATGGGCCTGGACGGCGAGCTGGGCAGGCTGGAGCCGGGACTGCGGGCCGACGTCGTGGTGGTCGCCGGGGACCCGTACGACTTCCCGGGGCTGGCGGCGAACATCCGCGAGGTCTGGAAGGACGGCATCCGAGTCGTCTGACGCCGTCCCCGGCTCAGGAACGGACCTCGGGATTGCCCCACGCCAGCTCGGGCAGGTGGTTCGACAACCCGCCGGCCATCCGGGCACCGGCGAGCAGCGGGTGCTCGGTGGTGCCCGGCCGGTACGACCGCAGCTCGAGCCGCAGGACGTCGGTGACGTCGGCGCGGAGCACCCGGGATCGGCCGAGTGCGGCCGTCACTTCCGGGCCCGGTTGCCCGTCCAGGAAGACCTGGAAAACCCCGACCTGGTCCGCGTCGACCGCGTCGTCGAGCACACCGACGGCCGACTCGAACCGCCGGTAGCTCCGGCCCAGGTCGAAGCTGATCGAGCCGCGGGGGCTCTGGGCGAAGAGCTCGCTGCGGTGGATAATGCTGTCGCTGAAGAGGTGGCCGTCGATCCTCGCCGGTCCGAAGCGCACGTCGGAC
The DNA here is from genome assembly GCA_033793495.1 of Streptomyces sp. MN03-5084-2B. Lineage (GTDB taxonomy): Bacteria > Actinomycetota > Actinomycetes > Mycobacteriales > Pseudonocardiaceae > Amycolatopsis. The sequence goes on along the minus strand of JARAWT010000103.1, from coordinate 21,577 downwards.
GTGCGGCCCGTGTGCGGCAGCGTGGCGACCAAAGCCGAGTCGGGCACCTCGAGCTTCGGAGCCCCCCGGGGCCCGAGGTGTTCCCGCACCGAGTCCACGAGGTGCTTGAGGTCGTACTCCGCGGAGCGGTGGTGGATCCGGAGGTTCTGGCGCCGGGCCAGGTCGGTGATGGTCGGTGGCAGCTCGTCCGCGGTGGGCATCGCGCGGTCGCCGACCAGGACCGGGATGACCGGCTTGCCGGCGGCGATCGCCAGTTCGATCTCGGTGCGCACCCAGTCGGCGGGCGCGTCGATCCGCCGCCTGCCCTCGCGCTCCACGCTGAGCCAGTTCGGCCCGATCACCGCCAGGAAGACCGAGCAGCCGGTGACGGCTTCGATGAGGGCCGGGTCGAAGGCGACCCCCTTGGGAATCGACCGGCTCGACCGGAAGACGTTGTCGCTGCCGAGCGCCCGGCACAGCTTCTGGTCGATCAGCACTGCCGTGTCCTGGGCGTCACCGACGCGGAAGTTGATGAAGACAGTGTGCATTCCGGCCTCCGTCCGTGAGGTGGTCAGCGCCCGGCGGCGATGACGTAGGGCGATCCCCAAACCGCGTTGCCGCTCCGGCACGGTTTCCCCGCGGGCGTCGTGAACGAGGTGCGGAGTTTCACCGCGAAGACGTTCGGCGGGAGGTCGACGGCGAAGGCCTTGGTTTCCCCGGGATTCACCACGACCGTCTGTTTCGCGTTGACTCCGTCGTCGTTCAGGAACACTTCGAACTTCACCGCGAGATCCGGGGACGCGGTCGAGTCGGTGCCGACGGCCTTGACTTCGAGGCGGGTGAAGTTCTTCAGCCGGAACTGCTGCTCGCCGCGGTACGCGCCGCTGTTGCAGGTCGCGAGCATGTTCCACAGGGAATTCTGGTACTGCGTCAGTTGTACGTCGTGATCGCCGTGCTGGACGTGCCATTCGTTGTTGGTGAGGGGAAGGTCGAGCAGGGAGACCGGCGAGCCCTTGGGCACGCTGCTGCCGTCGCCCGGGACCGCGGCCCCGGGCGTTTCGCCGCTCGTGGTGGTTTCCGGAGCGGGTTCCGAGGTCGACGTCGGTGGCGTGCTCGTGGACGGACGGCCGGCGGGCTCGGCGGTGACTGTCGTCGTCGGGGCCGCGATCTGCGGGGGAGTGGGCTGGGTCGACCGGGCGGCGACGAACACCGCCGCCAGCAGCACCACGAGGCCGGCGCCCGCCGCGACCCAGCGCGCTCGTTTCCGCGAAGGTTTCACCTTGCCCGCTTTCCGCCCGCCGAGAGCGGACCGCAGCTGCCGGGCGAAATCTCCGTCCCGGGTTATTTCCTGGCTGAGGTAGAGCCGCATCGCGTCCGTTTCGATCGAACCCGAAGGTCGGTCGGTGAATCGCGCGAACACTTCCTCGAGAAACGGTTCGGAAAACCGGGAGTGAACCTGGGCGAGCAGTCCTTCCAGCGGTGCGTCGAAAGCGGCGTTGCCGTCTTCGGCCTTCCGCTGGAGGTAATGCGCCAACACGGCCACCACGGCACGGGACAACTCGGTCTCGGTCATCGGCGATCCTCCGCCTCGGTCACTGATCCGCCGGGGCCGCGAGCATACGTGCGCGAATCGATCATCGACGTGCGGGTGCTGATATTGGATCGAGCTGTGGCCGATTTGTTGGAATCGCGGTCAAAGTGGACAGAATCTGTCGTGTATCTGTCTACTTTTTGGCCGATCCGGTCAGGACTCGGGGCTCAGCAGGTCCTTCAGCGCCGCGGCGAACTTCGCCGGGTTCCGCTGCGGCGCCAGGTGCGCCCCCGGCGTCTCGGTGAACGGCAATCCCAGCTCCAGTGCCAGGATCTTGGCGGGCTGGTAGTGGTACCGGCCGCGGCTGCCCTCGCCCGCCACGGGGATGATCTCGGTGCTCGCCTTGCGCAACGCCCGCAGATCCGGCAGGTAGTCGAAGAACTCCGTCAGCTCGCGGTCGAACAGGCGGATCCACTCGGCCTCGTGGGGGAGGCGGACGTTCGGCAGGTCCGGCAGCGCCGCACCGGCGATCGCGTCCGCGAACCGCGTCACCGCGGTCATCAGCTCACCCGACCGGGCCAGCCGGACCTGTTCCGCCGCCGCTTCGAGCCAGCCGCCCGCGTCCGGCATCAGGTGGACCGCCGGGGGCTCGTGCGCGACCAGCGTCGTCACGCGGTCCGGGTGCCGGGCGACGAGGTCGAGGCCGATCAGGGCGCCCGCGCTCGAGCCGAACACCTGTGCCGGGCCGCCGGCCGCGTGGTCGAGGACCGCCCGTGCGTCGTCGGCCTGCAGGGAAACCGGAACCGGGCCGGTGGTGGTGTCCGTGCTGCCGAAGTGGCCTCGGCGGTCGTAGGTGATCACGGTGTAATCCGCGTACAGCTGCTTCGCCAGCGCGCGGTAGGCGTCGCCCGATCCGGTGCCGCCCGCGATCAGCAGCAGCGCCGGGCCCTCACCGCCGCGGCGGACGAGGAGCTCGCCGTCCTCCACCGGGCAACGGCTTTCCGAGATCATGCCCCGAAGTGAAGCACAAGCTGTTCACCCGACCGCGTGGTGGTGGCCGCGCTAAAGCCGTTCGATGATCGACGCGGTGGCCAGCGCGCCGCCCGCGCACATCGTCACCAGCGCCGTCGCCGCGTCCCGGCGTTCCAGCTCGTGCAACGCCGTCGTCAGCAACCGGGCTCCCGTGCTGCCCACCGGGTGGCCGAGGGCGATCGCGCCGCCGTTGACGTTGACCCGGGACGGGTCCGGACCGGCCACCTGCTGCCACGACAACGCGACCGACGCGAACGCCTCGTTGACCTCGAACAGATCCACGTCACCCACCGTCATCCCGGTCCGGGCCAGCACCCGTTCGGTCGCGCGGATCGGGCCGTCGAGGTGGTAGTACGGCTCCGCGCCGACCAGTGCCTGCGCGAGGATCCGGGCGCGCGGACGCAGGCCCAGTGCCGACGCCCGATCGGCGTCCATCAGGAGCAACGCCGCCGCGCCGTCGGAGATCTGGGAGGACGTGCCCGCTGTGTGGATGCCGTCCTCGACCACCGGCTTGAGCCGGGCCAGGCCCTCGACCGTCGTCTCGCGCAGGCCCTGGTCCCGCGCGACCAGCCGGGTTTCCCCGGTCGGCTCGCCGGCGCCGGAGAGGACCGGCGCCTTCACCGGCACCACCTCGCGGTCGAAGTGGCCCGCGGCCCAGGCGGCGGCCGCTTTCTGCTGGGAGGCTGCGCCGAAACTGTCGACGTCTTCGCGCGTCAGGCCGCGGCGGACCGCGATGCGCTCGGCCGCGCCGTACTGGTTGGGCAGGTCGATCGACCACGACGACGGCCGCGGTGAAGCGCCGGCCCGGTTCGTGCCCAGCGGCACCCGGCTCATCGCTTCGACCCCGCACGCGACGCCGACCTCGATGGCGTCCGCGGCGATCAGCCCGGCGATCAGGTGGGTGGCCTGCTGCGCCGAGCCGCACTGGGCGTCGATCGTCGTCGCGCCCGCCGTTTCGGGGAGACCCGCGTGCAGCCACGCCGTGCGCGTGACGTTGTTCGACTGCTCACCGGCCTGCGTGACGCAGCCGCCGATGAGCTGCTCGACCAGCGCCGGGTCGATCCCGGCGCGGTCCAGCAGGGCGAGCTGCGCGGCACCCAGCAGCTCGGCCGCGTGCAGGCCGGCCAGCAGCCCGTTCCGCTTGCCGATCGGGGTTCGCACGGCTTCGACGATGACCGGCACGCCCATGTCGTCCCTTTCGTCGGGAAACACTGTTCACTAGCTCAAAAACTAGAACAAGTTATCGTTTCGTGCAAGTCTGCGCAGGCTTGACCCGATCTTGATCTTTCCGGGGTGAGCGCATGCTCACCTGCCATCGTCGGTTAAGTAAACGGGTTTCACTTACGGTCTTCCGTTGGTTAACGCCGTATGCTTCAATCCAACCTAGAACGTGTTCCAAGCCGAACCGTGGGAGGCAACGTGGCCGCTCCGCTCATCCCCGCCGGGTTCGACTTCACCGATCCCGATCTCTTGGCAGAGCGACTTCCCGTCGCCGAGTTCGCCGAACTTCGGCGGACCGCCCCGGTGTGGTGGAACCCCCAGAAGCACAACACCGCCGGCTACCGCGACGACGGCTACTGGGTCGTCTCGCGGCACGCGGACGTCAAGGAGGTCTCCCGCGACAGCACGCTGTACTCGTCGCGCGAAAAGACCGCCATCATCCGCTTCGACGAGAACATGACCGAGGACAACCTCGAGGCGAACCGCCTGGTGCTGCTCAACCAGGACGCCCCGCAGCACACGAAGCTGCGGCGGATCGTGTCGAAGGGCTTCACCCCGCGGTCCATCTCGAAGCTCGAGGACACCTTGCGCGACCGCGCCGCCCGGATCGTGCACGAGGCGCGCAAGAAGGGGTCGGGCGACTTCGTCACCGACGTCGCCTGCGAGCTGCCGCTGCAGGCGATCGCCGAGCTGATCGGCATCCCCCAGGAGGACCGGCTCAAGATCTTCGACTGGTCCAACCAGATGGTCGCCTACGACGACCCCGAGTACGAGGTCGCGCCGCTGGAGGCGTCCGCCCAGCTCGTCGGGTACGCCTGGAACATGGCCGAGGAGCGGCGCAAGTGCCCGATGGACGACATCGCCACCAAGCTCATCCAGGCCGACGTCGACGGTGAATCGCTCGGCTCCGACGAGTTCGGGTTCTTCGTCATCCTGCTCGCCGTCGCCGGCAACGAGACGACGCGCAACGCCATCACCCACGGCATGAAGGCCTTCCTGGACCACCCGGACCAGTGGGCGCTGTTCAAGGAGCAGCGGCCGAAGACCGCACCCGACGAGATCGTCCGCTGGGCCACCCCGATCGTCGCCTTCCAGCGCACCGCCACCCGCGACACCGAGCTCGGCGGCGCGCAGATCCGCAAGGGCGACCGCGTCGGCATGTTCTACAGCTCGGCCAACTTCGACCACGAAGTCTTCGAGGACCCGGAGAAGTTCGACATCCTCCGCGAGGACAACCCGCACGTCGGGTTCGGCGGGACGGGGTCGCACTACTGCATCGGCGCGAACCTGGCCCGGCTGGAGATCGACCTGATCTTCAACGCCATCGCCGACGTGATGCCGGACATCACCGAAGCTGCCCCGCCGGTGCGGCTGCGGTCGAGCTGGATCAACGGCATCAAGCACTATCCGGTCAACTACGGCTGAGGAACTCCTCGACGCGGTTCCAGGTGAGCTCCGCCGCGGCCGGGTCGTATTCGGGGCCGTCGGCATCGGTGTAGAAGTGGCCGATGCCCGGGTAGGTGTACACCCGGGCATCGGCGCCCGCCTTCGCCGCGGCCTCGCGCCACGCCGCGACCTGTGCCGGAGGGGCGATCGGGTCGGGGTCGGCGACGTGGACCCGCACCGGCAGTCCGGGCCGGATCCCGGCGGGCAGCGCCCCCACGGCGTGCAGCAGCAGGACGCCGGCGGTGCCGAGCCGGTGCGGCAGCACGGTCTCGACCACGCCCGCCCCCATCGACACGCCCACCAGCACGGTCTCCGCGGGCAGCTCCCGCACGGCGGCGAGAGCCCGCGTGGCGATGGTCTCCCAGCCGACGGCGTCCTTCAGCGCGAAGCCTTCTTCGAGGGTCGAAGCCGTCCGGCCGGCGTAGAGGTCTGGAGTGGTGACGCGGTGTCCGGCCGCCCGCAGCCGCTCGGCTGACCGGAGCTCGACGGGCCGCAACCCCTGCACGGAGTGGAACACGACGATGTCGGCCATCCGGCGATTCTGCCAGGAGGTGACATCATGGGCCGATGGCAGTGCGAGCGACCGTGGACGTCGAGTTCGCCGTCCGCGTCACCAAGCCGGGACCGGCGGCGATCTCGGTCGGCGCCGCGCACGCCGACACCGAGGAACTGATCGTTTCGTGGCACGGCGAGAGCGAGCCCGTCGAGTTCGAGCACGGAACCCGGGCCGAGGTCTTCGACCTGCCCGCCGGCGAACACCGCGTCACCTACCACGCCGAACGCGTGCTGACCGACCCCGAACCCGAGCCCGTCACCCTCGCCGACGTCGCCGTGTTCACCCGGCCGAGCCGGTACTGCCCGTCCGACCGCGTCGCCGGGCTCGTGCCGCCGGAGCTCGGCAAGCTCAAGACCGCCCGGAAACAGGTCGAAGCCATCGTCCGCCACGTCCACGAGCGACTGTCCTATGTGGTCGGTTCGAGCCGGCCGGCCGACGACGCGATCGACACCCTCGTAGCCGGCGAAGGTGTCTGCCGGGACTTCGCGCACGTCTGCGTCACCCTCTGCCGGTTCCTCGACATCCCCGCTCGCTACGTCGGCGTCTACGCGCCCGGGCTCGCGCCGATGGACTTCCACGCCGTCTTCGAGGCCGCGGTCGACGGGCACTGGTACGTCTTCGACGCCACCCGGCTCGCGCCACGCCAGACCATGCTGCGGATCTCGACCGGCCGCGACGCCGCCGACACCGCGTTCCTCGCCACCCTCGGCGGCGAGCTCGACTTCCTCGGCAGCACGGTCTTCGCCACGACGGACGCCGCGCTGCCCGTCGACGACGGGTCCGGGCTGGTCGTTCTGGGCTGACCCGCGTGTTGCCTGCGCAAAGACGGCCCCGGCTGGGTAGACAGTCTTCGTGAAGAGTTCCCCCAAGGCGCCGAGCCCCTGGGCCCGGGCACGAACCCGGTACCGGTGGCTGGACCACATCGCCCGCGCGACCAACCGCTACATCGAGTCCGGCGGCTACCACTACGTCGCCTCGATCACCTACTTCAGCCTGCTGTCGCTGGTGCCGCTGCTGATGGTCGCCTCGTCGGTCGCCGGGTTCGTGCTGGCCACCCAGCCGCACCTGCTCGACACGCTGGTGCACGCGATCGTGTCCACGCTGCCCGGCGGGCTGGGCGACAAGGCCACCGAGCTGCTCACCGGCTTCGTCGAACAGCGGACCAGCGTCGGGGTGCTCGGCCTGGCGATCGGCCTCTACTCCGGCTGGAACTGGATGAACGCGCTGCGGGACTCGCTGACGGCGCTGTGGGGGCAGCACCGGTCGGACCAGTCGCTGCTGCGGCTGATCCTGGTCGACCTGCTCGCCCTGCTCGGCCTGACCGCGGCGCTGCTGGTGTCGTTCACGCTCACCATCTCCGGCACCGCGCTCGGCAGCTACCTGCTCCGGCTGGCCGGCCTCGACGACACGAGCTGGGGCCACCAGCTCGTCTCGGCGTCCTCGGTGCCGCTCTCGCTGGCCGCCGACTGGCTGGTGTTCCTCTGGGTGCTCACCCGGCTGCCGCGGCAGAAGGTCGGCGTGCGCAGCGCGATCCGCGGCGCGGTCGCGCTGGCCGTCGGGTTCGAGGCGCTGAAGCTGGCCGGCGGGTTCTACCTGCGGCTCATCGGCGACTCGCCGACCGGGATCGCGTTCGGCTCGATCATCGGCCTGATCTTCTTCATCTCGCTCGTCGCCCGGCTGCTCGTCTACGTCACGGCGTGGACGGCGACCGGCTCGGACGCGCCCCCGAAGCCGGTCCAGCCGCCGGCGCCGGTGGTGCTGAAGCCGGTGGTCGTGGTGGACCCGCCGCTGGCCGTGCCCGCCACCGTCGGCGTGGTCACCGGCGTGCTCGGCACCCTGCTCGCCCTCGCCTGGCGCCGCTCCCGTCGTGAGTGAACAACAGTGTTCTAACCCGCTTTTCCACTCACGACGCGGGCTTCTCGGAGCCGACCAGCCACATCGAGAAGTACTGGGAGCCGCCGCCGTAGGCGTGGCCGAGCGCGCGGCGGGCGCCGTCCACCTGGTAGTCCCCGGCCCGGCCCATGACCTGCTTCGCCGCCTCGGAGAACCGCAGCATGCCGGACGCGCCGATCGGGTTGGAGGACAGCACTCCGCCGGACGGGTTGCACGGCAGCCGGCCGCCGATCGCCGTCTCGCCCTTCTCGGTGACCTTCCAGCCCTCGCCTTCGGGCGCGAAACCCAGGTTCTCCAGCCACATCGGCTCGAACCAGGAGAACGGCACGTAGATCTCCGCGACGTCCACTTCGGACATCGGGTCGGTGATGCCCGCCTCCGCCCACAGCGCGGCCGCGGCCTCGCGCCCGGCCCGCGGGTTCACCTGGTCGCGCCCGGCGAACGTGGTCGGCTCGGTGCGCATCGCCGTCGCGTGGATCCACGCCGCGCCGCCTTCGACGGCGTCCCCGGCGGCCTCGTCGCCGAGCACCATCGCGCACGCGCCGTCGGACGACGGGCACGTCTCGTCGTAGCGGATCGGGTCCCACAGCATCTGCGACGCCCGTACCGATTCGACGGTGATGTCCGGCTGCTGCAGGTGCGCGTAGGGGTTCAAAGCGCCGTTGCGCCGGTCCTTCGCCGCGACGATCGCGCCGACGTGCTCGGGCGCCCCCGACCGGCGGATGTAGGACCGCACGTGCGGCGCGAAGTAGCCGCCCGCGCCCGCCCCGACCGGCATCTGGAACGGCGGCAGGATCGACAGCCCCCACATCGCGTTCGACTCGGACTGCTTTTCGTAGGCCACCGTGAGCACCCGCCGGTGCACGCCGGCCTGGATCAGCGATGCCGCCACCAGCGCCGTCGAGCCACCGACCGACCCGGCGGTGTGCACGCGCAGCAGCGGCTTCCCGGTCGCGCCGAGCGAGTCGGCGAGGAACAGCTCGGGCATCATGACGCCCTCGAACAGGTCCGGCGCCTTGCCGAGCACGACGGCGTCGATGTCGGCCCACTCCACCTGGGCGTCGAGCATCGCGCGGTCGATCGCCTCGCGCAGCAGGCCCGGCATCGAGACGTCCTGCCGCTTGGCGCGGTGGTGCGTCTGGCCGGTGCCGAGCACGGCGGTGAGCTGCTTGGTCATCGGGCCTCCAGCACGGTCACCAGGTTCTGTTGCAGGGCCGGGCCGCTCGTCGCGTGCGCCACGGCCTTGCGGGATTCGCCGTTGTGGATCCGGACCGCCGCTTCGCCGATCCGGGCGAGCCCGGCGGAGAACATCGGGTTGGCGGCCAGCGCCCCGCCGGACGGGTTGATCTTCACGCCGTCGCCGAGCCCGAGCGCGGCCCGCAGGATGAGCTCCTGGTGCGTGAACGGCGCGTGCAGCTCGGCGAGGTCGACGCCGTCGAGGTCCAGTGCTTTGGCCGCCGCCTCGGTGGACGGCGAACGCGTCAGGTCGCGGGCGCCGAGCACGGGGGAGTCGACGCGGTGCTCGATGCCGGTGATCACCGCCGGGCGTTCGACGATCTCCCGCGCGCGTTCCACAGTGGACAGGACGATCACGGCGGCGCCGTCGGTGATCGGCGCGATGTCGTGCCGGCGCAGCGGATCGGCGTAGTACGGCGTGTCGAGCAGTTCCGCGACGTCCTTGCCGCTTCCGCGCGCGGCGACCTCGGCGAGGTCCTTTTCGGACCAGAGCCCGGCCTCCAGGCCGAGCCGCGCCTGGATTCCGGCGATCGAAACCGAATCCGGCCACAGCGGCGTGACGACGTACGGGTCGAGCTGCAGCGCGAGCACCCGGCGCAGCTGCCCGGCGCTCGACTTGCCGAAGCCGTAGACGAGCGCGGTTTCGACCTCGCCCATCTTGATCTTCAGCCACGCCTCGTAGAGCGCCCAGGCGGCGTCCATTTCGACGTGGGACTCGTGGATCGGCGGGAACGCGCCGATCGCGTCGACGGCGGCGATGAAGGAGAACGCGCGCCCGGCCAGGTAGTCCGAGGAGCCGGAGCACCAGAACCCGATGTCCTGCTTGGACAGTCCGGTCTGCGCGAAGACCTCGGCGAAGATCGGGACGAGCATCTCCACGCCGTTGGTGGTGCCCGGGGTTTCGCGGACGTTGGGGGCCTTCGCGAAGCCCGCGATCGCGACGTCTGGCATCAGGACCTCACAGGTGGTGGGCGAAGGTTTCGTAAGCCGCGTCCGGCTCACCGGTCGGCTCGAAGTGGCTGATGTTCTCCAGCGACGTCCACCACTCGTCGCGCGGCTTCCACGCGGCGCGCACGCGCATGCCCATCTTGACGTCTTCGGCGGCGCAGCCCAGCACGAGGTGCAGGAAGGCGATGTCGGCGCCGTCGAGCAGGATGTAGGCGGCGACGTACGGCGGTTTGAGCCGCTGGCCGAGGAACGGGACGTTGACGATGCAGAACGTGGTGACGATGCCGGTGTCGGGGAGCTCGACCTCTTCGGTGGTCGGCACGCCGTCGGTCGGGCACGCGCCGCGCGGCGGGATGTAGACCTTCCCGCAGGCGGGACACCGCTGGCCGATCATCTTCCCTTCGGCGAGCCCCCGCAGGTAGGTGCTCTCCTCGGGGGAGGCGGAGTGCAGGTACTCGAGGTGCACCGGCGTGATGACGACGCTGACCGGCGCGCCTTCCTCGCGGTCGGCGACCGGGGGAGCGGGCTCGGTGGGCGTGGTGTCCTCGGCGTCCACCGGCAGGAAGTAGGCGATGTCGCGGATGTGCCCGACGGTCTCCTCGGCCCAGCGCACCCGCACCCGCTGTCCACTGTGGATCTTCGCCGGCGAGCCGGCGTCCACCGCGTGCAGCATCGGGGTGTCGGCGCCGTCGAGCTTGACGAGCGCCCAGGCGAACGGCCGGTTCAGCGGCTGGCCGTCCAGCGGCTCGGGGCACCACGACCACGAGACGACGGTGCCCTCTTCGGCGACCGGCACGAACTCGCTGAGCTGTTCGGCGGTGACGGGGTCGTACTCGAGCGGCGGGACGTGCACCCGGCCGTCGCTGCCGCGGATGCCTTCGATGCGGTGGTCACGCAGCGCGGTGACGAACCGGCCGAGGACGGGCCCGGTCGAGCGGGTGTAGTCGAAGCCGACGTTCAGCGGTGCCGCAAGCGGTGTCTCGGTCACGTCCTTGAGTGAAACACGTTCTCGTTCCGGCGACAAGATTCCTCCGCGGGCTGGTCTGATGGGAAAGGAACGCGTTCTATCTCAGCGGCGTCAGTGTCCTCGGAAGTCCGGCTTCCGCTTCTCCGAGAACGCCCGCGGCCCCTCCTTGGCGTCTTCCGACGCGAAGACCTCGATGCCGTACTGCGAGTCCAGCTTGAAGGCCTCTTCCTCGTGCAGTCCCTCGGTGTCCCGGATCGTCCGCAGGATCGCCCGTACGGCCAGGGGGCCGTTCGCGTTGATCAACGCAGCCAGCTCGAGGGCCTTCGCAAGCGCCGAACCGTCCGGGACGACGTGCCCGATCAGGCCGATCGCCAGTGCTTCCGAAGCCGTGATGTGCCGTCCGGTGAGCAGGATGTCCGCGGCCACCGTGTACGGGATCTGGCGCACCAGCCGCACCGCCGAGCCGCCCATCGGGAACAGTCCCCACCGCGCCTCCGACACCCCGAAGCGGGCCGACTCGCCCGCCACCCGGATGTCGGTCCCCTGGAGGATCTCGGTCCCGCCCGCGATCGCCGGGCCCTCGACCGCCGCGATCAGGGGTTTCGTCAACCGGCGGCCCTTCAGGAGGCCCGGGATGCGCGAAGGGTCGAACTTGCCCGACGAGAACGACTCCGACGGCGAGTTGCGGGACATCGACTTCAGGTCCGCGCCCGCGCAGAACGCGCCGCCCGCGCCGGTGAGGATGCAGCTGCGGATCGAGTCGTCGGAATCGACCCGGTCCCAGGCCTCGACCATGATCGACATCATCTCGCCGGTGATCGCGTTGCGCGCCTCGGGCCGGTTCATCGTGACGACGAGGGTCTGCCCCTCCTGCGTCACCAGCGCGTGCGGTTCACCCACGGAAGACCTCCTGAAGGAGCAGTGCCATTGCCCGGAACGATAACATGTTCTACTTTGAGGGCGTGGCACTCAACATCGCGGATCTTCTGGAGCACGCCGTCGACGCCGTGCCGGAGCGCGTCGCGGTCGTGTGCGGCGACCGGCAAGTCACCTTCGCCGAACTGGAGGCGCGGGCCAACCGGCTCGCCCACCACCTCGCCGCGCACGGCGTGGGACGCGGATCCCACATCGGGGTCTACTCCCGCAACTCGATCGAGGCCTTGGAGGCGATGATCGCGGCGTACAAGCTGCGCGCGATCGCCGTCAACGTCAACTACCGCTACGTGCACGGCGAGCTCGTCTACCTCTTCAACGACGCCGAGATCGTCGCCCTCGTGCACCAGCGCAGCTACGCCGACAAGGTCGCCGCGGCGCTGCCCGAAGCGCCGAAACTGAAACACGTTGTCGTGATCGACGACGGCGAAGAGGGCGACTACGAACGCTACGGCGGCGTCGACTACGAAACGGCGCTCGCCGAGCAGTCGCCCGAACGCGACTTCGAAGAGCGTTCCGGCGACGACCTCTACATCCTCTACACCGGCGGCACCACGGGCTACCCGAAGGGCGTGCTCTGGCGGCAGGAGGACGTCTGGCGGGCGCTCGGCGGCGGGATCAACTTCGTCACCGGCGAGTACGTCCCGGACGAATGGACGCTCGCCGAGCAGGGCAAGCTGGGCAGCCTGAGCCGGCTGCCGTGCGCGCCGCTGATCCACGGCGCCGCGCAGTGGGCCGCGTTCGGCGCGCTGTTCACCGGCAGCCCGGTGATCTTCGTGCCCCGCTTCGACGCCCACGAGATCTGGAAGGCCGTGCAGGAGCACAAGGTCCAGGTCCTCACGATCGTCGGTGACGCGATGGCCCGGCCGCTCATCGAGGCCTACTACGAGGGTGGCTACGACGCGTCGTCGATCGTCGCCGTGTCGAGCCACGCCGCGCTGTTCTCGCAGTCGGTGAAGCAGCAGTTCGTCGAGCTCGTGCCGCCGCACGCGCTGGTCACCGACGCGATCGGCGCGTCCGAGAGCGGCTTCACCGGGATCGGCGCGGTGGCCAAGGGCGCCGACCACAGCGCCGGCCCGCGGGTGAACTTCGGCCAGGACGCCGTCCTGCTGGACGAAGACGGCACCATCGTCGAGAAGAAGCCCGGCGCGACCGGCCTGATCGGCCGCCGCGGCCACGTCCCGCTCGGCTACTACAACGATCCCGAGAAGAGCAAGAAGATCTTCGTCGAGGTCGACGGCGTCCGGTACGTCGTTCCGGGCGACTACGCCCGCTACGAAGAGGACGGCACCGTCACGCTGCTCGGCCGCGGCTCGCAGTGCGTCAACACCGGCGGCGAGAAGGTCTACCCGGAGGAGGTCGAAGGGGCGCTCAAGTCGCACCCCGACGTCTTCGACGCGCTCGTCATCGGGGTCGCGGACGAGCGGCTCGGCCAGCGCGTCGCCGCCGTCGTCCAGCTGCGCGAGGGCGCTTCGCCGGATCTCACCGCCCTCGAAGAGCACGTCCGCGGCGAGATCGCCGGCTACAAGGTGCCGCGGACGATCTGGCTGGCCGGGGAGATCGGCCGCTCGCCCAGCGGCAAGCCGGACTACCCGTGGGCCCAGCGCTACGCGGCCGAGCACGAACCGGCCACGGCCCAGCCCGTCTGAGGAGGACTACACAGTGCGGACACCCCTGTGCGACCGGCTCGGCATCGACCTGCCGATCGTCGGGTTCACCCCGTCGGAGCACGTCGCCGCGGCGCTCAGCCGCGCCGGCGGGCTCGGCGTGCTCGGCTGCGTGCGGTTCAACGACGCCGCCGAGCTCGACCGGGTGCTGACCTGGATGGACGACAACACCGGCGGGAAACCGTACGGCGTCGACATCGTCATGCCGGCGAAGGTGCCGGCCGAGGGCACCCAGGTCGATCTGGCGAAGCTCATCCCGGACGGCCACCGGGCGTTCGTCGACCGCGTCCTGAAGGACCTTTCGGTGCCGCCCCTGCCGGAGGACACCGACGAGCGCGCGGGGGTGCTCGGCTGGCTGCACTCGGTCGCCCGCTCGCACGTCGAGGTCGCGCTGAACCACCCGATCAAGCTGATCGCCAACGCCCTCGGCTCGCCGCCGGCGGACGTCATCGGCCAGTGCCACGAACGCGGGGTCCCGGTGGCGGCGCTGGCCGGGAAGGCCGAGCACGCGGTGCGGCACGTCGAAAACGGCGTCGACTTCGTGGTGGCGCAGGGCTACGAAGCCGGCGGGCACACCGGCGAGATCGCGTCCATGGTGCTGGTGCCGGAGATCGTCGACGCCGTCGACGTGCCGGTGCTCGCCGCGGGCGGGATCGGTTCCGGGCGCCAGGTGGCCGCGGCGCTCGCGCTCGGCGCGTCCGGAGTCTGGATGGGCTCGACGTGGCTCACCACCGAGGAGTACCTGCAGACCATGGCGACGTCGGGAGCGATCCAGGAGGCGCTCGTCGCGGCGTCGTCGTCCGACACCGTGCGGACGCGGATCTACACCGGCAAGCCGGCCCGGCTGCTCAAGACGCGCTGGACCGAGGCGTGGGCCGCGCCGGACGCCCCCGAGCCGCTGCCGATGCCGCTGCAGAACCTGCTGGTTTCCCCGGCCCACAACCGGATCCACGCGACGAACGACCCGGGCCTGGTGTCGATGCCGGTCGGGCAGATCGTCGGCCGGATGAACCAGGTGCGGCCGGTCGCCGACGTCGTCGCGGAACTCGTGTCCGGCTACGAAGAAGCGTTGTCCCGCTTGGACAAGACGCGCTGAACGACCGAGAAGGGGCCCCCGCCGCGGCGGGGGCCCCTTCGTCGTGCGGAAGCGGTTACAGCGTGGCGGCCGCCGCGGCGATCTTCGACGCGAACGTGCTCACCTCGGTGTAGACGCCGGGGGCGTGCGCCCGGGCACAGCCGTCACCCCAGCTGACGATGCCGACCTGGATCCAGGCGTTGTTGTTGTCCCGGCGGAACATCGGGCCGCCGGAGTCGCCCTGGCAGGTGTCGACGCCGCCGGAGGCGAGGTTGCCCGCGCAGATCTCGGCGCTCGGGATCAGGTCGGGGTAGCTGCCGCCCTGGGCGGCGCAGGTCGAGTCGGCGACGAACGGGACGGTCGCCTTGAGCAGGTACCGCTGCTGCGCACCACCCTCGGTCGCCGCACCCCAGCCGGCCACGGTGAACGTGCCCGAGTTGTACGCCGTGGTCGTCGCGATCGGCATGGTGGACAGGCCGCTCACCGGGCTGGCGAGCTTGATCAGCGCCCAGTCGCCGCCGGTCGAGGTGCCGTACGTCGGGGACCGGTAGACGTAGGTCGACTTGATCTTCTGCGCGCTGGTGCTCTGCAGGTCGACCACGCCGACGGTGGCCGTGATCGAGGTGTTGGACCCGGTCCGGCTGACGCAGTGCGCCGCGGTCAGGACGATCTGCTTGGTGTAGAGGGCCCCGCCGCAGCCCATGGAAAGCCGGACCATGAACGGGAATTCGCCCTGGGCCGCCCGGGTGCCGCCGACGACGTCGGTGGACGGCGGCTGGGCGGCGGTGGCGATCGCCGGGGTCGCGAACGAAGCGGCCGCGGCGACCGCGGCGAGTGCGGTGGTGGCGTTTCTGAGCAGGGTGAACCAGCGCTTGGGGGCCAAGGGGATCAGTCCTTCCAGTGTCCACAGTGGAAGCAGGTGCCGACGGTGGCCCCACGACTACACCAGGTGCGCGCAGACCGGGACAACCGACTTTCTTCGGATCTTTCGGGCGGTTGGGTGATTTCTCACCGGCGGATCCGGCGAACGCCGTAGGCCGAAGCGCCCAGCACAAGCACGCCGCCCCCGGCCAGCACCGACGGCAGCGGCAGGCTGAAGGCGAGCACCACGCACCCGGCCAGGCCCAGGGCGGCTCGCACCTTCCCCTTCAAGGTGAGCGCTGCCGCGTTGGCGATCGCGTAGTACGTCAGGACGGCGAAGGACGAGAAGCCGATCGCGGCGCGCAGGTCGATCGACGCGGCGAGCACGGCGACGACGAGCCCGACGGCCAGCTCGGCCCGGTGCGGCACCTGGTAGCGCGGGTGCACGGCGGCCAGGAACCGGGGGAGGTGGCCGTCGCGGCTCATCGCCAGCGTCGTGCGCGAGACGCCGAGGATCAGCGCGAGCAGCGAGCCGAGGGCGGCGACGGCCGCGCCCACCCGGACGACCGGGGCGAGCCCGCCGGGGACGGCCGCGGCGATCGGGTCCGGGCTCGCGGCGAGGGCGGCCGGGCCGAGCCGGACGAGCAGCAGCACCGCGAGCGCGGCGTAGACCACGAGGGTGATGCCGAGGGCGAGCGGGATGGCGCGGGGGATGGTGTGGGTCGGGTCGCGGACCTCCTCGCCGAGGGTGGCGAGCCGCGCGTACCCGGCGAAGGCGAAGAAGAGCAGCCCGGCGGCTTCGAGCACGCCCCCGCCGCCCGGCCAGGTGACGAGCGGGCCGCCGGCGTGCGGTCCCGCGGCCATCGTCACGGCCGCCACGGTGAGCACGAGCAGCGTGCACGAGACGATCACCCGGGTCGCGAGCGCCGACCGGTGCACGCCGAAGTAGTTGACGGCGGTGAGCGCGGCGACCACCGCGACGGCGAGAAGGCTCCGCCACGGCTGCCCGAGCCCGGGCGCGGCGTAGGCGACGACGGTCAGCGTCATCGCGGCGCAGCTGGCCGTCTTCCCGGTGACGAATCCCCACCCGGCGAGGTATCCCCAGAATTCACCGAGCCTTTCCCGGCCGTAAACGTAGGTGCCCCCGGATTCCGGATGAATCGCGGCCAGTCGCGCCGAAGACGTCGCATTGCAGTAGGCGACGAGGGCCGCGAGGACCAAGGCGATGAGCAATCCGGCCCCCGCGGCGCGGGCCGCCGGAGCGAACGCCGCGAACACGCCGGCGCCGATCATCGAGCCCAGGCCCAGGAAAACGGCGTCGGCGAGACCGAGCCGCCGGGTGAGGGAAGTCGGGGGCATCCGGGTGATCCTCCTGCTCTGGGCCGTGGTGCGTGCCACAGCGAACCACAGCGCACGGGAAACCGAATAGGGTCGATTCCGTGCCTGTCCCTTCGCGCCATTCCCGCCTGTCCGCCGACGGTCCCGTCTTCGACGGGATTCCCGAACACGGCCGCGTCCCGCGTTACTACGCGGTGAAGGTCGAACTGCTGGCGGTGATCGCGGAACTCGGCGAAGGAGCGGTGCTGCCCACGGAACGGGAATTGTGCGAACGGTTCGAAGTGTCGAGGGCGACCGTACGGCAAGCGGTCGCGGAGCTGGTGCTCGAGGGCAGGCTCAGCCGCCGCCAGGGGAGCGGCACCTACATCGCCGGCCCGAAGCTCGTCCAGCCGCTGGCCCTGGTGAACCCGCGGCGTCCGGCGATCCGGCCGGGCCGCACGGTGATCACCCTGGAGCGGCGCCCGGCCGGCAGCGCGCTGGCCGCCGACCTGCAGACGACGTCGGACGCCGAGGTGTTCCACCTCGAGCGCGTCCTGCTGGCCGGCGAGGAACGCGTCGGGCTCGAGTCGACATATCTCCTCGCTTCGCGGTTTCCGGAGCTCCTCGACGTGTTCGACCCGGAGGAGTCGCTGTACGCCTGCTTGACCGGGAAGCTCGGGGTCGTGTTCGAGGGCGCGGAGGAGCGGGTCGAGACGGTGCTGGCCACGCCGCGGGAAGCGGTGCTGATCGGGACGAACCCGGCGGTGCCGATGCTGCTGACGCACCGCGTCTCGTGGGGCCCGGACGGGGTGCCGTTCCAGCGGGTCCGCTCGCTCTACCGCGGCGACCGGCTCAGCTTCACCACCCGCCTCGGGCGCGCCTCCGGCTGAACTCCCCGACACCCGGCGCGTGCGGATGCAACCCCGGAGCGGGTCCGCTCCGTCTGGCAGGTATGCGTACCACGGTGAAACTGCTGGGCGCGGGCCTGCTGCTGGTCACGGCGACGGCCTGCGCGGCGAATTCCGGCGCCGGTGCCCCGGCGGGGAGCAGTCAGGATTCCGTTTCGTCCACGATGTCGGCGACATCGGCGACGGCGGTGCCGGGAACGCCCACGCCCGGCCCGCCGCCGTCCCGGACGGTCGGGCGGCCGACGCAGGGCATCGCGCCGGGCGACGACGTCGTCGCCGAGACCCAGATCGACGCCCGCGCGCTGCCCGAGGGCTACCCGCGCAGCCTCACCCGCAGCCTCGACGGCCATACCCTGATCCTGCAGGCCGAGGAGGGCGGCTGCCGCCGCATCTCGGCGCGCGTCGGCGAGCAGTCCGCGCAGCAGGTGGTCGTGCTGGTCGCCGTGGCCTCGGCGCCCAAGGGCCAGATGTGCCCGGACTACATCAGGGAGATCAAGGTCCCCCTCGCCCTCACGGCGCCGCTCGGGACGCGCACGGTCGTCCTCCGCCAGGGCTGACCGCGCACAGACGCTGGGAGGGCCACCCCGGGATGCCCGCGGTGGCCCTCCCAGACCACGTCCGGGGTCCGATCGGTGCAACCCCGCACCGCTTTCGTTCCGTCTTGGGGACATGAGGTACTCAGCGAAGGTGGTCGGAACAGGCGCGCTCCTGCTGATGGTGACGGCCTGCGCCGGCCGGGACATGCCCACCAACCTGCCCTCGGGATCCACCGGCAGCGTGTCGGCCCCCGCACCGGCGTCGCCGTCGCCGTCGGCGAACGCTCCGGCGCCGCCGGAGCCCAACCCGCCCGGCAAGCCCCGGCTGACCGTGCCCGAAGGCAGCACCCAGGTGCCGGCGGGTCAGATCGACGCGACCGCGTTGCCCGCGGGCTTCCCGCGCGAGGTGTGGACGGCCAACGGCGGTACCGTGCTCGACATCCGCGCCCAGGAAGGCGGTTGCGGCCACGCGCTCGGCGAGGTGGCCGAACAGGCGGGCGACCACGTCGTCGTCAACCTCAGCGAGACGAAGGCCCAGACCAACCAGATGTGCACGATGGACATCCGGTACCCGGTCATCTCGGTGACCCTCACCGCGCCGCTGGACCAGCGCACGGTGGTGCTGAAGACCACGCCACCGCGGTAACGGAGGTCCCCGGGGCCGCGCGCTGTCCGCAGTGGACGATCGCTCGCCGGTGGTCCGGACCACGGCCTGCGCGTGGTCCGCTCATCGTCGAAGTTGTCGAAAATTGTCAGGGCTCCCGCTGAACCGCCGTCGTGACCGGGCCGTGTGCCCGGGTGAGGTGGCGATCAGAGAGGAGGGGCCCATGCCCCGGTTGAGCAGTGGCCGGCACCGCAAGCAGGCGACCGTCGGATTGGCCGCGTTGCTGGGCGTTGCCGGCATCACCGCGACCGCCATCGCGCTGAGCAGTCCCGCGGGCAACGCGGCCGAAGCGCCCAAGGAGAACTGCGGGGGACTCGACACCGCGCTGCAGAACAACCTGAACTTCATCGCGGGCCAGCAGGCGGCCCCGGACGCGCAGTCGGCCGCGCGGATCGCCAACCGGCAGGCGGTCGTGGACCTGATCCAGCAGCGGCGGCAAGTTGCGGGCTGCACGGCGAACGTCGCGGCGAACAACGGCCAGGCCGCGGCGGCACCGGGCAACTCCGGCAACGCGCCCGGCAAGGCGCAGGCGCCCGGGCAGCAGAAGAAGCAGGAGCAGCCGGCCGCCGGGGCGGGCGCGGCGACCGGTCAGGTCGTGTGCCCCGGTTCGACCGTGACGCTCTCGGGCGAGGGCGGCGCACCGGCCGCGTCGAGCAACCAGTTCCCGGCCGGGACGAAGCTGAAGGTGACCAACCTCGACAACTCGAAGTCCACCACGGTGGAGGTGACGTCGGTGTCGGGCAGCTGCACGCTGCTCAACAACGCGGCCTTCGAACAGGTCCGGGAGCCCGGCAAGTTCCTCATCCGGCGCGCGCGGATCGAGCGCGTCGGCTGAGCGAAGGAAAAAGGGGACACCGGCGGCGGGCCGGTGTCCCCTTTTCCTTGTGCGCTAGCGGAAGCTGATCTGCAGCACCGGATCGCCGGTGCTGGCGAAGAAGTCGTTGCCCTTGTCGTCGATGACGATGAACGCCGGGAAGTCCTCGACCTCGATCTTCCAGACGGCTTCCATGCCGAGCTCGGCGTACTCGAGGACGTCGACCTGCTTGATGCAGTCCTGCGCGAGCCGGGCCGCGGGGCCGCCGATCGAGCCGAGGTAGAAGCCGCCGTGCGCCTGGCAGGCGTTCGTCACCTGCTTCGAGCGGTTCCCCTTGGCCAGCATGACGAGCGAGCCGCCGGCGGCCTGGAACTGCTCGACGTAGGAGTCCATCCGCCCGGCCGTGGTCGGGCCGAACGAACCGGACGCGTAGCCCTCGGGCGTCTTCGCCGGGCCCGCGTAGTAGACCGGGTGGTCCTTGAGGTAGTCCGGCATCTCCTCGCCGGCGTCGAGGCGCTCGGCGATCTTGGCGTGCGCGATGTCCCGCGCGACGACGAGCGGCCCGGTGAGCGAAAGCCGCGTCTTGACCGGCAGCTGCGAGAGCTGGGCTCGGATCTCGGCCATCGGCCGGTTGAGGTCGACGGCGACGACGTCGTCGGAGAGGTCCTCTTCGGTGACGTCGGGCAGGAAGCGGGCCGGGTCGCGCTCGAGCTGTTCGATGAACACGCCGTCGGCGGTGATCTTCGCCTTGGCCTGGCGGTCGGCGGAGCAGGACACGGCGACGCCCACCGGGCAGCTCGCGCCGTGGCGGGGGAGCCGGATGACGCGGACGTCGTGGCAGAAGTACTTGCCGCCGAACTGCGCGCCGATGCCGAACTGCCGGGTCATCTCCAGCACCTGCTGCTCGAGGTCGGTGTCGCGGAAGGCGTGGCCGAGTTCGGAGCCCTCCCGTGGCAGGTTGTCGAGGTAGCGGGCGGAGGCGAGCTTCGCGACCTTGAGGTTGAACTCCGCGGACATCCCGCCGACGACGATCGCGAGGTGGTACGGCGGGCAGGCCGCGGTGCCGAGGCTGCGCAGCTTCTCGTCGAGGAACCGGGCGAGCCGCTTCGGGTTCAGGACGGCCTTGGTCTCCTGGTAGAGGAACGTCTTGTTGGCGCTGCCGCCGCCCTTGGCCATGAAGAGGAACTCGTAGGCCGGGTCGTCTTGGCCGTCCTTGTGGTAGAGCTCGATCTGCGCCGGGAGGTTCGTGCCCGTGTTGCGCTCGTCCCAGAAGTTGACCGGCGCCATCTGCGAGTACCGCAGGTTCAGCTGCTGGTAGGCGTCGAAGATGCCCTGCGAAAGCGCGCGTTCGTCGTCACCGCCGGTGAGCACGCCCTCGCCGCGCTTGCCGATGACGATGGCGGTCCCGGTGTCCTGGCACATGGGGAGGACCCCGCCGGCCGAGATGGCGGCGTTGCGCAGCAGGTCCATGGCGACGAACCGGTCGTTGCCACTCGCTTCGGGATCGTCGACGATGGCCCGCAGCTGCTGCAGGTGTGACGTGCGCAACAGGTGCTGGATGTCGGTGATGGCGGTGCGCGCGAGCGTGGTGAGCGCCTGGGGGTCGACCTTCAGGAACTTCCGCCCGGCGGCTTCGACGGTCTCGACGCCCTCGTCGGTGACCAACCGGTATTCGGTGGTGGTGTCCTTGCCCAGCGGGAGGACTTCGGTGTGCTGAAACGTGGTGGACGGCACTGCCAGGCTCCTTTGCCAGCTCCGGGATCGGTCCACCCTACGCAGGCTGTTCGGGTACCCGACAGAAGCACCCGGTCACTGTGGGCCACCCCACGAACCGGAAGGGTCGGCTGACGTATCCAGGCGGTCGGCCGGCGTGTCTGGAGGGTCGGATGGCGTGCCTGGAGGGTCGGTTCGCGTACCTGGAGGGTCGGTTCGTGCCCGAAGGGCGCGTTTCGCACGCCGAACGGGACCGAGCGGCATCACCGGCACCCCACCC
>JARAWT010000102.1:0-26497 GCA_033793495.1 Streptomyces sp. MN03-5084-2B | reverse complement strand
CCCTACCCCTCCCCGATCCCTCGTCCCCGCCGCAGGCGGCACCGGAGAGCCGGGTCAAGGGTGAGCGAAGCGACGCCGAAGGCGCCCCTGAGACCGACTCTCCGGTGCTGACCAGTCAAAGGACGAGGAGCAGGGAACCACTCAAGGGGGACGACCGCCCTCAAGCCTTCACAAGCGCGTCCACGGCGCTGAAGAACATCCCGAGCCCGTCGTCCGACGGCCCGGTCAGCGCGTCGATCGCGTGCTCCGGGTGCGGCATCAGCCCGACGACCCGGCCGTTCGCGCTGCGGATCCCGGCGATGTCGTTGCGCGACCCGTTCGGGTTGCCGCCGACGTACCGGAACACCACGCGGCCTTCGCCCTCCAGCTCGTCCAAAGTGGACTGCTCGGCCATGTAGCAGCCGTCGATGTTCTTCATCGGGATGAGGATTTCCGCAGCGGTTTCGTACCGGGTGGTCCACGCCGTTTCGGTGTTCTCCACCCGCAGCCACTGGTCGCGGCAGATGAAGTGCAGGCCCTGGTTGCGGATCATCGCGCCCGGCAGCAGGCCGGCCTCGCACAGGATCTGGAACCCGTTGCAGATGCCGAGCACCGGCATGCCCGCGCGGGCCGCCTCGATCACCGGCGTCATGACCGGCGCGAACCGGGCGATCACGCCCGCGCGCAGGTAGTCACCGTAGGAGAAGCCGCCCGGGACGACGACGGCGTCGACATCACGCAGGTCTTCGTCGGCGTGCCACAGCGGCACGGCCTCGCCGCCGGCGTAGCGGACCGCGCGGGCCGCGTCGCCGTCGTCCAGCGTGCCCGGGAAGGTGATGACGCCGATGCGCGCGCTCACGCGTCCACCCGCGTGATCGTCCACTGCTCGATGACCGGGTTCGCGAGGAAGCCTTCGGCGATCTTCTCCAGCGTCGCGTCGTCGACCGTGTCGTCGACCTCGATCTCGAAGTGCTTGCCCTGGCGGATCTCGGTGATCCCGGTGAACCCCAGGCGGCCGGCGGCGCCGAGCGCGGCCTGTCCCTGCGGGTCGAGGATTTCGGGCTTCGGCATGACGTCGACGACGACTCGGGCCACGGCAGGCTGCTCCTTATTCACGCAGGTCGTGGGTACCCCGCGAGCATAGTTCACCCTCTCGACCCCCTGGCGGGGCCCACCGGGAAACCTAGACTGGCCCACGGCGCGGCGCTGCGCCATGATGAGTCGTTGACATCTCGCCAACAGGAGGCACCGTGGCCGTCCAGGAGTCCTACGACTACGTCATCGTCGGCGCCGGGAGCGCGGGTTGCGTACTGGCGAACCGGCTGACCGAAGACCCGGCGGCGCAGGTCCTGCTGCTCGAAGCGGGCGCGGAGGACACCGCGGACGAGATCCACATCCCGGCCGCGTTCGCGTCGCTGTTCAAGACCAAGTGGGACTGGAACTACGAGACCGTCGAGCAGAAGCACACGGGCAAGACGTCGTACTGGCCGCGCGGCAAGATGCTCGGCGGCTGCTCGTCGATCAACGCGATGATCTACATCCGCGGCAACCGCGCCGACTACGACGGCTGGCGCGATTCCCACGGCGCCGTGGGCTGGGGCTGGGACGACGTCCTGCCGTACTTCAAGCGCGCCGAGGGCAACCAGCGGCTCGGCGGGCCGCTGCACGGGACGGACGGCCCGCTGCACGTCGAGGACCGCCGGTTCACCCACGAGCTGTCGCACGCCTGGATCGACTCGGCCGTCGCGTGGGGCCTCAAGCGCACCGACGACTTCAACGGCGAGAGCCAGGAAGGCGCCGGCGTCTACCAGGTGACGTGCAAGAAGGGCCGGCGCTGGTCGACGGCGGACGCCTACCTGCGCCCGGCGCTCTCGCGGCCGAACCTCACGGTGAAGACGTGCGCGCCCGCCACCCGGGTCGTCTTCGAGGGCACGCGCGCGGTCGGCGTGTCCTATTTGGAGGGTGGGGTCGAGCGCACGGTTCGGGCTTCGGCCGAAGTCGTCTTGAGCGGGGGTGCCGTCAACTCGCCGCAGCTGCTGATGGTGTCGGGTGTCGGCCCGGCCGAACACCTGCGCGAGCACGGCATCGACGTCGTCGCCGCACTGCCCGGCGTCGGCGAGAACCTGCACGACCACCCGGCGTGCGGGATCATCTGGTCGACGCGCGGAACCACGGACCTCGTCGACGCGGCCTCGCTGTCCGGCCTGGCGCGCTACCAGCTGACCCGGCGCGGCCCCCTGACGTCGAACATCGGTGAGGCGGGCGCGTTCTACCCGACCACGGCGGGCCTGCCGGCGCCGGACATGCAGATCCACGTGGCGCCGACGTTGTTCTACGACAACGGGTTGCGCGAACCGACGGTGCCCGGGTTCACGTCGGCGGCGACGCTGGTGGACGTCGCGAGCCGCGGACGGCTGCGGCTGAAGTCGGCGAACCCGTTGTGGAAGCCGGAAATCGACCCGGCCTACTACGCGGAGCCGCGGGACATGGAGACGATGATCGCCGGGCTGCGGGCGCTGATCGAGATCGGGCAGGCGGGGCCGTTGCCGAAGTTCCTGGACAAGCCGTTCCTGCCGGTGCGGCACGACTTGAGCGATTCCGAGCTGGCCGAGCACGTCCGGGAGAACACGCAGACGCTCTATCACCCGGTCGGGACTTGCTCGATCGGATCGGTGGTGGATCCGGAGCTGCGGGTTCAGGGGGTGGACGGGTTGCGGGTCGTGGACGCGTCCGTGATGCCGGTGGTGCCGCGGGGGAACACGAACGCGCCGACGATCATGGTGGCGGAGAAGGCGGCGGACCTGATCCGGGGGCGGTGAGGGCTCGGCCCGCTGCGGGTTGAACGTGGGCGGGCCGCCGCCCCCGGTATCCAGTTTACCGGCGGGCACCGACAGTTCCGGGGCTGTCCGGGGTTGCGGACTCGAGTTGTCCACAACCCCGGACCGCCTCAACGCTTGCCGTGGAGGATGGTCACCAGCTTGGCGACCAACGCGTCCGTCGAGTCCTTGCGACTGAACGACGTCAACGTCAGCGGCGCCGTGAAGCGCTGGCGGGCGATCGCCTTCGTGCGGGCGAACTCGCGCAGGCCCTCCGGGCCGTGGATGCGGCCGAAGCCCGAGTCGCCCACGCCGCCGAACGGGAGGGAGGCGATGCCGGCGAAGGACAGCGGCGCGTTGATCGCCGTCATGCCCGTGCGCAGCTTCTCCGCCAGCTCCACCCCTCGCGACTTCGAGAACACCGTCGAGCCCAGGCCGTACTTCGTGTTGTTCGCGCGCTCGACCGCTTCGTCCATGTCGCGGACCTTGGCGATCGTCACGGTCGGGCCGAACGTCTCCTCCGTCACCGCCTCGGAATCCTCCGGGACGTCGACCAGGACCGTCGGCTGCGCGTAGCGGTCGCCGACCGCGTCCTCGCCGCCGAGCACCGCCTTGCCGCCGCGGGACAGGGCGTCTTGGATGTGGCGCTTGATCACGCCCAGCTGGGACGGCATCGTCACCGGGCCGTACTGCGCCGCCTCGTCCGAGCCCGCGCGGACGTCCTTCGACTTCTCGACCACCTTCGCCACGAACTCGTCGTGGACCTTCTCGTGCACGTACACCCGCTCGACACCGATGCAGGTCTGGCCGGAGTTGGAGAACGCGCCCCACACCGTGGCGTCGGCCGCCGCGTCGAGGTCGGCGTCCGCGTCGACCAGGACCGGGTCCTTGCCGCCCGCCTCGATGACCACCGGGGTCAGCGTCTCGGCCGCCGCGGCCATGATGCGCTTGCCCGTCGCCGTCGAGCCGGTGAACGCGATCTTGTCGACACCCGAGGACACCAGCGCCGCGCCCGTCTCGCCGAAGCCCGTGATCAGCTGCAGCACCGGCTGCTCCGGGACGATCTCGGCGAACGCGTCGACCAGCCACTTGCCGACGCCCGGCGTGTACTCGCTCGGCTTGAACACCACGGCGTTGCCCGCCGCGAGCGCGTACGCGACCGAGCCGAGCGGGGTGAACACCGGGTAGTTCCACGGGCCGATCACGCCGACCACACCCAGCGGCTGGTACTCGACCGTCGCCGCCTGGTTCGACATCAGCAGGCCGGCCGAACGCTTCTGCTTGCCCAGGATCTTCTTCGCGTGCTTGCCGGCCCACGCGATGTGCTCGATGGCCAGGACGCTCTCGAGCTGCGCGTCCGCGATCGGCTTGCCGGTCTCGTCGCGGACCACCTGGCACAGCTGCGGCAGCCGCCGCGTCAGCACGCCCTTCCAGCCCTTGAGGCGCTCGGCGCGCCCGGCGAATCCGAGGCCGGCCCACCACTCCGCCGCGACGCGCGCCCGTTCGACGGCCGCCTTGACGTCCTCCGCGGTGTGGATCGGGTAGGTTCCGACCACCTCGTCGGTCGCCGGGCTGAGCGAGTCGAAGGTCTCGCCGACCGTCGTCGGCTTCGGCTGGACGGCAGTCATCGGCGTCTCCTGTGGGTCGAGGGTCAGCCCAGGTTACGACGTTACTGACGCTGCGCCAATAGCTCGTGCGGGCTTCCGCACCAGCATTGCACCGGCGATCGCCGCGGCAAAGACACCGAACAACGGGGTCACCCACAGCGGCAGCACGCCCACCGCCAGCGACCCCAGCCCGAAGCCGCACGCCTGCACGGTGAAACCCAGCGAGAAACCGGCTGACCTGCGGTTCTTCGGCAGCAGGCGCTGCAGGTTGACGGAGGTGGCGGCCACCAGCGGCCCCGTGCAGGCGCCGATCACCGCCACCGAGCCGAGGAGTCCCGCCCAGCCGAGATCAGCGGCGAGGGTCAGCCCGCCGGCGACGAACCCGGCGAGGAACAGCCGCGGATCGCCGGTCTTCCCGCGCCACGCGTAGAGGGCACTGCCCGCGATGCTCGCCCCGCTCAGCACGGCGATCACGACCGGCGCGGCCGCTTCGGGCGCGCCGAGCCGCTGGACCAGCGGGAGCGGCGCCACCTCGATCGTCGACAGCAGCAGCCCGACGGTGAACGCGCAGCCCAGCCACGGCAGGTAGGCGAGGAGCCGCGCAGGCCGGATGTCCTCTGCGGATTCCACCCGATCGCGGGAACCCGCGCGGCGCGGGACGAGCAGCGCCGCCGCCAAGCACGCGGCGGCCATCGCGGCGAGCGGGACGAACGGGCCGGCCAGATCGAGCAGCGCGACCAGCGCCGGACCGCCGATGAGCACGCCTTCCAGGAGCATCGCGTCGACGGAGATCGCGCGCGGCAGCATCTCGTCGTCGACGGTGTCGGCCAGCAGCGTCCGGAAGCCGCCCGACAACGCGCCGCCGGCGATGCCGGGCAGCAGGACGAGCGCGATCAGGACCGGGGTGGGAGCGTCGGCGGCCAGCGCCAGAAGGACGTACCCGGCGGCGGTCAGGAGCAGCAGCGCGGGCAAGCCCCGCGAAGGGCCGACGCGGTCGAGCAGCCGCCCGACCGGCACCGCGCACACCATCTCGGCGGCCACGAAGGCCGACATCAGCACGCCGCCGAGCCGGTAAGAGCCGGTCGTGGCGGTGGTCAGCAGGGTGAACGCGAGCGGCGCCATGGTCGCCGGCAGCCGGGCGAACTGGACACCGACCGACCAGCGCCAGTACGCGCGATGGGTGAACAACGACATGCCGTCACGCTCTCCTGGCGCGCTTCCGCGGCATACTGATTCGGGTGAGAGCGAATCAGCCGTGATCGAGCTGGCCCTGACCGCGGCCGGGAGCCAACGCGTCCGCTTCGCGATCTCGCCGTTGGAGGAGGTGCTGGGCGCGGTCCAGACGCTGCTCGGCATCCGACGGCACCCCGCGCCCCTGCCGTGGCTCGCCGACCTGCCCGACGTGCCCGAGCTGACGGCGGTGCTGAGCGCGCGGCACTACATCACCGAGTTCCTGAGCCCGCCGCCCGACGGTCCCGAGACGAGCGCCGAAGCGCAGCTCGAGGTGGTTCGCGCGACGCCGCCTTCGCAGGTGGCGCTGGAGCTGGGCATGGTCGACGCGGACCTGTCCGGGCTACCGGCCGACCCGGCGGCCGCGCGCGACCTGCTCGCCGGCCAGCTGGAGACGGTGTGGCAGGCGGTGCTGGCGCCGCAGTGGCCCCGCCTGCGCGAGCTGCTCGCGGCGGACATCGCGCACCGGACGCGGCAGCTGGGTTCGGGCGGGCTCGCGGCGATGCTGGCGGAGCTCCACCCGCGCGTCCGGTTGTCGGGGACGTCGGTGCTGGTCGACGTCCGGGCGCGGGAACGGCTTTCGATCGACTCGCGCGGGCTGCTGCTGATCCCGGCGGTGTTCGCGTGGCCGAACGTCGGGGTGGTGACGGTGCCGCCGTGGCAGGTTTCGCTGCTGTACCCGGCCCGGGGCGTGGCTTCGCTGTGGGCTTCTTCCGCGGCGCCACCGGAACCGCTGACCGAGGTGCTCGGCCGGACGCGGGCGTTGTTGCTGACGACGCTCGACCGGCCGGCGGCGACCACGGAGCTGGCCGCGCGCCACGGACTGGCCCCGGCAACGGTTTCGGCGCACCTGACGGCGTTGCGCGGAGCGGGGTTGCTGGCCTCGGAGCGGCGGGGGCATCGGGTGCTGTACCGGCGCTCGGAACTGGGGGACGCTTTGCTGACCGGGAAGCTCTGAGCGGGGCTAGGCTGGAAACGACCACCCGTGAAGGAGAACCATCGATGCGTATCGTCCATTTCGGACACGCCTGCCTGTTGCTGGAGACCGGTTCCGAGCGGATCCTGCTCGATCCCGGCGTTTTCTCCACCGGCTTCGAGGGTGAGCGGGAGCTGTCCGCCGTGCTGGTGACGCACCAGCACTTCGACCACCTCGACGTCGAACGGCTGCCCAAGGTCCTCGAAGCGAACCCGGACGCGAAGCTGATCGTCGATCCCGGGTCGGCTACCGAGGTGCAGAAGCTCGGCCTGGAGTTCGACGTCGCCAACGTCGGGGACGCCTTCGCCGTCGGGGACACCTCGATCAAGGCCGTCGGCGGGGAGCACGCCGTCATCCACGCCGACATCCCCGTCATCCCGAACATCGGGTACGTCTTCGACGACGGGGCCTTCTTCCACCCCGGCGACTCGTTCTTCGTGCCCGAGCAGCGGATCGACGTGCTGGGACTGCCCACCGGGGCGCCGTGGCTGAAGGCCGGGGAAGCCGTCGACTACCTGCGGGCCGTTGCGCCGCGGGTGGCCGTCCCCATCCACGAAGCCGTGCTCGCCAACCCCGCCATGCACTACGGCCTCTTCGGGAACCTCGCTCCCGAAGGCACCGAGGTCAAGGTGCTCGACCGCGGCGAGCCGGCGAAGTTCTAGGCCGCGACCGCGCGCAGCGAGCCGTAGGTCGCGCCGAACGCGCGGTTCTCCAGGGCGACGTCCACCGCGTCGAGCAGGGCCTGGCGGAGGCCGGGGCGGGTCAGGTCCGCGGCTTCCACCCCCAGCCGGACCAGCCCGCCCCGGCGGGCCGCGCGCGCCGCCGCCAGCACCAGCGCGAAGCAGCGCACCGTCTCCGTCCGGTGCGACTGGCTCGTGAACTCGCTCACGCGCGCGCGGCGCACCTCGCCGGTGACGAGGTCCCGCACCGAACCGAGGTCGGCGCACAGCCGGAACCCGTGCTCGGCCAGTGCCTGCAACGTGCCAGGGGACGCGATCCAGCGCGGCGGGGCGAAGCCGTCGACCGACAACCCCGCGTTGTCCAGTGCGGCCTTCGCGGCGATCAGCCGCAGGCGCGCCTCGTGCGCCGGCAGCGTCGCGAACTCCGCCTTCTTGCCCAGGTACACCGTGCGGTGCGTGGGCGTGACGGAGTGGTCGTAGCCGTGCAGCAACACGGAATCACCGAGGCGGGCGCGGGTGCGCACCCACTCCGTCACCGGGCCTTCGCCGGTGCGGGCGGCGTACAGCACCGAGAGCGGCACCTTGCGGCGGTCGAGCTCGGCCGCGAGGTCGGCGCACCGGTGCAGCGTGCGCGGGGTGATTCCCGACAGCGAAACCAGCAAGCGAGCGTCCACACCCCCATTGGGAGGTACGCGTCTGAAACTCCCGTGAACTGCGCAGAACCGGCGAGCGACCGTTGCCGTAAAGCTCAGACGGCCGCACGCAGGTGCATGACCGCCACCGCGATCCGGCCGCGCAGGTCGGGATCGGCGACCTGGCCGTCGGCGACGTCCGCGCGCGAAACCGGGATCCGCGCGCACGCCTCTTCGACGATCTTCGCGCCCGCGTAGGTCAGGACCTTGCGCAGCGAGTCGTGCGCGTCCCGGCCGCCCGTCGGCGCCGCGATCGAGGACGCGTTGATCCACGCCACCGGCTTGCCGTACATCTCGCCGCCGCCGACCGTCCAGTCGAGGAGGTTCTTGAACGAGCCCGGCAGGCCGCCCGCGTACTCCGGCGTGCAGACCAGGACGGCGTCGGCCTCCCCGATCGCGGCACGCAGCGCGGCGACCTCGGGGTGCAGCGGGTCGCGGTCGTCATCGGGGTTGAAGTGCGGCAGATCGCCTAGGCCGGTGTACGTCTTGCTCGCGGTGAGGGTCGCGACGGTCCCCAGCACCGCCGCATTGCCCGAGCCGGCTCGCAGGCTGCCGCAGATCAGCAGGATCACGAGGCCAGTCTGCCAGCGAAAGCCCGGTGATGCGGTGGTACGCCTCGACGTACCGGTGGCGCGTGGCCGTCACCACCTCGGGCGGCAACGGCGGCAGCGGGGACCCGCAGTCCCAGCCGGACGCCGGGCCGACCAGCCAGTCGCGCACGTGCTGCTTGTCGAACGACGGCTGCGGGACGCCGGGCCGGTGACCGTCGGCGAGCCAGTAGCGCGCCGAATCCG
The DNA here is from genome assembly GCA_033793495.1 of Streptomyces sp. MN03-5084-2B. Classification (GTDB taxonomy): domain Bacteria; phylum Actinomycetota; class Actinomycetes; order Mycobacteriales; family Pseudonocardiaceae; genus Amycolatopsis. The sequence continues at coordinate 17,723 of JARAWT010000102.1, read as the reverse complement.
GCGTCAGCAGCTCGTCCGCGAGCACGAGCCGGCCACCGGCGTCGATGCCGAACTCGAACTTCGTGTCGGCCAGCAGCAGACCCTGCTCCGCCGCACGCGCGGCACCTCGGCGGTACAGCTCCAGGGACGCCTCCCGGACCTCCTCGGCCAGGGCGCGGCCGAGCACCGACACGCACGTCTCGAAGTCGATGTTCTCGTCCTTCTCCCCGCGACGCGCCTTGGTGGACGGCGTGAAGATCGGCCCGGGCAGCCGCGCCGATTCGGCGAGGCCGGACGGCAACGTCAGCCCGCACACCGCACCCGACCTGCGGTAATCGGCATACCCCCGGCCGGTGAGGTAACCACGGACCACCGCCTCCACCGGCAGCATGTCGAGCCGCTCGACCAGCAGCGCGCGGCCGCGGACGGACTCGGGGATGAGCGGCCCGTCGCAGGTCACGAGGTGGTTCGGGAGGACGTCGGCGAGCTCGCGGAACCAGAACACGCTCATCGCGGTGAGCACGCGGCCCTTGCCGGGGACGGAGGTGGGGAAGACTTGCTCGAAGGCGGAGATGCGGTCGGAGGCGACGATCAGCAGGTGGTCGTCGCCCGCTTCGTACAGGTCGCGGACCTTGCCGGAGGCGAGCCTTCGGCGTGCGGGGAGGGGCGTCACGCACCGAACCCTAACGGGCACCCTCTGCCACCATGGATGATGCTCGCATGGCGTACGACTGGATCTCGGTGACCACCGACTACGGCCTGCGCGACGGCTTCGTGGCGGCCTGCCACGGCGTGATCGCGCGGCTGGCGCCCGCGGTGCGGGTGATCGACGTGACCCACCAAGTGCCGCCCCAGGACATCCGGCACGGGGCGATGGCGCTGGCCCAGACCGTCCCCTACCTGCCGGAATCGGTGCACGTCGCGGTGGTCGACCCGGGTGTCGGCACGACCCGGCTCGGCGTGGTCGTCGTCGCGGACGACGGGCTGCTGGTCGGGCCGGACAACGGCCTGCTGCTGCCGGCCGCGCAGGCACTGGGCGGGGTCCGGGCGGCGTACGAGCTCGCCGAGCCGTCGCTGCGGCTGCCGGCGACGTCGGCGACGTTCCACGGGCGGGACGTCTTCGCGCCCGCCGCCGCGCACCTCGCGCTGGGGGTGGCACCGGCCGACTTCGGCGACCCGGTGGACGGCCTGGTCGCGATGCCGGAGCCGTTCGTGGCCGCGTTCCCCGGGAAGCTCGTGTCGGAGGTGCTGACGGTCGACCACTTCGGCAACGTCCAGCTGGCCGCGACCCAGGCGGACCTCGAGCTCTCGGGCCTGTCCGGCGCGGTGACCGTGCACAGCGAGCGGGTGGCGGTGACCACGGTGCTCGGGCGCACCTTCGCCGACGTGCCCGCCGGCGCTTCGGTGCTCTACACCGACTCCGCGGGCCGGCTCGCCGTCGCCGTCAACGGCGGCTCCGCGGCGGCCGTGCTCGGGCTCGGGCCGGCCCAGGAGTGCACGATCACCTCGTCGCCGACGGCGACCTGACCCGGCCGCAGCACCGCGGCCTGCACGCCGAAGACGACCCCGCCGCCGGAACCGCGCCGGTAGGTCGCGAGGGTGCGGATCGGCTCGGGGCCGGCCTTCGCGCCGGTTTGCTGGTCGGTCATCGGGACCGTGCAGCGGACACACTGCTGGGCGTAGCCGAACTTCGCGGTGCCCGCCGACAGTTCGCGGGCATCGTCTTCGCGGTGGGGTTCGGCCCAGCCGCCGATGACGATGTTGGGGCGGAAGCGGTCCATCGGGACCGGTTCGCCCTGACCGGCCGCGATCCGTTCGTTCAAACCGTCCAAAGAGGACTCCGAGGTGACGAGCAGCGCGTGCCCGTCGGCGAACGCGGCCGTGCCCGGGGTGTCGCCGCCGGTGACGCGGTCGTGTTCCGGCGCGACGCGGACCAGCTCCGCGGGGCGGCCGAGCAGGTCCGAGAACCACTCGTCGGCCTCGGCGCCCTGGCGGACGCCGTCGCCCTGCCAGCCGTACGTCGAGGTCGGCCGCCGCGGGCCCTCGAGCCGGATGGGGATGACGAGGTCGTCCCGCCCGGGGGCGGACAGCGCCAGCCGGTCACCGAGCACCCGCGGCCGGACGGAGACCAGCACCGGATGCGGCCGCTGGGTGAGCACACCGCCGTCCGGCGCGACGAGCTGGAAGACGCGGTCGTGCGCCAGCCCGGCCGGAGTGACCTCGGCGGCGGCCACGTCGACGCCGGCGCAGGACTTGACCGGGTAGTACGTCAGCCGAGCAATTCTCGCCATCTCCGCAGGTTACCCGGGCGGCCGCCGTCGACGCGTCTTCCTTTCAGACCACCGTTGGAAGTTTCACAGCACCTGCGAGAGGAACCGCTGCAAGCGGGGACTCTTCGGCTCGTCGAACAGCTCCGCCGGTGGGCCCTGCTCCACGATCCGGCCCGCGTCCATGAACGCCACCTCGTCGGCCACGCTCCGGGCGAACCCCATCTCGTGCGTCACCACGATCAGCGTCAGCCCCCGCGAAGCCAGCCCCGCCATCAGGTTCAGCACGCCCTTGACCAGCTCGGGGTCCAGCGCGCTGGTGGCCTCGTCGAACAGCATCACCTCGGGGTCCATCGCCAGCGCCCTGGCGATGGCGACGCGCTGCTGCTGCCCGCCGGACAACGCGCTGGGCCGGTACGGCGCCTTGTCCGCCAGGCCGACGTCCGCCAGGCGCGCCCGGGCGATCGCCGTGGCCTCCTCCTTGCTCAGCTTCTTCACGCTGCGCAGCGGCAGCACGATGTTGTCCAGCACGCTTCGGTGGCCGAAGAGGTTGAAGTGCTGGAACACCATGCCGACGCGCTGGCGCAGCGCGTCGGGGTCGGCCTTGATCACCGATTCGCCGTCGAGCAGCAGGTCACCGGAGTCGGGCTCCTGCAGCCGGTTGACACAGCGCAGGAGCGTGGACTTGCCGGAGCCGGACGGGCCGATGACGCACGTCGTCTTCCCGCGCTCGACGCGGAGATCCACCCCGCGCAGGACTTCGAGCGTGCCGAAGCTGACGTGGATGTCCCGCAGCTCCACACTGGACGAACGCACCGCCGTCGTCACCACGTGCTCACCCTCCCGCCGGGACCGATCTCCACCGGGTCGCCTTCGTCCGGCTCGTCGGCGCGCACCTTGCGGCCGGTCCGGAGCTTCTTGTCGATGTAGTTGACCAGGTGCGTCAGCGGCACGGTGATCACCAGGAAGAACACGCCCGCCGCGACCAGCGGCGACAGGTTGCCCGTGTTGGCCGCGAGGTCCTGGCCGATCCGGAACAGTTCGCGCTGCCCGGACAGCAGGCCGAGCACGTAGACGAGGCTGGAGTCCTTGACCAGCGCGATGAACTGGTTGACCAGCGCGGGCAGCACCCGCCGGACACCCTGCGGGATGATCACCAGCAGCATCGACCTCGTGTAGGTCATCCCCAGCGCCCGGCTGGCCTCCAGCTGTCCTTTGTCGACGCTCTGGATGCCGGAGCGGAAGATCTCGCCGATGTAGGCCGCGGCGATCAGGGACAGCGCCAGGATGCCCATCGGGTACGGGTTCGTGCCGACGACGTCCCGCGCGAGCGTGCCGAGACCCTGGCCGATCAGCAGGATCGTCAGGATGGCCGGCAGCCCGCGGAAGACGTCGGTGTACACGCGCGCGGGCCAGCGCAGCCACCACTTGGCGGACAGGCCCAGCACGGCCAGCAGCATGCCGAGCACGGTGCCGATCACCGCCGAGGACACCGACAGGATCAGCGTGTTGAGCAGCCCGGTCTTCAGCAGGTCGGGCAGGACCTGGGAAATGTAGTCCCAGCTCAGGAACGTGGTAACGAAATCATCCATTGTGGACTACTGCCCCGGCTTGAAATCGGCGGGCACGGGCGCGGCGGGCTCGAACCGGTCGTGCACCCGCACCCAGGTGCCGTCCGCGACGACCTTCTTGAGGCCGTCGTTGATCTTGGTGATCAGTTCGGTGTTGCCCTTCTTGACGGCGAACCCGTGCGGGATGGTCGTGGTGATCGTCTTCGTCACCTTGAGCTTCGCGTCGGCGTTGTTCTTCGCGTAGTCCTCGGCGGTGGCCTGGTCGAAGACCGCGCCGTCGATCGCGCCGGTCTTGAGGGCATTGAGGGCCGCCGCGTCATTGGGGAAGCGGACAGCCTGCGCGGTCGGCGCGTTCGTGCCGAGCCAGGTGTCCGAAACCGTGCCCTGGACGACGCCGATCCGCTTGCCGGCCAAGGAGTTTTCGTCGGTGATGCCGGCGGTTTCCGTGGCTTCGATGCCGAGAGCCTGGTAGTTGTACGGCGCCGAGAAGGCCACGGTCTTCTTGCGGGCTTCGGTCTGGGAGATCGCCGAGCTGCCGATGTCGAACGTGCCGTTCGCGACCTGGCCGAGCAGCGCCGAAAACTCCGTCGCGGCGAACTCCAGCTTCAGGCCTTCCTTGGCCGCGATGGCTTTCAGCAGCTCGTTGTCGAAGCCCGTGTAGGTGCCGTTTTCCTGGTAGGCGTTCGGTTTCGAGTCGCTCAACGTGCCGACGCGCAGAGTGTCGCCGGCACCGCCGTCCGAGCCGCCGCAGGCGGTCAGCGTGAGGGCGGCGGCCAGCACGGTGACGATCAGCTTCCGCACGTCACGCCCCCAGGTTCTTCACGGGCAGGCCCGGCCCGCCCTGCTGGAGTTCCTTCGACAGCGGGGTGTTCTTGTAGAACTGGCCGTAGATCCGGGCGACCGTGCCGTCCGCGACGGCCTTCGCGAGACCGTCGTTGAGCTTGTTCAGCAGGTCGGTGTTCTTCTTGGCCACGGCGAACGCCGAAGGCGTGTCCTTGTCTTCGACGGTGTACCCGAGTTCCAGCGGGACGTTCGGGTTCTGGTCCAGGTACTTCTGCCCGATGTCCTGCGGCACGACCCAGCCGTCGAGGGTGCCGTTCTTCAACTGCGCGAAGCCCGCGTTGTAGTCCGGGAAGCGGACGACCTGGGCCCCGGCGACCTTGCCCGCGAACTCGTCCTGCACCGAACCCTGGACCACGCCGAGGCGCTTGCCGCCCAGCGAGCCGACGTCCTTCAGGTTCGCGCCCTTGGCCGTGACGACCGTGGTGAAGCCGGTGTTGTAGCCGTTGGAGAAGGCGACCGTCTTCTTGCGCGCCTCGGTGCTCGAGATCGTCGAGCTGCCGATGTCGAACTTTCCGCCCGCAACGCCGGCGAGCAGGCTCGAGAACTCGGTCCCGACGAACTCGACCTCGAAGCCTTCACGCTTGGCGATGTCGCGCAGCAGCTCGTTGTCGTAGCCGGTGAACCGGCCGTTCTCCAGGTAGATCGACGGCGGGGCGTCGCTCAGCGTCCCGACGCGCAGGGTGGTCGACCCCGCGTCGGAGCCGCCGCAGGCGGCGAGGGTCAACGTCAGCGCGCCCGCGGTCAGGACGGCGGCGATCTTGGACAGCGTGGATCTCATCGCTTCTTCCCTGGTGAGGAAAAGCGCTCGGCGGCGCTCCGTGGTCAGCGATCGAGACTAGGGATTCCGGCTGCCCGAGTGGATTCGTTCCAGTCCGTGGACCCGTGCGTCAGCTCACAGGATCGGCTGCGGCACGTACCCCGCCGACTCCGGAAACCGCTCGAGGACCTTGGCGACGCGCTCGGCCACCTGCGTGACCTGACGCCCGGCCGTGCCGGTGAACGAAATCCGGTCGGCGAGGAGTTTGTCCAGCTCATCGCGGTCGAGCGGGATGCGCTCGTCGGCGGCGAAGCGGTCGAGCAGGTCGTTCTCGGCGCGGCCTTCGCGCATTTCCAAGGCGACGGCGACGGCGTGCTCCTTGATGGCTTCGTGGGCCGTCTCACGTCCGACGCCCGCGCGGACCGACGCCATGAGCACCTTCGTCGTCGTCAGGAACGGCAGATAGCGATCGAGCTCACGCTCGATCACCGCCGGGAAGGCGCCGAATTCCGCGAGCACCGTGAGGAACGTCTCCAGCAGGCCGTCGAGCGCGAAGAAGGCGTCCGGCAGCGCGACCCGGCGGACGACCGAGTCGGAGACGTCGCCCTCGTTCCACTGGTCGCCGGCCAGCTCGCCGATCATCGACAGGTAGCCGCGCAGCACGACCGCGAGGCCGTTCACGCGCTCGCACGAGCGGGTGTTCATCTTGTGCGGCATGGCGGACGAGCCGACCTGGCCCGGCTTGAAGCCCTCGGTGACCAGCTCGTGGCCGGCCATCAGCCGGATGGTCTTGGCCACGCTCGACGGCGCCGCGGCGAGCTGGACCACAGTGGACAGGACGTCGAAGTCGAGCGAGCGCGGGTACACCTGGCCGACGCTGACGAACCGCCGGTTGAAGCCGAGGTGCTGCATCACGCGGTCCTCGAGCTGGTCCAAAGTGGACTCGGCGCCGAGCAGGTCGAGCATGTCCTGTGCGGTGCCGACCGGGCCCTTGATGCCGCGCAGCGGGTAGCGCTCGATGAGGTTGTCGAGCCGCTCGAAGGCGACCAGCAGCTCGTCGGCCGCCGTGGCGAACCGCTTGCCGAGGGTGGTGGCCTGCGCGGCGACGTTGTGCGAGCGCCCGGCCATGACGGTGTCGGCGTGCTCGACGGCGAGGGCGGCCAGCCGCGCGAGCACGGCGGCGACGCGGGTGCGCACGAGCTCCAGCGAGCGGAGCAGCTGCAGCTGCTCGACGTTCTCGGTGAGGTCGCGCGAGGTCATGCCCTTGTGGATGTGCTCCTGGCCGGCGAGGTCGCTGAACTCCTCGATCCGCGCCTTGACGTCGTGCCGGGTGACGCGCTCGCGAGCCGCGATCGACTCGAGGTCGACGTCTTCCAGCACCCGCTCGTAGGCCTCGACGACACCGTCGGGCACCTCGACGCCGAGGTCCTTCTGTGCCTTGAGGACGGCGAGCCAGAGCTGCCGTTCGAGGACGACCTTCTGCTCCGGGGACCAGAGCGAGACCAGCTCCGCCGAGGCGTAGCGGGCGGCGAGCACGTTCGGAATGCTGGGCTTGTCCGTCACGCCCTCACGATACCTGCGCAGGTCAGCGCGGTCGTGGCCCGGGGTTTCACCACTCCGCGAAGCCCCCGTCGTCGTGCCGCCACACCGGTGACCGCCAGGTGTGCCCGATCTCGTCGGCCCGGCGGACGGCTTCCTCGTCGACCTCGATGCCGAGTCCGGGGCCGAGCGGGCGGGCCGCGTAGCCGTCCTGGAAGGTGAAGATCGACGGGTCCACGAGGTACGCGTGCTCTCGGCCCTCGTGGTAGTGCATGCCCACACTTTGTTCCTGGATCAGGAAGTTCGGGGTCGCGAAGGCGACCTGCATCGACGCCGCCAGCGAGATCGGCCCGAGCGGGCAGTGCGGCGCCAGGGAAGCGCCGTACACCTCGGCCAGCGCGCCGATCCGCCGCAGCTCGGAGATGCCGCCGGCGTGCGACGGGTCGGGCTGGACGACCGCGACGCCGGCGTCGAGCACCGGCTTGAACTCCCAGCGCGAGTAGAGCCGCTCGCCGAGCGCGATCGGCACCGTCGACGCCTCGACGACCGAACGCAGGGCGTCACCCTGGGTTTCCGGCAGCACCGGCTCCTCGACGAACATCGGCTGGACGTCCTCCAGCATCCGCACCAGCCGGCGCGCCATCGCGGGCGAGACGCGGCCGTGGAAGTCGATGGCGAGGTCGCGGTGCGGGCCGAGCGCCTCCCGCGCCTCCCATGCGCGCGCCACCGCGGCGTCGGCCTCGGCGGGGGACGCGATCGCGGTCAGCGGGCCCGCGACGTTCATCTTCACCGCCGTGAACCCGGCCTCCACCTGCGCGGCCACGGCTTCGCGGATGCCGGCCGGGCGGTCGCCGCCGACCCAGCTGTAGACCCGGACGCGGTCGCGGACCGGCCCGCCGAGCAGCTCGTGCACCGGCGCGTCGCGGACCTTGCCCGCGATGTCCCACAGCGCGTGGTCGTACCCGGCGAGCGCGCTGGAGAGCACCGGACCGCCACGGTAGAAACCGCCGCGGCGCAGTACCTGCCAGTGGTCCTCGATGCGCAGCGGGTCCTGGCCGATGACCAGCTCGGACAGCTCGTGCACGGCCGCGCGCACGGTCTCCGCGCGGCCCTCGACCACGGGCTCGCCCCAGCCGCTGATCCCCTCGTCCGTGCTGACCTTGAGGAACAGCCAGCGCGGTGCGACCAGGAACGTCTCGATGGCGGTGATCTTCACCCGGGTACTCCTGTTTCTAGGCGGAATCCTTGGCGGCGGACCAGCCGCCGTCGACGGTCAGTTCGGCCCCGGTGACGAACGACGCGGCGGCCGAGAGCAGGAACGCGATCACGTTCGCCACTTCGGCCGGGTCGCCGAGGCGGCCGGCCGGCGTCGCCCGCGCGCTGCGTTCGCGGTCCTCGGGCGAGATGTCCTTCCATGCCTCGGTGAGCACCGGCCCCGGCAGCACGGAGTTGACCCGCACCTCGGGGGCGTACTCGACGGCCAGCTGCCGGGCGAGCGCGACGAGCGCCCCCTTGCTGGCGGCGTACGCGGGGTGGCCGGGCAGCCCGAAGTGCGCGTGCACCGAAGAGACCAGCACGATCGCGCCACGCCGTTCCCGCAGCGACGGCAGGCACGCCTTCACGGCGAGGTAGGTACCGGTCAGGTTGACGTCGAGCTGACGCTGCCACTCGGCCCGGTCGATCTCGTGCAGCGCCCCGGTGCTCGGCACGTAGGCGTTGCTGACCAGCGCGTCCACCTCGCCGATGGCCGCCCAGGTCGCCTCGTCGCTCACCGAGCCACGGACCGGCGTGACGCCGTCGGGCAGCTCATTGACGTCCACGCCCAGCACCCGGTAGCCGTCGTCGACGAGCTTCCGCGCGGTCGCCGCCCCGATCCCGGACGCCGCTCCGGTCACCACCGCTGTGGGCATCGCCTCTCCCGTCCTCGAAGCACAAGAATAAATCCTAATTTAAGATTTCACAAGGTAGCCTGGGTCCATGACCTACCGCTGGGAGATCACTGCAGCCGCCCTGCACCAGGGTGTCGTCGGCATCGTGCGCACGCACGACGCGGAGTCGGCGGTCACGGCGGCTCGCGCGGCTCTCGAAGCCGGGCTGCGCTCGATCGAGCTGCCGCTGACGAACCCGGGCGCGCTGGACGCGATCTCCGGGCTCGCGGCCGCGTACCCGGACGCGACGGTCGGGGCCGGCACGGTGCTCGACGAGACGTCCGCGGTGCTGGCCATCCGCGCGGGGGCGCGGTTCCTGGTGTCACCGTCGGTGGACACCGCGGTGATCCGGACCGCGCACCGGTACGGCGCGGCGGCGTTCCCCGGCGCCGGCTCGGTGACCGAAATCGTGCGCGCGCTGGAAGAGGGCGCTGACGCGGTCAAGGTGTTCCCGGCGTCGGCGCTGGGGCCGTCGTGGGTGGCGGACGTGCGGGCGGCGCTGCCGCAGGCCCCGCTGGTCCCCACCGGCGGCATCGGCCCGGCGGACGTGCCAGGCTGGCTCTCGGCGGGCGCGGTCGCCTGCGGGATCGGCTCGGCGCTGACCCGCGGCACCGCCGCGGAGATCGCCGCCCGCGTCGAGACGCTGTTGAGGAGCGCGCATGGCTGAGCTGGTCTTCGTCGGGTGCTACACGGGCGACGCGGGGAAGGGCACCGGGATCACGACGCTCTCGCGCTCGCCGTCGGGCTCCCTGCGTGAAGTGGCTTCGCTGCCGCTGGAGTCCCCGTCGTGGCTGGTGCGCCACCCGTCGTTGCCGGTGCTGTACGCGGCCAACGAGCTGGCCACCGGTGGTGTGACGGCGTTGGCCATCGCCCCCTCGGGTGAGTTGTCGGTGCTGGGCACGGCCGAGACGGGCGGCGCGCACCCGTGCCACCTCGCGGTGACGCCGGACGGCCGGTTCCTGGTGTGCGCCAACTACAGCGGCGGCAGCGTGGCGGTGTTTTCGCTGTCTTCCTCGGGTGCGCTGGGCACCCGGACGGCGCTGGTCCGGCACAGCGGCAGCGGGCCGGTGTCCGACCGCCAGGAAGCCGCGCACGTCCACATGGCGGTCCCGTCGCCGGACGGGTCGATCGTGAGCGCGGTCGACCTGGGCACGGACGAGATCCGCAGCTACACGCTGACGACGTCGGGTTCCCTCGAGCCCCTGGCGGTGTCCTCGCTGCCGCCGGGCACGGGACCGCGTCAGCTGGTGCGCCGTCCGGGCACGGACCTGGCCTACGTCGTCGGCGAGCTGGCCGGGACGCTGGTGACGGTCCGGGAGAAGACGCCGGGCGCGTTCGAGGTGGTGGCGTCGACGCCTTCGACGCTCTCTCCGGTGCAGCCCAACCTGGTGGCGCACCTGGAACTGACCGACTCGCGCCTGTACGTGTCGAACCGCGGGCCGGACTGCGTCACGGAGTTCGCGCTGGACGACGCGGCGGCGGTGGCGGACCAGCCGTGCGGTGCGAACCCGCGGCACTTCGCGCTGGTGGACGGGACCTGTTACGTGGCGGCGCAGTCGGAGGACGCGGTCACGGCGTTCACGCTGACCGCGTCCGGCGAGGCCGAGCTGCGGTACTACCCGACGGGGTCGCCGACGTTCGTGCTGCCGGTTTCGCTGCCTTGACCCGGCCTTCATAATTCGGTCATCACCTGCGGCTGAGAGGGCCCTCCATTGACCGAACACCGGCCACGCGGCCTGCACGGCCAGACCGTGGAGGCGCTGGCCAGCCGGATCCTCTCGGACGAGTGGGGCGAGGGCGCCGTCCTGGACCTGCCCGCGCTGCGCGAAGAGCTCGACATCAGCCTGACCGCGCTGCGCGAAGCGCTGAAGGTGCTGGCCGCCAAGGGCATGATCGACGCCCGCCAGAAGCGGGGCACCTTCGTCCAGCCGCGCGACAAGTGGAACATGCTCGACGCCGACGTCATGCGCTGGCAGACCGCGGCCGCCGACGACCCGGGTCTGCTCGACGAGCTCACCGAGGTGCGGGCGGTCGTCGAGCCCGCCGCCGCCCGGATCGCCGCCTCGCGGGCGACCGAGGAGGACCTCGAGGCACTGCGGGACGCGCTCGCCGGCATGGCCGCCGCGGGCGACGACCCCGAGGCGAGCGTCCAGGCCGACCTCGCCTTCCACCGGCGGCTGATGGCCGCCACGCACAACAACTTCCTGGTGCGGATGGAACGGATCATCGCGATCGGGCTGGCCGAGCGGGACAAGCTGGTGCACAGCGCGTCGCCGGCGGAAGACCCGGTGCCGAGCCACCGGAAGGTGTTCGACGCCATCGTCGCGGGTGACCCGGCCGCCGCGGAACAGGCGATGCTCGCCCTGGTCACCAAGGCCCAGGACGACCTGGAGAAGGCTCAGCGCGCCCGGTCGTAGGGCCCGGACGGGGAGGCGCTTACTCGGCGAGGGCCGCCTGGAGCATCCGGGCCGCCGCCGCGCGGGGCTCCGGGTCGACCTCGACCAGGGCGTTCACGACCGCGCCGTCGACCAGTGCGACCAGCCGCTCCAGCTCGGTTCCGGTGACCGGGGTGCCCGAGCGGGTGAAGATCTCCGTCAGCAACTCGTTGAGCTGGGCCGACAGCGTCCGCATCAGCGGCCGCAGGTACGGGCGGCGGCCGGTCGCGACCAGGCGCTCGTACCGCAGGAGGACGGCCTCGGCGTCGGCCGCCGGGTCGCCGCTCTCCGGGCCGAGCAGCAGGTCCAGCACGAGGTCGACGGTCGCCTGCACCCCGCGGTTGCGGGTCGCGAGCTCGTCCAGCCGGCGGCGGCCGGTCGCCAGCTCGGCGTTCGAGTGGTGCTCGACGGCCGCGGTGACCAGCTCTTCGAGGGAGTCGAAGTAGTACGTCGTCGAGGCGAGCGGCAGGCCCGCCCGCTCGGCGACCGCCCGGTGCCGGACGGCGTCGAACCCGCCCTCGACGAGGAGTTTCGCGGCGGCCTCGACGAGCGCGGCGCGCCGTCGCTCCCCCTTCGGGGTGGTCGCAGCGGTCATGGCCGGTCATTCTGCCAACCGGGCGGACCCGGGCTCAGAAGCGGGGCGCGAGATCGCGCGCGAACCGGTCCACCTGGCCCGCGTACGGCGCCGCGGCTCCCGCGGAAGGCACGCTGACCAGTACCAGCACCCCACCGGAGGCGGTGCCGACCCGGGCCGTGACCGTGCCGGCCGGCTGGGACTTGAAGACCTCCGGGATGCCCTTCGGGTACATCGCCGCGGCGATTTCGCCGCCCGGAACCGGGAACCCCGCGGACCGCGACACCGTCGAACAGGCGCCGCCCGGGACGGCCTGGGTGGCGACGACGTGGCCGGGGAGCTCGCCAGCGAGGGCAGTGGCGAGCTCCCCGTCCACCTGTTCGCACCCGGAGGCGCCTTCGGCCAGCTGGCCGGTCTTCCCGTCCCCGGCACCCCCCTGCTGAGGTGGCTGGGCCGGGAAGTTCGGTGACTCCCCGCCGACTTCTGGACGCATCGAGCCGTCCCCGGGTTGCCCGGCGCCCGGTACCGCCTGGGCGGGCGCGGCGGTGTCCTTCGCCGCGGTCATCGACTTCAAGGTATCCCCGGACAGCTGGCCGTACACGCCGAAGCCGGCCACGACCAGCACCGCGGCGCTCACGCCCGCGGTGATCCGGTTGCGGCGGCGGACGGTCTGGCGGCGGGATTCGCGAACGACGTCGCCCTGGGTGAACGACGGTTCGGGGGCGTCCCCGGGCGCGGCGGAGAACAACGAGCGCAGCTCCTGCTCATCCATTGGTCTCCACCTCCCGTTCGAGGACCTGCCTCAGGTTCGCCAGCCCGCGCGCGGTCTGGCTCTTCACGTTGCCTTCGCTGCAGCCCAGCGCCTTCGCCGCGCCGGTCACGTCGAGTCCTTCGAAGAACCGCATGACCAGCACCGCCCGCTGCTTGGGCGGCACTTCCTTCAACGCCGCGAGCAGGTCTTCCCTGGTCGCGACGAGGTCGTCGAGGCCGGGCGTGTCGTCGGCCGGCTCCGGTAGCGTCTCGGTCTGCCATTCGCGCCGCCACGGACGCCGCGACTCGTCGATCGACGCCCGGACGAGCGTTTTGCGGACGTACGCGTCGGTAGCCGAGCGGTCCCTGATCTTCTTCCACCTCCGGTGCAGTGCCACGAACGCCGTCTGCGCGAGGTCGTCCGCCCGGTGCCAGTCGCCGCAGAGCATGTACGCGGTCCGGCGCACGGCGTCCCGCCTGGCGGCGAAGTACTCCGCGAACTCCTGCTCGTCGCGCTGGTCCACGCGCAGTCGTGCTCCACTCGTTCGTCGTTCGCCCGGAAGGACGGAATCAGGGGCGTCCACGGTTGCACGGACCGAGGGAGTTCGACCACTCCAAGCCTCATTGATCTCCACGACGTGGGTGTGATGTGATCGGTCTGTGACCTTCTCCCCGCCCGTACTGGACTTCCGCTCCGACACCGTCACCCGGCCGGACGAAACGATGCGGGCGGCGATGGCCTCCGCCGAGGTCGGCGACAACGTCCTCGAGCGCGACCCCACGGTCGCCGAGCTGGAGGAACGGGCGGCACACGTCCTCGGCATGCCGGCCGCCCTCTGGACGCCGAGCGGGACGATGGCCAACCTGATCGCGCTGAGCCTGCACCTGCAGCGCGGCGACCGGTTCCTCGCCACCCGCGGCGCGCACGTGCTGGTCAACGAGCTGGGCTCGGCGGCGTGGCTGGCCGGCGGCATGCCGGACATCCTCGAGCACGACGGCGGCCCGGGCCGCCCCTCGCCCGACGCCCTCGCGGCCGCGATCGGACAACCCGGGCCGTACTTCACATTGCGGACGACGCTGCTCTGCCTCGAGAACACCCACAACGCCGCCGGTGGCGCGGTGACGCCGCCCGACGAGCACGCCCAGCTGCTGTCCGTCGCCAAGGAAGCGGGCCTGACCGTGCACCTCGACGGCGCCCGGCTCTGGCAGGCCGCGGTCGCGCTCGAGGTGCCACCCGCCGCGCTGACCGTCGGCGTCGACACCGTGTCGGCCTGCTTCAGCAAGGGCCTCGGCGCGCCGGTCGGCTCGGTCATCGCGGGCAGCGCGGCGTTCGTCGAGCGGGCCCGGCGGATGCGGCAGATGCTCGGCGGCGGCGTCCGGCAGGGCGGCGTCCTGGCCGCGGCCTGCCTGATCGCCCTGGACCGCATCCCCGACCTGGCCGAGTCGCACGAGAACGCGCAGCGGCTCGCCGAGGGCCTGCGCGAGTACGGTTGGCCGACGAACACGCCCGACACCAACATCGTGCTCGCCGAGGTCCCCGACATCCCGACCACGCTGGCCTGGCTCGACTCGCTGGGCATCCGCGCGGTGCCGATGGCCGGCCGGGTCCGGTTCGTCACCCACCGGGACCTGAGCGCGACCGACGTCGAAGAAGCCCTGCGCCGGATCAAGACCGGCGCCTGATCTCCCCGGGGGACTCGTGAACTGGATCGTGTTCGACTACGGCGACGTGCTCAGCAAGCCGAGCGCCGCCCTGCCCGACCTCGCCACGGCGCTGGGCGCGCCGCTGCCGGAGTTCCTGGCGGCGTACTGGGAGTACCGCCTGCCCTACGACGCCGGCAGCACCCCGCTCGAGTACTGGCAGGCGGTCGGCAACGCACTGGGCACGCCGGTCGACGAGGCGTTGTCGGCCGAGCTGACCCGCATCGACGTCGAAGGCTGGGGCCACCTGGAGCCGTCGTCGAAGGCGCTGCTCGAAGCGCTCGCCGAGGCCGGCGCGAACCTGGCGCTGCTCTCGAACGCCCCCGTCGCGTTCGGCGAATGGGTCCGCGCGCAGGACTGGGCGCAGCTCTTCCGCGTGACGATGTTTTCGGGCGACGTCCGGTGCGTGAAGCCGGACGCGAAGATCTTCCGCCTCCTGCTCGACGAACTCGGCGCCGAACCGGCCGACTGCCTGTTCTTCGACGATCGCGAGTCCAATGTGGAGGGAGCGAGGGCGGTCGGGCTCCGGGCGCACGTGTGGAACGGCGCCGACGCGGCACAGGCGTCGCTGGCCTGAAAACTCACGCGCACCGCACGGCCGCCTACCTGCCATGATCCCCATGACCTAGGCTGAGCTTCCCCCACACTCCCCGGTAGGTGCGCATGGCGACGAGCGAACGACCGTCGGCCCACGTCGACTTCGACCGGCCGAGCATCGCTCGCGTCACCGACGCGCTGCTGGGCGGGCAGAACCACTACGAGCCCGACCGCGCGATGGTGCGGCAGCTGACGGCGATCGCGCCGGAAGCCCCGGCCATGGCGCGGGAAGCGCGGCAGTGGCTGGTGCGCGCCGTCCGCTACCTGACCGAGCGGCTGGCCGTCGACCAGTTCCTCGACCTCGCGGCCGGGTTCCCGACCGCGGAGAACACCCACCAGGTGGCGCAGAAGTACAACCCGGAGGCGCACGTCGTCTACGTCGGCGACGACCCGGTGGTGGAGGCGCACGGCCGGGCCCTGCTCGTCGACAACGACTTCACGCACATCTGCGGCACCGACCCGCTGAACCCCGGCGAGACGCTCGCCGGGGTTTCGCGGTTCATCGACTTCGAGCGGCCCGCCGGGCTCGTGCTGTGCGGGGTCGTCGACCACATCCCCGACCTCCAGCAGGCGCAGCAGGTGGTCAAGTCCTACGTCGGCGCGCTGGCACCGGGCTCGTACCTGCTCCTGCTGCACCAGCACAACCCGGGTGACGGCTCCGACGCGGCCGCCGTCGCGACGTCCCTGCAGGACCGCTTCGGCCGCACCGGCCTCGACACGCTCTACCGGTCGCGCGCCGAGATCACGTCGTTCTTCGACGGCCTCGACCTGCTCGAGCCCGGGCTGACCGCGCCGCACCTGTGGTGGCCGGACGGGCCGCGCCTGGCGCCGCTGACGCCGGTCAACTGGACGGCGCTGGGCGGCGTGGCGCGGATCCCCTAGAAAGTCAGTAGCGGTTGATCCGCCGCGGGTCCTTCTTGCCGCCGGTGACCGCCTTGTAGCCGGCTGCGCCGAGGAAGGCGACGCCGCCGATGATGGCGATCCACAGGACGGCCTTGAACACGAAGCCGATCACGGCGCCCAGCACCATGAACGCCACCCAGGCGACGATCAGGCCGCCGACGATCTTCCAGAACATGGTTCCTCCGATGTCTCCCCGTGGCCCCACCGGCCCGATGACTCCACACTGCCACCTGGCGCGGTGAAACTCCCCTCGGAAGGCCAACGTTCGGGGTTTATTCAGGGTTCCCCCTGGCCAGCCAGGCACCGAGGCGCCGGACCCCTTCGTCGATGTCCTCGGCGCTGCCGGCGAAGGAGAACCGGACGTACTTCCCGCCGTCGACCGGGTCGAAGTCGACGCCGGGGGTGATGGCGAGCCCGGTGTCGGCGAGCAGCCGCTGGCACCAGCTCAGGCTGTCGCGCGTGTACGCACTGACGTCGGCGTACGCGTAGAAAGCGCCGTCGGCGGGAGCCAGCTTGTCGAGACCGATGCGCTGCAAGCCGGCGAAGAGGCGATCGCGGTTGGCGCGGTACCGCTCGACGTGCGCGTCGGCCTCCGCATACGCCTCGGGCGTGAAGGCGGCGAGGGCCGCGTACTGCGAGACGGCGGGCGGGCAGATGGTGAAGTTGCCGGTCAGGACGTCGATCGCCCGGTGCAGCCGCTGCGGGGCGAGCATCCAGCCGAGCCGCCAGCCGGTCATCGCGAAGTACTTCGAGAAGCTGCCGAGCACGATGGGTTCGCGGCCGTACTGCCACGCGCAGTCGAGTTCGGCGCCGTACGAGATGCCGTGGTAGATCTCGTCGCTGATCAGCTGCACCCCGTGCGACGAGCACCAGCCGGTGATGGCGGCGAGCTCCCCGGGCGGCAGCACGGTCCCGGTCGGGTTGCTCGGGCTGGCGACGATCAGGCCGTCGATCGGGCCCAGCTCGTCGAGCAGGGCCACGGTCGGCTGGAAGTTCGTCCCGGCGGTGGCGGCGAACTCGACGACCTCGCAACCGAGGACGGAGAGCAGGTTGCGGTAGGCGGGGTAGCCGGGCCGCGCCATGGCGACCTTGGCGCCGGGGTCGAAGGCGCTGAGGAAGGCGAGCAGGAAGCCGCCGGACGACCCGGTGGTCAGGACGACGTCGTGCGCCTGGACGTCGACGTCGTAGCGCGACCGGTAGTGCCCGGCCACGGCCTCGCGCAGCTCGGGGATGCCGAGCTGTTCGGTGTACCCCAGAGTGCTCTTCTGGAGAGCTTCCTGGGCGGCCTCGAGCACGGGCTTCGGCGCCGGAGCGGACGGCTGCCCGGCCGCGAGCGACACGAGATCGCCGTGACTGCGCTGCCGCGCCCCGGCCGCGGAGAGGACGTCCATGACGTGGAAGGGCGGCACGCCGGCACGCAGCGCGGGCCCGGCGAAAGCTCCGAGGTCGGCCATGGGGCCAGGCTAGTAGCCGCGGTAGGCACCACCGTGGGCCATGGCCTTGATGCCGGGCACGTTGTCGAGGCTCCCGTACCGGTCGAAGGAGTACCGGACGCCGGCGATGATGTTGTCGACCGGGTTGTAGATGTTGTCGTGCCCGGGGAGCTTGTGGGCGTTGAAGGTGGAGTCGATGCACTGCATGAGCCCCTTGGACGGGTGCCCGGCAGCCGCATTGCTGTCCCAGTTGTTTATGGCGTTCGGATTTCCGCCGGATTCGTGCTGGATAATGGCCCAGATCTTCGGGATATCGGCGTCCGTCACCGGAATTCCCGCGGCCTGCAGCGCCTTCATGGCTTCCTGGATCCATTGTTGCACGTTTCCGGGCGGCGGCGAAGAAGGCGGGCCGCCACTCGGCCCGAGGCCACCGCCACCCCCACCGC
>JARAWT010000101.1:0-28442 GCA_033793495.1 Streptomyces sp. MN03-5084-2B | reverse complement strand
TTCGCTGGCTGCGATGGATGGTGTTATGGGAAGGGCCCCGCACCGGCCGGCCGGGCCGGTGCCCTCCGCCACGCCCCGCTCGGCGGGTGGCGACAATGACCGGCGACGGGGTACCCGAGCGGCACTGGGCGACCCGGATCGGCAGGTCCGTCCTGGTCCTAGCCCCGCACGTCGTCGCGCTCACCCGGCTCGAGGACCTCATCCCGCTGATCGAAACCGATCACCGGGTGCAGCGGGTGTACGCCATTCCGGACGACGGTGAAGACCGGCCCGATTCCGGCGATCTCGTCCGCGCGCACGACGGAATCCTCCTTCCCGTGCGGCACGCCGGGCAGAGCACCCACGGGCTCGTCCTCGCCGGGAGCACCCGTGGCCTCGACGACGTGCGCGGCCCCGTCCTGCTGGTCCCCCACGGTGGCGGCTTCGGGCAGTACCGGTCCGGAGAGCTCGTCACGGGCTTCGACCCGACCCAGCTGATGCGGGGCGGGCGGGTGCGCGCCGAGCGGATCGTGCTCACCCACGTCCGCGAACTGGACCTCCTCGCCGAGCTCTGCCCGCAGGCCGTTCCGCAGGCCCTCATCGCCGGCGACATCGCTTTCGACCGGCTCGTCGCCAGCGCTCCCCACCGCGACCACTACCGGGGCAAACTCGGCGTCCGGCCCGGCCAGGCACTGGTCGTCGTCACGTCGTCGTGGTCCCCCCGGTCGAGCTTCGGCGTCGACGGGGACCTCTTCCGGCGGGTCGCCGAGGCCGCCCGGGGCGAGGGCGTCCGCGTGGTCGCTTCCCTGCACCCGCAGATCTGGTCGCACCACGGCTCCGGCCAGGTGCGCGGCTGGCTTTCCCCGGCCGTCAAGGCGGGGCTCGACGTGCTGGCGCCGCACACCGACTGGCGCGGCGCGGTCGTCGCCGCCGACTACCTGATGGCCGACTACACCTCGGTCCGCTCCTTCGCCGCCGGGATCGGCACCCCGGTCCTCCGGCTTCCCCACGGCCCGCAGCCGCTGCTGCCCGGTACGCCGGCCGCCGTCCTCGCCGAGCACACCCCGCTCTGGGACGGCACCCGGCCGCTCCTCCCCCAGCTGGACGCCGCGCGGGACGGGCAGTGCCACGGCTTCGGCGCCCACATCGCCGGCCTGCTGACTTCCCGCCCCGGGCAAGCCGGGAAGATCCTCCGGAAGGCGATGTACGACCTGCTCGGCCTCACCGAGCCGACGCAGGCCCTGCCGCTTCCCCCGGCGCCGCTGCCGCAGCTGCTCCCGCGGCCGACCCCGCGACCGGAGGAATGACCGACCCGGCGGTGCTCTGGACCTACGCGCTGGCCTCCGGTGTGCAGGGCAGCTTCGCCACCGCCGGACGCGACCAGTGCCCGGCGCTGGCGGACGTCCTCATCCTCGACGGAACCCCCGCGTTCGCCGATGCCCGCGCACGGATCGCACGGTCATTCGCCGACTTCCCGGGGCTCTCCGTCGCCGCCGTCGGCCGGGTCGTCGGGGACCGCGCCGGGGACGTCGCGATCGTCGGCGGCGCCCTCGCCGGGGTGGCCGCCCACGTCTGGGTGCTCGGTGGCCGGCGGCTCGGCGACCTCGGCGGCGTGGCGCTGCAGGCGGGCCCGGATCCGCTCCCCCTGCGGCCCGCCGACCTGCTCGTACAGCTTCAGTGCCTCGACGAGGTGGCCCCGCGCCGCCGCGAGGTCGCCGCCGTGCTCCGCCACGTCGGCGAAGCCGACCAGGACGTCCGCCTGGTAGACCGGTGAACCCGATTCCGACAGGACCGACCAGGCCCGTTCCAGACGCCGGGTCGCCGCGGGAACGTCGCCGGCGCGGGCCTCCAGGCGGGCGAGGGCCACCAGCACCTTGGCCGCGTCCTTCTCGTCCCCCATGTCCGCGAACATCCGCCACGCACGTTCCAGGTGCGCCACCGCTTCGGTGTCGCGCTCGGCCGAAGCCAGGACCTCGCCGATCCGGCGGTGCCGCTGGGCGACGCCGCGGTCGATGCCCAGTTCCGCCTCGATCTCCAGGCTCTCGGTGTAGAACGCGATCGCCGCGGGGACGTCGCCACGGCTCCGCGCCGCCGTGCCCAGCTGGTCCAGCGCCACCGATTCGTTGGGACGGCTCCCCGCGGCGCGCGCCAGCTCCAGCGCCCGGGTGCATTCCGCCACCGCCTCCTCGAACCGGCCCAGGTCGAGGTGGGCGCGCCCCAGCTGGCAACGCAGCCGCGACTCCGCGACGGCGTTGCGGCAGCGCCGCGCCGCGGCGATCCCGATCTCGTGCGAGCGCAGCCACCGGGGGAAGTGCTTCCGGTGCAGGAACAGCTCCCACAACGCTTCGCACAGCTGCCACGCCACCTCGTCGTGGCGCTGCGCGGCCGCTTCCTCGAGCACGGCCAGCACGTTCGGCAGCTGCTCGTCGAGCCAGTCGAGCGCGGCCCGGCCCGAGCCGAACGCGGGCGGCGTGGCGCGGTACTGCTCGCACACCGGGCTGACCCGCCAGCGGATCGGGATGACGACCATGTTCGCCCGCGTCATCGCGTGCAGGTACCAGGTCGCCACCCGCGGCACCACCTCGGCGCGGTCGTCGTCGCGCTGGGCGCGCGCGTGCAGCCGGACGAGGTCGTGGAAGCGGTAGCGGAGCTCGTCGACCTCTTCCAGGAGGCTCGCGTCGACGAGCAGCTGGAGGTCTTCACCCGCGTCGGGCAGCTCGGTCGCCGCCGTCACGACGTCGATGCCGAACGACGCGCCCGGGAACTCGCCCAGCAGCCGGTACAGCTTCGCCGCCGGCTCCGGCAATGCCCGGTAGGACCAGTCGAACATCGCCACCACCGGGGCGTCCCCCTCCGCCGACAGCCTCCGCAGCCGCGAGCGTTCGTCGCCGAGTTCGGCCACCACCCGCGACACCGGCCACCGGGGCCGGGACGCCAGCCGGGCGGCCGCGACGCGCAGCGCGATCGGCAGCCGTCCGCACAGCGCGGCCAGCTCGGCGACCTCCTCGAGCTCGCCGGCGACGCGGGTCCGGCCGACCGCCTGCACCACCAGCTCCACCGCGTGCGGCTGGGAAAGCGGTGCCACGTCGAGGAACCGCGCGCCCTCGGAGACCAGCCCGTCCAGCCGCAGCCGGCTGGTCACCACGACCGTGCAGCCGGCGGACGCGGGGATCAGCGGCCGGACCTGGGCCGCCGAAAAGGCGTTGTCCAGCACGACCAGCAGCCGCCGGCCCGCGGTCATCGTCCGGAACAGCGCGGCCTGCTCGGCCAGGTCGGGCGGGACGCGCTCGGGGGCGACACCGAGGGCGCGCAGGAACGCTCCGAGCGCCTCGTCCGGCAGGACCGTGGTCCCCGCCGAAAACCCGCGCAGGTCGGCGTAGAGCTGGCCGTCGGGGTAGCGCCCGGCGTGCCGGCTGCCCCAGGTGACGGCGAGGGCGGTCTTGCCCACCCCGCCCGGCCCGATCAGCACGGCGAGCGCCGGCAGCGCACCGGTTTCCCGGGTGGCGACCTCGTCCAGCGCCGTGAGCTCGTCGGCCCGGCTCGTGAAGTGCGACGGCGCCGCGGGCAGCTGCCGGGGCACCGGGTGCGGCGAGCGCGGACCGGCGACCACGACGTCGCCGGTGATGGTCCCGGCCTGCAGCACCGTCCCGGCCGCGCCGCCGTCGATGTGGTTGTGCACTTCGGAAGGTGATGCGGCACCGCTCCGAGACGTCATCCGAGAGCTCCCACCCCGAGACCCGAACTTCTCTGTGTACCTGTCGCCCGCGCGCGACGGCACGGGAAGCCGGGGGAATTACCTCGAACGTACGAGGGCTCCCGCGCCCGCGGTCCGTCAGAATTTCCAGGTCACCGGTAACCAGGAAGGCCCCGAACGTGCCCGTCGCCGAGCTCCCGCCGTACCGCGCCCTGCTGGTGGTCGACACCAAGGGGTTCGGCAGCAACCCCGACGCCGCCCAGGCGACGGTGTCCGCCGCCATCCCCGACGTGCTTTCGCAGGCGTTCACCCGGGCCGGGCTGCGCGAAGTCTGGGAAACCGCGCTGTTCCCGCACGGCACCGGCGACGGGTACGGGCTCGGCTTCGACCCGCGGTTCCTGCCCGCGGTGGTGACGCGGTTCTTCGACGAGCTGCAGGCCGTGCTCGCCGAGCGGGACGCGCGCCTGCGGTCGGCCGCGCGCTCGGTCCGCCTGCGGATGCGCGCCAGCCTGAACGTCGGCCCGATCCTCGAACCGGCGCCGGGCACGACCTCGGCCGCCGCGATCGGCAGTGCCGTGATCACGACGCACCGGCTGCTCGACGCCGCCCCGGTGCGCTCGGTGCTGGAGCGCTCCGACCCCGACCAGACGTTCCTCGCGGTGGCGCTCTCCCAGCGGGTCTTCGAAGACGTGCTGGCCAGCGAATACGCGGAACTGCCGTCGACGAAGGTCGTCCCGGCCGACGTCGTGATCAAGGAGTACCGCGGCACGATCTACCTGTACGTCCCGAACCCGAGCGGGGACCTGCTGCGCCACGGCGCCGGCGGCGGCTACGAGGAGGAGCTGGCGGTGGCCAAGGCCAAGATCGAGCCGCCCGCTGCGGGCAGCACGACGAACGTCATCAGCGGCTCGGTGACCGGGACGGCGTTCCAGATCGGGCAGGTGCACGGCAACGTCCACCACGGGTGACGGCCCGGGAACCGCTCAGGCGGTCGCGTCGATGACCCGGGTCAGCACGCCGTGCAGGGCTTCCAGCTCGGCGACGTCCATGCCGAGGGTCTCGACCACCTTGTACGGGATCTTCTCCGCCTCCGCGCGCAGCGCCCGGCCGGCCTCGGTCAGCTCGACCATCAGGCGGCGTTCGTCCGAGCGGCTGCGGGTGCGCGTCACGTACCCCAGCGCCTCCAGCCGCTTGAGCAGCGGCGACAGCGTCGCGGGTTCGTGCCGCAGCGCCGCGCCGAGGTCCTTCACCGAGCGGGGCGACCGCTCCCACAGCGCGAGCATCACCAGGTACTGCGGGTGGGTCAGGCCGTACGGCTCGAGCAGCGGCCGGTAGATCGCGATCACGCTGCGCGAAGCCACCGACAGCGCGAAGCACACCTGCCGGTCCAGCTTCAGGGGGTCCTCGCCCAGATCGATCATGGTCCGATCCTACTGTGTCGTCGATCGCGCTAATGATTAGTGCACTAAGTATTAGTGTACTATCAGAGCCATGGAACGACCGAGTGTGCTCCGCTGGTTCGGGTACGCCGTGGGCGTGCGCCTCCCCGAGCGCTACAACGACTGGGCGCTGCACGACGCGACGTCGAAGCACTGGCGGGCCCGGTTCGTGCTCCAGCGGTCGATCGGCATCGCACCGCTGTGCGCCGTCTGGCTGCTGCTGCCCGGCTCGATCTGGCTGCGGCTCTCGCTGGTGCTGATGGCCGCCCTGGTCGCGTACTTCTACTCGTGCGCATACATGGAGGAGAGCGTCGAGCACCGGCTCGGACGACAGGGCTTCCCGCACCACACCGGACGCCGCCTCCGCGCCGAGGCCGCCGAAGCGAAGAACGCCGAGGTGACCGCCCGCTACCTCGCGCGCTACCGGACACCGTCGGAGGGTTAGCTACAGTCGGGGGACGATGAGACGCAAGCTCCGCCCGCCGATCCCGCCCCGCAACGGGCTGGACCCCGCCCGGCTCAAACTGCCCGACGGCGAGTGGCCGACGCTGCTGGCGCACCTCGTGGACCGGCTGCCGCGGGTCACCCCCGATCGCATCGAGCAGATGCTGCGCGAAGAGCGCATCCACGGCACCGACGGCCCGCTCGGCGTCGACGCGCCGTACGCGCCCGGCTCGTTCATCTGGTTCCACCGCGACCTCCCCGACGAGGTGCCGGTGCCCTTCGCGATCGACGTCGTGCACCGCGACGAGCACCTGCTCGTCGCCGACAAGCCGCACTTCCTGGCGACCATCCCGCGCGGGCAGCACATCCTGGAGACCGCGCTGGTCCGGCTGCGCCGCGACCTCGACCTGCCGCACCTGTCCCCCGCGCACCGCCTGGACCGCGTCACGGCGGGCCTGGTGATGTTCGTGATCACCCCCGAGCTGCGCGGGAAGTACCAGACGCTGTTCCGCGACCGCCGGGTGCACAAGGAGTACGAGGCGATCGCGCCGCACGACCCGGCTGTGGCGCTCCCCCGGACCGTCCGGAGCCGGATCGTCAAGGAGCGCGGGGTGCTGGCCGCCCAGGAGGTACCCGGCGAGCCGAACGCCGAGACCTACGTCGACCTGCTGGAGCACCGGGACGGACTGGGCCGGTACCGCCTGGTCCCGTCGACCGGCCGGACCCACCAGCTGCGCGTGCACCTGAGCGGCCTCGGCGTCCCCATCCTCGGCGACGACTTCTACCCGGAGCTGCGCGAGAAACCGCTGGGCGACTTCACGAAACCCCTGCAGCTGCTGGCGAAGGTGCTCGACTTCGACGACCCGCTGACCGGCGCCCACCGCCGGTTCACCAGCGGGCGGCGGCTGTCCGCCTGGGACGACCTCGAGGCCTGGGCGGCGCCCCCGGCGTGACCGGGGACGCCGCCGCGGGCTTCACTTGTGCCAGAACCTGATCCCGCTCCACTCCACCGTGATCGGCCCCTTGCCACTCGCGGTGCGGTAGCTGCCGAACTTGTCGTAGTAGCTGCCGGCCGGGCTCGGAACCGAGTCCTTCTGCGAGCCGTTGATGTACACCTTGTGCGTGCTGCCGACCTGGTTGATCGTGTTCACCCGGACACTCGTGCCCACGGTCGCCCCGGTCGCGATCGTCTCGCCGCCGTGCACGGCGTAGAGCCGGCCACCCTTCTCCACCGCCAGCAGGAAGAACGGCCCGGCGCCGGAGCCGTCCCGGAACGTCTGCTTCAGGCTGATCCGGCTGCCGCCCATGCTGGTGATCTTGAACGATCCCTCGAACTGGTGGGTGCCGCCGGTGTAGGTGGTGTAGCGGCGTTCCGCGCGCTGGTCACCGCTGCCGGTCGAACAGGTGAGCTTGAACGTCAACCCGGAGATGTCACCGCATCCCCGCTCCTGCTCCGAGTAGCCCGGCGAATCCGAAACCCACGGACCCGTCCCGACCTGGGCGTCGGCCACCGGGGCGAGCACCGTGAGCCCCAGCGCCGTCGCCGCGAGCACACCCGCACCGCGAAGTCTGCGCACCGTCAACCTCCTGTGTCACTCGAGGCGGCGGTGGCTCGCACAAAGGTCCAGACCTTTATCCGGCGTGGAACCGACTGTACGAGTCCGCGCGGCGACGGACAAGACCCACTTTCCGCGGCCACGGTGTGTCGGAAGTTTTCCGCGGGTGCCGTGTCGAATCCGGCTTTCCCCGTTCGACAGACTTGCAGAAGCCGGACCGACCACCGAGGAGCACCCCCATGCGCACCCTGATCTCCAGCTCGTTCGTTTCGCTCGACGGCGTCGTCGAGGCCCCCGGCGGCGAGCCGGGCTACCGCAACGCGGGCTGGACGTTCAAGGACATCGAGTTCGACCCGGCCGCCTACGCGATCAAGGGCAGCGAGCAGGAAGAAGCCACCGCACTGCTGCTGGGCCGGGTCAGCTACGAGGCGTTCGCGCCGGCCTGGCCGGGCATGACCGTGGAGTTCGCCGGGTACAACGCGATGCCGAAGTACGTCGTGTCGACCTCCCTCACCGAGGCGGACCTGGTGGACAACTGGGGCGAGACGACGATCCTGCGTTCGCTGGACGAGGTCGCGGCCCTGAAGGAGACCGAGGGCGGCCCGATCATCGTCGCCGGCAGCGCCACCCTCAACCGCGCCCTGGCCGACGCGGGCCTGATCGACCGCTACCACCTGCTGGTCTTCCCGGTCCTGCTCGGCGCCGGCAAGCGGCTGTTCAGCGAGACCGACAAGGACAAGCAGCACCTGAAGCTCGTCGAGAGCGAGGCCTACGGCAACGGGGTGCAGAAGCTGGTCTACGACGTCACCCACTGACCGGCACCGGGTCCGGCCGATGTTTCACGTAGAACATCTGTTCGAACATCGTGTACGGTCGGACCCATGACGACCCCGGCCCTGCAGGCATCGCTGTTCGGCGAGTCCGGCCCCGTCACGCTGCACGCCCTGGCGCCCCGCCGGACCGAGCTCGGCTCCGGCGCCTGGGTCGACGTGCAGCCGGGCTGGCTCGCCGGCGCCGACGAGGTGTTCGCCGACCTCGCCACCGGCGTCCCGTGGCAGGCGGAGCGGCGGAAGATGTACGACCGGTTCGTCGACGTCCCCCGGCTGCTGTGCTTCTACCGGGAAGAGGCGCCCCTCCCCCACCCCGTGCTCGCGGAGGCCCGCGCCGCGCTGAGCGAGCACTACGCCGGCGAACTCGGCGAGCCGTTCCGCACGGCAGGCTTGTGCTACTACCGCGACGGCCGGGACAGCGTCGCCTGGCACGGCGACACGATCGGCCGGGGCAGCACCGAGGACACGATGGTCGCGATCGTCTCGGTGGGCACGGCCCGCCAGCTGGCCCTGCGCCCCCGCGGCGGCGGCGAATCGCACCGCTACGCCCTCGGCCACGGCGACCTGATCGTGATGGGCGGCTCGTGCCAGCGGACGTGGGAGCACGCCGTCCCGAAGACGACCCGCGCGGCCGGACCGCGCATCAGCATCCAGTTCCGGCCCCGCGGCGTCCGCTGAAACCCGCCTACGATGGTGGCGTGTTCTCGCTCGCGGAGCCCCCGCTGTTCACCCGGCTGCGGCCCGCCCGCCGGGTGCTGATCGCGGGCGCGGGCGGCGGGTTCGACGTCTACGCGGGTCTCCCGCTCGCCTTCGCCCTGCGTGCCCAGGGCAAGGAGGTGCACTTCGCGAACCTGGCGTTCAGCGACCTCAACCGGCTCGACCTGGACGACTGGATCGCGCCGGACGTCGCGCGGGTGCGGCCCGGCAGCACGGGCGACGACGGCTACTTCCCCGAACGCACCCTCGCCGGGTGGCTCGGAACGCAGGGGTGGCCGCCGGTCGTCCACGCCTTCCCCCGCGTCGGGGCCTGGCCGCTGCGGGAAGCCTACGAAGCCCTCGTCGCGCAGCTCGCGGTCGACACGGTGGTGCTCGTCGACGGCGGCACGGACATCCTGCTGCGCGGGGACGAGTCCGGTCTCGGCACCCCCGAAGAGGACATGGCCAGTCTTGCCGCGGTGGCCGCGCTCGAAGGCGTCGACCGCCTCGTCGTCAGCCTCGGTTTCGGCATCGACGCCTTCCACGGCGTCTGCCACGCGCACGTGCTGGAGAACCTCGCCGCCCTCGACCGGGCCGGCGGCTACCTGGGTGCGCTGTCGATCCCGTCGGCGTCCCCGGAAGCGGCCGCCTACCTCGACGCCGTCGCGCACGCGAACCGCGCGACCCCGAGCCGGCCGAGCATCGTCCAAGGACAGATCGCCGCCGCGCTGCGGGGCGAGTTCGGGGACGTGCACGGCACCACCCGCACCGCGGGCAGCGAGCTGTTCGTGAACCCGCTGATGGGGGTCTACTTCGCCGCGGACCTGGTGACCTTGGCCGCCGGGGTCGGCTACCTGGCGGAGCTGGGGGCGACGAACACCGCCACCGAGGTCGCGCTGGTCATCGAAGCGCACCGGGACCGCGTCCCGCGCCGGCCGCGGCGGGCCATCCCGCACTGACCCCGTCAGTCCACCAGCACCGGCAGCTCGTCCAGACCGTACACAATGGACACCTTGCGGAAGGACAGCTCCTCTTCCGGCACCGCCAGCCGCAGGTTCGGGAAGCGGCGGATCAGCGCCGGGTACGCGGTGCGCAGCTCCATCCGGGCCAGCTCCGCGCCGATGCAGCGGTGGATGCCGTAGCTGAACGCCAGGTGCGACGTCGGGTCGCGGGTCGCGTCGAACGTCTCCATGTCCGGGCCCAGCTTCGGGTCGCGGTCGGCCGCCGACAGCGACACCAGCACGATGTCGCCCTCGGCGATGCGCACGCCGCCGATCTCCATGTCCTCCTTGGCGAACCGGGGGAACGCCATCTGCACCACGGTCAGGTAGCGCAGCAGCTCCTCCACGAACCGGTGCACCGACTCGTCGTCACCGCGGACGGCATCCATCGCCTTTTCGTCTCGCAGGAGCACCAGGGCGCCGAGCGCCAGCATGCTCGCCGTCGTCTCCAGGCCGCCGGTGAGCACGCCGTCGGCCAGGCCGGCCAGCTCGCGGTCGTCGATCTCGTCGCCGTGTTCCTTGATGAGCATGCCGAGCAGGCCGTCGCCGGGCTGTTCGCGCTGCTTCTTGACGATGTCGAGCAGGTAGGTCAGCGACTCCGACATCGCGCCGAGCGAGGCACCCGCGCCGCCGAAGAGGTCGAAGCGGGCGGTGCTCAGCCGCTGGAAGTCCTCGCGGTCCTCATAGGACACGCCGAGCAGCTCGCAGATGGTCAGCGACGGGATCGGCAGCGCGAACGCCTGCCACAGGTCGACCGGGCCGTCGGTGGCGGCCATCGCGTCGAGCTGCCCGGCGACGATCTCGTCGATCCGCGGCGCCAGCCGGCTCAGCCGGCGCATGGTGAACTCCGGCGTGAGCAGCTTCCGCAGCCGCGTGTGCACCGGCGGGTCCGCGAAGCCGAGGCCGCCCGGGTTCTGGTCGGCGGTCACCCCGGCGTTGCCGACGAGGTTGCCGAAGTCGCTGGAGAACCCGGTGGCCTTCCCGAGGACGGCCTTCGCCTCGTCGTAGCCGGTGACGAGCCAGGCGTTCATCCCGAACGGCAGGTCGAGCTTGCCGATCGGCGCCTCACTCCGTTGCGCGGCCATCGCGGGGATCGGGTCGAGGCCGTCCCGCTTCAGCGGCAGCAGTGCCGAGTCGGGCAGGATGGACGACATCTTTTCGAGGTCGAAGCCCTTTTTCGACTGCCGGGCGAGGTAGCGTCGGCCGACCCAGCCCAGGACCCGTGAGCGGAGACTCCCCATGGGCCCGACAGTACCGCACTAGCCCGATCGGGTGACGGGAAGCGAGACGGGGTTCACCCTGGCTTCCTGGCCAGCAGGTAAGCCTGCGGCGCCTTCTCGTACGGCGGCTGCGGCTCCCGGACCACCCGGGCTTCCACGACCAGCCCGGCGCCTTCGCACAGCTCGGCCACGAAGTCCGGCCGCAGCCGGTAGGCGTTCAGGGAAATGTCGTGGCCGTAGCCGTGGGCGATGTGGCGCCGCTCGTCGCCGACGTGGAACCCCGTCAGCAGCCGCCCGCCCGGTGCCAGCACCCGCGCCAGCTCCGCCACCACCGCCGGCAGCTCTTCCGGAGGCGTGTGGATCAGCGAGTACCACGCCACCACCCCCGCCAGGCCACCGTCGGCGAGGTCCAGGGCGGCCATCGAGCCGACCTCGAAGCGCAGCCCGGGATGCGCCTTCCGGGCCACTTCCACCATGCCGGGCGAAAGGTCCACGCCGAACACGTCCAGCCCGAGCGAGGCCAGGTACCCGGTCAACCGGCCCGGGCCGCAGCCGAGATCCCCGACCGGCCCGCTCTTCCCGGCCAGTTCGGCGAACGTGCCCAGCACCGCCCGGTCCCACGGGCTGTCGTCGAGCAGGTCGCGCAACTCCTCGGCGTAGGAAGCGGCGACGGTGTCGTAGGCGGTCCGGGTCTCGGTCACGAAGGCGGGTTCGGTCATGGGCCGGACCCTATCCGCGGCCACCGACAATTCGGTTCTCGGTGATCAGCCCGTGTTCGCTCGCCACGTAGTGGAAGTACGGCCGCCCGAGGTCGTCGGTGCCGGTGAACAGCGTCTTGGACCGCCCGTCGGCTTCGGTGTTCACGCCGTTCGTGCGGGCCAGCACGCCGGAAGAGGCCAGCCACTCGCGTGACGCGCGCACCGGCCGCCAGGTCCGGCCGTCACCGGTCAGGTCGCCGAGCACCTGGGTCATCTCGACCGAGCCCGTGATCCGCAGGTTCTGGTCGTCGGTGATGTTCGCGGTCGCGTCGGTGGTCAGCGGGTAGGACCAGGTGTGCCGCGCCGCCGACCGCACCCGGCCGTCCACTGTGGACACCGACGTCTGCTGCCCCGAGTCGGCCTGCACGACGTGCTGGGTGAAGCCGCCGCCGGTGACGTCGTCGCTGTTGCGGTAGTCGCGGGTGCGCTCGACGCGCGTGTACACGCGGCCGGCGGAGGTGTCGACGTAGCCGGCCGTGACGTCGTGGCGGTTCGCGGTGACCGTGACGTTCACCCCGCCGGCGATGTCCTTGACCGTTTCCTGCCGGGTCGGCGCGGCTGCGACGTCGTGCCGGGTCAGGGCGCCGGAGGTCTGCGCGGCGTTTTTGTCGGTGTAGAGCAGTAGCGTCGGCACGACGGTGAATTCGCCGCCGATGTCCGGGAAGGAGAAGGAGAGGTCATGGGTTCCGCCGTCGACCAGGCGCCCCGCGAACGGCGTGACGTCGTAGGTCTCCGAGTGCAGGCTGAAGGTGTCGATCGCGACGATCGGCCGCCACAGCTGCGGCACGATCCCGCCGGAGTAGATGTGCGGGAAGGTGAACGCGCTCCCGGCCGGGGTTCCGTCGATGGCGAAGTTCGCCTCGCGGTAGGGGCCCTTCCCGCAGAGGCCGGCGGCCGGGTACTTCGCGGCCACGGCGTCCGGGACGTCGTCGAACCACTGCTCGTCGCAGGCGTGGCCTTCGAGCGTGACCTCGAGGTAGGCGCGGGTGATGTTGCGCGGCAGGCCCTGGGCGCTGAAGTGCACGGTGGGCGCGCCGGGCGTCGCGTCGGCGTGGCCGAACCCGGCGACGTGGCCGGGCGTCTCGGGCGCGGGGTGCTTCCGGTCGGCCTGGTAGTAGGTGAGCGTCACGGTCTGGGCGTAGACACCGGTGTAGACCGAGGAGGTGTAGTTCTCGACGCCGCCGTGGAAGGGCTGCGGGGTCCGCAGCAGCGCGCTGTAGGGCGTCAGGTCCTTGTCGAAGTGGTAGGTGATCGCGCGGCGGCCCTCGCCACTGGGCTCCTCGGTCGTCCCCCACCAGACCTCGGTGCCGCCGATCTTCAGGTCGCCGATCCGGTCGTACTGCCGTCCGCTCACGGTGACGGTCTGGTCCATGACGACCTTCGCCCACGGCCCGGGGCAGGCCTTCGGCGGCGCCAGGGTGCCTTCGTAGTACTGAGGGCTGCCGTCGGCGGCGTTGGAGCGGAAGCCGTCGGCGAGCGTCACGGTGCAGTGGGGCGTGTCCGGCCGCGTGACCGCCGGCGCGGCGGTGACGGGATTGTCGGTATCGCCTTCCACGACGGGCGAAGCCGAGGCGACGCCGGGCAGGAGCAGCAGGGAGGAAAAGACCGCACCGATCAACACGAGTCGACTCCGCACGCGGCCACCCTATCCCGGCCCGTCCCCGACGAACGGCTGGACATCGAAGGGACAAAGCCCGGTCACCCCGGGCGCGGCCCTTGGTTTCCGCCGAGGGCGATCCGTAGCATGCTCGGCGGGCGAGGAGGACGGCGTGAGCAGCCTGAACGGGAGCTTTCCCGCGGGCAGCTTCCTGGCGAAGCTGCCGGAGACGTCGAGAACCGGCCTGCTCGGCCTGGGCACCCTCCGCGAATACCCGCCGGGCAAGGTGCTGCTCCGGGAGGGCGAAGCCACCGCCCACGCGTTCGTGCTCGTGACCGGGTTCGTCAAGGTGACGGCCACGACGCCCGAAGGCCACCTGGCGTTGCTCGCGATCCGCGCCGCCGGCGAGCTGATCGGTGAGCTCGCGAGCCTGGACGGGCAGCCCCGGGTGGCGACGGTGACCTGCGCCGGGCGGGTCCGCGCCCGGCTCGTGCCGCAGCCGGACTTCCGCCGCTTCCTCGCCGGTCACCCCGACGTCGCGCTCGCGGTCGGCAGCAGCGTCGGCGCCAAGCTGCGCTGGGCCACCCGGCGCCGGGTCGACTTCGGGAGCCGCGAAGTGCGGATCCGGCTGGCCAGGGTGCTGCTCGAGCTGGCCGACGCCTACGGCACGGCCGGCCGCGCGGGGGCCGAAATCGGGGTCGATCTCACCCAGCCCGAGCTCGCCGGGCTCGTCGGCGCGGCCGAACCGACGGTGCACCGCGCGCTCGCCGGGTTCCGGCACGCCGGCCTCGTCGGCACGGGCTACCGGCGGATCACCGTCGTCGACCGCGCCCGGCTGGAAGCCCTCGCCGACGGGTAGTGCCTCACGCCAGCGCGGTGACCACGAGCAGCAGTGGACCGCACAGGAACAGGATGCCGGTGCCGGCCAGTGCCCTCCGGACGTGGCGGTGCTTGACCATCGCCAGGTCCGCCAGCAGCCTCGCCAGCTGCTGGGCTTCGGCGCACTGCCGGCGCACCGGGCCGGCCGTGACCGTGGTGACGGCACCGCCCGCGACGGCCGGGAAGGCGAACCGGTTGGGCACGGCGAGGCGCTCGGTCCGCGGCCGCAGGGCCTGGACCAGCTCGTAGGCCGAGTAGCCGTAACCGGTGACGAAGCAGGCCAAGATCACGAGCACGGCGGTCCGCAGCCAGGCCGCGGGCTGCACCGCGGGCAGGAAAGCCAGCTGGGCGGCGACGAGCGCGGTGATCGTGCTCTGCACCGCGACCACGGTGCGCACCTTGTCGTCCGCGTGCTGCACCGCGCCCTGGAACGACGTCACGGTGCTCAACGCGGTGTCCAGCTCCCGCACCAGGTCCGCCTCCGGCGCGCGCTTGACCGCTCTGGGGCTCATCCACGGCTCCGTTCTCCCGCCTCCAGGTTCCGGCGGTTCGCTCGGCGGCACCCCGTCGGAAGACGGGTTTGCCGCGCGCGATCAGGGCTTCCCTGGCGTAACAACCCACGCACGCGCCGCGACTGGAGCGTTCGGACCCCGGAGGGCAGCGCTGAACCAGCAACCACATTGGCCGGCGGACTCGGTGCTCGCGCTGCTGGGCGCGCGCACCCGGGACGCCCTGCTGAGCCTCGGGACCCCGGTGACCTACCGGCCCCGGCAGATCGTCATCAGGCAGGGCGAGCCGAGCCACCACGTGATGATCCCGCAGACCGGCGCGCTCAAGGTCGTCGTCGACACCGAGTTCGGCCGTCCGGTCCTGCTCGCGCTGCGCGGACCCGGTGACATCCTCGGCGAGATGTCCGTCTTCGAGGGCCGGCGGCGGTCGGCCAACGTGCAGACCTGCACGTCCGTCCAGGCGAGACTCGTCGGCCAGGGCCGGTTCACCGAGTTCCTGGACCGCCATCCCGACGTGTGGCGGGCGCTGGCCAGTTCCCTGAGCACCCGGCTCCACTGGGCGAACAGCCGCCGCGCCGAAATCCTCAGCTGCCCGGCGCCGATGCGCGTCGGCCGCGTGCTGGCCGAAATCGTGCAGCGCCACGGCCACCGCGCCGGCGACGGCTGGATCCTCGACCTGTCGCTCACGCAGGCCGAGCTCGCCTCCCTCAGCGGAGTCGCGCTGAGCACCTTCGAGAAGACGACCCAGCGCCTCCACCGCCGGGGTGTGCTCCGCAGCGAGTATCGACGCATCGTCGTCGACGACCTCGCGGCGTTGCTCCGGTTCAGCCGCCTCGCCGAGCAGAACCCGTATCCGTACGGGGTCGTCGACGCGGATGTGGCTCAGAGTTAGGAGAACGCGCAGCCGATCACCGGAGGTCACCGTGATGGATGACAGCCAGTTCTCCCGGACGCTCCTGCTCGCGGTGGACGCCTGGCGGTACGGGACCCGGGACGACCGGCAGCAGCACGAGCTGCAGCAGGCACTCGCCGACGCCCTCCGCGACGCCGCGAGGCGCGGCGGGCTCGATCCGGCGCGGTGGCGGCGGCAGGAGGCCGGGGACGGCTTGTTCGCCCTCGTCACGGAGGAAAGCGCCGAGCCGAAGGTGGTCGGCCCCTTCGTCCGGCAGCTGGACGAGTGGCTCGGCCGGCACAACCACGACCGGCGGCCCAGCACCCGGCTGCGCCTGCGGGTGGCGGTCCACCACGGCGTCACGGTCCCGGGCGCACTCGGTTTCGCCGGTGACGCGCCGGTCCACGTCTGCCGCCTCCGCGACGCCCGCCCGGTCCGGGAAGCGCTCGAGGCGTTCCCCGAGGCGAACCTGGTGTTCGCCGTGTCCGAACCGATCTTCGACGGCTCGGTCCGCCAACGCCACACGTCGTTGACGGAGAGGGACTTCACGCGCGTCGAGGTCGCCGAGCCGGCGAAGCAGTTCTTCGCCACGGCGTGGGTGCACGTACCCGGCGTCGCGCGCGAACGCGTCGGCGCGTGCCTCGGTGCCTTGGCCGTGAGCCTGCGGTTCGCCGACGCGGCCGCGCCGCCGCCCGGGTTCTTCGAACAGGTCGTCGCCCCGTCCTTCGCGGCCGTCGGCGTGGCTCCGCCGGAGGGCGCGGACCCGACGTTCCCGGTGCCCGCCGAGCTCGCCGGAACGGCGCTGGCCGGACGGTGGATCGAGGCGGTGCGCACGGCCGTCACCACGCACTTCCCGCACGCCCGCGTGGCCGTCGGCATCGCCTTGGCCCCGGACCCGGCGGCCGCCCGCGCCGAGGCCGCCGAGCTCGCCGGCGCCGAACCGGCCGCACGCCTGCTGGCCGCCACCGCCGCGGGACGGCTCGTGGTCGTCGTGTCCGAGCAGGTCCACGAGGTGGTGGTGGCCCGCGGCGGACGTCTGGTGTTCCCGGAGTCCTACCGGCGCCCGGAGGGGGAAACCGGGTGCTGGATCAGGGTTCCCGGCCATTCGGTGCCGCCGGAGCCGGCGCCCGTGCCCGAGCCGCCGCCGGCCGGGCTCCCGGCCGACGGCCGGTCCTTCTCCGCCACCACGCACGGCGACCGCTCGCCGATCTTCGGCCAGAGCACCTTCACCGCCCCGGTCGTCCTGGGCGACGTCCACCGGTACGGGAGTTCCCGATGACCGACGCCTCGAGCACGCCGCCGGACAGCTCCACCGCGGCCACCGCGGACCAGCCGGATTCGCCGGCCGGACCCGGCTTGGGAGAGAAGAGCGACGACAGTCTTCTCGGCGACGAGAAGCGGGGGTTCTCCGAAAGCTTCAAGCAGGGGCGGCACTTCTTCTCCCCCGAGGTCAACCAGTACGCCCGATCCGCCCTGATCAGCGGGAACACCATCCAAGAGCTGCAGATCGGCGACCGGACCCAGATCTTCGTCGGGCACACCGTGTCGCGCACGTCCGGATCGGTCCGCGAGGAGGTCCTGACGTGGATCCGCGAACGCTACCTCGAGGTCGGCGGGTACGAGGAGATGCTCGCTGCGCTGAAGGCCAACCGGGTCCTGCTGCTGCGCGGCCAACCGGGCACGGGCCGGGTCACCACCGCGCTGCACCTGCTGGACCGGCTGACCCCCGGGCGGGTGTTCCGCCTGGACAGCGGCGAGACCGTCAAGTCGCTGACCGAGGCCGGGCTGCCCGAAACCGACGCCGGTTACGTGGCCGAGGTCCCCCGCCGGATCGCGAGCTCCCTGACCGAAACCCACCTCGAGAAGCTGCACGGACTGTTCAAGGACAGCGAGGCCTTCTGCGTACTGGTCGGCGAAACCGATCCCCGGCCTTCCGCCATCTTCGGTGAGTACGCACACGACTACACCGCTCCGGACGCGGCAGCCCTGCTGCGGAAGCACGCTTTGCACGAAGCCCGCACCGACGACGCGGACGACTTCGAAGACCGGATGGCCGAGCTGCAGGAGGCGGACTGGGTCGCCAAGGCACTGGGCCCCTGTCCCCGACCCCTCGAATCCGTCCGGATGGCCACGATGCTCGCCCGGCACGCGCGGGGCGAGGTCACCCAGGCCGATGTCGAGCGCGAGGCCGCGCGCGCGGTGTACTTCCAGATCACCGAATGGTTCGCCGGGCTCCAGGCTGTACCGCCCGGTGAAGAACGCGACGAGGCGCTGCGGCTCGCCGCGTTCCGGATCGCGCTGGCCGTGCTGAACAAGTCGCCGTACCACATCGTCGCGGAATCGGCCGGGCTGCTGGCCCGGCGGCTCATCGCTTCGACCGGGGCAACCGGGGTCCGGCGCACCTCCTTGTTCACCGACGACCAGGAGCACCGCCTCCCGGCCCTCCGGGCGAAGGTGGTCGACGGCTGGGTCATCTTCGGTCAGGAACTGGTTTCCATGCCCGAGCTGGTGTTCCACGACGAGCGCTACCCGAGCGCCGTGCTCGAGTACGTCTGGGAGAACCACCACCGGATGCGGGACGCCATCACCTGGTGGCTGACCAAGCTCAGCAAGGACCCCCGTCCGATGGTGTGGGTTCGCGCCGCCCAGGCCACCGGGTACCTGTGCGGTCTCGACTTCCTCTACGGCTACACGAAGATGATCGCCCGCGGCGCCTTCGTCCTCCCCGGCAAGCGGAACGCGACGCGCCGCCGGAGGTCGGCGGCCATCGCGTTGGACCAGGCCGCGCAGAACGAAGACCTCCGGCCGGCGATCCGGGAGCTGCTCCGGGTCTGGCGCCGGTCCCGGAGCTACCCGGCGCGCTGGACCGCGGCGGCGGCGCACGGGTTCGTCCTCGGACGGCGCCACATCACGGAATCGCTGAACGAGCTGCGCATCATCGGGACACCGACAGAACTGCCCTCGATCGCCGGTCTCGACCAGGGACTCGTCTGGGTGGCCGGCTCCAGCATCGCCAGGCTGCTGGCGTTCGGCGAAATCCGCGCGGTGCTCGACTGCCTCGGCGAGTGGATCCGGAGCGAGCGCAGCAGTGTCCGCCGGCTGGCGCTGTCCGCGGTGGAGCAGCTGACCAACCTCTGCGGGTACGAACTCGGTCACCTGGCCATGTCCGCGGGCAACGAGCTCCCCGAACTGCCTGCCGCCACGCAGAAGTGGCCGTTGCTGCTCACCCTGCAGTGGCAGCAGCCCGCGTTCGCCGAACCGATCGCCGACCTGCTCCGCCAGTCGCTGCGCACCAGGGTCAGCGGGTACACGGCCAAGAACCTCCTCGCCAAGTGGATCCGCGTCGCCGAACGCGATGCCGAATGCCTCGAAACCCTGGCCCGGTTCGTCCCCTACATCGTCGAGACGGAAAGCGACCAGCGGCGGCTCAAGCACCTGGTCAAAACGCTGTGCGAGGACTGGGCCGACCCCCTCCGGCCCGAGGTCGCCGCCCGGCTGACCGACGCGGTGCACGCCCGACAAGAAAGGTATCTGCCGGTATGAGCGACGAGAAGAAACCCGACGAGCCGGCGCCGGAACCCCCGGCACCGGACCCGAACTGGCGCGAAGACGCGAAGCAGGGCGACCCGCCGGACGAGGAGGTCCGGACCGTCGAGCCGTCCGCTTACCGGCCGCTCGTCGGCGAGTACCGGGTCGGCCGGCTGGACTTCCTCGTCCGGCGGGCGCCGGCGCGGCCGTGGACGGCGACCGTCTTCGTGCGCAAGGACGGGGCCATGACGACCTTCCGCGGCGGGCAGCAGCCGACCGTGCGGAAGATGCTGTGGGGCGGGTTCCGCAGCCAGTACGAAGTCGACATGTCGCTGCGCCGCCTGACGCTGAGCGTCACGCTGCCGAGCGCCGGGGACGCCTTCGTCTTCCGGGCGGCGGTCGACGTGCAGTGGCGGGTCGTCGACCCCGAGCTGGTGGTCCGCAGCGGCGTCACGGACATCCGCCAGGTGCTCGTGCCGCAGCTGCTCGAAGGGCTGCGGCAGGAGACCCGGGCACTGCAGATCGGAGACGTCGAATCCGCGGAAAAGGCGGCGGCGGAGCGGTTCCGGCCCGCCTGGCTCGTCGCCGACCACGGGCTGTGGACGAAGGTGCTCGTGCGGCTGCGCATGGACAAGCAGACCGAGCACAACCTGCGGCTCGCGTCCGAGGTGCAGGCGTTCAAGACGCTCATCGAGGGCGGCGACATCGACCAGTTCGCGCTCCAGCTGGCCCAGAACCCGCAGCAGGTGGGGCCGGTGGTCGAGGCGCTCGTCAAGGAACGGGACACCCACCGGCGGCAGGTGTTCGACTTCGTCAACAACCTGCTCGCCTCCGACGCCCTCGACCGCTGGCAGATCGACGACCAGGTCCGGGTCACGCTGGAATGGCTCAAGGTCTCCATCAACCGCGTCATTTCCGGAACGGACGAAGCCCGTCAGCTATCGTTCAGCGGTACTCCGCCGGCACCGGCGGGCGGCCGGGAAAACGGGGCGGCACCTGGGGTCTGAAACGTTTCAGACCGTGTTAGGCTGACGCTTCCCAGCGAGGGGGTCCGGTGGTCGGCATCAAGGACGTCGCCAAGCGAGCGGGCGTCTCGATCGGCACGGTGTCCAATGTGGTCAACCGGCCGCACGTCGTCGCGGCCGCGACGCGGAGCCGGGTCCTTTCGGTGATCGAGGAGCTCGGGTACGTCCGGGACGAGTCCGCGCGGCAGCTGCGGGCCGGGCGCAGCCGCGTGCTGGGGCTGCTCGTCCTCGACCTCGGGAACCCCTTCTTCGTCGACGTCGCCCGCGGGGCCGAGCAGGCCGCGCACGCCGAGGGCCTCAACATCGTCACCTGCAACAGCGGGCAGCGGTCCGAGCTGGAAGCGTCGTACCTGGCGATGTTCGCCGAGCAGCGGGTCCGCGGGGTGCTCCTGAGCCCGGTCGCGACCTCCGGCGAAGCCCTGCGGACCTTCCGGCGCTCCGGCACGCCGTACGTCTTCGTCGACCGCAAGGCCCCGGCGTCGGAAGCCAGCTCGGTTTCGGTGGACGACGTCGCCGGCGGTGCGCTCGGCGGCCGGCACTTGCTGGAGACCGGGCACCGGCGGATCGCGTTCGTCAACGGCCCCGCCATCCTCGCCCAGTGCCGCGACCGCGAGCAGGGCCTCCGCACCGCGCTGACCGGCTCCGGCGCCGAACTGACGGTGCTGGAGGCGATCGGTCTCGACGTCTCCTCGGGCCGCGACGCCGGTGCGCGCCTGCTCGGCGCGAGCCCCCGGCCGACGGCGGTGTTCTGCGCGAACGACCTCCTCGCCCTGGGCGTGCTGCAGGCGATGGTCGGTGCGGGCGTCCGCGTCCCGGCCGAGATGGCGATCGTCGGCTACGACGACATCGAGTTCGCGGGCGCGGCGGCGGTCCCGCTGACGTCGGTCCGCCAGCCCGCCCGCCGCCTCGGCCGCACGGCCGCGGAACTGCTGCTGGCGGAGACGTCGGACACGAAGCCGGAACGGCAGGCGGTGGTCTTCACCCCGGAACTGGTCGTCCGCGAGTCGACCCGGGTGCGCCGCTGACCTTTCGCCACC
The DNA here is from genome assembly GCA_033793495.1 of Streptomyces sp. MN03-5084-2B. Taxonomy (GTDB): domain Bacteria; phylum Actinomycetota; class Actinomycetes; order Mycobacteriales; family Pseudonocardiaceae; genus Amycolatopsis. Next base: position 7,358 of record JARAWT010000101.1, on the reverse strand, counting down.
CTGTCCGGTAAATCGGTTGGAATTCACCGATCGCTTCGGCAAGCTCTCCGATCATGGCGTCGAGGTGGGTGCGGCTGCAGGCCGTCGCGGTGTCCGGTTCGTCCGCCGAAGGCCTGCTCCTGGCGGCCATCCCGCTCCTCGCGGTCTCCGTCACCACCGATCCGCGGGAAGTCTCGCTGATCAACGTCGTCGGGGAAGCTCCCTGGCTGCTGCTCTCCCTGTTCGCCGGGGTGCTCATCGACCGGGTGCGCCGGACCACGGTGCTGGCCTGGGCCTACGCCGTGCTGGCCGGGGCCGCCGTCGTGCTCGCCGCCGTCGCCTCCGCCGGACAGCTCAGCCTGCCCGTGCTGGTGGTGGTCGCCTTCGTCGTCACCTCGGCGCGGGTGCTCGGGGACGGCGCCAGCGGCGCGCTCGTCCCGGAAGTCGTCGGCCACGGGCGGCTCGCCCACGCCAACGCGCGGCTCACCGTGATCGACCAGGGGGTGGTGCGGTTCGTCGTGCCGCCGCTGACCGGGTTCCTGATCGCCGTGAGCGGCGGCGCGCCCGCCTGGCTGGCCGTGGCCTGCGCGCTGGTCGCGCTCGTGCTGGCCCGCCGGATCCCCTCGCAGTCCGTGGTGGCCGCGACGACCCATCCGCTGCGGGACCTCTCCGGTGGGCTGCGGCACCTCGTGCGGACGCCGCTGCTGCGGTCGATCACGATCAACGTCGCGCTCGGCTCGTTCGCCGCGAGCGCCGGCAACGCGATGTTCGTGCTCTACGCGACGCAGATCCTGCACGTCGGCCCGGTCGGCTACGGCCTGCTGCTCGCCTGCCTCGCCATCGGCTGGGTGGCGTCGTCGTTCGTGGTGCAGAAGATCGTGGACCGGCTCGGCTACTCGTGGTCGATGCGGTTCGCGCAGAGCTTCGGTGCCGTGGTGACCCTGCTGATCGCGATCGTCCCGCCGTGGCCGGCGCTGGTGGGCGTGGTGTTGGTGGCGCTGACGGCGACCGTGCTCATCTGGAACGTCTGTTCGCAGTCCAGCCGCCAGCGCTTCACGCCGGCGCCGCTGCTGGGCCGGGTGCTCACCAGCCACCGGGCGCTGGCCTGGGGCCTGACACCGCTGGGCGCGCTCGCCGGCGGCCTGGTCGCGGCGCACTTCGGCCTGCGCGCGGTCTGGGTGATGGGTGCGGCCATCCAGGGCGTCAGCGCGGTCCTCGTGTGGTTCCAGCTCTCCCCCGCGGCGTTCCGGCGGACCGAAGAGGTCGCCGCCGCAGCAGCCTGAAGCGCTGATACCGGGTGGTGTGCCGGGTCGGGGCACCGGCACGCCACCCGGACGTCTCAGCCGCCCAGGGCCAGTGCCACCGCGCCCAGCAGGGCCGCGTCCTGGTCGAAGCGGGCGGCCACCAGCGGCGGCGGGAACGGCACCGCGTGCGCGAGCCGGTCCGCCAGTGCCGGCAGCAGCACGTCCGCCGAGCGCACGAGCCCGCCACCGACCGCGATGCGTTCCGGGTCCAGGGCGATGGCCAGGTTGGCCACGTGCATCGACAGCTCGTCGAGCGCCGCGGTCACCAGCTCCTTGGCCTCGACGTTCTCCTTGGCCAGCGCGAACAGTTCCCCGGCGGTGACCGGGCGGCCGAGCAGTTCGCTCGCCCGGCCGCCCAGCCCACGCCCACCGACGGCTTCCTCGAGCGGCGCCGCTCCGCTCGCGAACCCCTCGGTGTCCTGCGGCGAGAGCAGGTTGTACCCGATCTCGCCGGCAGCCCCGTTGGCACCGGTCAGCACCCGGCCGCCGACCAGCACCGCCGCCGCGATGCCGGTGCCCAGCGACAGGAACACCGCCGGGTCGGCCCCGGCCAGCGTGCCCCAGCGCCATTCGGCCAGCGCCGCCGCCTTCGCGTCCGTGCCGACCGCGATCGACACGGCCGGGAACTCCGCCGCCACCAGCTCCGCCAGCCGCAGCTGTTCCCAGCCCGGCACGTTCGGCGCGAGCAGGATGCGGTCCGGCAGCACGATCCCTGGGCTGACGACGCCGATGCAGGCGGGCATCGCGTCCTCGTCGGCCAGGAGGGCCCTGGCCGCGGCGAGCGTGCGCGCCACCACCTGCTCGGCCCCCGCGTGCGCGTCGGTGTCCAGCCGGCGGGTCGCCAGCAGCGTGCCGTCGCGGTCGGCGAGCCCCAGCGCCACCTTCGTGCCGCCGAAGTCGATCCCGAGAATCCGTTCCTCCGTCACGCGTGGGCCCCTCCCGTCCCCCGCACCACGATCCGGCCGGTGGTGAAGCCGTCGACGCTGATCACCGGGGCCGCGCCGCGCAGGTCCGCGGCCCGGTAGGTGACGGTCAGCGTCTGCGACTGGCCCGGCCACAGCGTGATGTCGTTGTCGTCCCAGGTCGCGTTCGCGAACTGGTTGTCCCCGGGCGCCTCGCGCCCGTCCGGTGTGCCGCGGCGGACGTCGGCCCGCAGGAAGAACGCCGCCCCCGGTGTCTTCGCGGTGTTGGTGACCGTCACCGTGGTGACGAGGTCGCCGCCCTGGGCACGGGTCGACGCCACAGCGCCGACCTGCGACTTCGGCAGGTTCTGCAGGGCCTGCAGGTTGCTGTACTGCGCGAGGGTCGCCTGCGGGTTGCCGAGTGTCTTGGCCCAGTCGACGACGTCCTTCTGCGTCGAAAGCCAGTAGACGTTCCGGTCGACGACCTTCCCGCCTTGCTTGACCTGCAGCTCCACGAAGTAGACCTGCGCGGGCGCCGGCGCCTTTGTCTCCGCGGGCACCTTCGGCTTCAGGACTCCCGTGCGCACGCCCTGCGAACCCAGGGAGAGCCCCGAAGCGGTCTGGTCGTCCAGGACCCTGCCCGCCGTGTCGAGGACGCGGGCCTGCACCGACAGCCCGGACTGCGTGGCCGCCCCGAGGTTGTCCAGGGTGACGGACCCGTTGTCGTAGCCGTAGATCGCGTGCAGCGGCTTGTTGGCCTTCTGGGCGCCGAAGTACGCGCCCGGCTGGTCGCCGTCGTCGTTGTAGAGCGACCACAGCAGCGTCGGCCAGCCCTTGTTCAGCTGCCAGTAGACGACGCCGGTCGCCGGGTTCGCCCTGTCCGTCGAGTGGTGCAGGAACGCTTCGAACTGCGACCGGGTGTTCTCGTAGTTCGCGATGTTCGCCAGGTCCACATAGGACTCCAGTGAGTTCCACTTCCCGTACCGCTGCTGGATGGACTGGTCCAGCGTGTAGAGCGTGCCGAACGCGTAGCCGCCGTGGTCCGGCTCGAAGTTCGCGTGGTACTGGTTGTACGCCGGATCCTGCCAGAGCTTCGCCTGCTCGGCGGGCGAGAGGAACCGCTTGATCGAGTCGAGCGTCGGCACGGTGTGCCCGGCGCTCTGCTCGCTCGCGAAGCCCCAGGCGCCGCCCGCGTTCGTGCGGCTGTCGTCGGACGCGTCGAAGTGCGAGCTGTCGTACCAGTACGACGGCGGGACCCAGTCGTACGGGCCTTCCTTCTCCCCCGAGTTGCCCAGCGCCGGCGTGCTCTTGTACTCCGCCGAAGCGATCACCGGGACCTGGAAGTCCTCCTGCCGGAACGCGGTGAGCACGGCGTGTTCCTGGTTCGGGAACGGCTCGTTGTCGCTCCAGCCGTAGTTGAACACGCTCGGGTGGTTGCGCTCCCGCTGCGCGATGCTCACCGAGGAGTCGTGGATGATCCGCAGGTCGCGCTCGCCGAGCTGCTCGGCGGTGTCGGGCTGCCAGGCGTCGCAGCACAGGAACCCGCCGATCACCAGCAGCCCGGCGCGGTCGGCCTGGTCGTAGAAGTCCGGCGGCATGTCGTGGCCCTCGAGCCGGATGCCGGACAGGCCCAGGTTCTTGATCAGCGCGAGCTGGTGCGCGGTGTCGGCCTTGTCGTAGCGCAGGAACAGGTCCGGGGCGAACCCGCCGCCGCGGAAGACGAAGTCCTTGCCGTTGATGGTGAACTGCCGGGCGCCTTCGGGCAGCGCCGCGGACTTCCCGACCAGGCGCGAGGTCACCGTGCGGATGCCGAAGGTGCTCTTCGACGACGTCGACAGCACGCCGTTCTGCGAGACCGCGGTGGTCAGCGTGTACAGCGGCTGGTCGCCCATCGAGTACGGCCACCAGACCCGCGGGTGGGCGATCTCGACCGGCGCGAACACGACGGTCTGCTTGGTGTTCGCCGGGATCGTGACACGCTGCCGCACGACGACCGGCGCGCCCGAGGGCGGGGTGATCGTCGCGGCGACGTCGCCGGCCTGCGGCGCGGCCGCGGTGTTGGTGACGTCGACCTTCACGGTCAGCTTCGAGCTGGACAGGTCGGCCGCGTTGTCCTGCACGACGTGCGCGTTGTCGCCGGCGAGGGCGTCGGAGACCTGCAGGGTGGGCGGGAACTGGATGCCGGTGTCGTTGTCCGGCGGGATCTGGCTCCAGTCGACCTGGTCGAGGGTGTACATCTTCAGCGAGTTGTTCGGGTACACCTTGATCGCCAAGGTGTTCTTGCCCGGCTTCACCAGCTTCGTGACGTCGAAGGTGTGGCCGGCGAACGCGCCGCTCACGACGTCCTTCGTGGCGACGAGCTTTCCGTTCACCCAGACGTCGCCCTCGCCGACGATGCCGGGGATGGTCAGGCCGGCGTGCTGTCCCGGGCGGATGTCCGGGGCGAAGTCGGTGCGGTACCACCAGGGGTCGGAGAACGGCTTCGTGACGACCGGGCCGAGCTTGTCGACGTACCCGAAGCACTTGCGCATGGTGTCGGAGTAGAAGACGTCCGGGCACTTGCCGTTCTGGACGAGGGCGTTGATCTCGGTGCCGGGCGCGCCGGCGTCGTCCGGCTTCACCGGCAGCCAGCCGCGGGTGGCGTACCCGGGCGTGGAGACCCGGTCGCCGCCGTCCTTGACGCTCGCCGTGGTGAGGACCTGCCAGCCCTGCAGGCCGATCGTGGTGAGCCCGTGCGGTTTCGCGACGGCCTGGGTGTCCTGCGCGGCGGCGGGTCCGGCCACGCTCAGCACGCCGGGGACGAGGAGCAGCGCGGCGAGGACCGCGAGCTTCCGGGTCATGCCTGAGCCCCTTCCGGTTCGGCGGCGAAGGCTTCCTTGATCTCCTTGGGGCCGAACGGCCACGTGTTCTCGGCCTTGGCGTAGCCGAGGTAGGCGAGCACGCCGATGACGATCCAGGCCAGCGACAGCCCCACGGGCAGCCAGCCGGCGTGGAGGTAGATGTAGACCCAGCCGACGAGCGCGATCAGCGTCGGGACCGGGTAGAGCCACTGCCGGTACGGCCGCTTCAGGTTCGGTTGCCGGCGGCGGAGCACGACGATCGCGGCGACCTGGGCCAGCGACTGGATGATGACCAGGGTCGCGACCGCCGCGTTGATCACCTCGGTCAGGGTGAACAGCGAGCCGACGATCGTGATGGCGCCCATGGCGAGAACACCCGCGGTCGGCAGGTGCAGCTTCGGGTGCAGCTTGCCGAACACCGGCAGGAACACCTTGTCGCGCGCGGCTTCGAACGGCACCCGCGAGCCGCCGAGCAGCCCGGCGAACACCGACGCGATCGCCGCGATCACGATCAGCACGGTGACCGACTTGGCGACGCCGGTGCCCCACACCTGTTCCAGCACCGACGACGCGACCGACTTGGCCGTCTTCAGCTGGTCCAGCGGGATCGAGCCGAGCACCCCGATCTGCAGCAGGAAGTACAGGCCCATGATGCCGACGATCGAGAAGATGATCGAGCGGGGCAGCGTGCGGCCCGGGGTGCGGACTTCGCCGCCGAGGTAGGCGGAGGTGTTGTAGCCGAGGTAGTCGTAGATGGCGATGACCAGGCCGGCGCCGAGGCCGCCCCAGAACGTGCCCTCGCCGGCCGAGCTGAACGCACCGGGGGTGAAGGCGAACGCCTGCGAGGCGCTGAAGTGCGAGAACGCCGCCACGATCGTCGTCAGCACCGCGGCGAGCATGACGACGAACAGGACCGTCGTGAGCTTGGAGATCTGGCCGATCTTCCGGAACAGCGCCACGATGATCAGCAGGGTGATGCCCACCCCGATGAGCTTGCCCAGCGGCGTCGTGCCCGCGTCGTCGGTGACGCCGGGGATCAGGTAGCCCAGGTACTGGACGAGCCCGATGATGCCGGTCGACATGATCAGCGGGATGAACAGCACCGCGCTCCAGACGAACAGGAACGGCATCAGCCGTCCGGTGCGGTACTGGAAGGCTTCGCGCAGGTACAGGTAGGTGCCGCCCGCGCCCGGCATGGCGGCGCCGAGTTCGGCCCAGATGAGCCCGTCGGCCAGCGCGACGATCGCCCCGATGATCCAGCCGAACATCGCCTGCGGGCCGCCCATGGTGGCGACCATGGTGGGGATCGTGACGAACGGGCCGATCCCGCACATCTGGGTCATGTTGATCGCGGTGGCCTGCACCGGACCGATCTTGCGCTCCAGCGCGGGCGGTTCCCCGGATCGAGTGGGTGAACTCACGACGTGCCTCCGACTAGTAGTTAGTAAAGTTTCTTAACATAGAACGTCGTCGGCTGGAAGGGGTCGCGGGCAAACTCGCGGCAACTCGGAGGACGGGTGGGACGAAACGGGCCGCGGGCCGGGACCCCGGCGCACCTGCGGGCAGCGAACCAGCGCCGGGGGCACGGCGAAGCGACCCGGCCCCGGACCGAGGCCGGCACCGGCTCGACGAGCCCCACCGGTGCCGCTCGGCGAGCACCCCGGTGCGCACGGTCGGCGAATCCGTCGAACGCGCGGTGTCCGCGGCCGACCGAGCCCGCACGAAGTCGTCTCGACGGCGGTCGGCACCCGGGGTCCCCGACCCGGTTGCACCGCGTCCCGAACTGCCGGCCCGAGTGGCTCGTCCACAGTGGACCAGGGGTGGGATCGAAGTCGTTCGGTGGCAGCGACGGGTGGGCTGAAGGTGCCCTTCACCGCATCTGATGCGGCAAAGGGCCCCTTCACCGCACCAGACGTGACGAAGGTGCCCCTTCAGCCCTAGTCCGACGGGCCCCGCAGGGTGAGCACCACCCGCAGCACGTACTCCACCGCCGTCGGGAACGGCGCGCCGCGCAGTTCACCGCGGTCGGCGAGGTTGCGGGCGGCGAACTCCAGTTCCCGTTCCGGGCCGCCCCGGCGGACGACGAGCGCCGCGGTCTCCTCGAAGTCGAGGTCCGGGTGGTCCAGGCGCGCCAGGGCGAACTCGATGATCAGTTCCTCGGCCGTCACAGCTACCCCTCTCGCTGCCTCCAGCGTACCGGCGAACAGGGCCGGACGGCCCTGTTCCGGTCCCGTCTTCCCCGGGACCCGCGGGGACCTTCGCCCCGACACAACGACCGCGGTGCCGACGACAATTCCCGGTGACGGCAATCCCCTCTCCCCCCTCTCCCCTCC
>JARAWT010000100.1:0-28877 GCA_033793495.1 Streptomyces sp. MN03-5084-2B | reverse complement strand
GCCCCTCCAACAACACCAGCCCCGCCTCCGGCCCGTCCCGCATCGCCACCGCGACCGCCCGGTTCAGCTCCACCACCGGCGTGGGCGCCAACCCCCGGAGCACGTCGTACAGCGCCACGATCTGCGGCCAGTCCGTGCTCGCCACGTCCGCGGCCTCGTCGTGCAGTGCCGCGATCGCCGCCTGGACTCCGTACCGCCCCGGTGGTCCTCCGGTCAGCGCCGCCACCACCAATGCCGCCCCCTCGGAGATCATCGGCCGGTCCCAGCGGCCGCGGTCCTGGTCGTCGAGGAGGACCAGGTCGCCGTCCGGGCCCGTCCGGGTCGCCCGGCGGGCGTGGACCAGCAGCATCAGTGCCAGCAGGCCCGCGACCTCCCGCTCCCCCGGCAGCAGCCGGCGCAGGATGCGGGCCAGGCGGATCGCCTCCTCCGCCAGGTCGAGCCGCTGCAGGTCCGCACCCGAACTCGCCGCGTAGCCCTCGGTGAAGATCGAGTACACGACCTGCAGCACACCCGGTAGCCGGCTGGGCAGTTCGGCAGCGTCCGGCACGCGGAACGGGATCCGCAGCGTGCGGATGCGGTTCTTCGCGCGCACGATCCGCTTGCCCATCGTCGCGCTCGGGACCAGGAACGCCCGCGCCACCTCCGGGGTCGTCAGCCCGGCGAGGCAGCGCAACGTCAACGCCGCGCGGTCCTCGGCCGGCAGTGCCGGGTGGGCGCAGGTGAAGAAGAGCTGCAACCGCTCGTCGGGCAGGCCGCCGTCCGACGGCGGAGCCGGCGCCGCACGGTCGGCCTCCACCTGCAGCACCGCGAGCCGGGCCGCGTAGGCCTGGTCGCGACGCAGGCGGTCGACCGCCTTGCGCCTCGCCGTCGTCATCAACCAGGCACCCGGCTTCGGCGGCACGCCCTCGGCCGGCCAGTGCACCAGCGCCGCTTCGATGGCCTCCGACGTCACCTCCTCCGCCAGGTCGAGGTCGCCGAACCGGCGGACGAGCGCGGCCAGCAGCAGCCCGCGCTCCTCCCGGAACACCGCCTCCAGTGTCATCCGGGGCTGCGCCCCGGGCCGGGGGCTCCGCCACCCGGAACCCCCGGAAGCCCCGGCCGTCGCGCTCGCCCACCCGGTCACGCCGTCAGCCCTGGTAACCCGCGAGCGGCCGCACCACGATCGACCCGCCGTCGCGGGAGCCCGGGCAGCGCGCCGCCCAGTCGAGGGCGACGTCGAGGTCCGGCACGTCCACGACGAAGTAGCCGCCGAGGACCTCGCGGGACTCGGCGAACGGGCCGTCGGTGACGAGCCGCTCGCCGCGGTCGTCGACGCGCACCGTGGCGGCGGTGGTGAAGTCGGCGACCGAGTCGCCGCCGACGTGGACGCCGGCTTCCTTGAGCGACTTGTCGAACAGCATCCAGTCCTCGGGCGTGCTGCAGCCGGCGGGCGCGCCGTCGGCGTCGAGAGCGGCGTTGATCAGCATCAGGTACTTCATGGTCTCTCCCTGTCTCGGTTGCCGTACGCCACCACTACGAACGACGGCGGGCCCCTTGGACACCCTCGCCGGAATTTTTGCATGTCAAGAAACTTTGACATGATGTCTGGTTTGTTTTACTTTGGCGAGGTGACCCACGAAGAGAAGCGAGCCTGGATCCTCGGGGCCGCCGCGATGGTGAGCTACGCGGTGTACCTGCTGGTGCTCCTGGGCCGGGCCGGCGAGCGACCGCTGGCCGAAGTCCCCTACGTCGCCCCGCTGCTGTGGGCGGTCGGCGCCTCGATCGTCGCGTCGATCGCGCTGAGCGTCCTCGCCGCGGTCATCTCCAAGGACGGCGCAAAGGACCAGCGCGACCGCGAAATCGGCCGGTTCGGCGAGTACGTCGGCCACTCGTTCGTCGTCGTCGGCGCCGTCGCGGCGCTGCTGCTGGCGATGGCCGAAGCGCCGCACTTCTGGATCGCCAACACGGTGTACCTGGCGTTCACGCTGTCGGCGATCCTCGGCTCGGTCGCCCGGATCTTCGCCTATCGCCGGGGTTTCCAGCCGTGGTGAAGCCGACCCGCGTCACCAACTCGCTGCGCGACCTCCGGTTCGCGCACGGCCGGCTGACCCAGGCCGAGCTCGCCGACCGGATCGGCGTCACCCGCCAGACCGTCATCGCCATCGAGCAGGGCCGCTACTCGCCTTCGCTGGAGATGGCCTTCCAGATCGCCCGCGTGTTCGGCGTTCCGCTCGAAGAAGTGTTCCAGTACCCGGAGGAGTCCTCGTGAAAGCTCTCGTCCAAGACCGCTACGGAAGCCCCGACACGCTGCGGCTGCGAGACGTCGCCAGACCCACGCCCGGGCCCGGCGAGGTCGTCGTGCGGGTGCACGCGGCCGGCGTCGACCCGGGCGTCTGGCACCTGACCACCGGGCAGCCGTACCTGCTGCGCCTGCTCGGTTTCGGCCTCCGCGCACCGAAGAACCCGGTGCGGGGCCTCGACTTCGCGGGCACGGTCGAAGAAACCGGCGGCGACGTCACGAAGTTCTCACCCGGTGACGAGGTGTTCGGCACGGCCGAAGGCGCGTTCGCCGAGTACGCGGTCGTCCGCGAAGACCTCATGGCCGGGAAGCCCGCCCGCCTGTCCTTCGAGCAGGCGGCGGCCGTCGCGATCTCCGGCTGCACCGCCCTGCAGGCCCTGCGCGACGCGGGCCGCGTCCGGCCGGGCCAGTCCGTCCTGGTGATCGGGGCCGCGGGCGGCGTCGGGTCGTTCACCGTGCAGCTGGCCAAGACCTTCGGCGCGGAGGTCACCGCGGTGTGCAGCACGGGCAAGGCGGCCCTGGTCCGCGAGCTGGGCGCCGACCACGTCGTCGACTACACGCGCTCGGACTTCACCGGCCGGCGGTACGACCTGGTCGTGGACACGGCGGGCCTGCGCTCGCTCACCCACCTGCGCCGGGCGCTGGGCCCCCGCGGCACGCTCGTGATCGTCGGCGGCGAGGGCGGCCGGTGGCTGGGCGGCGTCCAGCGGGTGCTGCGGGCCGCGGTGCTGAACCCGTTCGTGAAACAGCGGCTGCGCGGGCTCGTTTCGGCCGTCCGCGGCGCGGACCTCGAGGTGCTGCGCGAGACGATCGAAGCCGGGCGGCTCACCCCCGTGCTCGACCGCACCTACCCGCTCGCCGACGCCGTGGCCGCGATCCACTACGTCCGCGAAGGACACTCGGCGGGCAAGATCGTGCTCACGCCCTGAAGCCGCGGATCCCCCTCAGCGGAAGGCGGCCGCGTGCGCCTCGGCCCACTCGGCGAAGGTGCGCGCCGGCCGCCCGGTCACCTCCGGCACCGTCGGGTGCACTGTCGCCTCGTCCAAGGTCCCGTCGACGTAGAAGCTCCAGAACGCGTCGACGTACTCGCGGGGCATCCCCGCTTCGAGCTCCACGCGCGTCTCGTCGTTCGACAGCCCCACGAACCGGAGGTCACGCCCCAGCACCGAAGCCAGCACCTCGACCTGCTCGGCCGGCCGCATCGCCACCGGGCCGGTCAGCTCGTGGACCAGCCCTTCGTGCCCGCCCGCCAGCGCGAGCGCCGCCACCGCCGCGATGTCGGCCGGGTCGACGCACGCCACCGGGACGTCCGGGAACTGGACGCGGACCGTGTCGCCCGCGCGCAGCTGCGGCAGCCAGCGCAGGGCGTTCGACATGAACGCGCGCGGCCGCAGGAACGTCCAGTCCAGCTCCGACTCCCGCACCGCGCGCTCGGACAGCGTCATGTAACGGGAGACCGCGTTGCCCAGGTCTTCCAGCGCCGCCGAGCCGCCGGACAGCAGCACGATCCGCCGCACGCCCGCGTCCCGGGCCCGCGCCAGCATGCCCGGCATGTCCTCGTAACCGGACAGCAGGAAAACACCTTCGACGCCCTTGAGCGCGTCCGTCAGCCCGCCGGGCGAGTTGAGGTCGCCCACCGCGGCCTCGACGCCGTCCGGCAGCTCGACGTCCGGCCGGCGCACCAGCGCCCGGACCGGGGCGCCGGCCGCGGCCAGTGCCGAAACCACTTCCGCGCCGACGTTGCCGGTGGCGCCGGTGACCAGGAACATCCGCTCAACCCCCCATGAGTCGTTGCCCGGCCAGCCTAGCGCCACCGGACGCCCTCAGTCCTGCGTCGGCAGGTCCTCGAACTCGACGACCTGGCGGATCTCCACCTCGATCTCCTGGTCGAACAGCTCGACGTACCGCTTGGCGAACTCGACGGCCTCCGCCCGGTCCGCCGCGTTGATCAGCGCGAACCCGCCGATGACCTCCTTGGCCTCGGCGAACGGCCCGTCGGTCACGCGGATCGCGGCGCCGCGCGGCTTGCGGACCAGCGAGCCCTTCTCCGTGGGGTGAACACCCTCCGCCGTGATCAGGATGCCCTTCTCCGCCGCCTCCTGGATGAACCCGCCCATCTTCGCGATGAACTCCTGGCTGGGGTTCCACGACTGCGGGTCGTGCTCGTCGACGCGGTGCATCATGAGGAAACGCATGGTCTGCTCCCTGGTGTTTCTTCGGCCGGGGTCCGGTGCGTTCCCGGACGCGGTGACCGGCCTTCACCCCCGCGTCGAACGGCCGATCGGCGCGTTCGACATTTCCCCGGGGAGATTTTTCCGGCAGAGTACCTGTGACCTGAGTCACCTGGAGAAGGGGAGGAAGGATGTCCGTCCTGCTCGCGATCGGAACGCGCAAAGGCCTGTGGCTGGCGACCAGCACGGATGACCGGGTCACGTGGGAGGTCACCGGCCCGCACCACCCGATGACCGAGGTGTACGCGGTCGGCATCGACACGCGCCGCGCCACGCCGCGGCTGCTGGCCGGGGTCACCAGCGAGCACTACGGGCCGAGCGTGGCCACCAGCGACGACCTGGGCGCGACCTGGGCCGAACCCGACCACGCGCCGATCGCCTTCCCGGCGGACACCGGGGAATCGCTGGCCAGGGCGTGGCAGCTGGTGCCGGGGCCGGTGAGCGAGCCGGACGTCGTCTACGCGGGCACCGAGCCGTCCGCCCTGTTCCGCTCCACCGACGGCGGCCGCACCTACGAACTCGTCCGCGGCCTGTGGGACCACCCGCACCGCGAGCACTGGACGCCGGGAGGCGGCGGCAAGGCCATCCACACCGTGCTCCCGCACCCCACCGACCCCGCGCGCGTCACCGTGGCGATGTCCACCGGCGGCGTCTACCGCACCGAGGACGGCGGCGAGTCCTGGGCCGCGAGCAACACCGGGATCAGGGCGGTCCACGTGCCCGACCCCTACCCCGAGTACGGCCAGTGCGTGCACAAGGTCGCCCGGCACCCGGCCGAGCCGGACCGCCTGTTCGCGCAGGTCCACCACGGCGTCTACCGCAGCGACGACGCCGGCGCGACCTGGCAGTCGATCGCCGACGGCCTGCCCAGCGACTTCGGCTTCCCGATCGTCGTCCACCCCAACCGGCCGGAGGTGATCTACACCTTCCCGCTGGTCGCCGACGCGATGCGGTTCCCGCCGGACGGCCGGTGCCGGGTGTACCGCAGCGAGGACGCCGGGAAGTCGTGGGAGGCGCTGGGGCGGGGCCTGCCGGACGGGTACTGGGCCGGCGTCATGCGGGACGCGATGTGCACCGACGACGCCGACCCGGCCGGGGTGTACTTCGGCTCGCGGACCGGCGACGTCTACGCCAGCCGCGACGAGGGCGACAGCTGGCAGCTCGTCGCGGCGCACCTGCCCGACGTGCTGAGCGTCCGCGCCGCGAGGGTGTGAGCCGTGCGGATCACCGTGCTGCTGCCGGGAACGCTGCGGGAGAAGGCCGGCGGCGAGTCCCGGCTGGACGTCGAGGTCGCCGAGCCGGCGACGCTGGGTGGCGTGCTCGACGCGCTCGCCGAGCGGTACCCCGCGCTGGAGCGGCGGCTGCGTGACGAACAGGCGGGACTGCGCCGGTACGTCAACTTCTACGTCGACGGCGAGGAGTGCCGCCACCGCGGCGGCACCGAGACGGTGTTGCGCGCGGACGCCGAGGTGCAGATCATCCCGTCGGTCGCGGGAGGCTGAGCTCGTCGATCAGCGCCGCCGCCCGGTCGGCCGTCGCGGCCGCCCGGCGGCCGGTGCTGAGCAGCGCCAGGCCGAGCACGCCGGCCCCGAGCGCGGCGACCAGCCACCACACGCCCTGCCCCAGGCCGGAGAGCGCGACGCCCAGTGTCGTGCCGGTCTGCCGTCCGGCGGAGGCCAGCGACGCGGCCACCCCGGCCATCGACCCCGGCATCCCGGAGACGGCGGTGTTGGTGATCGGCGGGTTCACCGTGCCGAGGAAGACGCCGAACAGCACGAAGGTCCCGAGCACGGCGGGCAGCGGCGTCGCCGGGCCGAGGAACGCCGAGGCGAGCGCGCCCGCGGCGAGCGCGGCACCGGCGACGACCAGCGGCCACCGCGGCCCGTGCGTGCCGACGAACCGGCCGGTCCGCGAGGACAGGACCAGGACGAGCACGCCGACCGGCAGCAGGCACAGCCCCGCCGTCAGCGGCGGCATGCCCCGGACGTCCTGCAGGTACTGCGTCGTGACGAAGAGGAAGGCGCCGAACCCGCAGAACGCGAACAGCGCCATGACGATCGCCGCGCTGAAGGACACGCTGCGGAACAGGCGCAGTTCGAGCAGCGGATCGGCGCGGCGCGGTTCGTGGCCGAGGAGGCCCAGCACGCCGAGCCCGGCGAGGGCGAGCAGGCCGAGGATCCACGGCGACGTCCAGCCCAGCCGGTGCGACTCGATGAGGGCGGCGACGACGCTGCCGAGCACCAGCAGCACGAGCGCCTGCCCCACCGGGTCGAAGCGGCGGGCCCGCGGCGCCCGCGACTCGGGCACGAACAGCGTCGTGGCGACGAGCGCGGCGGCGATGATCGGGACGTTCACCCAGAAGACGGCCCGCCAGCCGAAGCCGTCGACGAGCACGCCGCCGAGGATCGGCCCGAGCGCCAGCGCCAGTCCGGACATCGAAGCGAACACGCCGATGGCGCGGGCGCGCTCGGCCGGCGCCGGGAAGGTGGTGGCGACGATGGCCATCGCGACCGGGTTGAGCATGGTGCCGCCGACGGCCTGCAGCGCGCGGGCGGCGATCAGCCAGCCGATGCCCGGGGCCAGGCTGCACAGCAGCGAGCCGAGCCCGAAGACGGCGAGCCCCCACCGGAAGACGCGCCGGCGCCCGAACCGGTCGGCGGCCGACCCGGCGAGCACGAGGAAAGCGGCCAGCACCAGCGTGTAGGCGTCGACGGTCCACTGCAGGCCCGAGACGGAGGCGCCCAGGTCACGGCGGATCGAAGGCAGGGCGACGGTGACGATGGAGATGTCCATCACCACGACGACGATGCTGGCGCAGCAGATCGCGAGCACGAGACCCGGACGGCTTGCGGTCGGAACGTTCATGCCTTCGACGCTAGGATTTGGAGCGTGCTCGAAGTCAACCCGATCCCCGCGGAAGGCCTGACCATCGCGGACGCGGCCCGCCGCACCGGGGTCAGCGCCCACACGCTGCGCTACTACGAACGGGCGGGCCTGGTGGTGACCCGCGTCGACCGCACGAGCGGCGGCCGTCGCCGCTACCGGCAGCTGGACCTCGACTGGATCAGGATCTGCACCAGGTTCCGGGCCACCGGCATGCCGATCAAGACGATCCGCCGCTACGCGGACCTGGTCGCCGCCGGCCGCGGCAACGAGCAGGAGCGCTTGACGCTGCTGGAGGAGCACCGGGCCGAGGTGCTGGCGAAGCTGACGGAGCTGGAGGAGAACCTCAAGCAGATCGACCGGAAGATCGGCGTCTACCGGGGCCGGCTGGAGGCGGGCGACGCCGACCGGCTGTGGGCGCCGGCCCCGCCGCACTGACCCCGGAGGGTCACCCCAGGCCGCTGTAGGCCGCGCCGACCATGGTCATGCCGCGGCCGTCGCCCAGGATGGCGTCGAGCATCTGGTTCATCGCGTAGGCGACGGTGAGGCCGGCGTCGAGGTCGTTGAACACCAGGGAACCGCCCATGCCGCCCCAGAAGCAGTTGCGGCCGCTGACGCCGTAGCCCAGGCCATACCGCATCGGGACGCCCAGGGCGTGGTCGAGGCCCCGGTACTGCTCCTCCAGCGCCCGCTCGCACCCGGCCCGCGACAGCAGCCCCGCACCGCCGGACGTGAGGACCGACTGGACCCTGGCGACCGACCGCGCGTTGCCGTAGCCGGCCCCCGACGGGATCTCCGCGCGCCGCCACGCCGCGGTGTTCGTGTCCTCGGGCACCAGGTCGGGATTCGGGACGGCGTCGAAGAGCTCGGTGGGCGGCGGCACGGTCATCCCGCCGGGCGGGGCGAGGGACGGCGCGACGCGGTCGTGGTGCTCGTCGGCCAGGCCGATGTGGAAATCCGCGCCCAGCGGTCCGGCGACTTCCGCGGCGAAGAACGCCCCGATGGTCGTGCCGGTGATCCGGCGGACGACCTCGCCGAGCAGAAATCCCTGGGTGACCGCGTGATAACAGCCGATTTCCCCGGGCGTCCACCGCGGTTCCTGCGCGGCGAGCAGCGCGGTGACCTTCAGTGGGTCGCACAGATCGGCGAGGGTGATCGGCGTGTCCCAGACGGGGAGTCCCGCGGTGTGCGACAGGACGTGCCGCACCCGCACGTCCGCGGCGCCGAACTCCGGCCAGTACCGGACGAGCGGCGCGTCGAGGTCGAGGTCTCCCCGGTCGGCGAGGATCAGGGCACACAGGGCGATCATCGTCTTGGTGGTGGACCAGACGTTGGTGATCGTGTGCTCTTCCCAGGCCACGGTCCGGCCGGCATCGGCGTACCCGCCCCACAGGTCGACCACGAGCTCGCCGTGAACGACGACCGCGACCGAAGCACCGACGTCGTCCTTGGCCAAGGACTCCGCGAGCGCGTCGCGCACTTCTTCGAACCGCTCGTCGCACGTACCGTGCACATCCACCATGGGAGCCGACTCAACTCCGTCTCCCCCGGCCACGCCACCGAATTAAGGAAGGCGAATTCCCCACGGAATTTCCTTTATCAACTTGTAGCGCACCACCGGAGCGCGCCGGTGCCACGATGAATGCTCCGAATGGAGTCTCGGAGGTGCACCGATGGCGACCGAAGTGGCGACGTTCTGCCCGCTGTGCGTGTCCCGGTGCGGTGCCACCGCCACGGTCGAGGACGGACGGCTGCTGGCCCTGCGCCCGCTGCCCGGCCACCCCACCGGGCAGGCGCTCTGCGTCAAGGGCAAGGCCGCGCCGGAGATCGTCGCGCACCCCGGCCGGCTGCTGCACCCCCTGCGGCGGACCGCGCCGAAGGGCGCGGCCGATCCCGGCTGGGAGCGCATCGGCTGGGACGAGGCGCTGGCCATCGTCGCGGCCCGGCTGACGGCGATCGCCGCCGAGTCCGGGCCGGAAGCGGTCGTGTTCGGCACCGCCTCCCCGTCGACGTCGGCCATGTCCGACTCCGTCGACTGGCTGACGCGGCTCCGGCGGGCCTTCGGCAGCCCGAACCTCGTCAGCTACATGGAGCTGTGCGGCTGGGGCCGCCACCTGGCCACCACCTACACCTGGGGCGAGCCGGTGCCGGGCGCCTACCTGCCCGACCTCGAGAACGCCGGCTGCATCCTCTACTGGGGGTACAACCCGTCGGTGTCCCGGCTCGCGCACGCCACCGCGACCACGGCCGCGCTGCGGCGGGGCGCGAAGCTCGTCGTGGTGGATCCGCGCCGGGCCGGCCTGGCGAGCAAGGCCGACCACTGGCTGCGCGTCCGGCCCGGCACGGACGCCGCGCTGGCGCTCGCGATCACCCACGAGATGCTCGAAAACGGCTGGTACGACACCGAGTTCGTCGAACGGTGGACCAACGCGCCGTGGGCGGTCCGGGCCGACACCGGCGAACTGCTGGCACCCGGCACACCCCCGCCGGACGGGGTGGCGACCCGCCGGGTCGGGGACCTCATCGCCGAGGAGTGCGCCCGGTTCGCCCCCGACGTCGCCGAGCGGATCACCGGCGTGCCCGCGGACCGGATCACCGCCACCGCCCGCCTGCTCTGGGAAGCACGCCCGGTCGCGTTCTACACCTGGAGCGGCCTCGAACAGCACAGCAACGCGACGCAGACCGTGCGGGCCATCGCCCAGCTGTACGCCCTCACCGGCTGCCTCGACGTGCCGGGCGGGAACGTCCTGTTCACGCCGGTGCCGGCGAATCCGGTCGACGGGATGCCGCTGCTCTCCGCCGGGCAGCGGGCCAAGGCCATCGGCGTCGCCGAGCGGCCGCTCGGCCCGGCGCGGTTCGAGTTCGTCACCGGCGAGGACTTCTACCGGGCGGCCCTGGACGGCGTCCCGTACCGGGCCCGCGCGCTGGTCAACTTCGGCGCCAACCTGGTGCTGGCCCACGGCGACAGCGCCCGCGGCCGGGACGCACTCGGCGCGCTGGACTTCTTCGTGCACACGGACCTGTTCCCCAACCCGACCGCGGAGCAGGCCGACATCGTGCTGCCGGCGACGAGCCCGTGGGAGGCCGAGGCGTTGCGGATCGGGTTCGAGACCGGCCAGGACGCGCAGGCCACCGTCCAGCTGCGCCGTCCCTTGGTCGCCCCGCGCGGCGAAGCGCGGCCGGACCTGCGGATCATCTTCGACCTCGCGCTCGCGCTCGGGCTGGGCGAGCACTTCTTCGACGGGGACATCGAGGCGGCCTGGCGCCACCAGCTCGCACCCGGCGGGCTCACCCTCGAACAGTTGCGGGCCGCCCCGGAGGGCGTCCGCCTGCCGCTGCGGACGGTCCACCGCAAGTACGAGCGGCGCGGCTTCCGGACGCCGTCCGGCGTGGTGGAGCTGTACTCCGAGGCGCTGCTGCGGGAGGGCTACCCGCCGCTGCCGGGCTACGACGAGCCGTCGATCAGCCCGGTATCCCGGCCGGACCTGGCGGCCCGCTACCCGCTGGTCCTGACCTGCGCCAAGTCGCTCTTCTTCTGCGAGACCCAGCACCGCGCGATCCCCAGCCTGCGCAGGTCCGCCCCCGATCCCCAGGTCGAGCTGCACCCCGACGCGGCGGCGGCGCGCGGCATCACCGCCGGCGACTGGGTGCGGCTGGAGACGCCCCGGGGCAGCATCCGCGCGCGGGCGAAGTTCAACGTCAACCTCGACCCGGGCGTGGTGTGCGGCCAGCACGGCTGGTGGCAACCGGCGGCCGGGCTCGGCGAGCCCGGCTATCCGGTCGAGGGCGACGGCAGCGCCAACCTCAACCTCGTGCTGGCCCAGGGGCCGAGCGACCCGGTGAGCGGCAGTTCACCGCTGCGCGCGTCGCTGTGCGAAATCACGCGGGAGGCCCCGACGCCCCCGGGCGGCCGATGATCGTCCGGGGCGGCGTCGTCTACCGTAAGGGCGGAACGGGCGACGGCGACGGCAAGGCGGCTGGTGAAGGAACGCGAGTTGCGGCGCCGCTGCAGGCGGCTGCTGAACGAACTGGGCATCCGGCCGCCGCTCGACGTCCTCGAGCTGTGCCGCAGTGTCGGTCACCAGCGCGGCCGCCCGATCCGGCTGATCCCGCACCGGATCCCGGTGCCGGGGCCCTTCGGTGCCTGGATCGCCACCGCCAAGGCCGACTACATCGTCTACCAGCAGGACACGAGCAAGGCCCACCAGCGCCACATCATCCTGCACGAGCTGGGCCACCTGCTGGCCGGCCACGGCGCCACCGCGGAGAACTTCGACCTGGTCTCCCAGCTGGCTCCCGGCCTGGAGCCGGAGGCGGTCCGGCGGGCCCTGCTGCGCACCTCCTACGACACCGACCACGAGCGGGAGGCCGAGACGGTGGCGACGATCATCCTGGAGTGGGCCTCGGTCCTCGACCGGGTCGCCCCGCCGTCGTCGGACGAGGGTGCCGCGCGGCGGATCGACGCCGCGCTGGACGAACGGCTGGGCTGGCTGTGAACAGCAAGATCACGCTCATCGTGGTCCAGGGGGTGATCCTGTTCCCCGCGCTGCTGTGGAAGAGCTACCAGCTCACCCGCGCGCCGCGTGACGTGGCGCGCTGGATGGTCACGGCCTGCCTGGCCTGCTTCGCGGCCGCCTACCCGCTGGGCCTGCTGGCGGGCGACGTCAACCAGCCGGACCCCGGGTGGATCGTGCCGCTGCTGTTCCAGCACATCTTCCTCTGCGGGCTGGTCTATTCCCTGGCGTGTTTCTTCCTGTTCTCGGCCCTGCCGGGCGTTCGCGCCCGGCGGCGGGCCCTGCTGGAAGCGATCCCGCTGGGCGCCGCGATCCTGGCGATGGCCACGGTCACGGTGCTCATGCCGGACGTCCCGCCGGCGCAGTACCCCCGTGCCGGGGTTTCGGTGTTCTACCTCGCGGCCGACCTGTACCTCACCTACGGCATCGCGAGTGCCTGCTTCTTCGCGCGGCGCCACGCGCGCGGGGCGGCGCCCCGGCTGGCCCGCGGGCTGTCGGTGGCATCGCTGGGCTTCGCGTTCGGCGCGGTCGGCGGGGCGACGTTGATCGCGGTGGTGCTGGTGCACTGGGCAGGCGCGGCGATTCCCCGGCTGCTGGTGCAGGCCACGGTCTGGCTGGTGTTCCCGAGCGCGATCCTGCTCGTGGTCGGCCTGTCCTACCCCGGCGTGGCCACCCGCCTGGCGGCGGCCCGCGTGTGGTGGCAGCACCTGCGGACGTACCACCGGCTCCGTCCCTTGTGGACGAAGCTGCACGAGGCGTTCCCGGAGGACGCGCTGAGCCGGACACCGCTGGGCCGGTGGGACGCGCTGAGCCTGCTGGGCGTCCACCGCCGGTACTACCGGCGGGTGATCGAATGCCGCGACGGGCTGGTCCGGATCAGCCCGTACGTGGCGCGCCTGGACGGTCCGCTGCCGGACCGGCTGACGGCGGCCCTGCGCGCCCACGCCCGGCGCGAGCAGGTCCCGGAGGACCCGATGCCGATCGCGATCCCGGACGGCGGCAGCCTCGACGACGACGCCCGCGAGCTCGTCTCGTTGTCGGAGTCCCTGGCGGGGGCCCCGGTCAGCCGCCGGGAACGCTGAGCTCCACGCCGTTGTCACGGATCGTCAGGTTCCGGTCGGTGGCGCGCTCATCGCCGCCGCCAGGAACGTGATCGCCCAGCGGCGGGCCGCCTCGCCCGCCACCGGAGCCGGGCAGGCCGGAGAGGGCTGGTGGTGGACCTCGGCGCGGTCCACGGCCGCCACGGCGAGGATTCCCCGCAGCCGGAACCCCAGCTCCTCCGGGGAAAGGCCGGGCAGTGCCCGCCCGAAGGCGGCCACGTAGCGGTCGCGGACCGCGTCCTCGGCGGAGCCGGTCCAGTTGCGGACCTCTTCGGCCGGGTCGCCGAGGATCGTCATGATCAGCCGGGACGTCCGGGCGCCGCCCTCGTCGCCGGCCGGCATCACGTCGAACAGCGGACCCACGAACGCCGCCACCAGCTCGGCGACCGGCGGCTCCGGGGTCCGGGCGAGCAGCCGGTCGAGCTCGGCGCTCTGTGCGGCGTTGATGGGCTCGATCGCGCGGCGGGCGACCGCGGCCAGGAGCTCCGCCTTCGAGCCGAAGTGGTACCCGACGGCGGCGAGGTTCGCCCCGGCGAGATCGGTGATCGCGCGGACCGAGGTGCCGTGGAAGCCGCGCTCGCCGAAGAGCTGTTCGGCCGCGTCCAGGAGCTGGGTGCGGGTGTCGGCCATGCGCGTACGATACAGACGTTCGATTAAAACGAACGTATGAGTTAGCCGCGCGAAAGAGGGCTGCCATGAGACTGCTCGTGTACGGCGCCGGGATCACCGGCAGCCTGTTCGCCGCACGTCTGCACGACGCCGGGCACGACGTCTCGCTCGTCGCCCGTGGCGAACGCCTGGCCGCCCTGCGCCGGCACGGCGTGCGGCTCGCCGAGGGGAGCAGCCCGGTGATCCGGCGGGTGCCGGTGCCGGTGGTCGAGCGCCCGGACGGCGAGTACGACCTGATCGCCGTCCTCGTCCGCACCCACCAGGTGGACGCGGTGCTGCGGTCGCTCACCGGCCTCGGCGGCGACGTGCTGTTCCTGCTCAACTGGGCGGCCGGCGCGGAGCCGCTGGGCGCGGTGATCGGCCGCGAGCGGGTACTGCTCGGCTTCCCCACGGACGGCGGCACGATGGACGGCGACGTCGTCCGCTACCGGCCGCCCCGCCTCCTGACCCGCCTGACCCCGGTCCCGATCGGCGAACCCGACGGCCGCATCACCCCGCGGCTGGAACGGATCGTGCGAACGTTGCGCACCGCCGGGATCGCCGCCAAGGCCGAACCGCGGATGGACGCCTGGCTCAAGACGCACGCCGCGTTCGCGGTGCCGCTCGAGCAGGCGGTGCACGCGGCGGGCGGCCCGGTGGCGCTGGCCGGCGATCCGGCCGCGGTGCGCGACCTGGTCCACCTCGTGCGGCAGAACCTGGCCGCCATGCCGGCACCGCCGGTCCCCCGCGGGTTCGCTGCGGTCCGGGCAGTGCCGGAAGGACTCCTCGTGGCCGTGCTGCGGCGCTTCTTGCGAAGCCCGACGGCGGCATTCAGCGGACTCGCCGTCGCCTCGCCCGCGGCGACGGCCGAACTCGAGCGGCTGGCCGAGCAGCTGCACGTCCGGGAGCGCGGCTGACGCGAACCCGCCGGATCCGCGATCTGGCCCTGGCGAGAAGCCGGTCGAGCACCCGGTCGAGCCCGAAGGCGAACAGCTCGTCGTCGGGCGTCGCCGTCGGCGACCGCGTCTTCGGCATCTCCGACGACCAAGCCGCCGGCGGGTCATCGGCTCGTCTCGGCGCCGGCGCCCATCACGCCTGCGAGACCGGCCACGTCCGCGGCCGCCTGGTCCTCATCGTCGGCTGAACGGGACCCGAGCCGCTCCGATCCGCCGAGTTACGACGCGTGCCACCACGGCACGTCGGTGTCGCCGAAGAGCACGACGAACAACGACGCAGGAAACCGGCCGTCCCATGGACGGAATTCATTCACCGTCGATTCGACCTCAGTCGCACTCAACAATCTCCTCCATACGATCGTCCGCCCCTGGTGCCACGGTGAACCGCGCATGCCATTCTCGCCGTGACCCACTCGCACCGTCCGCTGCGTCTGTCCCTCCTCCGGCCGACCGGGTAAGGCAGCCTCGGAGTACGGATCCATCTTCGGCCGGCCGAGCGCCGCACCGAGACGGGTGTGGAAACCGGCCCACGGCTACGATCGGCTGCCGGTCCCGCGGTCGCCGGACCACACCACCCCTTCGGCAGGAGACCCATGCCCGCGCTCGACGCCCCGGACGTCACCGCACCGATCCCGCGCACGGCCGCGCAGGTCCGGCGCGACGGCGCGTCCCGGCTCGGCCTCGCGGCGCTGTGGGTCTTCGCCGCCGTGCCCGCCGCGTTGGCGCTCCTGGCCGCCGTGCGCGCGCCGAAGATGCACGTGCTGCTCGACTACTGGCACGTCTTCGCGAAGATCACCGACGACAACGGCGGCCTGCTGCTCGGCCAGGTCTTCACCTATCACCTCGACCAGCCGTTCGTCGTGCCGTCACTGCTGTTCTACGCCGACGCCGCCTGGTTCGGCGGCGACAACCGCGTCCTGACCGCCCTGACGATCGGCCTGCTCGCGGTCGCGGTGTTCGCGTTGCGGACGATGCTGCCGCGGCACCTGCACCCGACGACGCGAGCGGCGCTGACCGCGGCCATGTCCTGGCTGCTGTTCAGCTCCCACGCCACGGAACTGTGGCTGCAGGGCACGAACGGCATCAGCTGGGTTCCCGCGGTCACGTTCTGCACGATCGCGATCGCCTGCGCTCACCACGGCCGCCGGGCCGGCGCGTACGCAGCCGCAGTGCTGGGCTGCCTGAGTTTCGGCGCCGCGCTGCCGATCTGGTTCGTGATCGCCGGCATCGCCTGGCTCCGCAAGGAACCGCGGCTTCGCGTCGTGATTCCCGCGGCGGCCGGCCTCGTCATCCTCGTGGGCTGGTGGCTGACCAAACCCGCCGGAACGCAGTCCGGGGCGACGGACGCCTTCGACCCGGACGGCCGGCTTTCCGTCCTCGCCGCCGCGGTCGGTGGCCTGTGGTCGGTGGACATCGCCGTTCTCGCGGTGATCGCCGGCGGCCTCACCATCGCCCTGCTCGCGCTGCTGTTGCGCCGCACCGTCATCGACCGATCGGTGACGGCCGACACGGGATGGGCCGGTTTGGCCTGCTACGCGGTCGCTTTGGCGTCGATGCTCGCACTCGGCCGGACGACGACGAACGTCCCCGGGGGCAACGTCGGGCTGATCAGCCGGTACGTCCTGGTCGCCGCGCTGGCCACCACAGCGGCGCTCGTCCTGGCCACTGTGCACCGTCCACAGTGGCCCCAGCGGTACGTCGTCGTGGCGGTCGTCGCGCTGTCCCTGGTCACCCACGCGATCGGTGGCGGGAAGGCCGACCAGGTCCGTCGCAGCTACGCGCCGCTCGGCCTGGCCGCGATCGCCCTGCGCGTCGACGCCCCCGTGGCGCTGGAGGCCCTGCACATCCAGCGGGCCGCCGGCCCGGCGGCCCGCGCCTTGGGGACCTACCCGTTCGACAACAGCTTCACGCTCGGCTGCCACGGCCCCGAACTCGGCAGTCACCTCGACCTGACCACCGCGCAACCGCCGTCAGCCAACGCGGCCGGAGCACTCGACGCTCCCGCCACCGAAGCCGGCGGCATCATCACCGGCTGGGCGGTCGTCGACGGTGCCCGGCCGGACTGCGTCCTCGTCACCGACCAGGCCGGTACGGTCACCGGCGGCGGAATCACGGGCCTGCCCCTGACCACCGGCCAGACCACGAAAGCCGGGCCCGGCGCGACGGCGTGGCAGGCCACGGCCGGTCCCACCACCGGACCACTCACCGTGCTCGCCGTCCGCGCCGGCCGCCTCTACCGGCTCAGGTGAACCGCGGGATCAGCGGTCGAGCCACGGAGCGAGCAGCTTCTCCAGATCGGCGTCCGACAACGCCCGCGGCCCGCCGTGGAACTCGTGCCACCGCGACGCGTCACACGCCGCCGTGTACTCGACCTCGAACGCGCGCATCAGCACGTACATGAACGTCACCGAGCTGAACCGCTCACCCAGCAACGTCCGCGCCTCGCGGGCAACGTCCGTCGCGCCGGCGAAATCCGACAGCTTCAACGATTCCGCAGCCGGGTCCAGCAGGCTGGGCGCATACATCACGACGATTTCTCCATAACCGAAACGAAAAACTCAGCCTTCGGCAGCCAGCTGCCCACAGGCGGCGGCGATCTCCTGGCCGCGGGTGTCCCGCACCGTGCACGCTACTCCGCCGGCGTTCACCAGCCGCACGAACTCCCGCTCCACCGGCTTCGGCGACGCATCCCACTTCGACCCCGGCGTCGGGTTCAACGGAATCACGTTCACATGCACCAACTGACCCAGATGCTTCCGCAACCGCTTCGCCAGCAGCTCCGCCCGCCACGGCTGATCGTTGATGTCCCGGATCAACGCATACTCGATCGACACCCGCCGCCCCGACGTGTCCGCGTAGTACCGAGCAGCCGAAAGCACCTCGTCCACCGACCACCGCTCGTTCACCGGCACCAACGTGTCCCGCAGCTCGTCGTCCGGCGTGTGCAACGACACCGCCAACCGCACCTGCATCTTCTCATCGGCCAGCTTCCGGATCGCCGGCGCCAACCCCACCGTCGACACCGTCACCGAACGCTGACCGATCCCCAGACCACCCGGAGCGGGATCCGTGATCCGCCGCACCGCGGCCACCACACGCTTGTAGTTGGCCAGGGGCTCGCCCATCCCCATGAAGACGATGTTCGACAGCCGGCCCGGGCCGCCCGGCATCGTGCCGTCGCGCATGACCGCCGCCGCGGAACGGACCTGGTCGACGATCTCCGCCGTCGACAGGTTGCGGTCGAGGCCGCCCTGGCCGGTCGCGCAGAACGGGCACGCCATGCCGCAGCCCGCCTGGCTCGAGATGCACAGCGTCGCGCGGTCCGGGTAGCGCATCAGGACGCTCTCCAGGAGCGTGCCGTCGTGCGCCCGCCACAGCGTCTTGCGCGTCGCGCCGTTGTCGGCGGCCAGCGCCCGGACCTCCGTGAGCAGCGTCGGCATCAAATCGGACACCAGCTTCGACCGCGTGGCCGCCGGGATGTCCGTCATCTCCTCCGGGTCCACCGTCAGGCGGGAGAAGTAGTGGTTCGACAGCTGCTTCGCGCGGAAGGGCTTCTCCCCCAGCTCGGCGACGGCGGCCGCGCGCTCGGACACCGAGAGGTCGGCGAGGTGGCGCGGCGGCAGGCCGCGCTTGGGCGCGTCGAAGACGAGGGGAAGGGCAGTCATAACCGGACCAGTGTCCCACGCGCCCACCCGGGCCGCCCGTGGCGCCCCCGCGAGGTGTACCCCAGGTCACGGCCCGCCCCCGGTCGGCGGGGCTGCGTCACCCACAGGGATGATCCACCGTGAAAACCGGCGTCCGACGAAAGAGGTGAGCGCGTGTCCTTCCGGCACCTTGTCCTGGTGGTCGCGGTCGCCCTGGCCGTCACCGCCTGCAGCACCCCGGCCGCGACCCCGCCGCCCGCCCCGAGCGGGCCGCAGGCCGTCGTCGGTTCCCTGAGCCTGCCCCTGCCCCCGGGCGCGACCTACACCGCGCACAGCCCGGACGGCCTGCTGGACGGCTGCATCTCCGAAGGCACCGCGACCTGCGAGGCGCGGGTCCTCGACCTGCGCAAGGCCGACCCGAAGGCACCGATCAACCTGCCGAGCACCAAACGGCCCTTCGGCTGGTACACCGGCACGGACCTGCCGACGTGCATCACCCCCGCGTCCCCGCCCGGGAAGGCCGCGGAGGCGACCGGCAGCACCCTCGTCGACTCCGGCTTCGCGCCGATCGGCTCCAAGAAGGCCGAGTACGGCCGGTGGAAGGTCACCTGCGAGAACTCGGCGCAGAACAACGTGGTCCGGATGTGGTGGCTGCCGACGAGCCGGATCCTGATCGTCCAGTACGGGTCCTTCCCCGGCTGGGACGCCAAGATGGACAACCTGCTCGCCGGCGCCACCTTCAGCTGACGGCGTCGAGCGCGGCCCGGATGATCGCGTCCGTGTCGATGCCGTGGTAGCGGTAGACGTCCTCGAGCGACCCCGACTGCCCGAAACCCGTGACGCCCAGCGCGACCGACGGCACCCGGTTGATCCCGGCGAGGAACGCCAGCGTGTGCGGGTGGCCGTCGAGCACCGTGACCAGCGCCTTCGCCCGCGACGCCGGGAAGACCTGGTCCAGGATCCACGTCTCGCCGTGCCCGCGGCCCGACCGGGCCTGGACCGCCTCGAACAGCAGGCCCGGGCTGGTCACGCACACGACGTCGGCCTCGACGCCGACCTGCGCGAGCCGCTCGGCCGCGGCCAGGGTGTCCGGTACCAGCGCCCCCATCGCCGCCAGCGTGACGGCGGGTGAAGCGGCGCGCCGCAGCAGGTACGCGCCCGCCACGACCTGACGGCGACGGCGTTCCCGCGCCGCCGGGTCGGTGGGCACCGCGGCGAGGGTCTGGTCGACCGGACGCGTCGAGAGCCGGAAGTACGACGACGTCCCGCCCGGCTTGCCGAGCCGGCCGAGCGCGGCCAGCAGCGTCCACTCGGTGTCGATCGCGAACGCCGGTTCGTAGCTGACGCAGCCGGGCTGCTCGATCCCGATCGACGGCGTGGTGATCGACTGGTGCGCGCCGCCTTCCGGCGCGAGCGTGACACCCGAGGGCGTGCCGATCAGGATCGACTGGCCGCCCGCGTAGATGCCGAACGACCACGGCTCCAGCGCGCGCTCGACGAACGGGTCGTACATGACGCCGATCGGCAGCAGCGGCTCGCCCCAGCGGCTCCAGGTGGCCCCGAGCTCGCCCAACAGGCCCACCAGGTTCGTCTCGGCGATGCCCAGCTCGACGTGCTGGCCGGTCGGCTTCTCCCGCCAGTGCATGATCGTCTCGGGGTCGTCCTCGAACCAGTCGCGGCGCTCGGTCGCCGACCAGACGCCGACCTTGTTGACCCAGCCGCCGAGGTTGGTCGTGGAGCTGACGTCGGGGCTGACTGTCACCACGCGCTTCGCCGCTTCGGGTGCTTCGCGCGTCAGGTCGAGCAAGACGCGCCCCAGCGCCGCCTGCGTCGTCGCGGTCCCGGACGGCGTGCGCCCGATGTCGACGGGCAGCTCCGGCGAAGGCGCCGAAGGAACGTCCGGACGGCGAAGGCGTGAAGCAACTTCAGCACACAACGCGGCTTCGGGCGATCCGCCGGCGAAGCGCTCCCACGGCGAACCGAGGTCGGTTCCCAGCGACGAAGCCAGTTCCTCCATCTGCGCCACCGTCAGCAGCGAAGAGTGGTTCTGCGGGTGCCCCTGCGTCGGGAGACCGCGCCCCTTGACGGTGTAGCAGAAGATCACCGTCGGCCGATCGTCCGCAATGGACGCGAAGACCTCGTCGAGCGAGCCGAGGTCGTGGCCGCCGAGGTTGCGGATCGCGGCCAGCAGCGTCTCGTCGTCGAGCGACGCGACCAGCTCGGCGAGGGCCGCGTTCCCCGCGGGCAGCCGGTCGCGCAGCTGGGCGGCGTCGCAGCGCAGCAACCGCTGGTACTCGGGGTTCGGCATCCCGTCGATCCGCGCCCGCAGCTCGGCGCCGCCGGGCCGGGCGAACAGCTCCTCCAGCAGGCGCCCGTACTTCAGCGTCAGCACCTGCCAGCCGGCCGCGTCGAACATCCCCTGCAGCCGCCCGGCCGCGATGTTCGGGACGACGCGGTCGAGCGACTGGCGGTTGAGGTCGACGATCCAGACGATCTCGCCCAGCTCGGCGACGGCCGGGTCGAGGATGGCCTCCCAGATCGCGCCCTCGTCCAGCTCGGCGTCGCCGACCAGCGAGTACTGGCGGCCGGTGCCCGCCTCCGAGCCGCGGGTCGTCAGGTAACGGCGGGCCAGCGCGCCCCAGATCGGGGCGGTCGCGCCGATGCCGACGGAGCCGGTCGAGTAGTCGACGGGGTCGGGGTCCTTGGCGCGGCTCGGGTAGCTCTGCAGGCCGCCGAACTCGCGCAGCGTCGGCAGGTAGGCCTCGTCGAGCTCGCCGAGCAGGTAGTTGATGGCGTGGAGCACCGGGGACGCGTGCGGCTTCACCGAGACGCGGTCCTCGGGACGCAGGTGCCGGAACCACAGCGACGTCATGATCGAGACCAGCGACGCGCACGACGCCTGGTGCCCACCGACCTTGAGCCCCGACGGGTTGGGCCGGACCCGGTTGGCCTGGTGCACCATCGCGGTCGCGAGCCACAGGACCCGCTGCTCGATCGCGGTGAGCGCCGGGGCGGTCACGGGGGCGTGGGTCATCGTCGACACCTTTCGTGCAGGAAGCGCACACCAGGACAGCACTGGTGAACGCATCGCACAACCGATGCCCTCGAAGGTGCGCAGAATGCGCAGGAGGTCCGGCGGGCTCAGGTCTCCGGCTGCGCAGAATGCACGCGCTCCAGCAGGGGTGCCAGCCGGTACGGGACGAGCTCTCGCATGACGAGGGAGATGTTCGTCCGCTCGACGCCGGGCGAGGCCAGGATGTGCCCGGCGATCCGGTACAGGTCGTCGGCGTCGACGGCCACCACCTGCACCATCAGGTCGCTCGCCCCGGTCAGCCCGCACACCTCGATGACCTCGGGGATCGCGGCGAGGGCGGTGCCGATGTCGGCGAGGCGGCGCTGGTCGACCTGCGCGTTGACGAACGCCCGGAGCGGGTAGCCCAGCCGCGCCGGGTCGATGCGGCGTTCGAACGACCGCAGGATCCCGCGCTGCTCGAGCCGCACGAGCCGGGCCTGCACCGTGTTGCGGGACAGGCCCAGCCGCTCGGCCAGCGCGACCGCGGTGGACCTCGGGTCCTCCCCCAGTGCCTGGAGCAGGCGTGCGTCGATCTCGTCGATGGTTTCCGGCACCCGCCGATCTTGCCAGGTGACCGGCGTCACCGAAGACCGGTTGCCAGCCGACCGTTTCCGATATATCGTGAACGTGTCGCAACAGTTCGAGAAAGGAACACAGACATGCGTAGGCAACGACACCCCTTCGCCCACGAGCGTGGGCGCGCACCTTTCGGGCCCTTCGGTGGTTTCGGCGAGTTCCCCCCGGGCTTCGGCCCCGGTGGACGCGGCCGGGGCCACGGTCCGCACCGGCGGGGTCACGGCGGACGGCGCAGCCGCCGCGGTGACGTCCGCGCCGCGATCCTGGCGCTGCTCGCCGAGCAGCCCCGGCACGGCTACGAGATCATCCGCGAGATCGGCGAGCGCTCCGGCGGCTTCTGGCGGCCGAGCCCCGGCTCGGTCTACCCGACGCTGCAGCTGCTGGCCGACGAAGGCCTGGTCCTCAGCAAGGACGAGCACGGCAAGAAGCTGTTCGAGCTGACCGACGCCGGCCGCGCCGCCGCGGAGCAGCAGGACAGCACCCCGCCGTGGGAGCACATCGCGCAGGACGTCGACCCGTCCGAAGTCGGGCTGGCCAAGGCGGGCAAGAACCTGGCCGCCGCCGTCGTGCAGATCATGCGCGCGGGCACCGAGAGCCAGCAGGCCCGCGCGGCCGAGGTCCTCAACGACGCCCGGCGCTCGCTCTACGGCATCCTCGGCGAAGACGAGGACGAGTCCTCGGCTCCCGAAGAAGCAGCCGAGTGACCTGGCAGGACGAGGCCGGTGGGCTTGACCCGCGTGTGCACGCGGTAGCCCACCGGCAGCGTCAGGTCCTGCGCGCGATTCCCGTTACGCTGCAAGGACTCCGCGATCGCCTGTTCGGCGACGCGCTTGCTGAACTCGATCTTCAGCACCGCTTCGAGGTCGGCGGCGGTCGTGAAACGCCACTCCGTGGCGACCCGGCGTAGGCCGAACCCGGCGCGGGCGAAGAACCGCTCCACCGCCACCGGGTCGTAGTGCGGCAGGTCGGCGCGCATCCAGCCGCCGTAGGGCTCGCTGGTCACGTCGAGGTCGACGATCAGGATCGCCCCGCCCGGCCGCAGCACCCGCTCGGCCTCCGCCAGCCCGGGCTCGCAGCCGGGTCCGAAGAAGTACGCCGTACGCGCGTGGACGACGTCGACGCTCGCACTGCGGACCGGCAGCCGCTGGGCCCGGCCCATCCGGACGTCCACGTTCGACAGTCCCTCGACGCGCTTCAGCGCGCTTCGCACCAACGGCTCGTGGGGTTCCACCCCGAGCACCGACCGCGCGTCGCGGGCGAAGCGCGGCAAGTGAAAGCCGTCACCGCAGCCGACGTCCAGCACGTCGAGGCCGGTCCAGTCGTGCTCCTCGCGCAGCACCCGCCAGATCTCGCCGCCGCTGTCCTGCGCGTGGTTCTCCAGCTCGTAATCGGCCTGGTAGTACCAGATGTTGGGGCTCGGCACGACCTCCGCGCGCCGCGACGACCACCGCAACCCGCTGCTCCTTCCGGGCCCCGTCGCCGGGCCGTGCCCGCACGGTGGCGATTTCTTGGCGGAAAACTCACCGATCACGCCTAGAATCCGGTGGGTATCGGGAGGAGCACCCATGGCAATCGGCCCGTCCAGTACCCCGTCCCCGGTCCCGGCCGGAATTCCGTGCTGGATCGAGCTGGCCTGCCGCGAGCAGGCCGTGGCGGAGAGATTCTACGGTGCCCTCTTCGGCTGGGAGTACACCACTCAACGGGACCCGGCGACGTCCGACGGCCGCTACGCCATCGCGGCGCTCGGCACGGTCCCCGTCGGAGGCCTCTACCGCGCGGCCCAGGGCGCCCCGCTGGGGTGGATGCCGCACATCTCGGTGCCGCACACCGCGAGCGCGGCCGAGTGGGTGGAGCACCTCGGCGGCCGGATCACGCTCGGGCCGGTGGCGATCCCGGACCGCGGCACGATCATGCACGCCGTCGACGCGTGCGGCGCTCCGGTCGTGTTCTGGGAGGTGCCGCCGAACTGGGAGTTCGTCACCGGCATCCCGAACACCTTCAGCGGCGCGGACCTCAACACCCACGACGGCGTCGCGGCGGACCACTTCTACACCAAGCTGTTCACCTACGGGAGCCACCAGATCGGCGACGGCGAGATGCTCGACTACGTCGAATGGCTCATCGAGCACGAGCCGGTGCTCTACCGGTACGTGATGGGTTCGGAGTACAGCCTCGACACCCCGCCGCACTGGCTCGTCTACTTCGACATCGACCCGGCCCGCGGCGTCGACGCGGTCGCGGGCGAGGCGCTCATGCACGGCGGCACGGTGGTGATCCAGCCCTACGACACGCCGTTCGGCCGGATGTCGATCCTCGCCGACCCCGAAGGCGCGGTCTTCGCGGTGATCGACCACTCGCGCGTCACCGAAGGGTGGGGACGCGCGGAGGTCGACGACCCCTACGACGACTAGACCGGCACGAACGCCGAAAGCAGCAGCCAGGACACGACGGCCGAGGGCAGCAGCGAGTCGAGGCGGTCCATGATCCCGCCGTGCCCGGGCAGCAGCGTGCCCATGTCCTTGACGCCGAGGTCGCGCTTGATCAGCGACTCGACGAGGTCGCCCAGGGTCGCGGTCAGCACGATGGCCACACCGAAGATGACGCCCTGCCAGACGTGCCCGTCGAGCAGCAGGCCGAGCGTCAGCGCCCCGGCGACGACACCGCCGATCACCGAACCCGCGAAGCCTTCCCAGGTCTTCTTCGGGCTGATGGTGGGCGCCATCGGGTGCTTGCCACCGAGCACGCCGGCGATGTAGCCCCCGGTGTCCGAGGCGACGACGCCGATCAGGAAGGTCAGGACGCGCCCGACGCCGTCCTCCGGCGGCACGAGCATCGCCGCGAAGGCGGCGAACAGCGGCAGGTAGGCGGCGGCGAACGTCGAGGCGCTGATGTCGCGCAGGTAGCCCTTCGCCCCACCGGGCAGCCGCCACAACAGGCAGGCGAGCACGGTGAGGACGAACGCGGTGAGCGCGCCTTCCCGGCCGAACGGCCAGGCCAGCCAGATCATCGCCTGGCCGCCGACGATCACCGGGACCACCGCGACCTTGATGCCGGCGACCCGGCGCAGCACCCCGGCGAACTCGAAGGTGCCGACCGCGATCGCGACCGCGATGATCCCGATGAACACGAAGCGCACGGTGAGCAGGGAAACGATGATCGCGGCACCGAGCAGCAGCGCGACCCCGATGGCCGCGGGCAGGTTCCGGCCCGCCTTGGAGGCCTTCTTGACGGCCTCCGGCGGTGCCGGCGCGTCCGGCGCGCCCGTTTCGGCGCCGACGGTTCCGGCAGCCGACAACCGGCTCGCTTCGCCGGGTTCCGAGGTCGCCGAAGCTCCCACCGTCCCCGGGAACTCCGGCGTGGCCGGGATGCCGGCTTCGGCCGGCTCCGGCGTCCCGGGAGCGCCGGCCGGTTCTTCTCCGGTCGCGTCCACCCGGTCCTCGCGTTCCTCGCTCACCTGTGCCATCAGACCTCGAGCAGCTCGGCTTCCTTGTGCTTGACCAGCTCGTCGACCTTGTGGACGTAGGTGTCGGTCAGGTTCTGCAGTTCCTTCTCCGCACGCGCGACGTCGTCCTCACCGGCTTCGCCGTCCTTGGCGATGCGGTCGAGCTCGTCCTTGGCCTTGCGGCGGACACTGCGGATCGAGACGCGGGCGTCCTCGCCCTTGCCCTTGGCGACCTTCACCATCTCCTTGCGCCGCTCCTCGGTGAGCTGCGGGATGACGATGCGGATGACCTGGCCGTCGTTGCTCGGGTTGACCCCGAGGTCCGACTCCCGGATCGCCTTCTCGATGGCGTTGAGCTGCGACTGGTCGTACGGCTTGATGAGCGCCATCCGGGCTTCCGGCACGTTCACGCTGGCCAGCTGGTTCAGCGGGGTCGGCGAGCCGTAGTACTCGACGACGATCCGCGAGAACATCGCCGACGAAGCCCGGCCGGTGCGAACCGACTGCAGCTCGTCCTTGGCGACGGACACCGCTTTTTCCATCTTCTCCTCGGCATCGAGGAGGGTCTCGTCGATCACGGTCACTCCCGTAGTTGTGATGGGTGGCGCTTGCTGATCCCAGCAGGTCTAGGCCGGCACCCCGGCAGTGGGGGTGCTGACCAACGTGCCGATTCTTTCACCACTCACCGCGCGGGCGATGTTCCCCTCGGTGAGCAGGTTGAACACGATGATCGGCATGTTGTTGTCCATGCAGAGGCTGAACGCCGTCGCGTCGGCGACCTTGAGGTCCCGCTCCAGCACCTCGCGGTGGGTGATCTCGCGGAACATCTCGGCGGTGGGGTCGGCCTTCGGGTCCGCGGTGTAGACGCCGTCGACGGCCTTCGCCATCAGCACGGCTTCGCAGCCCAGTTCGAGCGCCCGCTGCGCGGCCGCGGTGTCGGTGGAGAAGTACGGCATGCCGACCCCGGCGCCGAAGATCACGACCCGCCCCTTCTCCAGGTGCCGCTCGGCGCGGCGCGGGATGTAGGGCTCGGCGACCTGGCCCATCGTGATGGCGGTCTGCACCCGGGTGGGCAGGCCCTCCTTCTCCAGGAAGTCCTGCAGCGCCAGGCAGTTCATCACGGTGCCGAGCATCGCCATGTAGTCGGCGCGGTCGCGGTCCATGCCGCGCTGCGACAGCTCCGCGCCCCGGAAGTAGTTGCCGCCGCCGATCACGA
The DNA here is from genome assembly GCA_033793495.1 of Streptomyces sp. MN03-5084-2B. Taxonomy (GTDB): domain Bacteria; phylum Actinomycetota; class Actinomycetes; order Mycobacteriales; family Pseudonocardiaceae; genus Amycolatopsis. Next base: position 2,316 of record JARAWT010000100.1, on the reverse strand, counting down.
CCGCGACCTGGACGCCGGTGCGGGCGACGTCGGCGATCTGCTGCGCGACCGAGTGGACGACGTCCGGATCGACGCCGATCGAACCACCGCCGAACATCTCGCCGCCCAGTTTCAGCAGCACCCGCCGGTAGCCGCCTTCGACCCGGTCACCCATCTATGTCGCCTCCTAGGCCCCTCGACCCTGTTTTCTTGCCTGAAACCCGGCAGTGCCCCGTCCCCGATGGACGGAGACGGGGCACTGTGGGTGTGAAACCTACGCCCGGACCTGGCCTCAGGCCTGGCCGACCTCGAAACGCGCGAACTTGGTCAGCGTCACGCCGGCCTCGTCGAGCAGGGCCTTGACGGTCTTCTTGTTGTCCTTGACCGACGGCTGCTCGAGCAGGACGTTGTCCTTGTAGTAGGCGTTGACCTTGCCCTCGATGATCTTCGGCATGGCCTGCTCCGGCTTGCCCTCTTCGCGAGCGGTCTTCTCGGCGATGGAGCGCTCGTTCTCGACGATCTCGGCCGGCACCTCTTCGCGGGTCAGGTACTTCGCGCGCAGCGCGGCGACCTGCATGGCGGCACCACGGGCGGCCTCGGCGTCGTCACCGGTGAACTCGACGAGCACGCCGACGGCCGGCGGCAGGTCGGAGCCACGGCGGTGCAGGTAGGTCGCGGTCTGGCCCTCGAAGGCCACGACGCGGCGCAGCTCGAGCTTCTCGCCGATGCGGGCCGACAGCTCCTGGACGACCTCGTTGACGGTCTTGCCGTCGAGCTCGGCACCCTTGAGCGCCTCGACGTCGGAGGTCTTCAGGGACTTCGCGACCTCGACGATCTTCGCGGCGAGCGCCTGGAATTCGGCGTTCTTCGCGACGAAGTCGGTCTCGGAGTCGAGCTCGATGAGGACGCCGCCGTCGCCGGTGACCAGGCCCTCGGCGGTGGCGCGCTCGGCGCGCTTGCCGACGTCCTTGGCGCCCTTGATCCGGAGGAACTCGACGGCCTTGTCGAAGTCGCCGCCGTTCTCCTCGAGGGCCTTCTTGCAGTCCATCATGCCGGCGCCGGTCATCTCGCGCAGGCGCTTCACGTCAGCGGCGGTGTAGTTCGCCATTCTGGTAAATCCGTCCTTTGCAGGAAATCTGTGGGTTGCTACACCCGTGCGGCCGGGCCCCGGGGGCGCGGCCGCACGGGCGGTGGAGCATCAGGAGGAGGCGGTCGCCTGCTCGGTGGCGGCCTCGGCCGGGGCCGCCTCGACGGCAGCGGCGGCTTCGGTCGCGTCGGCGGCGGCGGTCTCGGAGCCGGCGAGCAGCTCCTTCTCCCACTCGGCCAGCGGCTCGTCGGCGGCGACGCCCGGCTCCGGCTTCGCGTCGGCGGACGCACCGTTGCGGCTGGAGCGCGCCATCAGACCGGCGGCCGCGGCCTCGGCGACGACCTTGGTCAGCAGCGCGGCCGAGCGGATCGCGTCGTCGTTGCCCGGGATCGGGTAGTCGACCTCGTCCGGGTCGCAGTTGGTGTCCAGGATCGCGACGACCGGGATGTTCAGCTTCCGAGCCTCGCCGACGGCGATGTGCTCCTTCTTCGTGTCGACGATCCACACCGCGCTCGGCACCTTGGCCATGTCGCGGATACCGCCGAGGGTCTTCTCGAGCTTGTCCTTCTCGCGGGTCAGCGTCAGGATCTCGCGCTTGGTGAGACCTTCGAAGCCACCGGTCTGCTCCCGCGCCTCGAGCTCCTTCAGGCGGAGGAGGCGCTTGTGCACGGTCTGGAAGTTGGTCAGCATGCCGCCGAGCCAGCGCTGGTTGACGTAGGGCATGCCCACGCGCGCGGCCTCGTTGGCGATGGCTTCCTGAGCCTGCTTCTTCGTGCCGACGAACATGATGGTGCCGCCGTGCGCGACGGTTTCCTTGATGAACTCGTACGCACGGTCGATGTAGGTCAGCGTCTGCTGCAGGTCGATGATGTAGATGCCGTTGCGCTCGGTGAAGATGTAGCGCTTCATCTTCGGGTTCCACCGGCGGGTCTGGTGCCCGAAGTGCACGCCGCTGTCGAGCAGCTGCTTCATGGTGACGACGGCCATTGCCGGAATCACACCTCTTCTGTGTAGTGCGCGCTTCGCTTCCGCTGGCGCGCTGGTCGGTTCGTCGCTCCCGGCCGGGTGGCCGTTCGCCCTGGTGCCCGTGCCGGCGTCCGGACCCCGGGAGTGGAGAAATCCCAGGGACCGCCGGACCCCGTGCGCCCGCCCGGCTTGCTTCCAGACCGGAGGAACGCGCACGTGCACGCGAAGTCAGCCCGCTGAAACGGCCTGCGCCTGTCTTGTATACCAATCTAACGTTGCCGCGG